>NZ_JAUHHF010000041.1 GCF_030410395.1 Zwartia panacis
GTTTACCGCTCACGCCCAATGGCAAGCTCGATCGCAAGGCGTTGCCCGATCCGGACTTTGGCGCCGATCAGAGTACGTACCGTGCGCCAGTCAGCGAGCACGAGATCATGTTGTGCGGATTGTTCGCGGAGGTGACGGGCGCGAGCCGCGTGGGCTTGGACGACAGTTTCTTTGCGATCGGCGGGCATTCGCTGCTTGCGATGCGGCTGATTGCCCGTGTGCGTCAGCTCACCGCTTGTGAATTGCCATTGCGCGTGTTGTTTGAGTCTCCGACTCCGGCGGCACTGGCAATATTCATTGATCAGTTAAAGGTTCATTCCGGACCTCAACTCACTCCAGGTATCGGACGGTTAAGTG
>NZ_JAUHHF010000042.1 GCF_030410395.1 Zwartia panacis
ACGTGAGCAACAGCACATTCTCCTGTGCATCGACTCTGACCACACACGCGCGAAGTGAATAATCATTGGCGAGATCAAACGGTCGATCCACCTCGTCGCGGATGCACTGCGACAACGCGAGCTCACGGGACTCTGCATCCAGCGTGCGAAGATCGACCTGCCTGCATATTGATTCTGCTGCAGGAACTGCGAGGACTGAACCTTGATACTCTCCATTATCATGGAGTCTGATCACTGTGCGTAAAGACTCATGACGATCTAAAAGCAACACCAAGGCCTGAGCGAGCACCTCGATATTGAGAGAGCCCCTCAAACGAAGCGCCTGCGGAATGTTGTAGGTCGCCG
>NZ_JAUHHF010000043.1 GCF_030410395.1 Zwartia panacis
CTAATTGCCCGTGCGGCTTGATCCTATAACCCTACAGGTTAATGACCTGATTGTTGTAGAGTTAAAGTGCCGTTCAAATAAATATGTAAAGTCGTGAATAACGGCTGTAGTCAAAACATCCAACCCGCATTCATACGCCAAGACAACACGTTTGCTTCTTCCCAGATTGGAATGCCCTTGTGGCGTGTCTCGACAGAAGTGTCGCAGGCACCCGCCCTTGAGCGTTCAACAAGCTACGCTTGACGACCATAGCGAGGTGGTCCCACCCCTTCCCATCCCGAACAGGACCGTGAAACACCTTAGCGCCGATGATAGTGGACGTACGTCTGTGAAAG
>NZ_JAUHHF010000044.1 GCF_030410395.1 Zwartia panacis
ATCAGTTCCCTGGGGTTCGCCCACGGCTGCGCGCCACGGAGTGCTTTCGGCTGGAGGTATTTGAAGCGCACGATGGAGGCGTGAGTCAGCGCAAACTGTCAACCACACATCGCATCGGCAGTGCCACCGTTGAGCGCTGGTACCAGCACCACGTCAAGCGAAGGGTGCTTGAGCTTTCTGGCAGGGCCTGCCCTCGCATCCTGGGGATTGATGAGCATTTCTTTACCCGTAAAAAGGGCTACGCAACAACATTCGTAGACCTGAGAAACCACAAAGTGTTTGACGTGGTCCTCGGACGCTCGGAACTGAGCCTGAGGCAGTATTTAAG
>NZ_JAUHHF010000045.1 GCF_030410395.1 Zwartia panacis
CGCTGTTGCCCAGGAACTTCTTGATTCTCAGGTGCTGCTTGATCCATTTGAAGAACAATTCGACTTGCCAGCGATTCTTGTAAAGCGCTGCGATCGTCAGCGGCGGCAAGACAAAGTTGTTGGTCAGGAATATGAGCGTCTTGCCACTCTCGACATCCTTGAATCGAACGCGCCTCAAGTTCTCTGGGTAATGTTGGGTCGCGTAAAACCCGTTGAGCAATATCGTCTGATCGCAAATAATGCCGCTCGCTCGCTCGACTTGTGCCGAATAGATTCTTCGAGCATTCATATTGGCTTTGGCGCGGGTCA
>NZ_JAUHHF010000046.1 GCF_030410395.1 Zwartia panacis
ATTCTATCCTAGGACTGCCTGGATTAGCCATTGAGCGGGTGGATCGCCAGCTAGGCGTTCATGTCTGGGCCAAGCCCACAAGCCGACCCGCTTGTCATTATTGTGCAAGTCCATCGATACGTATTAAGGCGACTCACAGCCGAACGCTGAAGCACTCGCGCCAAGGCAATCAGATCGTGTTTCTGCATTTGAGCGTGCCCAAGTATCACTGCCAGGACTGCAACCGTTATTTCCGACATCAGTTCCCTGGGGTTCGCCCACGGCTGCGCGCCACGGAGTGCTTTC
>NZ_JAUHHF010000047.1 GCF_030410395.1 Zwartia panacis
GACTGGCGCACGGTACGTACTCTGATCGGCGCCAAAGTCCGGATCGGGCAACGCCTTGCGATCGAGCTTGCCATTGGGCGTGAGCGGTAAACTCTCCAATTGCACAAAGGCCGCAGGCACCATGTAGTCGGGCAACGTGCGCGACAACAGGCTCCTGAGCTCTCCATCGCCGGGCAGCTCCGCGGCTGCAGCGTTCTGCGCGTGCGCCACCAAATATGCCACCAGATACTTATCCCGCGTGCCCTGCGCGGTCACCCGCTCGCGCGCAATCACCGCC
>NZ_JAUHHF010000048.1 GCF_030410395.1 Zwartia panacis
GGGGGGGGGGGGGGGGGGGGGGGGGGGGGGGGGGGGGGGGGGGGGGGGGGGGGGGGGGGGGGGGGGGGGGGGGGGGGGGGGGGGGGGGGGGGGGGGGGGGGGGGGGGGGGGGGGGGGGGGGGGGGGGCGGGGGGGGGGGGGGGGGGGGGGGGGGGGGGGGGGGGGGGGGGGGGGGGGGGGGGGGGGGGGGGGGGGGGGGGGGGGGGGGGGGGGGGGGGGGGGGGGGGGGGGGGGGGGGGGGGGGGGGGGGGGGGG
>NZ_JAUHHF010000049.1 GCF_030410395.1 Zwartia panacis
CGGCATGAGGATGCCGCGGCTCAGGCACGTGCGATTGCCGATTACATCGCAGGGATGACGGATCGTTACGCGATTCGCGAGCACCACCGTTTGTTTCGGATGGGCAATCAGTTTGACTAGTATCAGGTAGAACGTTATGACATCCACGCGTATGTATGTTTTAGCAGTCAGTATGGCGGGCATGGCTTTGTTGTCCGGTTGCGCACAACAAGCCGCCGCACCGATCAGAACAGTTGAGCGCGACAGTGCGCCAAG
>NZ_JAUHHF010000004.1 GCF_030410395.1 Zwartia panacis
CAATGGCTAATCCAGGCAGTCCTAGGATAGAATCGATGTGGGACATCGGTATGATCTCCATTAAAAATGTTTCTTCGCAAAAACAAGTTTAATGAATACCGTTGTCCCCCGTTAATGATGTAGAGCCGCCCGAGCTATTTTAATTTTACGTTTTATTGATTTTCGTCTTCGGCGAAACAATCATGGAGCGCCAGCTCTGGCCGGTATTCAAAATGGATACTGTCATAGTGCCACCATTTACCGCCCCAAATAAATCCGTTTGCCTCAAAGATATCCACAATGCGGTTGAGACCTTCATCGCGCAGGATTTCGATTGGGAACGTTCGATGTTGACTGCCTGAGGGATGATCCCATCGCCAGTAACGTCCAAGCGAGGAGGGTAATTTGAAATCGATGGCAATGCCCAATGCATGCATGCTTAATCGGTTGGTGCCAGCAATTTTGCGCCAATTAAAAGTGCCGATACCTTGATTCATGTAATGCGAAAGCCCTGCAGAATGGATTTCTTTGCCAACTGTTTCCAGCGCGCGGGCTGCACCGTTCACGCTTGAAAACTGGAACTGACAATTGCAGGGAGCCCAGTGTATGTTCACCAGCTTTTTGATGACTTCGGACGATGTTTTGCCATACATATCAAGAAAGAGGGGCATGTGACGAAGGCGCCCCGGGTCTTCGTTGTTTTGCGGCGCTCTGGCTAGAGACCCTCTTTGATACCTTTGTCGCAATTGACTGAAGAGGTCGGCGCGGTCTAGTTCATCTTCAATGTTTTTAAATAATGTTTCTGATTCGTAGGGATATCTCTGCCCCGCGTGACTCACGATTACAAGATCCCCTGTAGGGAGTGTCAAATGGTCTGGGTAGGTTTTAGCCAAGCAACTCAATGCGTCATCAGGCGCAGCGCTTGCCTGGTTCAATACGCTCATCAGCATCGCAACGATCCATGCGTTGAGCGATGCACGCACTTTTCCGGCAGCCAAAAACCTAATTTTTTCCAAGTAAGCTGCCATAACCTGGAACGAACGGTTCAACGCCTGATATTTTCAAGCAGTGCCACATCATTGCCGCAACACTGGAAATCACAGGCTTGCCAAGATCACGCTCGAGTGCGTCCAGTACCTCGACGGTTGGCATTCCAACCCCGCTCAGAAAAACGACCTCGGCCTGCGCACAATCGGCGGCGCGGGCAAGCGAGTATGCCCGCTCTGGCGTTTCTTCATAGATATTCCTGACGTTTTCGAGTCGTCTGACGTTGACAACTTTCATGCCATAGCTTTCAAGCGCGGCTTGACCTGCAAGCGTTTGCGCCTCTGCGTAGGGTGTTCCGAGTGCGACTCTTTTCACCCCCAGATGATTCATCGCTGCAATCACACTTGCGAACGCTGAGGTAAAACGAACGTGATATTGTTTTTCGAGTCTGGCTGTCAGCTCGGCTTCACCGGCACGTCCCAGCATGTAACTCGAAGCTGTATGCGCCATGGCTATCACCTGAGGACGAATGAGAGCAAGCATTTCCGTTGGTTCGTCGATATGGTCAAGCTGTGAACGAGTCCGCTGGTCCTGGCCATCGTGTGCGCCGGGTGTGCCACGCGCAATCATCCGAGCGAAATGTACGGAGACACCGTCAGGTTTAAGTGAAAATAATTCAGGTTCTACGTTGGGGTTTCCAGGGGGTAGTAAGAAACCCAGTCGAGCACGCCATCCATCCATGATTTCTGTCCAGTTGAGTACGTTGTGTTGAGATCTTGTCAAAGTTGAGGGTTTTAATTTTTCACACCACCAGCGATTTTGGACCATTTAGCCATTTCGTCTTTAATGTGTGTATGGACCTCTTTTGCTGAACCTTTTTTGACTTGCACGGACATATTGGCCAGTCGACTTTCAACTTCTTTGCTTTGTAGTGCGATGTCGATACTTTGACCCAGTTTCTCGATGGCATCTTTAGGCGTGCCCGCTGGCGCAACAAAGAAAAAGGAAACTTCAGTAAACATATCCGGAATACCCGCTTCCTTGACTGTGGGCACGTCTGGTAGCGCAGCCAGTCGTTTGTCACCAGTGACCGCTAGTACACGAATTTTCTCGCCTTTTGCCAAACCGACCGCAGAGGCGGCGGTTGTAAACCACACTTGAATACGTCCTGCCAGCACATCGACTTGTGCATCAGAGGTGCTTTTGTAAGGAATCATGACCATGTCAAGATTGTTAGAGGCCTTCAGTTTGGATCCAAGATAGTCAGAGACGCTGCCTGAGGGGCCGTTGTAATTCAGCTTTCCAGGTGAGGCTTTGGCAAGACTGACAATATCTTGCAATGATTTTGCGGGCAGGCTTGGAGGAACGGCAACCACATATGGCAGACTGGCTGCAAACGCAATGGACTCGAAATCTTTCGAAAGATCCGTTTTGACAGCCGGATTGGTCACTTGATTAATAATGCCGCTTGTACTGGTCAGGAAAATCGTATAACCGTCGGGCTTGGCTTGAGCAACATAGTCTGTTGCGATGTTGCCTGTTGCTCCGGCTTTGTTTTCAACCAGAACCGTTGTTTTCATGATCTGAGTCAGTTGCTGGGCGACTTCTCGGGCAATCATGTCATTGCCACTTCCTGGTCCGTACGGCACAACGATAGTGATCGGCCTCGATGGGTAGTTTTGGGCACTCAGCGCCATGGGCACTAAGCACAACAGCCATAACAAACGAAGCACAATCCTAGGAGGGGTGAATTTCATGATTTTGTCTCTTGGTTTTGTTGAAATAATGTTGATTTCACGATAGCAGAACTCTGCCTGAGTGTTAATTGAATAATCGTTGAAATGGTAAACTTGCCCTTTGTCGCTTTGTTACAGGATTAGTGCTGATGCTCTCAATAACGCTCCCCGACGGGTCGCAGCGTCAATACCCCGGACCGGTTACGGTTGCCGAGGTGGCTCAATCGATTGGCGCAGGTCTGGCGCGTGCCGCCTTGGGTGGACGGATCACGAAAGACGGCCAGAGCCGTCTTGTTGACACGACGCATCGTCTTGAAAGCGACACCCAGCTTGCCATTATCACGGCCAAGGATACCGATGGTCTTGACCTGATCCGTCATTCGACGGCTCATTTGTTAGCCTATGCGGTTAAATCGCTTTTTCCAGAGGCACAAGTCACAATCGGTCCGGTGATTGACAACGGTTTTTATTACGATTTTTCCTATAAACGCCCCTTCACGCCCGAAGACTTGGTTGCCATTGAAAAGAAAATGGCGGAGCTTGCCAAAAAAGATGAAGTCGTGACACGCGAAGAATGGCTGCGCGATGACGCTGTCGCCTATTTCAAAGGTATCGGCGAGACCTACAAAGCCGAGATTATTGGTGCCATACCGGGCAATGAAACGATTAGTCTGTATCGCGAAGGGGACTTTATCGATCTGTGCCGCGGTCCTCATGTGCCGAGCACCGGAAAACTAAAGGTTTTCAAACTCATGAAAGTCGCTGGCGCGTATTGGCGTGGCGACAGCAACAATGAAATGTTGCAGCGTATTTATGGCACGGCTTGGGCGACCAAAGAGGACCAGGACGCATACCTGCACATGCTTGAAGAAGCCGAGCGCCGCGATCATCGCAAGATCGGTCGAGATCTTGATTTATTCCATTTTCAAGAAGAGGGGCCAGGCCTGATCTTCTGGCATCCCAAGGGGTGGGCGATCTGGCAACAAGTTGAGCAATACATGCGCGCCGTGTATCGTGACAATGGTTATCAGGAGGTCAAGGCGCCTCAGATTCTTGATATCTCTCTGTGGAAAAAGACCGGACACTGGGACAACTACCGCGAGAACATGTTCACGACGGAATCAGAGAACCGCGTGTATGGTCTCAAGCCCATGAATTGTCCCGGCCATGTGCAAATATTTAATTCAGGGTTGCATTCTTACCGTGACCTGCCATTGCGTTATGGCGAGTTTGGGCAGTGCCATCGGAATGAGCCTTCCGGATCGCTACACGGCATGATGCGTGTCCGTGGCTTTACCCAGGACGATGGTCATATTTTTTGCACGGAAGACCAATTGCAGGATGAGTGCGCAGCATTCACGGCCCTCTTGCAAAAAGTCTATGCTGATTTCGGTTTCACCGAGGTTCTTTACAAGGTCGCGACGCGTCCCGAAAAGAGAATTGGTAGTGACGAGGTCTGGGACAAGGCAGAAACCGCACTGATGGAAAGTCTCAAGCGGACGGGTTGCGTCTTCGAAGTTTCTCCGGGTGAGGGGGCTTTTTATGGCCCCAAGATTGAATACACACTGAAAGACGCGATTGGAAGACACTGGCAGTGCGGAACGATACAGGTCGACTTTTCAATGCCCCAGCGCTTGGGTGCCGAGTTTGTAGACGCCTCTGACCAGCGCCGTGCGCCCGTGATGTTGCACCGTGCGATCCTGGGTTCTTTCGAGCGTTTTATCGGTATGTTGATCGAAAATCATGCCGGTGCGATGCCCGCTTGGCTTGCTCCTGTTCAGGCGGTTGTATGCTGTATATCTGAACATGCGGCAGATTATGCGGCAGAAATCACACAAAGCCTGAAAAAACAAGGCTTTAGAGTAGAATCAGATTGTCGCAGTGAAAAAATTACCTATAAAATCCGTGAACACAGTCTACAAAAGGTTCCCTATATCTTGGTGGTTGGTGAAAAAGAGCGCCAGGCAGGGACTGTAGCTGTACGTGGACGTGGTGGGGTCGAGCTTGGAGTCATGCCCGCAGCTCAATTCGCTTCACTGCTAAACGAAGACGTGGCTTGTCGCCGCAATTCCGGTTCGCCTGCAACGCAGTCGGCCTAACTACTAGGAGTCGTCAACATCGCAACAGAAAAACCCCACCGCATCAATGGTGAAATTCGAGTTCCCGAGGTGCGTTTATTAGGCATAGAGGGCGAGCAGCTCGGTATTGTGAAAACTTTTGATGCCATTCGCATGGCTGAAGAAAGTGAAATCGATTTGGTTGAGATCGCACCAAATGCTGATCCGCCAGTTTGCCGCTTGATGGATTACGGCAAGTTCAAATACCAAGAACAAAAGCGTTTGGCCGAAGCGCGTGCCAAGCAAAAAATCATTCAGGTCAAAGAGGTCAAGTTTCGTCCTGCCACGGATGAGGGTGACTATCAGGTCAAGCTTCGTAACCTCAAGCGCTTTCTCGATGAAGGTGATAAAGCGAAAGTCACGCTACGTTTCCGCGGTCGCGAAATGGCGCACCAGGAACTTGGCATGCGTGTTCTGGAGCGAGTTCGCGATGACTTGACAGATATGGCTGTTGTTGAAGCCATGCCCAAGCTGGAAGGTCGTCAAATGGTGATGGTGCTTGCACCTCGCAAGAAAACCGCCACCAAAGAAGCCGCAGCCTAAAACCATGCATGTCCTGTTTGTACTGGATCCACTTCCAAGCTTAAACGCCTACAAGGACAGCTCTGTTGCAATGATGCAAGCACTCGTTGCTCGCGGTCATTCACTCAGTGTTGCCTTGCAGGGCGATGTGTTCATCGAGAGTGGTCAGGTTTTTGCTCGTGCCCAGCCTATCGGATTGGTCACGGGCGCGGACTTGCATGCTTCTGAATGGTGGACGCAGGTCGGTGATGCTGTCGATACGCCTTTGCGAGACTTTTCGGCAGTTCTGATGCGTAAAGATCCTCCTTTCGATATGGAGTATGTTTACATCACGCACATGTTTGATTATGCGCAGTCGCAAGGCGCCCGTATTTTCAATAGTGGTTCGGCCATTCGAAATCATCCTGAAAAGCTCGCTATCACTGAGTTCGCTCAATTTACGACTCCCACGCTAGTCACGCGCGATATGGCCCGCATCAAGGCTTTTCACGCAGAGCATCGTGATGTGATCGTCAAGCCCCTTGATGGTATGGGTGGCACGGGCATCTTTAAACTTTCAGTCAACGAACCCAACCTGAACGCGATTCTGGAGTCTCTCACCCACGATGGACAGCGTTCCATCATGGCGCAGCGTTACATTCCAGAAATTTCCCAGGGCGATAAACGTATTTTGCTGATCGGTGGCGAACCCGTGCCTTATTGTCTGGCACGTATACCGCTTGCCGGTGAAACCAGAGGAAATTTGGCGGCAGGTGGACGTGGAGTGGCTCAACCTCTATCTGCGAGAGACTGGGAAATCGCGCGTGAAATCGCCCCCCAACTGAGCAAAAGAGGTTTGCTACTTGTCGGACTGGATGTGATCGGTCAATATGTAACGGAGATCAACGTGACGAGTCCGACCTGCTTCGTTGAAATCACGCAGCAGACTGGGTTTGACGTAGGTGCTCGTTTCGTCGAGGCTTTGGAGTCTGCCGTCGAGCGGGCTGTTTAAGCGATGACCGTCATTTTTATCGTGGCGCATGCGCCACTCGCTTCAGCTTTAAAGGCCTGCGTCTGGCATGTTCTGGGTTGTGATCCACATATTCAAGCCTTTGATGTTGAGCCCGATGAATGTGCTTCGGATTCTGCACCCAGGCTCGCGGCCTCAATCTTTGAAAGTGCTCAAGGACAGGGCGCATTAATTTTGACTGACTTGCCCGGTGCAACGCCCTCGAACATCGCGGTTGCAGCGTCAAAGCTTTTGCATTCTCAGGGTGTATCGAGTCACGTTTTAGGTGGCGTCAATGCCTCAATGTTGCTCAAAGCTATCAATTATCGCAATGCAGCATTGGATGTTGTGATCGAGAAGGCACTTATTGGCGCCACACAGGCTGTCTTGCGTGTAGACTGATGTTATCTGCGCGAGCCAACCTTATTTCCTTATTCTTTCGATATGCCTGATCTCGATATCGTCGTGTCCAACAAGCTTGGCTTGCATGCGCGTGCTGCGGCCAAGCTCACCCAGCTTGCTGGTAAGTTCAGTAGCGAAATCTTCATCTCCAAGGGCGCGCAACGCGTGAATGCTAAAAGCATCATGGGCGTCATGATGTTAGCTGCGGGTATTCGAACCACTGTTAAAGTTGAAGCGAACGGCAGTGATGCCGATCAAGCACTCGACGCTATTCAAAAACTGTTCGATGATAAATTCGGCGAAGGCGAATAACCAGTCTGACGACTTGCGTCCGGCTCCCATGGTTTGCCTGTATGGGCAGGGAGCAGCGCGAGGATATGCGATTGGTCGTGCTTTGGTCATGGGTGCTACCGCACTTGAGGTCGCTCATTACAGAGTGCACCCTGATGCTGTTCAAGCAGAACAAGCCCGATTGAGCAAGGCACTCGAGACCACTCGCCAAGAGATGCTCGAGCTTGTAGAGACCTTGCCGGAGGACGCACCGCGCGAATTGGCTGCGTTGTTAAGTGTGCATGGCATGCTGCTCTCTGATCCATTGCTTGCTGATGAAGCTTTGAATCTGATTCAAAACAAACATTACAACGCCGAATGGGCTCTAACAACACAAGGCCAAATCCTGGGTGAGCAGTTCGCCGCGATGGAGGACGATTATTTGCGCGAACGCGGCGCTGATGTCAGACATGTGATTGAACGCGTTCTGCACGTTTTGGCGGGGTCCCGTGCCATCAGTGCACTGGATCTTGCCGGTGAGTCTGGTGAGCCGTTGATTGTCATTGCGCATGATATTTCACCCGCAGACATGATTCGTTTGCGTGGTGGCCGTTTTGCGGGTTTTGCCACTGATCTGGGTGGTGCGACCTCGCACACCGCGATCGTGGCGCGCAGTATGTCTGTGCCGGCGGTAGTGGCTCTGGGTCATGCGCGTAGTTTGCTTCGAGATGGCGATACGGTCATTATCGACGGCATTCAAGGGGCGTTGATTGTCAACCCATCCTCGTTGGCACTCGAACAGTACAAAAAGCTTCAGGAACGTTATTTAGACGACCGCATGACGTTGGCGGCTCTCAAAGACGTGCCCGCCGAAACTCTGGATGGCATCAACATTTCTTTGCAGGCAAATATTGAATTGCCGGATGAAGTTGATCTGGCACTGGCAAACGGAGCGACTGGTATTGGGTTGTTTCGCAGCGAATTTTTATTTATTGGTCGAACGGAACTCCCCGGTGAGGAAGAGCAATATCAGGCCTATGCTGCGGTGGTGAAAGCGATGCAACATCGACCCGTCACGATTCGCACTCTCGATGTCGGTGCTGATAAAGCCCTAGACGGAGAAGCGACGGTGGCGACGAATCCTGCGCTGGGCTTGCGGGCTATCCGTTATTGTTTGGCCCATCCTGATTTGTTCGCGACACAGCTCAGAGCAATTTTAAGAGCGTCTGCGCATGGCACCGTTCGTATATTGATCCCTATGGTGGCTCACATGCATGAGGTGATCGCGGCCAAAGCTGCGGTTGAGTCCGCCAAGAGAGAGTTAGACAAGCGCGGTGAGCCCTATGCCGATCATGTCCAGATCGGTTGTATGGTTGAAATTCCCGCAACGGCGATTGCGATCGATCCTTTTGCGGATGCTTTGGATTTTCTGTCGATTGGCACCAATGACTTGATTCAGTACACACTGGCGATTGATCGAGCCGACAATGAGGTGTCCGCACTTTACGATCCGCTTCACCCTGCAGTGCTCAAGCTGATCGCCAACACCATCAACGCGGGCATTCGGGCGGGCATACCTGTTGCGGTGTGTGGAGAGATGGCCGGTGACCCGAAGTTGACACGTTTGTTACTCGGTCTTGGTTTGACACACTTTTCAATGCACCCCCAGCAATTACTGGATGTCAAACGAGAAATCAGACGTGGTCATTCCAATGCGTTAAGACAACAAGTCGCGACCGCGTTGAATCGACACAGTACGATTGATCCTAACGTGCTTCAATAGAATAGTTTAAAAAAATGCCGACTGTGAGGTGATCACAGTCGGCATTTCCATATCAGACTTTCAAATTAACGATGGTAGGCAGATTCACCGTGCGTGGTGATATCCAGTCCTTCGCGCTCCATGTCTTCACTGACACGCAATCCGCACATCAAATCTGCGATTTTGAATGCGACATAGGCCACGACGCCAGACCAGATGATGGTGATGACAATACCTTCGAGCTGAACGAGCAGTTGTCCGCCAATCAGACCAATTGAATCAAGACCTGGCCCGCCAAGTGCTTTCGCATTGAAAATACCCACGAGCAGACCGCCTACGATACCGCCTACGCCATGAATGCCAAATACATCGAGGGAGTCATCCACACCCAGCATGCGTTTGAGACCGTTGACTCCCCATACGCAAATGACACCTGCAGCGATACCAATCACCAGGGCACCGACGGGACCCACCAAACCTGCCGCGGGTGTGACGCCGACCAAACCTGCAATCGCACCTGAGGCCGCGCCGAGCATGGATGGGCGTCCTTTGATTGCCCATTCAGTGAATACCCAGGCCAGTATGGCGCCAACAGTTGCGATCAACGTATTGAATAACGCAAGGGCGGCGACTTCGTTCGCTGCCAGCGATGAACCGGCATTAAAGCCAAACCAGCCCACCCATAGCAATGAAGCGCCCATCATGGTCATTGGCAGATTGTGCGGTTGCATAGCCTCTTTGCCATAGCCAAGACGTTTACCCACCACGAATGCACCCACAAGCGCTGCAATACCGGCATTGATGTGCACGACTGTGCCACCCGCAAAGTCCAGCGCACCTTTGGCAGCGAGCAAGCCTTTTGAAGTGTCTGTCGTGAACCAGATCATGTGTGCGACGGGAATGTAGGCGAACGTAAACCACAAAACGGTGAACACCAGTACGGCCGAAAATCGGGCACGTTCTGCGAAGGCGCCCACGATCAGTGCACAAGTAATGCCAGCAAAGGTGGCCTGGAACGCGGCATACAGAAACTCAGGTATGGATCCTGTCATCGAATACTTGCCGTCATCGGGATTGAACATTCCGCTGAAGAAAGACCGGGAGAAGCCACCCACAAAAGCGTTGCCCTCGGTAAACGTCAATGAATAGCCATAAGCGAACCAGAGCAAGACTGCCACAGCAAACGTGCACATGACTTGCATCAAGACTGAAAGTACGTTTTTTGAACGTACCAGTCCGCCGTAGAACAAGGCCAATCCGGGGACGACCATCAAAAGAACGAGGAGGGTGGAAACTCCTACCCATGCGATATCGGCTTTATCCATTTTTAATGCTCCGTTGATTCAATTGATTTAGAGTGCGGCTTCGCCGGTTTCGCCTGTTCGGATTCTGATTGCCTGCTCAAGCGGGGCAATGAAAATTTTTCCGTCCCCTATCTTTCCAGTGCGGGCGGCATGTTCGATGACTTCAATCGCTTGATCCACCAAACCATCCGACACCGCTGCTTCGACACGAAGTTTTGGTAAAAAGTCGACGGCATACTCGGCGCCCCGATACAATTCTGTGTGTCCCTTTTGTCTGCCGAAACCTTTGACTTCGGTGACCGTGAGGCCTTGGACGCCTAGTGTCGACAGGGCGACTCTGACCTCGTCAAGTTTGAACGGCTTGATAATGGCAATAATGAGTTTCATGTTTGTTACCTCGCTGAAAGGGTGTAACGAGGTTAAGCAAAAGCCGTGCCAGCGGGTGTTTGAATGTAATGAGGACTTTCAGCATTCAATTGCAAGGATCAATGAGCAGAATTGGTGCTAAAAATATTTATGCGCACCACTTTGGTGCCTGAGGGTTTAAGCTCGTTCTGCTCTAAACTGTCATGATTAGAAATGGGAGAGCATCATGATCAAGCCTAATGCCTGGTTCGAAGAGTTTCAGAAAAACGTCTCCGAACTGATCGCCAAGAGTCCTGCCGCGGATATTGAACGTAATGTGAAAGCATTCATGGGTCAGGCTTTTAACAAGATGGATCTTGTGACCCGTGAAGAGTTTGATGTTCAGGCAGACATGCTCAGTCGGGCTCAGCTTCGGATCGAAGCGCTTGAACAGCAACTTCATGCTCTTGAGACGCGGGTTGCCGCCCTGGAAAGTCCAGAAAAACCAAACTAGATTTCACCGGGTATTTCACGCATTGGATCAATCTATTCCAATGCGATGATTTTGCGTGAGACCCAATTCATACTGCATGGTTTGGGTCCAGCCATGTCACTTGCAGTCTTATTGAGTCGTTCTCTTGTGGGCTTTGATGCCCCATCCGTTCGCGTTGAAATTCATTTGGCGCGAGGCCTCCCGAGTTTTGGCATCGTTGGATTGGCGGATGCCGAGGTACGGGAAAGTCGTGAGCGCGTGCGCGCGGCGATCTTGAGCAGTGGTTTTGAATTTCCTCTTGGTCGCTTAACCGTCAACCTTTCTCCCGCCGACATCCCGAAAGAATCCGGTCGTTTTGATTTACCGATTGCCGTGGGTGTCTTGCTTGTTTCAGGCCAGGTGGCGATCCCGGCAGCTAGCCATAGACAGGAAGCCTCAGGCGATGCGCCTGCTTTAGCGAGTCTTGTCCTGGCAGGTGAGCTTTCTCTCACCGGTACGCTGGTGCCTACTCGAGGCGTTTTGGCGATTGCTTTGTCTGTGGCACGTACACATCGGTCTGCAACTTTGCTTGTGCCTAGCCAGGATGCTGTCGAAGCTTCTCATGTGCCCGGGATCAAAGTGCTGGGCGCGAATTCGCTTGCAGAGGTTGTGGCCCATTTAAATGGAGTGTCGCCTCTGCACCCGGTGAAGCCCTTTGGCATGACCGAACAACAAGCAGAATTTCCTTGTTTATCGGATGTGCGAGGTCAACTGCTTGCGCGTAGGGCGCTTGAACTCGCAGCTGCGGGTGGTCACAGCGTATTACTCTCTGGAACACCTGGCATTGGTAAAAGTATGCTCGCAAAGCGATTGCCTGGGATTCTTCCGAATCTGACTGAAGACGAAGCTCTGGAGGTTGCCGCGATTGCAGCCTTTGCGGGCGTTTCACAATCTATGACGTTGGCGCGTCCCTTTCGTGCGCCCCATCATTCGGCCTCGCTTGCCGCGATCATCGGTGGCGGTATCAAACCAAAGCCTGGCGAGGTTTCGCTTGCGCACAGAGGGGTTTTGTTTCTGGACGAGCTGCCAGAATTTGATCGCAGGGTGCGAGAAGCATTGCGCGAGCCATTAGAAAATCATGAAATCGCTCTCGCACGCGCCAATATGAAAGTGACTTTTCCAGCAAACTTTCAACTTTTGGCGACGATGAACCCTTGTCCTTGCGGCTGGCACGGTCATGCCCGAAGGGTATGTCAATGCAGGCTGGAACAGGTCGCCACCTATCAGTCGCGCGTCTCGGGACCGTTGGTTGATCGCATCGATTTGCAGATTCAAGTCTCTCAGGAGAAAGAGAGGTGGACGGATTTGCCTGTGGGTGAAAGCTCGGAGCAAGTTCGTTGCAGAGTGTCAGAGGCTTGGCGTTTGCAGCAAACGCGACAAGCTTGCTTGAATGCGCGGCTGAGCGATGCGCAGTTGGAGGTGTATTGCAAAATAGACTCAAAGGCAAAGTTACTCTTAGAGAGACTGATTGACCGTTATTTTGTCTCAGCTCGATCTATTCAACGTATTCGACGAGTCGCGCGGACCATCGCGGATCTCGATGGTCATCACGTAATCGATGCTAAGCATTTTGCTGAGGCTTTTCAATATCGTTTCAAGCCGCGCTGAGGAGGTGCGAGCGTGGTGAGCGCCTTCAGGCTGCAAACATTAGAAATATGTCATATAATCAAAGGCTTTCCTGGGAAACCTATCCCGGAAAAATGTAGTTCCAAAAGTACGCTGGGGTTAACAAGAACTGGATATCGGGGTCTGGCCGTCGCGCCAAGCCAATTTTCAGGGCACCTGCAGGGTACAAGTTCAAGTAACAGGAATTGATATGCCCAAGATGAAAACCAAGAAAAGTGCTGCAAAGCGCTTTCAGGTTCGCGGCAGCGGATCGATCAAGCGGGGTCAGGCCTTCAAACGCCACATCCTCACCAAGAAAACCACCAAGAACAAGCGTCAGTTGCGCGGTTCTGCAGCGGTCGACAAAACAAACGTGGCTTCAGTTAAAGCCATGATGCCTTTCGCTTGATAGGAGATCAACAATGCCTCGCGTAAAACGTGGTGTAACGGCCCGTGCCCGTCACAAAAAAGTTATTTCCGCAGCTAAAGGTTATCGCGGTCGCCGTGGTAATGTATTTCGTATCGCCAAACAGGCGGTTATGCGTGCTGGCCAGTATGCCTATCGCGACCGTCGTAACAAAAAGCGTACGTTCCGTGCTCTTTGGATTACCCGTATCAACGCGGCAGTCCGTGAACATGGCGTGACTTACAGCGTTTTTGTTGCTGGCTTGAAAAAGGCTGCTATTGAGCTTGATCGCAAGGTCTTGGCTGATATGGCTGTTCATGACAAGGCAGGTTTTGCTGCCGTGGTCAATCAGGTCAAATCAGCGTTGGCTGCTTAAGCTCTGATCAGATGTATCTGTAAACGGGGCCTATTTGGCTCCGTTTGCATTTTTAAGCTTCGTTTCTCTAAGGTTCTCAAGCGATGACTCAGAAAGTCAATGACCTGATTGAGCAGGCCCAACAGCAATTTGCGCAAGCAACCGATGCCGCTTCCCTTGAAAATGCTAAAGCGCGATTTTTGGGAAAGCAGGGTAGCCTGACCGAAATGATGAAAGGTTTGGCAAAATTGGATGCTGACGCCAAGCGTGAAGAAGGTGCGCGCATCAATCAGATCAAGCAGCAGATCGAAGCCTTGCTGAATGCCCGCAGAGCGGCTCTCGCGCAAGCTCAACTCGAGGCACGCCTTGCTGCAGAGACGATTGATGTCACATTGCCAGGGCGCGGGATGGGCGCAGGAGGCATTCATCCCGTGATCAGAACCTGGCAGCGGGTAGAAGAAATTTTCAAGTCAATTGGTTTTGATGTGGCGGATGGCCCAGAAATTGAGAACGACTGGACGAACTTTACCGCGCTCAACAATCCTGAAAACCATCCTGCTCGCTCAATGCAAGACACTTTTTATGTCGACATGAAAGACGATAATGGTTTGCCATTGTTGTTGCGCACACACACAAGCCCGATGCAGGTGCGCTACGCTCGGATGAATAAACCGCCCATTAAAGTGATCGCACCGGGTCGCACATATCGGGTCGATAGCGACGCCACACATTCGCCCATGTTTCACCAGGTCGAAGGTTTATGGATTGATGAAAATATATCTTTCGCTGACCTTAAAGGCGTTTATACAGATTTTCTTCGCTGTTTCTTTGAGACAGATGATCTCGAGTTACGTTTCAGGCCATCATTTTTTCCCTTCACAGAGCCTTCCGCCGAGATTGACATGATGTTTACTTCGGGACCAAACAAAGGACGCTGGCTGGAAATTTCCGGTTCAGGTCAGGTGCATCCCGATGTGGTTCGGAACTTTGGACTTGATCCTGAGCGCTATATCGGATTTGCGTTTGGCTCCGGCCTTGAGCGGTTGACCATGCTGCGGTACGGGGTCAATGATCTCAGACAGTTCTTTGAAGGCGACCTGCGTTTCTTGCGCCAGTTCAACGATTAATACAGTTCAGACCCGAGATGGTTCAACATGCAATTTCCTGAGTCCTGGCTCCGTGCCCTCGTTAATCCAGCAATTTCCACAGAAGAGCTTTCGCATCGATTGACGATGGCTGGTCTGGAGGTCGAGGAAACCAATCCCGTTGCGCCCGAGTTTTCGGGTGTCGTTGTTGCGCAGATTCTGAGTGCTGAACAGCATCCCAATGCGGATAAGCTTCGAGTATGCATGGTCGATGCTGGCGGCAGCGATCCGATCCAGATCGTATGTGGTGCGCCGAATGCGGCGGCCGGCCTGAAAGTGCCTTTGGCTACGGTTGGCGCAACACTTCCTGGTGGAGTTGCGATTGGCGTAGCGAAAATGCGCGGGGTCGAGTCCTCAGGCATGCTTTGTTCTGGAAGAGAACTCGGTTTGTCTCAAGACCATGGTGGTTTATTGGTCTTGCCAGAGAGTGCGCAGATCGGGGAGAGTCTTCGCGAAGCGTTGGATCTTGATGACACACTGTTCACACTGAAACTGACACCTAACAGAGCAGACTGTCTGTCGATTCTGGGTGTCGCCCGTGAAGTCGCCGCGCTCACAGGTGCTGAATTATGCATGCCTGCGATGACACCCGTCGAAGTGACTCTGGACGAAAAGCTTCCAGTTGAGGTGTTAGCGCCTGATCTATGCGGTCGTTTTGGCGGACGAATCATTCGCGGTGTTAACGCGCGTGCGGCAACCCCGGCCTGGATGATTGAGCGACTTGAGCGTGCTGGACAGCGCTCAGTTTCCGCACTGGTCGATATTTCCAATTACGTCATGCTCGAACTTGGTCGTCCCACCCATGTGTTCGATTTGGACAAGTTGGCAGAACCCAAAATGGAAATCCGTTGGGGGCGTCGCGGTGAGACCCTGACACTGCTCAATGAGCAAACGATCGAACTGGATGAAACTCTCGGTGTGATTGCCAGTGGTGGTCTGCCTGAGAGTTTGGCCGGCATTATGGGCGGGCTCGGTGTTGCGGTATCTCTGGATACCCAAAATATTTACCTGGAGGCTGCGTTCTGGTTTCCAGAGGCCATTGCAGGACGTGCCAGAAAGCTCAAGTTAAATTCCGAAGCCAGCCACCGCTTTGAGCGTGGAGTTGACTTTAACAATATTCCAGAACATATTGATTTTATTACAAATTTAATTATTGATATCTGTGGTGGTCAAGCGGGTCCTATTGATGATCAACACATCAATTTACCTAAACGTTCATCGGTCAACATGCGACTGGATCGCTGTTGTCGCATTCTTGGTATCACCGTCAGTCAAGCAGATGTCGAACAGACTTTTACACGCTTGGGCTTTGCCTATTCTGTCTCAGAGGGCGTATTTACTGTCGATCCGCCTTCTTATCGTTTTGACATCCAGATTGAAGAAGATTTGATCGAAGAGATCGCGCGAATCGTTGGTTTTGAAAATATACCTGCTTTACCGCCGATGACTCCTGCTCGGATGCGTATGCACCCAGAGGTTTTCCGTTCTGCCCATACGATTCGCAATCAGGTTGCTGGGCTGGGTTACCAGGAGGTGATTAATTTCTCTTTTGTCGAAGCCAATTGGGAAGAGTCCATGTGTGGACAAACGGACCCCATCCGATTACTCAATCCAATTGCCAGTCAATTGGCGGTCATGCGATCTTCTTTATTGCCAGGGTTGATTGCAAACATCCGCTACAACGCCAACCGTAAGCAATCGCGTGTCCGTGTGTTTGAGCTTGGGCGCGTTTTCAAGAAAAATGCGTCCGTCAAAGACGGTCCCTTAACTGTCGCCGGGATTGATCAGCCACAGCACCTTGCGCTTGCTGCCTGGGGACCGGTGCGAGAAGATCAGTGGGGGGAGGCAGGTCGAGGGGTTGATTTCTATGACGTCAAGCACGACCTGGAGTTGCTGTTTGGTGGCAAAGCTTCTTCTCTTCGCTTCAATGTACAGCAGCATCCTATCCTACATCCTGGGCGAAGCGCAGCGATCGAGTTTGATGGAAAACACATTGGCTGGCTCGGAGAGTTGCATCCACGCTGGGTACAGGAGCAGGAGTTGGCGAGTGCGCCGGTGCTTCTCGAGGTACGCCTGGATGCGTTGACTGCGATTTCAATGCCCGAGGTGAGGGAGTTATCCAGACAGCCTCTCGTTCAGCGTGATTTGGCTATTTGGGTTTCTACCGATACGCCTGTACAGGCCTTATTGGATACCATACAAACAACGATTGACCGTGACCCTTCATTGAGCGTCGTCCAGAATGTCGGTTTGTTTGACGTTTGGAGAGATCCATCCAAGGGTGACTCCAGTGAAAAGAGTCTGGCTTTCAGGGTGTCGTTGCAAGACAATGAAGTGACTCTCGATGATGCACGGGTGGATGCTTGCATGGGCAAAATTCGTGAAGCTCTCGAAGTCGGTCATCAAGCACGTCCACGATAGTCTTGGTTAACCACCCAATTTTCGACAGTTGATAAAAATGACAGAACCAAGAACGCTCACCAAGGCTGAACTCGCTGAAATGTTGTTCGATCGAGTGGGTCTGAATAAGCGCGAAGCAAAAGATATTGTGGATACTTTTTTTGAGGAAATCCGTGACGCGCTTGCACGGGGTGAGTCCGTCAAGCTGTCAGGCTTTGGGAATTTCCAGGTGCGAAACAAACCGCCTCGCCCAGGTCGTAACCCCAAAACGGGTGAAACAATTCCAATTGCAGCCAGGCGCGTTGTCACTTTTCATGCGAGCCAAAAGCTGAAGGGTGCTGTAGAACATCCAGGTGAGCCTGTTTCTGCCAGTTAGCGATACACTGGTGCAATTGTATTTAGCAATTCGACTGGGTTATGACTATTTCTGATAAGTCCGTTGTGCTTCCTCCCATTCCCGCAAAGCGTTACTTCACGATCGGTGAGGTGAGTGACTTGTGTGGTGTCAAGCCCCATGTGCTGCGCTATTGGGAGCAGGAATTTACTCAGCTCAAGCCTGTTAAAAGGCGCGGTAACCGTCGTTATTATCAGCATCACGAAGTGCTGTTGATCCGGAAGATTCGCGAGCTTCTCTACGAACAAGGCTTTACGATAAGTGGTGCGCGTAATCGATTAAGCGAAGGACGTGAAACACCGCAAGATCCCGATGCAGCTGTTCGTCTGACTGCACAAGAACTGAATGCCTTGCGGACCGAACTCCTTGGCATCAAGGATTTGCTTTCGAGTGTTACGCCGACTCTGCTATAATCTTTGTCTCTCGGGGCGTAGCGCAGCCTGGTAGCGCACTTGCATGGGGTGCAAGGGGTCGAAGGTTCGAATCCTTCCGTTCCGACCAGTTTTAAAAAAGGACTCACTCTTTCAGAGTGAGTCCTTTTTATTTGTCTACGGTCAAATCTATCAGTCGTGATGTCACCTCAGCAAGGGTATGCATCTTTGAGTGCGAATATCAAAATAATCGAAATCTCGTCGGTAGATTTGAAACTATTTTTTGCAATGAATTTTGCAAGAACCGTGTTGGTTAGATCACCCGTAATAGGCAGTTCGTTGGGGGGGCAGAAAATCATGGGTATTTTTTGAGTCTTGTTATAGACGTTCGCAAATGTGATGCCTTGTCCCATTCCAGCCGTGTAAGTGTTGAGCATTTCTTTCTTGATGGGATCTTTGTTCCATTCACGATATTGTGCAAGCGTCAGCCCTGATGCTGAAGCGGTGTTTACCATGGTAACCATGATTAAAAAAGACAGGCTCAAGAGATGACGAAAGATATTTTTCATAATTTTTTCGCTGGATCAAGGGAAGCTATTCAGGCGTGTTGTGCAATGAGTGAAAGTAGAGATTGAACTTCTTCCTCAGTCGTCTCCCAACGACAGACAAATCGTGCCAGTTCAGGACCTCTTCTGTAAAAAAGGACGCCATGCTGTGCGAGCTGATCAAGCGATTGTGCACGCATCTCGGCAAATAGTTCGTTGGCTTGCACTGGGGCGATGAGACGTGCGCCTGGAATGTTGTTGATGCCTGCGGCGAGTTGTTGTGCAGCTAAGTTTGATTGCTTCGCCAAACGCAACCATAAGTCGTTTTCGACATAGGCCAGAATCTGAGCGGAAGCAAAGCGCATTTTCGACCAGATCATCCCACCACGTCGAAGATGAAAATTGATTTTGTCAGCAACAGCAGGATTGAATACAACAATGGCATCACTGAGCAAGCCGCCGTTCTTGGTGACACCAAGAGAAAGAATATCAACGCCAGATTTCCAAGTCATCTCTGCCGGCGTGCAACCAAGGTAGGCAAGCGCATTCGCAAAACGGGCGCCATCCATGTGAACAGTGAGGTTTTTTTCGCGGGCCAGCGCGCTGATACGCTGAATTTCGGCGACTGAATAGACTGCACCGAGATAAGTGGCTTGAACAAGATTCACGGCAACAGGTTGACTCTTATGGGCTTGTCCAAAGCCCGCCGAATGTAGATTTTTTTCGAGTGAATCAGGACAAACTTTGCCATGTATGCCATCAATAGGTGTAACTTTCAGGCCGCTTCCAAAAAAACCCACGGCATTGCATTCGGAAGTGTTGATATGAGCCTCAGGGCTGCAAAAAACCGCTCCAAAAGGGGTACCTACCGAGGCGAGGGCCAGAGCATTCGCACCTGTGCCTGTCGGGATCGGAAATACTCTGACCTGTGTCTCAAAAATTTCACTCACTCTCATGTTGAGTTGCAAAGTCAGGTCATCTGCGCCATAACCAATCGCTGAGCCGTGATTCGCCCTTGAAATGGCTTCAATGATTTCGGGGGCGACTCTTCCACAGTTATCGCTTCTGAACTCAAGTGTTTGTGTATGCATGTCTGGAAAACGTCTCTTGGAAATATTATTTTTCAATATGCTTACATTAACCGAGTTTCTAGAATTCTTGCAGCCAGAGGGCTTCCTCCAGACTGGGTGTGATCTCTCGCGAGGCATCCTGTTGGCAGGCAACGGCTAAGAAGTGACCTGTTGTGAGGTTGTATTGCCAAAAGCGCCAATCAGACGGGGAAAAGTCTGACGTGGATAAAAATCGTATTTTTGGATGTGGATGACCAGAAAGATCAAAGGCATGATTTTTGAGACCCGCCGTGATGCCTAATCCCGTGGCTTTAACAAAAGCCTCTTTGAGCGTCCAGTACTGGAGAAGTCTCTTATGTTGGTCAGGTGGTTGTTGCAGGAGGTAGTCATGGTATTCGTCTTCACTTAATACCTCTTGAACGATCTCTATTCCAATCTGGTCCTGAGATAAGGTTTCTACATCGATGCCAACTTGTCCCGCCCGTGTGATGGCGACGGCAACCATACCGTCTGTATGACTCAAGTTGAAGTGCAGGTCACTTGAGTCGGATGGTTCCAAGACAAAGGGTTTTTGGTATGCGTTGGTGTGGAACATCCATCTCGATGGTTCGACAGCGCAACAGCGCGACAGGGCCGCCCTCAGTAAAGCGTGCGCAATCAGATAGGTATGTTGATCTTTTTCGAACCGAAATTTTCGATAAGTTTCCAGTTCATTCGGGGACAACCAACCGTGAAACCTCTCAAACGAGGATGAATGACTGAAAACTTTCGGTGATACGAACCAGACTTTGACTTCGTCTGTCGCAATCAAGGTGTTTGTTCTGGAACTAGACATTCAATGATTGCATGGAGATTGTTATAAATGAAAAAGCGGACAATGAATGTCCGCTTTTGGAACTTCAGAGCAACAAGCTCTTGAACGTAGTGTGCTGAACTTAAGCAGCAGCAGGCTCGGCGTGAGCAACTTCTGCCTGAGCGGCTTCGGCTTTCGCTTCTGCTTTGGCAGCTTTGGCGGCTGCACGTTTTTCAGAATGCTCTTTGTAGGCTTCTGAAGCGTGATCCCACAGATTCTTGTCTGTCACAGATTTAGAGAAGGAGTCCGCGCAAATCAAGGCCACACCGATTGGTCCCAGAGCGATACGGGCACCCAAACCAGCAACAGTGTGCACAGCACCGTTTACAAACTTACCGTCAAGCAAAAGGCTTGCGCCAGGTAGGACTGTTTCACCGATCATTTTTGCGCCGTTGACTAAAACGTTGGCGGCGTTTGCGGGTTGAGTGTCAGCACTATGGTTTTGGGCTTGCGTCATGGGTCGTTCTCCTAGGTTAGCCGAATGGGTACTGGACAAATAGCCAGCTTATTTGACGAGTATTACATCTTTTAACTATCCAGACAACGCCATTGCTGTCAATTGCGCACAAAAGGATGTGTATTTTTCCAATGACGCGCGATATCGATTCGACGGCATACCCATACTCTGTCATGCCGCGCAATGTGGTCTAAAAAACGCTGTAGTGCGATCAGTCTACCGGGACGGCCGAGTAGGCGGCAATGCACGCCTATTGACAGCATTTTGGGGTTTTCATCACCTTCCGCGTAAAGAACATCAAAACTGTCGCGTAAATATTCGAAAAAATGTTGCGCCGTATTGAATCCCTGAGGCGTTGCAAAACGCATGTCATTGGTGTCTAAAGTGTAAGGAACGATGAGATGTGGAACCTTTGTACCGTCATGTTTGGTGATTTGCGTCCAAAAAGGTAAATCATCACCATAGTAATCACTGTCGTATTCGTAGCCTCCGTGCTCGACGACCAGCTGGCGTGTGTTTGGGCTGTCGCGCCCGGTGTACCATCCAAGGGGCCACTGTCCTTTGGTGAGGTCTTTGATGATGGATGTAGCGGCCTCCAAGTGCGCACGCTCAGTGGCGATATCCATGTTTTGGTAGTGCAACCAGCGCAGGCCATGACAGGCGATCTCATGTCCTTGCTCGAGAAAAGCAGCTGTCAGTTCAGGGTGTCGCTTCAACGCGACAGCCACGCCAAAAACAGTCAATGGAAGTTTTCTTTGCTCAAATTCTCTTAAGATTCGCCAAGCTCCCACTCTTGAGCCATATTCATAAATGGACTCCATGCTCATATGTCGAGCGGGAAAACTTTCAGCTCCCACGATCTCTGATAAAAACCGTTCCGAGCCCGGATCACCATCCAAAACAGTATTTTCTGCACCTTCCTCGTAGTTCAGTACAAATTGCACTGCAATTTTTGCGCGTCCAGGCCAATTCGCTTGAGGAGGGGTCGCACCGTAGCCAATCAGGTCGCGAGGGTAGTGTTCGGCGTGAAATGAATGATTGTTGTTCATCAAGCTGTCTCGATCAGGCGGTATACGTTTGTTTGAGATTCGTGGTGTCACGATCATTGGGTTTGACAGATAATATAGCTAAAGTATTGATGATTCGACCCAATTGGCATAGGGTAAGATTACTTTTCTTTTTTAAAACAATTATGACGCCAAAGAGGATCGATTGAATGGCTGGAAGTCTGCTAGTCAGCGGTAACCCTCAACACTACAAAGCGATCGGTGAGGGTGGGCAACCTGTCTATGCGGTTGCGTTTCAATTGCGCGAGGCCATTCGCCTCAAGGCGGGCGTCACGACGGCCAATTGTCTGGCCATTCCACAATCCAATCAGCACGGCAGCATGGTCGACTGGTACGCGCCTGTCAATGGCGAGGTCGTTCCCTGGTCCGCCGCGTCAAGTCAAGAGCGTGAATATGCGCTGTCCAAACTCGATGAGGCACATCGGGCATTAGAACGCGCCATTGCACAGATGAGCCAGTCACAGTCACGAGACGCTCAAGCTGAACGGGAAAAAAATACTGTTCTTCCTTTGATGAGCAAGGTCTTTTATTTTCCTGACACCAATTTTATTTACCTCGTGAATGGGGAGCCTGTGATCGCTTTTTGGGGTTTTCATTCACAAGGTTCTACCTTGCCAGCGGATCCCTTTTCAAGTCTACGACCCATTGCCTACGCAAAAGGATCAGAGACCGCGCCACTTCAACCGACCCCAGCCAGAAGGGCATGGTGGTGGTGGCTACTGCTTTTATTATTGTTGTTGTTGCTATTGTTTTTCTTGTTACGCGCATGTGCGCCCAGTACGCTACCCGTGGTCTTGCAGCCGCCAGAGGCCGCATCAACCGGTGTGAGGCCGCCTGTTCAAACCACGCAAAATCATCTTCTACCACCTGGTACGGTTCAATCTCCCAGGGTGTCAACGGCCCCCGACGGTCTGGTCGATCGAAGTGTGACATGGTTGCGCCGTTGGTTGCCTGGCTCTGGGGGAGATGTCAATGCTCCTAATATTCCCGTATCTCCTGACACAGGAGCGGTGAGCACGGGTGCAGGATTGAAAGATACTCCAGCGGCAGATACTCCAGCGGCGGAAAGTCCAGTGGGTCCGACAGCAGCGAATACCACTTCGCCTGAAAATAATAATGCTGTGGGGCAAAATCCAACGCCTCATCCCGACACTCCACCTGCACCCAATCCTGCAAATCAACCTCAGAGCGAAAGCCCCGTGCCGCCTCGTGCTGAACCCACAACCAATACGGCACCAGGTGCCCAATCAGGCCGTCCCATGACGATCCCTCAACAAGCGCTCAACTCAGGAGACACGCGTTTTCTGGATGGTTCTTGGACTGCCGGGACGGGTATTCAGGATGCCAAGACTGGGAAGCCCTTGCGCATGGAGTACGACTTCAGCCAGGGTAATGGTCAAGGCAAAGTGACGATTCGACGCGCGGATGGTTCGCAATGTGTTGGCTCGGTATCTGCGCAAATGCAAAGCCGCACCCTACAAATCAGTGACCGTGGTGTTGCAAAGTGTTCGGATGGCGGCACGATAGCGCTTCCTAAAGTCACGTGTACTCCGCAGGCGGATGGGCGTGCGGATTGCCAGGGTCGATACGAAAATGGCACCACCTTTCCAGTGTCAATGAGACACTCTCCAAAATAGCAGGAAGCAACCTTATGCTGCCAGATATTCATTCATACGAAGAACAAACCACGCTCATCATGGGTAGTGGTGTGCAATTTTTGGACTTTGCCGCGACGTTTGTTGTGAAGGGTCAGTCTGGCGAGTTTGCCAAACTGGGTGAGGCCGGTCCACTTGGCAGGCTTGAAGAAGACTCAAGAACTGGAAAATTGCATTTTTCCTTTGATGATAAAAAAGCCCCTGTGCAGTCTCGCTTTGATGTCAGTCTGGACCAGTCGCTCAAATTATTGATCGATACTTGGATTCCTGTTCCTTATTTTCGTTTCAGTCCGCCCGCGCGTTACGAAGAGGGTCCGTCCAACTGGGCACGGTTACGTGTGACTGAGGTTCGCCCGGGAGCGGATCCCGACGGACATACGCACAGAATAACTTTTGCTTTTGATACAAAGGTCCAACCGAGCCGAAGCGATACGGCTTACATGGGGCCTTCTGTCGACGATGTGAAAGCAGGGACGAGTTTTGCTTTTGCGCATCGCTCTCATGAAATGGGTTGGTTTCTTGATCAGCAATGGATTGATAGCTGGCTCAGGGAGCTTTATACGGAGCTGGCTCGTCCTCGTCTGAAAAAAGATGCGGAGGATATTCGAATTGAACTGGCTGACTTACACCATCAAGCGCACTACCTGAATGTCTTGCATCTTGTCGGTACTCAACTGAATGTGCCTGAGATCAAAGTGATCTCGAATGCTCCGAATGACCTATACAAGCCTATACCAGTTGATCTTGTGCTTGATATTGGCAACTCCAGAAGTTGTGGCATTTTGATCGAAGACCATCCTCAGGAGAGCGATGGTTTGCGTAGACGCTATGAACTTGAATTGCGGGATCTCACCAAACCTGAACATGTTTACAGCGAACCTTTTGAGAGTCGTATCGAGTTTTCACAAGCAACGTTTGGAAAGGATCACTTTTCCGTTCAAAGTGGACGCAGCGATGCATTCCTGTGGCCGACAATTGCCCGTATCGGTCATGAGGCTGGACGCCTTGCCAGCTTGCGACGCGGCACGGAAGGTGCCACGGGACTCTCGAGTCCCAAGCGCTATTTGTGGGATCAAGAGAGTTTTGAGCCGGGGTGGCGCTTCAATACCTCTTACGTAAAAACTGAGGCCGAACCACACGCGACTGCAGCGCCGGTTTCGCGTCTGATTAACGAGATGGGGGAAGCGCTTTACACACTTGAGCCGGATGACCGGATGCCCGTGTTTCATCCTCACTATTCGCGCAGCTCTTTGATGACGTTCATGCTCAGTGAAGTGTTGGCGCAAGCGCTTGCACAAATCAATAGTCCTGCCCAGCGGTTGCGCCAGAGTCATGCGCGCGTGCCGCGTCATTTGCGATCCATCATTTTGACTGTTCCGCCGGCAATGCCACAGCCTGAACGCAAAATTTTCCAGGCGCGCATGAATCAAGCCATTGGCTTGATCTGGAAGAGTCTGGGCTGGCATCCCGAAGATGCAGGTATGGAGACCGAAGAAGATCGCGCCTTGGCTTTTCCAGCTTTCCCGGAGGTGCATGTTCAGTGGGATGAGGCAACCTGCGGTCAAGTCGTGTATTTGTTTAGCGAGACGCACAACAATTTCGGTGGCCGTCCCGAGGAGTTTTTTGCTGCGCTCGCGCGCCCGGATCAGCCTCCCAGAGAAGGGTCTCACGATCCCTATGTATCAATTGCGACCATTGATATTGGAGGGGGCACAACAGATCTGGTCATCAATGAGTACTCTCTTGATAAAGGCTATGAAAATGCCGGTCGCGATGTAGGGGGGAGTGCCTATATTATTCCCGAACAACGTTTTCGCGATGGATTCAAAATCGCGGGCGATGACATTGTGCTGGATGTGATTCGTCTGGTGGTGTTGCCTTCGCTTGCAACTGCTTTTAAAACAGCCGGTATTACTGAGCCTGATGCGCTTGTTTCCAGGCTGATGGGGAGTGAGTCCCTTGATGCACATGTGGCGGTGCTTCGTCAACAGTTAACCCTACAAGTACTGTATCCAGTTGCACTTCGAGTCATCAAAGAATACGAAAAGTATGATCCGCTTGACCCCGGAAATTTAGGTATCGTCACGATGGCGGATCTGCTGTCTGATGCCAGCCAGCCCACCGCGGATGTATTGGAGTATGTCAACACAGCTGTTCAGCGTTTGGGTGGGGCATCTGCCATGGGCTTTAGTCTCATGGAGGTCGGAATCAGTATTAATTTACGTCGCTTGCACGAACAGTTTGTTCGTGGCGAACTGAATATCTGCAAAACACTTAAAGCCCTCTCTGAGGTGATTTATGCCTATCAACCCGACGTACTGCTTCTGACCGGGCGACCCTCCCGCATGCCAGGTGTCTTGGCGTATCTGCGTTCACTGCTTGCGGTGCCTGCCAGTCGGATATTGCCTTTGCATCAATACCGAACAGGTCCCTGGTATCCGTTTCATAAAAACGGCAGGATTGATGATCCAAAGAGTACGGCTGCCGTGGGCGCAATGCTATGTTTGCTGAGTCGGAGTCTGCGCCTGCCGAATTTCTTTTTCCGATCAGCGGCGTTTAAACCTTATTCAACTTTACGATTTATCGGCATGATCGATAACAATAATGCGATTAAAGACTCTAATGTTTTTTATCGAGATATCGATCTTGATCGCGATGATTACGAGTTCCCCGATACGACTTTTGAAATGCGCGGCTCGATGCGCTTAGGCTTCAGACAGCTAGAGGCGGATCGCTGGCCGGCTTCGCCGCTTTACACCCTAACGGTTGAAGATCGCGACTTGCGCGAAAAGCTTGCCTCAAAAGGCGTTGTCCTGAAGGTTTCATTACGTCGCAGTGAACGTGCAGGGACAGAAAGTTTTGAACTGGCATCCGTCGAGGGTGGTTCCAAGAGCAAGATCAAATTCAGACTCAACACGATGATCGATGCGGGCTTGGGTGATTCGCAGTATTGGCTCGACAGCGGCAGCGTGAGGTAAGCACCATGACAGACTTAACTGAAAAATTATCCCAAGGCTGGCAAACGATTCGCGATGAATCTGGTCAGGCGATCGAGTGGATTGGACGTGTGCGAGGTAATGCACGCAGTGTGGATAACGAGGCCGACAGTTTAATCACCAAGCTTCGACGGATTCGCAATCAAGCTAAAAGTTTATCGATTGCTTCTCGTTTGCCGTCCACAGTAGGATTTTTTGGTCTTTCCCAGGCGGGCAAGTCCTATCTGATTTCTGCATTAGCTGCCGGTGCTGACGGCAAGCTTGAAACTGAAGTGGATGGAAAACGTCTGGATTTTTTGACGCACATCAATCCTCCCGGTGGAGGCAAGGAAGCGACTGGCTTAGTGACGCGATTTAGTTTTAAAGCGAAACAGGGACCCGCCGGCTTTCCTTTGGAGTTGAAATTATTCGAAGAAATCGAATTGGCGAAAATCCTGTCCAATTCGTATTTCAATGATTTTAATTTCGAAAAAATTGGCGATGCTATTGACTTGAATGCTGCGAAGCAACAGCTCGCTCTGCTTGAGTCCAGACGATTGAGTCAACGCGTGCCTGGGGTGACAGAAGATGACATGGTTTCTTTCTGGGATTATTTGCGTGAAAGTTATGCATCTTCGATCAGAGGGCTAGAGACTGATTTTCTGCCCCGTGCGGTCGAGCTTGCGCCATTTTTGTCGCTGAGTGATCGTGCACTCCTTTTTTCTTGCCTCTGGCGTGAGTCGCCAGCGTTGACTCAAACTTTTCTGATGTTGTCTCAGACGCTTGCAGCGCTGGGTTACCCGGCGCGTGTATACGCACCTATCGATGCTGTTGTTCGTCCGACGGGGCCTGATGGAACTTTATCCCAGGCTGATAGCATCATGAACGTTGACATGCTGGAGCGGTTAGGACGTCCGGAGGATATGCCGATTTCAGTGTTGCCCTTATGCTCAGGGGAGGTGAGATCCGCGCAAAACTTAACCATGGCTCAACTTGCTGCCTTGACAGCCGAGTTGATTTTTCCCTTGGTGAATGTGCCGCATCAAAAGATTTTCGAAGAAGTCGATTTACTTGATTTTCCCGGGTATCGAGGACGCCTGGGTCTCGATTCACTGGTGGATATTTCTTCGGCACAAGCCAAAGAGAAATCTGGAAATCCAGTCGCTCAACTGCTTTTACGCGGCAAGGTGGCTTATTTGTTTGAGCGTTATACCGATACGCAGGAAATGAATGTTCTGGTTGTATGTACGGCATCGCACAAGCAATCCGATGTCACTGAGGTCGGTCCTGTTTTGACGGAATGGATTCGCAAAACACAGGGGGATAGCGCCTCAGAACGTGCCAAGCGTTTGCCTGGTCTGATTTGGGCTGTCACGATGTTCGACATGAAGATCGCAGACTCGCTGAGCAAAGATGAGGATATGCTGCACACAGTCTGGAACAACCTCGTGAAGATGACAATGCTCGAGCGTTTCGGAAACTTCGATTGGATGCAAGACTGGGCCAATGGGTCGCCCTTCAGTAATACTTTTCTGGTTCGTAAGCCTCGCATGCCTGTCGCGTTTCTTGACATGGAAAATGGTCAGGAAACAGGGGTGACTGCATCGACAACTAATCAAATCGCTTTAATGGAGCGGACATTTTCTCAAGCCGAGTTGATTCAAAATCATGTTTCCGAGCCAGGCGTGGCATGGAAGGCAATGATGGCTCTAAACGATGGCGGAGTCGAGCGTTTGAGTCATTACCTTGCAAAAGTTTCTGTCCGTCAATTTAAACTTGATCGAATCGCAGAGCAGTTGGAAGCTGTGCTGCATGATTTGGTGGATAACCGTTTAGGTCGTTGGTTCCATCAAGACGGTATGGGTGAGATTGAAGCTAAGCGTAAAGTCGCTCAACAAGTTGTGACGGCACTAAGGCCGCGTATCCCGCTATTGGCGGAATTGCAGAGTAAATTGATCTTATCTGACTCCGTTTTGCAAGGCCTATATCTCGGTGCTGATTCTTCATCTGAAGCTGCAACTTCAGAAACGAGTGAAGAAACCCCTACCGCGCTCAATTTAGGTGACGATCCCTTTGGCTTGGATGATGCCCTGGATATTTTTGGTGATCAACCCAAGACAATTTCAGCATCGAGCACACGTGCTTTGCAACCCCTAAGCAGTGATGCACGCTTTGCGCAAGCTGTCTTGCGTGAGTGGATTGAACATCTGCGCAATATTCCGAGTCAGAATGCACTACTTGGATATTTTGGATTGCCCAAAGAAGCAACCGAGATGCTATGTGACGAGTTGATCACAGCTGCAACTCGACTGGATATTCAAAAACAATTGCTTTCTTCGTTGAGTGGTGTGGAGCAAGTGGGTACCAAGCGTGAACGTTTGGTTGACCGTCAGGCTATGGCAGCTAAAACGTTGCTTGGTGATTTTGTAGCATGGTTGGGTTATATCAAGGTTCCTTTGGCGCAGAGGCCAGATAGTCGAATACGGACAGGCCACAAGTTATTTGAACTTCCTTCAAGCATTCCTAAAGGCAAGTTGCCGACGATTGGCAATGAAGCTGTGGATCACACACGTATTTACATGGGCGACTGGCTTGTCGGTTTCGCACAAATGGTGCTGGATAACGCAGGCCATGATGGGGGTCGTGAAATCAGGCCAGAACAAAATGCTGAGCTTGGAAACTTAATCACCAAATTGAATGCAGTCAGAGTGGTTTCTGGATCATGAAGAAAACAAGGCCCGAACTTAAATCAGCAGCCAGCGGCAGACCTGGCGAGGGAATTTTGGTTTTGTCTGGCTGGGAAAGCAGCACCCTTGAAATTGGTGCAAGCGCAGAGGTATGCATTCAACGTAATCAGGATCACCGCTATCTTGGGGAGCACGCACAGTGGGTGGCGACGCAGACATGGCATCAGGTGAGTTTGTCCGAAGAATTGTCCGATGATGCTGTCGTACTGACGTTTGATGCCCGTTTAGTGGATCCGCTCATCGAAAATCCCCAAATGACCTACCAGTTGCAAGCACGTATTGGAACTGAGTCCGGAGTAGGTGTGATGCGTATTCGTGAAGGCATTATGTCTTCTCGCGCGGCGGGGCAGAGCGCTGATCCTGTGACGCACGTTGCGCGGCCTATTCAGCAAGTTCCAGTGGTTGAGGCAACTCAGGTCGTGCCTGAGCCTGAAATAAACGCTGAAAGCGCGCCTGTTGTCATGCCGGATCCAAAAAAATCTAAAACTGGTTTGTTGATCGGTTTAGTCGTTTTATTTTTACTGTTGATCGCGGGCTATTTTGCCTGGAAGCACTTGAGTACTCCTGAAACCCCCTCAACGAGTCTGAGTACTCCATCAACACCGCCTGTCGTGACGAGCGCTCCTGTCGAGCCGCCAGCTTGCAGCGCGGAGGCCTTAAAAGTTGCAAAAGATGATCTGGTTTTTATCCAGAGTTGCCTCAAAACGAACCCTGAGTCTGATCAGGTTTTGTCAGTGATTGCTGCAGCCAAAGATTTAAAACGCTGTGATGTGGTGCAGCGTCTGTATGCATTCAAAGGGCAGTCAGGCGATGCAAAAATTGCTCTGGCTTATGCGCGTGAATTCGATCCAGCAACGTTTGTAGCGGGTTGCCTGACTGCTGCTGACAAAGAGACTGCAATCTACTGGTATGAGCTGGTGCTGTCCAAAGAGCCGGAGAATGCAGAGGTCAAAGCTCGCATCGAAGCGTTAAGGAAATAAAATGCAGATGAAAACATTTTCGGCTGTCGGTCTTTGCCTCATTGGTTTGATTTTCTCATCCGCAAGTGTGGGGCAGGGCAATTCAAACAAACCTCTGCTTCAAGAGGGAAAGAAATCACTTTACCAGCGAGTATTAACCACACCGAATTGCAAGCTGTATGCTAAGCCAGGCGATCAGAGTGGTGCCGCGCAAGAAGCCTTTAGTCGTTATTACGTCTATCAGAAACAAGAAAGCGCTGGAAAAAAGTGGATAGAAGTCGGAATTGATACAGTCGGAAAAAAAATTGGCTGGTTAGATGCTGCGTGCACGGTAGAGTGGAAAATGCAGATGTCACTAGCGTTTACCAACCCAGCCAATCGCCAGCTTTCATTATTTTTTAAGGATCGGGAAAGTATTGAAAAAATTCTCGATTCTGCTGATCCAGCGGCAACCTATGCACCAATCCTGGACAGCATGGCAAAAGTGGGTCGCAATCCGCAGGTCGTCGCAAAAGAACCAGAGTTATATGTTGATTTTCGAAAGAACTTTTACTTGCTGCCTATTTTGCAAGCTGAAGAAGTGATGAGCGATGCCGGCTTTAATGTCAGGCTATTAGAAGTTGCCTCTGTCAGCAGACAAGATCCTTCAGCCAATGCCGCAGTGAGTCCCCAGGTTGTTCAAAGTTCGATCAAGGCTTTCAGTGCCGGCGTAGTGTTTGTCATGGATTCCACCTTGTCCATGGATCCCTATATCGAGCGCATGCGTGCGGTGATGAAAACCATCTATGCCCGCATGGAAAAAGAAAAGATAGACGACAAAGTCAAGTTTGGACTGGTGGCATTTCGATCGGCCTTATCGGCTGTGCCAGCCATTGAGTACAACACACGTATCTATGCTGATCCTACCCAAGTCAAAAATGGTGCTGACTTCTTTGAAAAAATTAAAGACTTAAAAGCGACAAAAATATCGACCCCCAAGTTTGATGAAGATCCTTACGCAGGCGTGAAAGAGGCGCTTGAAAAGATCAATTGGAACGAGTTTGGTGCGCGCTATATCGTACTTGTGACGGACGCTGGAGCGCTCGAAGCCAGCGATCCTTTGTCCACCACGGGGCTGGATGCACAGGCTATTCGCGAGCTTGCCAAAGAGAAGGGCGTGGCACTCTATGTTCTGCACTTAAAAACGCCTGAGGGTGTTAAAAATCATCAATCCGCGCAGCGTCAGTACGATACCTTAGCATTCAATTCGGTTGCCAATCGAGCGCTTTATTATCCTGTCGATGCAGGACGCGTGAATGTTTTTGGTGACACGATCGAAAGCCTCGGGCAGTCCCTTGTGAGCCAGATTAAACAAGCATCGATGGGCGAGGTGGTGGCGGGTAGTGCATTGACTGCGGCGCAAGTCCCTCCCACACAGCCTCCCGCTGCACCCGCAGGTTCACCGGCTGCGGCGATCGCCCGGGATTCCGCATTGCTTGGTCGTGCCATGCAGCTGGCCTATCTGGGTGGGGCCACAAATACCAAGGCACCGCCTTTCTTTAAGGCCTGGATTAGCGATCGCGATTTAGTCAAACAAAACATACCAACGACTGAAGTACGCGTTTTATTAACCAAAGCTCAGTTGAGCGATTTAAGTTCGGTTGTCACTCAGATTGTTGATGCGGCCAATGCTTCGCTGGTCTCGCCTACTGACATGTTTGATCGCCTGCGTTCTGTTGCGGCGACGATGGGTCGTGACCCGAATGATTTGAGGCAGGGGAACGCTCAAAAACTCGGACAAATGGGTTTGCTCGGAGAGTATCTTGAGGGATTGCCCTACAAAAGCGATGTGATGGGCCTGGATGAAGAAAGTTGGAAAGCCATGTCAGTCGCAGCACAGACCCAATTCATGATGCGGTTGAATACAAAACTCAAGCAATATCAAAGTTTTAACGCCGATACAGGCTCCTGGGTATCGCTTGCGAAAGGCAGCGTTCCAAGCGAAGCAGTCTATCCTGTTCCTTTAGAGTCTTTACCCTAGCGTGATTGATTCAGTCCTCGATATTGTCGACATGAGGGTTTCCCGCGGCAGGGAGGGTGACGCTTATGAAGTTATCCTGGGCGCATTGAAATTAGATTCAGGAGAGGTTGCTGCGATTGTTGGGCCGAGTGGCTGCGGCAAAAGTACTCTCCTTGAAGCGATCGGTTTGCTTTTAGAACCGAAGTCCGTCTCGCGTCATTGTCTCGGTGCGTTTGATTTGACGCATGATTTGCAATGCTCGGCGGATACCAGAGAGAAACGGTGGGCAAGATTGAGACAGCACAAGCTCGGTTTTGTCCCACAAAGTGGCGGTTTATTACCCTTTCTCAACGTCAAGCAAAACATTGAGCTGTCAAGAAGCCTGGTAGGCCTGAAGGGTAAAGATGATTTGCTAGAACATGTCATTGATCGCTTGCGCTTGGGAAAACTACTTGAACGCATGCCATCGGAACTCTCTATCGGTGAGCGTCAACGTGTTTCTTTTGTTCGCGGGATCGCTCACAGGCCAAGTTTGATCCTGGCCGACGAGCCCACAGCAGCGCTTGATCCTATATTGGCAAGAGAGTTGTTTAGCTTGATCGTTGAAATCGCTCGCGAGTTCAGGATTGGGGCGCTCATTGTGACGCATGAGTGGTCGTTGGTTTCTGATGTTGGCATTCGTAAAATCGTTGGTACTGTCAGTGCTCAAAGAAGGACGATCTTCGATGAGTGCAACTAATATGTATTCAACATTATCAGCACCTCCACTTAAGGTGCTAATGAGTCTTGGTTTAAGTGACTTATTGCATGATCGCAAAGTTTCGATCTGTATCATGGCTTCGATCGTCGCCGTTGTTGCGCCTTTGTTGCTCTTGTTTGGTTTGAAATTTGGCATCGTGAGTCAAATGCGCACCGAGTTACTCTCTGATCCTCGAAATTTAGAAATCAGAATGCTGGCAAGTGCGAAACTTGATCAAGTGTGGTTTGACAAAATGCGACAGTCACAGAATGTTGCTTTCATTCTGCCCATGACGAGATCGTTAAACACTATTGCTGATTTGTATGTGGATAGCCGTCGCTTTGCGGAAAGCGTCGAGTTGATCCCGACCGCAGCGGGTGATCCAGTATTGAGCGGCGTCTCGATTCCCAGCGCAAGAGATGAAGTGGTCTTGAGTGCATCAGCCGCCACGCGACTGGGGATTCAGGCTGGCGAAAAGATTCAAATTCGAGTGTCTCGAATTTTTGAAAATAGAACCGAACGCGCTCAGATAGAAGTGCGCGTTTTGGCAGTTTTACCCACCGAGTCTTTTTCCAGGCCGGCAGTTTTTCTGTCGTTACCCCTCTTGGTTGAAATCGAAGATTTCCGGGATGGTTTCAAAATCCCCGGATTCGGGATTGAGACAGGTGGTGAAATACAGCCCCGAACGCATTTCGCAAGAGCCAGAATCTATGCAGACAAGATTGAGCATGTTGAGAACTTGGCAAATCGGCTCACAGAGGAGGGGATCGAGACCTCTAGCCGTCTGGCAGAAATCAAATCTGTACAGTCCATCGACAAAGTTCTAGGCATTGTATTTGGGGTAATCGCCTGGATTGCCATTCTTGGCTGCGCAGCTTCATTAATTGGCGCATTGATGGCAAATATCGATCGCAAGAGAAAAGATCTCGCATTATTGCGTCTGATGGGCTATGGAAAAGTCGCGATGCAGCTATATGTGGTCATGCAATCCGCTTTATTGACGTTTGTTGGTTTTTGCGTGGGTTGTCTGATGTATCTGCTGGGCAGTCAGTTATTTAATCAAATGCTTGGGCAGTATATGCAGGCGGATCGATTTGTTTGCCGACTGGAACCCATACATTTTATTTTCGCACTTGCAGGTGCGCTATTGCTTGCGATCATTGTTGCAGGAGTTGGTGGTGTGTTTGTCACCAAAATTGAACCCGCGGAGAGTTTGCGTGATCTTTAAAAAAATATCACTTTGGATGTGTGCGTTAAGCATGTCGCTGACATGTTCTGTCGGTATTGCCGCAGCTTGGGAATCACGGTTTTTCAATCCTAAACCGACGGACGGAGATGTCGTGATGCCATTGCCCTGTGAGGGATCAATGGTTTTTCGTCGTGTGCATATTCCTTTAACCAAGCCACTTGAAGATTTTGGCGTGACGCTTGGTTCGGAAGGGGCCGCGCTGCGGTATCTGGAACAAGCCCATCCAGCGTACATCGCAGGCAGCTTTACTACCAGCACGCCAAATCCTGGTCGATATTATTTAATGGCTAAATATGAAGTCACAGAGCTTCAATATCAGTCTGTCATGCAAGATACCTGTCCCAGACCTTCGATGAAACTGATGCTTCCAAAAGTTGAAATCAGCTGGTTTGAGGCGATGCAGTTCAGCGATAAGCTCAATCTTTGGCTACGGGCCAATGCGCTCAAGAGTTTGCCTGTGGAAGACGGTGTCGCCGGATTCGCGAGGTTGCCAACAGAGGTCGAATGGGAATTTGCCGCGCGTGGAGGCAATAGTGTTTCTAGTACCGAGTTTCGAGAAGCGACCTTTCCGATGCCCGAAGGAATGAATAAATATGTCTGGTTTGGCGGATCTCAATCCTCCAACGGTAAGCTTCAATTGGCAGGTTTGCTTCAGCCTAACCCATTAGGGCTGCATGACATGCTGGGTAACGCGGATGAAATGATGTTTGAATCTTTTCGTTTGAATAAACTTGACCGATTTCATGGTCAGGCAGGTGGTTTCATCGTACGCGGCGCCAACTTTATGACGCCTGAGAGTGATGTGCGAACCTCCTGGAGGCAAGAACAAACTTACTATCGTGAGTCTGCGCCAAATAAACAGAAAACCTCAGGGTTCAGGCTGGTCGTCGTCGCGCCATCATTGACCTCTTCAAAACGCAGCCAGGAAATTGAACAGGGGTGGTCTGAACTGGGCACGCGAGAAAATGCTCCTTCTCCATCCCCGCAATCACAGCAATCCAATTCGACGAGTACGGTTGAACGCCTGAGTAATTTGATGACAGGCTTGAAAGACGAGAAGCTTAAAAAAGAACTTGAGTCTTTACGGACAGAGCTGCGCAGCAGCAATCAGACTCGTGATGAACAAAGGAGTATTGCGATTCGTTCGGCACTTCAACAAGGCGCGTTTATGTGTGTATTACTTAATCGCGAGGGTCGTTTCTATGATGGGTTGAAGAAAAATTACGACGAGAGTTGCGCAAAGGTTGAAACACTACCCAAAGAGGATCAAGCGCGTTGTTCATTGATTAAACGCAACGTCGATACACGCCAAGCCGCCCAGGAACTTGCACTGGGTCTTTACTCTGACAGCATTGTCGAGGCTGGTGCAATCTACACCACTCAGATGGTGTCGCCCGAGGTTGCGGTTAAACGTCAGCAATTATTGTCGAGAAAGAGCAGCAATCTTGGCGCTTACGTGGATACATATTGGTCTCACTTGGAACAGTATTTGAAGGACCGGAAAGTCACTCAAACTGAGTGGTTGTCTGCCTGTAAAAAAGTTTCGGTAAATTAAGGAGAAGAAAGTGTTTACAAGCTCAAGTCTCAAATTAAGAACCGCTTTGATCGCATTGATCAGTTGTGTTTTTTTAGCGGGTTGTCAAAATGTTGGAGGAGGGGATGTCGATCCCAGATTGACCGACGGTGAAGATGCAAAGTTTTTTAGCAAGTCTGGTGCGCAAGCCTGTGCGGCTGGCGCGCTGACTGGTGTACTGGCTTGCGCACTGAGCAATTCAGGTAATAAAACGGCCTGTATGGCGATCGCTGCTGTTGCTGGTTGTGGGGTCGGTGCCGGTGCCAATTATTTGCTGGATCAGCGACGCGCCAAATATGCGAATAATGAACAGCGGATCAACTCCTTCATACAGGATGTTCAATCTGACAATCAAAAATTACAGGCAAGACTACAAAACATCAATGTCGTTTTACAAGAGAACCAGAGAACGTTAAAAACTCTTGAGAAACAAGTGGCAGCCAAACAAATTGATCAAAGAAAAGCAAAAGCCGAGCTCGATCGTATTAATGCGAACAAAGCCTATCTGGAAAAAGAACTGGCAAACATTAATGCACGCATTGACGGCTTTCAGGACATCATTGAGAAAGAGCGCGCAGTTGGCGCAGATGTTCGTAGATTGCAAAGTCAGCTTGACCAACTCAGCCGTACCCGGGACGTGATGAAAAGTCAGCTCGACGTTGCCTACGGTCTGGCATCATCAATTAAAGTGACAGGATAAAGGTGAAATGATGATTGGAGCGATTAAGTTTTTAGGGATGATTGGGGTCGTTTCTGTATTGACCGCTTGTACGATGGATAAAGCAGGTTGTGATCCGAAAGCGATGCGAGATGCCGGGTTGCTCACGAAAATGAACTGTGATTTTTCTGGTTCCTATGATGCGCGCGCCAAGGATAAAGAGGCACAGCTCGCCGCAGAAAGACAAAATAATGTTTTATTGCGTCAAGCGGTTGCAGATATGGAAAAGAAGAATACGCTCGTGGCTGCCGACGTCGCCAAACGCCGAGCTGATGTGACTAACATCACACGAAGTGTGGGTGCATATATACGTTCTGTGCAATCAAGCAATCCTTCCAATGCTGCGCTGACCGCGCAAGTCAATGCGGCTAGAGCACGCTTGGAAGAACTCCAGAAAACACCCGTGACATCGGGTGCAAATAACGCAGAGGAGTTACGTGCGCGTATACAGGCCGTCGAGGTAGAGGTCGAAAAACTACGCAAACAATCTGCAATTTTGGAGTAACGCGATGCATCGGATCGCGCAGCGTCAATTTACTCCTGTGCAAGTACAGGAACTTGAGACGCTGCACGCATCCTTTTTGAGTGTTCTGGGTTCGCAGGTTCCGCCAAGTGTCGCCAATCTATATGCGACTCCCAGGCTACTTTCAGATGGTGTTGTGCAGTGGTATAGCTCTTTTGCGGGACAGCCGATCCCGTTTACCCAATTACCGAAGCTATCTGCCGACAATCTCAGGGACGTGTTGTTTGAGCGATTACGAGCTCTTTCGCAGTTTGCTGATGTGTATGAAGCGCATGAATCACATGATCCCGCTTTGTTGCGAGTATTGCGCGATGCAAGTGCGGAACCTCCGCTGGAAGCGATTTACTCAGTTGGCGGCCAGCCTGTCATATTGTTTTGGAATCGTGCGATTTCATCTGACTCACCCAGAAAGACGCTTGCTGCGCCAATTATTCCTGCAGCGGTTGCGACTGCGGCGGGTACAAGTCTTTGGAAGTGGCTGGCGGCATTATTACTTTTATTGTTGATCTTATTTCTACTCTGGTGGTTTTGGTGTCCGCGTTCACCCTTTAATCATCCTGCACTCCCTCTTGAACCACTTGTTACTGCAACTCAAACGCCTGAGTTACCAACGGCGACCCCCGAGCCGCCCGCACCGATTCAGCCTGCCTTGCCTCCTGAGCCACCTGAGCCTGTGCATGAGCCCAAACCAGCTGATCCTCCTGTGATCGATCCAGAGCCTGAACCTGAGCCTGAACCGCAGCCTGAGCCAGAGCCTGTTCCTGTGCCAGAGCCACCCAAGCCGCCAAAACCGGTCCCTCCACCGCCTCCGCCGAAACCTAAACCAGTGGTTAAGCCTCCAGCGACCATCACCACGGCGAAGAACCTGTGTCCCGAGGATCGTCCTGCAGCGCTGGCGCCGGAGATGGTCGTTGTCTTTGACTCCTCCGGATCGATGATGGTCAACGTCAATGCCTCTCGTCAAGATGAGCAATGGGTCTTAGGGACTCTGAACCGTGGTCCATTAGCCATGCAGTTTTTAACTCCCCAGGATCGTCAGAGACTGGAACAGTTGACCCGGCAACCGACTCGGATGGTCACGGCGCAACAGGCCACTGTTGATGTGTTGCAAAGGTTGCCCTCTGACGTCGGGACAGGACTGGTGGTGGTGGACGCATGCCCGGCTGCCCGCAATATGGGGCGATATGCGCCCACACAACGCGGGCAGATGATCAATCAACTCCGAGGGTTGCGTCCTCATCAGGGCACACCGTTGGCCGACGGCATTCTGGAGGCAGGCAGATTAGTGGATGGCGTCAACAAGGAAAGTACGATTTTGCTGGTATCAGACGGTGGCGAGTCCTGCGGTGGTGATCCTTGCATGGTTGCCCAGAATCTGGCCAGACAAAAGCCTCACCTCAAAATCAACGTCGTCGATATCGGAGGTTCTGGCGCTGCAGCCTGTGTGGCGCAAGCGACCGGGGGCAAGGTATATAGCGTCTCAAATATTTCGGAGCTGAACGCCGGGATTAATAGGGCTGCCCAAGACGCACTCGGACCTTCGACCTGTAAAAAATAGTAAGATTCATATAACTTTAATCAAGGGGATTAGCGCATGAGTCGCCCATTTCGTATTGCAGTGCTGCCTGGTGATGGTATTGGTAAGGAAGTCATGCCCGAGGGTTTGCGGGTTCTGAAGACGGCCTCGGAGAAATTCGGTCTGAACCTCGAATATCGCCATTTTGACTGGGCGTCTTGTGATTACTACGCTAAAACTGGCGAAATGATGCCAGCGGACTGGAAAAGCCATCTTCAGGATTGCGATGCGATTTATTTCGGCGCAGTAGGTTGGCCTGCCATTGTTGCAGACCATACTTCTTTGTATGGTTCATTACTCAAGTTTCGTCGTGAGTTCGACCAGTACATCAACTTGCGCCCAGTGCGTTTGTTTGACGGCGTGCCTTGCCCATTGGCTAATCGCAAAGCAGGCGATATCGACTTCTTCGTCGTTCGTGAAAATACGGAAGGTGAGTACTCCGCTGTTGGCGGAAAGATGTTTGAAGGCACTGATCGTGAAATCGTTCTTCAGGAGTCGATTTTCACCCGCATCGGATGCGATCGAGTGTTGCGTTTTGCATTTGAAATGGCCTCGCGCCGTGAGCGTAAGCACCTGACGATCGCCACCAAATCCAATGGTATTGCCATCAGCATGCCCTATTGGGATGAACGTGCCGCTGAGATCGCGAAAGATTATCCTGGCGTGACCACCGACAAGCAGCACATCGACATTTTGTCCGCACGCTTTGTGTTGCAACCCGATCGTTTCGATGTGGTGGTGGCTTCCAACTTGTTTGGTGACATCCTCTCCGACTTGGGGCCGGCATGTACAGGCACGATTGGTTTAGCGCCATCCGCCAACCTGAACCCCGATCGCAAGTTCCCATCATTATTCGAGCCTGTTCACGGCTCAGCTCCCGATATTTACGGCAAAAATATCGCGAATCCGATCGCGATGATTTGGTCCGGTGCGCTGATGCTTGATTATTTGGGACGCGGTCTGCCAGCAGGGAATCAAAAGCCTTATCTCGATGCACATGACGCGATTGTGAAAGCGATTGAACAAGTGTTGAGCCAAGGTCCTCACACGCCTGATTTAGGCGGCAAAGCAAATACAACCCAGATCGGTGAAGCCATCAGCAAAGTGCTGTCCAAGTCATCGAGTATTTGAAAAAGAGTGAGGATCAGATGCCTGATTACACCAATCGGTTCAAGCAATCTCTGAAAGCAGGGGAGGCAAATATCGGTTTATGGGTCTCTCTGCCTGATGCTTTCGCGACAGAGATTTGTGCTACGGCGGAGTTTGACTGGATGTTGCTGGATGGTGAGCACACTCCGACAGATCCGCTGACGATCCTGAGCCAGTTGCAAGCCTGCGCGGCATACAACACTCAGGTTGTGGCGCGTCCGCCGATTGGTCAAACGCATCTGATCAAACAGCTTTTGGACTTAGGCGTTCAAAATTTACTCATCCCGATGGTGGATACTGCCGAACAGGCCCGTGAGCTTGTTCAGGCAGTGCGATATCCGCCTCATGGTATCCGGGGTGTAGGTTATGGTTCTGCTCGAGTATCGCGTTGGGACTCACGAAAAGATTACGTGAAAGTCGCAAATGACGAGATCTGTTTGCTTGTTCAGGCTGAAACTAAAACGGGTCTGAGTAATCTGGATGAAATCTGTGCGGTGGAGGGCGTCGATGGCGTATTTCTGGGGCCGTCAGATATATCGGCAGCCTTGGGTCACCTGGGTCATCCCGGTCATCCAGAGGTGGTGGCAACGATCGAGAAAGGGATTGCTACCATCTTGAAGCATGGAAAAGCCGCTGGTATTTTGACGCCTGACCGTACGTTGGCGCAGCACTATCTGAAGTTGGGTTGCACCTTTGTCGCGGTAGGCGTTGACGCGCGTGTCCTGGCGCTAGGTGTTCGAGAATTACGCGCGGCATTCAAAAAATAAACATTTCTGTGGTCATCAACGGTCTTTCAGATCAAGAAGACTGTTGCATCGACTCAGCCAAGCCTCGCATCAGCCCGAGCATGAGTTCGCATCTCGGCGCAGAAACGCCATGTTCCTGCGCGAGCGAGACTGTGACGCCGAGTATGGCTTCGTGCTCGAGAGAGCGCCCAGCCAAGACGTCTTGAAGCATGGATGCGCGATTCGATCCGGATCGTTTGGTGGGCGTGCACAATTCATCGAGATCGATTTTGCCTCTTAAATCCGTTCCACACGCGAGAGCGATCTCCATGACCTCAAGCATCACTGCTTTTCGCAACGCGATAATGTCTGGATTTTTATTCATGAGTGGCGTTGGAAGTCTGGTCAGCGCCGCGACAGGATTCAAACCACAATTGATCAGGAGTTTGTACCAGATCTCGTAGCGTAGATTCGTTGTGGCGAGTCCTCTGATCCCCGCGGATTGAAAAATTTCAGCAACGCGGTTCAAGCGTTCCGAGTCAGAGCCATCGGGCTCCCCAAGCATCCATCGATCCTTGAGCGCGCTGCGAATGACACCGGGTTCGATGACTTCGTTGGGTGAATAGATGACGCAGCCGAGTGTTCTGTCTTTTAAACGATTCCAGAGCTGTCCGTCAGGATCGAGATGAAAAAGGGGGGTCTGAGGGACATTGAGACCTTTATGCCACCACCAGGGAATACCATTGATGGCAAATACCGCAACACCATCAGGCGCAAGCAACGACTCTATCGAGGCTGCGGCATTGGGCAAGGCTTGTGCTTTTAAAGTGACGATCACAACGTCTTGTGGGCTCAAGGTGTCCGGGCGATCCGTGGAATGTTGTGGGCGACCGGAATGGATTTCCTCGCCACGTGAAACCGTTAAACCACGCTGTTTGATGGCTTCAAGCTGAGGCCCGCGCGCAATCACAGAGAGTTCATGCTTTCCAGCGGCTGCCAGACGGGCAGCAAGGTGACCACCTACAGCGCCGGCACCATAAATACAAACCTTCATCTACTTAAATCCTTTACTTTACATAATATACATTATGCGGTTATTACGCATGGATCAAAGGATCCAAAACGCTTTAATTGATGTCGAACTGTTGACCTAGTAACGGCACGACCGCATGCCACCCCAGCGTATGTTTAATCTCGAGTCGCATGGCATCGGCTGCTGGTGACTCACCGTGATTTAAGAACACGGTATTGGGTGCACGCTTGGCGGTTTTGAGCCAACCCATCAGTTCCTGAGAGTCAGCATGCGCGGACATTCCGTCCAGCGAGACAACTTCTGCGTTAATCGGCACGTCTTCACCGAAAATTCTGACAGTGCGTTCCCCTGACACGATTTTCGCCCCCCGCGTTCCGCCAGCTTGAAATCCTGCGAATATGATGGTGTTGCGGTGGTCAGGCGCAAAAGTCTTTAAATGGTGCAGAACACGTCCTCCAGTTGCCATACCGCTTGCCGACACAATGACTGAGGGATAGCGCACGGCATTGAGCGCACGCGACTGTTCTTGTGTCCTGACCATTTTGGCAACGTTGCCGAGACCGGCACATTCGCGAGCATTTAAACGATGCTCTTGACAGTGCCTTTGATAGATCTCTGTCATATTGATCGCCATCGGACTATTTAGGAAAACCGGCAGGTTAGGAATGGCTTTACTAATTTTGAGGCGGTAGATCGCCAGCAAAATTTCCTGAGCTCTTCCGACCGCAAAAGCGGGTATGACCACGACTCCGCCGCGCTCTGATGTCCGCCGTATCGCATCTCCAAGTTGCGCCTGAGCATCCAGGGCGCCGTGCCTCCTGTCGCCGTATGTGGATTCCATCACAATGTAATCGGCACGCTCGATGGGTGCCGGAGGATTCATGATTGGATCATTCGGACGTCCCAGATCGCCTGAGAACAATATCGTCTTGCCCTCAGCGGTTATTTCGGCTGAACTTGCACCGAGAATATGACCTGCGGGCCGATAGCGTAGGGAAAAGCCTTGGGTGATTTCGTGCGTTTGATTGAACTCAAGCGGTTTGAATAAACGAAAAGTTTTTCTGGCTTCGTCCAAGGTATACAAGGGAAGCGCGACTTCATGAGTTGTCGTGTGATGTCGGTTGGCGAAGTCAGCCTCTTCTTGCTGGAGCTTGGCACTATCGAGCAGCAAAATCTTACACAAATCGATGGTCGAGGATGTTGCATAGATGGGGCCGTGAAAGCCTTGCTTCACAAGCAGCGGCAAAGCACCTGAGTGATCAAGGTGCGCATGCGTCAACACCACCGCGTCAAGTTTTTTTGGATCAAATGGAAATGCGGTCCAATTCAACGCGCGCAGGTTTTTATATCCCTGAAACAAGCCGCAGTCGATGAGAACTTGATGGTTGGCTGTGCTCAGCAGGGTTTTCGAACCCGTCACTGTACTGGCAGCGCCCAGAAATGTGAGTTTCATGCGGTGACCTCGCGAGTGGTGATAATGCTTGCATCTTACAGAGTTTAAGCCCCCTGCTCCTATCGACCTTCAAATTTTGGTTTGCGTTTTTCAGCGAAGGCTTGAACGGCTTCCTTATGGTCGTGCGTGGTTTGAACGAGCGCCTGTGAAGCCGCGGCCATATCGAGTGCGACAGGCAGACTGACATGGTGGGAGTCCCGGATCAGGCGTTTGCTCATACGGATTGAATGCACGGGATGTGCGGCAATGCGTTGTGCCATGGCGTGTGCCTCTTCCAACAGATTCTCATCATCGACAACCTTGGAAACCAATCCAATCCGAGCCGCCTCCTCGCCACTGACAAAGTCTCCGGTGAATGTCATTTCATATGCTTTGGAGAGGCCAACGGCTTTCGGCAGGAACCAAGCGCCACCGTCACCCGAAACCAGTCCCATACGGGCAAAGCTTTCACCAAATTTGGCACTGCGTGCTGCGATCCGTATATCGCACATCGAGGCCAAATCGCAACCTGCGCCGATCGCCGCACCATTGACGGCGGCAATAATTGGCGCATCCAGGGTATGAAGTGCCAGGGGTATGCGCTGGATCCCTGTTGTGTAATAGGCGCGGATATCGACAGGTGCCTTTTGCGCTGGGGCTGCGTTTCGGTCTTGCATGCGTTTGACGTTTCCACCAGAGGAAAACCCTTCGCCTGCGCCCGTCAATATCACGCACCCCACCGAAAGGTCTGCGTTGATTTTGGCCACATAGGCCACTAAAGCATCAATAATTGCTGGCGATAAAGCATTGCGCGTTTCGGGTTCGTTTAAGGTGAGGGTCACCACACCACCCTCTTGTTCGTATTTGACTGCTTCACTCATTGATTTCACCATTCGTCAGTTTTACATTACCTCGGCAATAATACCGAATCCCCAGTTAAGATGTGACTGACAGTTTGAATTTGAAAAAGGAATCGGGATGAATCGCTACGATGACATCGGCAAACTTGTATTGCGACTCTCTGTAGGAATTTTGTTGTTGATGCACGGTTTGCACAAATTGATGAACGGGATCGGCGGGATCTCTGCGATGGTTCAGGCCAATGGATGGCCGTTCTGGGTGGCGTATGGTGTATATATCGGTGAAATCATCGCCCCGGTATTGTTAATCGTTGGATTGTTGACACGCATCAGCGCGGTCGTCGTCGTGTTGAATATGCTTGTTGCCGTTTACCTCGCGCACAGTCACCAGTTATTTCACCTGACTAAAACAGGTGGTTGGCTGCTGGAGTTGCAAGGGCTTTATTTATTTGGCGCCCTGGCCATTGCCCTGCTGGGTGCGGGAAGATTCAGCGTAGGCGGCGCACAAGGAAGGTTGAACTAAACTCACAGCAATAGTGCTCACAAAAACAGCGCGTTCTTTTATAGCGCGTTCTTTTTTGTACGCCTTTATCGGGACACACCAAATCTCGCTTTAATGTCGGCCATCTCCTTCTCAAACTCCAGGCGCGACTGCGCCTGACAGAGAGGTTGATCGACCGAGGGAAGCGTCTTGCAATAATTTTGGGCTTCTTGCTGCGCGGCCAGAGACTCCTTTCGTGCGGTCTCGTATTTTTGCTCGGGAGTGATGTCCTCTTGCGTCCAGCGCTCTGGGTCGGCTGGACGTTCATCTGGCCAGATGATGGGCGGTGGAGGCGGCAAGGGAATGGATCGTTGGGCGAATGCGTTGCCTCCCAGACCCACCCCAAATGAGACGATCACACCGGAAAACACGACAATTAAGGATTTTTCGAATGGTTTAGCCATGTGATTCCCCACTGCGAGAGATATATTGTTACTCTGATTTCTAATCTCTACTTTACGCTTTTTTGAATGAGTTCCCAAGGAGCATCGCGCATGTTGATGAAGTTATCTCGCTGGACTGGTGGACTACTGCTGTGTGTGCTGTTGGGTAACGTCCAGGCTCAGCTCAAAATAGGTCAAGAAGCCCCCTCCTTTCAGGCCGAGGCCGCTCTGGCAGGTAAACCTTATCAATTTTCTCTTTCTGAATCCCTCAAAAAAGGGCCCGTCGTCGTTTATTTTTACCCGAAGGCGTTTACGAGTGGATGTTCGATCGAGGCCAATTTGTTCGCCCAGGCAGCGGATGAATTTGCGCAGTATGGCGCGACCGTCGTGGGCGTTTCTGGTGATGACATTGAAACGCTTGAGCGTTTTTCCAATGGGCCTTGTGGTGGCAAATTCGCCGTCGCCTCGGATGCTGACCGCTCGATCATGCGAGCCTATGATGCCACGATGTTTTTCACCTCAGCAATGGCGAGCCGCATATCCTATGTCGTGACACCCGATTCAAAAATCTATTTTGTCCACAGCAGTATGAATCCCGATCAGCATGTCAGCACGACTCTTGCTGCAGTCAAAAAATGGTACGCAAGGTAACTTTAAAATGACAAAACTATGCTGGTTTCGTACAGACTTACGTTTAGCTGATCAGCCTGCATTGACCGCAGCGATGGCTGACGGCGATGCCATCGCGCTGTTCATCATCTCATCTGAGCAATGGGCCGAACATTCCGACTCTGTGCACAAAGTTGATTTTTGGTTGAGGGCGTTGCAATCACTTTCCGTCTCTTTGGCCAAGCTGAATGTACCGCTCAAAATATTGAATGTTCCACTCTGGAGTCAGGTCCCTCAGGCTTTGCTGAACTTTTGCAAAGAACACGACATTACAGAGGTCCATTGCAACAGAGAGTTCGGCGTGAATGAACGCCGGCGTGACCGGTCTTCTTTTAAGCTGTTAGCCGAGCACGGGATTGAGATGAAAGGCCACCATGGAGGCACCCTCCTGGTTCCAGGTAGCGTCAAGACAGGTGCAGATAGTTACTACCGGGTATTTACTCCTTTTGCCAAAGCGTGCCGGGAAAAATTAAGAACGGCCCCTCATCAACCTCTTCCTGCTCCTCACGCGCAGACGAAGCGATCAGGATTTAAAAGCGATCCTGTTCCTGTCAGCTTGCCTGGCTGGAAAGCCTCCACCCAGGCAATTCAATCAGGCTGGCCGGCCAGTGAAGAGGCCGCACTCCAACGCCTGGAAATATTCACACAAGAACGAATTTCAAATTACAAGCGAGATCGTGATTTCCCCTCGATTCCAGGTACCAGTGCCCTATCTCCCTATCTTGCAGCAGGTCTGGTTTCGGCTTCTCAGTGCTGGCATCAGGCCCTTCAATTCAATCATGGCGAGGTGGATACAGGTCAGCAAGGCATTCTCACTTGGATGAATGAATTGTTGTGGCGTGAGTTTTATCAGCATTTGTTACACGGGTATCCATCCCTTTCGATGCATCAACCTATGCGTCCAGAGACCAACGCTGTGCAATGGCGTGAAGCACCCGCTGATTTCGAAGCCTGGTGTCAGGCAAGAACTGGCGTACCTATTGTCGACGCCGCGATGCGACAGCTTGTTCAGACAGGCTGGATGCACAATCGATTGCGAATGGTCGTCGCCATGTATCTGACAAAAAATCTTTTAATCGACTGGCGTTTGGGTGAGCGCTTTTTCATGCAACATTTGATCGATGGCGAACTGGCCGCTAACAACGGAGGCTGGCAATGGAGCGCATCGACAGGTGCGGATTCCGCCCCCTACTTCCGTGTTTTCAATCCGATCAGTCAATCGGAAAAGTTTGATCCGGACGGTGCATTCATCCGGCACTGGTTACCAGAGCTTTCGACTTTGTCTAATCGAGAAATCCACGATCCCTCGCCTGTCTCTCGCCAAGCGCTGAATTATCCAAATCAGATTGTCGATTTACGAACAAGTCGAGTACGTGCGATCGAGGCTTTTTCTTCTCTTCGCTAAGGAAAACATATGTCACTCCCCTCCCTGAGTTTGAAAACAATTTCTGGCGAAACGGTGCCTTTTTCACTTTATTCAGGGAAAGTCCTGCTAATTGTGAATGTGGCTTCAAGATGTGGATTTACGAATCAATACAAAGGGTTGCAGAAACTTCATGAAGAGTTTTCTGAACAAGATCTGGTCGTAATGGGTTTTCCATGCAACCAGTTTGGTCACCAGGAGCCAGGTGCTGAGGATGAGATCAAAGGATTTTGTGATCTGAATTACGGCGTGACTTTTCCAATGTTTGCCAAAATTGATGTGAATGGTGAGCAAGCCGCCCCTCTTTATCAATGGCTTAAAAATAGTCGCCCAGGCCTGCTTGGAACCGAAGCGATCAAATGGAATTTCACAAAATTTCTGGTCGGTCGCAATGGTGAGGTGTTAAAACGGTTTGCACCAACTAGCACACCAGAGGCCCTGCGTGACGAAATCAAGGAGGCCTTATCGTGACTCTTGCTGCCGCAGGCGCTCTATTGTTGGCAATCGCGACCGTGTTGAGTGGGTGCGCAGCGCCTCAGGAGCGCCCCGGGGATATCACGCTCGTTCCCGAAGCCGCATCTGCCAGTGCATCGACGCAGTCTTCTTCTGCGAGTGAAGCGTCTTCCACTGGACTGCAGTACCGTAGCGTAAATGTCGTGCGCACCAAGCCAGGCTGCCAAGGTGAGTTGTGCCCCTCGATCACGTTAAAAAGGCTGAGTTTCCAAGGATACGAGCGATTCAATGCCTTTCTTGAGCGTTCTTTGCTCGGCTTGGCACTCGTCGATCCTGGTCAAGATAAAACCAAAACATTCCGGAGTCTTGCCGATCTGGCAAATGCTTTTTGGACGACTGCCGAAGATCGCTATGAAATTGTTCTTGGGGCGGAGGTCAAAAGAGCGACTCCCTCGATCGTCGTGATCGCTTTGCAGAGCTACGCATTCACGGGCGGTGCGCATGGGATGTCCACGATGCAATACATCAACTGGACGCCCAGTTTCGACAGAATATTGACGCTGAATGATCTGATATTGCCAGGACGCATGCGGGCTTTTGAGGCTGCACTCAAAAAGCAGCACGCGAAATGGTTGGAAACGAACGAATTTGCCCAGTCTGACAAATCCGAATACGTAAAAATGTGGCCATTCCAATTTTCAGACAATGCCGCTCTGATGCAAGACGGTATTGCAGTGACGTTTGACCACTACGTACTGGGTCCCTATGCTCTGGGCATGCCCACCATTGTGGTGCCATTCTCGGAGCTCAAGGGAATCATCAACAGCGGTTTGCTTAAAAAACTAAAAATTCAGGGCTGAGTTTTTCGGGATGCCACGACTTTTTCCAGGGCTTCTGCCAGGGATCGTCTGCCCTCTGCGCGTGCGGTCTCGATCGCATTTTGTGCTTTAAAGTTTGAAAGCATTGGATCGGCACCAGCTCGAACGAGAGCCTGAACCGTGTCAACATCTCCTGCGCGCACAGCCAGTATCAGCGGCGTATCCCCATCCGGAGAAGGTTCGTTGAGCAAGGCGCCTTTTGACAGAAGCAGACTCACTATTTTGGACTGTCCCTTGACTGCGGCGTAGTGAAGCGCAGACCATCCGGGTTGGTTGACCTTGGCGCCTTTGGCAAGCAACGCTTGACTACGAGGTAAATCCCCAAGCAGTGCTGTGTACATCAAGGGTGTCTCGTTGTATGCGTTCGGTAGATTGACATCTATCTTTGGGCTGGCAAGCAAGACATCAAAGGCTCTCCAGGAGTTTTCTCTTGCGGCCATTGTCAGGGGTGTCTGCTGATTCGGGCTTTTTCTGTTTGGATCCATGCCACTGCGCAGCAGTTCTTTGAGTTGCGAATCCCGATCGTTAATGATGTAAAACCAAAAGTCCTTAGGGTCTGCGGCTTGAGCAGTTTGCGTAAAAAGTAAGCCTGAGGCGTTGAATATCAGGAACGCGGCGAATATTTTTTGCGCAAAATTGAGTAAGCGAATGGTTGACATATAAAATCCGGATATATTAAAAATATTTAGTCATTAAAATCAATGTATTATGTATTAAATTTAAATTATTTATTAAATAAATCTAATTAAATAAAAAACATTAATTTAATGTTTTATCTTATTGAATAAATTAAAGAAATTTAAAGTCGATGCTTCTTCAATTTCACTGACTTTAACATTTCGAAGAGACGCCAGCATTTCGGCAACATGAATGACCTTTGAGGGATCGTTGAGTTTGCCTCGGTGTGGGACGGGAGCTAAATATGGAGAGTCGGTTTCAATCAGAATCCTGTCCAGAGGCATGCGGCGTGCGACCTCTTGAAGCTCAGTGGCTTTTTTGAAAGTGACGATGCCCGAAAACGAAATGTAAAACCCCATATCCATGGATGCCTGCGCAACTTCCCAGCTTTCCGTAAAACAATGCATCACGCCACGCGCTTCTTGTGCCCCCTCTTCTCTCATGATGTTCAATGTGTCTTCAGAAGAGGCACGGGTGTGGATAATGAGCGGGAGTTTTGTTTGTTTCGCAGCCTGAATGTGCCTTCTGAAGCGCTGCCGTTGCCAGCTCAGGTCACCTGACAGTCTGTAGTAATCCAGGCCTGTCTCACCAATTGCAATCACTTTTGGATGATGGCTACGTTCGACGAGGTCTTCCACAGTGGGTTCAATCGTATCTTCATAGTCTGGATGCACGCCAACCGATGCATAAAGCGCCTCGTGTTGCTCGACTAGGTTGATCAGATCAGGCCAGTCAGGAAGGTTGACACTGACGCAAAGCGCTTTACCCACGCTGTTAGTGTTCATTTTCTGCAGAATGTCAGGCATTTGTGCCGCAAGTTCTGGAAAGTTGACGTGGCAGTGAGAGTCGACAAACATTATTTGGTTCCGGAGGGTTTTGACAGGCAGGCCAGCGACACGCGCTGAAGCACAGATTGCGCAAAGAGCTTTGCGTTGAGTGGATGACCAGCCACGCGCTTTTGTTCATTCAGCCAGCTTGAGAGCTGTGTCATTTGAACTGTTCCACTACGTTTTCCGATCAAGTCCAGTTGAGGTTGTTGCTTTGGAAAATAGCGGCACGTTAAACCGTGCGCGCACAAATTCAGATCGATCGCCAGACGTTGCAGCGCATCAAGCCAAGAGGATGGATTGTTTTTTGAAAGCTTATCCGCCATATTGCCCAAGTCTGGTGCTTGCCCTTTTACGAACAAGACCAAAAGCTCCAATATCCATTCAGGACATGGACTCATCTCGGTATCGGCAAGTTGCTTGGCGAGCAATGGAGCACCACCGGATGCCGCCAGCCATTCAGCGGCGTTTTTCACTCCTTTGCTTTCAAGCCACTGCCGGGCAATGGCTGTGCTTGGCGAAGCCAAGGGAAGGCGGCGACAACGAGAAAGCAAGGTCGGCAGTAGCCGGTCAGGTGCATCCGCGACCAATAGAAAAATGGTCGAGGCAGGTGGTTCTTCCAAGACTTTCAGCAACGTATTACCGGAAATCGTGGTGAGCGCTTCAGCAGGATAGATCAGTGCGACGCGCCAACCACCACGGTGGGTCGCATTGTGAAACCATGGCTCAAGTGCTCGGATCTGTTCGACGCGTATGTCCTTGGACGGTGCTCGTTTGCTGCTTGACCCTCCGGGTTCACTGACTGCCACATCTTCGGTACCAATCGCTTCATCCTCACCCCCGGATTCCACGCCCTCTTCAAGCGCCACGGCTTCAGGCCGAATGCGTTTCAGGTCTGGATGGTTTCCTCTGGAAATCCATCCACATGCCAGACATTGTCCGCAGGCCAATCCTTGAACGGGCGCTTCACAAAGCAGTGAGGCGGCCGCAGCAAACGCAAACTCTCTTTTGCCAATGCCAGCGAGTCCGTGGATGAGCCATGCGTGCGCGAAACGCTCTTGAGCACTGAGCCATGCGCGCGCAACCTCTGTGTGCCAAGGCAAAAAATGGGGTTGCATCAGGTTTGTTGGCTCCGGGCAATCATGGTGTTGAGAGTTTGGGTGAGCTGAAGTCTGACTTCCTCAATGGGGGCTGTGCTGTCGATCACGGTAAAACGTTCAGGATATTGCGCGGCACGAGATAAATAGACCTCTCGGGTACGCAGAAAAAAGGCATTCGCTTCTTGTTCAAAGCGATCCTTATCGCGTGTGCGGTCCAAGCGCTCACGGGCCACCTCAAGCGGTACGTCAAATAACCAGGTGCAATCGGGCTGCAAGTCGGGGTGCACCCACTTTTCAAGCTCGGCAATCCGGGCGACGCCGAGTTGCCTGCCGCCACCTTGATAGGCAAACGTGGCATCCGTGAATCGATCGCAAACGACCCAGTGGCCTGCCTCGAGCGCCGGTCGAATGACTTTCTGAATATGCTGGGCACGGGCGGCGAACATCAAAAGCGTCTCGCACTCGAGCCCCATTGCTTCTTTTAAAAGAAGCTCACGCAATTTTTCACCTATAGGAGTGCCACCAGGCTCCCGAGTCGACACAACGTTTAACCCCCGAGCTTTTAGTTGCTCAACCGCCCATTGGACATGCGTACTCTTGCCTGCGCCATCAACGCCTTCGAAAGTCAAAAAAACGCCTCGTGAAATACGCGTCATGGTTTACGGCCTAAGATGTACTGAGAAACGTTCTTATTATGTTCGGGGAGCGTTTTTGCAAATGCGCTGCTGCCATCCCCTTTGGAGACGAAATATAAAAATTCGTGCTTTTCCGGATTCAAGGCGGCGTGCAAAGATGCTTGTCCAACGCTTGCGATGGGACTGACGGGCAGTCCCCCTCTTGTGTAGGTGTTCCACGCGTGGTCAGTCTGAAGATCCTTTTTGCGGATTTTTCCATCATAGTTTTCTCCCATTCCATAGATCACGGTCGGGTCAGTTTGAAGCGGCATATTCAGCCTGAGTCTGTTGACGAACACACCAGCAATGCGAGCGCGATCCGAGGCTTTTCCGGTTTCTTTTTCAACAATAGATGCCAAAATAAGCGCCTGATAAGGGGATCTTAGTGGTAGGTTTTCCTGCCGAGCTGACCAGGCACGCTCCAGAATTTGTTGTTGGGCTCGCGCGGCACGCTGCAGTATTTCAAGATCTGTCGTACCGATCGGAAATATATATGTATCCGGAAAAAATAATCCTTCCGCATAGGGAGCGTCTAGTCCAATTTGGGTGGTGAGGTCTGCATCTGTCACACCCTGAATACTTTGTTTGATATCAGGATGCTGAGCAAGTGCGGCACGGATCTGTCGCAGATTCCAGCCTTCGACGATTGTGATCTGTCTGGAGGTGACATCACCCTGAGCCATACGGCGCAATATCTTGAGTGGGCTGTCTCCCTGGACCAACTGGTAACCACCCGCCTTGAGCTTGGTGTCTAGTTCAGTCAGACGCGCCATTAAAACAAAAGCGGCGGAGTTCAGCGACACTCCAGCTTGATTGATTTGGGAGGCGATTGATGCGGGGGTGGCACCTTTGGGAACCAGGACATCGACCTTTGGCGCGGGTAATGTCAGTGGTTTGTTTACCCAAATATAAGCCGCACCAATCGCTGCGGCGATGACGAGCAAGATGGGCAAGACCACATACAGGAATAGTTTATTCACGGCATTCATAAGTCTGACAGTTTAATATGTAGGAGGCCGGTTTCGTTCTCGTCCTGATCGATTTCAACGCGTTCATTTTTTCTCAATCAAAGATATCTTGAAATTTATTAAAGATTTCTTACAGACGACGTATTCTGAGGCATCATGCATCCCTTTTTCTCTCTGATCCCATCTGAAGATTCAGCGGCTCAAACCTTGGCAACTGTATATCCTCTGGATTCTCTGGCTGTGTTTGAGGCAAAAGGACAAGACGCTTTGACTTTTTTGCAAGGACAGCTGACCAACGATATTGTGTCTCCCGGAGTTGGACAATCGCGTCTTGCTGGTTATTGCACTGCCCAGGGACGTCTGCTCGCGACCATGGTCCTCGGACAAATGCCAGATATTGATCATGTCCCGACTGTACGCGGCATGATGAGAGCGGACATTCTCGCACCTGTCCTCAAGCGTTTATCCATGTTTATCCTGCGCTCAAAGCTTACTTTGCAAGCTGCGCAAGCTTATGTGGCAGGCGTGACTGCCCCCTCCTCTGACCGAGCCGCGCTTGTTTCGCAGTTGGGTCATCCACTGCCCGAGTCCACCTGGGAGACGCTTCACGGCCCAACGGGAATCTGGATTGCAGCGCCAAGCTCTGCCGGGAATGCTCAACACAACACGACAGTCAATCGTTGGTGGTGGATTGCGGACCAAGATCATGTTGATCACTTAAAACAATTGAAGTTAGAAATGGCGATTGGTTCCCCTGAGAGTTGGGCTTGTCAGGATATTCAGCTTGGACTACCTTGGATTGAGTCAAGGACACAGGATTTATTTATCCCGCAAACCCTCAATCTTGAGCTGATTGGTGGTGTAAGTTTCACTAAGGGCTGTTATCCCGGTCAAGAGATTGTGGCGAGAAGTCATTACCGCGGTACCGTCAAAAAGCGGATGGCGCTTGGATGCGTGACAAAAAATGATGCGCTCGAGCTAATCCCCGGGATGGATATATTTGATGCCGCGCAGGATGATCAGCCTTGTGGTCGGCTGATCAACGTGGCGAATTTGTCTTCTACTGATGGACCAACGCAGTGGCTATTGTTCGAAACGACTTTTGATGCTTTCGATCGTCAGCAGCTCAGAGTCGCATCGGCCAATGGTCCGGCGATCGAAATTGCCTCGCTGCCATACGCTACGAGGTAGTTTGCAAGCAACCAACCATTCATCAATCTTTTTTGATGAGATTCACAATGCTTGAAAAGTCCAGATGGCCATGGCCGTGCGCGCTATGCATAGCAAAAAGATTTCGCGCGAGTTCTCCAAGCGCAATGACCGAGCCTGAGCTCATGGCAGCCTCGGATGCGAGCCCTAAATCCTTCAGCATGAGGTCTACGCCAAATCCCCCCGCATAGCCTTTCGATGCAGGTACATTTTCCATGACCCCGGGCCATGGGTTGTATTTTTCTACAGACCAATTGCATCCTGAACTCTTTGAAATAATTTCAGACAGGATTTTGGGGTCCAAACCATTCGCCACGCCTAGTGCTAGTGCTTCGGCAGTGCCTGCCATTGCGATGCCAAGGAGCATGTTATTGGCGATCTTTGCGACTTGTCCGGCACCCGCAGTGCCCGCGTGGAAAATATTTTTCCCCATTTTTTCTAAAATAGGTTTGGCTCGAGCAAGATCCTGGGCATCACCACCGACGATAAAAGTTAAGGTGCCAGCGATCGCTCCACCTGTCCCTCCCGAAACCGGCGCGTCGATCATGCAAAGGCCTGATTGTGCCGCAGCTTTCGCGACCCGTCGGGCACTCTCCGCCGCGATCGTGCTGCAGTCGATCACTAAAGCGTTTTTGGGGCAATGATTCAGCAAACCGTCTTCGCCAAGATAGAGCGATTCAACGTGTTTACTGGCGGGAAGCATCGTGATCACAAACTCAGCCTGATCCACGGCTTCGATAGCAGATGACGCGCCATGCGCACCCAACGCAGTCAGTTTTTCAACAGACTGAGCAAGTAAATCAAATACTTTCAGAGTGTGACCCGCTTTCAAAAGATTGGCAGCCATGGGGGCACCCATGTTGCCGAGTCCGATAAACGCAATCTTGCTCATACAGTATCTCCCAGGCGATACAAAGGATGTTGATCTTCAGCAAAAGGAAGTGTAAAGAATTTCTGTACCCATTTTTCATCCGCTTCTGCGATGGTCGAGGGATTCCATTTGGGTTGTTTATCTTTGTCGATAAGTAAAGCGCGAATGCCTTCGGCAAAATCGCCATGTGCCGCAGCCATGAGTCCAGCTACCCACTCCACGCGATAAACCTGCGCTAAAGAGAGAAGTTTGTTGTGTTTCAACAATTCAAAAGTCACTCTGGCGGATCCTGGTGAGCCTTGTGCCAATGTTTTAGCCGCGCGCTGGAGCCAAGGATCCGGATGATCTGCGAGACTCAGGATGTTGCTCACAATCCTGTTCAGATCCTCTCCGCTACATAACCGTCGAATCAGTGGAAGATGATTCTGCAAGGGCTGAATGGTGGTGTCTGGCTCGCTGGAAAGTTCAGCAAGTAAAACATGTAACTGATCATGAATATTTCTGAGACCTACGCCCGAGAGAGTTTCATCCCAAGGCTGCTGGGTCAGCGATTCCAGAAGATTGGTGTACATATCGCGTCTCAGGTGATAATCGGCCATTCCGGCGAATAGTGCATCATTCCCGCCAAGCTGAGCGCCTGTGAGTCCGAGAAACAAACCGGCGTTTCCGGGGAGTCTGTTCAAGAGCCACGTCCCCCCCACATCGGGAAACAATCCAATCGAAATTTCAGGCATGGCCATACGGGTTGTCTCAGTCACGACGCGATGACTGGCTCCCATCATGAGTCCCATACCACCCCCCATCACAATACCGTCGCCCCAAACCAAAATAGGTTTTGGGTAGGTATGGATCAAGTAGTCAAGAGCGTATTCTTCTGCGAAAAAGGTGCCTGCGTACTTGTTTTGAACGGGATCGCCTGATTGATTTTGCATCATGCTGTGATGAAGCGCATGCAAGTCACCACCGGCGCAAAAGGCTTTGTCGCCAGCGCCTCGCAATACAATGACCACGACCTTGGGATTTTGCGACCACTCCTGAAGCTGATGGCTCAGTAATCGGGTCATGTCCAAAGACAGTCCATTGAGAGTTTTGGGGGCGTTGAGTTGCGCGACACCGATCAACTGGCCTCCAGCGCAATCGAGCTCTTCAAAAAGGACTAAGTCCTGTGCGACAGCATTCATTTCAAGTCTCCACCTTTTTCCAATAGTTGACGCGCGATGATGACGCGCATAATTTCGTTGGTGCCTTCGAGGATTTGATGCACGCGTGTGTCGCGGACCAGTCTTTCCAGCGGATAGTCCTTGAGATATCCATAGCCACCTAATAACTGCTGCGCATCCAGGCAAACGGCAAAGCCAATGTCGGTCGCAAATCTTTTTGCCATGGCGCAGTACGTCGTGGCATCAGTCGATCCTGCATCTAGTTTGCATGCAGCCAGACGAACCATTTGACGGGCTGCGACTGTGTGAGTCACCATATCAGCGAATTTGAATTGCAGAGCTTGAAAACTACTCAACGGTTGCTTGAACTGATGCCGATTTTGAATGTAGTCACGCGCGGTATCAATTGCGCCTTGAGCTGCTCCCACTGAACAGGTGCCAATATTGATACGGCCACCGTCAAGACCACGCATGGCGATTTTGAATCCTTCGCCCTCATCTCCCAGAAGATAGTCACAAGGAATTTCGACTTGATCAAAAGTGATAGCACGTGTGCTTTGGCTATTCCACCCCATTTTGCGTTCTTTGCGACCGTAAGTGATCCCAGTTGAATCTGCAGGAACTGCGAAAGCTGAGATTCCACGCGCGCCTTCTGCGCCTGTGCGCGCCATGACGATGAGTAAATCAGTTTCGCCAGCACCTGAAATAAAGGCTTTGGAGCCGTTAAGAATATATCGTCCTTGACTCAGTGTCGCTGTTGTTCTGAGAGAAGCAGCATCTGAACCCGAACCGGGCTCTGTCAAACAATACGAAGCGAGCTTTTCTCCAGTTGATAGCGCAGGACCCCATGTCCGACACAAATTTTCTGAGCCCCAATCACCCACCATCCAGGTCGCCATGTTGTGAATAGTTAAGAAGGCAGTGGTGGAAGGATCAATTCTGGCCATTTCTTCAAAGACAAGACTCGCGTCGAGTCTTGAAAGACCCAGCCCCCCGATTTCCGTTGATGCGTAAAGACTGCAAAAACCAAGCGAACCGGCCTGTGTGAAGGCTTGACGTGGAAATATTTCTTGCTCATCCCATTGCGCTGCTCCAGGCGCGAGAACGTCACGGGCAAAATTTTTTGCAACATTGACATAGGCTTCTTGATCTTCGCTGAGCTCAATATCCATTGCGACTTCCTTGGTTTAAAGCTACGGGGCTCATTCAACGATGCACTTTCATGATTGTGTCAGATCATTCACGGGCATTTTCTTTTTAATATTTCTGACTTTTTCTCTGTGCGCGGCGCGCCGGCGTCTGGCAATTTTAGGATCAACACGCAATGGAGAATAAATTTCAATCCGGTCATTGTCCGCGAGTCGGTGCTGAAGTGTCAGGTGCTGACCAAAGATTCCAACGTAAATATTTTCAAATGATTTCGACGGAAAGTCTGTAAAAAATCCGGAAATCTCTAGCGCGTCTTGGATCGAGGAACCGGCAGGCAGTGACAGCTGTCGACGCCAAATTCCCCCTTCCGGAAAGTACACAATCGATAGGCGTACGCCATCAGGTTCAAAAGAAGAGGAATCTAAAGGACTCATTCGCCGAAACACACCTGAGCGCGTTGAGTAAAAGAGTCGATGAAACTGGTAGCAATTCGATTGAAAATCGGTCCGACAAGCGTTTCTAATGCACGATTTGAAAATGCATAATTCAATGTAAACAGTACCTTACAGGCATCTTCTGAAAGTGCAAGGAACTGCCACTTACCTTTGAGCACAGAAAACGGTCCATCCACAAGCTCGAGTTCGATACATGTTGGATATTCATGCGTGTTACGTGTAGTAAAGGTTTGCTTGATGCCTGCCAGGGAAATCGTAATCGATGCCTGCATGCCCTTCTCATCTCGCGCAGACACGGAAGCCCCACCACACCAAGGCATAAATTCAGGATATTTTTCAACATCCGCCACCAGATCAAACATTTGGCTGGCGCTATGCGGCACCAGGACGGATCGCTCTACGGAATGCATTATTGATCACTATTAGCTAGAATGTCAGGATTTTACCGTTAGACGTTAGTCTTAGGGAGCGTCTTTCAGCTTGAATAAGGGCTGAACCACATGAGTTTTTACATGCTCAACCGCGCACTTCGCGCTTGTACGATCGCTGCCTCTCGCTTGTTGAACACCAACAAAGCTTTCATATCTGGCTTGTTTTGCTTTCTGATCGTGTTGACTGGTTGCGCCTATCTTGGGCAATCGGCTGCTGACGACTTTGAATCACAACAGACTCAAATACCAAAACAATACGTCAGTATTTGGACCTCAATGCGCCAAGGCTTCGCTTTGGCACCCTTGGAGTCCCCTATGGTGGCTCAGCAGATTCAACAATATTCTGCCAGCGGAAACCATTTTCAAGAAACCTTGACGCTTGCTAAACCCTATCTTTACTTTGTGCTTGAAGAAGTTAAAAAGCGCAATATGCCGACAGAGATCGCTCTGCTGCCTTTTTTAGAGAGTAGTTTTAATGTGCGCCGTGGCAAAGGTGTCAATCCTGCTGGTTTATGGGGTTTGATGCCTGTCGCGGCAAGGCACCTCAATTTACTGCATACTCCGTTCGAAGATGAGCGTAGAGACATCGTCCGCTCAACAGAGGCCGCCTTGGATCTGATGCAAGAGCTTCATACCAAATTCGGTGACTGGCACATCGCATTGGCTGCTTACAACTGGGGACCTGGAAACATGTCCAAAGCCATTGAGAACAATCAGCGAAGAAAAATTCCGACCAATTATCTGAATTTGAAAATGCCAATCGAAACCATGATTTTTGTGCCCAAGCTTTTAGCGCTGCGCAAAATCATAGAAAATCCCTCAACCTACAAAGTGACCTTGCCAGATATACCCAATACACCCTATTTTTCGTTGATCTCGGTGCCAAGGGCCATTGATATCAATGTTGTGCTTAAGCTTGCGGAAATATCGAATGACGAATTCGTTGATCTCAATCCAGCGTTTAATAAAACAGTCATTCCTGCTGAAAAAAATCAAAAAATTCTTTTGCCAGTCAATAAAGTCAAACGTTTCGAAGAAAATTATCAACAATACGACCAAGCACTTTCTCAGTGGCGATCTGTCATTGTAAAAAGTCCACAAACACTCGAGGCTTTAGCCAAACAATGGCAGGTCGATATCAACCGAACGCGTCAAATGAACAACCTCAGGATGGGGATCATTTTGCAGCCTGGCACAATGATCATGATCCCCAAGCCGAGTCTCAAAAATGACCCTGTCAGCGCGCAGGAATAACAGAAAGCGTATGTGGTGTTTTTCTGATTTGTAATGCACGTTCGGTGATGGCGCGACTCGAGGAATCAATCCAGTTATTGGTAAAGTTCGTATAAGTGGACAATCTGATTGTGCCAAAATCCGGCAAGTCTCTCACGCGATCGGGCCGCATCAGCATTCGTAACTGATCCTTTTGATAGAGCATATCAAAAAGACACTCGAAGTCATTCAAAAACACATACTGATCTTTTAAAGTACAAGCCTCGAGTTCTCTTTTTGCAGCGACAGAGAGAGTCTTCCTGTTGACATCGCTGGGCATGATGTCGACTCCTTTCGCTAATTCTGCTCCTGTGTAGCGACCAATATTAAACCCGTCAATCTGTATAGCGTAGCGGGCATTCTGCTCCAGACCTTTAATCCGCCAGGTCAGTCCTCTGAGTGCCTCCAGTGACTGATTCCCTAATAATTTGGTTTGGTCTGCACTGTACAGCATGGGGACAGGTGGCAAGGCAGTTGAGATATCAACACTCGCGCCTCCTGAACGATCCATTGTCGATCGAATTTTTTGTACTTTTTTAGTGTCTGCACCTGCGAGTCTAAACTCTGTTTCAAGGCTTGAGTTGCGAAGAGTGCTCTCTATCACAGCAGGTTCGAGATCTGCACCAATTTGTCTTAAAAACTCGACAGCCATGATTGCATGGCCAGCAGCACTGGGGTGGATACGATCTGGGATCAATTTGAAATCTGGCCTGGAAGCGGCTGAATTCAACGCAAGCTTCATTTGATCATGCCATTGGACTTTAATGACATCCGAGCGCACTGGATGGTTTCTCATTTCAGAGACTAAGCGCTCGAGTTGTCTTTGCCTATCCACAAGCTTTGACTGTGCGGGTACCCCTGCAGTATGTGCGGGCGTAGGCTCCACCCAAATAATGCGTTGGACACCGCCCTGTCTAAGACGCTGGATAATCGCATCGATATTCTGTATGAAAGCGGCATGAGGGCTACCCGCGGGATAGGCTGCGTCATTCATTCCGAAATTCACAACCACGACAGATGGGCGCTGAGATAAGACATCTTGATCGAGTCGATTCAGACCATTCAATGCCGAATGACCACCGATGCCAGCATTAATAAACGTTAAATTCAGATCCGGTCTTCTGAGAAGAAAAAATGTTTCTACGTAACGTCCATAGGTGTGCGCTGCGGTGATGCTATCACCGAGCCACACAATACGGTCACCTGGCACCAATAACAGGCCGCTCGTCGGACGTGGACCAGTAGGTAATTTTGGAGATTGAGTTTGAACATCCTCGCTGGACGTTTGACCAGAGATATTGCTCGATGGTGAACGTTCTGACTGAGCGCATGATGCCATGGTAAAGCTCAGGCAAGTGAGCAGACAAACGAAAACACTACGTCCAGCCTTGAACAATGGTGGTGTTATAGAAGTAGACAGAGTCTTGGGCATAGTATTCTCCTGATGAATCAAAGCTTATTGTGCAGCCCCACTGGCAGACGTGGAAGCTTGTACTTTGTTTGCAGCGTCTTCTTGCTGTTTGATGCGGCGTTTTTCAGCCTCGGTGAGCCAAGCCGTAGAACTGCCTCGGGCAACCTGACGCATTCTTTCCTGATGAGCGCCCGAGTTCGCGGTAATGGTGGCGTTGACAAAAACAAGATCCGTTACTCCAAAGGTATCCACGATATCCTGAATATTGCGAGAAACATATCTGTAATCAAGCACGACTACACGATCAAAGTGAGGTAATAAATAAGGCGCAAAAGCATTACCGTATGAGTTTTTAATCACTAAGGCAGTACGTCCGGTACCAGCATTCGTATTGGATACTAGCAAAGGTATATCTCCGCCTAGAAAAACGATATAACCCCTGCTCTTTTCCGCAAAGAAAGGTTGTGGAACTGGTGTTTTCTGCTGTGGCCCAGTATATTGCGTCCCATCAAATGTCACTGTAGTCGGAACATAGTAATAAGACTCCTTATCCGCATTTCGCAACTCCGGTGCCTGGGTCAGACTCCAAAAGGATCCAGCTACGCCCGGGACCGAACGTTTATCAAATGCAGATAAATCCAGCGGTGTCACGCCAACAGCTTTTGCCCATGCACGATATGCATAATAAGCACCAAGTCCGGTCCAGTGATGGTCAGATTTATAAAATAAACCTTCATCTTGATGGCCTTCCATTTCAGAAATGACGTCTGCAAATCGCACTTCAGGAAGTAGCGCGGCTTTCATTGCAGCCAAATTTTTGGATTCGGATGTTGTGCGTGCGCGCGCAGCGGGGGGTAAATAAAAATGACTACTCGTGGGCGTCACCACCACTGTCGCGGTCATCCCAGGTCGTTTGTTGGCGATCAGTTCGACCCAAGTATTCACTGCATTGGCATAGCCTTGAGCGCCTCGGTCAGTCCCCTGAAACATGAATAATGCCTGGCCATCATGCAAAAGAACACCTCCCACAACATTCAACGGCTTATTGTGTTGGGTTTGGTTTGCCGCGGATGCCGCGGATGATGCGGATGGTAAGGGCGCTGCAGCCTTGGCAGGCGGTACAGGTGGTGCAGAGGGTGCAGAGGGTGCAGGTGTTGGTGGCAATGCTGGAGCCGGTATTGAAGGTGCAGTGGCTGGAGCTGGCTCTGAGCGTGCTTGAATCTCGGCCACCGGCTTAACTGGGTCGTTTGTCGTAACGATGTTTGCTGATTGAATAGTTTCGATTTTCTCCACATTCGTCGTGACATTCTGGTGAGCTACGGATGTCTCTGATACGCTTTTTTCAAGTGGCTGTGTGTCATCAAGCTTCGCTGTATTTAAAGCCTGATCAGAATTTATGTCATTATTTTCGTTTGTGTTGTTTGAAACAATGTCAGGACTTGATTCTTGAATGTGAGTCAGTTTTTTTTCATCTTTGACTTCATTTTCGATTGTTTTTTCAGGCTCAGTGTTCACTTCGGCTTTTGCCGCAGCTTCAGTTTCAGTATCAAGTTCAAGGTTTGGAGTCGGATCGATTTCGGGTGCATTCGCCCATTGTGTGACATCCTCGAATCCGGTTTCGGCACCCTTGACTTGTATAACTCGATCACCGAAGTGCAGACCTCGGTGTGCTCGGATTGCAAAAGCGGCCTCGTTGAAATAATGTCGTGCAGGGAAATGATCTGCCAAATAGGTCTCGATACTTCTGGTGTATTGACCATCCAGAAGCGACTCAATTGAAAAAACAGGCCAAGAAGCAAGCCGCCGATTTTCAAGCTCAGAAATATTTTTATTCGACCGCAAGGTCAGCATAAAAATCACACCAACAATCGTCATTAACACGATCACAAACGAGGCGTGAAATATGTAATGTGTCTGTGTCGACAGGTTGGAGGATTTACTGGGCTCAGCCATGGCTAAAAACGGAAATATAAAAAAGGGTTGTAGCTCTGACCGACTAAAAGTGCAGTGGATAATATGAGTAAGGATAAATCTGTTGTCAGCAACACAATAGCTTGGGTGACGGGACGCCAATGATCAAAACGCAGCTGTTGAAATTTTGATTGCAACCATTCGCTCACAGGCATACACCAAAGGATTGCAATACACAGCCAAAGAGCGTGTGACGACAAATCATCTAATGTAGTGGAGCCCATTCGCGTTGTTTGAGTCAGTCCGAAAAGAATTTCCAAAAACGTGGTTAACCGAGAAAAATCAGTGAAGTAAAAAAGTGCCCAGCCAAGGGTGACAATCATCATGAGATAAAAATGACTCATCACGTTAGGTAAAACGCTAAGCAGACGTTCAATGAAAAGTCGCTCGAGAGCAATCCATACACCAAAATAAAGTCCCCAAAGCATGAAATTCCAGCTTGCACCATGCCAAAAGCCCGTCAAAGCCCACACAATGAACAAATTGCGATAGGCCCAGGTTTTATTCCCGCCAAGTGGAATATAGACATAATCTCTGAAAAAAGTACCCAGTGAAATATGCCAGCGACGCCAAAAATCAGTGACGGTTTTAGCGATATAGGGGTAATTGAAGTTTTCCCGGTAGTGAAAACCAAACATCATTCCCAATCCGATCGCCATGTCAGAGTAAGCAGAAAAATCAAAGTAAATCTGGATCGTAAACATCATCAAACCCAGCCAGGCATCCGCCATAGATAACGTCGACAAATCTCCGCCTAATGTTCGCTGAGCCCATTCTCCAGCAACGTTCGCGATAAAAACCTTTTTGAATAATCCAACGCAAACGCGGTGTAAACCTAGGCTAAAGTCCCTCCAAGTATGAATCCTGTGATTAATCTCATGAGCGATATGCACATAGCGAACGATCGGACCCGCGACAAGCTGATGAAAAAGACTGACATACAACAAAAAATCCAGAAAGCGACGTTGTGCCCTCACCTCCCCGCGATAAACATCAACAACATAGGAAAGGATCTGAAAGGTATAAAAAGAAATCCCGATCGGTAATGCGAAACCTGGATTGTTTAAACCTGTCACGAACGCATAGTTGATGTTTTCAACGATAAAGTCGCTGTATTTGAATATGGCGAGTAAGCCAAGATTGGAGAGAACAGCAAAAAAAACCGCTATTTTTTTGCCCGTCATCGTTTGTGATCGCTCTACCCAGAGGCCAACTAGCCATCCAACAAATGAGCTGGCGACCAGCATTCCGACCCAAATGGGTTCGCCCCAACCATAGAAAAAGAAGCTTGCAGCAATCAGAATCAGGTTTTGAGCCTGAGTAGCATGACCTTTAATCCCTGATGACGCGGATTCAGCCGCGCTGCGAATCCTCGAACCAATCAAATAGTAGATAATGAGGCAGATGGGCAGAAACAGGTACAAAAAAACAAGCGAGGAAAAAACCATGGTAGCCCGGTATCGACTTGTATCTATAGCCCTATATATGCTCAGGCCAGTTGTGTCTGTTTATGGAAATAATTAGTAACCAGAATTTTAACTATTATTCGTTATGATTGAGTGTTTTGGACAGTTTAGGCGAGTTTGTCGCTCTGAAACGGTTTGTTTTTGTTGCATATGCGTCAATGACGCAGGAAACATATGAGTATTATTGAAAACCGGAAGGCATTCCACGATTACACCATCGAGGAGCGATTTGAGGCTGGTCTCGTGCTGCAAGGCTGGGAGGTGAAAGCCATTCGTGCGGGGCGTGCGCAACTGAAAGAAAGTTATGTTGTCGTGCTTGACGGCGCGCTATGGCTTCTTGGTATGCATGTGAGCCCCTTGCATTCAGCTTCTACACATATTCATCCGGATGCAATGCGGACACGGAAGCTACTGCTCAAAGCAGAGGAAATCAGCAAGTTGATTGGTAAAGTTGAACAACGCGGCTATGCGTTGGTTCCCATCAACCTTCATTTCAAAAACGGACGTATCAAGTTGGATTTCGGTCTGGGTAAAGGCAAAAAACTACATGACAAGCGCGATGCTGCGCAAGAAAAAGACTGGGCACGGGAAAAAGAACGCCTGATGAAGCACGACACTCGTACGCGTGATTAAAAAAAGCCCGTTCTAAACAGAACGGGCTATTGCTTCAGATGAACTAGCTTATTTTTACAAACAGTTCTCAGACAGCCAGCTTTTTCCAGGTTTCTACAACGGTGTCAGGATTGAGCGACATCGATAGTATCCCTTCATTTTTGAGCCAGATTGCAAAATCTGCGTAGTCACTCGGGCCTTGGCCACAAATACCAACATATTTGCCAGCTTTCAAACACGCCTGAATGGCACGTCTAAGCATGAATTTGACGGCATCGTCTCGTTCGTCAAAATCAGTTGCAAGAAGCTCCATCCCTGAGTCACGGTCCAAGCCTAAAGTTAATTGGGTCATATCGTTTGAACCAATCGAGAAACCGTCAAAATACTCGAGGAACTGTTCAGCCAAAATGGCGTTTGATGGGACCTCGCACATCATGATGATCCGCAGGCCGTTTTCACCACGAACCAGTCCGTGAGAGGCTAACAGCTGTATCACCCGCTCGGCTTGCTTAACGGTTCGTACGAATGGAACCATTATTTCGACGTTTGTCAGGCCCATATCGTTTCGCACACGTTTAAGGGCTTCGCATTCCATTTTGAAACACTCTGCAAAATCTGCAGAAATGTAACGCGATGCACCCCTGAAGCCCAACATTGGATTTTCTTCCTCAGGCTCGTAACGAGAACCACCGACTAATTTACGGTACTCGTTGGACTTGAAGTCCGAGAGTCTGACAATGACAGGTTTTGGATAAAACGCGGCACCGATTGTCGCAATTCCATCTGCGAGCTTCTCAACAAAGAACGCACGAGGGCTCGCATGTCCTCTTGCGGCGGATTCAACTGCAATTTTGAGTTCAGCGTCTACATTGGGATAGTCCAGAACTGCCTTTGGATGGATACCAATATTGTTGTTGATAATGAACTCTAAACGTGCAAGACCGACTCCATGATTGGGAATTTGTGAAAAATCGAACGCAAGTTGGGGGTTGCCAACGTTCATCATGACTTTCAGCCCGACATCGGGCATGGCTCCCCGAGTGACTTCCTCGATTTCTGTCTCGATGAGTCCATCATAGATTCGCCCTTCATCACCCTCGGCGCAGGAGACGGTGACCTGCTGACCTTCTTTGAGTTTGTCGGTCGCATCGGCGCACCCTACTACGGCAGGAATACCAAGCTCACGGGCAATAATCGCGGCGTGACATGTTCGTCCGCCGCGATTGGTGACAATTGCGGAGGCTCTTTTCATGACGGGCTCCCAATTCGGATCTGTCATGTCAGTGACCAACACATCGCCTGGCTGGACTTTGTCCATTTCAGATAGATCGCTGACAACTCGCACAGGTCCTGAACCGATTTTCTGACCGATCGCACGTCCTGTCACAATGACCTGCCCCGTTGCTTTAAGACGGTAACGTTGCTGGACATCGCCATTGGATTGTTGGGATTTGACGGTTTCCGGTCTTGCCTGAAGGATGTAGATTTTTCCGTCCACACCATCACGACCCCATTCAATGTCCATGGGTCGCTGATAATGCTTTTCGATAATTACTGCATAGCGAGCGAGCTCAGTCACCTCGTCATCCGTGAGAGAGAAACGATTACGCTCGGAAACGGGTACATCAACAGTTCGAACCGCTCGACCTTCAGTTCTTTGCGGATCAAATTCCATTTTGATCAATTTAGAACCGATACGACGATTCACGATTGCGTAATGTCCGGTGGCAAGCGTAGGCTTGAATACGTAGAACTCATCAGGATTGACTGCACCTTGAACAACTGTTTCGCCCAGTCCGTACGATGAGGTAATGAACACAACGTCTTCAAAGCCCGACTCGGTATCAAGCGTGAACATGACGCCAGCACTACCCTTGTCTGAGCGAACCATGCGCTGAATACCCGCAGACAGAGCGACATCTGCGTGCGCAAAGCCCTTGTGGACGCGATAAGAAATCGCTCTGTCGTTGTACAGAGAAGCAAATACATGACGAATCTTGTCGATCACATCGTCGATACCGACAACATTTAAAAAAGTTTCTTGCTGGCCTGCGAAAGAGGCATCTGGGAGGTCTTCGGCAGTAGCCGACGAACGAACGGCGAACGATCCTTTGCCATCCACATCAAGTTTGGCAAAAGCTTGTTTGATATCAGAATTCAGTTGGTCAGGAAGGGGGGCCTCGACGATCCATTGACGGATCTCCGCGCCAGCAAGAGCCAGTTCACGGACGTCGTCTGGATTGAGGGTGGAAAGACGTTTTGCAATACGTTCGTCCAGGCCCGTACCGGATAAGAAATCCCGAAAAGCCTGCGCGGTCGTAGCAAAACCACCTGGTACACGTACACCAGCATCTGAAAGCTGGCTAATCATTTCGCCTAAAGAGGCGTTCTTTCCTCCGACAGAGTCAACGTCCGACATGCGGAGCTGCTCAAAAGACACGACATATGACATGAAAGTCACCCTTTTACAATGTTAGAAAGCGAGTTTGGTTAAAACCTCACAAAGCGACCCATTCAGAGAAGGATTCAACAAGTGCAAGTGCTAACCAAACTGGCCTGAGCCGGTCTTAGGGTGACAATCTAAAATTCTTTTGTTGCGCTGCATTATACTACTTGAGCAACTGACTTCGGATCAATTCATATGACGATGCCTGCCACGGAACGCACTGTTTTCATCATTTCAGATGGGACAGGTATTACAGCGGAGACCTTTAGTCACTCTGTACTTTCCCAGTTCGAATCCGTCACCTTCCGTCAGGTGCGTGTTCCATTTATTGATTCGGTTGAAAAAGCTGATTCTGTCGTTCAACGCATTAACAGATGTGCAGCGGATCAGGGTAACCCGCCCATCGTATTTACAACCTTGGTTAATCCCGATGTACTGGGCAGGGTCAGGCTCGCAAACGCACTCTTTTTGGATTTATTTGGTGCATTTGTGGAACCCCTCGAGCATCATCTTGGTATGAAATCCAGCCATTCAATTGGCAAGTCACATAAGGCTGTCAGTTCCACCCAGTATCGTAATCGTATCGAAGCGATTAACTTCAGCCTGGCGCATGATGATGGGCAGTTTGTCTCGGGCCTTGCCCAGGCAGACGTCATTCTGATCGGTGTTTCCCGGTGCGGCAAGACACCGACGAGTTTGTATCTCGCGATGCAATACGGTGTGAAAGCAGCCAATTTTCCTTTGATACCCGAGGACTTTGACCGGGGCGCATTGCCTTCCACATTAATGCCCTATCGCACCAAGTTGTTTGGTCTAACGATTCAGCCCGAACGCTTGATGGAGGTTCGACACGAAAGGCGGCCTGATAGCCTTTACGCCTCATTACCACAGTGTCGACACGAAGTTGCCGAAGCCGAAAGATTGATGAGGAGGGAGTCGATTCCAATGCTATCGACTACGACAAAATCAATCGAAGAAATCTCCACGACAGTTCTGCAAGAAGTGGGTCTGGATCGACACTCTGCCTATTGATCGCTCGAGTTTTCAGTGTCGAGTGTGTTGACGCCGCTGTTCGAAAAGACACACTGCGGACGCAACCGTGACATTAAGCGATTCGACGGCTCGATCATGCATGATTTTGATGCGTATATCTGCACGTTTAAGAAGCGGATCTGCCACCCCTTGCCCTTCATTTCCAAAAACCCAGGCAGCATGCTTGGGAAGTGCAGTTTGATAGAGATCGCTGGCGTCATCGAGCGTGGTCACGATCAAGGGAATGGCCAAGGCCTCAGTCACTGCCATCAAATGGACTTGTTCATGTAACTTCAGGACAAAATGGGCACCCTGGGCGCTACGCAAGACTTTTGGTGACCAAAGCCCAGCGGTCCCGACGGAAGCAAATACACGCTTAATACCTGCGGCAGCGCAGGTGCGTAAAATCGCGCCAACATTACCTGGATCCTGAAGTCGATCCAACATGACAATGGATTCTGATATTTTTTCGGGGACAGGATGGATCGTTGGTTGGGCCACGAATAAGACGCCTTGATCGGTATCAACACTTGAAAGATTACCGAGCAAAGAACCAGACATCGTGAGGCAGACGTTAGGGTCAAGTTTTTCAATCAATGCGGAGAGATGAGCTTGACCTGTTCGTTCTACGTCAAAAATAGCGTATTTAGGTTGTTTACCCAAAGACAACCAAGCCTCACATAAATGAATACCTTCCAATAAGATGGGTTCGTCCCGTCTGCCAGCGCTGGATTGCCATTTGAATAACTGCTTGTAAAGAGGATTCGAACGGGACTCTATATGTTTCATGATCTTTCCAAACAAGCACGCACCGGTGCGAAACTGCGTCGGTGCACTGGACTGGGGCCATACTGCTTAAGTCGTGCCAGGTGTAATGCGGTGCCATAACCCTTGTGCTGATCAAAGGCATATTGCGGGTAAAGAATGTGTAGACGCTGAAGCTCCTCATCCCGCGCAGTTTTTGCCAAGATGGATGCGGCTGAAATTGCAGGGACGAGCGAGTCTCCTTTCACGACTGTTTCCACACGACAATTCAAGCGTGGAGACTGATTTCCATCGATCCAAGCCAATTCTGGCTGAATACTCAGGCCTTCGACAGCCCGTTTCATCGCAAGCAGAGTCGCCTGAAGGATATTGAGTTGATCAATTTCTTGAACAGTTGCCACGGCAATAGACCAACTCAGGGCCTCAGATTTAATCTGCGAAGCCAGCATGATACGTTTCTTTTCAGACAAGGTTTTTGAATCAGCGAGACCTTCAATTGGACGCTCTGTATTCAAAATAACTGCGGCTGCATAGACATCACCTGCGAGTGGCCCCCTGCCCGCTTCATCTACACCAGCTGAATGGACAGGAGAGGTATTTGTTTCAAACAGACTGGCTTGGACGAAAATCGTTGATTTTTTCATAGATCGCGAAAGACGCATCCAATGTTATGTCTGTTTATGCACAATCGACAGGAGCGCATCTGCAACTCTCTGAGGGGTATTACACCTAAGGGTATGATGCATTTCCATAAATCGATTTTGAATCCGATCACAGCGGTTCTGATCATTCAATAAATTGGAAATCTCAAGCGCGAGATTTTCAGGTTTCGCATCTTCCTGAATGAGTTCAGGGACAACAAAATCATTTAACAGGACATTGGGCAAGCCGACCCAAGGCAAATATGGACGCTCCTGCCCGGATTTCCACGCCATCATTTTTCTGACCAGTGGAGAGACGGCATAGGAAATCACCATTGGTTTTTTAAATAGCGCAGTTTCGAGTGTCGCAGTTCCGCTTGCGACAAGTGCAACGTTACAGGCTTCAAGTACAGACCAGGCAATAGGATCCGAAATGCCAGATGCTTGCTCCTGAGCCAAAACAATGCGCAAATGATTAACAGGAATTTCCGAAAGGAAAGACTTGAACTCTCGCGATCTTTGTTCATTGACCATTGGTACAACGAATTGCAAATTAGGATCCTTTTTTTGTAAAAGCTGTGCAGCTTTCAAAAAGCGAGGTGCAATTAATTTAATCTCAGAAGCGCGGCTCCCAGGCAGAATAGCGATCATGCGAGCATGCTGATCCAGTCCGAGTCGGATGCGAGCAGCATTCTGGTCTGGTTCAAGAGCGATGGCATCGGCCATGGGATGACCGACATAAGTCACCGGAATACCTTCCTTTTTGTAGATGGCCTCTTCAAAAGGAAACAAGACAAGCATGTGCGAGACCGCTTCTCGTATGTAATGAATCCGCTCATAACGCCAAGCCCAGATTGAGGGACCCACAAAGTGCACTGTCGGCACTCCGGCACGGCGAAGTTTATGCTCAAGTCTTAAATTGAAATCGGGCGCATCTACGCCAAGAAATACTGCCGGCGGCTCACGCAGCCACCGTTTTTTGACATCACTGTAGATTCTGAACAAGGCAGGCAAGCGTTTGATGGCATCCACATAGCCAAATACGCTGAGCTCATTCATCGGATGCCAGACATCCAGACCTTCAGCCTTTAAATGTGGGCCGCCGATGCCTTGCGGTCTAACATCCGGATCAGCAAGCTTGACTCCAGCGAGGGCTCGAGCGGCAATTAAATCCCCAGAAGGCTCGCCTGCAATGAGCCCGAGTCGCCAAGTCATGGCCGAATAATGCCCCGAGTGCTCGCCTCGATGAAATCGAGCAAAGGCTGAAGCGCGTCTGCGACAGCGGGCTCCTTTTGTTGTCTGGCGCGAATCTCCGCACATGCGTCACTTAATGACAAGCCTCGGCGATAAATGAGCTTGTAGGCATCGCGAAGCGCACCAATTGATTCGGCGCTAAAACCTCTGCGTTTGAGACCCTCGACGTTAATGCCAACAGGTACGCATGGATTACCAGAGCCCATCACATAGGGAGGAATGTCCATGTGCAGTGCGCTTTGACCTCCAGTCATGCTGTGAGCACCGATTTTGCCAAACTGATGCACTGCGGCTAGGCCACCGACAATCGCCCAGTCCCCGATGTGCACATGGCCACCCATCTGAACGCCGTTTGCAAGAATCGTGTGATGGCCAACCTGACAGTCATGCGCGATATGCACATAAGCCATCACCCAGTTATCGGAACCCAATCTGGTCACTCCGACATCTTGAACGGTTCCGGTGTTGATCGTGACATACTCACGGACCATATTCCTATCGCCGATTTCAAGCCTCGTGGGTTCCCCCGCATATTTTTTGTCCTGTGGAATGCCGCCAACAGAACAGAATCGATAAAAATGATTCCCTTCACCAATTGTCGTATGACCATCAATCACGCAATGAGGTCCAATAATGGTGTGGGCGCCGATAGAAACGTCAGGTCCAACAATGGAGTATGCGCACACCGAAACAGAGGGGTGCAGCTGAGCGTTTGGATCGATAAGAGCGGTTGGATGGATCAACGCAGACATTTATTTTTCCATGGGTCTGATGGCGCACATCAGTTTAGCTTCGGCGACTTCCTGGCCATCTACGAAAGCATGGCCTTGGTATTTGCAAATTGTCCGGCCCAGTCTTTCGGCCACGACTTCTATATGAAGTTGATCACCTGGCAAAACGGGTTTACGAAAGCGAGCGCCGTCAATACCGACAAAGTAATAGAGGATTTCCTCGTCTTTAGGCTTGAGTCCGGTTTCATCCGCGAACGAAAAGATGGCTGCGGCTTGAGCCATCGCTTCAAGTATCAACACGCCAGGCATGACGGGGTGATGCGGGAAATGGCCTGTAAAAAAAGGCTCATTGATAGAGACATTTTTAAGCGCCTTGATTGATTTGCCGGGCACCATATCAATGACGCGATCAATCAGCAGCATTGGGTAACGGTGAGGCAGCCTGTCAAGAATACTTTTGATATCAAGTTGCATAACTTATCCTAGACGCATCATAAAAATAAAATGTAAAAAAGGTGCCGCACTGACCAAAGTAAGTGGAGTTCTATTTCTTAATCACGCTCAAGCGCGCGTACACGCTTGCGAATTGAGGACAGTTGAGACACAACTGCCGCATTGCGCTGCCATTCTTTATGTTCGGCAAAGGGATAAACACCGGTGTAACGCCCTGGCTGTTCAATATTGGCAATGATTCCAGTACCACCAGAGATATGCACATCATCCCCAATGACAAGGTGACCAGATATACCCGTCATGCCACCAATCGTGCATCGGGATCCGATTTTGGTGGATCCTGCGATCCCGGCACATGCTGCGATTGCTGTGTGTGCGCCAATCTGACAGTTGTGACCAATCATCACCTGGTTATCAATTTTGACACCGTCTGAAATGATGGTGTTATCCAAAGCGCCTCGGTCGATCGTCGTGTTGGCACCAATCTCGACATCATGACCGATGATGACAGTGCCGAGTTGCGGAATTTTTCCCCAGGCACCCTTGGACAGGCTAGGATCGGGTGCGAAGCCAAATCCGTCCGCACCGAGGACAACTCCACTGTGAATGATCGCACGATCACCAACTCTTACACCATAATAAAGAGTCACTTTGGGATAAAGAATCGAAGATGCACCGATCTCGACATCATCTCCAAGAACACAACCTGCACCGATCTGAGACATCGCGCCAATGGTGCATCTGGCACCCACTACAGCGTGTGGACCAATCAAAACACTGGGGTCTATCTGCGCGCTGGGATCAACGATGGCAGAAGGATGAATGCCAGGTTCATAGGCCGGACGCCTTGCCCACTCAAACCATTGCGCAATCCGAGCATAAAGTAAATATGGATGCTTACAAACAACCCTGGCAAAGCGAGGAGCAGGCACTGTTTGAGCAAGTTTCTCTTCGATTTCTGGCAGCACGATCACCGTGCAAGCACGTGTCAGTGCTAAGTGATCGAGATATTTGGGGTGAACAATGAAGGAGATCTCTTGCTCACTTGCATGAGCTAAAGATCCTAAACCAGCGATACGGGGATCTGCGTGCAGTCCGGATCCGGGTACAACGCTCTGAACTAACCCACCAGGCACTGCGCGCAGAAGTTCAGAGAGTACAGGTGCCCGGGCCGGGTCTAACAGGACGGGCATGAATCGGGCTGATTATTTAGTACCAAGCGCTTGAATTACCTTATCGGTAATATCCGCGCGTGGATTGACGGTCACGGCATCCTGAAGAATCATGTCGTAATCATCTTTTTCAGCAATACGCTTGATCGCAGCGTTAGCGCGTTCAATAATCGTGGCAAACTCTTCGTTGCGACGACGATTGAAATCCTCTTGGAGTTCACGGCGCTTACGTTGCAAATCCGCATCGATGTTTGCAAGTTCACGCTGACGCTTGTTACGATCAGATTCAGAAAGGACAGGAGCGTCCTTTTCAAATTTTTGAGCAGCAGTACGAAGGTTATTCCCTAATCTCTGGATTTCTTCTTCGCGCTTTTTAAATTCGGCTTCAATCTTGGTCTGTGCCGCTTTTGCCGGAGCAGAGTCACGCAAAATACGCTCGGTGTTCACGAATCCAATCTTGGAGCCTTGCGCATGCGCAACATGACCGAAGGCCATCGCAAAAGTCAGGAATGACAATACGATCATCCACAAAAGGGATTTCCGATCAAAACCCTCAAATGAAAAACCCAGTTGAGTGTGGGAAACAGAAGATGCAGCCATTATTAAACTCTCACGATAAACGAAATTACAGATTGGTATTGTGCCACTAAACGAATCGACAAGCCTGACTAGAAACCTGTGCCGATTTGAAACTGGAAAATTTGAGTGTTGTCGCCTGGTTTGGAATTCAGAGGTTTTGCGAAGGACAGTTGCAAAGGCCCAAGAGGAGAAACCCACGATAAACCGATACCCGCTGAGTAACGCATCTGACCGAAATCAATAGCCGTATCGTTACCAAAGCCGTCCGTACCGAAGACTTGGCCACCATCAGCAAACGCGAACCAACGTAGTGAACGATCTTGCTGGCTACCGGGGAATGGCAGATAAAACTGGATGTTACCCACTACTCGCTTGGAACCACCCAGGTAAGTACCTGTGATTGGATCAGTCGGACCGAGAGAGTTTTGTGAATAGCCTCGGACGGTACCAATACCACCGGCGTAAACGTTCTTGATAATTGGGTAAGGCAAATCTGTTTTGTAACTATTACCAAAATCGAACAAGCCGTTGAATGCAACCGTGTAATCACGTCCGATTGGTAGATAGGTCTGGTATTGAGCGCCAAACATGTAGTAATCAAGACTACCTGTTCCCACATCCAACTTGAGTCGGGTAAAAGAGCCCTTTGTCGGACTGAGCGCGCTGTCTCTGCTGTCCTTGGACCATCCAGTATTCAAAATTGCGGCAGTGGTTGTTTCACCGTAGTCTCTGACATACTCACGGTAAGCCAGTGGCGAGTTGTCATACAAGCCGATGGAGTTTCGTTCAAGGCTGACGCCCATGAAAATCCTGTCGAATTCAGATATCGGAACACCAAAATTCAAACCGAGACCGCCAGTTGTCACTTTGTAATTACCGGGGTTGTTTGAATAAGGCGTAATGGTTCGATAGTAAATCGAAGAAGTTCGGCTGATACCGTCGTTGGTAAAGTAAGGATCAGTATGCGCCAGCACTGCACTGCGGTTAGAGGCGCCGGTATTCAAGTTCAATGTCAGATTGGTACCGCTACCGAAAACGTTGTCCTCGGAAATGCCCGCTGAGAGAATGACACCATCAACCTGTCCGTAACCAACGCCCAGATTGAGCATGCCTGTAGGTTTCTCTTCAACGGTGAGATTGACATCGACTTGGTCGGGTGAGCCTGGGACGGGCTCAGTTCCTACCTTAACTTCTTTGAAGTAACCGACTCGGTCGAGCCGATCACGGGATAATTTGATCTTGCCGGAGTCATACCATGCAGCTTCGGGCTGACGCACTTCACGACGAATCACTTCATCTTTTGAACGATGATTTCCGACAATCTGTACACGTCGGACATAAACGCGACGGTTGGGATCTACATAAAACGTCACTTCAGCCGTTTGCTTTTCACGATCCAACACAGGGTTTGGATTGACGTTCGCAAAGGCATAACCTAATCCACCCAAAAAGTCAGAGATCCCTTTGGCAGTCGCGTTGGTCTTTGCTCCAGAAAATATCTGACCAGCTTTTAATTGAACCAGCTCATTGATTTCACGATCAAGACCTAGCAAGTCGCCAGCCAGTTTGACCTCAGATACGGTGTAAGGCTTACCTTCGGAGACCGTCAAGGTAATATAAATGTCCTGACGATCGCCAGAGATCGAAACCTGTGGGGGTTCGATTTTAAATTCGAGGTAACCGCGATCAAGATAGAAAGATTTGATGGTCTCAACATCTTTCTCTAGTTTCTCACGCGAATATTTATCAGAGTCCGTATACCAGGTCAGCCAGCCAGGTGTTGTCAGTGACATCAAGTCACGCAAACGGCTCTGTGAAAAAGCAGTGTTCCCTACAAAATTGATTTCACGAATGCGCGATACACCGCCCTCAAAGAGATCAAAGTTGATCCCGACGCGGTTTCGGGGAAGCGGCGTCACGGTTGGAGAAATCTCTACGGCGTACTTGCCTTTGTTCAGGTAAGCCTGCTTGAGCTCAAACTGCGCTTGTTCGAGCATCGACTGGTCAAAAACCCGGCCCTGGGCAAAGCCAACTTGCTTAAGGTTATCGATAATCTTGTCAGGCTCAAACTCTTTCATGCCGGTAAAAGTAATGGCCGCAATCGTAGGACGCTCTTGCACAGCGACCACAACAACGCGGTTAGCAGTCTGGATTCGAACGTCGGCATACAAACCTGTTGCATAGAGCTTTCGGACGGACTCTGTCGCGAGATCTTCTGTAAATCTTTGACCGACCTTAAAAGGAAGCTGAGCAAAAATCGAACCAGGCTCGGTCCGTTGCATACCCTCTACTCTGATGTCGCTCACTACAAATGGCTCAAAAGCTTGAGCATTGTTAGGTAAAAACATAGTGACGAGGAGCACCTGACATAATCCAAGCGTTAAAAAACGCAGGGTTTTGTCGAACAGAAATGGCAATCGAGCGAGCATTCCGGGTGATCCTTAAATATCTTATGTGTCAGTCAATCGATCGCTGGGTGTGTACAGCGATTGGTGGATTTTAAGTCAGAACTGGCCTAGTTAAAAACCCGAATTAAATCATTAAAAAGTGCCAAGATCATCAAGCTGGCAAGTACGCTTAAGCCGGCTCTCTGCCCCCACTCCATCACACGCTCTGAAACGGGTTTTCCGCGTACCATCTCAATGAGATAGTACAGTAGATGGCCACCGTCGAGCATTGGAATCGGCAGCAAATTCAAGATCCCAAGGCTCACGCTGACCAATGCCAAAAAGGCAATGTAAGCAGCCCAGCCAATTTTGGCCGATTGCCCAGCATAGTCAGCGATTGTGACAGGACCGCTAATGTTTTTAAGCGACACATCCCCAGTCAGCATGCGCCCCATCATCTTTAGGGAGAACCACGCGGTATCAAAGGTTTTGACGACCCCGTTCATCAGACTGTCAATCGGACCATAACGAACATCCACCATGGGAACGTCAGAACCGAGCTGGATTCCCGCACGCCCGACTGTTTGACCGTTTTCAAGAGCGTGCGCACTCGGTATTAACGAAAACTTAATGATCTGCCCGTTTCTGTCAATCTCAAGGGAGACGGGTTGTCCGGCGTTTTTTTGTATCGTTTGGATTAAGGTTCCAATATCTGGACGTCTGAGATCGTTAATCTGAATAATCTGATCCTGTGCAAGAAGACCTGCACGTTGCGCCACACTCCCCTCAACCACAGAACGGACAATTGGCGGTCCACTTGCCAGGCCAAGGCCAATATCTCGCATAGGGTCTGATTGGGAGGGATCACTGATGGAAGGAAGCTGCAGGATGCGGTTCAATCTCGAACCGCCTTGTTCGATCGTGATCTCAGCTTCTCCACCGTCTGCGACTAATTGAAGAAGGTTCCAGCGTAGTTGAGGCCATGAGGCAATGGGAGTCTGGTTGATCGCCACGACCCGATCCCCACCTTGCAAACCAGCCATTGCCGCGGGTGAATGAGCGGTTGGAGGGGCCAAGATGGCTTCGGGCTCTTTGGTGCCTACAAAGTTGATCAGTGCGTACAACAAGACAGCGAGTATCAAGTTAAACACCGGGCCTGCCGCAACAATTGCAAACCTTCGGGAAACAGGTTGGGATTGAAAACTCGTGCCTCTTGGGTCGGGGGTGTCGTTGCTTGATTGAGCGACCGTCGAGGTTGTTGCGTTAGGTTTTAGATCGTCTTGGTCGAGCATTTTGACGTAACCGCCAAGAGGAATAGCAGAAAGCGCCCATTCCGTGCCGTTCTTATCGACCCTCTTGATTAAGACACGGCCGAAACCGACAGAAAAACGCAAGACGCGCACGCCACACCACCGTGCGACCCAATAATGGCCAAGCTCGTGAAAGGTGATGAGCACGCCTAGTGTGACAAAAAAGGAAATGAGGGTTGTCAGCATTTTTCCAGCCAGAAGACGTTAACTACTTTGAATCAACCATTAAGTTAATACAGTTTTTGATTGATCATGTGAAAACTAAGCTCTCAAGAAGGGCTTAGTATGCTGACGTGTCAAAGCGTCGAGTGCCATCACATCATCGAGAGAATTCAACGCGCTTTCAGGAACTCCGGCCTGCCAGTCCAGCGCGGCATCGATGACCAAGGCAATCTCAGTGTAAGCCAGGGCGCCTGATAAAAAGCCCGCAACGGCAATTTCATTCGCAGCGTTCAATGCAATACATGCCCCCTGCCCGCTTCGCAACGCATCGAAGGAAAGCTTCAGGCATGGAAACTGTTTGAGGTCAGGTTCCTCGAAATCCAGTCTGCCCGCCAGGGCGAGGTCCAACATTCCGACTCCGGATGCAATCCGATCTGGAAAGCCGAGGCCGTATGCGATGGGCGTGCGCATATCTGGTTGACCGAGCTGGGCCAGCACAGAGCCGTCTTCGTATTCCACCATGGAGTGGACGACACTCTGAGGATGGATGACTACGTTAATGCGTTCTGGTGGCATCGCAAACAACCAGTGTGCTTCGATGACTTCGAGACCTTTGTTGAGCATCGTGGCGGAATCAACGGATATTTTTCTGCCCATGCTCCAGTTAGGATGGGCGCATGCTTGCTCTGGGGTGACTTGATGCAGCTCATCCCACCGTTTCGTTCTAAAAGGACCGCCAGAAGCCGTCAGAATTAATCGGCGCACACCGGCGGTGGGACCGGTTGGAGCACTTGCTCTGCCGTCATGAGGCAAACATTGAAAAATAGCGTTGTGTTCGCTGTCAATCGGTAAAAGTTCAGCGCCACTTTGACGAATGGCCGCCATGAACAAAGATCCTGCAGCAACAAGAGCTTCTTTGTTTGCAAGTAACACGCGCTTGCCGGCTTGGGCGGCTGCAAGTGCGGACGGTAAGCCCGCCGCACCGACAATCGCGGCCATCACTACATCTGTTTCTGGATCAGCAGCTGTATCTGAAAGCGCCTGTGCGCCAACTCGAATCTCTGGTGCAGGCGCGTGACTGATCCAATGGGATTTGAAGGTGTCACGGGCTTGAGTGTCAGGTACAACGACGACCTTTGCACCGGTCATGAGAGCCTGATCGGCGAGCTGTTTCATCCGTGAGTGCGCGGACAACGCATACACGGTGAAGCGCTCGGGATGGCGCTGAACGACATCAATCGTATTCAGTCCAATTGAGCCTGTCGAGCCCAGAATCGTCACGCGTGATTGTTTCAAAATATCCAGCCTCCGGTCAGCAAATAAGCCAACGGGACGACTGCCACAACCGCGTCGATGCGATCGTAAACGCCGCCATGACCAGGCAAAAGATGGCTGGAGTCCTTAATCCCCGCTCGACGTTTCAGCAGAGATTCAAATAAATCTCCTGCAATGGAAAAAATCGCCAATAAGACGGCAAGCGCGATGGTGCCGAACCAGCCCCACTGAGCCATCAGCGCATCACCATAGGTTCCTTTCCATTGGGCAGATATCATTAACCACACGACAACCCCCACAATACCTGCGAGTGCACCTTCACGTGTTTTACCCGGGCTGATGGAGGGTGCAAGTTTGGTGCGACCAAACGCTCGACCAAAAAAATAAGCTGCAATATCCGCTATCCAAATAATGACTAGCAAGGAAAGCACATACAAGACACCTTGCTCAAGGAACAGCAAAGCAAGAACGCCCCAGGTTGCAAACAAGGTGACAAGCGCGAAAGCACTCCATGCTATTGGGGCTTGTGGTGCGCTCACCTGAGCACGCCTGAGTGCTGTACTGACTGCAGTTAAACTCATCAGCACGCTTGAGATCACGCAGACCTGGACAGCATACGTGTCAGATAACCCGGCGATGAGCCACAGGTAAGCTTGCAAAAGCGTCAGAACACAAAGCAGTATTCCAAAAACGATGGGCCAGCGAGAAGACAGCCCTAAGGTCAGGCGAGTCCATTCCCAACCTGCGACGCCGCAAGTGATCGCTAAAAAAATTAAGAATGGCCAGACAGACTCAACCCAAAGCACACCAGCCAATACCGCAAACATCACCAAGGCTGTCAGAATGCGTTGTTTGAGCATGGTGTTAATTGGAAGCTGCCGCTTGAAGTTGAGCGCTGGTACGGCCAAACCTTCTTTCACGATTGCGATACCACTCGAAGGCTTTTTTGAGTTCGTCCGAATTAAAGTCAGGCCAGTAGCAATCTGTAAAAAATAGTTCTGTATAAGCCAGTTGCCAAATTAAGAAATTAGAAATGCGTTGCTCTCCACCTGTGCGAATAAACAAATCAGGCTCTGGCGCCCACGCCATGGAGAGGTGTTCTGTCAGTGCCGGCTCGTTAATCTGCTCAGTGTTTTGCGCAAGCTCAGGAGACGCTTGCAACATTCTTCTCATTGCTTGAAGAATATCCCAGCGTCCACCATAGTTCGCAGCAATCGTCAGATGAAGTTGATCGTTGTGCGCGGTTTTTGATTGCGCTTGCTCGATGAGTTCTTGAAGTCTGGGTTCAAAGGCTGACAAATCACCCACCACACGAAGTCGAACCCCCTTTTCCTGCAAACGTAAAACTTCTTTTTCTAGAACCTGAACAAAAAGTCGCATTAGTAGCGAAACTTCGTCAGCGGGTCGGCGCCAATTTTCAGAACTGAATGCAAAAAGTGTCAGATAACGCACACCAAGTTTGCCGCAGGTTTCAACCGCCGAACGTACGGACTGCACACCACGCGCATGCCCTGCAGTACGGGGCAAAAGTCGTTTTGCAGCCCAACGACCGTTGCCATCCATGATGATGGCAACGTGTTGAGGAACCGTCGAAGTGACGGGTATATCGAGCGTTGAGCTGATAGCCATATGAATGACGGATCAAACCGTCATGATCTCTGCTTCTTTTTGCACGATCAGCTTGTCGATTTCCACAACGCAGCGATCCGTCAGTTTTTGAACAACATCCTGAGCGCGTCGCTCATCATCTTCAGAGATTTCTTTTTCTTTCACAAGCTTTTTGAACGCTTCATTTGCATCACGACGCAGGTTACGGATCGCTATTTTTGCATCCTCACCTTCAGATTTAACGACTTTATTCAGTTCGCGGCGGCGTTCCTCTGTCAGCGCTGGCATGGGGACACGAATGCTGTCGCCCATTCCGACAGGATTCAGACCCAAATCCGAATCACGAATGGCCTTTTCTACCGCGGCTCCCATGTTTTTTTCCCAGACTGAAACGCTTAATGTACGCGCGTCCATCAATGTGACGTTCGCAACTTGACTGATCGGCACAGGAGAACCGTAATATTCGACTTGAACATGATCCAAAATGCCGGTGTGCGCACGACCTGTACGAATTTTCGCGAGGTTCGCCTTAAGCGTTTCAAGTGATTTACCCATTCGGGTTTCGGCAGATTTTTGAATGTCCGCGATACTCATTTCGTTTCCTTTAAACGTGAACGAGGGTGCCCTCGTCCTCACCACTGACGGCGCGTTTTAACGCACCAGACTTGTTAATCGAAAACACTTTGATGGGAAGTTTTTGGTCACGGCACAAAGCAAAAGCCGTCGCATCCATGATTTCCAGGCGTTTGACGATCACTTCATCAAAACTGATGCGTGTGTAGCGTGTCGCGGCAGGATCTTTATTTGGATCTGCGCTGTAGATTCCATCGACCTTGGTTGCTTTCAAAACAACTTCAGCACCAATTTCAGCGCCACGCAGTGCGGCAGCGGTGTCGGTGGTGAAGAATGGGTTGCCTGTGCCCGCAGCAAAAATGACAACCTTGCCTTCTTCGAGGTAGCGTAAAGCTTTGGGGCGAATATAGGGCTCAACAACTTGTTCAATGTTCAGAGCGGACTGCACTCTTGCATCGACGCCACGGTGTTTGAGTGCATCCTGAAGCGCAAGCGCATTCATGACAGTTGCCATCATGCCCATGTAGTCGGCAGTGGCTCGATCCATGCCTTGCGCGCCGGGCGCAACGCCGCGGAAAATGTTACCCCCGCCAATCACGATGGCGAGCTGCACACCCATTGCCGCGACCTCGGCAACTTCGTCAGTCATGCGCATGATTGTGGCACGATTGATGCCAAAGGCATCGTCACCCATCAATGCTTCGCCAGACAGTTTGAGGAGAACTCGTTTATGCATTCTGCTGGTCATATGGGCCTTCAATCCGGAGTGTTAAACACAAACAAAAGTGTAAACGAAAGCCGGGCGGCCAATGATGCGCCGCCCGGCTTTAGGAACAAAGTTATGCGTTACCGGCTGCAGCTGCAGCCACTTCGGCAGCAAAGTCACTGGTTTTCTTTTCGATGCCTTCACCTACCACGAATAGGGAAAACCCTGTAATCGAGGCGGATTTTTCTTTTAGCATTTGAGCAACCGATTGCTTGTCGTTTTTGACAAAAGGTTGGGACAGTAAAGCGACCTCTTTGAGGTATTTCTGTACGGCACCTTCAACCATTTTCTCAACGATCTCAGCAGGCTTGCCAGACTCAGCGGCTTTTTGACGAGCAACCGAGCGTTCTGTTTCTTTGTCAGCTTCAGAAACGCCAGTTTCATCCACGGCGCGAGGCTTGGTGGCAGCAATGTGCATGGCCAGATCTTTACCCACTTCGTCCGGACCGGAAAACTCGACTAGAACACCAATTTTGCCGCTGTGGACGTAGCTTGCGAGTTTATTGGGTGTGTCGTAACGTTGGAAACGACGGATCGAAATGTTTTCACCAATTTTGCCAATCAAAGCGGTGCGAACGCTGTCAACCGTGCCATCACCCATGGATAAGGCAGACAATGCGGCGACATCAGCAACATTTTCAGATGCAACAAGTTTGGCCAAATTAGCAACAAACGCTACAAAATCATCATTTTTAGCGACGAAATCAGTTTCACAATTGACTTCGATGACAGCGCCCTTTTTTGCATCGGGAGAAATGTAAAGACCAATCAGCCCCTCAGCAGTGACGCGGCTTGCAGCTTTGCTGGCCTTGCTGCCCAGTTTAACGCGCAGGATTTCTTCTGCGCGGGCCATGTCACCTGCGGCCTCTGTCAGTGCTTTTTTGCACTCCATCATGGGTGCGTCAGTTTTTTCGCGCAACTCTTTGACCATTGCGGCGGTAATGTCAGCCATGTTTGCTCCAGTATCAATGAAAGCACCCTGAACCATTCGGTCAGGGTGTGAGAGTCATGCGCTCAAATCAAATTGAGCGCTTTGAGTGTTTAGGCTTTTGCCTGGTCTACTTCAACGAACTCTTCGCCTTGTGTCAGCTCTTGGACTAAGCCATTCACGTTGTCACCGCGACCAGCAATGACTGCGTCCGCCACACCAGAGGCGTACAAAGCGATCGCTTTTGCGGAGTCATCATTACCAGGAATGATGTAATCGATACCGTCAGGAGAGTGGTTGGTATCGACCACGGCAACGACTGGAATGCCCAACGCGTTTGCTTCAGCAACTGCAATTTTGTGATAACCGACGTCAATCATGAAAATCGCATCTGGCAAACCGTTCATGTCCTTGATACCGCCAATCGACTTGTTGAGCTTGTCGAGTTCGCGCTGGAACATGAGGCCTTCTTTTTTGGTCATGCGCTCTGTTGCACCTTCGGCGATCATGATTTCCATGTCTTTCAAGCGCTTGATTGAGCTTTTAACTGTTTTGAAGTTGGTCAGCATGCCACCCAGCCAACGGCTGTCAACAAAGGGCATTCCTGCGCGAGCAGCTTCTGCAGCGACCAACTCGCGAGCGGCGCGTTTTGTACCGACAAACAGAACGGTACCGCCTTTGGCAGCAACCTGGCGTAAGAACTTTGTTGCATCCTGATAGTTTGCGACAGTCTTTTCGAGGTTGATGATGTGAATTTTGTTGCGATGGCCAAAAATGTAAGGTGCCATCTTGGGGTTCCAGTAACGGGTCTGGTGACCAAAGTGCACGCCCGCTTCCAGCATTTCACGCATTAAAGACATAATAAGAAAACTCCAAGGGTTGGGTCTAGCGCCATATCTGCACCTGAAATCATCAGGCACCCTGGTGACATGACACGCGATTTAGGTTTTGCCTGCATGAACAAGCAATTCCAAGAAAACCAATGTTCAGAAGAGGTATTTAAACCGCTCAAAAAATTGGTAAGCCTATAATTCTACTATCTTTCACTATATTTACTCAAGTCACTATGCCTCTAGTCACTCATCCCGAAGATCTGGCCAAAATGCGGGCGGCATGTCGCGATGCGGCAAAAGTCCTTGATTTTATTGCGCCTTTCGTCAAACCTGGGGTCACGACAGGCGAGCTTGACAAGTTATGTCTGAAGTTTCTCACCGAAGAGTTGAAGGTTAAATCCGCCACGGTGGGTTATGCCCCACCCGGTTACCCACCTTTTCCTGGCGCAATTTGTACTTCCGTGAACCATCAGGTTTGTCATGGGATCCCTGGAGACAAGGTATTAAAAAACGGCGATGTTTTAAATATCGATGTCACGATCATCAAGGATGGCTGGTTCGGCGATACGAGTCGTATGTACGCGGTGGGCGAAACGTCCATCTTAGCCAAGAGGCTGACTGAGGTGACTTATGAATGCATGTGGCTTGGCATTGCCCAGGTCAAACCAGGAAATACGCTTGGTGATATTGGCGCTGCGATTCAAAAATACGCGGAACAGCAAGGTTTTTCAGTCGTTCGCGAGTTTTGCGGTCACGGCATCGGCCAAAAATTTCATCAAGATCCTCAGGTTTTGCATTATGGAAAACCTGGCACAGGAGATAAACTCGAACCCGGTTTGATTTTTACAATTGAACCAATGATCAATGCGGGCAAGCGTGAAATTAGACAGCTGGCAGATGGTTGGACAGTTGTCACACGCGACCATAGTCTGTCAGCGCAATGGGAGCACACCGTGCTGGTGACCGAGACTGGTTTTGAGGTGCTCACGCAATCTCCCGGGATGCCTCCTGCACCATCATTTATCAATCTGTAAGTTCCCGGATGTAAATATTCAATCTATCGCATCAAACTGGTGGCAAGATGACTAAACCAATCGCAATTAAAGATACCTTAAGCGATAAAGTCGGTGCCATCCGTTTCAGTCTCAAGACTTCCAGAGATGAGGCCTTTGAAAAATATCGTGCCAAGCCTCTAGCAGACACACTACTTACATCGCTCAGACGGGCTGCCGATCAGGCCCTACGTCAGTTGCTTGAGGTGTATCCATTGCCCAAAGGGGCTGCCCTGGCCGCTGTAGGTGGTTTTGGTCGAGGTGAGTTATACCCATTTTCTGATGTCGATCTGTTGATTTTGTTGCCTGCTGATCCGTGTCCCGCTGCTGAGGCTACGCTCAGTGGCCTGGTCGCCGCGATGTGGGATGTCGGACTTGAGCCGGGTTGCAGCGTCCGAACCATTGAACAGTGTCTGACCGAGGCTCGCGCTGACATTACGATTGAAACGTCCTTGCTTGAACTTCGCTGGATCGCTGGGAGTCGTTCTTTGACACAGCGTTTTATGAGTCTGATGAAGGAGCAGTTGGACCCTCGCAGCTTCTTTCAGGCTAAACGCAGTGAAATGCAGCAGCGTCATGCTCGTTTTCAAGAAACACCCTACTCTCTTGAACCAAATTGCAAAGAGTCGCCAGGAGGCTTGAGGGATTTACAAGTTATCTTGTGGATGGCCAGAGCTGCGGGTTTTGGACAAACCTGGAAACAAATCGCGCAGTCGGGTTTGTTGACCCGCTCAGAGGCACGTGACCTTGGCAGGGCTGAACAGGCGTTTAAACGCCTGAGAATCGAGTTACATCTGCTGGTCAATCGTCGCGAGGATCGCTTACTTTTTGATTTACAGCACGGTCTGTCACAGGCCTACCAAATCAAAGCAACCGCCACGCGACGTGCGAGCGAAATTTTGATGCAGCGTTATTACTGGGCGGCTCGCCTGGTGACGCAACTGAACACTTTGCTTGTTCAAGCAATCGGAGAGCACTTATTTCCATTGTCGATGACCGATGCTCGGCCATTGGATGAACATTATATTGCCCACCATAATCGCCTGGACATTGTGGATGAGCAACTCTTTGAAAAGAATCCTTCGGAACTGTTGCGCATATTTTTGGTCATGCAGCAACATCCCGAGCTGACTGAGCTCTCGGCGCGCGCCTTGCGATCCATATGGCATGCTCGACATCAGATCGATGCGTCATTCAGAGCCGATCCTGTTAATCGTCATTTGTTTATCGAGATCCTCAAACAAAATCAGGGCATTGTTCACGCACTCCGACGCATGACGATGCTCAATATCTTGCCGCGTTACTTGCCTGCTTTCCGACGCGTGGTTGGTCAGATGCAGCATGATTTATTTCATGTCTATACAGTCGATCAGCACACTCTTGCTGTTTTACGCAACATTCGACGTTTCACAATGGTGGAACATGCTCAGGAGTACCCCTTAGCGACGCGACTGATGGCGGGTTTCGATCGTCATTGGCTTCTTTATGTTGCCGCCTTGTTTCACGATATCGCCAAGGGGCGCGGCGGCGATCACTCAACGCTAGGTGCCGAAGAGGTCAGGAAGTTCGCACGCACGCATGACCTCAAAGAAGATGAAACGGACTTGGTCGTATTCTTAGTCAAACACCACTTAATGATGTCGCAAGTGGCGCAAAAAAAGGATCTTTCCGATCCTAACGTGATTCAGGAGTTTGCTTCTTTAGTTCGCACGCCTAGAAATCTGACCGCACTCTATCTATTGACTGTCGCGGATATACGAGGCACGAGTCCTAAAGTATGGAATGCATGGAAAGGAAAGCTTCTCGAAGATTTGTTTAATCTCACACTGGCAGCCTTGGGTGGCTCCTCCGGGGACGCCAATACTGTTTTGCGACACCGCATGGATGAAGCGGCTGGTTTGACTCGTCTCGCGGGTTTACGTGACGATGCGCGTGAAGCATTTTGGGCGCAGTTGGATGTTGCATACTTTTTAAGGCATGATGCTCCAGAAATTGCCTGGCATACTCGACATCTATATTATTGCTTCGGCACTGAGGAAACAGTCATTAAAGCTCGTCCAACAGAAGGCGCGGAGGGTCTTCAAGTTCTTGTATACACCAAGCACGTCAAAAACTTATTCGCCAGATTATGTGGCTATTTTGGAAGTCGCGGTTTGAATATTCAGGATGCTCGCATTCACACCACGAGAGGTGGGTATGCGCTTGACAGCTTTATTGTGTTGCCAACAAATGGTTTGAATGATTTACGCTCAGATGCTGCTTTAATCGAGCACGAACTCACCACTCAATTAGATAAATTGAATCTCGCCGATTTGAAACGTCAAATCGGCATACGTACTTCCAGACTTTCAAAAGCTTTTCCTTTCCCGCCTTCTGTCGAAATTAAACCTGGCGAGATGAATGAAACCTGGGTCATTGATATCACAGCCACAGATCGGGCGGGACTACTAAGTGATTTAGCTCAAGTTTTTGTCGACTTTAATCTCGTGATTCAAACTGCAAAAGTCATGACTTTGGGCGATCGCGTTGAAGATGTCTTTGTCATCACAGGAGAAGCATTGTCTCAGCCTCGAGTTCAACGGCAATTTGAGCGTGCACTGCTTGATACCCTTTCCCTGGAGCAACTTCGTGCCGCGTGAAATTCTCATTCTGCGTTTAAGTGCCTTGCTGTGTTTTGGCTCAGTTGGTGTTGCGTTGATTTCTCAATATGTCTATGACATGCAACCTTGTGCATGGTGCGTTTTTCAACGTTTGTTATTTCTTCTGATTGGGAGCCTGATCTTATTGCTCACTTTTGGTCCGCAATCAAAAATACGCCAGGCTTTGGCAGCTGCAATCGCTTTGGCTGGCTCGATCGCTGGAGTTGCCTCAGCGTGGTATCAGGAAAAAGTTGCTTCTAATACATTTTCCTGCGCGCAAACTCTCGCAGACCAAATCATGACTCGGACAGGGCTTGATGCGGCGGTGCCATGGTTATTTGGTATTTATGCGAGCTGCATGGATGCGCGCGTCAAGCTGCTGGGGATTGAGTATGCTTGGTGGAGCTTGGCGATGTTTTGCCTAGTCGGGACACTCAGCATCATCGCCTTGCAAAAACTGACGCGTTAATTGTCCTCAGCGGCGAATCCCATATTAAATAAAAGACCATTGGATTCGTCCTGGGCACCGCTTCGGTTACGACCCACGCGCTCTAGATATTCCGGAGTGATGTCACCTGTAATGTACTCTCCGGTAAAACAGGAGTTGTCGAATCGAGTCAAAGAAGGATTCAGGTCGGATACTGAGCGTTGCATTGAGTCTATGTCTTGGTATACGAGTGCATCGGCACCAATGATGTTGGCGATCTCGTCTTCATTTCGTCCGGTTGCAATCAATTCTTTTTGAGTAGGCATATCAATGCCATAAACGTTTTGATAGCGAACTGGTGGCGCAGCTGATGCCATGTAGACCTTGTTGGCACCAGCAGCACGCGCCATTTCTACAATTTCCCTGCTTGTCGTGCCACGCACGATGGAATCATCTACTAGCAAAACATTTTTGCCTTTAAATTCCATACCGATCGTATTGAGTTTTTGTCGGACTGACTTTTTACGAACCGCTTGACCGGGCATAATAAAAGTTCGGCCAACGTAGCGGTTTTTGATGAGTCCTTCTCGATAGTTGAGACCGAGCCTGTCTGCAAGTTGCATAGCCGCTGGACGAGATGAATCGGGAATTGGCATCACTACATCGATATCGCCTAGTCTTAGAGTCTTGGCGAGCTTGTCCGCGAGATACTCGCCCATTTTTAAGCGGGATCCATAAAGCGAAACACCATCGAGTATGGAATCGGGGCGAGCGAAATAGACATATTCAAAAATACAAGGTGCATGAATCGCACCAGGTGCGCACTGTTCACTACTGAGCTTTCCATCCAAAGTAATAAATATGGCCTCTCCTGGCGCAATATCTCTGACGAACTGAAATCCAGTGCCCTCAAGCGCGACAGACTCCGAGGCGACCATCCACTCTGTCCCCTGCCCAGCCTCGGACTGACCCAAACACAATGGACGAATGCCGTTTGGGTCTCGGAAGGCGATCAGGCCGTAACCGGCGATCTGTGCGACAACCGCATAAGCTCCCTTGACGCGCTGATGAACGGCTTTGATGGCCCGGAATATTGCACCCTCATCCAGAGAAACACCATTGGCAGACCGTTGTAATTCATGCGCCAATACGTTTAGCAACACTTCGGAGTCAGAGTTGGTATTGATATGCCTTTGGTCGACTCTGAAAAGAGACTCTCGCAGCTCGTGCCAGTTGGTCAGATTGCCGTTATGAGCAAAGGTGATGCCAAAAGGTGCGTTGACGTAAAAAGGCTGTGCTTCCTCTACACTTTCCGAGGAGCCCGCGGTCGGGTAGCGGACTTGTCCGATACCCGATGTCCCAGGAAGTGATCGCATGTTCCTGGTGCGAAAAACGTCACGCACCAAGCCGTGGGCTTTGTACATATTGAACTGATTGCCATTTGAGGTTGCGATACCAGCCGCATCTTGGCCTCTATGCTGGAGCAATAGCAACGCATCATAGATCAGCTGATTGACAGGTCCGCGCCCAACGACTCCAACAATTCCGCACATGAAATATCCTGATTACGGTTAAACCGAAATGAAAAATTAAATTTTAATAAGGTAGCCAGTCATTGACAGGAGGTGGCAGCCTGAGTTTAATTTGCTGCACCGCACCAACAACCTGTTTTGAAAACATGGCATTCTTCCACCATGGTTCTTCAGGTAGGGGTGTGTAGCCCGCCAGAATGACTAACACCAACACAAACAAAATGCCCCGCAACAGACCAAACATCGCCCCTAAACCATGATCGGCTGGAGTAAGCCCTGTCTTACTTAACATGGCGGATAAAGTCATATTGATCAGTCCAATCGACATAAGCACTGCAATGAATACGCCCAGATAGGCCAGCGCCATGCTGACAAATGGCTGAGTAATCCATTGAGCAAACCAATCAGAAACTGTGGGTCCCCACCATATTGTAGCTAAAAAGGCAGACGCATAGGCCACTAACGACAAGACTTCTTTAAGAAGTCCACGAAGCAGTCCTAATACGACCGAGATCGCCAGGATCGCTAGGAGAACAAAGTCGAAACCAGTCACTGTGTAGTGATAAATGCACCGCCATAACCTTGCGTACGCAGACGAGTCTGTGCGGCTTGTGCGGCTTCACGGGACTGAAAGGGCCCCACCCTAACACGATATTTTGGACGGCCATTGACATCGACTGGACCATCTACAAACGCATTGTTGAGACCGGCAGAAATCAGAACGTTACGTTGTTTTTGAGCATCCGCGGCTGAATCTAGAGACATCGCCTGAACAACAAAATTACCTCTTACAGGCGCTTTAGGACTTGGGGCGCTGGCAACAGGTGATCTGCCTTCAAGGAGTGCGAGTGCGCGCGCAGCATCATCTTTTCGTTGCTGAGCCGCGGGAGGTGTCGTGGATGGAGTGGGTGGCGTCGCGGGTTTGGCGGCGGTAGTTTTCGCGCTCTCGGTTGGAGCAACGCCAGGTTTTAATGCGCTATCAGGTTTCGCTGATATTGAACCTGCGGCACTTGTCGCAGATGAATCGGTCGAGCCGGCCGCGCCAGTCTGGTTGGTCGTTGCATTCGCAGTAACCTGACCAGTTGTGGCGGTAGTATTTGAGGCTGCAGCAGCGCTGGTATCAGGCTCACTCAGGTTGGGCTGGAAAGGCGTCTGACGATCAGGGATGCGAATGGGAATATTGCTGGCAACAGGAGCCGGCTCTGAGTCCAGTAACATTGGAATCACGACAACCGCTGCAAGTATTAGTGCGACGGCACCAGCCAGACGTCTTCTGGCTTTGATACGCAACTCGGCCGCTTGAGCTTCGCTCGTAACAGAGGGGCGCGGCTTACCTGTGGGCTTGCGCGTAGGGGCACTATCTTTTCTGGAAAACAGTCCCATTTAAAACATCCTGACCGGAAAATCTAACTGACTAAACATGCGCTCTAAGCGTCCAATCATGAGATGAAAAAGAATGTTACGACTCATCTTTCATGCTCAGTGCCTCGGCGACCGTCAAAAACGATCCAAACACTACGATTCTATCATCCAGGTTGCTTTTACTGCGTGCCGCTTTGAAAGCTTCTTTGACGCTGTCAAAAGCTGAAACTTGAACCTCTTTTGGGGCTTTAGAATCAGATTCAGCCAAAACTTGAAGGACCTTGGACTGAACCTCGGCGCTTGAGAGGCCCCGGGGGCCAGGTAAAGCTGCGCAAAACCAGTGATCAATTCGGGGCGCCATATGGCGTACGACGGATTGAATATCCTTGTCAGACAACATGCTAAAAACAGCATATGTATAGGGATGAAACCCCATATTGCCTAGATTTTTCTCTAAAACGGCGGCTGCATGTGGGTTGTGCGCCACGTCCATGATGATGGTGGGCTGTCCGGGAAGAATTTGAAATCTGCCAGGCAAGGAAGCCTGTAGCAACCCCTGCCGAACGGCTTGCTGTGGAACGGCCAGTTTATTTCTCACCGACTCGAGCGCAGCCAAGGCAGCTGATGCATTTAATAACTGGTTTGCTCCCCGCAAAGCCGGGTATGCCAACGCGTTTCGACGTTGCTCTCGACCACCAAACGCCCATTGTTGACGATCGCCGGAATAATTGAAGTCACGACCAAACAGCCATAAGTCCGCCCCGATTATTTGCGCATAATCCAATAATGACTGTGGTGGGGATGGGTCACTGACGATGGCGGGCCGTCCGGAACGGAAGATATGGGCCTTTTCGAAGCCGATTTTTTCACGCGTGTCGCCCAACCAGTCCACGTGGTCAATATCCACGCTTGTGATGATGGCACAGTCAGCATCGACGATATTCACTGCATCCAGTCGGCCACCTAAACCGACTTCAAGCACCATTGCATCCAGGTTTTCGCCTGCGAATAGACGCAACACTGCAAGCGTGGTGAATTCGAAGTAAGTCAGCGATACACCCTTGCGGGCGGCTTCGACTGCTTCGAACTGGCTGATCAAGTCAGCATCACTGACAATGTCTCCATTGACACGGGCGCGTTCGTTGAATTTGACAAGGTGGGGGGACGTATAAAGCCCAACACGATAACCAGCAGCCAGCAACATGGACTCCAGCATCGCGCAAGTCGAGCCTTTACCATTTGTGCCGCCGACAACGAATTTAATCGCCCCGGAGTCAAGATCAAGCCGGCCTGCGACCTCGCGCACCCGCTCGAGACCCATGTCAATCGCACTTGGATGCAGAGATTCGAGGTACTGAAGCCAGGCTTCAAGCGAGGAGCCAATGGGAGGATGCGCGATCGCCATAGTATGGAATCAAAAGGAGCTGCGAAGGTTGGATTTTAACAGTCTGTACATTCAAGATTGTCCTGACATCGTCAGTGTGTAAAATCGATTGTCGGAAAGGAAATGCATGTCCACCTCGCGCAAATCGCTAGACGCCACGGCCTATCTCAGCATCATCATGCTTTGTACGCTATGGGGCGGTCAGCAAATTTTATTCAAACTCAGCATAGATGACATCAGTCCTTCAATGCAGATCGCCTTGCGTTCAAGCCTTGGCTGTTTGTTGCTCGCACTTTTCATGTGGCAACAAGGTGAATCGCTGGCATTGTGGAAAGGTCCTTGGCGAGCAGGTATGTCTGTTGGCCTGATCTTTGGTCTCGAGTGGTGGATGATTGGTGAGAGTTTGCGGCTCACCACTGCCTCTCACTTGGTTGTGTTTTTGTATACCGCTCCAATTTTTACTGCATTGGGACTCCACATTTGGGTCCCGGAAGAACACCTCAGTCGGCGCCAATGGGCGGGGGTTTTTGTGAGTTTCATCGGAATCGGAATCGGTTTTATCGGCGGAGCCAACCAACCACATTTTGATCTTCGCATGTTGTGGGGAGACTTGTTGGCGTTGGGTGCCGGTTTGGGCTGGGCAATCACCACAGTGTTGATTCGCACAACAGGTCTGGCAAAACTTCCAGCCACCCAAACGACTTTTTACCAACTATTTTTTGCTGCACTTGCTCTACTTCTCGCTTGTGTTTTGACAGACCAGTATGGTGTTCGTTGGAGCCAATTTTTAGTCATCAGCATTATCAGTCAAGGAGTTTTCATCGCATTTTTGAGCCTACTTGTCTGGTTTTGGTTGCTCAAGCATTATCTGGCTTCACGTGTATCGATCTTTACCTTTCTCACACCTCTCTTGGGTGTGACATTCGGCGTGCTCATACTGGACGAGCCGTTACATGCTGAATTTGTTTGGGGTGCCTTGCTTGTGATGGTTGGTGTCATTATGGTGAATTGGCCTTCAAAAGTGGCCGCCATCGCTGAACGTGTGAAAACAGTCTGACATTATGTGTCTTGCCATCATCGCCACCAATGTTCTGCATTATTGGCCATTGATCATCGTGGCCAATCGCGATGAATTACACAGCCGACCGACTCTTGCTGCCAGTCCATGGAGTGATGCCGCTCATATACTGGGCGGACGAGACCTGAGCGCGGGTGGAACTTGGTTAGGTATGACAGCGCATGGCCGACTCGCGCTCCTGACGAACTACCGGGAACCCGGGATGCATAATCCCCAAGCACCCTCTCGTGGACAGCTGACTGACGAATTCCTGCGAGAAGAAGTACTTGCCCAACATTACGCTGAAAAATTGCGTGACCGTGGACTTGAGTACAACGGTTTTAATTTATTGTTAGTTGATCGGACAGGTCTTTGGTATTGTTCAAACAGAGGTCACAACGGAGAAAACAGCCGTGCTCAGGTGAGCGCACTGCCCATTAAACCTGGCGTTGTAGGCATATCGAATGCTTCCCTGGATTCACCCTGGCCAAAATTGACACGAACAAAACAAGCTGTACATGAGCATCTTGCCCAAAAAAACTTGACTCAGCCAATACCAGAGAGGCTATTTGAGATCATGCAGGATACGCGCTCAGCCTCGGTCGAGGAGTTACCCGATACCGGTGTAGGTCCGGAACGAGAAAAGTTGTTGGGGAGCCCGTTTATTAAAAATGAACGGTACGGTACCCGCTGTACGACTTTAATCATGCAGCGAGCCGATGGAATGGTGAGATTTCATGAAAAGCGCTTCGATGCGATGGGACGGCCTGATGGGGAGAGTCTCTGGACAATCGATACGATGCAAGGAAAAATTTCCGCGGGTATTTCTTCGCTTGATGCACACAAACTATAATCCCCCTACTTTGATTCTTGCCTGAAGGTTATTTATGTCTGAGCTGAAAATCCGAATCGCTGATGCCGTTAAGGAGGCCATGCGGGCAAAAGCCGCTGATCGACTTGGTACATTAAGATTTTTGCAGGCTGCAATCAAGCAACGTGAGGTCGATGAACGTAAGGACCTCACTGACGCCGAGGTGACCGCGATCATTGAAAAGCAGATCAAACAACGCCGCGAATCAATCGCGGCATTTGAAAAAGCAGGTCGTGCCGAGACCGCTGCGCAAGAAACCGCCGAACTTGCTGTACTGAAAGAGTTCCTGCCTCAAGCCGCTACCCAAGAGGAAGTCGCCGCGGCAATAGACGCCGCTGTCGCTGAGGTCTCTGCACAAGGTGTCAGCGGTGCTCAGGCGATGGGGAAAGTCATGGCGATCCTGAAGCAGGCGCTCGCGGGGCGTGCTGATATGTCCACCCTCTCCGCTCAGGTAAAAGCAAAGTTGAATTAAGTTGGATGCTTGACGCGCAGCACCTTAAAAGCTGCGGTCGCTTTGGCAATGACTTGACCAGCCGTATCCAATACTTCACCTTCGCAAAATGCGATTGAACTTCCGCGCCGTATGCAACGCGCCTCGACTGTCAAATCGGTCACAGCAGGTTCTAGACAAGTCGTATGCATATCTATGGTTGCCATGCCAATACCCAGAGGGTCATTCGCGCGGCCAGCGGCGCTGAGCGTGAAATCAAGAATGCTCATGATTGCTCCGCCGTGGATATGACCACGACTATTGCGTAATTCGTCGCGAATTTTGATGCGCGTGACTGCGCGGTCATTTTCACACAACACTGGCTCAAGCTGAAGAAAGTCTAAATAAGGAATTTCAAGGCCAAAATAACGGTTGGGATTTTCTAAAGAAGACACTGTGCTACTCAAATAAAGGTTGTTATAAAAAACTTTTCATGAAGTCTGTTCGTTTGTTGCTCAAGGTTGAGGTCGCGGCATATAACTAATGCAGGTTGGAGTACCGAACTGCAGCACTTCGTGCATCGCAGCAAGCGATTTAACATTCCAGATATTGATACCGTTCACCATCACTTGAACTTCGGTGGACTGATCATTCAAAGCACGAATATCCACTTGACCATAACGGTTCCCGCCCAGCTCACCTGTGACGGCGACAAATGCAGTGCGATCGGTATGATTGATGGCACCAATGACGGGGAACTCGCCATCGGCGCTCCAGCAGCGTTGCGCCTGAGCTTTAGCGCGCTCGAAAATGACTTCGTAGGAAACAGGAACCGTAAAAGTGTCCCTGGGGGATGAGTTTTGGTTGATGCCAAGACAGCCTCCCAGTAGTAAAGGCAACAAACCAACTAGCCATTTTAAATTCATAAGATTCGCCAGAGTCAGGCTCAAGGGAGCCAAAGGTTGCATAATACGAGGAAAATAATCCTGAATTTTACGACTTTTAAACTGTGTGATGATTTCAAATAAAGATGGTTTTAATCATAAATGGTTGCTGGTGACCGCCCTCCTCGGTGTATTCGCTGTCGCGATAGGGGCTGTTGCTGCGCACGCGGTGCAAGATCCCAAAGCCGTTGCAGCGCTTGAAAAGGCCGCAATCTATCAACTGATTCATACTGTTGTCATTCTCGTGACACTGCAGCTCCCTGGAAAATTCGTACGCTTTAGCCGTTACTTTTTTCTATTCGGTATCGCACTATTTTGCGGTTCAATCGAACTGAAATACCTGCTGGGCATCCCTGAAGCGACTCAATTTGCACCTATTGGCGGTGTAAGTTTAATGGTTGGCTGGATGGTGCTTGGTGTGAGCGGCTTCACACAAAAAATCAATTCAAATTAGCAAATCAGAAACATCAACCCGCAACAGTGGTAAAAAGCTATTTGTTCTTCAATTTTTTTCACAACTTAGTAATGAATCCAATGACCATACGAGACAAAGCTTACATCGTCGGTGCATACGAACATCCTACACGTAAAGCCCCCGACAAATCCGTCGCACAACTTCATGCCGAGTCTGCCAAAGGCGCACTCGAGGATGCAGGTCTAAGCCTGAGTGACATTGATGGCTACTTTTGTGCCGGAGATGCTCCAGGCCTTGGGATGCTTAACATGGCTGATTACATGGGGCTCAATAAATTGCGCCATGTGGATTCGACTGAAACAGGTGGTTGCTCTTATCTTATTCACGTTTCTCACGCAGCGCAGGCCATCGCCGCCGGAAAATGTGATATTGCCCTGATTACTCTTGCCGGTCGTCCACGGTCGGCGGGCTCATCGGGCTTGCAGCCTCGTAACTGGGGAAATGATTTACCCGACGTTCCTTTTGAAGCCCCTTTTGGACCTGTGACTGTCAATAGTTATGCGATGGTTGCCGCTCGTCATATGTACGAGTACGGTACAACATCCGAGCAACTCGCGTGGATCAAGGTAGCGGCTTCGCACCACGCTCAGCACAACCCGCATGCCATGCTGCGCGACGTCGTGACCGTCGAGGACGTGATCAACTCTCCACTGGTGTCCACACCTCTGCATCGACTCGATTGTTGCGTAGTCAGTGATGGTGGTGGCGCGTTGATTGTAGCCAGACCGGACATCGCCAAATCACTGAAGCGTCCATTGGTCAAACTGCGTGGTGCCGGTGAGTCCGTCAAAGGCCAGTTAGGTGGCCGAGTGGATTTGACATATTCAGGTGCGCGTATCTCCGGTGCCCTCGCATTCGAAGAGGCTGGTTTGACGCCTCAGGACATCAAGTACGCTTCCATTTACGATAGTTTCACAATCACTGTGTTGATGCAGCTCGAAGATTTGGGCTTTTGCAAAAAAGGCGAAGGCGGTAAGTTTGTCTCAGATGGCAATTTGATTTCAGGTGTGGGTAAGCTACCTTTCAACACGGACGGTGGTGGACTGTGCAATAACCATCCAGCCAATCGTGGCGGGATCACCAAAGTGATCGAAGCCGTCCGCCAGCTGCGCGGAGAAGCTCATCCTGCAGTGCAAGTTAAAAATTGCGATATCGCTTTGGCCCATGGCACAGGCGGCTTTTTAGGTTCGCGCCATGGTAGCGCAACTCTGATCATGGAGCGTGAATAATCATGACGATGATGTATCAACCCAACCCTATCCCCGCCCCAGCTGAAGAGCAAGGTAACCAACCATTTTGGGAAGCCGCCAAAACGGGTAAATTTTTGGTGAAATATTGCAAGTCATGCAAAGAACCGCATTGGTACCCTCGTACGCTGTGCCCCTTCTGTTTTGGTGAAACCGAATGGAAGGAAGGTTCAGGTAAAGGAACGATCTACTCATTGAGCGTCATGCAACGCGGTAATCCAAACCCCTATTGCATCGCTTATGTCACACTGGACGAAGGCGTGACGATGATGACGCAGATCGTGGATTGCGATCTCGCCGCACTGAAAATCGGTCAGAAGGTCAAGCTCGTGTTCAAGCCAACCTCTGAGGATGGTCCGCCTGTGCCAATGTTCACACCTATGTAAGACGGTTTTTGAAACGTTAAGCGTTTCTATTTAATAAAAGAGGATCCCTTGTCATGAGGGATCCTCTTTGCTTTTCACGAGGGCTCATTTAAAACCTAAGGATTCAGCGCTGCATTGATGATGTTATCTAAAAATTTAAGATTATCTTTAACATCAAAAGTTTTACCGTTCGCTGTGATCGCGCCATTTGCGAATTCGAAACTTGTCTTGAGCCCCTCAGGCGTTTTAACAGCTAAACCCAGCATTAATGCCGTGGTTCGTTGCGCATTATCCAAACCGCCTTTTCCATTCAAATTGACTTGTCCAGAGGCGCGAAGTCGCTGTGATGAGGAAAATAACGTTTCTGAGCTGCCTTCAGACTTAAGAACTTCGATATTTAAGTCGCCACTCAGCCCACCGCCATCGAGCGTGGCAACTAGTCGAGGCACACCCAGTGAAAAACCTTTATTGAATAACTCACGCAAAGACTGAGCGAGCTTGACGCGCTCATCAGCCGTGAGTTTATTCACATCCTTTGCATCGCGCAAAATAGCAGAAATTGACATCAAACTATCTTTATCCATTTCACGCAAAGCAAACTCTTGATCGACATCACTGAATTTGATTTTTTCATATGTGTATTGCTTGATTGTTTGGGAGATGATGAGGTTGAAGCGATTATTCGCAAGAGTTGTCGTTTTCTTGAGCTTCATTCCCTCAAAACTTGAAGATTGGCCAGTACCTTTATCGATGTTGACAGCGTAGGTGCCCAGACCCAAGAAACGATTGGAAAGGTTGAGGTCAATCGATATCCCGCGCCAATCCGTAACGACACTTTCAGAACGCGCATTGAAATGATCAGACTTGAGCTGTAGTTTGAGTGTTGCATTGTCCCAGCTTGCTTGTCCAACCAAAGGAGTCAGCTGCAAAGCTGTTTGAGCGTCCTTGAATAAGAGCTCAGAGAGCTCAATGCTTGATTGGCGCTGCCCCCCATAACTGAGCTGACCCTTACCATGAACGGTTGGTCCCTGACCGAAGAGTTGTTTGAGAACAGGATCAATCGCATCATCACCCATGATTTTCCATTCGAAACGACCCGCCGAATTGGGTAGGAGCAGATTCGAAATTTTGTACTGGACGATCAATCCCAGCGCTGTAGGAGCTTTGTCTGAAGCCGGGATGAAATTAGGAAAACGAATTTCGAACTGACCTGTCGATGAAAAGGCCGATTGCTGGTGATCAATCGTTTTGATATGCATGTAATCGTGCTGCTTATACAAATCAGGCAAAGACGTCATGTAGTTTCCAGTCGTACGCGCAGAGTAAAAGCTCGCGCCTAACCAGACAGCCACTAGGATAGATAAAAAGGCAACGGAAAAACTGATTATTTTTTTCACTTCAGCATTCCAATCATGAAAGGATTGATCATTAAAAACTAAATAAATATTAGCATTAATTTAAGCGCCAAATTCTTTGGAAAGTTCTGCAGCACGTAGGTCCGCGGCCCTCATCGCCTCGCTAACAATGTGTACGAATTTTGAGTCTTGAAAAACAGCGAGCGCAGCTGCGGTGGTCCCACCTTTAGAGGTTACCCGTTCACGCAAGGTGGAAGGTGGCTCACTCGAATTGGAGGCTAATTTAGTTGCCCCGGCCAGTGTCGCTAAAGCGAGTTCTTTCGATTGCTGAGCAGTTAAGCCAAGCGACTCGCCTCCTTGTATGAGTGCTTCGATAAACAGAAAGACATAAGCGGGTCCGCTGCCGGAAAGGGCTGTGACTGCATCGATCGCGCGATCATCCTCGACCCAGACAGTCTGACCCACGGCCGATAAGAGATTGGTAGCGGTATCACGATCTTGTAGAGAAAGCCCTAGAGGCGCAGCCAGCCCTGTGACACCGGCACCGACCAATGCAGGCGTATTGGGCATGCATCGGACAACATTTTGGTAAGGTGATTCGTCTGAACCTAACCAACTGGCAAGAGAGCCGATCGAAATGCCGGCGGCAATACTAATGACTAGCGTATCAGATGACAGCCAGGGCTTGCAGGCAAGTACAACCTCTTTCATCTGCTGTGGTTTGACCGCAAATATCCATACCTTTTTATTTGTGAGTCCTGCGTCAGGTGTCGAGCTCGTACTGATATTTTTGGCACTCCATTGCTCGCGCAAAGTATCTGCGACCTCAATCACATGCAGGTTTTCACTCGGACATTTTTGATTCAGCAGTCCGGAAACAAGTGCGTTGGCCATATTGCCACCACCAATAAACGCAATTGAAGGAAATTTAAACATTGACGCGCACCCATTTGAAATTGTTCATCTTTCTGCCCTCTTCTAAAGCAATACCTCAAGGGCGATGCCGATAAAAACAGTTGCTCCAATCCACGTGTTGTGAAGAAAAGCTTTAAAGCATAATTCTCTGTCCCGACCACGAATCCAATAAACGTGAAGTCCCGCAATGCTTGCCGCAATCATGAGCGAGAAGATATAGATCCAACCGTAACCAAGCATCTGACCTGCAATCCCTAGCAAGCAGATTGTTAACCCATAGCAAACAGCAACCATCAAAACATCATAGCGACCAAAAGTGATTGCTGAGGATTTCACGCCCAAAAGTAAATCATCGTCACGATCGACCATGGCATATTCAGTATCGTATGCGATTGCCCAAAAAATATTGGCAAGAAGCAGCAACCATGCTACCCCGGGGACAACTCCCTGAATGGCGGCAAACCCCATTGGAATACCGAATCCAAAAGCAATCCCCAGATAGGCTTGAGGAATCGCGAAAAATCGCTTGAATAAAGGATATGTGACTGCGAGGATCGCTGCGACAACAGACAACTGAATGGTCAAAACATTGGTTGTGGCAACTAAACAAAGACTGATCAACCCCAAGGCCGCTGCGACATAGACCGCTTCACGCGGCTGTATGGCACCTGACGCCAACACTCTGTCTTGTGTCCGCCGAACATGCAAGTCAACATTTCGATCAAAGTAGTCATTCATGGCACAGCCAGCAGAACGCATACAAACAGTACCCAGAATAAATACGATCAGCGTGTGCGCCTCTGGTATGCCGTCAGCCGACGCGAAAAGCGCCCAAAGCGTCGGCCAAAGCAAAAGCAAAATGCCAATCGGTTTGTCTAGCCGGACAAGTCGCCAATAAAGTTTCAGTTTTGAAATCAAAGTGCACTCGGTTGAACTTGAGGAGGTTGAGTCAACATTTTCACGTCTTGTAACTGGCAAGCATAAACTGCCTGGGCCAGGGCATCGATCGCCGCTGCGCGGGGGAAACTTTTGCGCCATGCCAATACGACCCTGCGATCGGGGATGGGGCGTTCAAAAGGGATATAGCGCAACAGCTTGTTGTTGCGTTCCTCTTTCGGAACGGAGGTTCGTGGCATGACCGTAATACCAATACCGGCTGCGACCATATGACGAATAGTTTCCAGCGAAGAGCCTTCGAATGTTCGTTGAATACCTTCACTTGATGCTGCGAAACGCGAAAGCTCAGGACAGACTTCGAGCACTTGATCTCTGAAGCAATGGCCACTGCCTAACAGAAGCATGTTTTGTTGTTTCAAGTCCTCGGCTGATATCGCTTTCCGATTCGACCAAGGATGACCTGCTGGAATAACAACTATAAATTCCTCATCGTAGAGTGGTTGCGTCATCAAGCCTGCATCAGGGAGTGGTAGTGCCATGATTGCGCAGTCAATTTCACCTTGTCTGAGGAGCTCTATCAAACGAACAGTAAAATTTTCTTGCAAAATCAAAGGCATTTGAGGCGTTCGTTCGATTTGAGTCGGCACAAGCTTTGGCAAAAGATAAGGACCGATTGTATGGATAACGCCTACACGCAAAGCTCCTGCGAGCGGATCATGTCCAAGCCGAGCGAGTTCTTTCAAGTTTGCGCTTTCCTCGAGAACTTTTTGAGCTTGAGAAATGATCTGCTGCCCGATTGGCGTCACGCCCACCTCGTTACCGCCACGTTCAAATAATGTAATGCCGAGTTCATCCTCAAGCTTTCTGATTGCAACAGAAAGTGTGGGTTGACTGACAAAACAAGCCTCTGCAGCGCGTCCAAAGTGACGCTCTCTCGCAACGGCGACGATGTACTTTAATTCGGTCAATGTCATCTTTGATCCAACAATTTAAGTCAATAGATTTGAATACATACACGCATCAACACATTCAGGAGATGCAAATTAACTGCGTAAATAATCCTCTCTTCCGCGCATCCATCGGTTTAAATGACGCTTAACAATGTCAGGGGATTCTTTTCTCAGCTCAATGGCGACTTCCCGGGCCATTCGAACAAGCGCAGAGTCAGTGGCCAAATCGGCGAATCGCAGTAATGCCATGCCAGACTGTCGAGCCCCAAGTAACTCGCCCGGGCCACGCAGATCGAGATCTCTCTGAGAAATTTCAAAACCATCTTGCGTTTCATACATTGCACGCAAGCGTTGACGTGCAATCATGGAAAGTGGAGTTTGATAAAGGAGAACACAGACGGACTGTAAAGCGCCGCGACCGACACGGCCGCGTAACTGATGAAGCTGGGCCAAACCAAATCGTTCGGCATGTTCGATCACCATCAGCGAAGCGTTCGGGACGTCTACACCGACCTCAATGACCGTCGTGGCGACCAAAACATGGATCAATCCAGCGCGAAAGTCTTGCATGACTTGCGCTTTTTCGTTCGCGTGCAGACGGCCATGCACCAGTCCAACACGCATACCCACAAGGGCTTGCGACAATTCTTGATGAGTATCCACAGCAGTTTGAAGATCGAGCGTTTCGCTTTCCTCGACCAAAGGACAAACCCAATAGGTTTGCTGGCCTTTTGCGACAGCTTGGGCAATGTGTTCGATCAACTCGCCTCTTCGGTCCGAGGCAATTAATTTAGTGATGACCGGTGTTCTTCCTGGAGGCAATTGATCGATGGAAGAAACTTCTAGATCGGCGTAAAAAGTCATCGCAAGTGTGCGCGGGATGGGAGTCGCACTCATGGTCAATTGGTGCGGAACCACTTCCGACCGACTATGAAGCACATCTTCATCCGCTTCACCTTTACGTGAAAGCGTCAGACGCTGGGCCACGCCAAATCGATGTTGCTCATCAACAATAATCAGCCCCAGCGACGCAAAATCAACACCCTCCTGAATGAGAGCCTGCGTGCCGACGATGAGCTTTGCTTCGCCAGAACGGATCGCTTCTAAAGCTTCGCGTCGTGCGCGTGCTGAAACGCTGCCTGCCAGCCAAAAAACTCTCACCCCCAGAGGCTCGCACCATGCGCTGAGTTTCAGAAAATGTTGCTCTGCCAGAATCTCCGTGGGAGCCATCAAAGCAACTTGAGCGCCATTTTCAATGGCTTGAAGCGCTGCCAACGCGGCGACGATGGTTTTACCGCTTCCGACATCACCTTGCAATAAACGGTACATCGGAAAAGTACGCGCGAGATCCGCACTAATTTCATCGCAGACTCTCTGCTGAGCATCAGTCAATGTGAAAGGAAGTGTCTGTTTTAAACGCTCAACTAGAGATTTGGATGTACGGATTGCTTTGAAAGGATTGGCACGCTTGCTTTGTCTGGCCTCACGCGCGGCTGCAAGTGAAAGCTGCTGGGCGAGTAATTCATCGAACTTGATACGGATCCAGGCTGGGTGCTCGTGCTCCATCAGTGATTGAGCGTTCGCATCTGCAGGCGGTGCGTGCAGTAACCGAATCGCTTCATCAAATGGCAACAGGTTCAGTTGATGGATTAACTTGTTCGGTAAGGTGTCATCCAAGTTGGCTGAGCTCAGTGCTTGAGCAATCGCTTTACGCAAACTCGGTTGGGAAAGGCCATCTGTCGTTGGATAGACTGGAGTCAATGAAACAGATAATGGTGCGTCAGGAACTGAAATGCGCGGATGAACGAACTCATATCCATACATACCTCCCCTCACCTCACCGCGCACTCGCCATCGCTTGCCAGCTTGCATTTGATTCAGTTGACTGGGATAGAAAGTCAACCATCTCAAATTAATTTCTGCGGTCTCGTCCCGGAGTACTGCAGTAAGCTGTCGTCTGGGCTTTTGTAAAACATCCGAACGAATAACAACCCCTTCAACTTGTGCGGATACACCCGCACGCAAACTGGCGATGGGTTGAATCTGTGTTTCATCCTCGTAACGAATAGGAAGATGCAAGATCAAAGCTTCAGGGGACGTGAGTCCTAGCCTCTCAAACTTGGCGCGCACAGACAAGTCTTTTGAGCCGCCTTGTTTAGAAGGCCGCTTGGTTGACAAGTTGGGAGAGCTATTCATCAGCATCCCAAGCGAAACATATGTGGGTCAAATAACGATAATTGCTTCGACTTCAAACTGGGCGTCTTTGGGCAAGCTACTGACACCTACAGTTGAACGTGCGGGGAATGGTTCAGGGATCAACTCAGCCATGATGCTGTTAGCAACTGGAAATTGTTTCAGATCTGTGAGGAATAATGTCAGTTTGACGATATTTTCAAGACGACCACCAGCAGCTTCTATGACTGCCTTCATATTTGCAAAGGCTTGCCTGACTTGCGGCTCAAATGCCTCGGAAACCATTAAACCTGTTTCGGGAACAAGCCCGATCTGACCGGATAAAAAAACAATCTTGCCAGCGGGTGCAGCGACAGCCTGCGAATAGGGTCCGACTGCGGCGGGGGCTTGACTAGTATGGATGATTTGCTTTGACATCTTGACTCCTATCGGTAACTATCGAATTTTAACGTTTAATAGTTGAAAGCGATAGGTTTGATGTAAAAATAAATCTAAAAACTACTGAGATGCCTCATTTGAGTGATCGCCATAACTAGTATCCATGCCAAGTTCGCGAAGTTTTCGTGTGATGGTGTTGCGGCCCATACCCAATCTTGCGGCGGCTTCAACTCGACGTCCCCGACAAACCTCGAGAGATGACTGCAAAATTGTTCTCTCAAACTGACGAGTTAAAGCAGACCATACCTCAGGGTCAGATCGCGAGAGACGCGTGGTAGCCTCTTGAGCGAGCAATTGCTGCCAACTTGGCTGGCCAGGCATCCCCACTTGTCCGGTCGTGGCTTTCGGCAAGTCAGCCGCACGAACTTCCGCAGGCAAATCACTCACTTCAACTGTTTGACCAGGCGCCATGACAGTTAGCCAGTGACAAAAATTTTCAAGTTGCCTGACATTACCGGGGAAATCAAATTGCGTCAGTATCTGCATCGCTTGATCTGAGATGCGTTTAACAGGTACTCCAACACCACGCGCACAGACAGACAAAAAATGCCTGGCTAATTCGGCAATGTCCTCGCGTCTCTCTCTGAGAGGGGGTAAGCGAAGTCTGATCACGTTGAGTCGATGAAACAGATCTTCGCGGAATTTACCTTCTCTTACGCGTTCTTCCAAGGGTTGGTGCGTCGCTGCCACAATACGAACATCCACACGAACAGGCTGAGCCCCACCAACGCGGTAAAACGTTCCATCGGAGAGGACCCGTAAAAGACGCGTCTGCAACTCGAATGGCATGTCCCCGATTTCGTCCAAAAAGAGCGTCCCACCACTCGCCTCTTCAAAACGACCCCGGCGTAAAGAATTAGCGCCTGTAAATGCGCCGCGTTCATGTCCAAATAACTCTGCTTCAAGTAAGTCGCGCGGAATTGCAGCAGTATTCAGCGCGACAAAGGGGCCTTTTGAACGCACCCCGTGGCTGTGAAGCGCGCGTGCAACAAGCTCTTTGCCAGTGCCTGACTCACCAGTAATTAATACTGTGACGTTTGAATGCGCCAAACGACCGATCGCACGAAACACTTCCTGCATCGCGACTGATGAAGATTGAGTCAGGATGCCTTTATCAGAAGGAGTTGCCTGTTCAATGCTATTTTCAGGGCTTGAGGCTGAACCAGGATCGGTTTCACTTGGCGATGGCTCACGCACTGCGCGATGAATCAGTGCGACAGCTTCATTGATATCAAAGGGTTTAGCCAAGTAATCAAATGCACCACCCTGGAAAGCAGTCACTGTACTATCGAGATCACTATAGGCAGTCATAATGATCACAGGCAGTGCAGGATATTTTTCTTTAACGTGTTTTAGCAAAGAAAAACCATCGGTACCAGGCATACGAATATCGGAAATGAGTGCCGCCGGAGTTTCAGACTCGAGCGCGATCGACACATCATTCGCAGAAACAAAACTGCGTGTTGCCATGCCCGCACGACTGAGCGCTTTTTCGAGGACCCAGCGGATAGCTTGGTCATCATCCACAATCCAAACTGGTTTCATAAGGGCTCCATGGGTAACATCAGGCGAAACTCGGTATGACCGGGTCTCGAATCAAACTCAATCACTCCTCCGTGCTGCTGGACAAAATCTTGAGCTAGACTCAGTCCTAAGCCTGTTCCACCCTCACGTCCAGTCACAAGAGGATGAAAAATCCTGTCCTGTAGCGATTCAGGTACGCCGGGGCCGTTATCAATCACTGAGACCACTGCTGCCATTCTGTGTTGTTTATGACGAAGGAGTACCTGGCGCGCGACGCGGGTTTTTAAAATAATCTGTGGCTGGGGCGTTGGATGAGAACCCGTCATGACTTGTGCGGCATTTCGCACTACATTCAAAAGAGCTTGCATCAGTCTGGCGGGATCAGCGCGAAACTCAGGCATGGACGCGTCGTAATCACGCGTGAGCGCAACGTCTCTAAATTCCGCGCGGACCAACGCGCACACACGTTCACACACTTCATGGATATTGACTTGCTGCCATTGCACAGGCATTCGTTGCGGTGCGGCGAGCCTGTCTACAAGCGCCTGCAATCTATCAGCTTCAGAAATAATGACCCTTGTGTATTCTTGCAACGCCGGGTCCGGCAATTCTGATTCGAGAAGTTGAGCAGCACCACGTAAACCACCCAGCGGGTTTTTTACTTCATGCGCAAGATTACGTAAAAGTTCGTGTTGTGTTTCGATTTCATCAACTAGACGAATGCTGCGATCCACTAATACACGTTGCTCGATATCTTTGATTTCAAGCAAAGCGGACCAGGGCTTATTTGTCAGTGCAATAGAAGTCACACCAACCTCGACAGTTTCAGTGCCGCGTCTTGTCCGTGCGAACTGCCTGCAATCGTCGACTTCACCCGCACAAGCCTGTCGAATGGAGTGCTCCAAAGCTGAGTCGCGTTCAAAAAGAAACTCAGCAGGCGCTCCAATCAAGTGACGACGGGAACGCCCAAACATCATTTCTGCAGCCGCATTCGCCTGTACAACCTCACCATGTCGGTTCAATAAAAGAACCGAAGTGGCTAAGAGGTCGAAGGCTTCTACGGAGATCATGGGTATCGGGCCGGGAGGCCCGACCCCAAGTTTTGTCGGCAGATTAGAGGCTGTAGTACATATCGAATTCGACTGGATGAGTCGTCATGCGCAGACGATTCACTTCGTTCATTTTGAGTTCGACATATGCATCCAGCATTTCGTTGGTGAACACACCACCACGCGTCAGGAACTCACGATCTTTGTTCAGTGCCTCGAGAGCCTGTTCAAGTGAGCTGCAAACTGTTGGGATCTTTGCATCCTCTTCAGGTGGCAGATCGTACAAGTTCTTGTCAGCGGGATCGCCTGGGTGAATCTTGTTCTGAACACCATCGAGGCCCGCCATCATCAAGGCCGAAAATGCCAAATATGGATTGGCCAGTGGATCTGGGAAACGCGCTTCGATACGGCGACCCTTTGGATTCGCAACGTGTGGAATACGAATTGAGGCAGAACGGTTACGGGCTGAGTAAGCAAGCTTGACAGGAGCTTCATAATGCGGCACCAAGCGCTTGTAAGAGTTCGTGCCTGGGTTGGTAATGGCATTAAGCGCGCGAGCGTGCTTGATGATGCCACCGATGTAATACAGGGCAAACTCTGATAAACCTGCGTAGCCGTTGCCAGCAAACAAGTTTTGACCGTCTTTCCAGATGGACTGGTGTACGTGCATGCCTGAACCGTTGTCACCCACGATTGGCTTGGGCATGAAAGTTGCCGTTTTGCCGTAAGCGTGCGCGACGTTATGGATGGTGTACTTCATGATCTGGTTCCAATCAGCACGCTTCACGAGGGTGCTGAACTTGGTACCGATTTCAAGCTGACCGGCGCCAGCGACTTCATGGTGATGCACTTCGACAGGTATTCCAGCTTCTTCGAGCAAGATACACATTTCAGAGCGCATGTCTTGCATCGAATCAACTGGAGGAACTGGAAAATAGCCCCCTTTAACGCGTGGACGATGAGCGAGATTGCCACCCTCGTTATCTGTATTGGACGACCAAAAACCTTCATCAGATTTGATCTTGACGTGGCAACCGGACATGTCATCACCCCAGGTGACGCCATCAAATACAAAGAACTCTGGCTCTGGGCCAAAGAAAGCCGTGTCACCCAAGCCGCTTGACTTGAGATAAGCTTCGGCGCGTTTAGCCAATGATCGTGGATCGCGCTCATAGCCTTTCATGTCGGTTGGCTCAAGCACGTCGCATGTGATGATCATTGTCGACTCTTCACGGAAAGGATCCATGTGCGCAGTCGATGGATCTGGCATCAACAACATATCGGATGCTTCGATTCCTTTCCAGCCGGCAATCGACGAACCGTCAAAGGCATGGCCCTCGTTGAATTTATCCTCACCCATTTGGCTGACAGGCACGGAGACGTGCTGTTCTTTGCCCAGGGTGTCGGTAAAACGGAAATCAACAAACTTGACTTCGTTTTCAGCAATCTTCTTCAGAACGTCTTGAGGGGTGCTCATTATTTGACTCCGCTAAAAATATTGGAAAAACGCTAACTTAAAAAGGGCGGAAAATCCGCATGAAAAAATTAAAGCAAAATCTGTGCCAATACGTATTATCGAGAATACGCCCTGATTCAGCGCACAAGTATGCACAATAACGGTGCTTTTGCACCAAAACATGCACCAATACCGAGCATCGCTCGGTATTTCAGAGATCAATCAACTCAATCTAGAAAGATTGATTGTAATTCGTTTAAAAACCGCCACCCAACGTCTGTGGCCTGAAATCGCGACGGATCGGAGGTGAGTAGTTTTTTTTGTCGAGCCAGAGCAATCTTGCGCCCGATATCGGAAAAAGTCAGTCCTGTTCGCTCTGAAAACAAGTCGATCGCGACGCCCTCACGCAGTCTCAATGCATTGAGCATGAACTCGAAAGGAAGATCAGATCGATGGACGAGTTTTTTTTCGGAGATGTGAGAGCCATTTCGCTCCAGACAGGCTTTCATCCAACTTTCAGGATTGCGCAATCGAACTTCTCGCTGAATGCGATCCGGGAATGACACTTTCCCATGGGCACCAGGTCCGAGACCAATATAGTCACCAAATTGCCAATAATTGATATTGTGGCGTGCCCGGGCGCCGGGTCTAGCAAAAGCAGAGACTTCGTAGCGTTCAAACCCGTGATCGGTCATGAGCGTTTCGATACCCTCTTCCATTGCCACGGCAATATCATCATCAGGAAGCTTTGGAGGGAATTTTGCAAAGATAGTGTTGGGTTCTAAAGTGAGCTGGTAGATGGATAAATGCTCAGTCCCGAAAGCGAGCGCTTCTTGCGTATCCGCCATGCATGATTCAAAAGTCTGTTGAGGCAGCGCAAACATCAAATCGATGTTGACGCGTTTGACCGCCCCAGAGGCAATCTCTATCGCACGCCGAGCTTGCGTTGCGTCATGCACTCGCCCTAATTTTCTAAGTTGCGCATCATCGAACGTCTGAATCCCAAGGGAAATCCGATTGATCCCACTTTGGGCATAGGAGTTGAAACGGGAAGATTCAGTGGCCCCCGGATTGGCTTCCAAGGTGATTTCAGCATCGGGCCAAATATTGAAGTGCGTTCTCAACATCGCCATCAAACGATCGACTGCGGAGGCAGAGAGCAAACTTGGTGTCCCTCCACCAATGAATACCGTATGCACTTGGCGACCCCAGACATCAGGCAACGTTTGCTCGATGTCAGCTTGAAGTGCTTCAAGATAGCGGTCCTCAGGAATATCACCTCCTGCTTCGTGAGAATTAAAATCACAATAGGGACACTTTTTGATGCACCAAGGCACATGGATATAGATGGAAAGTGGGGGAAGTGTTTTGAGAAAAGGATTGGTTAAATTTTGATGGATATCCAAAGCACTTTTCGATACCTTGCCCCCTGTATCGCCAAGAACCCAGTTTTCAGAGCGAATGGGAATGGTGCGTGTCATACCTGAGTCAAACCTCGTTCGCGCATTTTGGCAAGAAGTAATTGCATGGCTTGACCACGATGGCTGATTTGATTTTTGATTGCCGGATCCAGACTGGCGACAGTACAGCCGCGTTCGGTGATAAAAAAGTGCGGATCGTATCCAAAACCGTGCTGACCACTTGGCTCATCGACAATCCGGCCATGCCAGGTCGCCTCGGCGATCAATGGCTGCGGATCGTCTGCATGCGTGAGAAATACCAGTACGGCAACATACCAAGCGCTACGGTCAGCGATATTTTCCAGATTTTTAATCAGCTTTTGATTATTCGCTAAATCAGACCTGACGCCTAGGTCCGTTTGTGCATATCGTGCTGAGTAAATGCCGGGCGCGCCTCCGAGCGCGCGTACGCATAAACCAGAATCATCGGCGATCGCCGGTAAGCCAGAATGTGCGCTCGCATGTCTGGCCTTAGTGAGCGCGTTTTCTATAAAAGTAGGATGTGGTTCAGGTGCATCGCTGATATTGAGAGAAGCTTGAGGAATAACTGTCAAACCAAGAGGCTGCAGCAATGAGTTGAATTCTTTAAGTTTGCCAGCGTTACCTGAGGCGAGAACAATAGAAGTCAGCATAGAGTTTTTCAAGAGGGCACATCCTCGATCAGCATGTTCACAAGATCCCTGGTAAAACTCGGCAGTTGCTCCAGATTGCGCACGCAAATCTGGAGTTTTCTTTCGGACCACTCATCCGAGAGCCTGACAAGTTTAATTTTCAATCTTTGTGAGTAACGTTTGGCGACAAGCTCGGGTACGACTCCAATGCCAACACCCGCCTCGATCATTCGACATACAGCCTCAAAGCTCCCAACTTCCACGCGGAAACGGAAGGGGTAACCCAGTTTGTCGGCTGCCTGTATCAAAAAAGCGTGAATTGCGCTCCACTCAGAGAGTCCGACATATTCGTAGGCAAGTGTGTCAGAAAACGCGACCTCCTTGAGCTCTCCCAAGGGATGTTCAAGCGGTGTCACCAGAACCAGTCGGTCTTCACGGTAAGGAATGTACTCAAGTTCAGAGGAAGCAGGCTTACCGGCAACAATGCCAATATCCGCAGAGCCCTCTGAGACCGCCTTGATGACTAAATAACTCAATCTTTCTCGGAGCTCGACCGTGACGTCCGGGTGAGAAGCCAGAAATCGACTCAGCACAGCTGGCATGAATTCGGTCATTGCTGTGGTGTTGGCAAGCATGCGAACTTGCCCTTTGATACCGCGGGCATATTCGTGGATATCGCCACGCAAATGGTCAATTTGTCTGAGGACCAGCCTGGCATGACGCAAAAATGCCTCACCAGAAGGTGTCAGTGTCACACCTTGGCTATTTCGATGAAAAAGCCTAGTGCCAAAGTGGTCTTCGAGGTTTTTGACGCGATTGCTCGCGGCAGGCAGTGACAAGTGTAACTTTTCAGCGCCGCGAGTCAAGCTGCTTGCGTCTCCAATATTGACGATAAGTTGCAAATCCGTCAGGTCAAAATGATTCGCCATAAAGGTGGCAGTCTCTTAAGCAATGAAAAAGCCCGTGTTAATCAAACGTCAATGGTCAACTCAGGCGCCATGGGGCACATTAGCGGCTGTACAACACCTGCCATCATAAGACAATCATGAACTCCAACGTTGATCAGTACCAAGATATCCGTGACGCAATTAGGGATCTTTGCAAGCAATTTCCCGACGAATACTTTCGTAAAGTTGACGAAGTGAGGGGTTATCCCGAGGAGTTTGTCAACGCACTGACCCAAGCTGGCTGGATGGCGGCTTTGATCCCCCAGGAATATGGTGGCTCGGGGTTGGGATTGACTGAAGCTTCCGTCATTATGGAAGAAATCAATCGCTGTGGGGGTAATTCGGGCGCCTGCCACGGACAAATGTACAACATGGGCACCCTTTTGCGTCATGGCTCAACCGAGCAAAAAAACCTGTATTTGCCGAAAATTGCGGCAGGCGAGCTGAGACTCCAATCCATGGGTGTCACTGAGCCGACCACTGGCACCGACACGACAAAAATCAAGACAACCGCTGTCAAAAAGGGCGATCGCTACGTGATCAACGGTCAAAAGGTGTGGATTTCCCGTATCCAGCACTCAGACTTGATGATTTTGCTCGCACGGACAACTCCCCTTGAGCAGGTCACTAAAAAATCCGAAGGAATGTCAATTTTCATTGTTGATTTACGCGATGCGATTGGCAAGGGTCTGACAGTTCGTCCGATTCTCAATATGGTGAACCATGAAACGAACGAGCTGTTCTTTGATAATCTGGAAATTCCTGCCGAAAATCTGATCGGCGAGGAAGGCAAAGGGTTCAAGTACATCTTAGATGGATTGAACGCTGAGCGCGCCTTGATTGCTGCAGAGTGTATCGGTGACGGCTACTGGTTCGTGGACCGGGTCACGGCCTATGTAAAAGACCGCATCGTATTTGGACGCCCGATTGGACAAAACCAAGGAGTTCAGTTTCCAATCGCACGCGCGCACATCAATGTCGAAGCGGCGAGTTTGATGCGTTACGAGGCATGCCGTTTGTTTGACGCAAACCTGCCTTGCGGAGCGCAAGCGAATATGGCCAAGTTGCTTGCAGCCGACGCCTCATGGGAAGCTGCCAATGCATGTTTGCAATTCCACGGTGGTTTTGGTTTTGCTTGCGAATATGACGTTGAGCGCAAATTCCGTGAAACTCGTCTCTATCAGGTCGCGCCTATTTCAACTAACCTGATCCTGTCTTATGTTGCCGAACATATTCTCGGCTTACCTCGTTCCTTTTAAGGGAGATATCGATGACGGCTGCAAGATCAACAGCAGGTGCAACAATTTTGCATCCCAGTGCTGAGCTCGCTAAGTTTGCTTCTGAATTGAAATATTCAGACATTCCTGAGTCTGTGCGCATGCGCTGCGAAGATTTGTTTCTCGATACGATGGCCTCTATTCTTGCCGGATCCACTGCTCGCGCAGTGAAATCAATGGCTAAATATGCGGCACTCATGGGACCTTCTGATGGCAAGTCCGAGGACTTCGTCAACAGAAGGATGACCTCGCCCGTTTTTGCCGCGATGGTCAATGCGGCAGCGGCGCATGTGGTCGAGCAAGACGATGTACACAACGGTTCCGTTTTTCACCCCGCTGCTGTTGTCTTTCCACCGGCATTGGCCGTCGCGCAGGCGATAGGCGCTTCAGGTGAAGAGTTCATTACAGCCTCGGTTGCGGGTTACGAAGTCGGTATTCGTGTGGGTGAATTTTTAGGGCGCTCCCACTACAAAATATTTCATACCACTGGCACTGCAGGTACAGTTGCCGCGGCCGTGACCGTTGGACGTTTACTCAAGCTCACACCCGAGCAGATGCTTCATGCGATCGGATCTGCAGGAACAACGGCATCTGGACTGTGGGAATTTTTGCGTGATGCAGCGGACTCGAAACAGCTGCATACTGCGCATGCTGCCTCTGCAGGCCTGACTGCGGCCTATCTTGCGCAAGACGGCTTTACTGGAGCTCGACGAATTTTAGAGGGCGTTCAAGGTATGGCCGCGGGGATGTCTACGGACGCGGATCCCGCCCGTCTCACAGACCGTTTGGGCGTGCGTTGGGCATTGCCAGAAACATCTTTCAAGTATCACGCGTCATGCCGCCATACACACCCTGCTGCGGATGCACTGCAATTTGCCATGAAGCAGCATGGGCTGAAAGCCGATGACATTTCATCTGTCGTGACGCATGTTCATCAAGGCGCGATTGATGTATTAGGTCCAGTTACGAACCCTCAAACAGTTCATCAATCAAAATTCTCAATGGGCACAGTGCTTGCGCTGATCGCATTGCGTAATTCGGCTGATTTGGCTGGATTTGATCAGGCGTTGAAAGATGGTGCCGTAGCAGCCTTCCGTGACAAAGTGACGATGGAGCTCGACGAAGAGGTCGACACCGCATACCCCCAGCGCTGGATCGGGAAGGTGACTGTCAAAACCAAAGACGGACGCACTTTGACCGGTCGAGTCGATGAGCCGAAAGGCGATCCTGGCAATACCCTTTCCCGCTCCGAAATAGAAGAAAAGACGATGCGTCTTGGAACTTACCAAGGTGCGGCAACGCAGGAACAAGTCAAAAAGCTCACTCAGACAGTCTGGGGGATCAGCAAGCAAGCCAAGCTGGGACAGTTATTAGCAGCTGCTTGATCAAAGGGCCTGATTTTCAGGCCCTTCATTTCTTAAGGAGGTGACAAACATGATGCGTTTGAAAGATAAAGTTGCAATTGTGACCGGAGCTGCAAGCGGCTTCGGAGCAGAAATCGCCCGTAGTTACGCTCGCGAGGGGGCTAAGGTCGTGATTGCGGATCTCAACGAAGCCGGCGCCAAGAAAGTCGCCTCTGAAATTGGTGCCGCAGCGATCGCTGTCAAATGTGATGTCAGCAAGCGTGCGGACATCGATGTGGCCGTCAAGACAGCCAGGGATCATTTTGGCGGTATCGACATCGTTGTCAATAATGCTGGGTATACACACAAAAATCAGCCTTTTCTGGATGTCGATGAAGCAACCTACGATCGTTGTTTCGATGTCAATGTCAAAGCTATCTATCACATGATCAATGCGGTCGTTCCGTCCATGCGATCGAAAAAATCCGGCTGTATTATCAATGTGGGATCAACGGCAGGTATGCGTCCGAGACCTGGGTTGACTTGGTACAACGCATCGAAAGGCGCTGCGAATTTGCTTTCAAAATCACTTGCTGTGGAACTCGCAAGTGACAATATCCGGGTGAACGTTATTTGCCCCGTGATGGGCGATACCGGAATGTTGGGAGATTTTATGGGTGTGCCTGACACCCCTGAAAATCGCGCGCGGTTTATTGCAACCATTCCGATGGGAAGATTGAGTGTGCCCAAGGACATCGCGAATGCAGCCGTCTTTCTGGCCTCTGAAGAAGCCTCTTTCTTGACGGGTCTCGAATTACCCGTAGACGGCGGCAGAACGATTTAACGTTGAGTTCAAGTTAGGTCAGATACACACAACAGAAAGCTATCCTTGACGGGCGGCTTTCTGTTTTTCTTTGAGTGACTGTATTCCCTGCTCTGCCAGGCTCAACAAGGCGTTGAGTTCATGTCGATCAAAAGCATGACCTTCAGCAGTACCTTGTACCTCGACATAGCGCCCAGCGCCTGTCATAACAACATTCATGTCCGCATCGCAGCCAGAGTCCTCCGGATAATCCAAATCAAGCGTGGGGTGACCATTGACCATGCCAACCGATATCGCTGCGACGGAGTCCTTAATGGGATTTTGCGCGATCACGCCCTGCGATAGCAGGCCCTCAACCGCATCCGCCACAGCGATCCATGCGCCCGTAATACTTGCGCATCGAGTGCCTCCATCTGCCTGAAGCACGTCACAATCGACCTGAATCGTTCTCTCTCCGAGCAATTCCATGTCAATCACGGCCCGCAAACTTCGGCCGATTAATCGTTGAATCTCCTGAGTCCGACCTGATTGTTTGCCTTTGGCTGCCTCACGGTCGGAACGCGTGTGGGTGGCCCGAGGCAGCATGCCGTATTCCGCTGTGACCCATCCCTGCCCTTTGCCTTTGAGAAATGGAGGGACTTTTTCCAGTACGCTGGCAGTACAGAGTACTTGCGTTTCCCCCATGCAAAACAATACAGAACCCTCCGCATAACGTGTAAAGTTTCTCTGAACGTTGACCGCGCGAAGTTCGTCGAGTTTTCTGCCTGAAGGGCGTAGATGGACGGTGCTAGTATTTGACACGTTTTGCTCTCATTTACATATATTTGGATAGATCATGATGCGAAATGACCAAAGTCCTCTGCACCAGAGCAACAGTATACGCAGCAGACCCTCAACTGTCTTGATTGTCTCTTTGATGACATGCTGCCTGTTACTCCCATCGCATGCGCGTACTCAGCCCGAAAACGTAGCCGTGACCCGCTACGACAACAGCCTGGAAATATTCCATCCGGTTCGGGCAACGGGTGGAATGGTTGCCTCGGAGCAAAATCTGGCCAGTCAGGTCGGTGCAGACATTTTGAGTCAAGGCGGTAACGCAATCGATGCAGCCGTGGCAGTTGGTTTCGCATTGGCAGTCGTGCTCCCCAATGCGGGGAATCTGGGTGGCGGTGGTTTTATGCTGATCAGAGATGCTAAAAGTGGCGAGACTCGCGCACTCGATTTTAGGGAAACTGCGCCTGCCGCATCGTCGCGCGACATGTTTCTTGATCAAGACGGAAAAGTCATTCCAGGAAAATCCACACGCACGCCATATTCAGTCGCAGTCCCAGGAACTGTGGCTGGCTTGATTTTTGCTGCGCAGCAATACGGTACCTTGCCACTGAACAGGCTATTAGCACCAGCAATCAAATTAGCCGAGGACGGCTTTATCGTCAGTCCAGTTCTTGCGCAACAGTTCAGCTTGCAGCGCGCCCACCTCGAGCGATGGCCTTCCACGCGAGAAGTCTTCTTCAAGCGAAAACCTAACACCGCAGACTGTCCTCTCACGCAATGCCCCGCTGCGAGTCTTGAGACTTATGCCGCCGGCGAGAGATTACTTCAGCCAGACTTGGCGAAAACATTGAGATTAATCGCCCGACATGGAACTGAGGGTTTTTACAAAGGCACCGTTGCCCAAGGCATCGTCGACACACTTTCATCTTCGTCGAAACCGTTGACACTGGAGGATTTGGCAAATTATCGCATTGCCAACCGCGATCCAGTCAGAGGTTCGTATCGAGGATTTGAAGTGCTGTCGATGCCCGCACCGAGTTCAGGAGGCATCCACCTGATTCAAATGCTGAATCTACTCGAGCATTTTCCCTTGTCGGAATATGGCGCAGGTAGCGCACAAACTATTCACTTGCTTGCTGAAAGTGCTCGACTGGCCTACGCCGACCGTGCTGAACATCTGGGTGATCCTGATTTTGTCAAAGTGCCTCAACAAGGGTTGATATCAAAATCTTATGCAAAACAGTTGGTCAAGAATATCGATCCTCAAAAAATGACGCCCAGTAAAAAAGTGTCTGCGGGACGTCCGCAAACATACGAAAGCGACCAAACGACTCATTTTTCGGTGATGGATGCGCACGGTAATGTTGTGAGCTGCACCTACACCTTGAATCTGAATTTTGGTTCTGGCATTGTCGCGCAAGGTACTGGCGTACTTCTAAATAATGAAATGGATGATTTTTCTGCCAAACCAGGGGCACCCAATGCCTTTGGTTTACTCGGCGGATCCGCAAACGCGATTGAGCCAGAAAAAAGACCTTTAAGCTCAATGACGCCCGTCATTGTGATGCGTGATGGTCAACCTTGGCTGGCCACTGGAACGCCCGGCGGTGCAAGAATTATCACGACTGTCCTCCAGACCTTGATCAATACAATTGACTTTAAAATGAATATTGCCGAGGCTTTATCCATGCCAAGAGTCCATCATCAATGGATGCCCGATTTTTTACGCATCGAGCGCGGCATCAGCCCCGACACGATTGATGTATTGAAACAAAAAGGACATGATGTGCGAGTGATGCCAACAATGGGACGCGTGCAAACTGTCCAAAAAAATCATGGCGTGCTTTTTGGCGCTTCTGATCCACGTAACCCCGATGGCGCAGCGATCGGTATTGAGAGTATTCAATGATGAACAGCATGACTGCCTTTGGCAGTGGAAAATCCGAACAGTTTTTTGGCACAGTGACGATCGAACTCAGGTCGGTAAATAGTCGTTTTCTAGACATTCAGTTTCGCTTGCCGGATGAGCTCAGATTGGCTGAACATCCTATCAAAGAACGACTAACATCTGAGCTTTCACGCGGAAAAGTTGAAGTGCGTGCGCATTTCGTGCGCACCCAGACTGCCATGAAATACGAAATATCAGAAGATGCGTTGCACCTTGTCGCAGGGCAACTAGATCGCGTCAGAAAAATTTTGCCTGAGACCCCTTCTCCGAGTTTTTCTGACTTGCTGAGCGTATTAAATACGCAAGCCCCTCAAGTCGATCCGGAACTTTGGTTGAGCGCTTGTCAGGAAGCCTTAAATGTTGCGCTCACCGAGCTCATTGCGGGTCGTCGCCGTGAAGGTCGACGTCTGAGCCAGGCCATGTTGGAAACTGCAGCGCAGATTGGACACATCGTGAACAATGTGGAACAACAAATGCCTGTGCTGCTTGCTTCACAAAAAGAGCGACTCGCACAAAAATTGCGTGAAACGATTCAAGCCGCATTTCCCTCAGGGTTTACACATATTTCCGGTCCTGAGCTCTCCGAACGCCTCGCCAACGAATCAAGCTTATTCGCTTTGCGTATCGACGTTGCAGAAGAGCTGACTCGTTTGAAGTCTCATCTGACAGAATTGGAATATTTACTGAAAGACGAACCAGACGCAAACCCAGGTAAAGGTCAAAGCTCTCGAGGAAGCCCGGGCAAAAGACTGGATTTTTTATTTCAAGAAATGAACCGTGAAGCGAATACCCTGGGCTCCAAGGCGGGCAGCCTGGAAATGTCCAAGGCGGCGATAGATTTAAAACTTTTCATTGAGCAGTTGAAAGAACAGGCGATGAATATCGAATAATCAATATTCATCACCCGTGCAATGAGGTTTTAGCCTCTTCCGACGAATGGCATCGTTGTTGCCATGATCGTGACAAATTGAACGTTAGTCTCAAGCGGAAAACTCACCATTTGAGTGATTGTTTGCGCCACGTGATTCACATCCATGCGTGGTTCAACTCGGGTTGAGCCGTCGGGCTGAGGTACGCCTTTTGTCATGCGCTCCGTCATAGGTGTCGCAGCATTGCCAATATCGATCTGGCTACACGCGATGCGATAAGCTCTTGTATCGAGAGAGATCGACTTAGTCAGACCTGTCACAGCGTGTTTGGTTGCCGTATATCCGATCGAGAATGGACGAGGGGCATGAGCAGAAATTGAGCCATTGTTGATAATGCGGCCACCTTGGGGGGTTTGCGACTTCATGATCCGGATAGCCGCCTGCGCGCACAAGAACATACCCGTCAAATTGATATTGACAATATCCTTCCAGATGTCGACAGGCAAATCCTCGATCGGTACTGGCGGGCCGCCACGTCCAGCATTGTTGAACAGTACATCCAATCTTCCCCAGCGACGTACAACCTCGGCAAACAACGCATTGACTGAGCCTTCATCACTGACATCTGTCACGATAGGGTGCAAGTTCGAAGCGAGTGCTCCACCTTCTTTTTTGGTCTCTTCCAATGCGTCTAGGCGCCGTCCCGCCAATGCGACTTGATAGCCGGCTCTGGCCAGGTGAATCGCCACTGCGCGACCGATACCAGAACCTGCTCCTGTAATCACCGCAACCTTTAATTCAGACATTCTTTTTCCTTATGTTTAACGCTCTGTCTTGAGCGTTGAAATAATAAATGATCAACGCACACTCGTGTGTCGCGTTTCAAGTATTGCGTCAGTTTGAAGCGCGCGCCGGACCCGTTTCAATTAATGCATCGGGCTGCGCGCACCACTCGCTCCAAGAGCCTCCATAGAGCGCCGCGCCTTGAAGGCCTGCAAGCTCCATTGCCAGCAGGAGATGACACGCAGCCACCCCTGATCCGCAACTTGCGACAACCTGATCGGGTGAATGGCGACCCAATATCCTTAAAAATTCAGATCGGAGGACCTCAGGTGATTTAAAGCGGGACTCTTCATCCAGATTATTTTTAGAAAATCGACTTAAAGATCCGGGAATATGACCTGCCTTGGGGTCAAGGGTTTCATTTAAGCCTTGGAACCGATCTTCGGGTCGGCCATCAATAATCAACCGGTCTTGTCGTCCAAGCCCTGAGCGAACATCGGCATAGTTGACAGTTTTAGTCAGGGACGTTGTCCGCTTGAAATTTCCAACTGCCCGGCGAACGGGTTTGTCTGTCGTGAGAGGAAGACCCGCCTGGGTCCACGCTTGAATCGTTCCATCCAGAACTGCGACATGGGAATGTCCAACCCAACGTGCGCACCACCACAGACGGGCGGCATACGAAGCACCTGGCGAATCATAGGCAACGATCAAGGTGTCGGTATTAACGCCTAACGCAGCAAGATCTGCCGCCAGACGGTCAGGGTCTGGCAAAGGATGACGTCCATTTGATCCATTGGGTGCACCACTGAGAACCTCACCCAAATTCAGATAGATGGCTCCAGGGATATGACCAGACTCATAAGCACGAAGTCCGAGCTCGGAATCCACCAAATCGTACCGACAATCGCAAATCAGTACTTTTGCAGGATTTTGTGTCAGTCGAGCCTGAAGCTCGGAAACCGTAATCAGTGGCGGGTTCTTCATGTCCGTTACATTCCTTCAGTCATAAAAAGGGTTGTCGTGTTGAGCACTCTGCTATGCTTTTATCTTATCTAACTAATCTCCATTGTCACCTATGTCTCTGGTAGCCGGAAACGTTTTTATGGTTGTCGCTCCAAGCGGGGCGGGGAAATCGAGCCTGGTCAATGCACTCCTGGCTCGAGATCCCACTTTGTGCCTGTCTGTCTCTTGTACGACACGCCCTCCGCGATCTGGCGAGACTGACGGTAAAGACTATCGATTTGTGACTCGTGAGCAATTTGATGCGCTGCGTCAAAACAACCAGTTGCTTGAATGGGCAGAAGTGCATGGTAATTTTTACGGTACCCCGCGGGACAAGATCGATCAGGCAGTCGCGTTTGGTCAGGACATTTTGCTTGAGATCGACTGGCAAGGTGCCCGACAAGTCAAGAAATTGTTTCCCGAGGCAATTGGTGTATTTATATTGCCGCCCTCGATTTCTACGCTTAGAGAGCGACTCACACAACGGGGACAAGACGCTGAAACAGTCATTGAAAGGCGAATTGAGGCCGCGAGTGAGGAAATCTCTCATGCACCGGAGTTTGAATATGTTATTATTAATCAAGACTTTAGCGTTGCCTTGACACAATTAAGCCAGATCATTGAAACAGCCAAGTTGCGCTACCCTCGTCAACTTGCCAGAAATCCAGATCTATTTAGATCCTTTGATTTGCTCCCTTGATAGTTCGCTAAAGCTATACTAGTCATCACTTGTAAAACTCACACTTCTCAGACAGGATTTCCATGGCCCGCATCACCGTTGACGATTGCCTCGAGCATATTCCTAACCGTTTTAAGCTCACATTGGCAGCTACGTACCGTGCGCGCGAACTCGCACAAGGCCACGCAGCGCGCCTGGACAGCAAAGATAAGCCTACAGTGACCGCTCTTCGCGAAGTTGCAGCAGGCTTGACCGGTATCGAAATGCTCCGCAAGGTTCCAACCTGAGCTAATCAATCATGGCCTTCCCCGGACTTCGGTATGCATCATCCGGGTTACTAGCCGCCCTGCGCGCAGGCTCACGTCTCACCCGAAGACCGACCGCTCCTCAAGAAAAACTTGGAGCGGTTTCTGGTTCAGCCACACCTGTTGTCACAGAAGCAGAACCCGCCATTGCTTCAATGGCTTCCCTGCAACTTCTGCTTGATGGCTATCTCGATGCCAAAGATGTTGCACTCGTTCGCGATGCCTATCGTTTTTCAGATCAGGCACATTTAGGACAGTTTCGTTCAAGCGGTTCTCCTTACATCAGCCATCCCATCTCGGTAGCTGAAATATGCGCAGGCTGGAAGCTTGATGTGGACGCCATCCGTGCCGCTTTGTTGCATGATGTCATGGAAGACCAGGACATTGCGAAACAGGAGCTTCTCGAAAAATTTGGACCGGAGGTCGCTGAACTCGTAGATGGGCTCTCTAAACTTGACCGACTCGAATTTGCAAGCAAGGCACAGCAACAGGCTGAAAGCTTTAGAAAAATGTTGCTGGCTATGGCGCGAGATATTCGCGTCATTCTCATCAAGCTCGCTGATCGGTTGCACAATATGCGCACGCTTGATGCGGTCAGTCCAGAAAAGCGCAGACGTGTTGCTCGTGAAACTCTGGATATCTATGCCCCAATCGCGCACAGATTAGGTTTGAATGCACTGTACAGAGAACTGCAGGACCTCTGTTTTGCCGCGATTTATCCCAACCGCTACCGCGTACTCGAAAAGGCTGTGATGGCCGCGCGTGGCAATCGACGCGAGGTGTTGACGCGAATCGACGAGCAGGTTCGCGCAGCGTTACCCGCGGCTGGGATCGACAGCGAAGTCAGAGGACGTGAGAAAACTCTCTATGCCATCTATAGCAAGATGGTCAAGCAAAAGAAAAGTCTGTCGAATGTGCTCGATATATATGGTTTTCGGGTAATCGTCAGAACCCTGCCTGAGTGTTATATGGCAATGGGGATTGTTCATCAGCTCTATCGGCCTGTTCCAGGCAAGTTCAAAGATTACATTGCCATCCCTAAAATCAACGGTTATCAATCTCTTCACACAACCTTGGTTGGACCATTTGGCACCCCCATCGAGTTTCAGTTTCGAACACACGATATGCACCAAGTGGCTGAGGAAGGCGTAGCGGCCCACTGGTTATACAAAGGGGATCAGTCGAATCTTCAGGAAATTCAGTCGCGAACGAGCAAATCTCTGCAATCGCTATTGGATATACAAAATCAAACAGGGGATTCAACCGAGTTTCTCGAGCATGTAAAAGTCGACTTGTTTCCTGATGCTGTGTATGTCTTTACTCCCAAGGGAAAGATTGTTTCATTACCCCGTGGCGCCACGGCTGTAGATTTTGCCTACAGCATCCACACAGATGTGGGCAATCATGCCGTGGGATGTAAAGTAAATGGTGAGGAAGTGCCTTTGCGCACTGAACTTGCAAATGGCGATTCAGTCTCCATCACGACCTCACAAACATCACGTCCAAGTGCCCAGTGGCTCAACTATGCAAGAACGGGTCGCGCGCGTTCAGAAATCAGACACTATCTGCGGACTTTGCAATACGATGAATCTGCAGCATTTGGCGAAAGAATGCTCACTCAGGCTTTAAGCGAGCTTAAACTGAGTCTACCAGCCAGTGATGACCCAATCTGGGAAAAATTAGCCAAATCGAGTGGAGCCAAGTCGCGCGAGGAAATTCTCGCGGATATTGGACTTGGAAAACGATTGGCTGCGGTTGTCGCTCGCCGCTTCGCGCCCGATCACCCATTAATTGCCACAACAGCTGCTGCGGATGATGAGATGTCGTCCGCAAAACTTACGCCCATCCAAATTCATGGAAATGAAGGTCAAGGTGTGCAACTAGCGCCTTGTTGCGGCCCCCTACCAGGCGACCAAATTATCGCTGGCATTCGTGTTGGACATGGTCTCGTCGTGCACACCGCAGAATGCCCTGTGGCTCTCAGAGCAAGAATCAAAGAGCCTGAGCGCTGGGTTGAAGTTGCCTGGGACGAAGAAACAGCTAAACATCTGTCGGCGCGAATTGATATCGTCGCTAAAAATGAACGCGGCGTATTGAGTCGAATCGCGGCAGAAGTTGCGCAGGCGGATTCCAATATCATTCACGTCACGATGCACGATGATGCAATGGCGACTGTCGTTCTCAATCTTACCGTTCAGGTCGACAGCCGCAGACATCTTGCGCAAGTTTTCCGTTCCATTCGACACGTTCCTCAAGTCAAAAAAATCATTCGAGCCAAAGGTTAAGCATCACCATGACGAAATCAGCAGTGATTGAACAGTCTCAACACGCAAAGGGTGAACTCCTGATCTGGACGGACGTGACCCCAGAAAATGAGCATGACTTTAATCAGTGGTACGACACTGAGCACATGCAAGAGCGCGCATCCATTCCTGGCTTTCAATGGTCACGTCGTTATCACTCCAAGACTGCGTCACGCCCCTATCTGGCACTGTATCGTACCGATTCGTTGCATGTTTTTACCAGCGACGTTTATCGCCAGGCTTTTGAAAACCAAACAGAATGGTCGATACGCAACTTCAGCGCCATGCGCAACACAAATCGGCGTGTCAATGCTGTGACAGAAGTTTTTGGCGCAGGGACCGGCGCTGCTGTCAGCCTCGTCTGTTTGGGTAATATAGAAAATGCACAACGCGCATTGAACGCTCATGAAGCTCTTCTTCAGGCGGTGACCGGAATCCTGACAGTGAGAATACTCACTCCAGATCCCGCGCTTTCAAAGCCCTTGCCATCTGAGGATGTGAGCAAAAGAGTCCTAGAGCCATTTATGGTCATCGATACGACCACGTTGGAAAGCGCCCAGATCGCTGGGGCCTGGATCAGCAACTTTTTAAGTTTGCCAACAGAGAGCCATCACACTTTCCAGCTTCTTTGGGATTTGCGTGCCACCGACCTGAAGTAATGACTTCAGATCACCCGAGTGGCATTGCTCAAGAAGAGTGACTGACTGCAAACTACTTTTTAACATTTGTTTTAAGTAGTTTGCCAACTGTCTGGTTATAGTCAGCGACGCAAGAATCTGAGCATCTTTCTGCCCATGCAGAAAGAACTTTTTGCGTCGCGAGCCGTTTCACCAACGCCAGATCTGCAGCCGTGGGGACGACCAGCGTCATTTGCCCCCGTGGTATCAATGCACATTCTTTACTTCCGGTGTTGCAATCAATTCCGCGTTTGGTCAGCTTTTCAGAGAACACCCATAAATTCTCAATGAGTTGCTCAATGTTCGCCTCGATAAATCCTTGCAAAGGTGGAGAAAGCTTATCCCAGGCTTTTTGATTGACAGCATGCACTTCTTGATTCCAGCCAATAGGCAGAGCAAACAAATGTGTGGTAACTGTGTACCACTTGGCGGTGTAACCTGACAGCGCTCCTGCGACTGCACAAGTAATCGTTTTCTTTTCAAGAGCATTCAGTACCTCACCAAATGGGATATTGACGCTTTTCGCACCCAGTGCTTCGAAAAGTTCAGCTTGGGTTTGCGTAATCGTCCTGATTGTTTGTCCGCGCAGGTCTGACAATCCTCTCATCTCGGTATTACAGAATAAAAACTGAGCGCCATAGGGGGCAATGCCCAGCATCTTTATTTGCTGTGAGGACGAAAGGTAATGACTCAGCACGGGTGAAAAGGCACTGGCGGTTTCTTTGGCAATGCTTGAACTGGATGCAAGTCCTGCTATGTCAACGGCTTCGAAAAGGGGATTGTCGGGTGCGTAATATGAGAGTGGCAAGACGCCAAATTCAATCACCCCCTGCCCCATGAGACGCATCAGCTCCTGGCCTTTGAGGCCCATTTCGTCAAAACCCTTGATCTGAGCGGTGACTGCACCCGCAGAGCGTTCTGAAAGAGTGTCGCTCCAAAATGGTTTTTCAACATCTGTGTAAGTTAAACGTGTACTGCGCCCGCCGACAACATTCAACTCAGTTTGAGGTAAAAACTGGGCAAAAGCATTGAGGGAAATGCTCAAAAACAGACCCAAAACCACCCGTAAGATGATGGTTCGATAAAAATCCGTAAATAGGCGGTTGGTTTTCATAATGTAGGATTTTAGCAAGGCTCTGTCACGATACAAGATAAATAACAAGCGTATGATCTCAGTCGTACCCCCAAAATACACTACAGATAGGAGTCTGGTCGATGCCCCGGGTCACCGCCCTCAATTCAGCACAAGCATCCACCTACCCTGCCCAGCGGCCTTTGTTAGGCGTCGCTTCCTTACTTCTTTCCTTGCTTCTATTGACAATGCTTGATGGCATGGGCAAGTGGGTCATGGCCGTCGGGGTTCCCCTGCTCGTTTTTTGCTGGTTTAGATACGCCATTCATTTGGTTTTGTTGTTATTCATTATTTTGCCCAGCCGCGGATTGACTGTTTTTAAAAGCAAAATGCCGAAACTGCAGTGCTTGCGGGCAGCTGCGATGCTGGGATCGGCACTTTCTTTTTTTACTTCTTTAAGCTACCTGCACCAAGCCGAGGCGACGGCCTTGATTTTTATCGCACCACTTCTGATGCTTTCGATCGCTCCATGGGTTTTAAAGGAGCCCATCAGAAAATCGCGCTGGGTAGCCGCAGCGATTGGATTAGTCGGGGTGATGATAGTGATACGACCGTCTGCAGGACTGCCAGCGATGGGCGTCATCATGGGTCTCATCACAGCCTGTTTATTTACGGCTCAGCATCTTTTATCAAGAATGCTCGCCCACGACAGCGCATTCACAACGGTACTTTGGAGTGGAGCGATCGGTGCAGGAACACTGACATTAAGCTTGCCTTTTGTTCTTCCGGATGCCGTGGATATTCTTAAAACACTCAGCCCGCTTAACTGGGTGATTTTATTGCTCAGTGGTGTTGCAGGCGGCTTGGGACACCTCTTACAGATTCAATCCTATCGATATGCTCCAGCGTCCTTGCTGGCGCCATTTATTTATATTCAGATTACTTTTGCCGCGACCATCGGATGGATCGTCTGGTCCCATTTACCCGATCAAACCACGTGGATCGGTATAGGTATTATTTGCGCAAGTGGAATATTCAATAGTCTGATTGAGTGGCGTCGGAGTCGTACTTGATGTTCAGCCGCAGATCATAGATCGAGACGACCAGAATGCAAAACAAGCTGCCTGTCACAACGGGCCGCCAATGATGGATCATGAGTCACCAAGATCAGAGTGGTGTTTTGTTGCCTTGCCAGTTCGAACATCAACTCAATGACTTTCGAACCTGTTGTTTCATCCAGACTACCTGTTGGCTCATCAGCAAAAATAAGGACTGGCTTTTGAACAAAAGCGCGAGCAATCGAAACGCGCTGCTGCTCTCCGCCAGATAATGTGGTTGGGTAATGATTGAGTCTTGCACCAAGCCCCACACGCAGCAACATTTGTTTGGCAGGTTCCTCCGCAGCAATCCCAGCCAATTCCAGAGGAAGCATGACATTTTCAATGGCAGTTAAATTTGGAAGAAGCTGAAAAGACTGGAATACAAAACCAACGTTATTTGCTCTAAAGGCTGCTCTTTCATCCTCATTCATGGCTGAAAGAGATTGACCTAGCAATTGAACTTCCCCAGAGCTTGGCTGGTCCAAACCCGCAAGTAAGCCCAGGAGCGTTGACTTGCCTGATCCCGAAGCTCCAGTAATTGCAATAGACTGGCCTTGAGTGACGGTAAAACTGACGTCATCTAAAATATTCAACATACCCGATGCATCGGATACCCGCTTGCAAAGCCTATTGACTACTATCGCATTAGTGGCAGCATTCATGAATTCATTCTCTTTCTATCGACGCATGATCTTATTAGGGATCTTGGGGCTGTCTGTTGGCCTAGCATCGCTTCAACACGCCCAAGCTCAACAACCAACACAAACAATAACAGAACGGATCCTGATCATTGGGGACAGCCTGTCGGCTGAGTATGGATTAAAGCGAGGGACTGGCTGGGTAGAACTATTGAAACAATCCCTGGCTAAAACGCATCCGTCTGCGGAAATTATCAATGCAAGTATCAGCGGCGACACGACAAGTGGGGGGGTGTCCAGAATCAAAGCACTACTTGCGCGGACAAAACCGAATATTGTCTTGATCGAACTCGGGGCCAATGACGCGTTGAGAGGTCTGCCCTTGTCATTGACGAGAAATAATATCCTTGAAATGGTTCGGCTGGCGAAAGAGACTGGCGCACAGGTTCTGCTTGCAGGCATGCAAATTCCACCAAACTACGGTACGGAATACACCACTGCATTTAGAGAATTATTTGCGCAGATTGCGCAGTCTGAGCAAACCGGACTCGTGCCATTTTTTCTGGAAGGTATTGCCGATCGGCCTGAAATGTTCCAGGCCGATACCATTCACCCTAATGAACAAGCTCAACCAATTTTGATGGGAAACGTTCTTGAAAAGCTCGCACCCATGCTTCGATAACTATTTAAAGTTTGGCTGCGTCTAACTCACCGCTGATGAGTTTATTCGCATCCGGCAATAGTTTGACTTTGAACTCGTTTCGCAACACCTTGAGAGCCGCTTGTTCCTCTGCAGCCCCCCATGCTTGAGAGAGTTGTGCTTGCAACTGATTAAGCTGAGTTGCCTCAGGTTTTGCACCTGGCTCAATCTTTGATACTTTTAGGATCGTATATTGATCCGCCCCTGCCACACCTACAAAACTGGGTAAAGGCTGTGGGCTCGCAGACATTGCAGCTTCGAGCTGCTCTCGTGTCAAAGATGAAGGTTGTTGCCGAGTGACTTCTACCGCTGGTTCAAAATCCTTAACCTCACTATCGGGTTTGGCCTTCAGCAGATCCAACTCCTTTTGACCCGCAGCTTGTGCCGCGGCTAAGGAAAGCTCATCAGTTAACCGTTGCTTGATTTGCTGTGACACAGCAGCCAAGGCTGGAACATGCGCGGGATGAATAGCCGATACACGAATGGCCACAATCACATCGGGAGAAACTTCAATTACTCCTGAGTTGAGTTTTTCCTTCAAAACGTCCGAGGAAAAAACAGCCTGACGAACTTTAGGATTACCCAAGATAGTCTGTTCATCTTCAGGCAACTCAGGTCCCGATCGTTGCGAAGCGGGCAAGAGACCATCGCGCGTCAAACCGGAAGCCGAACGAATCGGCAAATTCAACGCTGTCGCAATAGGACTCAAACTATCTCTTTGGTCATATACCAAACTGGTCAGTTTGCTGCCAAGCTGAGCGAATTGTTCTGCAGCAAGTTGCTTGCGAATTTCGTTTGTAATGTCCTCTTTGACTTCTGCGAGAGATTTGACCGAGGCAGGCTGAATATCTACGACGTTGATGATGTGATATCCAAAAGGACTTTCCACAACACCTGATATCTTGCCACGCTCCAGATCGAACACTGCATTTTCAACTTGGGGGACAAGCATGTTTTTAGTGATCCAGCCTAAATCCCCACCTTGATTGGCCGAACCCGTATCTTGGGAAAAGTCCTTGGCGAGCGACGCGAAAGACTGGGGAGCCGCGGCAGCTTTCTTGGCCAAATCCTCTGCTTTCGCACGAGCCTCTGCCTTGACTGCATCATTGGCCGAGGCAGGTAACTCTATCAATATATGACTCACACGCCTACGCTCGGGTTGGCCATATCTTGCTTGGTTCTGTTTATAAAAACTTTCTATGTTTTCTTCGGTCACCTTGACATTTTTTGAGGCGGCCTGCTCATTGAGAACAATAAACTGAACGTCAACATTTTCAGGAATCAATAATTTTGACTGATTACTGTCGTACCACTTTTTGATATCCGCCTCGGTCACATCGATTGATTTTGAAAAATCAGTAGCAGAAAAGACACGACGCTCAACAGTCCGTTTCTCAGTCAGAAGCGCAAGAATATTTTCAGAGACTTCGGCAGGAACCCGCGCAGTCAATCCAATGGGTTGAAGCACTTGAGCGATAGCCAAATCACGCCGTAGGCCCAGTTCGAACGTCGTGGGGGTCATGCCTTGAGCCGCCAGCACGTCGCGATAGCGCTGAGATGAAAACTGACCATTTTCCTGGACTGCAGGGATGGCTGCGATTGTGCGACGAAGCGTCTCGTCAGACACTGAGTAACGCCCTTTGGCTGCTGCAAGCGCTACGGTCCGCTCATCAATCATCCGATTGAGAAGTTGTTCACGAAATTCTGGCGTATCAAACGCTGCCGGATCGAACTGGCTACCTAAAGCATTGCGATACTGCTCGAGCTGAGCCGTTCTTGCTTGGTTGAACTGACCCAAAGTGATGGGTTGATCCCCGACAGAGACTAGCTCAGGCTCACTGGCCATGAAGCTCGAATATCCCTGAACGCCAAAGAAGACAAAGGAAGGAACAATGAGGAGCAACAAAATAAGCTGCATCCAGCGCTGATGACTACGAATGAAATCAAACATAAATGAGTCGCACACCTAAAGAGTAAGCCGCCGAAGTTTACCACTCGCTTGCGTTATGCTTAAAGCGCTTTTACGGCTCTGGTACAGATGGGGTTAGACTGCGTCAACCGCCTTTCTGATCCCACACGAACACTAAAATTAGCTTTATAACGGAGAGTCATTTGTTCAGTTACCGCCATGGTTTTCATGCAGGCAATCATGCCGATGTGCTCAAACACATCGTTTTGACCCATATTCTTCAATACTTCAATCAAAAAGACACGCCCTACTGGTTCATCGACTTGCATGCTGGCGCTGGTTTATATGACTTGGAAGGACAATGGGCCCAGAAAAAAGGCGAATACGTGGATGGAATCGCTCGAATCTGGCAAGCAAAATCGCCACCACCCGCTGTGATGCATTATTTAGACATGATCCGGGATCTGAACCCTGACGGAAACCTACGCATTTATCCCGGATCACCTTGGTTGGCTTTGGAAGCATGTCGATCTCAAGACAAATTACGACTGTTTGAAATGCATCCGAACGAATCGAACATCTTGAGACAAAATCTTGACCAACGCACAGTCCGTGTGCCCCGCCAAACTGCTGTGTTTGGTGATGACGGATTCGCAGGACTCAAAGGTCACATTCCTCCCCCCTCTCGTCGTGCAATCGTGTTGATTGATCCTTCTTACGAAGACAAACATGATTACAGAAGGGTGATTGATACGATGAAAGACGCGATGGTCCGTTTTCCAACAGGCTGCTATGCAATATGGTATCCACAAGTGCAACGTCGCGAAGCTCAAGAACTCCCGCGACAAATTGAAAAACTAGCTGGAAAAAACTGGACACATGTCAGCTTGACTGTTCACAAACCAGGCGCGGACGGTTTAGGACTGCACGGGAGCGGTATTTTTGTGATCAATCCCCCGTGGACCCTCGCCGCTACGATGAAAGAAACATTGCCCTGGCTTGTCCGCACCCTTGGTCAGGATGAGCGAGCGTCATACAAACTCGATTTTCTGACACACTAGCTAAAAGCGCTCGTGGGGACCAAGGTAACGCCATTGCCCAACAGGAAGATCTGAGAGCCTGACGCCTCCAATTCTGACGCGTTTAAGTCCGAGGACCTTGAGACCGACGAGTTCGCACATCCGGCGAATTTGGCGTTTCTTGCCTTCGCGCAGCACGAACTGAAGTTGATCATCGTTTTGCCATCTGACTTGCGCGCGTTTTAAACGCTTGCCGTCAAGCGAGAGACCTTCATTCAGCAGCTCAAGTCCACCAGGGGCTAAACGCCCCTGAACACGGACCAGATATTCTTTTTCGATTTCGGAGTCCTCGCCGATCAACTGTCGCGCGATGCGCCCATCTTGAGTCAGTACCAAGAGTCCTGTCGAATCTATGTCAAGCCGACCAGCCACAGCCAACCCACGCAAATGAGCACGATCGAATTTAAGCGGACTTCTATCCGTCTCAGATCGACTTTGAGCATTGATCAGGGCGACTGCAGGGGTGTAGCCATCCTCCGCTTGTCCCGAGACATAAGCCATCGGTTTATGGATCAGGATTGTGACTCTGGATATTTGCTGCGCAGCAGCATTTCTATCAAGAGTAATCGTCTGCGAGGGAAAGGCTCGTTCGCCAAGCGTGGCGACTACACCATCGACCTTCACCCAACCGCGTTCGATATAGCTGTCCGCTTCTCGACGTGAGCACAAACCCCGGTCTGCCATCAATTTTGAAATACGCAACTTTTCCATAAGTTGGATAATACACATCCATGAATAGATTTGAACGTCCAATGACCTGGCGCAAACAACCCAGACCTTCATTATCTGAGAACCAAAAGGCTTGGTTAACCAAACCCGGTGCGTTGACACATGCACTGCGCAAGATCGGACCCTTGACACTACGAGTGATCGCCGAGTACTCAGATGGGGCGACACCCGAAGAAGCTCAGCCTTTGGGCTTGAACACCATGTCTCCTGTATGGATCAGGGAGATTGTCATGAGTGTTGATCATGTTGAGTGTGTGGTGGCAAGAAGCGTCACGCCTCTCCAAGCCTCTCACGGCGTCTGGCAAGGCATGCGTCGCCTGAGGAGTCGGCCACTGGCGGACATTTTGTACGACAACCCCGAAATCACCCGATCGAGCTTTGAATTAGCGTGCCTCAACAGACAAACGGCGCTTTATCGAACAGCGTATCCTTTTACCCAAAAGTCACTGGCTGAGCTCTGGCCTCACCCTGCTCTTCTGGCCAGAAGATCAGTATTTTCGAGGCAAAACACTCCGCTCTTAGTCACGGAGTGTTTTTTACCTGAGTTTTGGCGGATAAGTTTAAGCAAGTGAAAAAGCCCAAAGCCTTAAAAGCCTACGGCCTGACCATCACGTCGACTATCACTTGCCACGACATATCCATGTTCAAGATCTTTGGATAAGCGCCAGATAAACTGACCCGAACCAAAATCCATGTATGGATCGTCAATGGCCTTCAGAGAGTGACCCAGTTTTTCAAGCCCTGCGATCGTTGAAGCACGCATCGTGGACTCGACATCGAGCGTGAAGTCGCGATTGACTTTCCAGCGCGGAGCATCACATGCAGCTTGTGGTTGTTGGTGATAGTCCACCATGCGAATCACAGTCTGTATGTGTCCCTGGGGCTGGATGTCTCCACCCATGACACCAAAACTCATCACAGGCTCTCCGTCTCGAGTCAAAAAGCCGGGAATGATGGTGTGGAAAGGACGCTTGTGACCCTTGACAACATTGGCTGAGGTCGGATTCATTGAAAATCCGACTCCACGGTTTTGGAAGCTTACGCCAGTCCCTGGCACAACAACGCCAGAGCCAAAACCCATGTAATTGGATTGAATGAAAGAGACCATCATGCCATTTTCATCGGCTGCGGTCAGATAAATCGTTCCTCCTGTGGGAGGCATGCCAGCGGGGAAATGGGTTGCCCGTTTCATATCGATCAGTTTGGCGCGTTCAGCCAGGTAAGCATCATCTAGCATTTGCTCAGGGCTGACCTCCATCGTGCGAGGATCAGCCACATAGCGATACAAGTCAGCCATCGCGAGCTTCATCGCTTCGATCTGCACATGCTGGGATTCGACAGAATCAACCTTCATGTTTGCGAGATCGAAGTGCCCAAGAATACCGAGTGCCTGCAGTGCGGAAATGCCCTGACCGTTGGGAGGAATTTCATGCAAAGTGTAACCACGATAATTTTTCGAAATCGGAGTGACCCATTCCGGCCGGTACTGACGGAAGTCCTCCAACGTATGTGCACCACCATGCTCACGAATAAAGGCCACCAGCTTTTCAGCAGTTTCCCCTTCGTACATGTCTCGACCCAGCGTCGCACCGATACGCTTTAGAGTCTGGGCGACATCCTTGAAAACAAACCGTTCACCGACTTTAGGCGCCCTGCCCTCGGGCATAAAAGTATGGGCAAAACCGGGTTGATCCTTGAGTTCTGGAACAGCCGCTGCCCATTTTTGAGCCACGACGGGAGGAACGGCATAGCCACGCTCGGCAATTTCGATAGCGGGCTCCATGAGCTCTGCAAACGGGAGTTTGCCGTAACGCTCATGTAGGGCCGCCCAACCCGCCACCACACCAGGCACGGTGATAGCATCCACACCACGTTTGGGTGCCTTGGCCAGACCGTTGACGTCTACGCCATATTTCTTTTTGAAATAATCGATGTCCCATGCCTGTGGCGCATAACCCGAAGCATTTAAACCTTGTAAAGTTTTTCCGTCCCAAACAATGGCGAAGGCATCTCCGCCCAATCCACAAGAGACTGGCTCCACAAGCGTTATCGCAGCCGCAGCGGCGATGACGGCATCGACCGCGGATCCACCCTTCAGAAGCATGCGCAAACCAGCTTGTGCGGCCAAGGGATGTGAGGTTGACACCACATTGCGCGCGAATACCGGAATGCGAATCGTTGGATAGGGGTTGGCCCAGTCGAATTGTTTCATTTAAGTCGTCACTATTAAGATTTTTAAAAATACAGCGCGGCGAAATTACAGGGCGGCGTCACCGCTCTCGCTTGTACGAATTCGAATCGCCTGCTCGACTGGTGTGACAAAAATTTTGCCATCGCCAATTTTCCCTGTGCGTGCTGCGCGCACAATCGCTTCGATCACCCTGTCGACAGCTTCGTCCGCTACTACCATCTCAACGCGTATTTTTGGCAAAAAATCGACAACGTATTCAGCGCCTCGATAAAGTTCGGTGTGTCCCTTTTGACGTCCGAATCCTTTGACCTCTGTCACGGTCAACCCGTTTACGCCGACTTCGGCCAGAGCCTCGCGCACTTCGTCAAGTTTGAAGGGCTTGATAATGGCTGTCACTTGCTTCACGATGAGTCCTGTTATTGAGAAAAATTGTGATCAATCACGAAAACCGTTTGATAAAGGATAACGCCAATCCCGTCCGAATGCCCGCTCAGTGATGCGCGGACCAAAAGGACCCTGCTTGCGCTTGTATTCATTGATCCGGATTAAGCGGACAACCTGCTCAACGGCTTCTTTGGAATAGCCGGAAGCAATGATGTCTGCGACGGAGGCGTTACGCTCAACGTAATGCTCAATAATTGCGTCAATCACGTCATATTCAGGCAGATTATCCTGATCGGTTTGATCCGCTCTCAGTTCCGCTGAGGGCGGACGCGTGATGATTCTGACAGGGATGACCTCTGAAATAGTATTGCGCCAGCGAGCGAGTCGATACACCAAGGTTTTGGCCACATCCTTCAAAACAGCGAATCCACCAGCCATATCGCCGTACAAGGTGCAATAACCAGTAGAAAGTTCAGACTTATTACCCGTCGTGAGAACTAAGTGGCCAAACTTGTTGGAAAGCGCCATCAAGAGCATGCCACGCAATCTGGCCTGAATATTTTCCTCTGTGGCGTCTGGGGCTCTGCCAGCGAAAAAAGGTGCCAATACTTGATCAAAGCTATTGGCTAGTTCAGCAATCGCAATTTCTCGGTAGTCGATTCCAAGCCGTTTGGCCATATCCCGGGCATCGATCTGAGAAATATCAGCAGTAAATCGTGAAGGCATCATCACGGCATGAACGCGATCGGCGCCCAACGCGTCCACAGCCACGGCCAACACTACGGCCGAATCTATCCCGCCAGACAAACCTAGAATTACGCTGCGGAAACCGTTTTTGTGTACATAATCAGTTAAGCAAAGCTTGAGGGCTTCCCAAACAAGGGCCTCCTCTGATTGGATTTGAGGGGTCAATGCCCTTTGGGCCAATGAAGAATCCGCAGTGGTACCAATTTTTGGCGCCAAAACCTCACCAGATTCCGAAATTTCAATAAAACTTAGATCGGATGAAAAGTCGGCCGACCGCAAGACCATCAGACCGTCTCGTGACAACACAAAAGATGCGCCATCAAAAATAAGCTCGTCTTGAGCCCCCACGAGATTTGCATAAATCAGTGCGCAATGCGTGCGATTGACACACCTGGATGCCACACGAACCCGTTGTTCCTGCTTGCCCAGGCTAAAGGGCGAGGCATTCAGCACGAGTAAAGCCTGAACATTTTGGTTCGCTGCCGCTTCGGGTGCTGAGTTTCCCCAGATGTCCTCGCAAATATTGATCCCAAATCGCACGCCTTCGATACTGAAACTCAGAGGAGCCTCACCAGGAACAAAATAGCGCTTTTCGTCGAAAACCGAATAATTGGGCAATTCTTTTTTAAAGTATGTGCCAAGAATCTGGCCATCTGCCAGAACAGAGGCCGCATTGCGCAAACCCTCAGGAGTTTGACAAACATGCCCAACCACCACGTGCATCCCCTTTAGGGAAGAGAGCTCCGCACATAGGCTGCGTAATGAAACTTCGCATTTTTGGACAAAAGCAGGCCTGAGCAATAAATCCTCGGGTGGATAACCCGTCAGCGCAAGCTCGGGCGTCAATAAAACCCTTGCGCCCTGGGCATAAGCGTCTCGGGCAGCCTCGAACACAAGCCGGGCGTTCCCCGCCAAGTCACCTACCAATGCGTTAATTTGTGCAATGCCGACCCTGACCGCAGCCATATTGAATCCGGTTTAAACGAGTTATCACGAGGAAAATTATCTCATGCCCGCCGAGGTGGCGCTGCGTTCTATAATTTGAACACTATGAAAAATACTCAAAACCCCACACAGAGTCAGTTCGACAAGAAAGCCCAAGCTTGGTCCGCCCGGTTCTCGGAGCCAGTATCGGAGCTTGTCAAACGCTACACCGCTTCCGTAGACTTTGATAAACGTCTCGCCAAATTTGATATTCAAGGCTCTCTGGCCCACGCTCAGATGCTTGAAGCTGTGAAAGTGATTTCACCTCAGGATCGCTCAGATATCGAACGCGGAATGACCCAAATTCTGGGTGAAATCGAGGCAGGCCGCTTCGAATGGCTGCTGGATCTTGAGGATGTCCACCTCAATATAGAAAAACGATTGGTCGAACTTGTCGGTGATGCGGGAAAGCGTTTGCATACCGGCCGATCCCGCAATGACCAAGTCGCAACCGACATTCGTCTGTGGTTGCGCCACGAAATCGATGTTCTGATCGAATTACTCAATTTATTGCGTCAAGCCTTAGCAACTGTTGCGCTTGAGCATAGTTCGACGATTTTGCCTGGCTTTACGCATATGCAAGTCGCTCAGCCCGTCACCTTTGGCCACCATCTACTGGCCTATGCAGAGATGTTCGGAAGGGATGCCTCTAGGCTCGCAGATTGTCGAAAGCGCGTCAACATCCTGCCTCTGGGGGCAGCAGCATTAGCAGGAACGAGTTTCCCGATCGATCGTCCGTTGGTCGCCAAACTTTTAGGATTTGACGATGTCTGTCAAAACTCCTTGGATGCGGTTTCCGATCGTGATTTTGCGATCGAGTTTTGTAGTGCTTGCGCACTGATCATGACGCATATTTCAAGATTTTCAGAGGAAATCGTGATTTGGATGAGTCCTCGCGTCGGTTTCATCGATCTGGCGGATCGTTTTTGCACGGGCAGTTCAATCATGCCGCAAAAGAAAAATCCCGATGTGCCAGAGTTGGCGCGTGGCAAAACAGGTCGGGTCAACGGACACCTGGTGGCACTCCTCACCCTCATGAAAGGTCAGCCACTCGCCTATAACAAGGATAACCAGGAGGACAAAGAGGGACTCTTTGATACGGCTGATACTGTTCGCGACACTTTGACAATCTTCGTGGATCTCGTTGCTGGCATCAAGGTCAAAGCAGACGCAATGCGCGCGGCTGCCTTGCAGGGCTTCGCGACTGCAACAGATCTTGCGGATTACCTTGTCAAGCGTGGCGTTCCATTTCGAGACGCACACGAGGCAGTCGCCCATGCAGTGCGCGAATGCGAAATCAAAGGCTGCGATCTCGCTGATCTCAGTGTTGCGGAGCTGCAAAAATTTCACGCATCAATCGGGCCTGATGTGCACAGCGTACTCACCCTTGAGGGCTCGGTGGCTGCACGTAATCATATTGGCGGCACCGCTCCTGAGCGCGTACGTCAGGCGGCTCAGAAGATACTGGACTCAACTCTCGAAAACGGCCATTGATTCAACGTGTCCGGTGTGGGGAAACATATTCACTACACCGGCAGCTTTGAGTTTATATCCGCCCTCGTGCAAAAGAATCGCCGTATCACGCGCAAGAGTCGCTGGATTACAAGAGACATAAACAATACGTGACGGTCTTAAATTCATAGGCAAGTTTGAAAGAGCCTGGGAAAAAGCCAGAGCCCCTTCACGTGGAGGATCGATCAGCATTCGATCGAAATGCCCAAGCTCCGCAAGCCATTCAGTCGTCACTTCAAATAAATTCAGTGTTTGAAATTTGGCGTGTTCAATACCGGCACGCGAAGCAGCGTCTTTTGCGCGCGCAGTCAGTGACTCGCTACCTTCGATGCCGATCACTTCGCGACAGCGTGTCGCCAGTGGGAGTGTGAAATTACCCAGCCCACAAAATAAATCTGCGATTCGATCATCTTTTTGTGGTTCAAGTAACGTCAAAGCGCGTGAAACAAGAGCCCGGTTAATCTGATGGTTTACCTGGGTGAAGTCTGTTGGTTTAAAAGGCATATTCAAACCAAACTCAGGCAACGTATAGTAGAGTCGATCCTCATGCGAGGGATCAAGCGGCACGACGGTATCCGGTCCTTTGGACTGCAGCCACCACTGCACATCATATTTATTCGCAAAGTCGCGTAAGCACTGCACATCCTGGACGGTCAATGGAACTAAATGTCTTAGAACCAGCGCGACAACTCCCTCCCCGACTGACACCTCAATCTGAGGAAATCGATCTGGCGCAGATAAACTCATGACAAGCGTGCGCAAAGGCAACAACAATGCTGCAATTTTTTCTGGCAAGACATGGCACGTTTTGATATCTGCAACAAAACTACTTTTCCGCTCATGGAAACCAACTAAAACAGTTCCCTTCTTGGCGACCCATCTCACAGCGAGGCGTGCACGATAGCGGTATCCCCAGTAAGGCCCGTGTAATGGGGGCAACACACGCTCAGGTTTGGTTTTACCGATGTGCTGTAAAGCATCCTCAAGAGCGCGTTGCTTGATGGCAACCTGGGCACTTGGTTCGAGATGCTGCATCACACATCCACCACAAACACCGAAATGTTCACAGCGTGGATTCACGCGGACCGCCGACTCGCGTCGAATTTCTTCGACACGCCCGATCTCATAAGAGGGTTTACGCCGAAAAGTGTGAATAGTCACCTTTTCGGATGGCAGCGCACCCTCGATGAAAACAACTTTTCCTTCGCGACGTGAAATGCCGCGGGCTTCGAGGTCGAGAGATTCGACCTGTAATACATCTTCAGACATTTTTAACGACCCCAGGCCTCTAGATACTGCTTCCAGTGTGGCTCTTCACTTTTTTCCAGAGTCTCCCGAACGAGCGCGATTTCAGCATCATAGGAAGACGCATCCAATTCGCCACGCAGTAATCTGAATCGGCAATAAACCAACCAAGTATTCACAACATCAGTTTCACAATATGCCCTGACCTCATTGCCGCGACCCTGAGTCCAAGCTTCCCAGACTTGGCTACCGTCCATTCCCAGTTTCCCTGGAAAGCCGCAGAGCTTGGATAGATCATCCAGCGGCGCGTTGCCTCGACCGTTATATTTTGCTAAAACGTCCATTAAGTCGAGGTGGCGGGTGTGGTAACGGCTGAGATAGTTGTTGTAACGAAAATCGCGGTCATCCTCGCCCGTGTCCCAATATCTTGGAGCGACAACACCATGAATCAAGCTTCGATAATGCAGGACGGGTAAATCAAAACCGTTACCATTCCAGCTAATGAGCTTAGGGGTATAGCGTTCAATCGTCTTAAAAAAACCCGCGAGTAACGTCTGCTCCGGATCGTCCGCTTGTCCAAGACAACGAACTCGAAATCCCTGATCATCACGAAAAACACAACCCACCACGGCAACACGTTGCAAATGAAGAGGTAAAAAATCGCTTCCAGTCAGCTCTTTTCTGGCAGCAAATGCACGTTGCGCAACCTCGGCATCCGAAACATCCTCCCCCCAGCCATGGAGACGCCTCAAGCCCTCTACATCCGGAATTGTTTCAAGATCAAATACAAGTGTGGGCGTCATGAATCAATATCACCGTGGAGGAAGATATTGAAGTGGGTCAACTGGAGTGCCGCGGCGACGGACCTCAAAGTGCAGGCGCACAGACGTCGTGTCAGACTGACCCATCTCGGCGATCTTCGTGCCACGCTTGACTGTTTGGCCTTCTTTGACAAGCAATGTCTTGTTGTGTGCGTACGCTGTAATGAATCCATCACTGTGTTCAACAATCACCAGATTGCCCAGGCCTCTCGGTCCGTCACCGGCAAATATCACCTTACCGTTGGCAGCTGCTTCAATCGGATCTCCGGAATTTCCGGCGATATCAATGCCTTTGGTTGTGGGCGTAAAGCCCTGGATGATCTTGCCTTTTGCGGGCCATCCCCAACTGATCAAGCCAGCATCCGATGCACGACTTGTACTCGTTTCAGTAGGTGCTGGCGCGCTGGCCGCTGAAGCGGTTGAAGCGCTCGAAGCAGCTGGACGCGCAGCAGGAGCTGGGGCTGGACTTTGGGCATCTGTCAGACGCAAGGTTTGTCCAACGATTAAAAGGTTTGGATTTGTGATCTTGTTGATTCGTACGATGGTATTTTCAGACACGCCCGTTGATCGGGAAATCTTATTTAACGTATCTCCCGGCTTGACAACGTAGGTCGAAACGGATGGTACGCCCGTAGACAAATCGGAAACAGGCGCGCGCGTACTTGACGTGCAGCCAGCTAGAACTAGTGCAACAGTGACGCAAACCGAAAAAGAAAATGTTTTGAACTGGGTCATGGATTTCACACTTGCCTCTTTATTATCCCTGATGCATGTTTGGGCTTGCCCACGCATACCTTTCTCCTGTGTATTCACGGTTGCAATCCAGACTTGAGCGGCACAAAACGCACCTCCTCAAGTTCTTGTCTTGACCAGCTTGTTTCGCTGGTACGTTGTATTCGTATCAACTTCTGTGCGCCAGCACCTTCAGGGGCAATCAGTATGCCGCCCACTCTGAGCTGTTGCATCAGCGCCTGAGGAATTTTCAATCCTGCTGCCGCCACGACAATCGCATCGAATGGTGCTGCGCTGGCGAGTCCCGCCATGCCATCACCATAACTTAATCTGACCTTAGTCAACCTCAGCTCACGCAAATGATCCTTGGCCATATCGTACAACGAGCGGATGCGCTCAATCGAGTAGACTTGCGGAAAGACATATGACATCACCGCGGCTTGATACCCACAGCCAGTGCCAACCTCAAGTACTTTCGTTGGCAATTCAATTTCGCAAACAGCGGAAATCATGCGTGCGACAACCCAAGGCTGGGAAATTGTCTGTCCGTGTCCGATGGGCAAGGCCGCATCATCATAGGCTCGGCTCGCGAGAGCTTCGTCAACAAATGCGTGACGAGGAATTCGTTGCATGGCGCTCAGGACTCTTTCGTCTGTGATGCCTTGCGCATGAAGTCTTTCGACCATAGCGGCCCGCAACCTTTCAGAATTCAATCCTAAATTTTCTTGCGTTTTCCGCGCAAGACTGTTGGTTTCATGACCGCTCGTCAAACGAGAAACAGAAATCTTAGTGTTACTGTTTGTCGCAGTGATGCCCTGAAGTCCCCTGGTACCCAGGGACTTTAAATCCTTGGCGGAAGCGAACACCCGAGGTGGCTTTAGCCATTGCATAGCGGTCGCACCCAAGTTGTGACATCCGACAATTGCGCATGCTGCGTGAGATCCAGACGCAACGGCGTGACAGAAACGTATCCTTTTGCAATCGCATCAAAGTCTGTCCCCTCTGTCGCATCGTTCGCCGCGCCTGCGGGCCCAATCCAGTACACAGTTTCGCCATATGGCGTACTGGAACGCACCACGGGTTGAGATGGATGACGCTTTCCCAGTCGAGTGGCCATCACACCCTTTTGTTGAGCGTGCGGCAAATCAGGAAAATTGACATTCAACAGAGCAGGACCGCGCAAAGGATGTTTGATTTGCTGCTCCACAACTTTACGCGCCATCGCAGCAGCCGCATCAAGATTTGACCAGCCTTTGGCAACCAAAGAAAAGGCAATCGAGGGAATACCAAACAAATATCCCTCAGCGGCTGCAGCGACTGTTCCGGAGTACAGCGTGTCATCCCCCATGTTCGCACCATTATTGATCCCGGAGACCACAAGATCGGGACGGCGGTCAAGCAAGCCAGTCAGAGCAACGTGCACGCAATCAGAAGGCGTGCCATTGATATAAGTAAAACCATTCGGGGCCTGACGTACTGCCAAGGGACGACTCAGCGTGAGTGAGTTTGAGGCCCCGCTATGGTTGACCTCGGGAGCAACGACAGTAATGTCTGCCAAATCACGTAGCGCGGCTACTAAGGCCTCTAGTCCAGGGGCGTTATAACCATCGTCATTGGAGACAAGTATGTGCATAGGGTCAGACTAAATGTACTTTTAGAAATAGAGGATTACATTGTACTCGCAGCAAGCCTTGCCAAGAGCAGAAGAACACCCTGATTGAGCCTTCAAGCTAGAATAAACAACCCTGATATTACCCACTCCGGAACTGCCTGATGGACACTTCGCCGAACACCCTAGCTAATCTAGCGATTCTTGCAATGGCTTATTTGCTGGGATCCATACCGTTTGCCGTGGTTTGTAGTCGACTGTTCGGCCTGCAAGATCCCCGTACTTATGGTTCCGGAAACCCGGGAGCAACCAATGTTTTACGCTCCGGAAATAAAGCTGCCGCAGCGTTAACCCTGATCGGCGATGCTGCGAAGGGTTGGTTTGCGGTGTGGGTGTCGATCCGGCTGGGTTTCAGTCCCTTAATCGTGTCAGGCGTGGCGGTTGCGGTCTTTCTAGGGCATCTTTACCCGATTTTCCTGAAATTCAAGGGAGGGAAAGGAGTTGCGACCGCCTTTGGCGTCATGATCGCCATTCAACCTATTCTTGCCCTTGCTGCAGCGGCAACCTGGATCATCATGGCAGTCTTTTTCAGATATTCCTCCCTAGCTGCACTGACTTGCGCTTTATTTGCTCCGTTTTATTACTTTTTTGGAGGCATGCTTGTCTGGCAGTCTCATCTGGTGATCGGTGCCGCGCTGATTGTGATTGCAGCCTTCCTTTTTTATCGGCATCGAGCCAATATCACTCGTCTGATTCAAGGAACCGAACCTAAAATTGGCTCCAGCAAAAAAACTTAAGATTCTCGAGACGGCACTAGGGGTCAGATAGCGGCGAGCTCCCAGCGAGGTTTGACATCGAATCCATGCTGTTGATCGGACAAGTCCACCAACCCGCGCACGATTCGCTGCGCTGCAGCGAAAGCGATCATAGCGCCATTGTCTGTGCATAGTTCGAGTGGAGGAAAAAAAACCTCCGCCTTGCGTTTTTTGAGAGCAACGGCCAATTTCTGACGTAAAGCCCGATTGGCGCCAACGCCACCTGCAACGACAAGCCTCTTCAGTCCCGTTTGATCCAAGGCGGCGATCGATTTAGCCACCAAGACATCCACGATCGCCTCTTGAGTCGCTGCGGCAAGATCCGCTGATAAAGTTTCACTCACATGCGAGAGTGCTTGTGCGTCTTTCAACCTGGTCAGCACCGCGGTTTTGAGGCCGCTAAAGCTAAAGTCTAAATTGCCGCTATGAAGCATCGGTCTTGGCAAACTGATGATCGTGGGGTCACCCTGCTCGGCAAGCTTGGCTAGAGCCGGACCACCTGGATAACCCAACCCCAGCAATTTGGCAGTCTTGTCAAAAGCCTCTCCGGCAGCGTCGTCCATCGTCTCGCCAAGCAATGAATACTGACCGACATCATCCACACGCATGAGCTGAGTATGTCCACCCGATACAAGGAGAGCAACAAATGGAAAATCAGGACGGGGATCAGCCAGCCGAGGTGAAAGCAAGTGCCCTTCGAGATGATGGATGGCGATAGCGGGTAAAGATAATGACCAGGCAAGAGACTGCGCGACGCTGGCCCCGACTAGCAAAGCTCCAGCAAGACCCGGTCCTGCCGTGTAAGCAATGGCACCCACATCTTGCAAAGACAAATTCGCGTCGCTCAGCACTTGGCGCGTTAAAGGAATCACTCTGCGCACATGATCTCGGGAGGCGAGCTCGGGTACGACTCCCCCATAAGCAGCATGCATCGCGACCTGAGTATGCAAAGCATGAGACAGCAAACCTTTCTCAGTGCAAACAAGCGCAACCCCTGTCTCATCGCATGAACTTTCAAACCCGAGAACAATCATGTTTGAATCAGCCCTCAATCCCTTTGGAGGCGAGATATTCTTCGTAAGGACCTCGATAGTCTGTGACCTGCCCCGTTGGCTGAATTTCCCAAACACGCGTTGCAAGCGCTGAGACGAACTCACGATCATGGGAAACAAAAAACAAAGTTCCAGGGTACTTGTCGAGCGCAAGCTGCAAAGACTCGATGGACTCCATATCCAGGTGATTTGTTGGCTCATCGAGCAGCATGACATTGTGTTTTCTAAGCATCAATCGACCAAAAGTCATGCGATTTTTTTCACCCCCGGAGAGCACGTTAGGTGACTTTGGTAAATCATCCGCCGAAAACAATAACCGCCCTAGAACCGAACGAATCGACTGATCATCGTCCGTTGGTTGGCGGTAATGCGTCATCCATTCGAACAAATTACTGTCTTTATCCATAAAGAGCTCTGAAACATCCTGAGCCATGTAGCCCAAATCAGCATTTTCAGACCACTTCACAGTTCCGCGATCAGGCGCCAAATCAAGCGCAAGCATGCGCAATAGCGTTGTCTTACCTGCACCGTTGGCACCAATGATGGCTATTTTCTCTCCGGCCTCGACCATCGCGGAAAACGGACGAATCACGGGTGCATCAAAACTTTTTTCCACTGATTCAAGCGTGACAGCCTGTCGATGAAGCACTTTAAGTTGTTCAAAGCGAATAAACGGGTTTTGTCGCGAAGAAGGCTTGACCTCGATTTGAGCGGATTTGATGCGATCAATCTGCTTGAGACGCGAGGTCGCTTGGCGTGCTTTGGATTTGTTTGCAGAAAAGCGACGGACAAAATCCTGCAACTCACTGACGCGCTCCTTTGCCTTGGCATTAGCATTTGAGACGCGCTCTCTGGCTTGCGTAGAGGCAAGCATGTAATCATCGTAATTGCCAGGATAGACACGCAACTCCCCAAAATCCAAGTCTGCCATGTGTGTGCATACTTGATTCAGAAAGTGACGATCATGGCTAATAATGATCATTGTGCTTTGATAGCCATTCAGAACATTTTCAAGCCAGCGAATCGTGTTGATATCCAGGTTGTTTGTCGGTTCATCCAGTAACAGTACATCCGGATTTGAAAACAAGGCTTGTGCCAACAGCACGCGGAGTTTCCAGCCAGGCGCGATTTCACGCATAGGCAATTGATGTTGTTCGACAGGAAACTCAAGACCCAGCAATAGTTCACCTGCACGCGCCTCGGCAGTGTAACCATCGTATTCAGCAAACTTAGCCTCAAGATCTGCGGCACGCATATAGTCCTCATCCGAAGACTCGGCGTTTGCATAGATCGCATCTCGCTGGGACATCGCCTCCCACATTTCTGTATGCCCCATCAGCACGACATCCAAAACACGGTAGTCTTCGAAAGCGAACTGATCCTGACGCAACTTGCCCAGGCGAAGACCCGGCTCCAAGAAAACGTTACCGGCAGTCGACTCAAGATCGCCACCAATGATTTTCATCAGAGTCGATTTGCCTGAACCGTTCGCGCCAATCAAACCATAGCGATTTCCCTCCCCGAATTTGACATTGACGTTTTCAAATAAAGGTTTGGGTCCGAACTGAATAGCTAAGTTTGAAGCAGTTATCACGGTAGGCTACTTTAGTAAATAAGGGAGTTACATCTTGATAGATATGTTTTCAGTGTAACAACACGGGCAAAACCGCCCTTTTTAAATCCTCCATCCCTATGATGCGCAGGGTCAGCAACCAAGCTGAACTCAATGACACAATGCGAGGAGAAAAAGTTGGAACAACTCACTATTTTATTTCATACCCTTGGTGGTTTCGTTTGGGGCCCCATTCTGCTGGTTTTATTGGTCGGAACCGGGATTTACCTCACACTCAGATCCAGGTTGTTTGTCGGTTCATCCAGTAACAGTACATCCGGATTTGAAAACAAGGCTTGTGCCAACAGCACGCGGAGTTTCCAGCCAGGCGCGATTTCACGCATAGGCAATTGATGTTGTTCGACAGGAAACTCAAGACCCAGCAATAGTTCACCTGCACGCGCCTCGGCAGTGTAACCATCGTATTCAGCAAACTTAGCCTCAAGATCTGCGGCACGCATATAGTCCTCATCCGAAGACTCGGCGTTTGCATAGATCGCATCTCGCTGGGACATCGCCTCCCACATTTCTGTATGCCCCATCAGCACGACATCCAAAACACGGTAGTCTTCGAAAGCGAACTGATCCTGACGCAACTTGCCCAGGCGAAGACCCGGCTCCAAGAAAACGTTACCGGCAGTCGACTCAAGATCGCCACCAATGATTTTCATCAGAGTCGATTTGCCTGAACCGTTCGCGCCAATCAAACCATAGCGATTTCCCTCCCCGAATTTGACATTGACGTTTTCAAATAAAGGTTTGGGTCCGAACTGAATAGCTAAGTTTGAAGCAGTTATCACGGTAGGCTACTTTAGTAAATAAGGGAGTTACATCTTGATAGATATGTTTTCAGTGTAACAACACGGGCAAAACCGCCCTTTTTAAATCCTCCATCCCTATGATGCGCAGGGTCAGCAACCAAGCTGAACTCAATGACACAATGCGAGGAGAAAAAGTTGGAACAACTCACTATTTTATTTCATACCCTTGGTGGTTTCGTTTGGGGCCCCATTCTGCTGGTTTTATTGGTCGGAACCGGGATTTACCTCACACTCAGACTCGGCGCACTCCAAATACGACTATTGCCCGTCGCGCTTCACATGGCGTTCTCAAGGGACAGAAACTCCAACTTGCCTGGCGATATTTCTCAATTTCAATCGCTCATGACTGCGCTGGCTGCCACCATTGGCACAGGCAACATTGCGGGAGTGGCCACCGCTGTTGTTCTCGGCGGACCGGGAGCGCTCTTTTGGATGTGGGTCAGTGCCTTTTTTGGTATGGCCACCAAATATGCCGAAGGTCTACTCGCAGTGAAATACAGGGTAAAAGAACCAGACGGTACGATGTCGGGCGGTCCGATGTATTACATTTCCCTCGGTTTGAAAATGAAATGGCTCGGCATGTCTTTCGCAGTATTTGGGATGATTGCCGCGCTTGGAACAGGTGCTTCGGTCCAATCCAACTCTCTTGCCCAGTCCATGCAGGCAAGTTTTGGGGTTTCCGGCTGGTTAACGGGGGTTGTGCTGACAGGGGTCACCGCATTAGTCATTTTGGGTGGCATCAAAAGTATCGGACGCGTGACTGCCGTGATTGTTCCGTTTATGGCTGCTATTTACCTCTTGGGTGGACTCGCCGTCATCCTCAGCAATATCGAAGGCCTCTGGCCCGCGCTTAAACTCATTATGACGGACGCCTTCACAGGATCAGCTGTCGCAGGTGGTGCAATCGGCACCATGATTCGCTACGGGGTTGCGAGAGGCGTATTTTCAAACGAAGCGGGCTTGGGCACAGCTCCTATCGCCGCAGCGGCGGCCAAAACCGACCAACCTGTCAAACAAGCCCTCGTCTCCATGACCGGGACTTTTATCGATACCATTATTGTGTGCTCGATCACAGGAATCGTATTGGTCATGGGAGGACAGTTTACGTCTGGGGTCACGGGCGCTGCGCTCACAGCCCAAACTTTCGAGCAGATGCTTCCTGGACCGGGCGGATGGATTGTCACGATCGGCTTAATATTTTTTGCGTATTCGACGATACTTGGGTGGAGCTATTACGGGGAAAAGTGCGCACAATACGCTTTAGGTCAACGCATCATTTGGCCATACCGATGCTTGTATACAGCGTTTGTCATGATCGGAACCGTGGTCTCGCTTGATCTGGTCTGGGCCGTGTCGGATGTTGTGAATGGTTTGATGGCGTTTCCAAATCTGATCGGTATTGTGCTGCTCTCAGGCGTAGTGATTAAAGAAACTCAAGATTATCTGGCTAGTGAAAAAAACAATAAAAATTAAATCTCCTCAAGATGCTCATCCAGCACGATATGGGCGACTCCATCCTCCGTGGCGACGCCCACTTTAGCTCCGATTGGAAGAGTGACCTTCATGGGCGTGTGACCAAAGGGCAATCCAGGAATGACCGGGATTTTGACCGATTGTTTGATGAAATCAATCGCAGAGTTCAGGTCATATCCTCGGTCATGTTCTGCCAGCCGGTAACCTGTGAAACCTCCCAGCAAGAGTGCCTTTTGTTTACCTAAGATACCCGCTTGAGCAAGTTGGTTAAGCATGCGTTCGATGCGATAGGGATGTTCCCCCACATCTTCGACGAAAAGAATACCGCCTTTAATTTTTGGCATGAATGGTGTGCCAATCAAAGCAGTCATCATCGCAAGATTTCCGCCCCACAAGATGCCACGGCCATCCACCGGATCGGCATGTTCTGATTCAAAACTAAGTATTTCAAGTTCACCGCGCATCACTTCGCCAAATATTTCAGTTGTAAGTGGCTCAGTCTTGGTGGCACCGAAATCGAAACATGCAGTGGGTCCTGCGTAACTGATGCGTCCAGTCTTAGCCAGAAATGCCAAATTGAAAGCAGTGAAATCACTTTGTCCGACAAATCTCTTTTCAGAGTCAGCCAGCGACGCCCAATCGAGATGGGGTAAAAGTCTGGTGACTCCATATCCTCCCCTCGATGCCATCACAATGGGTAATTTTTGTTTAACGGCGCGACCAAAAGCTGCCAATCGTTGAGCGTCCGTTCCCGCGAAGCGCTGTTCACAAGCAAGCACTGTGCGGTCAAGTGCAACCTTAAATCCCATTTTTTCAAGTCGCTTGACTCCTCGCATCAGTACTTTCGCGTCTGCGACAGCACTTGAGGGGCTCATAATGTAAATACCCTGATGAGACTGATTGGTCTTCAACATTTCTAGCATGGTTTTATCACTTGTACTACGACTCAATTTTGATCTCCTTGGAGCGTCGACGACGAAAGAACGTGCGTAACGCATCCCCACATTCTTGTTCAAGGACACCACCCACAACATCGGTATGATGATTCAGGCGCGTGTCTTGTGATAACTGAATGACGCTGCCGCAAGCTCCCGTTTTGGGATCTGCCGCACCAAACACCACGCGAGCAATACGCGCGTGCAAGATGGCTCCCATACACATTGCGCAAGGTTCAAGCGTCACAAATAACGTCGCGCCGGGCAGCCTGTAATTGGACATTTTTTTTGCCGCCATACGCAAAGCGACGACCTCGGCATGTCCGGTCGGATCGTGGTCTTGAATGGTTCGATTAAATCCTGAGCCGAGAATGTCACCATGGCTATCCACAATGACTGCACCGACAGGCACCTCACCCGAGGCTTCGGCCCGCAGAGCTTGCTCCAGCGCAAGCCTCATGAACGACTCATCCACGATAGACACGAGATTTCAAGGCAATTCTTCCGGCCAGGCTCGTCAGCGCCTCTTCAAGCCATTGATAGAGCTCTGCGTCGTCGTCGTAACGTGCCTGATTCAAGTTCGAGACACGTCCATCCTCGATAAACCCCCATGCGCGACTACGCTTGTCACGATGTTTGGGATCCCACACCCCAAACGCAAAGCCGCCGGAGCTTCGAATAAGAGAAAAGCAAGGAATATCTGTATAGCCATCACCAACAAAAACCATTTGATCGAACGGAACTCTTAGACGATCTTCCGGTATTTTGCGGTTCACCTCAAAAGGCTTTCCGATGAAACTGGGACCGACAATCCCTTTTTGGATGTGAAAAAGGTATCGTGTTTTATCCGTAAAACTGACCACACGGCGAGGAAAACTGATGCCGCCGTCGTCATCATAGATAAACTCAGAAGCCCAGATAGCCGTGAATTCGCTAGCAATTCTTGTGTGTCGAACTACATCCCCTATTCCACTGGAGATGAGATAAAACTCGAGCTGGACTTGGGGATGGACTTGTTTGACTTGTTCCTTCAATCGGCGAAACAAAGTCTCAACGCCGGTATGAAGCGGTAACGACTGTCCCCACTGCCTCAGTCTCTCTTGCGTGATTTTTCCGAAATTTCCTTGCTTGGAAAGAGCGATCATTTCGTGCAAGTATGCTGGAACAGGATCCCAGTCTTTAGCCAACAACGGATCAACCCTACCCGACCAAAATTGTTGGGTATCCACTCCAATGCTCTCCAGAAAGCCTGAAGTGCTGTCTGGAGCCAGTGTGTCGTCAAAATCAAAAATCAACGCAATTACATCAGACATCGTCTCTATCCGGCGGTTCTGAACGTTGTCATTGTAGCGACTTCCAGAAACTCACCCTATTGTGCAGATTCGCCCAAAGCTAAATCTGAACTTCCTGGGCAGACCCATCGCACCACATCACGGGAAGCGTCAATACAACCACCCTCGGCATAAACACCCCTGACATCTCGATAACGCATCATGCGCTCGACAATTCTCTGACTTTCCAGAGGCGAGTTTTTGGTTTGAAGCACCTTTTCGCGAACGATGTCTTCGTTCATTCTGAGTTCGCCTGAATCATCAAAGAAAACACCATCTCGCCAATGGTAAATTTCTAGACATTTATCAGACAGAGTAAACGGCTTGGCACGCTCCCAAAGATTACAAAACTCGCCGCCTCCATGGTAGACCACCCAAGAGCCCTCAAAACCCTCTACATCGGCTGAGTGGCTGTCTGGATTACGAAACCACAAGCGACAACCGGGAACATAAAAAGTCATTGGCATCGGACGATCCAAACCACCTACTTCATAAATAAAAGCGTCATTAAAGTCATCCGCCAGCAACGCTCGCTTTTGCCATTGATTGGTAAGTGATTGATACATGCTAGGGTTGTGGCCCTTAAGCTCTTGGGCAATTGCCAGCAACATAATGTATTCAGCCGCACGACCGCATGAAAAGGTGTAGAGCTGCTGCCCAGATACTTCAGGCTGAGTCGTTTTAATCAATGCTTCAACCATATCAACGCCAGGACGAAGTAAAAAACCACTGTTTTCGTCATAGGTCCAACACTCTTGGGGACGTTCATAGCCATCCGGGTTGAACGCGAGCTCAGTGCGGCGAGCCGCATCCACTGCGAAATGACGCACCCGAACAGCGGCTTTCAACTCATCAACAGATGGGAAACAGTAAGCGATCGGTGCTCGAGATAGACATAGGACGATCTCAAGATCGAGCTCTTCAGAGGATGTGAGTGTATTAAGACCAAGCTGTCTATTTAACCCGAGCGTGTTGTAGCCGGGTGTCAGGTATTTCAACGCATCAGTCGCGGTGACCCTGACCACTGATTGACCTGAATATGAAGCGATGGAAATATTGAGGTAAGCTTGTGCTCCAAGAGCTTGTCTCCATTCAGTGATTTCAGAAGCTGCGTGTTTCGCTTGATGCTCTTGTTGAAACAGCAAGCAGATCCCCTCAAGCTCCTCTATCTTATGTTTTGAATAATCAGTCATTGCGATAAAGAGTCCCTAAATTAACCTTTATTCGACATGAGTATGTCTGTTTACATACTTTATGTCATACCGCTTAGCTATGTCGACCCCCGAAATTCGCCCAGAACAATCTGTTGAATTACTCAAAGCGCTTCATATTCTGACGCGTGATGGAAAGCTCAACCAGGACAGCCGACGAAAGCTCAAGCAGGTTTACCACTTGTTTCAGTTTATTGAGCCGCTCCTCAAGCAAGTACAGTCGACGCACGAGGACTTCTGCGTCGTGGATCACGGTGCGGGTAAATCCTACCTAGGATTTATACTCGTTGACCTTTACCTGAGACACCATGCACCTCGCGCAAAGATGATTGGCATTGAAACCAGATCTGAACTTGTCGAACAAACTGAGAGACTTGCCCGGGATCTTGGTTTCAATCAAATGCTCTTTTTGAACGAGTCAGTATCCCAGTCAATCAACTCGCCCTCTCTGCCTAAAAAAGTTGACCTCGTCACGGCGCTTCACGCTTGCAACACGGCAACGGATGACGCGATTCGTTTTGGGCTGTCCAAGGAAGCCGAGTTTATGGTTCTCGTTCCTTGCTGCCAGGCCGAAGTCGCCAGTGTCTTGCGCAAACACAAAGCGCAGCAACTAAAAGACCCATTGGCTGAAATTTGGCGACATCCTCTCCATACCCGCGAGTTTGGAAGTCAAGTCACGAACACCTTACGCTGTTTGCAACTTGAAGCGCATGGCTATCAGGTGACGGTGACTGAGCTTGTGGGCTGGGAACACTCCATGAAAAATGAACTGTTGATCGCGCAACGTAAAGGTCCACCCAAGCCACATACGATCGCTCGTCTTCAGTCGCTCCTGGAGAGACTCGGCCTAGAAGAACTCAAAGAACGATTTTTTGTGCCTGAATTAACCGCTGCGAATGAAGTAGGTAGATGAACATGCGCTCAACACCGATACGTCTGTTAATCGCAGGTTGCGGCGATCTTGGCATGAGGGTCGCTCTCAAAGTCCTACAAGATCCCGATCACCGTGTATGGGGACTGAAACGATCCATTCAAAACAGCACAGAAATACCAGCTGGATTTCAGTGGCTTGCCGCTGATCTATCCAAACCGGAGACATTAACAAAATTGCCAGAAGGCCTGACACATATATTGTTTTGTGCCGCTCCAAACATTCGCACTGAACAAGACTACCGGGCTGTTTATTTGAATGGGCTGCAAAACGTTGTTTTAGCTGCTCAGCACTCAGACATGAAACGTATCATTTTCGTTTCTTCAACGGCTGTGTACGGTGAACATCTTCACGAGTGGATCGATGAGCGAACGCCGGTTCAGCCTAAAAACTTCAACGGTCGTATTCTCGTCGAGGCGGAAAAATGGCTCGAACATTTCGGCAAGGAACGCCAGCTTGAAACGCTGAGTCTCAGACTCTCGGGAATTTATGGACCTGGGAGAGCATTTTTGCTGGATAAGCTCAGGCAGGGGCAAGCTTCTGCTCCGACATATCCTGTCCATTGGGTCAACCGTATCCATGTCGATGATGCGGCAACGGCCATCACTCACCTGATGACATTCAATCAGCCAGAAAATACCTACATCGTCACAGACAGTCACCCACTGCCCATGCGTACTTTGTATGAATCACTCGCCAAACTTGTGGGCGGTCCTGTTCCACCAGAAGGTCCCGCACCAGACTTTGTAGGAAGTAAGCGTTTGAGCAATGCGAAATTGCTGTCAACCGGAGTCAAACTCCGCTGGCCAGACTGTCGCGACGGATACGCGCAAATTATTCAATCCGGATAAATAATTTCAAGAATATCGAGTTCCTCTATTCCACCGGGGGTTTTCAGCGTCACAGTGTCGCCCAACTTCGCTTTGGTCAGCGCTCGGGCTACAGGAGAAATCCAGCTGATCTTTCCCTGCAATGGCTCCGCCTCATCGACTCCTACGATCGTGACACGGTATTCTTGTCCCTGCTGGTTGGCATACAAAACCGTCGCTCCAAAAAAAATCTGATCGCGATTCGTTTGCAGCGCTGGATCGACGACCTCTGCAATTTCCAGACGTTTGGTCAAAAAACGCATGCGTCGGTCGATTTCGCGCAAACGTTTTTTCCCATATAGATAATCACCATTTTCAGAACGGTCACCATTCGAAGCGGCCCAGGAAACAATTTGAACCATGGCAGGCCGCTCTTCGTTCATGAGGTGCGCAAGCTCTTTGCGAAGAGCCTCATAACCACCTGGCGTCAGATAATTTTTGGTCCCTGAGGGTAAAGCCTGCGTTTCTGGAAGATCATCATCCTCCGCACTATCTTGCTCTTTGACGAATGCTTTGTTCATCTTAAATCACACCAAATCAAGCCAAACTGGCTTTAAATCCGCAGGTAAAGGTGGCAGACTGCCAAGACCCACGCGACTTTCGTCCGGGCTATGGAAATCTGAACCACATGAGGCTTGAAAACCATAATGACGGGCGATCTGAGCGTACTCTTTGAACTGAGGCACACTGTGACTTCCTGTAATGACCTCAATGGCGCAGCCACCCAGATCCTTGAATGTGTCAAACAGCGCGCCGAACTGAGTCGCCGTATATTTGTACCGACCAGGATGCGCAATCACAGCGACACCTCCCGCGCCACGAATCCATGTGACCGCAGCTTCGAGGCTGGCCCACTGCATCGGCTCATGTGCAGGGCCATCGTCTTTGAGCAAACGATCAAAGACGGCCTGCACTTCAGAAAAATACCCCGCTTGCACGAGAAAACGGGCAAAGTGGGTACGGCTGATCAGCTCGGGATTTCCGGCAAAAGGTAATGCACCCTCGAATGCCCCGGGCATTCCGAGAGCGGCTAATTTATCCCCGATACGTTTTGCACGATCCGCACGTCCTGCCCTCGTTCTTCGCAAACCTTCAATCAGCGATGCATCGTCAGGATTAATCCCTAAACCGACAATATGCACAGTCTGATTGGCCCACGTGACAGAAATCTCAACGCCAGTCAGATATGCAAGACCGATCTCTCGTGCAGTCGAGATCGCCAGCTGTTGACCGGCAAGTTCATCATGATCCGTCAAAGACCAAAGTGATACACCAGAATCCTTTGCGCGCCGGGCAAGCTCGTCTGGCGTGAATACCCCGTCAGAAATCACTGAGTGACAATGCAAGTCGGCACAAAAACTACTAGTAGAGGTGTTCATTGTGTGAGCTCCCTGATTAATCGTAAGGGGGCTATTAACCCAAAGATATTAAAAACTCATGAATCAAAGCAATCTGGTCAGGGCTCATAAGTGTGGGCGCATGACCAACCCCTGAAACTTCTATAAACCGAGCATGAGGATGAATTTGGCGCATTTTTTCGCATGTTTGGACTGAGAGTAAATCTGAATACTCACCACGGATAATTTGTATGGGCACAGCGATCGAACCGTACGCACCCCAAAACAAACTTTCACCCTGAGATGCCAACTCGGGAGTTATTTGCTTGAACGCGGCTCCGATCGACAGGTCGTAATGTTTAACCCATTTTCCGTTATTTTCGATGTAAACATGACGTGTCAATTCTTCCCATTGTTCAGGACGATGGGGGCCAAATGATGCACATGTTTCTCGAATGTAGGCAACAGCGTCTTTGAAACTTGAAAACTGAACAGACTCGCCAACATAGTGGCCGATACGCTCAAGAGAAACAGGCTCAAGGTGCGGACCCACATCATTCAAAACAATTGAATCTAGGCGCAAATGGGTATCAGGAACCGCAGTGTGTTGTTGGGTAGGGGTTCGTGAAGCCGCCTTCAATCTTGATTGAGCCAGCGCACCTGCATAGACCATGCCGATTAAACCGCCCATCGAAGTACCCACCCAATGCAAGCGTCCGGGTTCTAATCGCGCGATGAGCGTGACCATATCCGAGACATACTGGGGAACCGCGTAATAGGATGGATGGGCCAGCCAGTCCGAAAGTCCACGACCGACTACATCCGGACAAACGACTCTGTAGCGCGTACCCAACGATCTGGCAAGCAAGTCAAAATCTCTGCCTGTACGTGTGAGTCCGTGCACACACAACACCACATCAGGATTCTGAGGATCTCCCCACTCGTGATAAGCCATGCGGTGTAAGCCTGCAGGGCTACTGCAGGTCACTGCATGCAAACGTGGCGAAAACATCATCTGACCCCCAGGACGGTTTCGAAAACATCTCGAACGATATGATTATTGTAGTACCGACCTGGGATTTATTTCCGCACTGCAGCAATACTTATTTTTTAAGCATTCCAGCGTTTCGAGCATCTTCCATGACCAGGGGCTCCTTTTCTTTCATGAAAGAAGGGATTTTCTCCAAAGGGATGTCAACCAACACAAAACCACCTTCCTCCAACCGTTTTTTAGTCGCTGGATCGGCATTGAGCTTGGCCATGAAATCAGACATTTTCTTTTGAGTCTCTATCGGAGTGCTCTTAGGCATCGCAATCCCGCGATAAGCACCATCCACCCAATTTAAACCAAGCTCTTTAAAAGTAGGCACATCTGGTAATGCAGGATGACGCTGTTCGGTTGCAATGGCCAGTGTCCGCACGCGATTTTTTTGTTGAATGGCCAAGGGTAGATAACCCATCGCTCCATCGACATGCATCCCGATCAACGAGGCAATCAAATCACCCGTACCTTTAAATGGAACATAATTGACTTTGACATCCGCCAACTTGTTCAAACGCTCTGTGGCCATGTGATTGGCAGAGTACTGAGCTGAACCTGCAAGCGTCATTTTTCCTGGATTTTTTTTCGCTGCGGCCACAAACTCCTGATAAGTCTTGTAAGGACTATCTGCGGAAACCATCAAGGCATCAGGCGTGAAATGATAGTAGTACACAGAATTAATATCATCGGTCTTGTATTGAGTCCCCTCTTGTAAGGGCTGCAACATGATGTGAGGAATATTCACGCCGATGATATTCGTTCCGTCATTGGGATAGTTATTTAATTGACTCCACACAAGTGCGCCACCTGCTCCCGCACGATTGATCACGACCATCGGCTGTTTATATTGCTTTGATGAAATATCCGATTGCAAACGCGCCACGACATCAGATTCACCACCAGCGGGAAAGGGAATGATGTACTGAATAGGTTTATCTGAAATCACTTGCGCGGCTGCGGGCGAGCCGTTTATCAGTGCAATTGACAGCATACCCAGAAGCGAGGCAATTTTTCTTACTTGCATATTCAAGTCTCCATTGATCTTTTATTCACAGCCAAACTTCTCACATTATCGGCATTTAACTTAGACCGTGATGGATTTACTTTACCCCGAGATACTGTCAAATGGCTGACAATTAATAAAATTCATGGGGGATTTTCAAGGGAAAACTCCCTTTCATGCCAATACTTCTTGTGACTGACTGCCTCTGAATACAAGCGTAGTTCCTTGTCGTCAGACTCCGCAATCACAGCGCCATGTTGATCGGTTCGCCAAAATTGCACGTGACTAGCCCGCCATCGTCGCTCAATTTCACCCGCAGGATGAGAAAAACGATTGAAATAACCAGTTTGTGCAATCGCATGTTGCGCCCGAATCAGCGAGATAAAATTTTGTGAGGAGGATGTCAGTGATCCATGATGGGCCACAACGACGACATCCGCTCGCAAGTCTTCACTCGCAGTGCGCTGAAGGATTTCGTTCTCTTGTTTAATACTGATATCGCCAGGCAATAAAACCGAGTGATATCGACCTTTCACATGCAGCACGCAACTTTGAGCATTAGATCGGACCTTTTTTTCTTTATATCCGCTGGCCTGATCTGCGCTGTCTTTGGCAACTGCTTCTTTCTCAGGATGCAGCATACTGAACGTCACATCATCCCATATCCATTTTTGTCCGACCACGCAATTCAACATCTTTAGAGGCATAGGGCCAGAGTGATTCTGTTTGAGTTTGATCCGCTGAAGTTTGATCCATTGTTCAAGATTGAAACTCGAATATGAAATCGATACTGGAGTCTCCTTGAGTAGTCCGGGAAGGCCTCCTGCATGATCGATGTCTGAATGCGATACGACAAGAGCGTCAATATGCTTGACTCCCAGTGCGCGCAGCAATGGATTCACGACTCGTTGGCCTGCATCACTCACACCCATCCTCGGTCCGACATCAAAAATAAGCATATGTCTGCTTGTTTGAACAAGTACACCTCCTCCCTGACCGACATCCATCGCAATCATCCTCCATGATCCAGGCGCTGGACGTTGAGGTTGCCATGTCAGGGCGGGCAACAATAACGACCATCCCACCCACCTCAGTGGAACCCCTGGAGGTTGAAGTGCCCAAGCGATTCCGGCGAGCGATATCACCAGGCACCAGATTGGCATTGCTGAAACTGAAAGACTAGACCAAGGTGCGTAGGCAAGCCATCCCACTGGCATCATGCTCCAGTCCAATGCGAAATGTGCACCCCAGGCGATACCCTGCGCGACAACATCTAACCACGGCATCAGGGCAACCACTCCCATTAACAAAGCAAGTGGGGTCACAATAAATGTAACGACTGGTATTGCGATCGCGTTTGCAAGCGGGGAGCTAATCGATACTTGCTGGAAGAGATACGCCAGTGCTGTCAGCATGGAAAGTGTGATCAACCACTGCAAACGTGCCGACTCTTTAAACATGCGCCAACACCGTTGATGCCATGAGTAGGTTTCATTAGTTAGATTTTGTGTCTGTGACCCTAGGTAAAACAGGACAGCTACTGCTCCAAAAGACAACCAGAATCCTGTTGAAACCCCAGACCACGGATCAATCATTGTGACGATTGCAGCGGCTATGCAGAGCACACTCGATGCTCGTATTGGAAGACGAGATAACAAAGCAAGTCCAGAAACTAAAAGCATGAAAAAAGTTCTTCTGGCTGGAACGCCCCATCCTGCAAGCAAGCAATACATCCAAGCCACCAAAAGTGCCGTGAGCGCTGCCATGATTTTCGCAGGAACTTTTTCAGCCAGTGATCTTCCGCCCCATCGCAATCTTTTCCAAGCCCAGAGCATTGAAAATCCACCAAATGCTGCCAGCATCGTGACATGAGAACCGCTGATGGAAACGAGGTGGGTAATGCCCGTTTTGTTAAAAACCTCCCAGTGCTCGGGTGAAACACTGTCCTGATCTCCGATAGCCAGTGCGATGAGTACAGCACCGTAGGTCATGTCAACAACATGCTTTCTCATTGCAGATCGTAAATATTGTCGGCCCCTGGAAACGATGACTTGCATCGAAGCGAATGGTTCATCTCTCACCAAGACTGGAACACCACGCACGCGTCCGATCGCACGTATATTGCGACTCAACAAATGAGCCTCGTAGTCAAAACCATGTGGATTCAATGCACTTCGGGGTTTTCGAAAAATCAAAGCAGCACGCCAAATCTGACCCGGAATAATTTCAGGCAAACCACGGTCATCATTTGATTTACGCCAAACCACTTGAATGTGCCTTGGAATTCCTGGACGCTCAGAATGTGTTTGATCTTCATCCAGGACTTGAGCTTCGAATCGAAAACTATCACCTTGATCTTGAACTAAACCGGTGATGAGGAATGAAAGCTTGGTGACCACGTTTTCATGCGCGGCATCGAGTCTATCCTGGAGGCGCCACTCCGCCCGCTTGGTAGACCATGCGCAAGAAACAGTCATAATCAAGATCAAAAGAAGAATGTTGCGTAGAGTGCGCAACATGCTGGTCGTGAATGATTGATCTGACCGCTCAGCCCAGAGGAGTACTCTGGAAATAAGAATCAGACATCCGCAAATCCCACCCATTGCAAGCAAAAGCTCAAAGAATGAGGGCAAAGCAGCTAGGTTTTGTATATAAACGGATCCCGCTACGATTGAAAGTGCGAGCAATCTGCCCATCCGATCTCCTGCGAAACACCCAATAGTGCAACGCAAGCTTCAGACTTGTATCGTATCTTGAATGCTTTTGGCATCAAGTAAAAATACTAGATTAACAAAACTGGGTTAACCATTGACTGGAAAATCAAGATGACATTCAAGTCCAGTCTTGGCTCCATTTTTCAAAATCAAAGTTCCACCATGCTGCTCGACAATACTGCGGGCGATCGTTAAACCCAAACCCGTACCGCCATGGTCTCGATTTCGTGAAGACTCAAGCCTGTAAAACGGATCGAATAGCTTCTCCAATTCTTCGGGAGGGACTCCCGATCCTTCATCGCTGATGACGATATGCAGAGACTTTGGTAACTGAATCAGTTGAACGTGCGCGATTGCTCCGTATTTGATCGCGTTATCCAAAAGATTGGAAAAACATCTTTTTATGGCTTGCGGCCGACAATAAAAAGGCGTGTGAATGCGTCCGATAATCTTTACAGTGTGACCGCATTCAAGCGCATCGGACTGTAAACTTTCAAATAGCGCATTGATATCCAGAGGTTGCACGGGTTCACTCGTTTCAAGGCCACGCATAAAATCCAGGGTGCCGCTCACCATTGACTCAAGCTCTGTCAAATCTCGTTTGAATTTTTCTTTACTGACCTCGTCATCCAGCAACTCGGCTCTCAGGCGCATACGAGTAATCGGCGTTTTGAGATCGTGCGACATCGCAGCAAGAATACGCGTGCGGTCATGCAAATATCTCGATAAACGTGCTTGCATACCATTCAGGGCCCGAGCGGCTTGTTGAACTTCAACAGGCCCTGTTTCAGGCAATGGCGGCCGATCGAGATTTTTCCCCAACTCAGTGGCTGCCTGAGAAAAGTTTTTGAGTGGTTTTGTCACCCACCGTACACCGATCACTGCAAGTAACAATACACCTATAAGTAGAACAAGCGCGCTTAATAGTGCCCGATATGGCCAAGTCCAGGTGTCTGGCTGAAGTTGTGAATCGAAAATTGCCCAATTACCGTCATCTAGTTTGATTTGAGCGACCACGGATGTATTCAAACGGCCATGATAGCGAGGGATGGTCGTTGTTTGCTGAGAGGGCTCCAAGACGACAAGTTTGATGTCTCTCTCGCGACCCAACATACGCTGAAGAATGGAGGTAAACATCACAGACTGAGGCGATTCGTTCGTTTCGCGAAGCACACGCGCGACCGGCAAGCGTGGTCTCTCCGACATGATTGAAATCCGCATTGAAGGTGAACTCAATAACTTCACGAGTCGTTCACGCTCTGAAATACTCACGGTATCAAACAAAATGACCGTATCGGCGATACGCCTCACGGACTGAACGCCACTGGCTCTGGATAAAAACTCACCACGATCCTGAAGCACGATTGCAAGACTGGCCACTTGGGCAACAATCAAACCCAATAAAAATACGATGACTAATCGACTAAAAAGGGAACGGGGAATCATCCTCATTCATTTTCCAATATGACTTCAGCGGCTAGCACATATCCCTCGCCTCGCGCTGTTTTAATGATTGATGGCTCTTTGGGATTGTCATTCAAACGCCTTCTGAGACGACTGACTTGCAAATCAATACTTCGATCAAAAGGACCGGCATCGCGGGACTGAGTCATGTCAATCAACTGATCACGGTTTAAAACCCGATTGGGGTGGTCCAAAAAAATTCTCAGTAGTTTGTAATCCGTACCACTCAAAGCAACATTGACCCCCTCGGGTGAAATAAGATTTCTGGTTGCAACATGGAGTGACCATCCAGAAAATCTGAATACTCTCACTTGTTCCGGTTTCAAATTTGAAGGCAAAGCGCGACTTCGTCTCAAAATGCTTTTAATGCGGGCGACCAGCTCTCTTGGGCTAAAGGGTTTAGACAAATAATCATCCGCTCCCATCTCTAAACCAACGATGCGATCGACTTCTTCACTTCTTGCTGTCAACATGATGATGGGAATGTCTGAATGCGCCCTCACCTCACGGCATAAAGACAACCCATCCTCTCCTGGCATCATTAAATCTAAGACAATCAGGTCAGGCTCAGCGCGTGAAATAGCCGATCGCATAGAGCGACCATCTGCAGCGGCAGTAACACGATAGCCTTGCTTTTGTAAATATTCGCTCAGAAGATCTCTGATGTCGCGATCGTCGTCAACGATGAGAATGTGGTCCATAGTGCTCATCATGCCTTCATGACTCCCTCGTGAAAACCACGCTAGATCACTAAATTGTATTGAAATGTATCAAACTACAGTATCAATGAGTAATGATACAAAAATGATGAGCCGTGACATAAAAAATACCATTCAAACTGCTCAAATGTGATCTATCCGTTGCACCAAAAGGTTGTGACGGCGACTTGACCTCAATAGGAAATAGATCATGAAAAGCACACGCAACATTGCAACTACATTATTAGCCACTTTGGGTGTTTCTCTGGTTTTTGCCGGCGCCCAGGCGCAATCGACCTCATCGCAAAATAGCGACGCTGTGCAGTCATCGGCCGCGAACCCTGCAACAACACCCGCTCCGGTCACACCTTCCACCAATCAGAATCGTGACATGAGTCAAGGTATGCAGCATGGTCAAGGACCAGGAATGGGTCAAGGCAAACATCATGGGATGAAAGGACAGCGTTCAGAAATGAGCAAACTCATGACCCCGGAAGAGCGCACTCAAATGCGTGCCAAGATGCAAGCTGCGAAAACCCCAGAGGAGCGGCAAGCGATCCGAAAGAGCATGCGGGCCGAAATGCAGAAGCGTGCGAAAGAAAAAGGGATGACTCTGCCTGATCGTCAAGAAAGCCGTCCTCACCAGCATGGTAGCCATTCAGGCTAAGTCTTTGATCATGCTGCGAGTGTTGCCAAGCGCGGCAATACTCGCAGTGCGGTTTGAGCCGTTGCTTCAAGTACTTCATATTCAGTTTGAGACCGAAGCTCGGCGAGGACTCGGGCGATTTCTGCAACTTGATCAGGTTCATTTCGACGGTGACCGTGCAACCAAGCGGGTGCAATATCTGGAGAGTCCGTCTCAATCACAAGTGCGTTCAGGCTGAGTTCTGTGGCCAAGCGTCGGATTTGAAGCGCACGTGGAAACGTCATCGCTCCACCTATTCCCAACGCAAAACCTCGCTCGATAAACTGCGTGGCTTGTTGCATGCTGCCATTGAAAGCATGCGCAATGCCTCCCCGTACCTTGCTGCGCCTCAAGTATTTGAGCAATACATCCTGGGACCGTCTGACATGTAAAAGGACGGGCAAATCAAACTCACACGCCATGGCAAGCTGAGCTTCGTAAAACTGCTCCTGTTTGATTCGGGCCGAGCCTTGTGAAATGTCCGGGATAAAAAAATCCAAGCCAATTTCACCCACAGCGACTAATTTGGGGTCATCTCGATATCGCACAAGCAAATCATACAGACCATCCAAGTCTTGTTGAGTCGCGTGCTGAACATACATGGGATGAATACCAAGCGCATAAAACCCTTGCGGAAACGAATGAGCCAATGCTCGAACGCGCTCAAAATTCCCAGCATCTACCGCAGGTATGACGATCGCACGAACATCTAGATTGACAGCTCGGTTAATGACAGCTTCACGATCTGAGTCAAACTCCGAAGCATCAAGATGACAGTGTGTATCAAGGCGCATGGACCAGTCGCCCGGCATCCATAAACAGTCGTCGGTCTGCCAGTGCAGCGAGCTCGGGATCATGCGTCACGATCAAAAATGCAGTGCGAGACTCTTCATTAACCTGTTTAAGGAGTTTGAACATCTGATGGGCCGTATGTCTATCCAGGTTACCGGTTGGCTCATCGGCGAGTACGCAGGCGGGTTGCGTCACAAGGGCTCGGGCAAGTGCGACGCGTTGCCGCTCTCCACCAGACAGTTGACCCGGATAGTGTGTGGTTCTGGCAGACAAGCCCACTAAATCTAAAAACTTTGCTGCCGCCGCGCGCGAGTCTCCGCGACTGTCTCGACGCACAATCAGGGGCATCGCAACGTTATCCAGCGCGGTGAACTCAGGCAATAAATGATGAAACTGATACACAAAGCCTAGTTCCCGGTTACGCAAACGGCTTCGGGCTGACTCAGACAAGCCCTCGGATGGTTGGCCTGCCACACAAACCGTACCGGATGTTGGCAAATCCAATAGCCCCAGTGCATGCAACAACGTACTCTTTCCGGATCCGGAAGCACCAATGACAGCAACCAACTCTCCCCGTCTGATGTCAAGGCTCACTTCGCGCAAGACATCAATACGCGTATTTCCATCGTCATAGAATTTGGACAGATTCTTTGCCTGAAGAGCAAAAACAGAGGGCTCGGCTGATTTATGCGCGAAAGACTGATCAGTCATGACGTAACACCTCAGCTGGCTGGAGGCGAGAAGCCCTCCAGCTCGGGTAAAGCGTGGCGACAAGCGACATAACCAGCGAAGTCAATCCAATCGTCGTAATGTCGGACAATCGAGGATCTGAAGGTAAGGCGCTAATGAAATATATTTCACGGGGTAAAAACTGAGCGCCAATCATTCTCTCGATTGCAGGAACTAAAACATCCACATTAAAGGCGATTGAAACCCCTCCAATCACGCCCAAAAGCGTTCCGATCACACCGATGAGAGCGCCCTGCACCAGGAATATTCGTGCGATTTCACCTGGAGTCGCGCCAAAACTTCGAAGGATGGCAATATCAGACTGTTTATCTTTGACGGCCATCACCAAAGAGGACAAAAGGTTAAACGCCGCAACGGCGACAATCAAAGCCAGAATCAGAAACATCATTCGCTTTTCTGTCTGGACTGCCGCGAACCAGGTTCTGTTGTTACGTGACCAATCAGCCACAGCAACATTGCCGGGTAATAAGGGGATCAAAGACTGGGCAATTTCGGGCGCACGGTGCATATCATCCACTCTGAGCCTGACACCTGCCATGCCGCTGTCGCGAAACATTTTGGCAGCGTCCGTCGCATCGATAAACGCCAGAGATGAGTCGTATTCGTAGTGTCCGGAACGAAATGTCCCGACAAGAGTGAACTGACGCATTCTGGGTGTAAAACCTGCGGGACTGATGCTGGCCGCAGGAGCAAGCATCATGACTGTCTGGCCGATCCTGACCTGAAGTAAATCGGCCAACTCCTGCCCCAAAATAATGCCAAAAGAACCGGGTTTGAGGTCAGAGAGCTTTCCCCGAACCATTTGGCGCCCAGCTTCGGAAACCTCTTTTTCAGTCTCTGGATCAATCCCTCTGACTTGAACGCCGCGTAAATCTTGCCCACGCATCAACATGGCTTGTGCGGCGACAAACGGGGCGGCTCCCGTGACATGCGGGGACTGACGTGCCTGCTTTGCCAAATCAGCCCACTGTTCCAAGACTTGGGTAGGCTCACCACCAGGCACATAGATTTCGACATGAGGCAGAACAGAAAGCATGCGATCACGCACATCTTTCTGGAAGCCATTCATCACGGAGAGAACCACAATCAAGGCTGCTACACCCAGCGCAATCCCGGCCATCGAAGTCGCAGCGACAAACGACACAAAGCCATCGCGTCGTCCTCCACGGGCACGGGCGCGACTCAAGCCCGCATAGCGGGCACCAATCCAAAGTTCGTAAGGTAATTTAAACACCTATGCATTATCGCATCAAACCCCCAAATACATGGCCATCCAACTACAATTCCGAGTATGCAACTCATCATTCCAGGTTCTCTCCCACCTTCATCCGTTGCGGCGGATCTTATTGCCCATGTTCAAGAAAAATGTCCGGCTTTGGTTAGACGCTTGTCCACTCTTGCCGCAAAAGAAATAGACTGTCCCCCTGAAAGCTACGGGTGCACTCCCTTGGAGTATTTACAACTTTCCGATAACGGTTTTACCGGACAGGATGGACACACTTTTGGCGCCGGTCTTGGCCCTCTGAGGGCAGGGATAATAGTAGGTGATGAAGCCGTCTGGATCGCAGACATGTCCTCCGTTTCAATTGGGCGGGATGGCGCGACATTGAAGCCGTCCGAATTACTGGAACTGAACCATGAGCATGCAGAGGCGCTCTACGATTCAGTGAAACCTCTATGGGAGGAGCGAGGCATCTCTGCTCTGCCCATCGATTTAGGCCGTTGGCGAGTATGGTTACCTGGATCCGTGCGACTGAACTCCATTTCGCCTGCGGCCGTTTCTTCTCTGGAGGTCTCGGACTGGTGGCCCCAAGATGATTCAACGACTGTTTGGCGCAAGTTGCTCAATGAAATCCAAATGATTTGGCACTCTCATCCAGTGAACGAGCAAAGAGCCCTGAAAGGCCTTGAACCCGTCAATAGCCTTTGGCTTTATGGCGGTGCCTGTGGGTGGAAGCCCTTAAACAAAGCTTCAGATTCTCTTTATTTAAATGATTTAACAAAGAGTTTTTTAGTAAACGATTGGGCAAGCTGGATTGAACAACTTCCGACGCTGTCCAAACAATTGAGCCTTTTACCTGAAGGCCTCGATATCACACTTGTGGGACAGCGCAGAATCGTCAAGCTCAGCCCTCCTCAACAATCCTGGTGGCAACGCGCACTGCCCCGCCGCCCTCAAAACTGGACTGCATGGTGGACACGCCCAAATTAATCATTCGACCGTCTGATCCCCAGACCACTCAACGACTTCAAAATGCAGGGATTCATCCGCTGCTGGCTCGTCTTTGGTCAGCCAGAGGGGTTCAGCGCCAGGAAGATGTGCAGCTGGACTGGCCAGCAATGCTTGCCCCGAAAATGCTGACGCAAGCTGAATACGCCGCGCAATTACTGGCGGATGCCATCAAAGCAGGCAAAAGAATGCTGATCGTCGCCGATTATGACTGCGATGGCGCAACAGCCTGCGCAGTCGGTATGCGGGCATTGACAGAAATGGGCGCACGCGTTGACTTCCTCGTTCCGAATCGTTTTGAAACAGGATATGGTCTGTCCCCCGCCGTCGTTGAGCTTGCATGTCAACATGCCTCAGGACGCCCAGACATCCTGATTACCGTGGATAACGGCATTGCGAGTGTTGAGGGCGTGGCTGCGGCAAACGCAGCAGGAATGGGCGTCATTGTGACTGATCACCATTTGCCGGGTGATCGATTGCCCGAAGCCCTCGCAATCGTCAATCCAAACCAGCCTCACTGTGGTTTCCCTTCGAAAAATCTTGCAGGTGTAGGCGTCATTTTTTATCTCATGCTAGCCCTGAGGGCGGAACTTCGAAACCGAGGTCATTTTCCCCCCAATGGTGGTCCCAGACTCGACGCTCTCGCGGATTTGGTTGCTCTGGGTACGGTGGCCGATGTCGTCAAACTTGACGCCAACAACCGGCTGCTTGTGACGCGGGGACTTGAGCGCATGCGAAGAGGCCTGATGCAACCTGGTATCCGGGCATTATTCGCAGTTGCCTCCAGGGATCCACAAGCAGCCAGTGCCTTTGATCTAGGTTTCGCGATAGGTCCCCGCATCAACGCGGCTGGTCGCCTGGCCGACATGGGACTTGGCATACGTTGCCTCATCACGAATGATGACATGCAGGCTTTATCCCTCGCGCGCGAGCTCGACACCATCAATCGAGAGCGCAGACAAATTGAAAACATCATGAAGGAACAAGCCCTTGCGGCCACAGATTCTGTTCAGACCGGCAGACTGGGCGCCTCGGTTTGCGTATTTCATCCCGATTGGCATCAAGGCGTTGTGGGTCTCGTGGCCTCACGTCTAAAGGAAAAGTTTTTCCGTCCGACTTTGGCGTTTGCACCAGCAGGCGATGATGAATTGCGGGGTTCAGGACGATCTATCCCGGATGTGCATTTACGAGACGTACTTGATCTGGTCTCGAAAAGACACCCTGGCTTGATTCGCAAGTTTGGTGGCCATGCCATGGCGGCTGGATTGACTCTGGGTAGAGACGATTTCGATCGTTTTGCGCCTGCTTTTGATCTGGCCGTCATCGAATTAACGGGGCGGTCTAGCTTCGAACCTGTCATCGAGACAGATGGCTCTCTTGAGGAGGGTTATGCGAATGCCCAAGTGGCCAATATCCTTGAGCAGCAGGTGTGGGGAGCGGGATTTGCAGCCCCTCTGTTTTTAGACGAATTTCATATCCGTAGTCAGAAACTTGTCGGAGAGAAACACCTCAAGCTATCTGTACAACGTGGCCATCAAAGATTTGACGCCATCTGGTTTAATCACACGGACAGACTCCCTGAATTTGTCAAAATGGCATACAAACTAGACCAAAACGTCTGGAATGGCGTGATTTCAGTTCAGCTCATCGTGGAATACGCTGAAGCAGCCTGACATCGATTAAAAATGAAGCAAAAGTAAGACTCCGTTAAACTACGGGGTTACACCTATTTATAGAGCGGAAATCAAAAAAACATGGACGCAGAACGTCAAAATCAAATTTCTTCACGCCTTTTAGATTACGCCGCGCGTGAGGCAGCACTTCGGGGGTATCTTTGACTACGACGTCAAAGCCGAACGACTCCATGTCGTTAATGCCGAACTGGAAGATCCAAACGTCTGGAATGATCCCAAGCGCGCCCAAGACTTGGGTCGCGAGAAAAAAAGCATTGAAGATGTCGTTGTCACACTGACTTCACTCGCACAGTCGATTACTGACTCTCTGGAGCTATTTGAATTAGCAGCCTCCGATAATGACGATGCGACACTCGAAGCCATTGAAAAAGATGCTGAACAATTTCAGGCCACACTCGAAGGCATGGAATTCAGGCGAATGTTTTCCAATCCCGCCGATCCACTGAACTGCTTTTTAGACATTCAGGCAGGAGCCGGTGGAACCGAGGCACAAGATTGGGCATCGATGCTATTGCGGCAATATCTTCGATACGCCGAACGCAAAGGTTTTAAAACAGAACTGCTCGAAGAATCCGAGGGTGAAGTCGCAGGCATCAAATCTGCCACCATTAAAATTGAAGGTGAATATGCCTTCGGATTTTTACGTACCGAAAGTGGTGTTCACCGACTCGTACGCAAAAGCCCCTTCGACTCCTCGGGAGGACGCCATACCTCTTTTGCGAGTGTCTTTGTATATCCCGAAGTCGATGATTCGATCGAAATTGATATCAATCCGGCTGATTTGCGCATTGACACATATCGCGCGAGTGGCGCGGGTGGTCAGCACATCAACAAAACCGATTCGGCTGTTCGTATTACACACATTCCGACAAACATTGTCGTGCAATGTCAAAATGACCGCTCTCAACACCGAAACCGCGCCGAAGCCATGCAAATGCTGAAATCGAGACTCTATGAACTCGAGATGCGCAATCGCATGGCTGAACAGCAAAAAATGGAAGATGCGAAAACAGATGTTGGTTGGGGACATCAGATCAGATCCTACGTGCTGGATCAAAGTCGAATTAAAGACTTGCGCACCAACGTCGAGATTTCCAACACGCAAAAGGTGCTGGATGGAGATCTGGATCCATTTATCCAGGCGAGTCTGAAGCAAGGAGTATAAATATGAAAAAGCTGACTATTCTGACGGGTACGACTCGCGGTCTGGGCGCTGCGATGGCCGAGCAACTCGCCGCAGGTGGTGAACATCTTGTGACTCTGTCGCGAAAAGCCTCTCCGAATTTAATTGAGATTGCCAAATCGCATGGCACAGCATTGACACAAATCGAAGTCGATCTCTCGAATAGCGAAGCGGTCAAAAATGCTGCCTCACAGCTCTTACCGCTGTTCGCTGGTTACTCACACATACGCTTTATTCACAATGCCGGCACTGTGACGCCAATCGCGCAGACTCCAAACTTGACAAATCTTGAGGCGATTAACGATGCCTTCCATGTCAACATCACCTCAGCCATTTTTCTCACGGCGCATGTCCTGAACAGCGCGACACAGGCAACCGATCGCAGAGTCATGCTTATTTCCTCAGGAGCGGGACGAAATGTGAGCTCAGGCTGGGCGGTTTATTGTGCGACCAAAGCCGCTATGGACAGGTTTGCAGAGGCTGCGCAGCTTGACATGGGAGATCGTGCTCGAGTTGTTTCCATGGCGCCAGGGGTCATTGACACACCGATGCAAGAAACTATTCGGGCAACCTCTAAAAACGATCTTCCCTCGCTCGATCGGTTTATCGGCTTCAAGGAAAACAAGCAACTTGCTGATCCCGCTACGGTCGCTCAACGTCTGCTGAAGATTCTCGAAAGCGAAGCCTTTGGTACCAAAACAATCGACGATATCCGTCAACACAACGCCTGATCATGACTGACTCGAATACTCCCCAGCACGATGAAAACCACCTGATCGCAGAACGACGGGCCAAACTGACCGGTCTGCGCTCCAATGGTGTCGCCTTTCCAAATGATTTTGTCCCGACACACCGTGCGGATAAATTGCATACAGAGTTTGGCGAACAAGATCAGGCAACACTGGCTGCCGCCGCGCACCCCGCGTCTGTTGCCGGACGCATGATGCTCAAAAGAGTCATGGGTAAAGCCAGCTTTGCGACACTTCAAGATAGCACTGGACGTATACAGATCTATCTCGAACGGGGCAGTCTCGGGGAGGATCTTTACGATTCTTTTAAGCAGTGGGACATTGGCGACATCATTGCCATCACAGGCCACATCTTCAAAACGAACAAAGGCGAATTATCCATCCACGCCACGCAAGCGCGTGTACTGGCGAAGTCTCTCCGCCCTCTTCCCGACAAGTTTCATGGTGTTTCCGATCAAGAGCTTCGTTATCGTCAAAGATACGTTGATCTCATCATGACCGAACAGACGCGTGAGACGTTTATCGCTCGAAGCAAAGCGATCAGTGCAATCCGTCAAACGATGGTGGATGCTGGTTTTCTGGAAGTCGAAACACCCATGCTCCACGGTATTCCTGGCGGAGCTGCAGCCAAGCCTTTTGTCACGCATCACAACGCGCTCGATATGGAGATGTTTTTACGCATTGCACCCGAGCTTTATCTCAAGCGTTTGATCGTAGGCGGTTTTGAGCGTGTATTTGAAATTAACCGTAACTTTCGAAACGAAGGCGTCAGTCCACGTCATAACCCCGAATTTACGATGATGGAATTCTATGCAGCCTATACAAACTATCAATGGCTCATGGACTTCACGGAACAAATCATTCGCGCTGCGGCGATACAGGCATGTGGAACAGCAACGCTGACCTATCAAGGTCGTGAGCTTGATTTATCCAAGCCCTTTCATCGTCTGACAATCGTCGAGGCAATCCTCGCACATGTTCCAGAGTTTTCGGAAAATCAGCTTTCTGATATCGAGTTCGTTAAAAATCAACTCAAAAAGCGCGGCGTGGATGTGAACGCTCCAAATCTGGCTCATGCAGGCATTGGGGCACTTCAGCTTGCTCTTTTCGAAGAGACTGCGGAGTCACAGCTTTGGCATCCAACTTACATTGTCGACTATCCTATCGAAGTCTCTCCTCTTGCCCGCGAATCGGATACTCGCCCTGGCATTACAGAACGCTATGAGCTTTTTATTACAGGAAGAGAAATCGCCAACGGTTTTTCGGAGCTGAACGACCCTGAAGATCAGGCAGCGCGTTTTCACGCGCAGGTCAAAGCAAAAGACGCTGGCGACGAAGAAGCGATGTTCTATGATGCGGATTACATCCGTGCACTGGAATATGGAATGCCACCGACAGGCGGATGTGGAATCGGTATCGACCGGTTAGTGATGCTGCTGACAGACAGCCCGAGCATTCGGGATGTCATTCTGTTTCCACATTTACGTAAAGAAGATTAACGTTGTCTGTCTGATCCAGTTAGAAACATTCAGGCAAATAAGCCGTACGCCACGCGAGACCGGTTTCAACGCTTTCGCGTGGTTTGTATTCACACCCTATCCAGCCTTGATAACCCAAGCTGTCGATATGTTTGAAAACAGCTGAATAAGCGACTTCTCCCTCATCCGGTTCAGCACGGCTGGGTACAGCTGCAATCTGAATGTGCCCAATATGAGGAAAATATTTGGTTAGCTTGGTGAGGATATCCCCTTCGGCTACGCCAACATGATAGACGTCAAACATGAGCTTGATATTATCTCGCTCACATTTTTCACGTATAGCGTTCGACTCCGCTTGAGTAGAATAGAAATATCCAGGCTTGTCGCGTTGATTGATGGCCTCAAGCAAAATAGTGACACTTTGCTCAGCCGCCAGATCTGCCGCCCACTTTAGATTTTTGACTAAAGTTTGTGTCGCCTGCCCATGCGCATGTGGATCGATGATTCCAGGCAACACATGGATGGCGGAGCCGCCTGCCTCTAAACACCATTGAAGCGACATTTCAAAAGATTTTTGAAATTCGACTTCGCGACCCGATAAAGCAGCCAAACCGGACTCACCCTTTGATCCATCCCCAATCGGTGCATTGATACCAAGCAGTTTGACTCCAAGACGCTGACAGGCCTCGCGTACCTGAGAGGCCTCTGTATCGTAGGGCCAGTGCAATTCAATGGCACGAAAATCATTGGCTGCAGCCCGCTCGATGCGTTCAAGCAACGGCAATTGAGACCACAAAAAACCAAGGTTCGCTGAAAATCGTACCATTGGATCTCCGAAATGATTAATAACCAGTTTTAGAGGGTGCGGAAGTTTGCGCCCCACGCGCGGTTGACACAGCAGCTTTGGCAGCATTTGCCATCAGTGCGGCCTCATTGCCCGGAGTGACCATCTGGAAGCCTTGCTTAATCCGCATGGCAGCGGCCTCACCAGATGAACAAAAAATCCCGGCTATTTTTCCATGTGCGATAGCACGCGCACGAATATGCTCAACCGCTTTCATGACGACTGGATCGTCAGATTCAGATTTTGGAACGCTACCCAGTGCAAGTGCAAGATCATTTGGACCGATATAGATACCATCTAGGCCATCAATCTCGAGAATCTTGTCTAAATTATCCAATCCAGCTTGTGTTTCAATCATTCCAAGCGTAAGAATTTCTTTATCAGCTTGAGGATAATAGTCTGCACCGCCATACAAAAATCCTCGAGCTGGCCCAAAGGAGCGCTGTCCATGGGGAGGATAACGGCAAGAGGAAACGAAACTAGCCGCATCGTCAACGGTTGAAATCATCGGGCAGATGATGCCATAGGCGCCGCTGTCCAAAAGACGCATGATTTGCGCTGGATCATTCCACGGTACTCGGGCCAAAGGAATCGCAGGGGTCGATGACAAAGCCTGAAACATGGAAAGCGCCGCATCGATTCCGATCATGCCATGCTGAAGATCAACGGTCACGGAGTCAAAACCCTGGTGACCAATTACCTCTGCTGAGTAGGAAGAAGGAATGGCAAGCCAACCATTGATCACTGGCTGACCAGAAGAAATTTTCTGACGAATGCTGTTGGGTCTCATGAGTTCTCCACTATTATTGATGTGCGGGATACTTTACACGATTGCCAACAGAATGTTTTAGTGATTTTCTTTTGCGTGATTAATGGTGTATCGCGGAATTTCAATTGTTAGGTCGGCATTCGCAACGCGTGCCTGGCAAGCGAGTCTAGAGGTAGTGGAAAGTCCCCATGCTCGATCAAGAAGATCTTCCTCTGAATCAGATGCTTCGGCCAGGGACTGGAAGCCTTCTTTGACCACAACATGACAGGTCGTGCAGGCACATGAGAGCTCACAGGCATGCTCAAGCTCCACATGATTATCAAGAAGAACTCGACAAATAGACTCACCCGTTGGAGCGTTTTCGATCACCTTACCTTGGGGACAAACTTCCGGGTGTGGCAAAACAGTAATTTTGGGCATGAACGAATCCTATAAGTCCTCTAATGAACGACCAGTCAACGCAGCACGAATACTGCGATCCATACGTCGCGCCGCAAAATCGTCGGTCACCGCTGACAAAGCTTTAATTGCCGTACGGATTGACTCAACGTCTTCACCGGCGGCTGCACGCTGAGTCATCTGCAATTGTTGCTCGATACGCGTCTGCTCAGACGCGCTCAGTAAATCCGAATCTGCGGAAAGTGCGGCCGTCACAGACTCAATTAATTGCTGCGCGTCCACTTGAGCCTCTCTGAGCATTCGCATTGTTGCGTCATGTCCAGCCTTGGACATGCCTTCGGAAAGCATGCGGGAAATCTCATCATCATCCAAACCAAAGGATGGTTTGACAGTGACGGAGGCTTCCACACCGGAGCCAAGCTCCCGCGCAGATACACTCAGCAATCCGTCTGCATCCACCTGAAAGGTGACGCGTATACGCGCAGCGCCAGCCACCATGGCGGGAATCCCACGTAGCTCAAAACGGGCCAAAGACCGACAGTCCGAAACTAAATCTCGTTCGCCCTGCACAACATGAACAGCCAACGCTGTCTGACCGTCCTTGAAAGTTGTGAATTCTTGGGCTCGCGCAACAGGGATCGTACTGTTACGCGGGATGATGTGCTCGACCAGTCCACCCATGGTCTCTAAACCAAGTGTCAATGGCGTCACATCGAGAAGCAACCAGTCCTCCCCGGGATGACGATTGCCCGCTAAAAGATTTGCTTGGAGAGCCGCACCCAGAGCGACAACTTGATCCGGATCCAAATCCGTTAAAGGTTCAGTACCAAATGCCTCACCCACACGTCTTCGGATCACGGGCATGCGTGTCGCACCTCCCACCATCACCACACCTTTAATATCAGAGGTGCTCAGCGAGGCATCCTTGAGCGCTTGTTGAGCGCATGAAAGCGTACGAGCAACGAGAGGCTCAGCAATGTGTTCAAAGGCATCACGGGAAAGTTGGAGAGAATACTGAGCGCCATTCAGGCTGACAGGCTCAATATGCTCTTGATGGTCAGTTAATTTTTCGCGTAGCCGGCGCGCGGCACTCAGTAATATCCGACGCGATGGATGATCCAGATTATTCAGATGGTGTATGTGGACGAAGTGCTCAACGATCAATCCGTCAAAGTCATCTCCCCCCAGTCGAGTATCGCCACCGGTGGCAATCACTTCAAACACACCACGGGAAAGCCTGAGCAATGAAATATCAAAAGTGCCTCCACCTAGATCATAGACCGCATATACACCTTCAGAACCATGATCAAGTCCGTAAGCAATGGCCGCAGCAGTCGGCTCATTCAACAAACGCAATACATTCAAACCCGCCAGGCGCGCTGCGTCTCGGGTTGCTTGACGTTGCGCGTCATCGAAGTAGGCGGGAACCGTAATGACTGCCCCAACCAGGTCATCACCCAGCGTTCCCTCAGCCAGTAATTTCAATTTTTCAAGGATCTTGGCGGCAACCTCGACGGGTGAAAGGGTGACATATTGAGTCTTCACTCTGACACTTTGACCATCCTCGATAAAATGATAAGGCATCCCAGACTCAAGCGCCTCATGATAGGATCGACCCATCAACCGCTTGATCGACACGAGGGTATCAAGAGGAAATGCATCTTGTTGCGCGAGTGCATCAAAACCGATTGCCGCTTGACCATCGGCCCCCACATAAACCGCGGAAGGCACGAGCGGACGACCCGACTCATCACCCAGCACTTCGGGAACACTGCTTCGGACAGCAGCGACCAATGAATGCGTCGTGCCTAAATCAATCCCAACCGCTAAACGACGCTGGTGTGGTGCTGGTGACTCACCAGGTTCAGAAATCTGCAATAACGCCATATGTTTGCTTCAATCGCACTCTGTGCAGCATAGAGACCGCAAGGTCTAATTAATTGCACGTAACTGCGCAATCAGCTTGTTTAAAAATAACCACTCGCGGACACGCGAAGCCGCCATATCGTAACGCTCTTGTTCCAAAAATTCACTGACAGCATTTGAAACTTCTTGCTCGGCCTCAATCAGCTCTTGATTGAGAGCTTGATATGCAGAGAGACGGGAGGATTGATCTTCGATCTCAAGCAAAGAATCAAGCTGCTCGTGCCAACTCATCTGTCTGAATAAAAAATCAGAAGACATTGCAGTGTTTGTTTCAGTTTGCAAATCAACACCCGCGAGTTCGCACAGATAGCGCGCTCGGGAAAGTGGATCTTTCAAAATCCGATAAGCCTCATTTGCCTGAGAACTCCACTGCATAGCTACCCGTTTTTCAGCGGCAGAGCGTGTAGCGAAACGATCCGGGTGAACAGCCAAAGCCACTTTCTTCCAAGACGACTCAAGCACTGTAGGATCAATGCTGAAACGCCTGGGGAGTCCCAGCAAAGTGAAATGATCCTGGGATGCAAGTGGACCTTGACTGAGCGTATCCAAGAGATTTATACCGTGAAAGACTCGCCGCAACCACAGGTCGCCTTTTCGTTCGGATTACGAAACTTAAAGCCTTCGTTCAGCCCTTCGCGAGCGTAATCGAGTTCGGTGCCATCCAAATAGGACAAGCTCTTTGGATCAACGAACACTTTGACACCAAAACTCTCAAACACTTGGTCTTCGGCAGCAGGCTCGTCTACGTATTCAAGTTTGTAAGCCATACCAGAACAACCCGTTGTTCTCACGCCCAAACGTAGTCCAATACCACTACCACGTTTTTGAAGGTACTTGCCGATATGGTCGGCAGCCTGAGATGTCAATGTGACGCCCATGATTTACCCCGTATGCTTATTTTTGTAATCCTCAACTGCAGCCTTGATCGCATCCTCAGCAAGAATGGAACAATGAATCTTGACAGGAGGAAGAGCCAACTCTTCAGCGATCTGCGTGTTGCGAATGGTTAAAGCCTCATCCAGAGTCTTACCTTTTACCCACTCTGTCACGAGCGAGCTCGAAGCAATGGCAGATCCACAACCATAAGTTTTGAAACGTGCATCTTCGATAATTCCTGCATCGTTGACGCGAATCTGCAACTTCATCACATCGCCACAAGCCGGGGCACCGACCATTCCAGTACCCACTTGGTCATCACTTTTATCGAACGTTCCCACATTACGTGGATTTTCGTAGTGATCCAGTACTTTTTCGCTGTAAGCCATTTGTGTTCTCCAACCAATGCGTTTAGTGGGCAGCCCACTGAACTGAATTTAAATCGATACCTTCTTTGGCCATTTCCCAAAGAGGCGACATGTCGCGCAACTTGCCCACACGTGCTTTGAGCAACTCCACTGCAAAATCGATATCCTGCTCTGTTGTGAAGCGGCCAATCGTGAAACGAATCGAGCTGTGTGCCAACTCATCATTCCGACCCAATGCACGTAAAACATATGAAGGCTCAAGACTGGCAGAAGTACAGGCGGAACCGCTCGAGACCGCTAACTCTTTGATTGCCATAATCAAAGACTCGCCTTCAACATAATTGAAGCTCACGTTCAAATTGTGAGGAACGCGATGTTCGAGATCTCCATTCAGATAGACCTCCTCGATTTGCGAAAGTCCGGCCCATAGACGATCCCGAAGCATGCGAATACGTTCGTTTTCAGTGCCCATTTCTTGCTGAGCCAAAGCAAAAGCCTCGCCCATGCCAACAATCTGATGAGTCGCGAGTGTTCCCGAACGGAAACCACGCTCATGTCCTCCACCATGCATCTGCGCCTCGATCCGGATGCGGGGCTTGCGTCGAACAAATAGCGCACCGATTCCTTTGGGGCCATAAGTCTTATGTGCACAGAAAGACATCAGATCAACTTTGAGCGTTTGCAAGTCAATCGCAACCTTGCCGGTTGCCTGGGCAGCATCCACATGGAAAATAATATTTTTGGAGCGACAAAGTTCACCAATTCCTGCAATGTCTTGGATGACACCAATTTCATTGTTGACGAACATGACAGAAATCAGGACGGTATCAGGACGGATCGCAGCCTTGAGTGCATCCATGCTAATCAAGCCGTTTTCTTGCACATCAAGATAAGTCACCTCAAATCCTTGTCGCTCAAGCTCCCGGCATGGATCTAATACTGCCTTGTGTTCGGTTTTGACGGTGATAATGTGCTTGCCGCGCTCTGCATAAAAAGTCGCTGCACCTTTAATAGCGAGGTTATTCGATTCAGTCGCGCCTGATGTCCAGATAATTTCTCTTGGATCTGCGTTCACAAGAGCAGCTACTTGCTCACGTGCGCGCTCGACGGCCTCCTCGGCTTCCCATCCGTATGCATGGCTTCGAGACGCAGGATTACCTGCATGCTCGTAAAGCCAGGGAATCATTTTCTCAACAACTCGAGGATCTACCGGAGTCGTGGCCGAGTAGTCAAAATAAATAGGACGGGTTGACATGCTGAAACTCCTGAATATTCTTAAAGACTAATCGACGCAGGCTCTGTGGAAAGAGAAGAACCTGTCGTACCGACAACGTTGACACGCACACCTGCGCCAGAGGACTTGCTAGCCTCCTGGATCTGACGCAAACGCTGCTGGTCCACAAGATCTTGAAGCGACACAGAATCAAGAAAATCGACCATTTTGCGGTTGAGCGTCGACCAAAGCTCGTGGGTCATACAAATGCCAGGCTTGCCATCAGTACCGCTATCACAGGCCGACTTACCACCACAATTGGTCGCATCGATTGGCTCGTCGACTGCAAAAATAATGTCGGCGACCGTGATGTTGCGAGCAAGACGGGACAAGGTGTAACCACCGCCGGGGCCGCGAACACTTTCAACCAGCTCGTGGCGGCGTAACTTTCCAAACAGCTGTTCCAGATAGGAAAGAGAGATGTTTTGGCGCTGACTGATGGCCGACAATGTGACGGGACCTCCCTGTTGGCGGAGAGCCAAATCAATCATGGCAGTGACGGCGAAACGTCCTTTTGTAGTGAGCCTCATGACAGTATCCTTTGAAGAAACCTTGAGTGTTTAAAGACTTACCCGACTAAACAACTCAAGTATACATAATTCCCGAGTGTTTTAGTTGGGTATACCCTTAAAACCTTGTTGGGATTCAGGATAAAAGTCGTAAAAAAACCGCGCAGTGCGCGGTTTTTCACTCGTCAGGAGTTTAGGCTGCCTGATACTGAGTCGCACGCTTGCGTACGAGCTCAAGCACGCCTTGACAAGCATCTTCGAGATAATCCAGCACCTTTCCAAATCCCTCTGGGCCACCATAATAAGGATCAGGAACCGTTGCTTCCTCAAACTCGTTCGCAAAGCGCATCAACAACATCAGTTTGTGTTGATGGGGCTTGGGGCATTGTTGCTGCAAAGCAGAAAGGTTTTCCCAATCCATCGCAAGTATGAGATCGTACTCAAGGAAATCTTCGGGTTCGACTTGTCGAGCCTCAGCACGGGTAATCTCATAACCACGCTTTCGTGCGGCAGCGATCGCCCGCGGATCAGGGGCCTCGCCAACGTGGAAGCTATGGGTGCCGGCGGAATCAATCCCGACGACCTCTGAGAGGCCTGCGTCATTGATGAGGTGGCGAAAAACGCCTTCTGCGCTGGGCGACCGGCAAATGTTGCCCATGCATACGAAGAGAACTTTTGTCATGATGGTGCATATTGTGCGGGAAAACCCGTAACATGTCCAGATATTTTTTTCGTTTTTTTAAAAACAACCAAACATAAAAATAAATTATTAGTTGTTATAAAACAATGGGTTAAAGAATTTTTCTTTTCAGAAACTTTAATTTTTAATTTTATAAAACCCAATGTTAATGAACAAAAAACCCCTTTTCAGATGCACTGCAACAACGCTTTGACATCAAAACTATGCACCAGAGAGCAGCACACGCTCTTTCAACGCCTTGAGTGCATCACGAGCCGCAGCAGCCTGTTCAAACTCAAGATTGCGTGCATGATCCAGCATGAGCTTTTCCAAACGTTTGAACTCTTTGGCCAACGCCTTCTCGTCCGTCAGCAATGACAGTGAAACCCCCTGCTCCTCTTGTTCTCTGAAGGCTGGTGCCACAATTCCATCAATCAGTTCCCGCACGGCTTTACGAACACTTCGAGCCTGAATGCCATGCTCAAGATTAAATGCAAGCTGCTTTTGACGTCGGCGCTCGGTTTCGCCCATCGCGCGTTTCATTGAGTCAGTGATACGGTCTGCGTACAGAATGGCTCGCCCGTTTAAATTTCGGGCGGCACGACCAATTGTTTGTATCAGACTCCTGTCTGAACGCAGAAATCCCTCTTTATCCGCATCCAAAATTGCGACGAGCGAAACCTCTGGGATATCAAGACCTTCTCTTAGTAAGTTAATCCCAACTAACACATCAAATACACCCAGACGTAGATCTCGGATGATTTCTACTCGCTCAACAGTATCAATATCCGAATGCAGATATCGAACTCGAATGCCATGCTCCGTCAAATAATCCGTTAAATCCTCGGCCATGCGTTTGGTTAAAGTGGTCACAAGCACTCTCTCTTCGATTGCGACTCGTAACTTGATCTCTCCCAATAAATCATCCACCTGCGTGCGGGCGGGTCTGACCTCCACAACAGGATCCACCAATCCAGTCGGACGCACAACCTGCTCGACCACATTGTCAGTATGTGTTTGTTCATACTGACCTGGAGTTGCAGACACAAAAATACACTGACGCATCCGCGCTTCAAACTCTTCCATTTTCAAAGGACGATTATCCATCGCGGAGGGTAAGCGGAAACCATAATTCACAAGCGTTTCTTTGCGCGCACGATCTCCCCGATACATACCGCCAAGCTGCCCAATCGTGACGTGGCTTTCATCAATAAACATCAGGGCATCAGACGGTAAGTAATCTATCAGTGTGGGCGGGGGCTCACCCGGCAAGGCACCTGACAAGTGTCGCGAATAGTTTTCAATACCTTTGCAAAACCCGAGTTCAGTCAGCATCTCGAGATCGAAACGCGTGCGCTGTTCGATACGTTGCGCTTCAACGAGATGCCCCCCATCTACAAAAAACTTAACGCGTTCGCGCAACTCCTCTTTGATCGTTTCTATCGCGCGCAACACAGTGTCCCGAGGCGTTACGTAATGTGAACCTGGGTATACAGTAAATCGAGGCACTTTTTGACGGATTTTTCCAGTCAGGGGATCAAAGAGCTCAAGGCTCTCAATTTCGTCGTCAAACAAAGACAGGCGAACTGCGAGTTCCGCGCTCTCTGCGGGAAAAATATCAATCGTCTCTCCGCGGGCTCGAAATGTGCCGCGCGTAAATTCAGTGTCGTTTCGCTCGTACTGCATTGCAACGAGTCGGGCGAGGATTTCGCGGCGTGGAATGCGATCGCCCACGCGCAAAATCAGCACCATCGAGTGATAGTCGGAGGGGTTTCCAATGCCATAGATACAGGAAACCGTGCCGACGATGATGGTGTCACGGCGTTCAAGCAGGCTTTTGGTCGCCGATAAACGCATCTGTTCAATATGCTCGTTAATTGAAGAGTCCTTTTCAATAAACAAGTCGCGAGTGGGAACATACGCTTCTGGTTGGTAATAGTCGTAATACGAAACAAAATACTCAACTGCGTTTTTAGGAAAAAACTCTCGCATTTCGGCATATAGCTGCGCAGCGAGTGTCTTGTTAGGTGCCAATACCACTGCTGGACGCCCAAGGCGTGCAATCATGTTGGCCATCGTGAATGTTTTACCTGATCCCGTCACGCCTAACAGCGTCTGCATCATGAGCCCGTCTCTGACACCCTGCTCAAGTTGATTGATCGCATTGGGTTGGTCACCGCCCGGGGGATAAGGCTGGTAAAGATGAAATGGGCTGTCTGGATATTCAACAAAACGAGGTTTTTCGTGACCTGTCGAGATTGACGCAGGAAGAGTCGGGATATCGCTGTGGGCGGTCATTTGTTGAGGTGGAATCTTTGAGGTCATGCTAGACTTATTGGGGAAACCCCTTGGGCGCGGGATCAGCTTCCTATTATGTCCCTAGACAGGCAGAGCGTCCACCCAAAACAATGAGTGTTATTCAGACACTGGTTTTTACAATTCTGCTTTCACCTTTTAGACACACTCTACAAAAACCGCAAATGAGCACCCTCTTTCAATCCGTAGAACTCGCCCCACGCGACCCGATTTTGGGTCTGAACGAACAATTTAACGCTGACACTCGTGCACACAAGGTCAACCTGGGTGTGGGTGTCTATTACGACGATAACGGGAAAATTCCCCTTCTTTCAGCTGTACATCAGGCCGAAGTCGCAAGGGTTGAGGCTGCTGCAGCACGTGGTTATCTTCCCATCGAAGGGATTGCCGGCTACAACAAAGGCGCTCAAGAGCTTGTGCTCGGAAAAAATTCACCACTTGTCGCGGCGGGTCGCGTGCTCACCATGCAAGCGCTAGGCGGTACGGGCGCACTTAAAATCGGTGCAGATTTCATCAAACAACTGGTACCTGGTGCAAAAGTCGCAATCAGCAACCCGAGTTGGGAGAATCATCGCGCACTTTTTGAGCGCGCGGGCTTTGAGGTTATCAATTACCCCTATTACGATCCTGCGACGCACGGATTGGACTTTCAAGGCATGCTCAATGCATTGCGAGCACTTCCCGCCAAGAGTGTCGTGGTTCTTCACGCTTGCTGTCACAATCCAACTGGTGTTGACTTAACAAACGAGCAGTGGCGCGAAGTCGCCAAGGTCATTAAAGACACCAATCTCATTCCTTTCCTGGATATTGCTTATCAAGGTTTTGGTGATGGTTTGGAACAAGACGCTTCAGCTGTTAGGCTCTTTGCTGAGCTCGACATGACCATGTTTATTAGCTCCTCTTTTTCCAAATCCTTCTCCCTGTACGGCGAACGCGTGGGCGCGCTCACCATCGTCACAGGCAGCCAGGACGAATCAAATCGTGTGTTGAGCCAGGTCAAGCGGGTCATTCGCACCAATTACTCAAACCCGCCAACCCATGGAGGCACGATCGTATCGACTGTGCTCAACACTCCAAAGCTTTTTGCTCTTTGGGATCAAGAGCTTGCTGGAATGCGCGAACGTATCAGATTGATGCGACGCCAACTCGTCGAAAAACTTGCACAAAATGGTGTGAAAGAGGACTTCAGCTTTGTGATGAAGCAACGCGGGATGTTCTCTTATTCCGGATTAACTGCCGCACAAGTGGACCGCCTACGCGACGAACATGCGATTTACGCAGTCAGCAGTGGTCGCATTTGCGTAGCAGCTCTCAATAGTCACAACATTGACGTTGTAGCCAAAGCAATGGCCAATGTGATGAAAACCTGAAATAAGGATTCGCTGAAGCACCTTCAGTGATCACTTTTAGTATTTTTATTCTTTTTAGTCCCTGTATTTGACAGCCTCGCATAGCGGGGCTGTTTTTTTATACAGATAATATTTGCCAACACTCAGGAAATCAGGCAAAATTAGTGCTGTATATAAAAACAGCACTGCAAAAAACCACTGCAAAAAACCACTGCAAAAAAGCACCGCAAAAACAGTACTGTAGAAAACATTGCGCAACACTGTACAAACAAGCACCAAGCACGCACGAAGGATTGGACGATGACTATCAAACTGACTGATCGCCAGCAGCAAATTCTGGATCTGATCCGCGATGCCGTGCTTCGCACCGGATTTCCTCCTACCCGTGCTGAAATCGCTCAAAAATTAGGTTTTCGATCTGCCAATGCTGCCGAGGATCATCTGAGAGCGCTGGCACGCAAAGGGGTCATTGAGCTCACAGCAGGTGCATCGCGTGGCATACGTTTAACCGAGAGTGCTGCAGATTTTCCTTCAGATTCGAACAGTTCTGGAGAGTTGATCAACAATATTGACAGTACAGATGATTCTACGCGCACAGATTCCAGACGGATCAGCCTGAAACATTTGCCTGACATGGGTCAAATGCTTGTTCCACTGATCGGTCGTGTCGCGGCAGGCTACCCGATGCTCGCGGCTGAGAATATAGAAAAAGAAGTTTCCGTCGACCCCGCTCTCTTTGGACAAATGCCTGACTATTTATTGAAAGTCAAAGGATTGAGCATGCGCGATGTAGGCATACTGGATGGTGACTTACTTGCGATCAAAAAAACGAGTGATGCACGTAACGGTCAAATCATCGTTGCCCGGATTGATGACGATGTCACTGTCAAACGTTTGAGCAAACGTGGCGGACAAATCGAACTTCTTCCAGAGAATCCTGATTTCGAGCCTATCGTGGTTCAACCAGGACAGGACTTTTCTGTCGAAGGTATTGCCCTCGGTCTGATTAGAAACTCACCACTACACTGAGACTCAAACTCAAACTCAAACTCAAATTAAAACTCAGAGCCACTTTAGCCTTCCCTCCATCGCACTAATGCTCTTCGATTCCGCTTTGTTGGGCGACCTTCAATGTCTTGGGATGGCTCACTGTAAAAACGCCTGTTTTCTGCCGCAGTTTGTCTCATGAGAACACTTTCAGGCGTTTCTTCATAAAGTAGTCTCGCTAAGGGCGCAGACTTTCGTTGTTCAGTAATGCCACGAACAACGAGTTCGAAACGCTCCTGTTCACGTTGAATTTTTAAACGTTCTCCTACTTTGATCAAGCGAGCAGGTTTTGCTCGCTCGTCAGCGACAAGGACACGACCTGACTCGATTGCTGAAACAGCCAGGGTACGAGACTTGAAAAACCTGGCGGCCCAAAGCCATTTATCCAGACGCACTGAATCTACAAATATATGCATCAAGACCTCCTAACCAAAAGAGAGGCGCCTGACCGGCGCCTCTCTTTTGAACGGGTTAAATAGGTAGAACGATCAATTAGTGCTTAATCACCGGATCTGTTGAAGCGGCTACCTCGGACTTTGCAACAACTTCCTTGGCGACAACAGCTTCCTCGGGCAAAGGTTTTGTCGGCTCAGACAAAGCCACCTCTAAAACCTTGTCAATCCAGCGAACTGGCACGATCTCAAGATGATTTTTGACATTATCTGGAATCTCGGCCAAATCTTTGACGTTCTCTTCGGGAATCAAAACTGTTTTGATTCCACCGCGATGTGCCGCTAAAAGTTTTTCTTTTAAGCCACCAATAGCAAGAACTTCACCTCGCAACGTGATCTCACCAGTCATCGCGACATCCGCACGAACAGGAATATGCGTCAGAGCAGAAACGATCGCTGTGGTGATCGCAATACCTGCAGAGGGACCATCCTTGGGAGTCGCACCTTCAGGAAAGTGAACGTGGATATCACGCTTCTCAAAAACTGAATCTGCGATTCCTAGGCGAGCCGCACGAGCACGCACGACGCTTCGAGCAGCCTCGACGGATTCTTTCATCACATCGCCGATCGAACCTGTGCGCTGAATCACACCCTTACCAGGCATGTCTGCGACCTCGATTGTGAGCAAATCACCACCCACCTCAGTCCATGCAAGACCCGTCACTTGACCAATCTGATTTTCCTTTTCAGCCATGCCAAAGTTGTAACGGCGAACTCCCAAGTAATCACTCAGATTTTCAGACGTCACGACAACCTTCGCGACAGGATCGGATGACTTCTCGGCTTTTTTCGCCTCAGTCTCTGCAAGAAGTTTCTTGACGACTTTGCGACAAATCTTTCCGACATCCCGCTCAAGAGAACGTACGCCAGCTTCACGCGTGTAATAACGAACGATGTCACGTATTGCAGACTCTTCGATGACGAGCTCTTCAGGCTTGACACCATTGTTCTTCATTACCTTAGGAATCAAATGATCAAGGGCGATATGGATTTTTTCGTCTTCTGTGTAACCAGACAAACGAATGACTTCCATGCGATCCAGCAATGCTGGAGGAATGTTCAACGTATTACTCGTCGCGACAAACATCACATCTGAAAGATCAAAGTCAACCTCGACATAATGATCCTGGAATGTATGGTTCTGTTCTGGATCAAGCACCTCAAGCAAAGCCGATGCTGGATCACCACGGAAGTCCATGCCTAACTTATCGATCTCGTCGAGCAGGAACAGTGGGTTTCTCACTGCAACCTTGGACATGTTTTGAAGGATTTTCCCTGGCATAGAACCAATGTAGGTTCGACGATGACCACGAATCTCTGCTTCATCGCGTACGCCGCCCAAGGCCATCCGAATGAACTTTCGGTTAGTCGCTTTGGCGATGGATTGACCAAGGGAGGTTTTACCCACGCCTGGAGGTCCAACTAGGCAAAGGATCGGAGCCTTGACTTTATCAACACGCTGCTGAACAGCAAGATATTCAAGGATACGCTCTTTGACCTTGTCCAAACCATAATGGTCATTATCGAGGACACTTTCAGCATTCGGAATAGAGTTGTTGACCTTGCTTTTTTTGCGCCAAGGTAAAGCAATCACAGTGTCGATATAGTTACGGACCACAGTCGCTTCAGCAGACATGGGCGACATCAGCTTGAGCTTTTTAAGCTCTCCATCAACTTTTTTACGGGCGTCTTTGGGAAGGTGCGCAGCCTCGATTTTTTTCTCGAGCTCTTCAATATCAGCACCCTCTTCGCCCTCACCGAGCTCTTTTTGAATGGCCTTGACCTGCTCATTCAAATAGTAGTCTCGCTGGCTTTTTTCCATCTGTTTTTTAACGCGACCGCGAATACGCTTTTCGACTTGCAGAATGTCGATCTCTGTTTCGAGTTGGGACAACAATGCCTCGAGACGCTCAGAAGTCGAGATGATCTCTAACATCTTTTGCTTTTGCTCGAGCTTCAATGGCAAATGTGCAGCAATAGTGTCAGCAAGTCGACCCGCGTCATCAATGCCTGCCAAAGAAGTCAAAATCTCAGGAGGGATCTTTTTATTGAGTTTGACATACTGCTCGAACTGACTCACGATCGCACGACGCAGGGCCTCGATCTCGGCACCGGTTGTCGCATCGGGTGTGATCGGTACTAATTCAGAAGTGAAATGCGTGTCTGCATCCTGAATATTGGTGAGACGCGCACGCTGTGCGCCCTCAACCAACACTTTCACCGTACCGTCAGGAAGCTTCAGCATTTGCAAGATTGTTGCTACGCAACCAATCTCATACACATCCTCAGGAGTCGGATCGTCTTTGCCGGCAGATTTTTGAGCGGCAAGCATAATGCTCTTGCCTGCTTCCATAGCAGCCTCAAGAGCACGAATTGAACGGGGTCTCCCGACAAAGAGCGGGATGACCATGTGCGGAAACACGACAACGTCGCGCAACGGCAACAAAGGCAAATTGATGGGTTCAGAAGGCAAGGCCTGATGTCCGGACATAATGTCCTCCTAATAAAAACTCGGCAAATCCTATAGGGCGGCCGATACAAAGCCCGTGTTTCTACGAATAGCTTCGTTATTGGGACAATAGCCTAAATTTCAAGTTACATACCCCCATAAATACAAAAGCCCCTAAAAAGGGGCTGGGTACTGTATCACTGAAGCACCAAAAAGCAACGAAGATGGTGCTGCAAAATCTTACTTATGCAGCAACATCCCGAACTGCGGGCCTTTTAACCTCTGGTTTGGGCTCGTTTTCATCCGCATAGACCAACAAAGGTTTCCCCTCGCCTGAAATCGAAGCCTCGTCAAGCACAACTCGCTTGATATTACCCTGAGTAGGCAGTTCGTACATCGTGTCAAGCAGCGCAGACTCAAGAATCGAGCGAAGTCCTCGGGCACCTGTTTTCCGCTTGATTGCCTTGCGAGCAATGGCTTTTAAGGCGTCTGGACGAATTTCAAGCTCTGCACCTTCCATCGCGAAAAGTTTCTGGAATTGCTTGACCACTGCATTTTTAGGCTCAGTCAGAATTTGCATCAGCGTGTCTTCATCGAGCTCTTGCAAAGTCGCAATCACAGGCAAACGACCAACAAGTTCCGGAATCAGACCAAACTTAACCAAATCTTCGGGCTCAACCTCAAGGAAGGTATCCCCGGTTGATCTCTCTGCCTTGGACTCAACCGAGGCACCAAAACCGATCCCAGAGCGCTCAGTGCGATTGCGAATGACCTTTTCCAGACCATCGAATGCTCCACCAACAATAAAAAGAATGTTGGTCGTATCGACTTGAACGAAATCTTGGTTAGGATGCTTTCGGCCACCTTGTGGAGGGACCGAGGCCACCGTACCCTCTATCAGCTTTAACAATGCCTGTTGAACACCCTCGCCCGACACATCCCGTGTGATGGAGGGGTTGTCAGCTTTGCGCGAAATCTTGTCGATTTCGTCAATGTAAACAATCGCGCGCTGAGCTTTGTCGACTTCGTAGTTACAGTTTTGGAGGAGTTTTTGGATAATATTTTCAACGTCCTCACCAACGTATCCAGCTTCGGTCAGCGTTGTAGCGTCCGCCATGACGAACGGTACGTTCAACTGACGCGCCAAAGTCTGTGCAAGCAAGGTTTTGCCTGAACCCGTCGGACCAATCAATAAAATATTGCTTTTGGATAGCTCAACGCCATCACCCTTGATTTCACCGTGGCGAAGGCGTTTGTAATGGTTGTAGACAGCCACAGCCAACACGCGCTTTGGCGCCGTTTGACCAATGACATATTGATCTAAGAAAGCCTTTATTTCAGCAGGGGTAGGCAGGTCGTTTTTAATGGACTCCTGCGCATGAGCTTGCGCCTCTTCACGAATAATGTCATTGCACAAATCAATGCATTCATCGCAAACAAACACTGAAGGACCCGCTATCAGCTTGCGAACTTCGTGCTGTGCCTTGTTACAAAATGAACAATGCAAAACTTTAGTCGTTGCTGATCCTTTTTTTTCGGACATAACGTTCCTGTAGGTCTTAGGCCGGACTGTATTAAACAGAATCCGCGCGTGAGGTCAGCACTTTGTCGATCAAACCGTAGGCAACTGCATCAGGCGCTGACATGAAATTATCGCGTTCAGTGTCGATACCAATTCTCTCGACTGACTGACCTGTATGTTCTGCCAACATCTGATTCAAACGTTCGCGCAAATCGAGAATTTCACGCGCTTGAATCTGAATATCAGAGGCCTGACCTTGTGCACCGCCAGATGGCTGGTGAATCATGATGCGCGAGTTTGGCAGGGAGAAACGTTTACCTTTCTGACCTGCAGCCAACAAGAATGCACCCATACTGGCTGCAAGTCCCGTGCAAAGTGTTGACACTTCGGGCTTGATGAAGCGCATCGTGTCATAAATTGCCATGCCAGCATAAACCGATCCGCCGGGTGAGTTGATGTAGAGAGCGACATCCTTATCAGGATTTTCGGACTCTAAAAACAGCAACTGTGCGACAACTAGATTAGCGGACTGATCATTGACAGGTCCAACTAAAAAGATCACGCGTTCCTTGAGGAGGCGTGAGTAGATGTCATAGGAGCGCTCACCGCGGCCCGATTGTTCGACGACCATCGGTATGTAGCCAAGTCCGGTTGGGGTCACAGAGGATCCGCCGTGCATGGATGCATAAAAATCGGTAAAACGTTGCATTTAGGTTGTTCCCATCACTTGATCAAAAGGAACCTGCTCATCTTCGACCTGAGCCTGGGCGAGTGCATGTTGGACAACGTTGTCCTCAAGCACAATGCCTTCGACCTCAGAGCGGCGAGCACGATCCGAAAGATAATAGCTCACAACTTCAGCAGGTTTTTCGTAATTCGCGGCGAACTCTTCAATACGCGCACGCACCTGTTCAGGTTTAGCCTGGAGCTGAGCTTTTTGAACGAGTTCGGAAACCAACAAGCCCAGGCGAACGCGCCGCTCAGCCTCAGCAGTGAATGCATCAGCCGGAATAGGCATCTTGTCAGCGTTTGGAACACCACGCTGTGTCAACTCAGCACGAGCTGCTTGAACACGAGCCTGACACTCGCTTTCAACCAAGGACTTGGGCACATCGAATGTCGCCGCACCGATCAGAGCATCCATGACACTATTTTTGGTGCGTGCGAGCGTACGGGCCTTAACTTCGCGCTCAATATTGCCTCGGATGTCAGCCAACAACTTTTCCACATCGCCTTCGGCCTGGCCCAGAGACTTTGCGAACTCCGCATCAACAGCAGGCAAAATTGGCTCGGCAACTTCCTTGACCGTAATGGTGAACTCTGCAGTTTTGCCAGCCACGTCCTTGCCACCGTAATCAGCGGGGAAAGCAAGCGGGAAAACCTTTGACTCTCCAGCCTTGAGACCGCGAACCGCGACTTCAAACTCTGGCAGCATGCGGCCCTGTCCCAAAACAAAAGGGAAATCTTCAGCTTTTCCACCGTCAAAAGGAACACCATCGATCGTTCCGGCAAAATCCAAGGTCACTCGATCGCCGTCAGTGGCGACACGACCTTCACGGGCGGCGTATTCTGCGCGCTGCTTGCGAAGGATATCCACTGTACTTTGCACTTCGGCGTCACCGACATGAGTCACGGAGCGCTTGATTTTAAGTGTGGACAAGTCTGGCAGCGTGATTTCGGGATAAACCTCGAAAACAGCATAGAAAGCCAAAGTACCCTCAGGTGTTCCTTCGGTTTTGGGCTCAAGCTTGGGAGAACCGGCAATACGCAATCCGGAGGCTTCAATCGCCTGTTCAAAAGCCTGACCGACCTTGTTATTGATCGCGTCATAACGAATGCCAGCAGCGTGAGTACGCTCAAGCATCGCCATCGGGACTTTTCCAGGACGGAAACCGGGGGCTTTGGCAGTCCTGGAGACTCGCTTGAGTTCAGCCTGAACAGCTTTTTCTACGTCGGCCAACAAGACCGAGATTTCAATGCGGCGCTCTAGGCCGGAAAGGGTTTCAACCACAGGTTGCATGAAAATCTACCAAACAAAGAGGACGGAAAGCGCAGCAAAAAAGCCCACGCCGAATAAAGGAACGGGTTTGGTGCGAAGGGCGGGACTCGAACCCGCACACCTGTTACGGCGTCAGGACCTAAACCTGGTGCGTCTACCAATTTCGCCACCTTCGCAATAGCCAGACATTGTAGCGCACACTAAGCGTGTTTTCCGCCCCACCCTGTCATCCAACTGGTTAAAATGTCGTCATGAATCCCCGCCTAGATACTTTGCAGCCCTATCCGTTTGAAAAACTTCGTGCCTTACTGGCACAGTCAAACCCTGCCGCCTCGGGCTTGCGGCCAATCAATCTCTCGATCGGAGAGCCTAAGCACCCTGCTCCAGCTTGCGTGAAAGACGCCATTATCGGCGGTTTGGACGGCTTGTCCGTCTACCCTCCAACCAAAGGCGACCCAAAACTTCGCCAAGCGATCAGTGCATGGATTAGCAAACGCTATGGTATTCCCCAGCTGGATCCGGAAACACAAATTTTGCCTGCACTAGGCTCCAGAGAGGCTCTATTCGCCTTTGGTCAAGTCGTTCTGGACGATACAAAAAACGGATTGGTCGTGTGTCCAAATCCTTTCTACCAAATTTATGAAGGCGCTGCGCTCCTCGGGGGGGCCACGCCTTATTACGTTAACTCTGATCCGAAGAAAAATTTTCGATGCGACTGGACCACGGTCCCAGCAGAAATCTGGTCACGCACCCAACTTTTATTTGTATGTTCGCCGGGAAATCCAGCTGGCAACGTTATGCCACTCTCCGACTGGAAGATCTTGTTCGAGCTCTCAGACAAGTATGGCTTTGTCATTGCATCCGACGAATGCTACTCAGAGATCTATCTGGATGAGAGCAATCCGCCACTAGGCGGCATGCAAGCCGCCCATCAGCTGGGACGGACCGACTTTCGCAATTTGATGAGTTTCTCGAGCTTATCCAAACGCTCAAATGTGCCGGGGATGCGTTCGGGCTTTGTCGCAGGCGACGCCAAGCTCATTTCTAAATTTTTACTTTACAGAACTTATCATGGGAGTGCGCTCTCCCCCGTTGTATCGACAGCCAGTATCGCGGCGTGGAATGACGAAGCCCATGTGATCGAAAACCGTGCCCAATACCGGGCAAAATTTGACGCTGTGCTGCCGATCCTCCAGCCCGTTCTGGACGTAGCACGCCCGGATGCATCATTTTATCTTTGGGCTGGCACACCCGGACCGGACGATGTGTTCGTAAGAGATCTTTTGACGCATACAAATGTCACCTTGCTCCCAGGCAGTTATGTTGGACGTATCGTTGACGGAGTCAATCCTGGCCTAAACAGAATTCGTATCGCCTTGGTTGCCCCACTTGCTGATTGTGTCGAAGGCGCCGAACGCATCGCCGAATTTGTACGCAAACAATATCCACAGGCTATACGTTAAGCACACAACATCATTACTTTTTAATCAATAGCCAAATATCCAAGCTTATTTTTTGAACCCTTACATAGGCAAATCATGACTCTCGATCTTCAAACAACCATCGAACAAGGCTGGGAAAACCGCGCCAATTTGTCACCCTCGGCTGCTGATGCAGCTGTTCGAGAGGCCGTCGAACACACCATCGACGCCCTCGACACAGGGCGTTTGCGTGTGGCTGAGAAAATCAACGGCAAGTGGGAAGTCCATCAGTGGATCAAGAAGGCTGTTTTGCTTTCTTTTAGACTGTATGACAATGCTGTGATGGGTCAGGCACCCATGCAGTTTTACGACAAGGTTCCCCTGAAGTTTGCCGAATACGGCGATACTGCCTTTAAAACAGGCGGATATCGTGTCGTTCCTCCCGCTGTTGCCCGTCGCGGAGCATTCATCGGACGCAACGTTGTGTTGATGCCTTCCTATGTCAATATCGGCGCATACGTCAATGAAGGAACGATGGTCGATACATGGGCCACTGTCGGCTCCTGCGCGCAGATCGGAAAAAATGTTCACCTGTCTGGCGGCGTCGGAATCGGCGGAGTACTTGAACCACTCCAGGCCAACCCAACAATTATTGAGGATAACTGTTTCATTGGTGCACGCTCAGAGGTTGTAGAGGGTGTGATTGTTGAAGAGAACTCTGTATTGGCCATGGGTGTATTTTTATCTCAGAGCACGCGTATTTACGATCGCGAAACAAAAGAAATTCATTACGGTCGGGTGCCATCGGGTTCGGTCGTTGTTCCAGGCTCTTTGCCTGCTGCAGATGGATCACATAGCCTAAACTGCGCAATCATTGTCAAACGCGTTGATGCGCAAACCCGCGCTAAAACAAGTATCAATGACTTGTTGAGAGCCTAATGAGCGTTTCAATATTTTCAGGCTTGAATCTGGCATGACCCATCCGATGGACAGTTCACGACAGGCGCTTATCAGCGTGAGGGATTTAATCCGCTACGCTGTTTCACGCTTTAATGAACACAAATTATTTTTTGGTCATGGCTCAGACAATGCCTGGGACGAAGCCGTTTATTTGGTGTTACATGCTTTGCATTTGCCACCCGATCAGCTTGAGCCCTTCATGGCAGCGAACGTTTTGCCATCTGAACGTGATGCAGCGCTCAAACTGATCGACTTGCGGTGCGAGCAACGCTTGCCTGCACCGTACCTCACGCATGAAGCCTGGTTGCAGGGATATGCATTTCATGTGGATCAGCGCGTAATTGTGCCGCGCTCTCCTATCGCTGAATTATTGATGAACCAACTCAGCCCATGGATTACAGATCCCTACGAGGTCACGGGTATCCTCGATCTGTGCACCGGGTCTGGTTGTCTGGCGATTATCGCAGCCCATCAATTTCCCGAGGCTTTTGTCGATGCGACAGACATTTCCAAAGACGCGCTAGATGTTGCATTGATCAATGTCATGCAACATGGTCTCAAAGATCGTCTGAACTTGCACCACGGAAGTCTCTATGACCCATTGCCCGTGTCTGCTCAGTATGACCTGATTATTAGCAATCCTCCATATGTCAACTCTGCATCCATGTTGACACTTCCCCCCGAATATCTGCACGAACCATCGCTTGCGCTCGCAGGCGGGGATGATGGCATGGACCTCGTTCGTACCATTATTGAACAAGCGCCTGCCCACCTGACTGATAATGGCCTACTGTTGATCGAAATCGGGCATGAGCGGCCATATTTCGAAGCTGCATTTCCTGAGCTTGAGCCTGTTTGGCTTGATACAGCCGAAGCGTCTGATCAGATCCTACTCCTGACTAAAGAGCAATTGACACCGTGATTCGTGCTTCAGGTTTGACGGTTCGTCGTGGCTCCAAGGTATTACTGGATCAAACTGAGTTCGTCGTTCATCCAGGTGAGCGCGTAGGTTTCGTCGGCAAGAATGGAGCGGGTAAATCGACGTTGTTTGCTCTGCTTCAACATGAAATCGAAGCTGATGCAGGCACATTAGAAGTGCCTCAGGGCTGGCGTATGGCGAGTGTCAAGCAGGAAATCGCTGCCAGTAATGATTCGGCACGGGAGTTTGTCATTGATGGTGACACACACTTGCGTGCGTTACAACACGAACGTCGTGAACTTTCAGAGGCACTTGAAAATGAGCCAGAGCGTTCCGAAGCGCTTGGAGCCAGAATCGCTGAACTAGAATCCGAACTCATCGAGGCTGGTGCATGGACGTCAGCGTCGCGAGCCGAGCAGCTTCTTGCGGGTCTGGGATTCTCGCCGAACCAATGGAGTCATCCCGTCGACAGTTTTTCAGGGGGCTGGCGCATGCGACTGGCTCTCGCGCGCGCGTTGATGGCTCCATCCGAGCTCTTGTTACTTGACGAACCTACAAACCACCTTGACCTGGATGCCATGCTTTGGCTGGAAAGGTGGCTTGGATCCTACCCTGGTACTGTTTTACTCATCTCCCACGACACCGAATTTCTGGACGCTGTCGCTCAAACTATTCTTCATTTCGATCAAGGCAAACTCAATCGTTACAAAGGTGGATACCAAGACTTTGTCATTCAGCGTTCTGAACGCCTGCGGCAGACAAAAATAGCTTGGGAACGTCAAACTCGTGAAACAGCGCGTCTTCAAGGCTTTATTGACCGATTTAAAGCAAAAGCATCTAAAGCCAAACAAGCACAAAGCCGCGTGAAGGCCTTGGCCAGAATGGAGTTACTGGCACCGATTCATGCAGAGTCGGGCATCGACATCCGTATTCCATCGCCAGAGGAAATGCCTGATCCTCTTCTCGTTCTTGACGATATGCAGGCTGGATATACCAATGATCAAGGGGTGAAGATTCCGATTCTGCAAAACGTACGCTTGATGGTGAGAGGCGGTGACCGTATTGGCATTCTGGGTGTAAACGGTGCAGGAAAGAGTACGCTCGTCAAGACTTTAGCGGGCGAACTAGAAGTACAAGCAGGTAGCCGCAATGCCTCGCGAGGACTCGAAGTAGGATATTTTGCACAACACCAACTCGATATGCTTGATCTTGAAAGCAGTCCTCTTCAGCATCTCGCACGAATCGCCCCTCAAACGCGTGAACAAGAACTGCGTAACTACCTTGGCGGCTTTGGTTTTGGTGGCGATCGGGTGATGGATAAAGTTGCCCCGATGTCTGGAGGCGAAAAAGCAAGACTGGCGCTTTCCTTGATTGTCTGGCAAAAGCCTAATCTTTTACTGCTGGACGAACCGAGCAATCACTTGGATGTTGAAACTCGTGAAGCTTTGACAACTGCTTTGGCTGAATTTGGCGGGAGCATGTTGCTCGTCTCGCACGATCGACACCTGCTGCGCACGACCGTTGATCGTTTCTGGATTGTTGCCGATGGGAGCGTCCAAGAGTTTGATGGCGATCTGGAAGACTATCGTGACTGGTTAGCAGAGCATCAAGCCAATGCCAAAAAGCAGGAAACCTCTTCGAATGCAACGATCGGAGCAGAACTTACCAGTGCGGATCGCAAGCAACAGAAACGCGATGAAGCTCAAGAAAGACAGCGTACTTCAGCCTTAAAGAAACCCATTGAAGCGAAGCTCGTAAAGATCGAGAAAGAACTTGAATCCATCCAGAATCAATTAAAAACTCTCGATATGGTAATTGCAGATCCTGATCTGTACACGGATTCTCGTCGTCAGGAACGCGTTCAAACCCTAGCTCAGCACGGAGAACTGACGAAAAGACATGACGAACTCGAAGAAATATGGCTCGAGCTTCAAAGCGAGTTAGAGTCAATTGGTATGAATACAAACTCCTGAATGAGTCTGCACCAAGCACACAGAGAATTAAAGCTAGCTTTGAATAATCTCTAGCTTCGCGACACCAAGAGCAAGGGTTTTCGTTCCAACATCTCGAAACTGAATTTGCGCCTGGGCATCAAGGCCACTACCTGATAGCCCGAAAATAGTGCCCTCACCAAATCGCGCATGCTTCACACCCTGACCGACACGAAACTGTTGACTACCGACCGTGACACCCGAGGTTGAACTGCGGACAATAGCAGGGGCCCGTGCGACGTTCCCTTGTCTTGCATACGCATCAAAACCAGAACCTCCAGACTTCCATCGTGGTTCGGAATCACTCAACCCTTGTTTGGGGGTCAGCCATTTCAAATGTTCTTCCGGGATTTCAGACAAAAACCGTGAACGCATTGCGTAACGCGTTTGTCCATGCAGCATACGACTTTGCGCGAGACTAAAGTAGAGACGCTCACGCGCACGAGTAATCGCCACGTACATGAGACGACGTTCTTCTTCGAGTCCCGCTTGCTCGAGAATACTGTTCTCATGGGGAAAAAGACCTTCCTCAATACCAGTGATGAAAACGGCATCAAATTCAAGTCCTTTCGCAGCATGAACTGTCATGAGCTGAACCGCATCCTGGCCTGCCTGGGCTTGATTGTCACCGGCTTCGAGAGCGGCATGAGACAAAAAAGCCATCAACGGAGAAAGTCCATCAAAACCCTCTTGCATCGGATCTTCAAGTCCGGCCTTCTGGACAATTTCCCCGGCCGGTAAACCACCCATATCAGACTCAACAACAAAAGCAGCCGCAGCAGTGATGAGTTCTCGAAGGTTTTCAATTCGATCCGCACCCTCGCGATCCAGTTCGTAATGAGCAATCAAGCCACTGTGTTCAATGACGTGCTCGACCAGCTCAGGCAAGGGCAAGCTTCGCGTTTCATCCACAAGACGTTGAATCAACAGAGAGAACTGAGCAAGATTAGAGCCTGCTTTGCCCGGGACTCTTGCAACTGCCGCGCTTAGGCTCGTGTCATAAGCCTTGGCTTGGTCCCCAAGGAGTTCAAGCGTTCGAGCACCAATACCTCGTGGCGGGAAATTAACGACACGCATCCAAGATGTGTCATCGTCCAGATTAGCCATCAAACGCAAGTAGGCAAGCGCATGTTTAATTTCTTGCCGTTCGAAAAAGCGTAAACCACCGTAAACCTTGTAGGGTACGCCCGCAGAGAATAAAGCATGCTCGATCACCCTAGATTGAGCATTGCTTCGATACAAAATGGCGATTTGACTCCGGTCACGGCCATCAGAAATTAATCCGCGAACCTCTTCGACCAACCACTGTGCTTCGAGCAAATCAGTTGGCTGCTCAACAACGCGGATTTGCTCACCTTCGCCCTGCTCTGTCCATAAATTTTTACCCAGACGACCCGTGTTGTGGCTGATTAATGCATTCGCTGAGTCAAGGATGTGACCAAAAGAACGATAGTTTTGCTCGAGTCGGATGACCGTGCCTTGGGCATAATCGCGTTCAAAATCAGCCATATTGCCAACATTCGCACCTCTGAACGCATAGATCGACTGGTCGTCATCACCCACCGCGAACAAGTGCGCGCCGCCACCTGCGAGCAGCTTCAACCATTTGTATTGAAGCGTATTGGTATCTTGAAACTCATCGACCAAGATGTGTTTGAAACGACGTTGATAGTGCTCGCGAATCGGTGCGTGGCGCGATAGCAATTCATAGGCGCGAAGCAAAAGTTCAGGAAAGTCTACGACACCTTCCCGTTGGCATTGCGCCTCATAAAGCGTGTAAATCTCGATCAATCGGCGACGAAAGCTATCGTAGGCCTCGACATCACCAGGACGCTGACCATCCTCCTTCGCTCCATTGATAAAGCGCTGAACATCACGAGGTGGGTACTTATCATCGTCGACACCGTTCGCCTTGAGCAATCTTTTAATCGCTGCAAGTTGATCAGCCGTATCAAGGATCTGAAAAGCTTGTGGTAATCCTGCATCGCGATGATGCGCACGCAACATTCTGTTGCACAGACCGTGAAATGTTCCAATCCAAAGACCACGGGTATCAATTGGCATGATGGCTGACACCCTGCCAACCATTTCTCTGGCGGCTTTATTTGTAAAGGTAACGGCCAAAATGCCCAGCGGACTCACTTGACCGGTCTGTATCAGCCAAGCCATTCGGGTAGTCAGTACCCGAGTCTTACCGCTACCAGCCCCCGCCAACACGAGAGCGTGTTGGGCGGGTAAGGTGACTGCGTCTCGCTGAGGTTCGTTAAGCTTATCGATCATGCCGCGTAGCGGCGAAGACGCAACGCGAATTCCTCAAGACTTGAGATACCACTTTGCTGCGCGCGCTGACACCAAGCCTGCAAATCATGCAAAAGTTGCTCACTTGAGGCCGTGGAACTATCCCAGAGTTTCACCAGATCGTGGCGCATCTGGACAAGCGTGGATAGCGAGTCACTTTGCGACAAAGCCTGGTCGATGCGCGCACGTTCGGCTGGCGCAAGGTTTTCCTCGCCTCTTCCTAGCCAGTGGGTGGCTGCAGCTAAAGCATCGGCCTTACTGTCTGCCTTGGATGCTTTGAGACGTGCGAGTTCGTCCTTGCATGCAGTTTTCATGATGCCTGTATAACGGGCAAGGATTTCATAACGGTGGGCGATGACACCCTGAAGCGTACGCAGATCGACGCCGGCTTTGCCTGAGGACTCAAGGCGAAGCTTGGGAGCGACTTTTTTAATTTTGGCTAGACCTAAGGCCTTTAAACCCAAGATGTAAATCCAACCTATATCCAACTCATACCACTTGCTGGAAAATTTGGCGGATGTGCCATGGGCGTGGTGATTATTGTGAAGCTCTTCTCCACCAATCAGGATACCCCAGGGAAAAACGTTGGTACTGGTATCAGGACTCGCAAAGTTGCGATAGCCCCAATAGTGTCCGATGCCGTTGACCACGCCTGCAGCCCAAAAAGGGATCCAGGCCATCTGAATCGCCCAGATTGTCAGGCCGATTGAACCAAACAAAGCAACGTCAATGACGAGCATCAAGAGAATGCCACGCGCGCTGAAGCGGGAATAAACCTGACGTTCAAGCCAGTCGTCAGGCGTACCGTGCCCGAACTTTGAGATGGTTTCAGCATTTTTGGATTCGTGGCGGTAGAGCTCGGCGCCACTAAATAAAACTTTCCCAATGCCATAAATCATTGGTGAATGAGGATCACCGTCACGTTCACAGCGCGCATGATGCTTGCGATGGATTGCAACCCACTCCTTGGTCACCATGCCGGTGGTCATCCAAAGCCAGAAGCGGAAGAAATGCATGACGGCCGGATGAAGATCCAGACCGCGATGTGCTTGGCTCCGATGGAGAAAAATGGTGACCGCAACAATGGTGATATGGGTCATACCCAAGGTGTATAGAACCACCTGCCACCAATTGGCCTGTAGCAAACCGCCTGCTGCGAAAGAGATAAAGTCGTTCATGTAAGTGTCTGTGATCCAAGACATTAAGTTAGATGTAATTTTATCCCAGACAGCCCCTCTCTGCTAGTAAAACCCCCGAAGTTTTTGCGCAAAATCAACTATTTAAGGCTTAACAGGTGTTAACTCCTAAACATCCTCACGACTAATTTTTATTTTGTTTTCTGTCTCTGCCAAACTGTTTGACTCTAAGGTCTGAATCTCTTCTGACTCAGTATTTTTTAATGTGGCGCTTTTCTTTCTCTCAAAAATTGCGGCAAAAAACCCGTCTGTGCCATGTACATCGGGCCGCAAACTCAGATAAGGACCCTCGATGTGCAGATTCGTCCGCGAAGCAAGAATAGGTGCAGCGTCAATCAGTTCAAAATCAGGATGATTGGCTAAAAATAACTCAGCCTGGTCCTGATTTTCTTCTTTGAGCAAGCTGCAAGTCGCGTAGACAAGTCGTCCCCCGGGGGCTACGCAGCGGGAAGCACTTGCCAAGATCTTAGTCTGCAAAGCTGTGAGCTCCTGGAGACTCTGGAGGGACTGTCGCCATTTCAAGTCAGGGTTACGACGCAAGGTTCCCACACCACTGCAAGGCGCATCGACTAAAACACGCTGCGCTTTGCCCGCCAGACGTCGCACGCGGGTGTCGTTTTCATGCTCAATTGCTACGGGGACAATATTGGAGAGACCACTGCGAGCAAAACGAGGTTTAGCCTTGGCTAAACGCGTGGCAGAAACGTCAAAGGCGTATAACCTTCCTGTAGAACGCATCAGCGCGCCTAGTAGCAGTGTTTTGCCTCCCGCTCCCGCACAAAAATCAATCACCATTTCGCCACGCTTGGGGCCCACAAGAAGTGCGAGTAACTGGCTACCTTCATCTTGCACCTCAATCAACCCGTGCTCGAATTGGTGCCACTTGTTCATGGCGGGCCGCCCTTTCAGACGGATGCCCCATGGCGAGTATGGTGTGGCGACAGGAGCATGTCTCACCCCATTACCCTTGATCAAGTCAGCTAACATTTCATCGCGGTCAGCCTTCATGGGATTGACGCGAATATCAAGTGGCGCTGCTGTGTTGAGGGCTGAGGTTAGAGCCTCAAGTTCAGGCATATCCTTGAGCCGATCGAACAACCAATCAGGCAGACTGCTACGCACTTGCAATGACAATGATTGCTCTTCAATTTGAGCAATCCTGTCAAGCCATGCCAGCTCGCCCACATCCAATACAGGACGTACCTTTTCGGCCCCCAATATGGCGATTGCGCCCTGTATCGCCAGACGACGTACGGCATTGCCAACTCCACTCTCACCGAGCTGGCGATAGCGGCGCAAATGTCGCAGCACATCATAGACAACCTCGGCGACCTCGGCCCTGTCACGAATACCAAGCTTGGGATGCGCTCTGAACCAATGGGAAACAATTGAATCCGCCGCAAACCTCCATGTCAGGACCTCTTCAAGAACCTGGCGGATCTGATCTAGCCGAACGGTCATCACGGGCTGGCGAGGCTTTGGAACGTATGTGGAAACGACGGGTAATTTGTCTTGGCTGGCAATCTGAGCCGATGTTTGCCCGGGAAACGCACGTTCTCCTGACGGACGACTGCCGCGAGGCTGAGCATTCATTAGTCTTTCAGTGGCAGAACCCGGTCTAACCGCTCCAGCTGAAGCGCTCAGCGCAGCGGCACGCGCGGCATCTTTTTTATTGCCTCGCCCTGCTCCTGTCGCGCCATGCGGCCGACGGCCGGGTTTGCTGGGATTGCTCATGATTGATGGCCTGAATTAAAAAGTCGTGTGGTGACGCCGTCAATCTGAACGCGTTGATCGCTGGTCAGATGTACACGGCCCTGTGCAAGCCAACAGGCAACTTGCGGATAGATGGTGTGTTCCATGCTGAGTACACGTGCTGCCAATGTCTCAGGCGTATCGTCACACAGAACAGGAACAACACCCTGCGCAATGATTGGACCGTGATCGAGCACCGGAGTGACAAAGTGTACGGTGCATCCATGGGCTTGAACTCCCGTAGCCAATGCTTGGGCATGCGTATGCAAGCCGGGGAATGCGGGTAAAAGTGAAGGATGAATATTAATCAGCCGACCTGCGTATCGCTCAACGAATCGAGGTGTCAAGACCCGCATGAACCCCGCCAACAGGACATAGTCAGGGTCAAAAAGGTCAATGGAGGCAGCAAGAGACTCGTCGAAAGCGTCCCTGGAGGGATACGCAGTATGGGCGAGCCCGATTGTTTCGATCCCCTGTCCTGCCGCCCAGACCATACCTGAAGTTTCAGCCCGGCTGGCAATCACCGCTGCAACCTCTGCGTTGCAAGCGCCAGATTGACACGCCTGAACAATCGCCTGCATGTTGGACCCTTGTCCAGAGATCAAAATCACAAAGCGAGGGCGTAAATTTTTAGGGTCGGGCATGGTATTCCAAGATAAGGCTAGTCTGAAATTGTAAACTGTCACCCGTGAAAACCATTCTCAGCATTTTTCGCCAAGCTCCCGCGCCAGATTTACGCCTGCCTTGCGCCTTGTCAATTGGTAACTTTGACGGGGTACACCGTGGGCATCAGGCCATGATTGCCCAAGTCTGTGAGGCAGCGCAACGTCTCGCGCTCTCCCCGACGATTCTCACGTTCGCTCCCCATCCCAGGCAATATTTTGCCAATTTGAATCGCCGACCTGAGCTCTCACCCCCACAAATCACCGGTCTACGTGACAAATTGACTGCATTGGCGCAGTCTGGAATCGAACGAGTCGTGCTCGCACGCTTTAATCAAGCAATGGCGGAAATGTCGGCCTCTGACTTTGTCACAAAATGGCTGGCGATCGAACTGAACGTCCGTTGGGTTCTGGTTGGCGAAGACTTTAAGTTTGGTCGCCAGCGTGCGGGGGACGTGAATTTGCTCAAATCGCTGGGAAATCTATGCGGCATCGAAGTGCACACATTGAGTGACATCACAGATGATCATGGACGTCGTATTTCAAGCTCTGAAGTGCGTGCAGCCCTCGCAGAGGGAGATATGAGCCGAGCCGCAAACCTGCTGGGACGCCCTTATGGGATGACTGGACATATTATTCACGGTAAAAAGCTTGGCCGCACGCTTGATATGCCCACGATGAATATGCGCGTCACCCCGCGCTGCGCCGCGAGATCTGGGATATATGTCGTTCGCGCCCACGGCCTGGGGCCTGATCCGCTTCCTGGGGTAGCCAGCCTGGGCGTCCGTCCGACTGTCGAAGATGACGGGAGAATTCTGCTTGAGACCCATTTATTTGATCTGAATGTAGACGCATACGGTAAACTCGTGCGCGTTGAACTCCTGCAGCATCTGCGGGATGAAGAAAAGTTTCCCGATCTGCCAACCTTGACTGCCGCCATGCATGCCGATGCGCAGCATGCGCGCGCTTACTTTGCGCTCCATGGACTATAAAAACACACTCAATCTGCCCGACACTCCTTTCCCGATGCGTGGGGACCTCCCGCGTCGAGAACCCTTATGGGTCGCGCAATGGCAAGAAAAAAAGGTCTATCAGGCTATTCGTGACGCCAGTCGCGGCAGGCCGACCTTTTTACTGCATGATGGTCCTCCCTATGCAAACGGTGACATCCATATTGGTCATGCAGTCAACAAAATTCTGAAAGACATTATCGTCAAGAGTCGGAATATGGCAGGGTTTGATGCTGCTTACGTTCCTGGCTGGGACTGCCACGGCATGCCCATCGAAATCCAGATTGAAAAGAAATTTGGAAAACATCTGCCTGTCGCTGAGGTCCAGTCCAAAGCCCGAGCCTACGCGCTCGAACAAATCGAAAGACAGAAAAAAGACTTTGAGCGGTTGGGAGTATTGGGTGACTGGAATCGTCCTTACTTGACAATGAATTTCAGCAACGAAGCAAACGAAATTCGCGCGCTCGGACGTATTTTGGAAAAAGGCTATGTCTTCCGGGGACTGAAGCCTGTTAATTGGTGTTTTGACTGCGGATCTGCGTTGGCAGAAGCTGAAGTTGAATACGCAGACCGCAAAGACCCTGCTGTTCACATCGCCTTTCCTTTTGCAGATCGTCAGGCAATTGCCAAGGTTTTTGGACAGCCTGAAGTAGGCGCTGGTGCGATTGTCATCTGGACGACGACGCCATGGACAATTCCTTCGAACCAGGCTCTGAATATTCATCCTGAATTCAAATACGCACTTGTCAAAGTCTCTCCCGCACCATCAACAGGATCGCTCTTGATTCTGGCCTCAGATCGTGTTGAGGCGTGCCTCAAAGAATGGGGTCTTGAGGGCGAAATTGTCGCTGAATGTGTCGGCCAAGCGCTCAATCAAATCAACTTTGAGCACCCTCTGGCAAACTTTCACGAAGGCTACAAACGCCTGTCACCCATTTACCTGGGTGACTATGTCACGCTAGACACTGGCACGGGTGTCGTGCACTCTGCACCCGCCTATGGTGTCGAGGATTTCCTGTCTTGCAAAGCACACGGCATGAAGGATGCGGACATCATCAATCCTGTGATGGGTGACGGAAAATACGTGCCCTCCTTACCTGGTTTCGGAGGTCTCACCATTTGGGAAGCTAATCCTAAAATCGTCGAGGCACTAACCGAAGCGGGAACGCTCCTCAAACAAGAGCCCCATACACACAGCTACATGCATTGTTGGCGTCACAAGACTCCCATCATTTACCGTGCAACCAGTCAATGGTTCGCGGGGATGGACGTTACACCTAAAGACGGCGGACCGACTTTGCGTGAAAGCGCACTAACAGCGATTGACGCTACGGCTTTCTATCCAGCCTGGGGGCGTGCCCGCCTTCATGCGATGATCGCCAACAGGCCTGACTGGACCCTCTCCAGACAGCGCCAATGGGGCGTACCTATGGCGTTTTTCATTCATAAGGAAACGGGAGCACTGCATCCAAACACGCCAGCATTGCTCGAAGAAGTTGCCAAACGTGTTGAAAAATCAGGTATCGAGGCTTGGCAATCCATTGAACCCGAAGATTTACTCGGCGCGGATGCCAAAGATTACGTAAAAAATCGAGATACCCTGGATGTCTGGTTTGACTCAGGCACGACGCACGCCACAGTCCTCGGCGGCGCTGACAACCAGCACCACGGCTCACATGGAGAGCTCCCTTGGCCAGCGGACATGTATCTCGAAGGCTCGGATCAGCATCGTGGCTGGTTTCATTCCTCCTTGCTTACGGGTTGCATGCTTGAGGGACGAGCACCCTACAAAAGCCTGTTAACGCACGGTTTTGTGGTGGATGGCCAGGGTCGAAAGATGAGTAAGTCTGTCGGCAATGTCATCGCCCCACAAAAGGTATCAGACAGCCTCGGTGCTGAAATTCTGAGACTGTGGGTGGCAAGCACGGACTATTCGGGGGAGCTGTCCATCTCGGACGAGATCCTAAAACGCGTTGTTGAGAGTTATCGTCGCATCCGCAATACGCTCAGATTTTTACTTGCGAATCTCGCTGACTTCGATTCAGCACGTGATGCCATATCGCCGGAGGAGATGCTGGAGATCGATCGCTACGCATTGGCAATGACTTTGCAAATGCAGAAAGAGGTTCTGTCCGATTACGAGCATTATGACTTCCACCCTGCGATGTCGCGCCTTCAGAATTTCTGCTCGGAAGATCTTGGTGCGTTTTACCTCGATGTACTGAAAGACCGCCTGTACACCTCGGCTCCACGCAGCCATGCTCGACGCTCAGCGCAAACCGCTCTGCTTCACATCACTCAGACTTTACTCAAGCTGATGGCCCCGGTACTGTCTTTTACCGCTGAGGAAGCCTGGGGAGTTTTGCTCAACTCAACACTGAAGTCTGCAACAGACATTGGTCGAATCACCATTTTCACGGAATGTTTTCACACGCTTCCACAAATTGAGAATCCAGAATCACTACACCAACGATGGTCCAGATTGCGCGAAATTCGCGCCATGGTGATGCGCAAACTTGAAGATTTGCGCAGTGCCGGCAGCATTGGTTCCTCCTTGCAAGGCGAAGTTGATATTGAGGCAAGCGGCGAAGATCTTATCTTGCTTCAAAGTGTTTCTGCACAACTGCCTTTTATCTTCATTGTTTCCCGTGTAGGTGTAAAAGCGGGAGCTGGAGAAATCATCATACACATTGCTCCCTCGACGCATGAAAAATGCGAGCGTTGCTGGCATTGGCGCGATGACATCGGTCAAGACCCCACTCATCCTCACATATGCGGTCGCTGCGTAGAGAGTCTGAATGACGCTGCATCATCCTGAAGATGGTCAATATCAAACAGGAAAATGAATCCGCCAACATCCTCCCAAAACGCTACAGCGGTTTGGGTAGATGGCTATTCGTGGCGATTTTCCTGATTGTCATCGATCAGTTCACTAAAATCGGCTTTGATCATGCATTGCGATATGGGCAGCGTATCAACATATGGCCATTTTTTGACCTAACTTTGCTCTATAACAAAGGCGCTGCATTTAGTTTTCTGGCTGACCAGCCAGGCTGGCAGCGATGGTTTTTTACAGCCCTGGGTTTGGGTGCCAGCATATTTATAGTCTGGATGATGCATACGCACCGCACGCAGCATCGTTTTTTGTTCGCGCTTTCATTGATTCTCGGTGGAGCGCTTGGCAACGTGATCGATCGCATCGCCTATGGTCATGTGATCGACTTTTTGCTTTTTTACTGGCGAGATTGGTACTACCCTGCTTTCAATATCGCCGACACTGGCATTACCGTCGGTGCTATTCTTTTAGTCATCGATGAAATTCTTCGCCTTCGGGGTCAGCATGCAAGATCTTCATGACAAACGACTTGTATTGGGTTTAAGCGGTGGCATAGCCTGCTACAAGGCGGCAGATCTAGTGCGTCGACTCATCGAACGCGGCGCTCAAGTTGATGTGGTGATGACTGAAGCCGCGACGCGCTTTATCACTCCCGTCACAATGCAAGCACTCAGTGGTCGTCCAGTATTTGTCGACGCCTGGGATAGCCGTGTTGACAACAACATGGCACACATTCAACTCTCACGTGGTGCGGATGCGATTCTGATTGCTCCCGCATCAGCTGACTTTATGGCCAAGCTCGTGCAGGGACGCGCAGATGATTTGCTGTCAACCTTATGCCTTGCTCGCGCATGTCCGCTTCTTGTCGCGCCTGCCATGAATAGAGAAATGTGGCTTGCTGCGCCCACGCAACGAAATGTCCAGCAACTTGCCTTGGACAAAGTCAAAATATTGGGACCAGGTTCGGGAGAGCAAGCCTGCGGCGAGACTGGCGATGGTCGCATGCTTGAACCTCTGGAGATCATCGCTGAACTCCGACGCTTTTTTCAACCGAAACATTTTGAACGCTTGCGTGTCTTGCTGACTGCAGGTCCAACTGTTGAACCGATTGATCCCGTTCGTGTCCTGAGTAATCGTTCCTCCGGGAAAACAGGCTATGCACTCGCACAGGCAGCCTGGGAGGCAGGTGCTGAAGTCACACTCGTGTCTGGACCGACTGCATTGCCGTGCCCTTATGGAGTCACCCGCATCAATGTCGAATCCGCACAACAAATGCACGATGCCGTCATGCAAAATCTAAACGGACAAGATATTTTTATCTCAGTTGCTGCGGTCGCTGACTGGCGGATAAAAAATGTATCTCCAGAAAAAATCAAAAAAGATGGCAAGACCACGCCAAACATTGAGTTTGAGGCTAACCCGGATATTTTGGCGAATGTAGCGACACAAAAAAATGCGCCCTGGTGCGTAGGTTTTGCAGCTGAAACTGAAAATTTATCTGAATTCGCGCACGCCAAAAGGCTTCGTAAAGGCATTCCAATGTTGATTGGAAATCTGGCACAACACGTGATGGACGCTGATCACACGACGGTTTCAATCTTTGATGATCGAGGCGAACACGCGCTCGCATTGAACTCCAAGCAAAAAGTCGCGCAACAACTTGTCAGTGAAATCGCGCAACGCTATCAACAATCACGCACGACTCGTTAATCTTTCCAGGCAGCCCTATGCAAGCGCTGATCGACCAACTCGTCTTATTCATTCAAAACAATCAGGCTTGGGCTGGATTTGTCATTTTTTTGATGACTTTTGGCGAGTCGTTATTCGTTGTGGGTCTTTTTATTCCTGCGACCGTACTTTTATTTGCGACAGGCACTTTGATGGCCACAGGTACGCTTGATTCGGGAACAATCCTGATATGGGGCGTGATTGGCGCAATCGTGGGAGATGCCCTGTCATTTTGGTTAGGTCGCTGGATGGGACCTAAAGTGTTAAGGCACAAGCACCTGAATCCCTACAGACGCAAAGTTGCCCGAGCCCGCCTTTTTTTCTATCGCTACGGTTTTTTCGCAGTGCTCATCGCTCGCTTCCTGGGTCCCTTGCGCTGTTTTATCCCAACTGTCGCAGGCGTCATGGGGATGCCTGAATTACGTTTTCAACTCGCGAACATCATTTCAGCGATCTTATGGTTACCCGCTCTGCTGGCACCTGGTTACCTGGCAACTCGTGGCGTTGAAGCCATTAAAGATGGCAATCATGCGACCGTATATTCTTTAGTGGGTCTGACAGTCATCGGGATCATTACCTGGCTAGTGATTCGCCAACGCCGCGCGATCGAGGAGCGCAAAGCCGCTTCACGAAGACGTCATCGATCATGACAACCTCTCTAATCTAATCATCAAGAGCAAATATGAAATCCGTTGACGTCAAAATTTTAGACCCGCGTATGCGAGAGCAATTGCCCACCTATGCGACGATGGGCTCAGCAGGTTTGGATTTGCGAGCCTGCCTGGATCAGCCCTTGGTTCTCGAACCAGGCATGACACAGCTTGTTCCAACTGGATTAGCGATTCATGTCGCAGATCCTGGTTATGCTGCCGTGATCTTGCCCCGCTCAGGGCTTGGCCATAAGCATGGCATCGTTTTAGGCAACCTGGTCGGGCTGATTGATTCAGATTACCAGGGGCCTCTGATGGTTTCCGCCTGGAATCGCAGCAACTCTGCGTACACCATTGAACCCATGGAACGTCTCGCGCAACTTGTTGTTTTACCTATTGCGCAAATCCAGTTCAATGTCGTCGAAGACTTTGATACGTCGACCCGAGGAACCGGTGGCTTTGGTAGCACAGGTAAAGGTTAACTAAGTTCCACAACGCGAACCTGAGGGAGCGCGTCGAGATATCAACGCCTCAGATAACTGATCGGCAAGTGCTTGAACATTGTCTTGCTGTCCTTTGACTAAAGCCAGCACACCCACTCCCACGGACTGCTGCAACCGTGTGTAGCAAGTCAAAAACGACTGGCTGCCGGGGAAACGCACACTCCAGACCGCATCCAGGGCGACAGACTGACCCGGTACTAAATCAAAACGCTGTATGCCCAATTGAATCTGGGTCACCCCTCTACCCGCGGCCTCGGCGACAAGCTTTTGTATGGGAGGCATTCCCAAGCGTTGTGTCATTGCCTGTGAAATCGCAGTCGAAAGCTGTGATGATAAGGAGCCTGTCCAACGGTCGTCGCTGAGCACCATGAGTCGACCATCTCCTTGCCGGACGACCAAAGAGATATTGTCGGCTTCTGCGGGTACAGCGATGTCAGATAAAGTGTAAGGTCCGACTTTAGCGATTGAGACAACAGAGGTGGCTGAGGAAACTAAATCTGAACGCCCATCAATACGACTCAACGTGTAGTGCTGTGCTGGAGAACCGGCGCAACCAATCAAGCTGAGTACGCCCAACGTTAAAGCCAGAGATTTAAGAGAGTTCATCATTTTCCTGTTGCTCCGAGCGTATCCCTTGAGTATGGCTCAGTTGCACGACCACGGATCACTGAACTGGGATTGGCTTGCAAACTATCAGTCAATGATTTCAAAGACTTAAGACTGCTCTTGAGGTCATTGAGCATCGCTTCTGTACTTGTCGTAAGAGGACTGCCAGGGGCAATTAACACGTTCAGGTTCTTCACTGTCTTTTCAATCTGAGTCAGCGTCGAAGCAAGCTTGGGCGCCACACTCTTATCCAGGCTCTCACTCAACCGCTTGATCTGAATCATCATCTCATCTAAATCCCCTGCAATTTTCTCAAAGGGAATTCTGTCAATTTTTCCGATAATACTAGCGATCTGAGCCTGCATTGCGCCAAGATCATCAGAAGGAACCGTAGGCATCATGAAAGGTAGTGAAACCTGTGGTGTTTCAACAGGCGTCAAGTTTGGAAAATCTGCCAAGGTTATATAAAGCTGCCCGGTCAAAATATTCGCTGTACGCAGCTGCGCTCGCAAGCCTTTGGTAGTGAGCTCACTTAACGAGGCAGCTAGATCCTCAGGTGTTTGGCTGGCGAGCTTGAGTTCAACATACACTGAGCCTAATCTCTCCGGGTAGAGCGTTGCGTCCACTTTCGTAAAAAATCGTCTAGTCACGATATCAAAGTCAAGTGCGACAGAATCCACCACACCAATATCGACACCATGAAACGCAACCGCTGCGCCAACGTTCAAACCTCGCACTGTTTGGTCAAAACGCATCCGAATTGGAACAGCGACACCCTCTGGAACAGCCTCAGCCGCCAGTCGTGAATCAAAGAGTTTGAAGGATTTTTTGGGATCAGTCAGAGTTTGAGGTTTGCCGAAGGACGCGAAGGATATTCCTCCCGCGATCAGAGAAAGCAACGATTCGGTTTGCAAATGCATGCCCTGGGCACCAATAGTGAGGTCAATCCCGCTTTCGTTCCAAAAACGAGTGCTGCCATCGACGAATTTGTCGTAAGGGGCATCCACAAAAATATTCAGATCAACATGGTGTCCCGAATCATTTAACGTAAAACCGGTCACGAGTCCGACCTGTATGCGTCGAAAATAAATGGGCGCGCCAGGACCAAGCGAGCCAAGACTGTTCGATCTCAAGGTGAAATGACTACCAGGACGATCGCTGGTGATTGGCGGAGGTTGCTCCAAGCCAATAAAGTCTTTTTCCTTTGCTCGAGAGGTCGTGGTGGTGTCGAAGTCTGTTTCGATATAAGAACCGGAAAACAGCGTGGTGAGACCGGAAACACCACCAAGACCGATGCGTGGCTTGACCACCCAAAAACGAGAACCTTCTCGTGCAAAGGCTGCACCGTCTTTTGTGAGATCAGCCTCGACAATGACACCATTTTGTGTGCCATTGAGTCGTACGCTTTTAACCAGACCGATGACAACGTCTCGATAGCGAATCTGTGTTTTACCCGTTTCTATTCCAGCAGCGGATTGAAAAGTAATCGTGATTTTGGGACCTTGCTGGGAGTAACCGCGCCACACAATTGAGAGACCCACGACCAGAGCAGCCAGTGGAATAAACCAGACCCACGCGAGGCTTCTTTTGGGGCGACGCGCCACACGAGGTAAGGGCTTGGGGGGAACCTCTCGAACAGGCTCGGAGTGTCCGGGCTCAATAGGTGAACTCAACGCGCTCTCTCTTGACCATGATTAAAACTATCAATGTGTGATGATACGTGACGACGATGACCTGCGCGCCTCCAGGCGAGTCTGGGATCGAAACTCAGAGCCGCGAGCATCGTCAGGATCACGACGGCTCCAAAGGCAATCGCTCCGCTTCCCGGCTGGATACTCAACAACGCTCCAAACTGCCCCAGCGCTGAAAGCAAAATCACCACAAACACATCAAGCATAGACCACTGCCCAATAAATTCAACCACTCGGTAGAGCTGAGTGCGAGACTTTAACCCGCGATCGGATCCAAATTGAGTCAGCGAGACCAACACAGAAAGCGCGACAAGCTTGAAAACCGGCACTAAAACACTAGCAACAAACACAATGATTGCGATATCCCATGAGCCCATTTGAAAAAGTTCGATCACACCACCCACGATTGTGTGCCCGGATGTGCCACCTACGGAAGTGATTTGCATGATGGGCAGCAGGTTAGCCGGAACATACATGATGGTTGCCGCAAGGACCAGCGCCCATACACGACTAATTTGAGAAGGCGAAGGCGGTTTGGGCACTTCGGGGGGGTGCGCGGGTGCGCCTAAATCAAGCGCCATCAGACGTAGCCTATGTTGACTCAGACGCCCCAGACTTGTGATCAAAATTGCTGCGCATGCGGTCGCAAAAAGCCCGATACCCAAGACCAAGGACGCGAGACCAGCCAGCTTAACCGCAGAGACGAGGATACCCACCAAAAAAACGGGCACCATGCACCACGGTTTCAAAACGTCGATAATTTTGATCGTCTGCTCAAAAAAAAGTGGGAGACGCCCAAAAGAAAGTGGGAAAAGTACCCAAAAGAGCAGACTCAGGTGAATGATCGGCAGAATCATCCCTGCCGCAAACGTGACCACGGAAACTTCAGGGTAACCCTCTTGCCAGACCACCGCAATTGCATCAAAAAAAGTTGCGGCCTGACCTTGACCCTGAAGGTACAGTGTCAATACAGGGTACGCGTTGGCAAATCCCAAACAGATAAAAGTGGTCAGAATAATGGCCAACCAAGCGAACGGTGTGAATGTCGCGTAAGACTCCAGCACACTGTTGCAGCGGACGCACTGCGCCCACTGATCAGGAGTGAGTTCAGGGCGGCTGTACACCGCCCCGCACTGATGACACGTGAGCGTGAATGGTTGCGCTCGGTTCAGCGTTGCGGGCTGAGACACCGAAGGGCCTTTCGATGTCGTCATCAGTGAACCAGTTCGGCCTCCTGATCCGAGCCTTTGGAGGCACCACTCGGTTTGTCTTGCTTGATATCGAAGTTCAGGATCACCTTACCTTCAGCATCGACATCGACGAGCACTGAGCCTCCATCCACCAGTTTGCCAAACAGCAGTTCATCCGCAAGCGCTCGGCGCAAAGTGTCCTGAATCAGGCGCTGCATTGGGCGTGCGCCCATGAGAGGATCAAATCCATTTTTACCAAGATGTGCGCGCAACGCGTCCGTGAAAGTCGCATCCACACGCTTATCGTGCAATTGGTCTTCAAGTTGCATCAGGAACTTGTCCACCACTCGCAGAATCACTTCCTGGTTCAAAGGTGCAAAAGGCACGATCGCATCCAGGCGATTCCTGAATTCAGGCGAAAACAGACGTTTGATATCACCCATCTCATCGCCGCTTGCACGGGTATTAGAAAAGCCGATATTGGGTTTGTTCAGCGCCTCTGCGCCAGCGTTGGTGGTCATCACCAAGATGACATTACGAAAATCAGCCTTGCGTCCATTGTTATCGGTCAGTGTGCCATGATCCATGACCTGGAGAAGAATATTGAACACATCAGGATGTGCCTTTTCTATTTCATCCAGCAACAATACACAATGCGGCTGCTTATTAATCGCTTCAGTCAACAGCCCACCTTGGTCGAAGCCAACATAGCCTGGAGGCGCGCCGATCAATCGAGAGACCGTATGACGCTCCATGTACTCGGACATGTCAAAACGTAATAACTCAACACCAAGCGTGAAAGCCAGCTGTCTCGCCACTTCCGTTTTACCCACACCGGTCGGTCCGGAAAAGAGGAAGGCGCCGATGGGTTTTTCAGGACGGCCCAAGCCAGAACGGGCCATCTTGATGGCACCCGCAAGTGCTTCGATGGCGGCATCCTGACCATACACAACTGTCTTCAGGTCACGCTCGAGCGTCGCAAGCTTGCTGCGATCATCACTCGATACCGTCTGGGGTGGAATACGCGCAATCTTTGAAACGATCGCTTCGATATCCGTCTTTCCAATGACTTTCTTTTGCTTGGAACGAGGTAAGAGACGCTGGGCAGCACCCGCCTCATCAATGACATCGATGGCCTTGTCTGGCAAATGTCGGTCATTGATATGACGAGCAGATAGCTCAGCTGCGGCAGTCAAAGCTGCGCCGGAATATTTCACGCCGTGATGTTCCTCGAATCGTCCTTTCAAACCGCGCAAAATCTGAATGGTCTGGGCAACCGATGGCTCAGAAACATCCACTTTTTGAAAGCGTCTGGACAAAGCGGCATCTTTTTCGAACACACCACGAAACTCTGTATACGTGGTCGCACCGATACAACGCAGCTGACCAGAGGACAGAGCCGGCTTGAGAAGATTGGATGCGTCAAGCGTTCCACCCGACGCGGAACCTGCACCAATCAAGGTGTGAATTTCATCGATGAACAGAATCGCTTGAGGATTATTCTTAAGTTGCTTGAGGACGCCCTTTAGGCGTTGCTCAAAATCCCCACGGTATTTGGTACCCGCTAAAAGTGCACCCATATCAAGTGAAAACACCTGAGCATCTTGCAATACCTCTGGTACTTCACCTTGGGTAATCCTGTAGGCCAGTCCTTCGGCGATCGCAGTCTTACCCACTCCGGCTTCACCGACAAGCAATGGATTATTTTTCCGCCGACGACAAAGGGTCTGGATCACGCGCTCGACTTCTTGCTCGCGCCCGATCAATGGATCAATGCGCCCAGCGGTCGCTGCTGCGTTTAAATCCTGCGTGTATAGATCGAGTGGAGACTGCCGACCTTCAGATGCTTGCTCGGCGCCCTCACCTTGTTGCTCTTTTGGCGTGACAGGTGCTTCAGCGGCCTGTTTACTGATGCCATGAGAAAGATAATTAACAACATCAAGGCGTGATATTCCCTGCTGCTGGAGATAGAAAACAGCATGGGATTCTTTTTCACCAAAAATCGCAACGAGTACATTCGCGCCCGTCACAGGTTTTTTAGAAGCGCCCCCCGCCGACACGTGCATGATGGCACGTTGAATCACCCGCTGAAAACCGAGTGTGGGTTGAGTATCGACCTCTGCGCCCGCTGGAATGACAGGTGTATTGTCTGTCACAAATTTTCGCAGGTTATTACGTAACTCGTCCATATTGGCGGAACACGCCCGCAGCACTTCAATGGCCGCGGCATTATCAAGCAGCGACAACAATAAGTGCTCGACGGTGATGAACTCATGCCGAGCTGAACGGGCCTCAACAAAGGCCATATGCAGACTAACTTCAAGCTCTTGGGAAATCACATTTCCTCCGACGTTCTTTCAAGTGTTACACCGTTAAATTGCATTCTATGCCTTATTCATCACTCGCCGGTTCCATCACACACTGCAAGGGGTGCTGACGGGCACGCGCATGCTGAGAAACCTGTGCGATGCGGCTCGCCGCAATATCGTGCGGGTAAACCCCACACACGCCCTTACCTTCGTGGTGAACTTGCAACATGATTCTCATTGCTTCTTCTTGACCTTTACCGAAAAACTTCTGCAGAACATGTACGACAAACTCCATCGGCGTGTAATCATCATTCAGCAGAATGACCCTGTACATAGGCGGCGGCGCGGTTTTGGCACTCTGCTTCTCTACGACAAGTTCCGGGGTTGAGGTGGTACGTGCAGGCATAATAAACAGTCAAAAAATTAAAAAGTCATCGTTTCTTAGCGCAGATTAGTACAAAAAAACACTTAACAAATACATTAGGCACTGACTTGAGAAGACGATACTAGGCAAACCGATACTTGACGAACTTGTTAAATCTGACGAATATCACACCACACTCAAGAGTTTTTTGGGTGTCAAGATGCCGGAAGCAGATTTTTTCAAGCATAAGCTTTTAATCAGTTTTCCGTTTAGTTTATACAACGCACAGAAGAGGCAGTCGGAATGTCAGACTCGACCACAAGTAATGGCCCAAAGGTCACCGGAACAGTTAAATGGTTCAACGATGCAAAAGGCTTTGGATTTGTCACGCCAGATGACGGCGGGGAAGACCTTTTTGCACATTTTTCAGCGATCCAAATGAATGGCTTTAAAACACTCAAAGAAGGCCAAAAGGTTGCCTTTGAAGTCACTCAGGGTCCTAAGGGCAAACAAGCCACCAATATAACTGCTGCGTAAGCGGCCGGGGTGAATAACCCCTTGGATATTACGCAATGTACAGACGGTTCACGCAAGGAAAACAGCGCGACCTCATGGTCGTGCTGTTTGTTTTATTCGTCAGTTTTTTTGTATCGATTCACGATGCTCATGCGCAAGCAAATGCAGCGCTCCCGATCAAAAAACTCTCAGCCGGGATGCACGTCATTCAAGCCGAGGTTGCAGCGACTCCTCAGTCGCGCACAACTGGACTCATGTATCGCCAATCTCTCGCACCTAACCACGGCATGTTGTTTGTTTTTGAACAGCCCAATGTGCAATGCTTTTGGATGCGAAATACACTCATTCCATTATCCATCGCTTTTTTACAGGACGATGGCACCATCGTGAACATCGCCGACATGACACCCCAAAGCGATCAGTCGCATTGCTCGGAAAAACCAGTCAGACTGGCGCTTGAAATGGAACAAGGATGGTTTGCTGCACGTGGCATGACACCAGGAAAAAAAATACTCGGTCTGCAATAGACCGAGTACCTGTCAAACGTGTGACAAATATTGTTCAGACGCGCTCAACAATCATCGCGATACCCTGACCGACACCAATACACATCGTGCATAAACCATAACGGCCACCGGTGACCTCTAACTGGTGAACAGCAGTCATCACTAATCGCGCACCGCTAGCACCCAATGGGTGTCCCAGGGCAATAGCGCCTCCATTTGGGTTGACGCGAGGATCGTTATCCGCCACGCCCAGTAAACGCAACACAGCTAAACCCTGGGCTGCGAAGGCTTCGTTCAACTCGATGACATCAATCTGACCCATCGTTAAACCCGCGAGTGCCAGAACTTTTTGAGAGGCTGGTGCAGGACCGATTCCCATAATGCGAGGCTCAACTCCAGCCGTCGCCATTGCGACGATGCGCGCGCGAGGCTTAAGACCATGTCTGGCTGCGGCTTGTTCGTGCGCAATCAACATTGCAACTGCGCCATCATTGACACCCGAGGCATTACCTGCAGTAACAGTCCCGCCTTCACGCACCACACCTTTGAGCTTGGCCAGCGACTCAAGGCTTGTTTGACGTGGATGCTCGTCTCGATTCACGATCAAGGCATCACCCTTCTTTTGAGCAATGCTCACAGGAACAATCTCGGAATCAAAATAACCGCTTTTTTGCGCGGCTGCGGTTTTCTCCTGACTGGCCATCGCAAACAGGTCCTGATCTGCACGAGAAATGTTGAACTGATCGGCAACATTTTCAGCCGTTTCAGGCATGGAGTCGACACCATACTTTGCTTTCATCAATTTATTGACGAAACGCCAACCAATTGTCGTGTCATAAATCGCGGCGCTTCTGGAAAACGCTGAGTCTGCTTTACCCATCACAAATGGCGCACGAGTCATACTTTCAACGCCCCCCGCGAGCATCAACGAAGCATCACCCGCGCGAATCGCACGCGCCGCTGTGCCAATCGCATCCATACCGGAACCACAAAGACGATTGATCGTACCGCCAGGCACAACATCGGGCAGTCCCGCTAATAAAGTCGCCATGCGCGCCACGTTACGGTTGTCTTCACCTGCCTGATTCGCACAACCCATCAAGGCATCATCTAACTCTTCCCACTTAACACTTGGATTGCGCTCAGCCAATGCACGTACAGGAATTGCGGCGAGATCGTCTGTTCGAACAGAGGCCAATGCGCCAGCGTAGCGACCAAAGGGAGTACGAATTGCATCGCAAATGTAAGCGTTTTTATCCATGATGAATCACTCAATAAATAATGAAAAGTTTCCCGCTAGATCTTAGCGCAAAAAAATCATCAAAAAAAAACCGACCCGAAGGTCGGCTTTGTCAAGACTGGAACATGTTTCAGCCAAGGTTTTTAGCTGCAAAAGACCAGTTGACTAGATTCCAGAAGCTTTCGAGGTATTTAGGACGCGCATTACGATAGTCGATGTAATAGGCATGTTCCCAGACATCACAGGTCAGCAAAGGCTCGTCAGTCGTAGTGAGCGGTGTGGCGGCGTTGCTTGTGTTGACGATATCTAATGAGCCGTCAGCCTTTTTAACCAACCAAGTCCAGCCTGAACCAAAATTGCCTGCTGCAGACTTGTTGAAGGCCTCTTTGAATGCAGCCACGCTACCCCACTTGGCATTGATTGCGTCAGCCAGTTTTCCAGTGGGTTCGCCGCCGCCGTTGGGGGCCATGCTGTTCCAGTAGAAAGTGTGATTCCAGACCTGTGCAGCATTGTTAAAGATACCGCCGGAAGACTTCTTGACGATGTCTTCGAGCGAAGCAGACTCAAACTCTGTGCCAGGGATCAAGTTATTCAAGTTTGTCACGTAGGCTTGATGGTGCTTGCCATAGTGGAACTCGAGTGTTTCTTTGGAGATCGTGGGTGCTAATGCATCCATTGCATAAGGCAAAGCTGGAAGTGTATGGGCCATTGCTGCAAAGTCCTCTTAGATATAGGGATAACAAAATGATGGCCTATTGTATCGGACAGGCATGCGTCCTGGCTACAACCCCTTCTTTGGGAAGGGTTACCGAGGGCATCAAACTTAACTTTCCTCTTTTTGGAGACCTTGAACCTGAACAGATGCAGAACCAGTGGCCAGTTTCAGGTCAAGTACTTCTTCGAGCTTGATGTCCAGATAGGATCTGACAATTTCCCCCTTCTGGTTACGAACGATCGCGTAGCCGCGGCTTAATGTTTGTTCAGGGCTCAATGCCCTCAGTTGCGCCTCCAGAGAAGATAATCTCGCGACACGCATGGCCTGCAACCTTCTTGCGCAAGCCCGCAAAGCAGTGACTGCACGCTGAGTACTCGCCTGCTGTGAGCTGATTTCAGGTAGCTGCGACATCAACCGCGCAGTCACACGCTCAGCCCGCGTGCGGCGTTGCTGATCGTATCGTTGCGTAGCTGCCAGCATTCTGTAAACCAAACTGCTCAAGCGCTCAGCCTGATGAGATAAACGCTGAGCAGGTGAAACCACCCCTGCGGCGACACGATCAACACGTTGTGAAAGTCTGTCGAGCTTGCGATGGATCGCAAGCGTCAACTGACGACTGGCGCGCGTGACACGTTCCATCAGTACATCGCGCGGAGTACAAGCCAGTTCGGCAGCTGCTGTGGGTGTCGGAGCACGAAGATCCGCCACAAAGTCTGCGATCGTAAAATCCGTCTCGTGACCGACGCCAGACACAATAGGAATCAGACTCGCAGAAATATCCCGAGCCAATGCCTCATCGTTAAAACTCCAGAGGTCCTCAATGCTTCCTCCCCCTCTCACAAGCAGGATCGTATCGACCTCCTGACGCTCATTGGCCAACGCCAAAGCCTGTCTGAGCGCAAGTGCAGAACCTGCGCCTTGCACCATGGCAGGATAAATCACAATGGGCACATGGGGAGCCCGGCGCTCTAATGCTGTCAGAACGTCCCTCAGAGCAGCGGCAGATAGCGATGTAATGACGCCAATTGCGCGTGGATACTCAGCAATTGGCCGCTTGATATCCGCGTCGAAAAGCCCTTCAGAGGAAAGTTTGTTTTTCAGCGCTAAAAAAGCCTCAAAAAGTGACCCCAGCCCGGCGCGCCGCATTTGTTCGGCTTGTATTTGATACTCACCACGGGCTTCGTAGAGCGTGACACGCCCTTTGAGCTCGATCGAGTCACCCGACTTCGGTATAAATCCAACAGCGGCCGCCCTGCTCCTAAACATTACGGCGCGAACAGAAGCTCCGTTATCTTTTAGAGTGAAATACCAATGACCTGAAGCGGCGGGGGTGAAATTAGAAACCTCACCGCGAACCCAACTTACATCGAAGCTGTCTTCCAAAAGCCGAGCGACAGCTTGATTCAACTCCGAAACTGTCAGAATGTCCCGCGTTAATGCTGAGTTTTTTTGCTGATCGCCAAGCGCCATAAGGTATTTACACCAATGATTGTCCACAAACGCAATAAATAGAGATTAAGTTATTGTGACAAAAGAATTTATCGAATTATTTATTAAATTTGATTAATAAAATTAAATAACTATATGATTTTATTGATTTAATTAAGAAAAAATAAAAAACTGCTCAAAATTTAAGCATATCCTTCTCAGCGCCCATTTTCCTTCATTTCAGAAGATGCGCACAGAATTATCCACAAGTTCTGTGGATAGCTTTGAGTGAGACGCCAACTTGCCAATCATCACATTGCGCCCGTACGATGCCACCATTGTCGTATGAAATTCAACACCATCAGAAAGAGGTTACTTTTTGCAATCCATCGTCATACAGGCTGGATGGCCCATTTGGCCCCTGATCGCTCTGTCCATCGCGGGACTCGCTATCGTGATCGAACGCGCGCTGAGCCTCAAGACCTCCCGAATCATTCCCAGCGAACTACCTGCACAGGTCATTCAAATGGTGCGCGCCAAGGCGGATCAACCTGAAGCGATCGAAAAACTGCGTACCTCTTCTCCCCTGGGGCAAGTACTTGCCGAGTTGTTGACGCACCGCCACTTATCGCCAACAGAATTGAGACTAGCAGTCGAAGATGCCGGTCGGGATGTTGCCTACGTCCTTCAGAGATACCTCCCCGCTCTTGCAACCGTGGCAAGTATTGCCCCTCTGATGGGCCTGTTTGGAACGGTAGTGGGCATGATTGAAATATTTGCAGCTTACAGGCCAGATGGTTCAGACCCGACCGAGTTGGCCAGGGGTATTTCCATCGCTCTCTACAACACTGGTTTTGGCATTCTGATCGCGATTCCTGCGGTTTTGGCGCATCGTTTATTCAAATCGCGAGTTGAAGCTCTGTTGCTAAAAATGGAACAAGCAACCCGGCACGTGGCTCAAAATATCTAAGCCAGACGATCGATGAACTTTCGCAAAGCCTCTTCGACAGACGACACACCCGAAATCAACCTCATTCCTTTGATTGATGTGTTGTTGGTGATACTAATTTTTCTCGCAGCCACGACGACATTTACGAGAGAAAGGCAACTAAAAATATCCTTACCTCAGGCTCAAGCAGAACAAATGAGCCTCCCGACACTCGAAGTGTCAATTTCACAAGATGGTCGCTATGCTATCTCAGGACAACTCGTCTCGACGGCTGACCTCGTCACCAGATTGAAGGCTCAGCTCGCCGGACAAACAGATAGCGTTCTTTTGATTCGCGCAGACGCAATGTCACCGCATCAAGCGGTTGTCCACGCGATGCAAGCTGCCAGAGAAGCAGGAATCAGCAAGGTCCATTTTGCCACGCAGGCGACACAGTGATTTTTACAAGTCTGAAATCCAAACTAGAAGCCTGGCTCCAGCTGCAGTGGTTAAAGCGTGGAATATGGGCATGGTGTATGGTTCCATGGGCCTTGATTTTTGGCTTGATCATAAAAATTCGACAGGCTTGGTTTGCGAATCAAAACAATCAAACCAGAATACCCGTCCCTGTGGTCGTGGTTGGAAATATCTACGTGGGTGGGACAGGAAAAACACCTGTCGTGATCGCGTTAGTCAACGCGCTCACAGGTCTTGGCTGGCGCCCGGGTGTCATCAGTCGGGGGTATGGCACGGATATAGGTTCTGAACCGCTCACTGGTCAAGGAAAGCTCGACGCAAAAGACTTTGGTGATGAACCGGCGATGATCGCGTCTCAAACCAATGCTCCCATCTCGGTTCACCCAAACAGAGTTCAAGCATGCAGAAAACTTCTCGCCCGCTACCCAGAGGTCAATCTGGTCATTTCTGATGATGGCTTGCAGCATTTGCGGCTGTCCCGAGACCTTGAACTTGTTGTTCAGGATCGCCGGGGCGCTGGGAATGGATGGTTGTTACCCGCCGGACCTCTCAGAGAGCCAGTCAGTCGCTTAAAGACAGTCCATGCAATTTTGACACGTGAAGATTGCGCGCGAAACCTTGTTTCATCGCCCAAGACAGGAAACGTCAGAACCTCATCGGTGACTCTTCAAGTGCGTGAATTTAAAAACCTTGCTGGCGGCTTGTGTTTGAATACCGAATGCTTTTTAGCGAACATGCAAGGCCGCACAATCGCCGCGGTCGCCGGGATTGCCCATCCAGAAAGATTTTTCAATGCAATGCGTAAGCTTGGTTTAAATTTATCGGAAACACTCTCGTTGCCAGACCATTTTCAATTTGATCACTCTCCTTTTTTGACTTTAAGAAGCGAAGCGATCATCGTGACCTCAAAAGATGCGATCAAGCTCAAGCTACCAACGGATCCTAGAATTTGGGTCGCTGATAGTGAAATTATTTTCTCGGATCCGAAATTTATATGCTGGCTCGATGATGCTTTACACAATAAGGCCAAGCTTTTGACCAACGTATGATTACAATGCCCCTATGCAAACACGCCTGTTAGACCTATTAGTCTGCCCACTCTGCAAGGGTCGGCTCCATCTCAATGCGGAACACACTGAGCTTGTGTGTAGAGCGGATCGGCTTGCCTTTCCGGTGAGAGATGGTGTGCCGGTCATGCTCGAGGCGGAGGCCCGAGTTCTCGCGGATACCGAAGAAATTTCGGATAATCCCTGAATCCGATCGGACAATCGCATGCAGCCTTTCATTGTCATCATTCCCGCGCGTCAAGCATCGACTCGACTGCCAGGAAAAATGCTGGCTGACATTGCGGGAATTCCAATGGTGATAAGAGTTGCGCAACGTGCAGCAGCTTCAGGAGCCACGGATGTGTTGATTGCAACCGATGATCAGACCATTGCAGAGGTCGCCCGCTCTTTCGGCATACATACCCGCATGACAAGCCCCGATCACTCTTGCGGAACAGATCGGTTAGCCGAAACGGTTCAGCAACTTAATCTCTCCGACGATGCACTTGTCGTCAACGTACAAGGCGATGAGCCCTTAATCGACCCTGCATTAATCAGTCGAGTTGCTTCTTTGCTTGCACAGCATCCAACAGCCGCGATGTCCACCTGCGCAGTATCGATCACGGACTCTACGCACTTTTTTAATCCCAACATCGTCAAAGTGGTGTGCGACAAGAAGGGGGATGCTCTTTATTTCTCGAGAGCCCCAATACCTTGGGATCGAGACGCGCTGGCAGACGGCACGAGAGTCCTTGATCACGGAGTGCCTGCGCTACAGCATATTGGTCTGTATGGCTATCGCGCCCACTTTCTGAAGTCTTTCCCGACAATGTCCCGCGGCGTATTGGAAAGAATAGAGTCTCTGGAACAGTTACGCGCTCTTGAACATGGTTATAAGATTGCGGTGCATGTGACAGATACCCACCTCGGCGCAGGCGTGGATACACAAGCAGATTTAGATCGGGTTCGCCATTTTCTTCAGACAAACACTTCAAACTCAGGGTAAGCACCAAAAAAGCCAGTCCGCGTCAAGTGCTGCGATGCGGCATAATATTGTCAATCTTCATTCAAAGAATCGGGAGTTTTCATGCGTCTAATTCTGCTTGGTCCACCGGGCGCTGGCAAAGGCACGCAAGCGGCATTCATTACCGAGCATTTTGGTATTCCGCAAATCTCGACCGGAGACATGCTCCGCGCCGCCGTGAAAGCAGGTACCCCCCTGGGTATTGCCGCCAAGAAAATTATGGATGCCGGCGGTTTAGTCTCGGACGAAATCATCATTGGCTTGGTCCAGGATCGTCTGAAACAAGCCGACTGCAACAAAGGCTACCTGTTCGATGGTTTTCCCCGCACAATTCCCCAGGCAGATGCCCTCAAACAAGCCAATGTCGGACTTGATTTCGTCGTTGAAATCGCTGTCCCAGAAGAGGACATTATCGAACGCATGAGCGGCAGGCGTGTGCATCCCGCCAGCGGTCGCAGTTACCATGTGCGGTTTAATCCTCCCAAAGTTGCCGAAAAGGATGATCTCACTGGAGAACCCTTAGTCCAGCGCGATGATGACAAAGAAGAAACCGTTCGTCACCGTCTCAAGGTTTATCGCGATCAAACCCGCCCTCTGATTGACTATTACTCGCAATGGGCACACGCAGACTCTCACGCGCCTCGCTATCGTAAAGTCGAGGGCGTGGGTACGGTCGAACAGATCAAAGAAAAAATATTTAGCGTACTGGCTTAAACATTCAAGAAAAGTTTCATGGATATCAAAAATAAAGTTTTTATCGTGACCGGCGGTGCGTCAGGCTTAGGTGCAGGTACTGCCAAAATGCTCTGCGCGAACGGTGGCAGGGTTATCTTGGCCGATGTGCAGGACGAGGCTGGCACAGCGCTTGCCTCCGAACTGGGCCAACGCTATGTGCATTGCGATGTCACTCAAGAGCAAGACGCAAAGGCTGCAGTGGCAGCTGCGTTGGAACTTGGGCCTTTGTTTGGTCTCATCAACTGCGCAGGAATCGCTCCGGCGGCTAAAACTGTCGGTAAAAACGGAGCGCACCCTTTGGATATGTTCCAAAAGGTCATCTCAATCAATCTGATTGGTAGTTTCAACATGATCCGCGTGGCGTCAGAGGCCATGAGTAAAAATGCGCCAGAATCAACAGGCGAACGAGGTGTGTTGATCAATACGGCATCGGTCGCAGCGTATGATGGTCAAATTGGCCAGGCAGCCTACGCCGCTTCCAAAGCTGGCGTTGTTGGAATGACTTTACCAGTCGCCCGCGACCTTGCGCCACTGGGCATTCGCTGCGTCACGATTGCTCCTGGGATTTTTGGGACACCCATGATGTTTGGTATGCCACAAGCCGTGCAAGACTCCCTGGCTGCCAGCATCCCGTTTCCGTCGCGTTTTGGACGCCCGGAAGACTATGCAAAGCTTGTTCATCAGATCGTGACCAACGAGATGTTGAATGGTGAAACCATTCGTCTCGACGGTGCCATCCGTATGCCTCCAAAATGAGCTTGTTGCGTGCCGCGGCGACCGTCAGCAGCTTTACTCTGCTGTCGCGTATCACCGGCCTGGCACGCGACATCATCATTGCCCGTGCTTTTGGTGCGGGTGCCCTGACTGACGCATTCTGGGTCGCCTTCCGCATTCCCAATTTGCTCAGAAGACTCTTCGCTGAAGGTGCCTTCGCCCAGGCTTTTGTGCCAATTTTGGGAGAAGTTCGAAATCAGCACGAATCAGAGGCAGTCAAAGTTCTACTGGATCGTGTGGCGATTTCGCTCTTTTTGATCCTGACTCTGACGACAATCATTGGCATCATCGGTGCACCATGGGTTGTGATGGCCATGGCAAGCGGCCTGACCGATCCCTCTCGCGCTGCAGACTTCGACGCCGCCGTCTGGATGACGCGAATGATGTTTCCTTACATCGTTTGTATGTCACTTGTCGCCTTTGCCTCGGGTGTTCTCAATACATGGCGTCGTTTTGCCATCCCTGCATTCACGCCGGTCCTACTCAATTTATCCATGATTGGCAGCAGTCTGCTGCTTTCAGATTATTTTCCTCAACCCATTTATGCACTTGCTGCTGGGGTGATGGCCGGTGGAATTGCTCAACTGTCTGTTCAGTGGTGGGCGCTTACAAGACTTGGACTCAGACCCAGACTTGTCGGCCCGATTCAACCCGCACTAAAAGACCCCATCGTCAGGCGCATCATGAAACAGATGCTTCCCGCGACACTTGGTGTCTCTGTGGCGCAAATTTCTTTGCTGATCAACACCAATATCGCGACCTGGCTGACCCCTGGAAGTGTCACATGGCTGTCTTTTGCGGATCGACTGATGGAGTTTCCGACAGCGCTTATTGGCGTTGCTCTGGGCACAGTATTGTTGCCTAGCCTTTCCAAAGCGCATGCAGAACAAGATGGGCATCAACGCTACAGCTACCTTCTTGACTGGGGATTGAAACTGATGCTTTTGCTCGGCCTGCCCGCAGCTTTATGCATGGTTTTGATGGCTGATGCAATGGTGGCTACACTGTTTCACTACGGTGCATTTAATGCTTCGGATGTTGCTCAGACGCGTGTGGCGGTGATGGCTTACTCTGTTGGTCTCGTGGGTTTGCTGACAGTCAAAATTCTGGCTCCAGGTTTTTATGCCAAACAAGATATCCGAACGCCAGTGAAAATTGCCATTGGTGTTTTGGTTTTGACTCAGTTACTCAATTTAATTTTGGTTCCATTACTCGCTCACGCAGGACTCGCCCTGGCGATTGGTCTGGGAGCGTGCCTGAATGCAGCGGCGCTTTTCATTGGTTTGCGACGCAAAGGCATTTACCAACCCGCGCCCGGTTGGATGCCCTTTTTATTCAAACAATTTTGTGGACTGCTTGCCATGGCCATCCCGCTCTGGTTCGCCGCTCAGTACTTTGACTGGCTCAATCTTCAAGAGACACCCTGGCTCAGGATTCTTTGGTTATTTTTCTCCCTTTTAACGAGCGGGCTGACCTATTTGTCTACGTTATGGCTTTTGGGTGTTCGTATCAAACACTTCAAACGTCCTCCAGAAGCGACACAGGCCAGGAATTTGACCTAATAGGTTTGCATTTCAGGGACTTAGTGTTAGAATTATGGACTGAACTCAACCTGATGTGCGGATTTCAAGAGCAGATTCACAGATTTTTAATCTCCTCACAATCACGCGCGCACTTTAAAGATAAGACAGATTATTCATGGCAAATACAGCCCAAGCTCGCAAACGTGCACGCCAATCGGTTGCCCGCAATTTGCACAATTCCAGCCTGCGTTCTATGCTTCGCACAGCTATTAAGCGTGTGCGTACTGCAATCGACTCCGGCGACAAAGCCGCAGCTGCTGAAGTGCTCCAGAAAGCGACGAGCGTCATTGACCGCGTCGCTGACAAAAACATCATTCATAAAAACAAAGCCGCTCGTCATAAGAGCCGCCTGTCCGCAGCAATTAAATCACTGGCCTAATCCTTCATTTCATCGCCGCACTTTTATGCGGTTGTTGTTTGATCGGTTAATCCTGATGTAGCATTGAGGATGAAACGTAGCTTTGTTGTACGTTCTTCCGAAAAACAGCCCTTCATGGGCTGTTTTGCTTTTGATGCTCCTTGTCGAGAATAAATCTAGCCGGATAGTTTTAAACGCAGCTCTTATTGGCCTATTACATACCTAGACGGATCAAACACATGACTAAGCCCCGCATCCTGCAAATTGGATCTCTCACTGGACACCCTCCCGCAGACGCGGAGCTCGCCGCGCGTTACGAAGTTTTAGAGCTCTGGAAAGCTGCAGATCCACAAGCATTTTTGCGGGAGCACGCAGATAGCATCGAAGTCATTGCGACATCTGCCAATATCGGGTGTAAAGCCGAGGTCATTCAAGCGCTCCCCAAACTTCGCGCGATCTGCAGCTGGGGTGTTGGCTACGACTCCATCGATGTCGATCTGGCGAAAAGCCGCGGTGTCATTGTGAGCAACACGCCAGATGTCTTAAATGATTGCGTTGCGGACTTAGCATGGGGACTGTTGATCGCTTGCGCGCGTAACATTGCATGGGGTGACCGTTTTGTTCGAGCCAACCATTGGGAAAACAAAGTTGGGGGCCTCACGCTCGGGACTCGCGTGAGCGGCAAAAAACTCGGTGTCGTCGGCCTTGGTCGAATCGGTGAAGCGATCGCACGTCGCGGTCAAGGTTTTGATATGCAAGTGGCCTATCACAATCGTCGCGCGCGCCCTGAAGTTCCTTACGAATACAAAGACTCTCTCGTGGATTTGGCCACTTGGAGCGATTTCCTTGTCATCGCTACAGTGGGTGGTGCCAGCACGAGAGGACTCATCAATGAATCGGTGCTTCGCGCACTCGGTCCCAAAGGTATTTTGGTCAATATTGCGCGCGGATCAGTCATTGACGAGCCCGCCATGGTTCAGGTGCTCAGCGAAGGCGCCCTTGGTGGCGCTGGACTCGATGTTTTTGACAAAGAACCCAAAGTCCCAGACGCATTGAAAACGATGAATAATGTCGTGCTGATGCCTCACGTGGCGAGCGCCACGCATGAAACACGACGCGCAATGACCGATTGCCTGCTGGATAATCTGTCCTCATTTTTCGCAAACGGCCAGGTCATGACCCCCGTTGAGTGAAGCGAGCAACCGAATACTCTGCGAGTCTTTTTAATGTCTTTTCAGGGGATCGGTCGCAAGATCAGACTCGGTCTTTAGATTATTGTCTTTTGCGAAGTCGTGAACGAATTTCCAGGCAAGGGGTTCCAATTCACGCAGGCGCTCATCGATGACGATACTGCGTACGCCATCGATGACTGTAGGGACAGCGTAAGGCGAGTATGAAAGGTGTCCGCCCAGAGTACCCGCTGGCCGATAAGGGGCGAGAACACCCGCCAGGCGTTCCGCCCAATCACTCGGCCTAAAGGCGGTACCGGATTGGGTCAGACCAAAGATAATGAAATAGCGAACTTCTGATGTCATGCACAACCTGTATCGCCGATTATCAGACTCAAGAACTTCTGATTCATGAGTCCCACGCCAAGATTGTATATGATTGATGTTTTACGCCCATGCAAGCGATCCCGCCTGACGGGCATTTTCACCACGGAGCCTCGGCAATGACCTCTGCCATTTCAAATACGTATGCCCGTCTTCCCGTTGCCTTTACACACGGTAAAGGTGTTTGGTTATGGGACACCAACGGCCGACGTTATCTTGACGCCATGGCGGGCATTGGCGTTTCCTGCCTCGGTCATGGCCATCCGAAGCTTGTGGAGGCGATCAGCCAGCAAGCTGCCCGTTTGATCCATACCTCGAACCTTTACCAAGTTCCAGAGCAGGAAGCGCTCGCTCAAAAAATTCTTGATATCTCCGGCATGACTGAGGTGTTGTTCGGCAACAGTGGCGCCGAAGCCAACGAAGCCGCCATCAAACTGGCCCGCTACTATGGCTACAAGAAAGGGAACACTCTGCCCACCATCATTACGATGGAGTCCTCCTGGCATGGCCGCACTTTAGGCACACTTGCCGCAACTGACAGCGAAAAGGCACGCACAGGCTTTGGTCCCCTTCCGGAAGGCTTTATCAAAGTCGCCTATAACGATCTGAACGCAATCAAGGCTGCTGGTGATAAAGAGCCTCGTGTTGTCGCGGTACTTCTCGAAGTACTCCAAGGCGAAGGTGGAATCCGCCCCTCTGATATCACCTACATGCAAGATTTGCGCAAGCTTTGCACCGAGCGCGGCTGGCTGATGATGATTGACGAAGTCCAATCTGGCATAGGCAGAACTGGCAAATGGCTGGCGCACCAATGGGCAGACATTTTGCCCGACGTCGTTGTGCTGGCAAAAGGTCTGGGCGGCGGAGTGCCAATCGGCGCCATCGCGGCTCGCGGCCCCGCAGCCGGAGTTTTGGGACCTGGAAGTCACGGCACCACTTTTGGAGGCGGACCGCTCGTGTGTGCGGCTGGCAACGCTACGCTCAAGACTCTTGAGGATGACAAATTACTGGATCATGCTGCCAAAGTCGGCACCCATCTCAAAAACGCCCTCAAGGAAGCATTAAAAGGGGTTCCTGGCGTTCGAGAGGTTCGTGGCCAAGGCTTGATGCTTGGCATCGAGCTTGATAAGCCCTGCGGCGTTCTTGTCAGTCGCGCGCTTGAAGCCGGGCTGCTGATCAACGTCACCAGAGATCGCGTGATCCGGATGCTCCCTCCCCTGATTATTACTGAGTCCGAGGCTGACGAAATCGTCAAGATCCTCGTCCCGCTTATCAAGGCCTTTAACGCCGAGTCGTAAGCGACTGAAAATGGCGCGAAGACTCAAACAGAGTCCTCGCGCCATGCCTCAGACAAGCCAACTTTATCGAGTGCAACATGTCATACGTCGCCACACCTAATGGTCCCATCAGGCATTTTCTTCAGTTTAGTGATTTCACGCGAACAGAACTTCTTTATGTACTGGATCGTGCGCGACTGATCAAAGAAAAATTCAAACGCTACGAGCCCCACCACTCGCTGCATGATCGAACACTTGCCATGGTGTTTGAAAAAGCCAGCACACGCACGCGCGTTTCATTTGAAGCCGGGATGTACCAGTTGGGTGGATCCGTGATCCACCTCACAACAAATGATTCCCAACTAGGCCGATCTGAACCGATTGAAGATACCGCTCGGGTTGTCTCACGCATGGTGGACATCGTGATGATCCGGACGTTCGAGCAGACTCGCATTGAGCGATTTGCAGAGCACTCTCGCGTACCGGTCATTAATGGTTTAACCAATGAATTTCATCCATGCCAAATTTTGGCGGATATTTTCACTTTCATTGAAAACCGCGGCAGCATTTCCGGCAAGACTGTTGCCTGGGTGGGTGACGCCAATAATATGGCATACACCTGGCTGCAGGCTGCTGAACTCCTTGATTTTAAATTGCATGTCTCTGCTCCCGCGGGATACAGGCTCGAAGCTTCCCGCATCGGCTCCGCGAAACCCTCGATACTGCAAGAATTCTCAGATCCTAACGAAGCTTGCCTGGGTGCTCATCTCGTGACTACCGATGTTTGGACAAGCATGGGGTATGAATCTGAGAATGAAGAGCGTAGAAAGGCTTTTGCTGATTGGTGTGTCGACTCGGACATGATGAGTCGCGCCGCACCCGATGCCCTCTTCATGCACTGTTTGCCCGCTCACCGGGGTGAGGAAGTCACCGCTGAAGTTCTGGAAGGTCCGCAGAGCGTTGTCTGGGATGAAGCGGAAAACCGTTTGCACGTTCAAAAAGCCCTGATGGAGTTCCTCCTGCTTGGGCAAGTTAAATAATCTTTCAAGCCCGGTCAACGGGTTAAAATCTCATTTTTATACACACAGAGCAGCTCATGAGCGATATTAAAAAAGTTGTTTTAGCCTACTCAGGCGGACTTGATACCTCAGTTATTTTGAAGTGGCTTCAGGACACCTATCAGTGCGAGGTTGTCACCTTTACTGCTGATATCGGTCAGGGTGAAGAGCTCGAGCCTGCTCGTGCCAAAGCTATTAAGTTCGGGATCAAGCCAGAACAAATTTTCATCGATGATTTGCGTGAAGAATTTGTACGCGACTTTGTCTACCCTATGTTTCGCTGCAATACAGTCTACGAGGGCGAATATTTGCTCGGTACCTCAATTGCCCGCCCTTTGATTGCGAAACGCCAGATTGAAATCGCCCGCCAGGTTGGCGCAGATGCTGTCTCACACGGCGCAACAGGCAAAGGAAATGATCAGGTTCGGTTTGAGCTCGGCTATTACGCTTTGGAGCCCGGCATCAAGGTGATCGCGCCCTGGCGCGAGTGGGATCTGGTTTCTCGTGAAAAGCTTCTCCAGTACGCTGAAGATGCCGGAATCGCGATCGATATGAAGCACAAGCAAGGTGGTGCCCCCTATTCCATGGATGCCAACTTACTGCATATCAGTTTCGAGGGACGCCATCTCGAAGATCCAAAAGCCGAAGCTGAAGAGTCAATGTGGCGCTGGACAGTATCTCCTGAGGCCGCTCCGGACAAAGCCGAGTACCTCGACATCGAGTTCGAGAGAGGCGACATCGTTGGGCTCAATGGCGTACGTCTCTCACCCGCTCAGGTATTGACAAAACTCAACGAGCTTGGCGGAAAGCATGGCATTGGCCGTCTGGACTTAGTTGAAAATCGTTACGTTGGGATGAAGTCCCGCGGCTGCTATGAAACACCAGGCGGCACGATTATGCTCAAGGCGCACCGTGCGATCGAATCAATCACTTTGGATCGCGAAGTCGCGCACCTCAAAGACGATTTGATGCCCCGTTACGCTTCCTTAATCTATAACGGTTACTGGTGGTCTCCAGAACGTCGCGCCCTTCAGGCTCTGATTGACACGACACAGCAGGATGTCAATGGTTGGGTACGTGTCAAACTTTACAAGGGTAATGTTTACACTGTTTCGCGTGATTCCAAAGATACTCTTTTTGATCAGACGATTGCGACCTTTGATGACGACGGCGGTGCCTACAATCAGGCGGACGCGGCTGGCTTTATCAAACTCAACGCTTTGCGCATGCGTATCGAAGCGCGTGCGGGTCGGAAGTAAACGTTTAGTCAACACTTTTTAGTCAATACTTTAAACGTGCCTCGGTCTCTTTCATGAACCGAGGTACGGTTTATAGTTGTAATTGACTTAAACGATCCATGCGGTTGAGTTGTGCGCCCTTTCTAAGTCCCGGGAACAGTACAGTAATCTTGACACCGCTCATATGCGGTGTACTCACTAAATTCCACCAAGCACCATGCGCTCTGGCGATTTCTCTGACCAACGCCAAACCAAGCCCAGAACCACCCTCCATCGAATCTGAGGCACGATAGAAAGCATCGAAAACTCTGCTTTGATCATCCTCACTGATTCCACAGCCATCGTCTTCTACTGATAATGTCGGTGGCGTCGCACTGACCAGTAAACGAATACGCGTTGCGCCTTTCGCATAACGAAGTGAATTATCAATCAGATTTCCTAAAAGCTCTCTGAGTAAAACTGGATCACCTTCGATCCAGACAGGCTGATCAGGCGCGTCCAGTTGCAACTCGATACCACGCCCCTGAGCGCGTTCAAGCCATTCCACGCCACAAGTGCGGGTCCATTCGGATAAGTCCAGTAAAACAAAATGGTCTTGAGGACGCCCTTCGGGATCCACCCTGGCGAGTAACAGCAGCTGTGTACCCATCCGAATCATGCGATCTGTAACGGTTTTAATTCTCTCAGCGCGCTGACGAATATCAGGAGGCAGAGGTTGAGCCAACATCAGCTCGGACTCGAGTTTTAGTCCGGCCAAAGGGGTTTTAAGTTGATGCGCGGCATGACCTACAAAACGGCGTTGAGCTTCAAAGGTGTCGTTTAGTCTTTCAAACAATGCATTGGTATGCGACAGGAGCTGATCAAACTCCGTTGGCAGTCCCTTGAGCTCCATGCGCCCGAGATCTTGCGCCGATCTCTGTGAGATTTGGTCAGACAATTTCTCGACTGACGACATACTGCGATTGACGGCATTCAGAACAACCCATATCAGCAAGATAATGAGGAATATTTCACCCACTACCATTAACCAAAAAACATCCTCCCGGTCCCAATCCGCCATTTCTAACTTATGGGAGACAATCCATGTCACGGTCTGATCCAGAAGCACCAGGGCAATGATGGGTGGCAACAACCGCATAATCAAGAGCCTGGCCATTGAGCCAGCGGGAGGAAATCTCATGGATCACACCCGAGTTGCATGATCAAGGAGATCGTACATATGCATATCAAGCGCTCTCTTCAAGCTCGAGCATGTAGCCAAAACCACGAACTGTCTTGATAGCAACGCCCCTTCCCTCGAGTCTTTTACGAAGGCGGTATACATAGACCTCCACAGCGTTTTCGCTAAAGTCAGCATCCATCGCTGAAAGTGCCTGGGTAATTTGCTGTTTAGTGACGACCTTGCTTGCACGCGATAACAGTATCTCGAGCACGGACATCTCCCGTACAGAGACTGTTAATAACTCTCCCGCCACGCGCAGCTCACGATGCACGGTATCAAAGCTGATCGACCCAAACTCAATGACCGGAATAACAGTGCCCAGATGTCTTCGCGCAAATGCGCGCACGCGAGCGGCCAACTCGTCGAGCTCAAAGGGTTTTGACAAATAGTCATCCGCACCCGCATCAAGACCGGCCACACGATCGGCCAAGGCATCACGTGCCGTCAATACGAGAACGGGAATCTGGCTACCTTGCTGCCGAAAGGTTCTGAGCACCTCCAAACCATCCATATCGGGAAGATTCAGATCTAGGACAACTAAGTCGTAGGTGTAGTTTTTAATAGCCAGCAAGGCCCTTTGCCCTTCGGCGAGCCAGTCAACTGCATAGCCTTGGCCTGTCAAAAACTCTTGCAGGGCACGACCTAGCGTTGGATCATCCTCAATCAACAAAACTCTCATAGGATAAATATTACTCTTTATGAGAAAAAATGAACGATCGCCAGGCTTAAATAGACAGGAAAACTGTTCTATTTAATGCTTATTAGAGAACTCGTGGGGTAGATGCTCGATATGAGCTTGATATGCGTGAGGGATAATTGATGGGTACAGCTGCTGTGATTGGTGGGTGCTACAGGGGTCGAACCTGTGACCTACGCCTTGTAAGGGCGCCGCTCTACCAACTGAGCTAAGCACCCATGGATTGCGAAAATCTTTGCAACAAACAACTCAGGGGCCAACACAGCTAAAAAAACAAATGCGGTTCGCATTATAGCGAACCGCACATTTTTGGCAACTCGAAAGATGAGTATTAGTTGACTGCGTCTTTCAGAGCTTTACCAGGACGGAACTTAGGCACTTTGGCTTTTTTGATCTTAATCGCTTCGCCAGTACGTGGGTTACGACCTGTACGAGCAGCGCGGGCTGTCACAGCAAAAGTGCCGAAACCGACGAGAGTCACAGTGCCGCCCTTTTTGAGCGTTGTCTTGACAGCGGCAATCATTGCATCGAGTGAACGACCAGCAGCGGCCTTAGAAATGTCAGCCTTAGTGGCGATGTGATCGATCAATTCGGTTTTGTTCATATTAGAGATACCTCTAGTGGTGTTAAAAAAAGCCAGATGTTTTTTCTCATCTGTGCCAGATCATTTCAGTGCAATTCAACTGCAACAGCACATGCCAACATTAAGCCTCGTGACGCTGCGGCTGTCAAGAAAAAATCACCGTATCAGCCGCAAATTACTTGAATGTAAGAAAATGAAAGAATTTTGTGAAGCTAAGCCACACTCTTCACAATCAACGCTGGCAACAAATAAAAAAATGCGTTAAAAGCACGTCGATTTCAACACGATCGCTGGGAATTATTTTTGACATTTGTCAAAAGCTTGGGCGAAATCAGCTAGAAGATCCGCCTCATCCTCGATCCCCACTGACAAACGAATCAAGCCCTCGCCAATCCCCATTTGCGCGCGCAAAGCAGGCCCCATTTCATAATAAATGGTTTGTGCCGCAGGCAGCGCCAAACTACGCGTATCGCCAACATGGGTTGCCAAAATCACTACCTCCAGATGATTCAAGAAGTCAAATGAATCAATTCCCTCGGCAAGCTCAAATGCTATCAGATTTCCGAATCCGCCCTTGAAAAGTTTTTGCGCGCGGGCATGCTGAGGATGCGAAGCCAACCCTGGATAAGCAACCCTTGAAACCCCTGGATGCTTGGATAAAAAGAGCGCTAGTGCCTGGGCATTTGTGCAAATTTTGCTCAGGCGCAAAGAAAGTGTTTCAGCGCCAACCGCAATCCTGTGCGCCGCGTCGGCAGAAAGCGTGGCGCCCATGTCACGCAAACCTTTTTTCTTAATTTGCGTCAGACCCCAACCAGAAGCTGCACCCTTTTTATAGACATCCAGAATATTGGGATACTTTGTCCAGTCGAATAAACCCGTATCGGTCAAAGATCCTCCCAAAGCATGCGCATGTCCACCGATATGCTTGGAAAGAGAATTCATCACAAATGTTGCACCGACGGTCTTAGGTCTGAAAAGCCAGGGCGATGTCAGAGTATTGTCCACCACATACACTAACCCACGCTCGGCGCAGAGCGCGCCAATTGCCTCGAGATCTGCAATTTGTGTGCCGGGATTGGCGATCGTTTCCGTAAAAACCATGCGAGTGTTCGGACGAACAGCTGCCGCAACGGCCGTAATATCGGTTGGATCGACCAGTGTCAATTCAATACCTAGCAGCTCGAGTGTGCCGAAAAGACTATTGGTATTACCAAAAATAAACTGACTGGAAATGAGATGATCCCCGGCCTTGAGCAAGGTGGTGAACAATGCGGCTAATGCGCCCATACCCGTAGCGAATGTTAAGCTCGCCACACCGTCTTCCATCACAGTGATCTTCTTCTCAAGGGCATCAGTCGTGGGAGTCCCTTGGCGCGCGTAGGTATAGCCGGGTTTTCCCTGAAAAACGGCGGCAAGTTCTCGGGAGTCCGGATAGGCGTATTGAGAAGAGGTATGGATCGGCTTGTGCACCGCACCATGCTCAACGGATAGTCGGCGATCGCCGTGCAAAATGTTCGTGGTAAATCCGTGCTTTGCCATAAAAATACTCAACAAAAGGCTATGAAATAAAACAATAGTTTAGTAGATGACTTTTACCGATTACTTGAGGCAACGCTGCCTGACTGTTTCATACAAGCAAATCGCCGTCGCGACACTCACATTCAAACTCTCGACGCTACCAAGCATCGGAATGTGCACCAACTCATCGCAAGTTTCACGCGTTAAACGGCGCATGCCCTCACCCTCGGCTCCCATCACCCAGCCCATCGAGCGCTTTCCTTGAATTTGATGAATGCCCTCGGAAGCTTGATCATCTGTACCCACTAGCCAGATGTCGCGATCTTTCAACTCGCGCATCGTGCGCGCGAGGTTCGTCACCATGATGTATGGAACAGACTCTGCCGCCCCGCAGGCAACACGTTGGACCGTTGTGTTTAAGCCAACCGCGCGATCCCTGGGAGCCACAACGGCATGCACACCTGCCGCATCCGCCGTTCTCAAACAAGCTCCCAAATTATGGGGATCGGTCACACCATCCAAAATCAACAGAAGCGCGGGTCCCTCGACGCCATCCAAAACCTCGTCCAGGTCATCTGCCAGTTTGCGTGCATCCGCGACAGCAACCACTCCCTGATGGCGCGCACCTCCAGAAAGCCCGTCGAGTCGGTCCGCGCCGACCAAATGCACAGGGCGCCCCGCCTTGCCCACCTGATCAATGAGCGACTGCATGCGCTTGTCTTTGCGTTGCGCTTCTACGTAAACCTCTCTGATCGTTTCAGGCGCCTGTCGAAGCCTAGCGATCACCGCGTGAAAACCCGCGAGCATTTGTGTTGCTGCCATCAATCAATTCCTAACGCCCTTTTCGAGCTGATTTCTTTACGCCTGCGCTTTTTTTAGTGGCCCGAAGTAACTTTTTACTCGGGCGCGCAGATTCTTGTTTGCCCGCTTTTTTCGCTTCGGCGCGGCGGACACTCGCGACTTTGCCTAACAATTCAGAGGGTTTTGTGGGGGCCGCCTTTTTAACACGACGCGCGACAGAATCATCCGGACGAGACGCTGCTTTGCGCAAAGCGACAAAGCTTGTTCCAGTCACGAGACGAAACTCAATGCGACGGGCCTCGAGATCGACGCGAGCGACCTGAACCTGAACAGCATCCGTCAGGCGGTAGCGGATTCCGGTTCGCTCTCCACGAAGTTCATGCATGGACTCATTGAACTGGAAGTATTCAGTTCCCAATTCAGAAACATGCACCATTCCCTCAACATGCAAGGTATCGAGCGTGACGAAAATACCGAAGCTTGCAACACCCGTGACTCTGCCGCTGAATGTTTCACCAACGCGCTCTTTCACGAACCAACACTTCAGCCACGCTTCAACATCACGGGAAGCTTCATCAGCACGACGCTCGGTGCCAGACAGCATCAAACCCAAACGTTCCCAGAGATCATGCTCGTACTCCTGTTTAGTCGCGCCAGGAGCAGCGACAAAACCATGGAGGTTGGGTTGATAGCGTTCGCCCTTGAGTAAAGCCTTGATGACGCGATGCGTCAGCAAGTCCGGGTAACGTCTGATCGGTGATGTGAAATGTGTATATGCGGGGTAAGACAAGCCAAAGTGTCCCATATTGTCAGGACCATATATGGCCTGCTGCATGGAGCGCAGGCACATTGTCTGTAACAAAGCATAATCTGGGCGAGCCCGAGCCTTGTCCAGCAACTCGGCATAATCCTTGGCTGAGGGCTCTGCTCCACCTCCAAGACTCAATCCTAGTGTGCGTAAAAACTCACGCAGCGCCTTGAGCTTATCGGTGGTGGGTCCCTCGTGAATTCGATACAGACCAATGTGCTTGCTGCGCGCCATAAAATCAGCGGCGCACGTGTTCGCGGCCAACATGCACTCTTCGATCAAACGATGCGCATCGTTGCGCACAAGCCCGATAATCTTTTCGATTCGCCCCAATTCGTTACACACGATCTTTGTCTCGACCGTATCAAAATCAATGGCTCCACGCTCTTTACGGGCCTGTTGCAAAACTTGAAAAATTGAATGCAATCCCTGAATTTGCGGCAAAACATGCGAAAGACTTCTCGCCGCGGGCCCTTGGGGCTGCTGTAAAGACTCCCAAACCTGGTTGTAGGTTGTACGAGCGTGGGAGTGAATGACCGCGTTATAAAACTGATAGGCCGCTACCGTGCCTGCTTTAGCACCGGACAAAGGAATCACCATGTCACACACCAACACCAGTCGGTCGACCTGAGGATTCAATGAACACAAACCATTCGACAGCTTTTCTGGCAGCATGGGAATCACACGGCGAGGAAAGTACACACTCGTGCCGCGTTCGCGGGCATCCATGTCCAGAGAATCTTCGGGCGTCACATAATGACTGACGTCGGCAATAGCCACTAACAAACGCCACGCGGGACGCTTACGTCCGGATCCGAGATCGACTTCTTCACAATAGACGGCATCATCGAAATCGCGCGCGTCTTCACCGTCGATGGTAATAAAGGCGACATCCCTGAGATCCACACGATCTTTGAGATCTTGACGACGAACACCCTCGGGAAGTTTGTCGGTCTGACGAAGCGCCGCATCGGAGAAATCCACTGGAACATCGAATTTGCGCACCGCAATTTCGATCTCCATACCAGGATCGTCTATTTCACCCAAGATTTCGGCGACACGTCCGAGAGGCTGCGTATGTCGAGTGGGTTGTTCAATAATATCGACTGACACCACCTGGCCGTGCTGAGCGCCTCCAGTGTCAGAGGGCGGAATCAGTACATCGTGCTTGATACGCTGATCTTCAGGCACAACGATGGTCAAACCGCGTTCGTTCAGAAAACGACCCACCAATCGATTCGTGCGGCGCTCAATCACCTCGACAATGGTGGCCTCTGGTTTTCCTCGATATTCACCCGTTGGTTTGACGAGAACACGGTCACCATGCAAAACCTTGAGCATTTCACGAGGTGAAAGGAATAGATCCGGACCGCCACCGTCGCGCACCAGAAATCCGAAACCATCACGATGCCCCTGAACTCGACCTGCAACAAAATCAAGTTTGTTGGCGAGTAACAAAACGCCCTTTCGATTTGGCAAAAGCTGGCCATCACGTTCCATCGCAGAGAGGCGACGATGGAAACCTTTGAGAGTTTCTTCGGATTCGAGTCCAAGCCTGGTGGCGAGATCCTCTGGTGAAAGTGGAACGAGCGCTGTTCGCAAGGACTCGAGAATTTCCTCGCGACTTGGAACATCAGGATCGAAGTCAGGAGGCAGCTCGGGAGAAGCAGCAGTCACGCGGCTGTTTTTAGAATGAGGAGGAAGGCGGTTTGCCAAAGTTTGAATCTCGCTTATAATGCGGTGCTTCTGAAGTACAGATAGGCCCAGGTGGCGGAATTGGTAGACGCGCACGGTTCAGGTCCGTGTGCCGCAAGGTGTGGAGGTTCGAGTCCTCTTCTGGGCACCACTGAAGTGTAAAGCAAAATACCTGTTGCTTTAACGTTCCCCAGCTGATTTTCAGCAAAATAACTAACCTCAAAACTCTTTTAAAAGATTTTGGGGTTTTTTATTGCCTAAATGTCACAACCGCTGACACAACCACTATCGGGCCGACACGATCAATCAAAACAACCTCTTCATGCCAGCTTCTTTTTCATCATGATGTGGGGAATATTCGCATCCATGAATATTTCTCCGTACTCCACAAATCCCTGTCTGGCATAGAACCCAGTCGCATGAAGCTGGGCGCCTAGCAAGACCTCTGAGTAGCCCTTAGACACTGCCGCCTCTGTCAGCGCGCGTAAAACCTGAGCACCAATCCCCCTTTTTCTCTCGGACTGCTTAACGGCCATTCTTCCAATATGACCATCGGGAAGCAGCCTGCCCGTCGCGACTGCTTCACCATGGTGATCCAAAGCCAGAGCGTGGAGGCTTAGCACATCCATTTCGTCAAGCTCCAAGGCCAACGGGACCTTTTGCTCCTCAACAAACACCGCGAAACGAATTGCGGAAGCCTGACTTCCCATTTCGTCCCAAGCACCCAGCACGACTCGAATATTCTCCTGATTCATCACTCACCTGCCTCGCGGGCGATTACATTGAAATTTTGACCACTCCCCTGCGTATTATGACTGAGTAGGCGTTCTCAGGCATCCAGGCCCCGGCCAAAGCGCTACACTAAGAAACCTTAAATTCCAACTCTTTTCGGCCATGTTCGCTGCAGTCATTGAAGCTGCCTTTCCGGTTTTTGCCTTGATCCTGACAGGATGGGTCTGCACAAAAACCAACTTGCTCGGTTCCACTAGCCGCGAGGGGTTGAATAGCTTTGTCATTTATCTTGCCCTCCCCGCGCAATTATTCGCTGCGATGTCAGGTTCTGACATGAGCGATCTTGCCCAGCCCGGTTTTTTCTGGTCTTTCGCGCTTGGAATGTTTGGCACAGCAGGAATCTATTATGTGATCGCGCGAGACAAGCATGTCGCTCCTATCGACAATCTGATCAATAGCATGAGCGCAGCATACGGAAATGCGGGTTTCATGGGGATACCACTGTGCTTGATGGTGTTTGGTAAAGCAGGTCTGGGACCTTCAGTCATTACTGCTGTTTTCACTGTCTCTTTGCTTTTTGCTGTCGCGATCATGCTTGTCGAGTTACAACGGCTTGAAAACTCGAAAATCGGCCCCGCCATCAAAAAAGTGATTGTCTCGATGCTTCGCAATCCACTCCTGGTGGCGCCCGTACTCGGTGTGCTCTGGTCTTTGATGCAATGGCCACTCCCGACTCCAGCGATACGTTACATCAGCCTGCTGGGGGATGCTTCGACGCCTTGCGCACTCATCGCAATCGGTTTGTTTCTCGGACAAACGACGCATCAGCAAGCAGGCCCTGAAGTCATACGCATCGTTTTGCTCAAGCTACTTGTTCAGCCTGCACTGACCGCAGTATTGGTTTTGTTTGTCTTTGATGTTCCAAAACTTTGGGCCTTGGTTGCGATCTTGGCAGCAGCGCTTCCTGTTGGAACAGGCCCGTTCATGATGTCACAACTCTATCAACGTGACGCAGCCGCAAGCGCGCGCGCGATCTTAGTTTCAACGGTTTTATCTGTGATCACTATTTCAGCGCTCGTCGCCTGGATCAGCCAGGAACTTTGAGCTTACACACACATTCCCCAAGCACGGGCATAGCATGTCAATCACCCATTCAAAAAAATCAACAACTTCGCCAGAATTGACTGTGGATGGCAATATTGCCACCCTGCGTTTATGCAATCCTGATTATGCCAATCGCTTAAGCCCGGCAGATCTGAAAGTGATTCAGTCTCACATCCAGACTGTGAATCAAAATACTGACATACTCGTCTTAAGAGTATTAGCCGAGGGAAAGTATTTTTGTAGCGGTTATGACATTTCCTCTCTTGCTGCGGACAGCGCACCCTCCTCTATTTTTTTTGGCGAAACGGTTGATCTACTCGAACAGGCCCGACCTGTGACGATCGCCGCCATTAACGGTGGTGTCTACGGAGGCGGTACGGATCTGAGTCTAGCTTGCGACTTTAGATTGGGGAGTACTGCTGCCAATATGTTCATGCCAGCCGCCAAATTAGGATTGCACTTTTATCCCGGCGGTATGGTGCGATATGTCACTCGTCTGGGCCTTAATCAAGCCAAAAGACTTTTTTTAACTGCTGAAAAAATCGATGCCGCAGAAATGAAAGAGATCGGCTTTTTAACTGAACTTGTCGAGCCTGAAGAATTGAATGGCCGTGTCGAGGAATTGACTAAGCTACTCGCTTCCATGGCGCCACTCGCCCTGCTCGGCATTAAAAAGCATCTGAATTTAATTGCCCGCGGTCAGTTAGACGAGGTTGGAATTAAACAAGCCGTCCTACACTCTGAGCAATCAGAGGACATCAAGGAAGGTGCGGCAGCATGGAAAGAAAAGCGTTCAGCTGTATTTAAAGGAAGTTAGTGCCATTTTTTAAGATGTAAACTTTAAAAGTCGCTTAAAAACATTCATTAGACAACGGATCGCACATGACAAAAAAACCTAAAGTCGCTCTGATCAGCACTGGCGGCACCATTACTTCCCTGAGTATTTTGGGCGAACTTGATGTGTTTGAGTACAGTTCGACTGGAACAAGACTAGATGCGCACGGCATGTTGGAAAAATTCCCACAGGCTAAAAGTGTGGCTGATGTAATTCCTGTCGCTTTCGACACACTGCTTTCGACCGCAGTAAGTTTTCCTCACTGGAAAAAACTTGCAGAAGTCATTGCACAGCTCACTGTTGAGCATTCTGATCTAGCTGGCGTGGTGATTTTGCATGGGACATCTTCTTTGGAAGAAACCGCTTATGCACTCAATCTTGGGCTTAAAACAGATATTCCTGTTGTGCTGACCGGCGCTCAACGACCTGCGAGCGCATTGTCGACAGATGCAGGCATGAATATTTTCAACGCAGTCCGATTAGCGGCCTGCCCCGAAGCGAGAGATCTAGGAGTATTGGTTTGTCTAAACGATGAAATCCAGTCTGCCCGTGAGGTGACAAAAACATCAAACGGCAGGCTACAGACTTTCCGTTCCCCCGATTTTGGCGCACTCGGTCATGTCGATGGCGATCGAATTGTGATTTATCGAAGCCCCACACGACGTCGCACCCCAGACACAGAATTCGACCTGAGGGAAATCGAGCACTTACCGCGAGTGGATATTGCCTATAGCTATGCCGGAGGAGATGGTGTAGCTGTGCAAGCTTTTATTCAAGCCGGGGCAAAAGGACTCGTTGGTGCAGCATTCGCACCAGGACTCCTTTCTCCTGAAGAGTTTACCGCCATGGAATCTGCAGTTAAACAAGGTTTGGTCGTGGCAATTTCTTCACGTGCTGGCTCGGGAAGAACCTTTGCACCAAGCAAAATGCGGGAGGCTGGCTTTATTCAGGCAGACAACCTCACGCCACAAAAAACCCGAATCCTCTTGGCGATGGCACTCACTCAAACAAAAGATCGTGCCGAGATTCAACGCATGTTTGACACATACTAGAGAACGAGCGGCTCGATATCAATTTACCAATGCTGATTGCCCGATACTACTGACCGGTGTACATACGCTGAGCTGTATGTATCCGGCAAGAGGCATCAATCAACTGTCTTGCAATGCTCACATGGTCGGGCAGTGGTGGCAAGGCATCGCGGGCAAACCATCCTGCCGCTTCGATTTCGCTTGGATCTGGTGTGATTTCTCCGCCGGCATAATCAGCAAAAAACGCAATCATGAGTGAATTGGGAAAGGGCCACGATTGACTGGTGAAATAACGCAAATTCGTGATCTCCAGTCCCACCTCCTCGCGTACCTCGCGCACCGCGCATTGCTCCAAAGTCTCACCCGCCTCCACAAACCCAGCCAGTGCACTGAATACTCCAGGACGAAAATGCGGGCTACGCGCCAACATTAACTCATCTCCTCGTTCAATCAATACCATCACGGCTGGAGAAATGCGGGGGTATGCCACCAACCGGCAGGCGGGGCACTCCAGCGCGAACTCGGTTTTTTTCATGATGGTGGGTGTGCCACAATGCCCGCAAAATCGATGGTTTTTCTGCCAATCGATCATCTGGGTTCCGCGCCCCGCCAACGCAAATATTTCAGGGCCGGCAGATGCAAACAGGCTGCGCACCGGCCTGAGTTCTCCGGAAATATGGGCGGGAATCTCGGGGGTCTCAATTGCATAGCATGAGACTCCGTTCCAATGACCAATGTGCAAAGGCTGGTCCAAATCCAAGAAGTCATCGTGCCGAGCACGGGGGAACGCCTCCCTTCCCTGCTCATCAATGGAAATCAGTACCTGATTGCCGCAGCGAATCAGCCAATAGCTTAAATCACTCATCTTGTCTCACTTGGGATGGATTGTTTGACAACATTGTATTCTGCGTCGATGATTAGGAGGAACGTTGCAAGAGTCGACGGGAAACCCTTTTGATCAAAGGAAAATTACCCATGAATGCACCTCTGACCGAGTCCACTCACAAGGTGATCGACAAGGTATCACTCGAAGATAAATATACACAAGAGCGCGGCCGGGCGTTTATGAGCGGGGTTCAAGCTCTGGTCAGGCTTCCTATGGTTCAACAACTGCGCGATGCGCAAGCCGGACTACAGACCGCTGGTTTTATCAGCGGCTACCGTGGAAGCCCCTTGGGAGGCTATGATCAGGCGCTCTGGAAGGCGTCTGATCATCTCAAAAAACACAATATTGTCTTTCAGCCTGGCGTCAACGAGGAACTCGCTGCTACAGCCGTTTGGGGAACCCAGCAGGTCGAACTCTTTCCGGAACAAAAAAAATACGATGGTGTTTTTGGAATTTGGTACGGTAAAGGACCGGGAGTCGATCGCTGTTCCGATGTGTTCAAACATGCAAATATGGCTGGCACTTCACCTCACGGCGGTGTGATTGCGATTGCAGGGGATGATCACATTGCTAAAAGTTCGACAGCCGCCCATCAGAGTGACCATATTTTCAAAGCCTGCGGACTGCCGGTATTTTTCCCGAGCGATGTTCAAGGGATCCTTGACATGGGTCTGCATGCGTTTGCCCTAAGTCGCTTCTCCGGTCTTTGGTCCGGCATGAAGACTATCCAGGAAGTCGTTGAATCAAGCGCAAGTGTGGATGTCGACTTAGACCGGGTTCGCATCATATTGCCCGAAGACTTTCTACTGCCAGAAGGCGGGCTGCATATTCGCTGGCCTGACGCACCACTCGCTCAAGAGGCTCGCCTGATGGAGTACAAGTGGTACGCAGCTCTCGCATACATTCGAGCCAACAAACTGAACCATACCGTCATTCAGGGGCCCCATGATCGACTGGGCATCATGGCCAGTGGTAAAGCATACCGAGACACTTGTCAGGCATTGATAGATTTGGGTTTGACGCACGAAGTCTGCAGAGATATCGGATTACGCGTGCATCAGGTCAATGTCGTCTGGCCACTCGAAGCAAGTACGACCCGGGAGTTCGCTCTAGGTCTCGAAGAAATTTTAGTCGTCGAAGAAAAACGCCAAGTCATTGAGTATCAGCTTAAAGAAGAGCTTTACAACTGGCGGCCTGACACACGGCCGGATGTTTTAGGCAAGTTTGATCAACCCGACAATGATCACAGCGGTGGTGAATGGGCAAGATCAAACCCTGCTGGCCACTGGCTGTTGCGCGCAAACGCCGACTTGAGTCCAGCGATCATTGCACAGGCGATCGCCAAAAGGTTGTTACGCCGGCCCCTGCCAGATTCAGTTCGTGCAAGCATTCATGCGCGCCTGGCAGTGATCGAGGCTAAACAGCGCTCCCTTCAAGTGGTTGATCCGACTGTCGGAGAACGGCCGCCCTGGTTCTGTAGTGGCTGTCCACACAGCACCAGCACACGTGTACCTGAAGGTAGTCGAGCCATGGCTGGAATCGGCTGCCACTACATGGTGTTGTGGATGGACAGATCCACCTCGACCTTTACCCAAATGGGCGGCGAAGGCGCACCCTGGGTAGGCCAGTCTCACTTTGTCAAAGATCAACATGTCTTTGCCAATATTGGCGATGGCACTTGGTTCCACAGCGGCTCGCTGGCGATTCGTCAGGCCGTGGTAGCTGGTGTCAATATCACTTACAAAATTCTTTACAACGATGCCGTTGCGATGACCGGCGGGCAACAAGTGGGTGAACGTCCAGAGGGATTGACTACTCCGCAAATTGTCAAAAGCTGTATTGCAGAAGGCGTCAAACGTGTGGCGGTCGTCACAGACGATCCGCAGCGTTATGATGGTGTCGAGCTTGAACTAGGCGTTCAAGTCTGGCATCGAGACGACCTTGATCAGGTTCAGCGCTTATTTAGAGAGATCCCAGGCACGACTGTCATTGTCTACGACCAGACCTGCGCCACCGAAAAAAGAAGAAGACGGAAAGCTGGAAAGCTCGAAGATCCAAAACGGATTGTCGTCATTAACGAACTGGTATGCGAAGGCTGCGGAGATTGTTCGGTCAAGAGTAATTGTCTGTCAGTCGAACCTCTGGAGACGGAATTTGGACGCAAACGTCAAATTAATCTCAGCAGTTGCAACAAGGACGAATCATGCCTAAAAGGGTTTTGTCCAAGTTTTGTCGTACTTGAAAATGCAACGAGACGCCGACCTGAATCGGTCTCTCAATCGGTTACACCGCCTACTCTGCCTATGCCCGTCGTCCCAGACTGCCTGGAACCTTACAGGATTGTTGTCGCGGGCGTTGGAGGGACAGGTGTCATCACGATCGGTCAGTTACTGGGTGTGGCCGCGCATATCGAAGGCAAAGGAGTGATTACGCAAGATTCAGCAGGGCTCGCGCAAAAAGGGGGATCGACATGGAGTCACGTGCAGATCGCGCAATTACCCGAGTCATTATGCGCGACAAAAGTCGATATCGCCAAAGCTGATTTGATTATGGCCTGTGATGGCGTGGTTGCGGCAAATCCGACCACAATGGCACTCATGCAAATGAATCAAACTCGCATTGCACTCAATCATCACGACACGCCCACTGCTGGTTTCGTACAAAATCCGGACTGGCGCTCCACCAACACCCATTGCGCCACTGCGCTTTCCAATGCGGTGGGTCAAGATCAGCTGGCCAGTATCGATGCGAGTGCGATCGCTGCTGAAAAATTAGGTGATTCAATTTATGCCAATCCGTTACTACTGGGTTTTTGTTGGCAAAAGGGTTGGATACCACTCTCGCGCGATTCTTTAATCCAGGCTTTAAGACTCAATGCTGTTCAAGTAGAACGAAATTTGATGGCGTTTGAATGGGGACGAGCAGCCGCTCATGATGAAAAACTTTTGCACAGACCCGTCAACGAGCACCCTGTTCTGTTTAAATCCAAACAAACACTTGAACAGATTGTTCATATACGGGAGACCTTTTTAACGCGCTATCAAAGCGCCCGTTATGCAAAAGAATATCGCGATTTTGTTGAGCAAGTTTTAAAGGTCGAACAAGCAAACAACACGGAATCAGATCGGTCAAGACCGCGACTGTCTGAGGCCGTTGCGAAATATCTTTTTAAACTGATGGCTTATAAAGATGAGTATGAAGTCGCACGCCTGCATACTGATGATAGTTTTGTGTCCAAAATGAAGGAGCAGTTTGAGCCAGGATTTCATATCACGCATTATCTGGCCCCCCCACTGCTTTCTAAATTTGACTCGAGAGGAGAACCTCTCAAACGACGTTTCGGAACGTGGATACGACCTCTTTTTTATGGTCTTCGGCACTTTAAATTTTTAAGAGGTTCTTTTTTTGATCCCTTTGGCTACAGCAAAGAGCGAAGAACAGAACGTGCATTAATCGCTGAATACAAATTTTGCATTCAAGCTATTCTTCCTCAACTCAGTTCAAAAAATATCGATCTGGCAGTTCAAATTGCCTCGATCCCCGAACAAATTCGTGGTTATGGCCATGTCAAAGAGAAAAATCTCGAGCAAGCAAAAATCAAAACAACGGCCCTACTTGAACAATGGAGAAATCAGCAAAAGTCCCAGACAAAATGAAATGATGAGTGACGCTTAAATAGTCTCATTAAAGAGCTCTCGCCCAATCAGCATTCGTCGTATTTCACTGGTGCCTGCACCGATTTCATAAAGCTTGGCATCTCGCCAAAGTCGGCCTGTCGGATAGTCATTGATGTAACCGTTACCACCCAAGATCTGGATGGCTTCTCCAGCCATCCAGGTCGCCTTTTCCGCGCAGTACAAAATCACACCCGCAGCATCTTTTCGCATCCCACGCTGAGATCTTGAGGGCACCTGATCAGTGGAGTCTGTTGATCGCGAGTCTAATGTTCGACCCACCGCATAACAATACGACCGACAAGCAGAATATGTCGTGTACATATCCGCCAGCTTTCCTTGGATCAATTGAAACTCACCAATTGCCTGACCAAACTGTCGACGCTCATGCACATAGGGCATCACGACATCTAGGCAAGCCCCCATAATCCCAAGCGGTCCCGCGGCGAGGACGGCACGCTCATAATCCAGACCGCTCATCAATACCTGAACACCACCATCGAGTTGACCCAGGATATTTTCTGCAGGAACAAAGACATTATCAAATACTAACTCGCCCGTATGCGACCCTCTCATCCCCAATTTGTCGAGACGTTGGGCAACTGAAAATCCTGGCATATCGCGGTCTATCAGAAAGGCTGTGATTCCACGGGCATTTTTATCAGGATCCGTTTTAGCGTAGACCACTAAAGTCTGAGCATCAGGGCCATTGGTAATCCACATTTTCGTGCCATTCAGGCGATATCCCGCTCCATCAGCAATTGCACGCAGCCTCATGCCCACAACATCCGAGCCCGCCTCAGGCTCACTCATCGCTAACGCTCCAATATGCTCGCCTGAAATCAGCTTGGGAAGTAATCGGGCGCGTTGAGCATCCGTTCCATTACGCATAATCTGGTTCACGCATAGATTAGAGTGGGCACCATAGGAGAGTCCGACAGAGGCTGATGCCCGCGAGATTTCCTCCATAACCACCATATGAGCGAGATAGCCCATTCCAGCGCCGCCATACTCAGGACTCGCTGTCACGCCAAGCAGCCCCATATCCCCCATTTTGCGCCAGAGATCCATTGGAAACTGATCATCGCGGTCAAGTTGAGCCGCGCGAGGCGCGATTTCATTTTCGGCAAACTCCCGAACAGCTATCCGTAGGGCATTGATTTCATCAGGCAAGCCAAAATCGAGTTCATGCATCGATAACATTTGCTTTACCTCACATATATATCTAAAGGGTTCGACCCAGCGCTTTGAAAAACAACTCGGACTGTAGTCTCTCACCTAAAGTTTGTTCTCCAACTCGCTGAGCAAGCTTCGCATCAACAGGCTCAAGCGGCAACCCGGAGGACATTGCCAGGACTTGCATCATGCATGCACGCTCGAGAAAATATAAATCGTCATAGGCATAATCCACACGCTCGCCGCAGACCACAACACCATGGTTACCGAGAAAAACCACATCGGCTCCATTCATGGCACGTGCGATACGTTCACCTTCCCCAGTATCCAACGCCAATCCATTGTAATGAGCGTCGATTGCGACACGCCCATGAAAACGCATCGCGTTTTGCGACAAGGTGGTATCAAGCGCGCGCTGTCGCGTCAGTGTCAGTGCCGTGGCATACGGCATGTGTGTATGCAGGACGCATTTTTTTTTGGCGATACGGTGAACTGCAGCATGAATAAACATCGCAGTGGGTTCCACGGGATGTCGCCCCGCCAGAATCTCACCTTGTTCGTCAATCATCACGATGTCTTCAGCTTGTATCTCGCTCCACAGCAAACCTCTCGGGTTCAATAAAAATCGACCACTATCATCCGGAAGTTCAACGCTGAAATGATTACAGACCCCTTCAGATAATCCGTGATGGGCAGCGGCACGCAAAGCAAGCGCCAAATCCTCTCTTAAGGCACGAATTGCGGGCGAGTCGAAATCTTCTTCGTGCATGTTTGTTGTCATCTCAGTTCTCCTTGAATCATTTTATGAGTGATTTTGCGCCTCAATGTTGATCAAGCGCCTTTTGAATGTAGTGTGGGGAAATGCTCGTGCGCGGAACTTTGAATGTGAACCAGCTCCGAACGTCTTCTTCAAGTCCAATTCCGTGCATGAAGTTATAGATAGCCTTACGCAAACCCACTCCAAGAGCTGCATGATCTACGTTAGTCGGATCGTTAAAGGCAATATCATTTTTAGCAAAGCTGACTGGCGGTAAAGATTCCAGGGTGACACCATACTGATCAGGATTCAGACCGACGGGCGAATGTACGGTACAAGTAAAGCGGTGAAAAAAACCACTTTGGATGCAACCATTTTCAAATAACTGGCGGACGTACTCCAGTGCATCGACAGTGTCCTGAACGGTTTGTGTGGGAAAACCATACATCAGGTATGCGTGTACCAATACCCCAGCATCGCTAAATGCTCGGGTCACCCGTGCAACTTGATCAACAGAGACCCCTTTTTTCATCAGACTCAACAATCGATCAGATGCGACCTCAAGTCCTCCAGAAACCGCAATACAACCACTTTGCGCGAGTAATTGACATAGTTCTGGAGTGAAAGTCTTTTCAAATCGGATGTTGCCCCACCAGGAAATATTCAAATCACGCTTGATCAACTCCAGTGCGAGAGATTTCAAGGCTTTAGGAGGAGCAGCCTCGTCGACAAAATGAAAACCTGTCTGTCCGGTTTCCCGAACAATGGCCTCGATTCGGTCAGCAAGTACTTCCGCAGATGCCGTTTCATACCGTCCGATGTAGTCGAGACTGACATCACAAAAACTGCACTTTTTCCAATAACATCCGTGGGCGACCGTCAATTTATTCCAACGACCATCACTCCAAAGACGATGCATTGGATTGAGCATATCTAGTAGAGACAAATAACTCGCTAGAGGCAAACCGTCCCAAGTCGGAGTTCCGACCTCCTCGAATGGCACCTCAGGCTCGACCATATTGATATAACGGACAAGACCAGTTTCAGGATCACGCAAAAAAGTTCGCACAAGACGTTGTTGAGACCGTTTACCAGTCAAATATTCGAAAAGTGCAAGCAAGGGTCGCTCACCCGCGTCAAGCGTCACAAAATCGACAAAATCGAACACTCTGGATTCTTTCAGCTCGCGCAATTCAGTGTTCACAAAACCCCCGCCTAAGATAATTTTTATCTCAGGATAATGGGCCTTAATGGTCTGAGCAATCCTGAACGCTGCATAAACCGTTCCAGGAAAAGGGACTGACAGCAATACGACAGTCGGTGCGTGCTTGTTGATGGCGTCTAAAGTCAGCTTTTCAAGATATTCATCTACAAGCGTTTTGGGTGCAGCCAATGCCAGTGCCAAGGGTTCAAACGTGGCTTGACTCGCGGAAAGTGACTCGCCATAGCGAACAAACTCAAAACGAGAATCAATGGCATCTTTTAGAACATCTGCAAGATCATTCAAATATAAAGTGGCCAAATGCTTGGCACGATCTTGCATGCCAAGCGCGCCAAATGCCCAGCCCAGAGGATCGCCTGTTTCATCATCAACATAGGCATCTAATGAGGAAAATCGAGGGCCTTCAGGCAAATACTGTCTCGAAACGATACGATGAGCGAGTGTTGAATCCCGACCTTGCAGAAAGGCAATAACGGCATCAATTGTCTTAATGTAACGATTGCGCTGTGCAACAAATGCTTGCAGTGATTGGCTACGCTTTCGTGGCGCAATCGACTCTACTTTAAGTGCAACTTCCTTTAAACCTGTCGAACTCAAAAGCCGCAGCACAAGAGAAAGAGCCAGATCTTCTTGAACAGCATGAATATCACGCGAACGCAAAAAACCCGTTAAATAAGCGGTCGAGGGATAAGGCGTGTTGAGTTGCGTCATCGGAGGGATCACGGACAACACACGTAAAGTCGCCAAACTGGCTAGGGGCATAATTAAAGACTCAGCTCTGAAGAGCTCAGTATAAATCCGCTTCGAGTCAATATTGAGTCGAAACAGAATACCGCAGCTATGATAGGCGTTTGTGGCTCAATACTATTTTCACATGATAAGAATTGCAACGATCTTAATGGCTCTCTGGTCAGGGGCAGGTGTCGCAGCAAGTTTTGACTGCAAACAAGCCAAAAGTAATATGGAAAAAGCAATATGTGAGAATACCCAGCTCTCTCAGCTGGATGAGAAACTTGCCTTTGAATACAAAGCGGCTCGTTCGAAACTATCTCTAGAATCGAATCAAGCACTCGTCAAAAGCCAACGATCCTGGCTTCGCTTTACTTCAACATATTGTTTTATAGACATGGACGCATCGCCCGCTTCTTCGGACGATGCGAAAAATTGTCTTGTGAGTGCATTTCAAGAGCGAGTAAAAGACCTTGAAAGAACGGGTAACAAAATCGGTGAATTTAAAACGTACACAGCGATTGATCACCATATACAGATAGCAAAAGAACAGAAAACTGTTTATACGATTGAGCGAAAATTCATGCAAGTTGATGATGCAACACCATCTGGCAATCGCTTAAATGAATTTCTCAAGTTCAAAGATCAAGCCGATCTGCCAGATGGCAGAGGGACTGAAAGTTACGATACTAGAGTGACACAAATTGCACCTGATTGGTTTTATAAACAAGTATCGAGCAAGATTTTCACTGGTGCATATCCTACCAGCGAGACGGAATGCGGACTCTATTCAATTTCAAATGAGAAACCACTGAGGTTGTCAGATATTTTTAAAGGACAAGCATGGCAGAAGATCTTTGAAACAGAGACCAAAACACACTTTATTGAACTTGCAAAAAGAGAAAAAGACTTTGACATGACGATGATTCATGATTTTCATCCTCGTACATTCAAGCCCTCTTCTCCCTTTACTTATTGCCTAAACAAAAATGGAATCGAACTAACAGGATTTCTCCCACATGCCGTTAGAGCCTATGACGGTGTTACCATCACCTGGAAGTCATTAGAAAGCGTGACAACACCATACGCACAAGAACAAATAAAAAATCTAAGTTCGCTGTGAGCAGACTTCAAAATATCAGACGGCTGCGAGTGCTTGCTCCAAATCAGCAATCAAGTCATCAATATGTTCAATTCCGATCGACAAACGAACCGTCTCTTCTTTTACACCTGCGCGTGCAAGTTCCTCTGGATTGAGTTGACGGTGCGTAGTCGATGCAGGATGGGTTGCAAGTGATTTAGAGTCGCCGATGTTAACAAGACGAGTAAAAAGCTTAAGTTCATCTTGGAATCGAGCACCCGCTTCACGACCACCCTTCACACCAAAAGTAAACAACCCGGGAGCCTTCCCAGACAAATACTTTTTCACTAAAGCGTGATCGGGATGTTCAGGCAAGCCAGCATAGCTGACCCAATCGACTTTCTTGTGGGATTTTAAAAATTGAGCAATTTTCATCGCATTTTCAGTAATACGATCGACACGCAATGCTAGTGTTTCAATGCCTTGCAAGATCAAGAAGGCATTAAAAGGTGAGATGGCCGCACCTGTGTTACGAAGTGGAACCACGCGCGCACGTCCAATATAGGCTGCGGGTCCAAACGCTTCCGTATAAACAACTCCGTGATAACTCACATCGGGCTCGTTCAAACGCTTAAATCGTGTTTTATGCTCAGCCCAGGGAAACTTGCCCGAGTCAATGATTGCGCCGCCCAAACTTGTCCCATGCCCACCTAAGTACTTCGTCAGGGATTGCACGACAACATCAGCACCATGCTCGATCGGACGCAGCAAATACGGAGAAGGTACAGTATTGTCAATGATTAGAGGAATTCCATGACGATGAGCAATCTCTGCAAGAGCAGAAATGTCTGTCACATTGCCAAGCGGATTACCTACAGATTCAGCAAAAATCGCTTTAGTCTTTTCATCAATCAATGGTTCAAAAGATGCGATATCGCGTGGATCTGCAAAGCGCGTTGTAATGCCGGACAGTGGCAGTGTATGCGCGAATAAATTGTAAGTCCCTCCATACAATGTGCTGGAGGAAACGATATTATCCCCTGCCTCTGCAATGGTCTGAATCGCATACGTGACGGCAGCCTGACCCGAAGCCAGTGCAAGCGCTGCAATCCCCCCCTCAAGCGCAGCAACACGCTGCTCAAGTACATCCTGAGTCGGATTCATAATCCGCGTATAAATATTACCAGGCACTTTTAAATCAAAAAGATCAGCACCGTGCTGCGTATTGTCAAATGCGAACGCGACCGTTTGGTAAATTGGGACTGCAACCGCGCGAGTTGTCGGATCTGGACTGTAACCGCCATGAACAGCGACCGTTTCAAGTTTCCAGTTTTTTTTGTGCTCTGTCATTTCATTTATTCCTCAATAATTAGATTGATCAATGCTTGAATGGATTTCTATCAACGTAGCTCATCGCATGATGAAAGGATTAGCTGGCGAACCCTGTGCGTAAGAAATCCACGTGCTCTTGGTTTCCAGAAATCCCTTGATGGATTCGATACCACTCTCCCGACCAATGCCTGAATGCTTCATTCCACCAAAGGGCATCATGTAACTAATAGCCCGATAGGTGTTGACCCAAACTGTCCCTGCTTTCAAAGCGGCGGACATTCTGAGTGCACGACCGATATCCTCGGTCCATACTCCCGCTGCTAGGCCGTAAATGGTATCGTTCGCTAATTGAATCGCTTGCGCTTCGTCTTCAAAGCCGATAATCGACAGAACGGGACCAAAGACCTCTTCGCGTGCGATACGCATATCGGCAGTCACATCGGTGAAAATCGTGGGCTCCACAAATTGACCGCCTGGTAAGTCCGGGGAATTCGCGGGTCCTCCGCCCAAGATGCAGCGCGCACCCTCAGCTTTGGCGATTTCCATGTAGTCCAGAATTTTTTTGTACTGAACGGGCGTCGTCACAGGGCCGATATTCGTATCGGGTGACATCGGATTACCCTTTCTTGCAGAAGCGCCTAACTCAGCAACACGTTTGGTGAACTCTTCTTTGATCGAGTTTTGAACCAACAATCTTGAACCGGCAATACAAGTTTGCCCTGTCGCCGCAAAAATTCCGGAAATCACGCCTGCTGCAGCCTTATCGATATCGCAATCCGCGAAAACAATGTTAGGGGACTTTCCACCCAACTCAAGGGCAACACGTTTCATGCTTTTGGCTGCCTGAGCGTAAATCATCGCACCTGTCGCATCAGAGCCAGTGAAAGTAATTTTGGCAACATCGGGATGATCAACCAGAGCAGAACCCGCCTCTGCACCATAGCCTGTCACAACGTTGAATACGCCATCTGGAAATCCAGCCTCTTTAGTCAATTCAGCAAAAGCCAGTGTGGAAACCGAGGCGTACTCAGATGGTTTGACCACAACAGAGCAGCCTGCGGCAATCGCAGCCGCACATTTCCAGGCAATAAACAATAATGGTGAATTCCACGCAGTCAATGCGCCGACCACTCCAATCGGTTCTGAACGCGTAAAAGCAAAGGTGTCAGGCTTGTCGATCGGCATCACAGCACCCTCGATCTTGTCAGCCAATCCACCGTAGTATCGCCACCACTCTGGATGGTAGTTAAGCTGACCACGCATTTCAGCGATCAGCTTACCGTTGTCACGCACCTCCAACTCTGCCAGTCGTTCGGCATGTTGTGTCACTAGATCCGCTAAGCGAAGCATCAGCTTGCCACGTTGTGTCGCATTCATGGACGCCCAGGGGCCTTCACGCATGGCGCGAGACGCTGCGGCCACCGCTAAATCCACGTCCTTTTTACAACCTTGGGGAATGCGGGCCCAGGGCTTCCCCAGGTATGGATCAATACTGTCGATCCATTTTTTCCCAACAGGTTCCACATATTGACCGTTGATGAAGTGATTATAAGTATTCATAGCAGCTCACCTGTGATTTCCAATTTTTAAAAATATCACCAAATTAAGTCTGATTTCACCGATCTAACAATTTTTTTCGCCTGAGCTTATGTCAATCCAGCGAGAAATGCTCGAAGAATCGTTTAAAGTCCTTATTGCACCTCCATATTTGAACTTGATCATTTTGATCAAGCCATCAGGAATTTCAAGAAAATGTCCGTCTTGCAGTATGTCTCTTTTATTTCGATTGCCCTTTTAGCGGCTTTTTGCCAGAACTTAACAGGCTTTGCCTTTGGATTGATCCTGGTCGGCTTGACGGGTGCTTTACAAATCATATCGATTGCGGATGCGGCCAATATTGCATGCATTCTTTCCATTGCGAATAACTTGGTTTATCTCAGTAAATCACCACGTATTACAACCGGTCCCCTTTTAAAGCCAATGCTCATCACAAGCATGATTGGTCTGGTGATCGGTTTTATATCTTTGTCCTGGTTTACCGATAATGGCATCAATACCTTGAGATTGATTTTGGGTGTCTGTATTTTTGCCTCGGCAATCGCTCTGTTCATGATTAATACGAACACGCGCAAGACATCTGGCAAAACATCCACCTTGACTGCGGGATTCTTGACAGGTGTTCTGGGTGGAATGTTTGCGACGCCAGGCCCGCCTCTGGTCTACCACCTGTACAGTCAGCCACTCGACAAAGATCTTGTCCGGCATTATCTATTCATTATTTTTGGCCTCACATCTGCTGCCAGACTGGTGATCGCACTCTTTACTGGCGAGCTGACAATGAATGCAATCATTCTTTCAGCGATCGCCTTTCCAGCGATTACGATTGCCACCATCACACAACTTAAACATCCAATCAACTTGAGTCGAAGAGTTGCACAATTGCTCGTGACAGCATTGCTGCTCGCAACAGGACTTGGACTCATTTACTCATCACTCAAAAACATCTTGGGCTAATATGAAAATCCTTGTCGCCAGGCTGAATCACGAAACCAACACATTCTCACCGATTGCTACGCCACTAAAATCTTTCGGTGATGATGGACCGCTATACGGCATAGACGCCTATAAGGCGTCTAAGAATACCCGCACAGGAATTGCAGCATTCATTGACGTGCTGGAACAAGCAGGTCATGAGGTGGTCGTTGCTTGTACTGCAACCGCCAACCCAAGTGGAACGGTCTGTGCAAAAGCGTACACGCACCTTTGCGATACGATCGTAGCAGCTGCAAAAGGTTGCGATGCCGTCGCCTTGGATTTGCATGGAGCGATGGTCGCAGAAAACTCTCCAGACGGAGAAGGCGATCTGCTCGAGCGCGTTCGAGCGGCCCTCCCCCATGCTCCCATCGCAGTCGCACTCGACTTGCACGGCAAGATCACTGAAAAACTCATCAAAAATAGCGACATCGTCATCAGTTTCAAAACATACCCTCATGTAGACATGTACGAAACAGGTGCACATGCTGGACGACTATTAGTCGACATGATCAGTGGTCGAATCAAGCCCAAACTTGCCTGGCGTCGCTTGCCCTTGATACTCAACACGCTGTGTAGCCGGACAGATATCGGTCCGATGCATGAGGCCGTCGAACTTGCACGCGCTGCTGAAGCACAAGGGATGCTTGGGGTCTCGGTACTCGCAGGATTCTCCCTTGCTGATATCGAAGCGCCTTGTATCAGCGTGGTAGGAGTCAGTGACAATGATCCCCAAGCAGCTGAAGAGGTTGTTCAGCGTATTGCAGAGTTCGTTTGGTCGAAACGCAAAGACTTCATTTATAAAAGTGAACCACTGGAAGTCTCGATTGCACGCGCAAAAGAACTCGCTGCGCAACCAGGTGAAGGACCTGTCCTGTTGCTTGATCATGGTGACAATTGCATGTCAGGCGGAACGTGTGATGACATGAATGTTCTACACGAAGCGCTCAAACAAGGCCTTGAGGATATCGTCGTTGGACCGATTTGCGATCCCCAGGCCGTTGATCAACTCATCAAAGCAGGACTCAATGCGAAGGTCACACTTGCAGTGGGTGACAAAGTACCGTTAACTCAGTTGGGTGTGACAAATCCGCCCCGACCTCTTACGGGCATTGTGTCAGGAATTTCGGATGGGCAATACATCGTATCGGGTCCAACCTATACGGGTCAGCGCATACATATGGGTCGAACCGTGTGCCTACAACTTCCACAAGCTAAAGTCATGATCACCGAAACTCCCCAGGAACACTGGGATTTGGGGATTTTTTCACATATCGGGATCGATGCACCTAAACATCGGTTTATCTTGCTGAAGTCGCGGATGTATTGCAGACCGGTCTTTGTGCCAATCTCCAAAGCACTCGTGGAGTGTGACGGAGGTGGTGTAACCGGGGCTGATCACACACGCTTTCCATATACAAAACTCAAGCGGCCCGTATATCCGTTTGATCTAAACACCGAGTGGGCTTAAAGAATGGCAAGGCGCCACGTCACGAGACGTGCGCCTTAACAGGCTAATCACTTATTGTGCTCGGCAGCGATATATCGGGTTTCGCCACTTTCAGTCAGCGTTCGCGTCGCCATCGGAGAGGCATACGTCCATAGAATTTTCATTCCTTGGGTGCTGGACTTGTTGCGGAACCGGTGTGAGACATTCGGTGGAATCCAAGTCGTATCATGTGCTTTGACCTCGTGAACCTCGCCAGCGATGTCCAAGTAAGCCTCACCCTCCAACAGAATCACGCTTTCTTCGCAGTTATGACTGTGAAATGGAATCTCAGCCCCGGGGCCGAACTCGGTGATGCCGTTGATAAAAGCTTTGGCGCCCGTGGCGGCTGTCACGAGAGGAATCGTTCTTGCACCACCCCCGCGGTCATGACTCTTGATTTGATCGGGACGTAAAACAGCGTGTTTCAGATTTTCATTCATATTAGTTCGCCTTGATGTCGTTTTCTTTGATGACTTTTCCATACAACTCGTACTGGGTCTTTAAAGCAGCTTCAAATTCAGCGGGTGTTGTGCCACGAATCGTGATTCCAAGTTTGTTAAAGCGATCACGAATATCATCGTTGTCCATGGCTTTTTTCGCCTCAGCGGAGAGTTTTTCCACAATCGCCTTGGGCGTCTTGGCCGGAGCGACCATCGCAGCCCAGGAATTGAAGAAAAAGCCTGGTAATGCAGATTGATCAATCGTTGGAACACCCGCAAACTGAGGCAATGGTTTAGGTGTGGAGAGTGCAAGCAAGCGAAGCTTGCCGCCATTGATCAAAGAGGCAGCGGTGCCTAACCCTTGAAAAGAAACATCAACCTCACCGGCAGCCGCTCCTACTGCAGCCTGTGTCGCACCTTTGTAAGGAACATGCACAAGTTTGATTCCAGCACGTTGCATGAGCAACGCCATCGCGATGTGCTGAGGGCTGCCCACTCCGCCGGAACCGAAGGTCAATTTGTCTGGATTGGCTTTGGCAAACTTGATTAAATCCTCTATGGTTTTAAATGGAGAGTCTGTTTTCACGACAACCCCCCACTCGATCGTACCGATCAAGGATATTGGCGCAAAGTCCTTGAGCGTGTTGTAGGTGGTGTTAGGGTTGATATGGGGAACCATTGTCAACACGCTATCATTGACGCCACCGATTGCATATCCATCTGCGGGCATTTTCAACAGGCGATCAGCTCCGATTAATCCTGAGGAACCAGGCACGTTTTCAATCACAATCGGCTGTCCCATACTTGTTGCCATGTTCTGCGCGACTAGACGCAAAGCATTGTCAACGGCGCTGCCCGATGCGAGAGGAATAATCATTCGAATCGGTTTGTCTGGATAATTACCCTGAGCCATCACACTCCAGGATGCCATCGCGAGGGATATCGCTTGAATCCAGAAGGCCACTTTTTTAAATATATTCATTGTCTTCTCCAGTTCATTCATCTCAATCAATCAAAGCAGGAATACCCAATTCACGCGACAAGGCTGCGAGCTCATTTAAAACACCTGCGGCGATCGGAATCCCGTGCTTGGCATAGTCCAAACGCCTCGCATGGCTCTGCTCGCCTGGTAGCCAAATCCGTTCAACGTTCGGTAAACGCTGAGAACCCTTGATATCACTAATCAATGTATCAATCGCATTTTTGAATACGTTAACGCCTCCAAAGGCTGCAAGATTCAATACCAGGATCGCCTGTCCGGTATTGGTGGGTGTGACATGGTCTTTATTGAAGTCTATGACATCCTTACCCATTGCTGCACCTTGCAAGGTGCCAGCCAAGATACCGACAATCAATGCTAATCCATAGCCTTTGTAACCGCCGATAGGAAGAAGAAAACCCTCCTCGGAACGCTTAGGATCCAGCAAAGGTTTACCCTGTCGATCAATCATCCAGCCCTCAGGCATCATCTGTCCTGCTTTAGCCTTGGCCTTGACCTTTCCATAGGCCGCGACCGTAGTGGCCATGTCGAGAACGATTGGATTTTCCTGACCAGCAGGAATGCCTGCTGCAATCGGATTCGTGGATAAAAGCATATCCATACCACCCCATGGAGGGAGATGATTGGCATTTCCCACGGCGAAGTAAAGACCGATCATGTCGTGCTGGACTGGCATCGTGGCATACAAAGATGCAGGACCGGCATGATTGCTTCGCCGGGTTCCGACCCAGGCAACCCCTTGAGTGCGTGCTTTTTCGATCGCCAGTTCGACTGCTTGCGAAACCACAAGGTGACCCATCCCATTGTCTCCGTCCACGACTGCGACAGCCGACGCCGTGGAATGGGCCTGGATATTTGGACGTTTGTTGATACCACCAGCCAAAATTCGTTTGACATACTGAGGCAGGCGGATCACGCCATGACCATCCGACCCCTGAAGGTCTGCACATGCCATCAAGCGCGCGATCTTTTGAGAATCGTCTGCCGGAATGCCGACAGAAACGAATGCACGCGCAATAAATGCAGTGAGTGCCTCAAAAGAAACTGATGCTGAATTGTTATGTATTGTCATTTTTGTTGAGCTAAATTTTTGACTTGAATTTCAATTTATATCAAAAAACATCATATTTAATTTGGATTTTATTAATATGACCGTACAGAGTCCAATATCAAATATCCTCTTTCCCATATCATTTTGATATATTTAGTCCATGAATAATTTAAAAGCACTGAGATATTTTGTGGCGGTGGTGGATGCTGGCAGCTTTACCGCTGCAGCCGCGGCAATCGCGATTGCTCAGCCTGCCCTCACCCGCCAAATCAAAGAACTGGAAGAAAGCTTTGGTACCCAGTTGCTGCACCGTTTACCAAGAGGTGTACGCATGACGGCGGCTGGCGTGACGTTATACGAAGCTTCGCAACGTATTTTGAGTGAGGCCGATCGTCTCAGTCAAAATCTGAGAAATGGTCTTGCAGGCGCAGCAAGTGTCAGTCTCGGTGTCCCCCCCACTCTCGGACGCGTCCTGCTCCCTGGCCTGTTTGAAAGCTGCTTGCAGCTCCCTGGGGCACTGCCCATGCGTGCGCGCGAGGCTTTTACACCTGCTTTACTCGATTGGCTTGAAAGAGGAATTGTGGACATGGCCATCGTCACAAACCCTCCTCCGGGACGAAAGTTTTCGCTCAGACCCATGATCAACGAACCGTTCGCCCTGATCTCCACTTACAAAAAAGGGCGTCCCCAATCCCTCAGCATTGAACAACTTGCCGAACTACCAGTATTGATGACTAGCTTGCACCATGGAATTGTTGACCAACAATTACGCACCCTCAATCTGAGTCTGAAAATAGAAGGCATCATTGATTCAGTGGATGCAATTCGAGAACTGGTTATCAAGTTTGGACACTCCACGATCATGCCTGTTTCTGTCTTCAAAGATGATTTAAATAGCGGCAGCATTCAAATTACGCAAATATCCGGCATTCAACTGAGCAGAACTTTAGTGCTTGCACAAAGACGTGATCGCGATAAGGCCGCAGATTTCAACATTGTCGAACAGTTGATTGAATCAGAGTTTTCTAAGCTTGAAAGAATGGGGGCATTTGGACTGCCAAATTTACGTGTGTAACAAATCGTTAATAAAACACACATGAAGGCTCAATTTAAATAAAAATGATTCTCATTCGTGATAGATTGCGTTGTTTTATTGAACACCGCTTTCCATGCTTCTATCGAATGCAAGATCAAGTTCTATTTGCTCGCACCAAACCATGATTGTTTTCGCGGTGCTGGTGGCTCATCTAATGGCCATTCACCAGATGAGTTCAAAAAATATCAAAACAAACATTTCGCCGACACAAATCAAATATCTGGAATCATTCGAATTCCATCCAAACAGCGACGAACAAAAAACCGCTTCAGAAGACGTCATTACGTCAGAACGTGCCCCAACAAAACACGCCACACCGATATCCACACAAAACAAACCTTCCACTCACGCTCACCGAAAGGCAATCACATCAAAAAGCGGTCACACTTTGAATCCAGGCGCTCAGACGAATGATTTACCTAGCACCCGTGCTGGCATCATCCATCAGCCTCCCCCCGAGTATCCAAGACAAAGTCGACGACGTGGAGAACAAGGAAAAGTGATCGTGTTGGTCGAAATCAATGCACATGGCATACCTACACAATCAAAAATCCATACATCAAGCGGATACCCCCGTCTTGATCAAGCCGCACTGGAAACAGTCCTCAAATGGCGCTTCAGCCCGGGGAGTCAGACAACAGTTTCTCAAAAAATGTGGGTCAACATTCCTATAAACTTTGTACTCGAGTAAATCATGCATTCAACATTTTCTTTGGCTGAGTTATGGTCACAAGGCGACTTCTTCGGAAATTTTGTGGCGCTCATACTGATCACAATGTCTGTACTCACATGGACAATCATATTGATCAAAGTGATTGCTCATACACGACAAAAATCCATGAGCAAACATGTCGAACTTTTCTGGCATTCCTCTTCTTTTTCGTCAGGATTGGAGGCACTAGGACGACGCTCTGACAGTGTTTTTTATAAACTTGCCCAAGATGGCCTCGAGGCCGTTCATCACCTCAAGCGTTCGAAGGAGCAGGAAGAAGGATTGTTAGATCCTCACAAAATTTCAAAGCAACTCCATGATCAACTGGATTTGAGTGACTGGGTGACACGTGCATTAGCCAACTCAGCAGAAGGCAGTCTGACTCAGCTGCAGTCTGGACTCACTTTTTTAGCATCAATCGGCTCAACAGCGCCTTTTGTAGGTCTCTTGGGGACTGTATGGGGGATTTACCATGCACTGGCCCGTATTGGAGTCACGGGACACACCTCCTTAGATCAAGTCGCAGGACCGATTGGCGAGGCTCTAGTCATGACAGCATTTGGACTTGCTGTGGCAATTCCTGCGGTATTGGCCTACAACGCATTGGTAAGAACAAACAAGAAAATCGCCAGTGCACTCAATCGTTTCAGCTACGATTTACATGCCTATCTAGTGACTGGTGCCAGAGTTGACGGGAAACATTCATACCCAGTCGAGCGTTAAGCATGCAAACAGATCATTCCACTGAGGCAGTGATGAGTGAAATCAACATGACACCCTTTGTCGACGTCATTCTGGTGCTGCTGATCATTTTCTTAGTCACACTACCGCTCGTTCAACATAATATCGGGATTGAACTACCCACGATCAAGAGTCAAAAATTAACTGATCATACTGATCCTATCCGAATCTCTTTGAATGCAAATGGACACTATTTTTGGGAACAAGACATCATCGAACCTCAGAATCTACACTTGAAATTGGGACTTGAAGCTCGACGGGATCCCAAACCTGTTGTTTTGATATTTGCCGATAAAAATTCACGCTATGAAGATCTAGCCAAACTTTTAGCAGGAATACATCAGTCAGGATTAGGAAAGATTGGCTTTATCACTCATGAGGGCCCCTACAATCACAAATAAATGCAAAAAATCGATTTATTGAAGCCTCGCCCTGAACAATAAAAAGGCCTCAGAGCAATTACGCTTTGAGGCCTTTAAAAATCTGGTGGCGCATCCCTGATTCGAACAGGGGACCTGCGGATTATGATTCCGTCGCTCTAACCGGCTGAGCTAATGCGCCTTTAACAATCAAAATCGTAGTGACTTTTAACTGAGAGGCGAAAGTCTAGCATTTTTTTTAAGACTCTGCATTCCTTAATAACCCAGAAAACCTCGCAGTCGATCATGTCAAAATAGTACTCAAACATCAACCAACTCTGAAAAACAACATTGAGACGAGAAGATGACTGAAATCATCAAAACATATTTGGACCATCCCAGCCCCGCAACCTTAAAGCTTCCACCCGGGTCCACGGACTCGCATGTGCACGTCTTTGGCCCAAGCGACAAGTTCCCTTATGCAGAAAACCGTGGCTTTACCCCCGCTGACGCCCCGAAGGAAGCTTTATTTGCTTTGCATAAAAAGCTTGGAATTGATCGCTGCGTGATCGTCAACACCCTGCTCCATGGCTTTGACAACAGCGTTGTAGAGGACGCCATGCGAGCAGCAGAGGGCCGGTATTTAGGTGTGGCCCTCACACCCGTAGATCTCAGTGACGCAGAGCTGAAACGACTAGCCGCGGTCGGTTTTCGCGGACTGAGATTTCACTTTATGCCTGGCTACAAAATCGATTACACACCGGAACAAGTCATCGCGCTGACCCGAAGACTCGAGCCTCTTGGGATGCATCTGCAATTGCAAATGCATGCCATGCATGCAAAGGAACTCACGCCTTTACTCAAACAGTCGGCCGTACCCGTCGTGATGGATCACATGGGCAGAGTCGATGCAACTCTCGGACTGGCACACGAGCACTTTCAGGCTTTTTGCAGGCTTCTGGAAATGCCTGGGTTTATGGTGAAGGTGAGTGGAATCGACCGAATTGACTCACAACCACCTTATAAGCAAGGTATACCTTTTGCGCGTCACTTGGTCAGAACCTATCCAGACCGTTGCGTGTGGGGTTCCGACTGGCCTCACCCCAATCACACACACATTCCTGATGATGGGGTCCTGGTTAACGCACTGGCTCAGATCGCACCTGAGCCAGCGATACTCCAGCAACTGATGGTTGATAACCCGCAGCTACTTTATCGTTTTACGGCGTGATTGAACTCATCATATCGAGGCAAGTTCGGGCGATCACTTTTGTTGCCCGACGCAAATCTTCAAGCTCGAGGCGTTCATCGGGTTGTTTGGCACGACTTTCCTCTACCGTTCGAGGACCCGCGCCATATAAGACGACAGGAATTCCGGCCTCACAGTACAGGCGCGCATCCGCGTAGAGTGGTGTGCCACATGCAGGAACTTTTTCACCAAACTGCGTGTGAGCGTGTGTTTGCAGGGCCTCGACTAACTCAGTGCTACCAGGCAACGGTTTGAGCGCTCGTGCCAGCAAGATGCGTTTAGTTTCAACCGTAATGCCGGGAATAACCTTCCAGACTGCATCAATCGTGTCACGGATACTTTGCTCTACCGTCGCAGGATCTTCCTCGGGAATCATTCTGCGATCAATTTTGAGAATGACCTTGCCTGGAATCACATTCGTATTGGTTCCACCTTCAATCAGACCGATATTGAGATACGGATGATTAATACCCGGAACTTTGCTTTTGACAGACTGATACGTTTCGTTCAACCCGTACAGAGCATTCATTATTTTGACAGCAGCTTGCAAGGCATCCACGCCCGATGTGGGAACTGCCGCATGCCCCATCTTGCCGTTGACCGTCACCTCAAACTGCAAACAGCCATTGTGAGCAGTGATGATTTGATAACTAAAACCAGCTGCAATGGCCAAATCAGGTTTGGTCAGTTTATTTTTAAGTAACCAGCCGGGGCCTAATTCACCGCCAAACTCTTCATCGTAGGTAAACTGCAGCTCAATCCGCCCCTTGAGAGGCGCACCAAGTGATTCCAGAGCACGCACTGCGAAAATATAAGTCGAAAAGTCACATTTGCTGACAGCAGCGGCCCGCCCATAAATCCGGCCCTCATGAATCTCGCCAGCATAGGGCGGATATGTCCAACCTTCACCAGGTGGCACTACATCGCCGTGCGCATTGAGCGCCAGCACTTTGCCGCCCTCAGCGTATTGCCTTTTAACGATCAAGTTCGTAATCGACTCCAACCCCGCCTCGCGCACCACTGATTCAGGAACGGTGTGCTGTTCAGCCTTCATGCCAAAGGGTTCGATCAGTTTGGCGACATGAAGGGCATGCGGCGTATTGTTACCGGGGGGGGTGTCGGTCGGAACCTGAATAACAGATTGCAAAAATTTCACTTGTTCATCAAAGTGCGCATCGATCCATTGATCAAGCTTGTTATAAAGTTCTGCGTGGTGATTATTCTTCATAGTCTTTGGATAGTATTTAATTAATTTCTTCTAATAGAGCCTCAAACGCTTTCGCCGCAAGCGTTGCATCGTCTGCAGTGATGATTTCAAGTGGATTATGGCTGATCCCACGATTTCCCCCTCTGACAAACAACATTGCTTGCGGCATGATCGTATGCATTTTCATGGCATCGTGCCCTGCTCCGCTATTGAGCTTGAAAATCGGCTGACCTATTTTAGCGACGGCCCTTTCCCAACGAGACTGCCACTCAGGATTCGAGGGTGCAGCGCTCGCGCGCATGACTTCGGTGTATTCAAACTGAACTTGTCTACGCGCGCAGATGACCTCGGCCTCCTTGACGATATCCGTGACCAGGGCATCACGCTGCGGATCCGTTGGCGCACGCATATCAAGGGTGAAAACACACTCTCCGGGGATCACATTGATGGAGCCACCCGGCACTTGAATCTGTCCAACCGTCGCAACCGAGCCCTCGTCGGCGCGCGCGCGTTGCTCTGCCATCAGACTGATTTCTGCAGCGGCCAGCATCGCATCCTGACGCATCGACATCGGTGTAGTTCCAGCATGTCCCGCAAGACCAATTGTTTTACAAGTCGCACGCACACCGGCATTGATCGAGGTCACCACACCAAGGGGAAGTGCTTTTTCGCACAACACAGGCCCTTGCTCGATATGCACCTCAACAAATCCAAGATACTTTTTAGGGTCGCGTTGAATATTTTGTATCGCTGAGAGTGTCCCGGGCAAACCTGCCGCCTGCATCGCCTCTGCCATCGAAACACCATCAGCATCGAGCTGACTCAGCCACGCTGGATCAAAACTCCCTGTCAGGGCGCCAGCGGCCAAGAAAGTCGCACGAAATCGTTGCCCTTCTTCCTCGGAAAAGCCAACCACCTCAATACCATAAGGCAAGCGTCGCTTTTGACTCGAAAGAGACTTTACAACTGCGATTGGGACCAAAATACCTAGTCGGCCATCATACTTGCCACCGTTTCGCACGGTGTCGTAATGAGAACCTGTCAGCAGCATTGGGGAGGCACGGTCCTCGCCAAAGTAAATGCCCACAACATTACCCACTGCATCGATTGAAATCTCGTCAAAACCAGCCTCGCCCATCAAGGCTTTGAGCTCATCGGCAACCGCCAGATGCGCAGGCGTCAGATATGTCACTGTGAGCTGGCCTTTTTCAGCCCAGCCTGGTTCGCTATGCAGGGCCAGACGCTCTGACCATTGCATGATTTCTTGACCGACTTCTTGTAAAACCGCCATGTCCAGTTCCTGTAAGAAACGCTTCGCTTGTCTAAACAAGCAAGGCCTACAGTTTAATCTGGACTAGACCGTTTTTTGACGCCTTAATAGGACTTGTAAGGTAAAAATTTACCGGACAACACCACATTGACCCGATCGCCTTTGGGATCGGGTTCACGTTTAATATCCATTGAAAAGTCAATGGCACTCATAATCCCGTCGCCAAACTCCTCATGGATCAATTCCTTGATCGTCGTGCCGTAGACACTGACGATTTCGTACCAGCGGTAGATCAGCGGGTCAGTAGGCACTGAACTACGCAGAGAACCTTTGTAGGGCACGACCTGTAGCAAAGCAACCGCTTCCGCTGGCAGATCGAAGGTTTTGCCAATGACGAGCGCCTGGGCTTTGGTTAAAGTCATTTGCCCCATGCATGCGGCCGTTGTCCACTCTTTGGATAGCTTGAGTTTCTTGGCAACGTCCGCCCACTTCAGCCCTTTCTGCACTTTGGCCGAATAAATCAGATCAGTGACATCTTCGCGAGTCATTGGTTTAGCGATTGCTTTGGAAGCCATATTTTTCTCCTGGTAAAAGAATCGGGATATTGAAATAAAAATTATTGAACTGAAGAGGTACTCGCATAAGACTTGGAACGGTGCACAAGGAAATCGATCAAGTGATTTCGTAATTCGTAGAACTTGGGGTCGTGGTGCATCGTCGCGCGCGTTCGATCCTTAGGTAAAGGATTGGTCACGATTTCCGCCAAAACTGCGCGAGGACCGTTACTCATCAGGAAAATCTTGTCTGATAACAAAATCGCTTCGTCGACATCGTGCGTAATCATGAAAACTGTTTGTTGGGTGCCACGAACGATCGTGACAAGTTCGTCCTGAATGTTTCCACGCGTCAACGCATCCAATGCGCCAAATGGCTCGTCAAGCAATAGCATCTTGGGTTGAATGGCAAATGCGCGCGCAATACCGACTCTTTGCTTCATACCGCCTGAAAGTTGGGAGGGCTTTTTATCTTCGGAGCCTGTCAGATGTACCATATCGATAAATTGCTGAACATGGCTGTCGACTTTGCTTCTTGACCAATCCGGCCATTTAGAACGCACCGCAAATGCGATATTGCCGCGCACCGTCATCCAAGGCATCAATGCATGAGACTGGAAGACAACACCACGATCTAGACTCGGACCGCTGATTTCACGACCATCAATAAAGGAGTGGCCATCCGTGGGGGCCTCAAGTCCTGCGAGCACATTCAAAATAGTTGTCTTGCCGCAACCCGAGTGTCCGATAATACAAACAAACTCACCCCGATCAATGGTGAAATTGACATCATCAAAGACCACCAGCTCGGCCCCACCACCCGTACCCGGGAATGCCTTTCGCAGTCCTTGCACTTGTAAAAAATTTTGCATAGCGCTCACCTTTTCAAACCTAATCTTTGTATGTCACGGCCCGTTGAAGACGGGCAAAGCACAAATCGAGAAGCATTCCGATCAGTCCGATCATGAGCACGGCTACCAAAATATTTGAGATCGATAAGTTATTCCATTCATTCCAGACGAAATAGCCAATCCCTGTTCCACCTACCAGCATTTCGGCAGCCACAATCACCAGCCAAGCGATACCGATTGATATCCTCATGCCTGTCATGATCGTTGGTGCCGCCGCGGGAAGAATCACAAAAAAAGCTTTACGAAGAGGATTCACTTCAAGCGTGCGTGAAACATCAATCCATTCCTTTCTGACGGACGCCACGCCAAAAGCGGTGTTAATCAACATCGGCCAAATTGAACAGATGAAGATCACGAAGACCGCCGAAACGTTGGAATCCTTTAACGTAAACAAGGCCAGAGGCATCCAGGCAAGTGGGGAGATGGGTTTAAGGACTTGAATGAATGGATCCAGTGCCTGAAAAAACAATCGTGACATTCCGATCAAAAATCCAAGTGGAATCGCGACAAGCGCCGCAAGACCGAAACCCAGTGCGACACGCGACACAGACCATGCAAGCTGGATACCAATCCCTTTGTCATTGGCGCCCCTGTCGTAAAAAGGATCAGACAAATGTTCAACCAGCTTGATCCCCACATCCATCGGGCCTGGAAATGTTGACTTCTGTCCTGTCGCAGCGGCCGCTCCCACAAGCTTGGCATACTCCTCATCCACAACCTGCGTACCTTGCGTAGGCATTGTGGCGATTTGCCAAAACATGAGAAAAATCGCCAACACCAAAAGTGACAAGATCAACGCTCTTGTGCGCTCGTGAACCATCATCTTCAAGCCCTCTTGATCGCAAAGCTGTCGAGATACTCGCGAGGTTTGTTCGAGTCAAATACCTTACCCATGACAACAATTTTCTTGCTACCTGGATCTGGTGCCACCAAGCCAGCCTGCTCCATCGCACGACGCGCATCGGTCGCTAAAAAAACGTCTTGGGCAATTTTTTGATAATCAACATCGCCTTTTACCTGTCCCCATCGTTGCATCTGCGTCATGATCCAGATGGCAAAAGACTCCCAGGGCATGGGATCGAAACCAATACGGTCCGGGACCTTTTTCACATTACCCAATCCATCAGCATAAGTCCCTGTCAAGACTTGTTCGACAACCGTCAGCGGCTGATTCAAATAGTTAGGCGTATGGATCGCAGCAGCAATCTCCTTTCTGTTTTCAGCTTTTTGTGCATAGGCTGTTGCTTCGACAATGGCCCGTAGCAACGCACCGTAAGTATTGGGGTTGGCGGACATAAACTCCTTGCTTGCCGCAAACGCACAACAGGGATGTCCATCCCACAGCTCTTTTGACAGGATATGAATAAAGCCCACACCATCGAATACCGCACGCTGGTTGACTGGATCAGGTGCTAAAAACCCGTCGATATTGTCAGCGCGCAAGTTCGCCACCATTTCCGGAGGTGGAACGACACGGATCTGCACATCCCGATCAGGATCGATGCCGTTTTCCGCAAGGTAATACCGTAACAAGTAGTTATGCATCGAGTAATCAAAAGGCACCGCAAACTTAAAACCTTTCCAGTCCTTTGGATTCCGCTTATTCTTGTGTTTGACGGCAAGCGTAATCGCCTGACCGTTGATATTTTCAATGGCCGGTACGGTGTAGGGGGTCGGTGCCGCCCCTGCTCCCATTGAGATCGCCAGTGGCATGGGGGAAAGCATGTGTGCCGCGTCATACTCTTTATTCAGTGATTTATCACGCACAACAGCCCACCCCGCCGTTTTGATGATCTCGACATTGAGGCCCTGTTTTTTATAAAAACCCATGGGATCGGCCATGATGATGGGCGTTGCGCACGTGATTGGGATAAAACCGACTTTTAAATTCGTCTTTTCTAATTTTCCACCTTGCGCAAAGGCTTCTTTGGCAAATGCCATTGGGAAAATAGATGAAATCGCGGCCAAGGCAGTCGGCGCACCGACTGCCTGTAAAAATTTTCTACGCATCTCGTCTTGAGGGAACACAGCACGCATGACAGCTTGCTCAACGACGCGCGAGCCAAGTGCCTCTGTTGATCGATCACTCACTTCACTCAATGAGGACTGGCTGGCCTCATGCTCAGCCGCCGTGGCATGTTGCCCACAAGAGCAACGCAAACGAAGCTTTGAATCAAATGGATTGGAGAAAATCGACATCTTGAGTACCCCTGTATAGAAACGCGGTACAGGTACTCAAGCAAAATGCGTGCCAGACGCTATGAACACATCCACATAGCTAGAAACTGTGATGAGAGGATAAAAAATGCTCGATTAGGCACCAATACTGTGCGGCGCATGAACAATCGATCGAACTCAGCACCGGTATGACGCCCAAACGCCAGTCTAGTGCGCGCTTGCACATATAAATCGCCTGACTCAATCATTCAGCACCAGCATGACCGGTTGATGATCAGAAACCTGCGTCAACTGATCGACCGATAATCCTTTCACACGTGAGGAAATTGAAGGACTGACAAAAAAGAAATCACAACCCACGGGCTCAGGACCATAAGTACGATCAAAAATACGGAATGTCGCGGGATATGGATGGCCAGGCTTCAGAATGTCCCACGCATTAAACAATGCGCCAGAATCCCCGGGCTGAGTCATTCGGGCATGCTCGATGCTTTGCACCTCAAAATTGAAATCTCCGCATAGCACTGCATCCATCGTATGCGGTTTAAGCTGGTAGGGACCACCATCGATCGATTTCGGTGGAAAAGCCGCTAAAGAACAAGCCTGCAGGTGAATATCGCGCAGCGCTGAAACCTGAGCCAAACGTGCTGTTGCGTTGTAATACTCGAGATGAGAGGTCATGACGCGTACAGGGCCCCATGAGGCCTGAACAGTGCAAACAAGGCAAACACGGCGCATGCTAGGGGTGTTTATATCGTTCCCGGAGACAGGATCTGGCAACAGGATTTTTTCGATCAGGCGAATAGGAAGCCGAGAAACGATCAAATTGCCAAATTGTTGGCGATCATTTCCACAGGGCGAGAGCTCATCGATTGCCGCACCTAAGACCACCTCGAAACCAGGCATCAACGCACGCACATGCTCGACTTGATCCGCAGGTGTTTGACCGGTCAGTGTTTTGTAGTTCACGCTGACCTCCTGCATGCACAGAACATCAAAATCACCCATTTCACGCGCCTTTTTCAAAACACGCTCAATATCCACGACGCCATCGAGTCCTTTAAACCATTGGACATTCCAAGTGAGAATTTTCATTTGATACCTGCCCGCATAAAAGATTGGACAAACTGTCGCTGAAAAATCAAAAATCCTAGTAACAAGGGCGCAGACGTCAGCAGCGTTGCAGCTGTAATAATCGACCAGTCTATGCCCTGATCTGTCGATGAGAATACTTGCAAACCGACAGTCAATGGTCGTGATTCGACTGAATTACTGACCACAAGAGGCCAGAGAAAGTTATTCCAGTGATAACTCACTGACACGAGTGCGAACGCGAGGTAAGTCGGTTTTGCTAAAGGTATATAGACATGACGCAGCACCTGTAAAGCAGTTGCGCCCTCCATCATCGCAGCTTCGATCAATTCTTTGGGAATTGTCTTAAACGTCTGCCGCAATAAGAAAATCGCAAACGCAGACGCAAAATAAGGCAGACCGATTCCAAATAGCGTATCAACTAAACCAAGCTGCGATAAGGTCTGATAGTTTCTAACGATTAGAATTTCTGGCATCACCATCAGCTGTACAAGCATTAAGGAAAAAAGAATATTCTTGCCAAAAAAATCATAGCGAGCGAAAGCATAGGCAGCGAGTGTGCACAACACTAACTGAATCATCAAAATCATCGTCACCAGTAGTGTAGTGTTTAAAAAATAACGTGCGAAAGGTGCGGCGTTCCAAGCAGCGAGAAAATTATCAATCGTCAGGGGAGCATTCCAGATCAGTTTTGTTGCGAACTCCGAAGGATGAATCGCGGCCCAAAGAGCATAAAGTAGTGGCGTGATCCAGCACAACCCAAGCACCCATGCCCCGACGGTGGACAATAGACCTGCAGGCTGACCTAGTCCAGTAAATGTCCGACTAACGGATGTTGAGGTGTTCATTGTCAGGCTCATCTGTAGTGCGTCCTGCGATCCAGCAAAAAGAACTGCAACAAGCCAACGACGGCCAAAATTAGCAGCAACACTGCCGTCAATGCGGATGCATAGCCACGATCCCAAAAACTAAACCCGACCTCGTAAAGATAGAACAACAACAAGGAAGTCGCATTATCAGGGCCACCTTTTGTCATCACAATAATGTGATCGACCATGCGAAATGCATTAATCAGCGCATTGACCAAAACAAAAATTGTCGTGGGCATTAATAATGGCCACTGGATACGTCGAAAAAAATACCATCGGCTCGCACCTTCAATTTGAGCGGCCTCCTGATAATTCGGACTCAAGGTCTGCAAAGCAGCAAGATAAAAAATCATGAAAAATCCCGCCTCTTTCCAGATGGCGACAACAATCACGGAGCCGAGCGCCAACTGAGGATCTCCAAGCCAATTCTGGCTTGAAAAACCTAACATTCCTAACACTTGGTTGATCAACCCATACCCGGGCGTATAAAAAAAGATCCAGATATTTGCCACTGCGATCATGGGTAATACGGTGGGTAAGAAATAAGAAAGACGTAAAAACTGACGGCCCGCTATTTTTTCATTTACCCAAAGAGCCATTGAGATTGACAAGGCAATTGAGACGGGAATCGTGACGAGTGCAAACCACAAGTTATTTAATAAGGATTTCCAAAAATTAGGGTCCTCACGCATCACTTGATAGTTTTCTACGCCCACGAAAACAGCCTCTCGTCCCGCGCGCGGAGTCGACATCAAACTGTCTATCAATGTGCCTACTGCGGGATAATGCGTAAAGCCCACCAAAAAAATAAAGGCGGGCAAAAGCAAAAGATAGGCGTGTATGTGCCGGGTAGAGAGTGTCATAGGGGTTTCATAGGAGTGTCATCGTTGAACGAACGGTCTGCGCATCAAGCACGGACCGTTCGAGACTCCTCTTTACTTGTATTTACGCAGCAGACGATCTGCTTCGACCTGAGCATCCTTGAGTGCTTGCGCAGGAGACTTGGCACCCGTCAAGGCAGCTTGCAAGCCATCGTTCAAGGCCTTGGTCACACGCTGATTATCGTGAGTCGAAAGTTCGGCGACTGCGAAAGGCAACTGATCACGTGCAACTAAAGCCGGAGGAAATTCAGCCGCATACTTTTTCAGAGTAGGCGTTTCATAGGCTGCAGGTGAGACAGCGACATAACCTGTATCGATACTCCACTGTGCGGCACGTTCGGGTTGTGTCAACCATTTCGCAAACTGGTATGCCCCCTCTTGTTCTGCTGCAGAAGCTTTCGAGAAAATGAAGAAATTACCACCTCCTGTCGGAGAGCCTCGACGTTTTCCCTCTGGCAACATTGCCACACCAAAATCGAATTTGGCATTACTGCGTATATTTGTCAGGTTGCCGGTCGTTGTCCAAATCATGGCAACTTTCTTTTCCATGAAGTCCCGAGGTGTTGTTCCCCATTGAACGACGCCTGAAGGATGAATGCCATATTTTTTGGATAGATCAACCCAGTATTGCAAAGCCTCAATCACTTTTGGGTCGTCGTATTTGACTTGATTGCCTGCTGCGTTTGCCAGAATGGCATCATTTTGTGTGCTGAACCCTTGGAATAACCAATAAGGAAATCCACTGGAGGGGACTTGGATACCCCATTGCGTGACATTTCCACTTGCATCTTTTTTGGTGAGCTTTTGACCCATACTGACAGTTTCGGCCCAGTTTTTGGGTGGAGTGTTGGGATCAAGACCAGCTTCTTTGAACATTTCCTTGTTCCAGTACAACACAACAGTCGAACGCTGGAACGGAATACCCCAAGTCTTATTATCAAATTGACCGTTCAACATAAATGCCGGAAAAAAGCTCTTGAGCCAAGCACGGTCATCTTCAGTTTTGACAAATTTGTCAATCGGAGTAATCGCAGCTTCATCGGCTAATGTAAACGTATCGGTTGAAAGCAAAATAGCAGCGGTCGGCGGCTTGCCTGCTTTATGAGCCGTCAAGGCTTTCACAATTGTTTCCTGATAAGTACCCGAATAAACAGGGGTCACCTTATAGTCTGGATGAGCCTGATTAAAGTCTGTTGCGTACTGATCAATAATTTTTGTGATGGGTCCGCCTACTGCGATTGGAAAATAAAAAGACACCTCTGTTTTGCTGAATGCAGACGCGCTCAGACAGACACCTGCGGCCAGCATGACCGCACGACTGAATAGTTTGTTCACACCTTTCTCCTTAACGATTTGAATAGCTGATTTAAGTACTTGGTTAATGCAATCGACTTAATTGATACGATGACCGTCATGATCAAACCAATGCAGGTTTGAAGCCTCCCAACCCAGCGCAATTTCGCCCTGAACATCTCGAGCATACTTACCATCCGCTCTTACAACCAACGACTGCTGACCGACCCCAACGTGCAGCATGAGATCCGCGCCAGTAAAATCCGTTCTGAGTAATGGCAAATGAAGGTCTCCGCCTAAATGCACATCCTCGGGACGAATGCCCACGCGTGTCGCACCCGATGGCGCTTGCAACTCGATATGGGTCCCTGCGATACGCGAGCCTTCAAGCTCAAGCACATTCATTCTTGCGCTACCAATAAACTGCGCAGCAAAAAGAGTACGTGGCTGTTGATAAATCTCAGTCGGTGTCGCGACCTGCTCGACCCGCCCACCCTTGAGCAAGATGACGCGATCTGCCATGCTCATCGCCTCGGTCTGATCATGGGTCACGTAGACCACTGACAAACCAAGTTTGCGCTGAAGAGCGCGCAACTCGTGACGCATCTCTTGACGAAGTTGCGCGTCTAGGTTGGACAAGGGCTCGTCCATCAGACAAAGCTGACTATCTGCAACCAGCGCGCGCGCTAATGCGACACGCTGCTGTTGACCGCCTGATAGCTCACCAGGTTTGCGATCAGCCAATTGTGACAAACTCAGCAAATCCAAAGTTTTTCGGAGTCTTTCGATAATTTCCGCTTTGGGTACACGCCTGACCTTGAGTCCGAATACAACGTTCTCTGAAACAGAAAGGTGAGGAAACAAGGCGTAATTCTGAAATACCATTGACACGCCACGCTGGGCAGGTTGTATCTCAGTCACATCGCGACCAAAAATGTGAATGCGACCTGTTGTCGGCATCTCAAGCCCGGCAATCAATCTTAATGTCGTCGTCTTTCCACAACCTGAAGGCCCAAGCAACACTGAAAATTGTCCCTGCTCAAGCTGCAGATCTGTAGGATGAAGGGCTGTCGTCGCCCCCCAGCTTTTGCCGGCCTGATCAAATTGAACTGCGTTCATACAGTCACTTACTCACTTAATTAATTATTTTTGGTTTTGTCTCTCACATTAACTTAACTTTATTTAAGTTCAATGACAACCAATATGAATTGACCACTGAGTGGTTTTCATTAAAAGGGTGATAAATTAAATGATGGATAACCCTAGGTTTCTCAGCATGACCGCTCATCGTTTAAACAGCCCTCGTCACTCCGTACCACAAACACGTATTTGGGATTTGCCCACCAGGCTATTTCACTGGTTATTCGCGTTCAGCATCTGCGGCGCCCTCGTGACGATCAATTTAGGGGGTGCCTGGATGGAGTGGCATGTCAGATTTGGCATTGCGAGTTTTGTGCTTCTCCTTTTCCGTCTGATATGGGGACTCATTGGGCCACGCTACGCCCGTTTTACCCAGTTCATGACTTCCCCCGCTCAAACCATCTCTTACCTGCGTCAAAAAAACAAGTCTCAGCATGCCGGACATAATCCGCTTGGCGCCTGGTCAGTGATCGCCATGTTGATCTTGCTCTTATTTCAAAGTTTTTCCGGTCTATTCACAAATGATGATGTGCTGACACAAGGCCCTCTCGTGCAGTTCGTCAGCAACGACACTGTCGCCTTGTTCACACGCTTGCATCTGTTGAATGAATATTTACTGTACACGCTGATTCTCTTGCATCTGTTAGCGATAGCGTTCTACAGCTTCAAAGGCGAGTCCCACGTTAAACCAATGATGACGGGCGACATTCCTAAACACACCTTACCTCCTGATGCCCAGAATGCACGGGACGACTGGCGAGTTCGGGCGGGTGCACTCCTTTTATCAGTCCTGCTGACCGGGCTGGGCTGGTGGCTTTATATGCTTGCAGTGAACGCACCGGCAAGTTTTAGCTGATGCAGTGATACTCAGTCGTCTACTTTTAGGGAATAATACCGGGTCAGTAAATATAAAAATGATCTGGGGAACAAAAAATGCCGATTCTTAACAACGGTGATTGCAGGATCTATTGGCGCGGCGACGGCGACACTCAATTACCAGGATTGCTTCTAGGCAACTCGCTTGGGACGGACATCACGCTATGGGACCCGATGCTAGAGTCTCTCATGCGTCATTTCTACGTTGTGCGTTTTGACACGCGTGGACATGGCGGTTCTGATGCCCCCCCTGGTCCTTACTCAATTGATCAGCTGGCAGACGACGCACAAGCGGTCATTGCCGCGGCTCGATTGACCCATTATCACTACTGGGGGATTTCTCTGGGCGGGATGATCGGGATGGAGCTTGCGGCACGTAAGCCTACGGGACTCAAAAAACTCGTGCTCAGTCATACTGCGGCAGAGTTTGACCCTGGAATTTGGGATCAGCGTATTGCAGCTCTCAAAACGGGTGGTATGTCAGCAATTATTGATGGCGTCATTGGACGATTTTTCACGCCTGAGTTTGTTCTACAAAACAACATCCGTCTTAAGCGTATCCGAAATATCGCCCTGTCTCAAGCACCTGCAGGCTATGCCGCCTGCTGTGGCGCGATCCGCGATATGGATCTCTACCCACGCCTTGCACGGATTCAAGTCCCCACACTCGTGGTCGTTGGCGAGTCCGATTTGTCAACACCAGAAGCACGAGGGCAAGCTCTGGTGGATCACATCAAAGATGCGCGCATGGTGAAAGTTAAAAGCGCACACATTGCACCACCAGAAATTCCTACAGAATATCTGGCAGCCGTCTTACCTTTTATTTCTTGATGCGATAAGAGTCGTGACACGCTTTACAGCTGGCGCCAACATCGCCAAATGCTGCACGTAGCTTGTCAAGATCGCCCGAATCAGCAGCTGCGGAAAGCTTGACAATCGCTGATTCGAATTTGGTCTGCGCAGCTTTGAATCCAGCTGCGTCAGACCAAACCTCTGGCTTGGCTGAACTCTTACCCTCAGTGCCCGCGCCAAACGCTCCCCAAGGCAGGGTCGACAGTGTCTGAACCAAAGCAACGTTCGCCTTAATTGCCGCTGCGTCGTAAGGAACTTGTCCTTTGACTGTGGGCTGCATGCGGCCAAATTGAGAGGCCAGTAAGACGAAGGCTGACTGGCGATATTTAATCGCATCCTCGGGTTTTGCAAACTGAGCACTTGCAGAAGACATCCATAAAGGAGACAACAGCGCGCCAGACACCAACAATACCGATAGTTTGTTCAGATTCATTTATGCGTACTCTTTTAAAAGACTGGTGAAATAACTAGGCTGTTTTTGCAAGACTTTGAGCCAAACCAATGTAACTGCGGGGTGTCATCGCTAGCATGCGTGAGCGGACATCCGCTGGCAGATCCAAACCGCCGATGAACTCGCGTAACGCTTGCTCGGTAATACCCTTTCCTCGCGTTAATGCCTTGAGCTGCTCGTAGGGCTGAGGTAGTCCATACCGGCGCATGACGGTCTGGATGGGCTCGGCGAGTACTTCCCAACAATCATCGATATCTGCGTCGATCGCGGCGGCATTGACCTCCAGCTTGCCTAAACCACGCAAGCACGCGTCGTAGGCCACCAGACAGTAACCGAGCGCAACGCCAAGATTGCGCAGCACTGTCGAATCAGTTAAGTCACGCTGCCATCGAGAAATAGGAAGTTTTTCAGAAAGATGACGCAACACAGCGTTGGCTAATCCAAGATTGCCTTCCGCGTTTTCAAAATCAATCGGGTTGACCTTGTGCGGCATGGTCGAAGAACCCACTTCACCGTCTTTCAGGCGCTGTTTAAAATAACCAAGAGCGATGTAGCCCCAGATGTCGCGATTTAAATCGATCAAAATAGTATTGGCGCGTGCAATCGCATCAAACAAACCAGCCATCCAGTCGTGGGGCTCGATCTGGATGGTGTGGGGATTTTGCTTCAGACCAAGTTCTTTGAGCACAGACGCACTAAATGCTGGCCAATCCAACTCTGGGTATGCCGACAAGTGTGCGTTGTAATTACCTGTCGCGCCATTCATCTTAGCCAAGGGCACAACAGCTTGGATATGTGCAATCGCATCGCGCAAGCGTGCGGCGACGTTCGCAAACTCTTTACCAAGCGTAGTCGGTGTTGCGGGCTGACCATGTGTACGTGCCAGCATCGGCTGCCCAGCCTGGGAGTGAGCCATTTGCTGTAGCGAGGCCAACACCTTTTGCAACTGTGGAACAACTACCTGCTCGCGTGCGCGACCCAACATCAAGGCATGTGATGTGTTGTTAATATCCTCGGAGGTACAGGCAAAATGGATAAACTCTCCCGCTTTTTCAAGCTCCGGGATACCCGCAACCTTTTCCTTAAGCCAATACTCCACCGCTTTAACGTCATGATTGGTCGTGCGTTCAATTTGCTTGATCCGGTCGGCATCCGCCTCGGAAAAGTGACTGACTAGACCGCGCAACACCTTTGTCGCTTCGGCTGAAAAAGGAGGTAACTCAGGCAAACCAGCCTGCGAAAGCCCGATCAACCAGGCAATTTCTACTTCAACCCTGTGCGCCATGAATCCCGCCTCGGAGAGCAACGGTCTGAGCGCATCACAACGTGAAGCATATCGGCCGTCCAGGGGGGATACGGCGTTTAAAACAGTCAAAGCAGGATTTGTTTGCATAGGTGAGAAAGCTGACAAAAAAACGACAAAATGGATTGGATTCAGTTTATCACCCCCGTTTACGAGGCAATAACTCCCCTAAAGTAGCATCTCGGGGTAAGGTATGAGGTGTAAAAAATATACGCTTTTTAGGGTATGCCTTTTCTTTTGCAAAAATTTAATTAGCAAAACTAATATAGTTTAAGCATTGTTGCCACTTATAAACATATGAAACTCATCGCCTCACTCACTAGCCCATATGTCCGCAAGGTGCGCATCGTGATGGCTGAGAAAAAGCTCGATTACCAGATGCAAATCGAGAATGTCTGGGCAGCAGACACCGTGATGCAGGAATTCAACCCCTTGGGTAAGGTTCCATGCCTCATTACCGAGGATGACAATAGGTTATTTGATTCACGCGTCATCGCAGAATATGTAGATACCCTATCCCCTGTCAGCCAGCTGATCCCCAAAACAGGTCGTGATCGCGCGGCAGCAAAATGCTGGGAAGCTCTCGCAGACGGCACACTCGATGCCGCCATCACGATCGTCAAAGAACAGCAACGTCCGGCGGCTCAGCAGAGCCAGGAATGGATTGATCGCCAGTATGGCAAAATCCATGCTGCCATCAAAGCGATGGAAGAAGATCTTGGCACTAAGAGTTTCTGTATGGGTGTGAACTTTAGCCTGGCAGATGTCGCAGTCGGCTGTGTTCTGGGTTATCTGGATTTTAGATTTCCGCACATCGATTGGCGTGCCGAATCACCGAATCTGGCGCGTTTATTCACCAAGCTGAGTCAGCGTCAAAGTTTTATCGACACCGAACCCCCTAAGCAATAATCCCGCCACCCAAACAAATATCCCCGTCATACAAGACGGCGGACTGTCCGGGCGTGACGGCCCATTGAGGTTGATCAAACTTCAAGCTAAACCCTTCAGGACTTTTACCTTCGTTGAATACGCAAGGTGCATCGCTCTGGCGGTAACGCGTTTTAGCTGCATAAGATCCAACGGCCGGTGCGTGACCACTCACCCAACTTGCTTGATCCGCATCGAGCCCGTCTGCCAATAACCAAGGGTGGTCATGGCCCTCGACAACATAAAGCGAGTTTCGAGCCATATCTTTACGCGCGACATACCAGACGGGCCCTGTGCCATCTGAATGTTGATGCCCTTTCACACCACCGATTCCCAAGCCTTTTCTCTGTCCTAACGTATAGAACGAAAGGCCGTGATGCACACCGACCAGTTTGCCCGATTGTGTCAAAATCGGTCCGGGTTGAGTGGGTAAATAACGGTTGAGAAACTCCCTGAAGGGTCGTTCACCAATAAAACATATACCCGTTGAGTCTTTTTTGGTCGCATTGGGTAATCCAAGTTCGAGAGCGATACGACGCACTTCGTGCTTGGTGATCTCGCCTAGAGGAAACAACGTGCGCGAGAGTTGCGACTGGTTCAGTCGATGCAAAAAATAGCTCTGATCTTTAGTGTGATCAACCGCTTTCAGGAGCTCGAATGAAGGCCCGACTTGGCGAACGCGCGCGTAATGGCCAGTCGCGATATGGTCAGCTCCCAACGTCATCGCATGATCCAAAAAAGCTTTGAATTTGATTTCCGCATTACACAGCACATCGGGATTGGGCGTGCGGCCCGCTGAATACTCTCTCAGAAAATCGGCGAACACGCGATCTTTGTATTCGGCAGCAAAATTGACAGCCTCGATATCCACGCCCACGACATCCGCAACGCTTGCGGCATCCAGCCAATCTTGCCTGGACGAACAAAACTCCGAATCGTCATCATCTTCCCAGTTTTTCATGAACAGGCCGATCACCTCGTAGCCCTGCTGTTTAAGCAGCCACGCAGTCACCGACGAGTCCACGCCACCAGACATGCCTACCACTACACGTTTTTTTGCTGTTTCCATGATGTCCAAATTGTAGTCGCTCCCGGTCCATCACCCAGACAACCGCCGGCAATATCGCCTCAAAATGAAGTAAACCACGGGCGCGAACCCCAGTGCGTGGTGTATAACCTAAAGATTCACAACCCAACAGATGGAGAGCTCGATGCGCATCGGAATCCCGCGCGAGACTCGCGAAAACGAAACACGTGTGGCAGCGACACCGGAAACGGTTAAAAAATACGTTGCTGCCGGGCACGAGGTCCTGGTCGAACAAAGTGCCGGTTTGGCTGCTCATTTCTCTGACCAGGCCTATGAGCAAGCCGGAGCCAAAATCGTTGAGGCACAGCAAGCGTTCGCCGCAGCATTGATCCTCAAAGTACGTGCGCCCAGCGCCACCGAACTCTTAAATATCGCCCGAGGAAGCACTTTAGTCGGGATGCTTGATCCATTCGACGAAGCGGGGCTGGACGCAATGGCGCAAGCCGGTGTCACAGCCTTCGCGCTCGAGGCAGCCCCACGCACCACGCGTGCCCAGAGTCTGGACGTCTTATCCTCTCAGGCCAATCTGGCAGGTTACAAGGCCGTTCTGTTAGGCGCGCACTACTACGGCCGGATGTTTCCCATGATGATGACAGCGGCTGGCACGATCAAAGCAGCTCGCGTGGTCATCCTGGGGACTGGCGTTGCGGGCTTGCAGGCGATCGCGACGGCAAAACGTCTGGGGGCTGTCGTAGAAGCCTCAGATGTGCGTCCGGCAGCCAAGGAGCAAGTCGAATCGCTCGGTGCAAAATTCATCGATGTTCCTTTCGAAACTGACGAGGAACGCGAGATTGCCAAAGGCGTGGGTGGCTATGCGAGACCGATGCCAGCAAGCTGGATGGAACGGCAGGCGGCCTTGGTCTCAGAGCGCTGCAAACAGGCGGATATTGTCATTTCAACCGCGCTCATTCCCGGTCGCCCTGCACCCATACTGATTTCTGCCGAAACAGTTCGAGCGATGAAGCCGGGATCGGTCATTGTCGATCTTGCTGTTGAACGTGGCGGTAACTGTCCTCTTTCTCAAAAAGGTCTAGTGGTCTATGAAAATGGCGTCGCGCTGGTAGGTTTGACTAACCTCCCCGGCATGCTCGCTACGGATGCCTCTGCGCTGTATGCCCGCAACGTACTGGACTTCCTCAAACTCATCATAGACAAAGACGCCAATCTGGCCATTGCGCGTGATGACGATATCGTTTCAGCTTGCCTGGTCTGTGAAGGCGGCAAAAACTTAAGGAAGAAATAATGGAAGCCATTAGCCCTACCCTGGTGAATCTCATCATTTTTGTGCTGGCTATCTATGTCGGCTATCACGTAGTCTGGAATGTCACCCCTGCTTTGCATACCCCGTTAATGGCGGTCACGAATGCTATTTCAGCGATTGTTATCGTCGGTGCGATGTTAGCCGCCGCACTCACCGAGGGTGGACTCGCGCGCGGCATGGGCGTTTTTGCTGTTGCGCTCGCCGCAGTCAACGTCTTTGGTGGCTTCCTGGTCACACGACGCATGCTGGAAATGTTTAAAAAGAAGTCACCAAAAGATCAAACCCCAAAAGAAAAGTCCACTGATAACGGGAGTCGCGCATGATTTCCATTAACGTTGTCACCCTTTTCTACCTGATCGCTTCGGTTTGTTTCATTCAAGCGCTCAAAGGCTTGTCTCACCCCACAACCTCGCGATTAGGCAATGCCTTTGGAATGGCAGGTATGCTCATTGCTGTATTGACCACAGCTGCACTCATCGTCAGCCTCGCGCGCGAAGCTCAAGCGGGCACTGGTTTAGCGTGGGTTCTGTTAGGACTGCTGATTGGAGGCTCGATCGGCACTGTCATGGCCAAACGCGTTGAAATGACAAAAATGCCGGAGCTCGTCGCCTTCATGCACAGCATGATTGGTCTGGCCGCAGTCGCGATCGCCGTTGCCATTGTTGCCGAGCCGCACGCCTTTAGTATCGTCGCAGCCAAAGGCGATCCCATTCCCCTTGGCAATCGTCTCGAGTTGTTTATTGGTACTTTTGTAGGTGCTATCACCTTTTCTGGATCTGTGATTGCCTTCGGCAAACTCTCAGGCAAATACAAATTCCGTCTTTTTCAAGGTGCTCCGGTCGTTTTTTCTGGTCAGCACATGGTGAACTTGGCATTGGCACTCGCGATGCTTGGTTGCGGCATTTGGTTCATGCTGATTCAGGACTGGACTCCCTTTGTGATCATGACGATCATCGCCTTTGTTTTAGGCGTGCTCATCATTATCCCGATTGGCGGTGCCGACATGCCGGTAATCGTATCGATGCTCAACAGCTACTCAGGCTGGGCGGCGGCGGGCATCGGGTTTTCGCTTAACAATCCGATGCTGATCATTGCAGGGTCTTTGGTAGGCTCTTCGGGCGCGATTCTCTCCTACATTATGTGCAAGGCCATGAACCGGTCTTTCTTTAACGTGATTTTGGGTGGTTTTGGTGGTGCGACCGATACCGGATCCGCCCCCGGTGAGGGTGTTCAGCGAACGGTTCGCTCAGGCAGCCCGGATGATGTGGCGTTCTTGCTGACCAACGCAGAAACGGTCACCATCGTGCCTGGTTATGGCTTGGCTGTCGCACGAGCCCAGCATGCCCTTAAAGAGTTGGCCGAAAAGCTCACCGATCGCGGTGTCACGGTGAAGTATGCGATTCATCCGGTCGCCGGACGCATGCCAGGCCACATGAACGTGCTACTCGCAGAGGCCGAGGTCCCCTACGATCAAGTGTTTGAAATGGAAGACATCAACAGCGAGTTTGCGCAAACGGACGTCGTACTCGTGTTAGGCGCCAATGACGTCGTGAACCCCGCTGCGAAAACAGACCCCAAGTCACCCATCGCTGGCATGCCTATTCTTGAGGCCTATAAAGCTAAAACAATCATCGTGAACAAACGCTCCATGGCTTCAGGTTACGCCGGCCTGGATAACGAGCTTTTTTACATGGACAAAACGATGATGGTCTTTGGAGATGCCAAAAAAGTCATTGAGGACTTAGTCAAAGCTGTCGATCACTCTTAATCATTTCAAAGCGGTATCGACCACTTCGATCCAATGACGGACAGGAGTATCTGTACCGCTTTGCAGATGACCAATACAGCCGATATTGGAAGACAGCATCACATCGGGCTTGGCTGCATTGAGCTGCCCCAGTTTTCGGTCACGCAAAGCTGTGGAAATCTCGGGTTGCAAAACCGAGTAAGCTCCTGCGGAACCACAACACAGGTGACTTTCGGTAAAGGGCTGCAATGAAAGCCCAAGCGCAGTCAACAACTGCTCGCTAGCCGGACGCAAACCTTGCCAGTGCTGCAAAGTGCATGGCGGGTGGAAAACAGGTCTCTTGGGCAGTTTTGAGAGATCGATATGTTTGGCGAGTGTCTCTGCGTGTGGACTGACAACCTGTGCGATATCCCGCACAAACGACACAATTTTTTCAGCTTTAGGTAAATAAACGGGATCATCTCTCAAATGGTGTGCGTACTCCACCACCATCGCGCCACATCCAGAAGCGTTCATGACGATTGCATCGATCTTGCCAGACTCGACGTGGGGAAGCCATGCGTCAATGTTCTGGCGCATCTGGGCACGCGCACGCTCTTGATCATCAAGGTGAAAACTCAGCGCACCACAGCACCCCGCCCCAGCGACGACTTGCGTTCCAATACCCAGACGGCTGAGTACTCGAATCGTCGCAGCATCAATAGACGGCATCATGGTCGGCTGAACGCAACCAGAGAGCAAGAGCACCTGGCGGGCCAAACCTGAAGTCACTGGAAGTGTGCCCACCGGCCTAGGCTCGATGACTTTGCGTTGCAGTGTTTCGGGTAGCCACTCACGAATTGACTGACCCAATTTATAAGCTGGCGCAAATAAACGCGATGTCAGCCCCTCGCGCAATAATGCGCGTTGAACGCGCTGACCCAGCGGACGCTTCACTTTTTCTTCAACGATCTGTCGACCAATATCGACGAGATGACCGTATTCAACACCCGATGGACAGGTCGTTTCACAGTTACGGCATGTCAGACAACGATCCAGATGCTGTTGCGTAGCCTGAGTGGGCTCCTTGCCCTCTAGAACCTCTTTGATCAGGTAAATACGTCCCCGTGGGCTATCCAATTCGTCGCCCAGCACTTGATAGGTTGGGCATGTCGCTGTGCAAAATCCACAATGCACGCAACGACGCAAAATATCGTCAGCTTCTTGTCCGAGCTTGGAGTCACGTGCCCACTGCGCCAAATTGATCTGCATGTTTGTCTCGTTATAGACCTGTGATCAAACGACCTGGATTGAAAACTGACTTCGGATCGAATTCCTGTTTGAGTCGTCGCACGATGGTTGCGACACCTTGACTCAATGGATGAAAAACACCTTCTGGCGGCAAGTTTTTTGCCTCAGGCTGTCTAAATAATGTTGCATGGCCGCCTGACCGCTCAGCCAAGCTTCGAATCAACTGAGGGTCGGTATCGGCTGCGATCCAGCGTTGTCCGCCCCCCCACTCGATCAAGGTCGGCCCCGCATTGAGTGCCGGTGTACCCGGCGCACAGGCGACACGCCAAAGCACTGGCGTGGCGAAAAAATCCAATGTCTGCTCACGCAACGCTGCCCAATACTCGATTGCAACATCGGCATCCATCACTTCGCCGCCGAGCAATTGCCTGGCAGATGAGAGTGCGGCAGCCGCTCCCGCCAAACGCACGCGCAAACGCCCAGCTCCGCCAATTGACTCCCAAGAAGTTGCGGAGATTGGCAAAGGCTGCGCGCGCCAGCTCAAACATTTCGCCAGCGCCGTTGATTCATCCATATCCCATTCCAGCGTACATACCTCGAATGGTTTTGGGGCGACTTTGATGGAGACCTGAGTCAGGGCACCAAACATCCCAAGAGCACCTGTCAGTAAACGTGAAACGTCGTAGCCGGCCACATTTTTCATGACCTCGCCACCGAACTTTAGAATACGCCCTTGCGCGTCCAGCAAATGGGCGCCAAGTACATAATCCTTCACAGGTCCTGCGCTATAACGCCCGGGACCCGCCAGACCAGCAGAAATACATCCTCCTACCGTCGCTTGAGGCCCGAAAGCAGGAGGCTCAAAAGCCAACATCTGTCCTGAAGCATCCAGCGTTTCGACAATTTCCTGCAAAGGAGTGCCTGCCAAAGCGGTGATCACCAATTCAGAGGGTTGGTAGTTCACGATCCCGCGAACGCTTCGCATGTCGAGAGTGACAGGTGCCTCGCCCGCACGGTCAAAAGGATTGCCATAAAAGGATTTGGTGCCACCACCACGGATCAAAATAGGTTTAAAACTGGCACGCGCGGACAACACCTGTTCGATCAGCTGAGAGATTTCATAGTTCGTCATAGCTCAGAATCTCGGCAACTCAGGAAAAGGAATCGCTCCACCGTGCACATGCATCTTGCCGTATTCAGCGCAGCGAGCCAGCGTCGGGATCACTTTTTCTGGATTGAGTAAACAGGCGGGATCGAAAGCACGTTTGACCGCCATGAACATATCCAGTTCGTCCCGACTGAATTGCACACACATCTGATTGATCTTTTCCATTCCCACACCGTGCTCGCCCGTGATGGTCCCGCCCACCTCGACGCACAGCTCGAGAATCGCTGCACCAAAATCCTCCGCACGCCGCACTTCATCTTCGATATTTGAATTGAACAGAATCAAGGGGTGGAGATTCCCATCTCCAGCATGAAAAACGTTGGCGCAACGCAAGCCAAACTGCGTTTCCATACCCTGAATCGCTTTAAGCACATCTCCCAGACGTCGCCGAGGGATTGTTCCATCCATGCAGTAATAGTCGGGAGACACACGACCGGCTGCTGGAAAAGCGTTCTTGCGACCCGCCCAGAAACGCAGCCTCTCGGCTTCACTTGTCGAAACCTGCAGTCGTGTTGCACCGGCGCGCTGGAAAACTTGTTCCATGCGCTGAAGTTCTTCAGCCACTTCTTCAGTTGTGCCATCAGACTCGCACAACAAAATGGCCTCGGCATCTATGTCATAACCAGCCTTGACAAATGGCTCCACCATCTGGGTAGCCTGCTTGTCCATCATCTCAAGTCCGGCAGGAATAATTCCGGCACCGATAATTTTGCCAACCGCGTCACTCGCCTTTTCCACGTCATCGAAACTCGCCATGATGACACTGGCTAAGGCTGGCTTGGGCGTCAATCGTAAGGTGACCTCGGTGACCACCCCTAGCATGCCTTCCGATCCAACAAACACGGACAGCAAATCCGGGCCCGGACTGTCGGGCGCCAGAGAGCCTAACTCGACGACATCGCCTTCCATCGTCACCATTCGAACTTTGAGAACGTTATGAATGGTCAGACCATATTTGAGGCAATGCACACCTCCCGAATTCTCAGCCACATTCCCGCCAATTGTGCAGGCAATCTGACTGGATGGATCCGGCGCGTAATACAAACCGAATGGCGCAGCCGCTTCGGAAACCGCCAAATTCCGAACACCAGGCTGAACAACAGCGATCGCGGCTACCGGATCAATCTGCTTGATTTGATTGAACTTGGCCAGTCCGAGTAAAACGCCTTGAGCATGCGGCATCGCACCACCCGACAAGCCCGTACCCGCACCGCGGGCCACGACTGGAACGTTCAGACGTTTACAGACCTTAAGAATATTTTGGACCTGCGCCTCTGTCTCGGGAAGGACCACGGCCATCGGCAACGACCGATATAACGACAATCCGTCGCACTCGTACGGTCGAGTGTCCTCCTCGCGACTGAGCACACAGTGCGGTGGAACTGCCGCCCGCAGTGCCAGGACCACCTCTTCTTTGGGCGGCACAATCAAGGGGGACAAGCCTGTATCAATGATCGCATTCATAGGACACAACAATACCTTGGAAGGCAAGTTTTCGCAGGACAGGACTTACCCGAGGTATGCCTTACATTCGGGGATCTAAAACCTTTCCCGGGTTAAGGATATTATTGGGGTCGAATGCCAGCTTGAGTGACCGCATCAGATCGAGGGCATCCTCTCCATGCTCATGCACCATGAATTGCTTTTTATGCAAACCGATTCCATGCTCTCCAGTACAGGTCCCATCGGCCTGAATCGCTTGCATGACGAGTTGATAATTCAGGCGCTCGGACTCCGCCCATTCCGCCTCACTGTCAGGATCAAGCAGCATCAAGACGTGGAAGTTTCCATCACCTACATGACCGACGATCGTGCTGGGAAAACTCACTTTGGATAATGCCTCAGTCGCAGCATCAATACACTCGGCTAGACGGGAAATGGGCACGCAAACATCTGTGGTGCTGGCTTTGCAACCAGGACGAAGCTGCAAACCGGCAAAATAGGCATTATGTCGCGCAGTCCACAAGCGATTGCGGTCCTCGGGACGTTCTGCCCATTCAAAATCCATTCCGCCGCAATCCTTGGCAATATCCTGAACTGTTTGCGCCTGCTCCTTCACGCTCGCTTCGCTCCCATGGAACTCAAACAGCAGCAGAGGAGTTTCACGTAACGTGAGTTTGCTGTAGGCGTTAGACGCGCGCACCGCTTCAGCATTCATCAACTCAACTCTCGCGACTGGCACGCCAAGCTGAATTGTTTGAATGACACACTCAACCGCGTCATGGACGCTTGGAAAGTTGCAAACCGCGGCACTCACTGCCTCAGGCTGAGGATAAAGCTTGACGGTCACCTCGGTAATAACACCAAGGGTACCTTCACTGCCGACAAAAAGCCGGGTCAAGTCGTAGCCAGCCGAAGATTTTCTGGCACGGCGCGAGGTCCGAATCACCTTACCTTGCGCCGTCACGACGGTCAGTGAAACCACATTTTCGCGCATCGTGCCATAGCGCACGGCATTGGTACCCGATGCGCGTGTCGCGGACATTCCGCCTAAGGAGGCGTCCGCACCCGGGTCGATCGGAAAAAATAAACCCGTGTCACGGATCTGCTCGTTGAGCTGCTTACGCGTCAACCCAGCTTGAACGGTGACAGTCTGATCTTCGGCATGCAAAGCGACAATCTTGTTCATTCTGGTTAAATCCAGACTGATGCCGCCTTGAACTGCCAAAATGTGGCCTTCTAGCGAGGAACCTGAGCCGTAAGGAATAAGCGGAACCCCATGCTTATCGCAAAGCTTGACCACTGCGACCACTTCGTCTGTTGACTCGGCAAACACCACACCATCGGGCAACATGGAAGGAAAAGGCGACTCATCCTTGCCGTGATGATCCCGTACGGCATTTGACCGTGAAAACCGATCGCCAAACTTTGCTTGCAAGTCAGCAATCATTTCATCCGGAATCGGGCAACGCAGGTTTTGACTTTCGTGCGGGGCGTTCATTTCATTGCTCGTTTTTTAACAAGGTACGACGGCGCTGCTTAACGGACTCAGCCAATGCCACGAGAACCTGGGCAGAACTATCCCAATCGATGCATCCATCCGTCACACTCTGTCCATACACAAGCGGCTGACCGGCGATCAGGTCCTGACGACCCGCCACCAGATGACTTTCGATCATCAATCCCATGATTCTTGTCTCGCCCTGAGCGATCTGCGCGCCAACATCGGCACACACAGCGGGTTGATTCTCAGGCTTTTTATTACTGTTGGCGTGGCTGGCATCAATCATGACACGTTGCGCCAGACCAGCCTTTGCCATTTCCTCGCAAGCCGCCTGCACACTTGCCGCATCATAATTAGGAGCCTTTCCACCACGGAGGATCACATGGCAATCCTCGTTACCCAGAGTAGAAACGATCGCGGAATGCCCCGCCTTGGTCACAGACAGAAAGTGATGAGGCTGGGAAGCCGCTTTCATGGCATCCACAGCAATGCGGACATTACCATCGGTTCCATTTTTAAATCCCACCGGACAAGACAGGCCTGAAGCAAGCTCACGATGCACTTGGCTCTCAGTCGTGCGTGCGCCAATCGCGCCCCAGGACACCAGATCGGCGATGTATTGGGGCGTAATCATGTCCAGAAACTCACATCCCGCGGGCAAGCCCATGGCATTGATTTCAAGCAACAGACTGCGCGCAGTGCGCAACCCTTTATTGATATTGAAACTTCCGTCGAGCTCGGGATCGTTGATCAAGCCTTTCCAGCCAACAGTCGTACGTGGCTTTTCAAAATAAACGCGCATCACGATCTCAAGCTCGCCACTGAATCTGTCGCGCTCGGCCTTCAGTCTTTTTGCGTACTCCAGCGCAGCCTTGGTATCGTGAATCGAGCAAGGCCCGATGACCACGACCAAACGGTCATCCATTCCGTGCAGAATACGATGAATAGACTGACGGGTTTCAAACACCAGCGATGAAACCTCGGGCGTGCAGGGATTCTCACTCATCGCATGTGAAGGTGGCGCGAGCTCTTTGATCTCACGGATACGCAGGTCATCGGTATTATGTGGCACAACTCACTCCTGAAACAGATAGCTTTTGAAATTAAAAATTTGATCGAAGCAACAATGCAGTCCGGCGTCAGGCCGTACCGCCCACAGTCAAGCCTTCCATCTTGATCGTGGGCATACCCACTCCGACAGGAACGCTTTGCCCTTCTTTACCGCAAGTGCCAACACCGCTGTCGAGCTTCATATTGTTCCCAATCATACTGACACGGTTCATGGCCTCTGGACCACTGCCAATCAAGGTCGCGCCCTTGATTGGGTATGTGATGCGGCCGTTCTCAATCATGTAGGCCTCGGAGGCGGAGAACACAAATTTCCCGCTCGTGATGTCAACCTGGCCGCCGCCAAAGTTCGCGGCATAAATACCTTTTTTTACGGACGAAATCATTTCCTCCGGCTCTTCGGTACCCGACAACATGAACGTGTTGGTCATGCGAGGCATGGGCAAATGAGCAAAAGACTCACGACGTCCGTTCCCAGTGATGGCGGTCTTCATGAGGCGGGCATTGAGCGTATCTTGCATGTACCCCTTCAAAATCCCGTCCTCAATCAGCACATTGCGTTGTGTGGGATTGCCCTCGTCGTCCACGTTCAAAGAACCACGGCGCCCTTCAATCGTCCCATCGTCCACAACAGTGACGCCTTTAGAGGCGACTCGCTGACCAACCTTACCAGAAAACACGCTTGAACCTTTGCGGTTAAAGTCACCTTCGAGTCCATGCCCGACCGCTTCATGCAACAAGATGCCGGGCCAGCCCGCGGCAAGGACTACCGTCATCTCTCCGGCGGGTGCAGGACGCGCGTCAAGATTGACCATCGCCTCATGCACAGCGAGATCAACATAGTGCCTGAGTGTTTCGTCGGAAAAATACTCCAGTCCGGATCGACCACCACCACCCGAATGACCTGTTTCCCTGCGACCGTTGCGTTCGACTACAACCGACAAAGACAAGCGCACCAAGGGACGAACATCAGCCGTCAATCTACCGTCGCTCCCCGCGATCATCACCACGTCGTATTCCATCCCGAGGCTCGCCATCACTTGCTTGACATGCGTGTCCTTGGCTCGCGCCATTTTTTCGACTCGCTCCAGCAGGCCTACTTTTTCAGGCGCAGTCATTGTTGAAAGCGGATCAACTGGCAGGTAAAGGCTTAAATTGCGTTCGGATTTTGTGCCCTGAACGCGTGATTTGCCGGCACCTTGACGAGCGATACTGCGCACAGCATGCGCAGACGAAAGTAAAGCGTCCGCAGACAACGTGTCGGAATAGGCAAAAGCCGTTTTTTCACCCGCCACCGCCCGCACACCTACACCCTGAGAAATCGAAAAACTGCCCGTCTTGACGATTCCTTCTTCGAGACTCCAGCCCTCGCTGCGGGTATATTGAAAATACAGATCGGCATAATCGACCTTGTGCGTAAAAATCTCACCGAGCGCTCGATTCAGGTCGGTTTCGTCCAAGCCCCAAGGATCCAGCAGCAGACTCTTGGCTGTGGACAATGATGAAATAGCAGGATCAATCAGTTTCATTTATCAGCAAAAATTTTTCGGTGTGAAAGTGCAGGCAGGGATTGCCGAACTTCCTGTAAACGACCAGGCTCTATGGTACCGCTTACGATCCCCTCATGCTCGGGTAATACCTCCAGGATATCCCCCCAGGGGTCAATCAACATCGAATGCCCCCAAGTCCGACGGCCATTTTCATGATGGCCGCCCTGAGCCGGAGCCAAAACATAGCACTGGTTCTCGATCGCTCTGGCGCGCAGCAAGATCTCCCAATGTGCCTGCCCTGTCGTATAGGTGAAGGCCGAGGGCACCAAAATCAAGTCAACCTGACCCATCGCCCGATATAACTCAGGAAATCTCAGGTCATAACAGATCGATAATCCTAAAGTGATTTCGGGTGTTTCTAAACGGACAATTTTTTGTCCCGCCAAAATTGCGCGCGATTCATCGTAACTCTCATTACCCCGAGCAAAATTAAATAAATGTATTTTGTCGTAACGGGCAATTTGTTCCCCATTTGGCGTATACACAAGTTGAGTATTAAATACGCGGCCTTGATCGGGAGAGATCAGCGGAATACTGCCGGCAGACAAATAGATGTGATGTCGAATAGCCGCCTCTGATAAAAAATCTTGAATTGGTCCAGTGCCTTTAGTTTCCGCCACTGATAATTTATCCGTTTCAAGTCGTCCCATTAAGCAGAAATATTCCGGCAAAACAACAAGACGCGCACCTTGGCTTGCCGCACGTTCGATCAAAATGGAAGCAGTTTTAAGGTTTTGTGCAACCGATGCGGCCGAAACCATCTGAATCCCAGCGACTTTGAGCGGTGCGGCCAAGCAGGTCAGCGGCAGAGTTGCGGATTGCGCAGATATATTCATATTGATTTCCATTTTTATATTTAATTATTCTTAATGATATCAAGCTGTAAAGTTAAATATGATTATTAAATATCATTTAATATGATTGAAGATTCAGCAGATTTAAATAAAAATTTTAATTTATAATTTTTCAGTCAAAATTTTCGTTGATCTAGTCGTATTAATAATCGTGGTGACAATCATGAATAGTAGAAATAGTCATAATTAATATCGAGATTAACATGTACAGAATCCAGACGATTTAGTAAAGTTAAAACATATTAAAAACACTATAAATTTTGCTTTAAATTTTTACTTCAAATAAAGGCAGGGATATGTCTCGTCAAAACTACGCAAGCCAGCAAGCAAAAATTCAGAAAGAAATCGAACGCCTGAATAAACAGGCTCAACTTTTGCAAAGCAAGCAGCGCAAACCCGTCATTTCTGGCATTTTGCGTTCAATGAAAGAATACGGAATCACTCCGGATGAAATCGCTGCAGCTTACGGGAAAACCGGCTCAAAAATTCGCAAAATCAGCGTTGAAAAGTCAGCTAAAGTGTCCGTTACCAAAAAATCTGTCGCCCCTAAATATCGTCATCCAGTAACATCCGCGACATGGACTGGCCGGGGCAAAGCTCCCCTTTGGATCATAGAAGCCGAAAAAAATGGTCAAACACGTCAGCAATTCTTGATATGATTATTTTCAATTAATAACAACAAACAAAAGGCCGAGATTACTCGGCCTTTTGTTTAAAAATATCATTTTAAAATTTAATCAATGGTAGCGCCTGAAGCACGCACTGCTTTGCCCCACTGCTCTAAATCATTATCAATGACCTTTTGAAACTCAGGCAAAGTCGTAATGAGTGTAGACGCTCCTCTCGCTCTTAACTGCTCGACAACCTTGGGATCTGCCAACACCTTATTAATCTCGGCGTGAATCTGCTGACGAAGAGGCATGGGTGTGGAGCTAGAAACAAATAAAGCAAACCAGGAGTCCAGCGCTAAGGCGGGATAGCCAGCTTCACCGAAAGTTGGCACGTCTGGCAAGGCTTCCGAGCGCCGCGAGGCCGAAGCAGCCAGAGGACGTACCGCACCGCTCTTGATTTGACCCATCACAGAAGGGGCGCTGGCATAAACACCCTGTACCTGGCCACCCATCACATCAGTTAATGCAGGTGCCACGCCTTTATAAGGGACATGGGTCGTCTTGATGTCAGCAGCCAAACCTAACATTTCATTCAGCAAGTGGTTGACCGAGCCATTTCCAGAAGAAGCGATATTGATTTTGCCAGGATTAGCCTTGGCATAAGCGACATATTCGGCAATATTTTTAACTGGCAAAGACGGGTTGACGACCAATACAAAAGGTAACGTTGCGAGCGATGCGATTGGCACCAAGTCTTTGGCCATGTCAAAAGACATTTTCTTGTAGAGCGAGGGGTTAATCGCATGAGTACCGGAATAACTCATGAGCCATGTTGTCCCGTCACCTGGAGATTTAGCCACTGCTTCGCTACCGATATTCCCTCCAGCGCCCGGACGATTTTCCACGACGATCGTGGTGTTCCAGCGTTGGCTCAGCTCGGAAGCCATTAAACGTGCGATCGCATCAGAGGCACCACCCGCCGCCTGTGGTACGATAATTTTGATTGATTTGCCTGTTAATTCAGCTGGGATTTGAGCAAAAGCGCTCAGCGAAAAAGAAACCGTCACTACGCTAAACGCAGCTACCAAGATTTTCTTTAAATTAATTTTCATTATTATTCACCCGAATATTTATATATGCCAGAAAGACAATTTATTTTATTCAATTGATATTGAACAATTATTTCGGTTTATCACCTTTCAGGGTAATACGATGTAACAAACGCTTGTGACCATGGTAATCATTAATTGGATTATGCAAAACACAGCGGTTATCCCACAACGCAATTGATCCGACCTGCCAGGCAAACCGGCAGGTGAACTCAGGCCTGACCTGATGGGCGAACAAATACTTCAACAAGGGTTCGCTTTCTTCCTCGGTCCAACCCACAAAACGCGTTGTATGACCGGGATTGATATAAAGAGCCCGTCGACCCGTCTCGGGATGAATACGGACAACTGGATGTTCAGCACTCAGCTCCTCTCTCTCGGAGGCCTTTGCAGAATCAGCCAGCCGATCTTCTCGGGTCTTGGTGACAGCGGCCTTGGCAGAAGAGTTCACAGCATACATACCCGTCAGTGTCTCTTGCAAAGCTGGCGAAAGAGACTCAAAGGCAGCGTAGTTGCTTGAAAAAAGAGTGTCCCCACCGTAGGGCGGGATTTCACGGGCAATCAGCATCGTCGCCATGGGCGGTTCTTTCAAATACGTGGTGTCCGTATGCCATACCCCACCGAAATTATGCTTTTCATGGGGCAATTTCAAAACAGGAATGATCAGGGGAAAATCAGGTAACCCTTTCACAAAGGGGTATTCCACTACTTCACCAAAACGCATTGCAAAGTTTTGGAAAGTCTCACAGTCAAGCGGCTGATTGCGAAAGAAAATCACGCCATATTTCAGCCAGACTTCGCGAATCTGGGCGATTTGACTATCACTAAGATTGCCTTTCAGATCAATGCCATGTATTTCAGCACCAACAGAACCAGAAAGTGGTCGAACCTCAAGTTTTGCATTCATAGCTTTGACATATCGTGAATCAAACAAGCCCCAATGATAGGACAAAATCAAGGTTGCATAGGAGAGATTTATTCGTTTTCAGGGCTGCGCTCATACAATGCTAAAGATTCTTATTGGATAACAGCATGCGTACAGAGACCGGCACAACCATTCGACGCGAAGACTATCGCCCTTTCGCTTTTCGTATCCCAACCGTTCAGCTGGAATTCGAGCTCGAGGCAGACCTGACTTGGGTGCGCGCTCAAATGATTGTCCAGCGACGGATGGATCTTCCCCGCGTCAGTGATCTCGAGCTCGACGGTGAAGATCTCGCACTGATTTCGATTCATATCAACGGTGATCTTATTGGTGCCGAAAGATACACGCTAACACCTAATACTCTCAAGATTCTGGACGTACCTGACCACGCAGAAATCATCATTGTCAGCACATGTCAGCCCGCAAAAAATACGAGCCTCTCAGGGCTGTATGTTTCTGGCAAGAGTCTTTTCACGCAATGCGAAGCGCAGGGCTTCAGGAAAATTACCTGGTTTGCCGACCGACCCGATGTGATGTCCGTTTATCACGTTACGCTTCGCGCTGATCGCAAGCAATATCCCCTATTGCTCTCCAATGGCAACCTGGTTCTCAAAAAGGATCTTGACGATCAGCGTCATGAGGTGCAATGGCACGACCCATTTGCAAAACCAAGTTATTTATTTGCCTTGGTCGCTGGAGAATTCGGTTGCAGAGAGCATCAGACCATGACTGCGAGCGGTCGCAAAGTTTTATTGCAGGTCTACAGCGACCCGGGTTCCGAACATCAAACGCAATGGGCGATGGAGTCTCTCGAGCGCTCATTGCGTTGGGACGAGCAGCGTTTCGGCCTTGAGCTCGACCTTGATCGGTTCATGATTGTGGCCGCGCGGGATTTCAATATGGGCGCGATGGAAAATAAAGGCCTGAACATTTTTAATGCGGCCTATGTTCTCGCAGACCCCAACACCGCAACTGACTCGAACTATCAAGCCATCGAAGCCGTGATTGGCCACGAGTATTTCCACAACTGGACCGGCAATCGGGTCACTTGCCGCGACTGGTTCGAACTGAGCCTTAAAGAAGGCCTCACGGTGTTTCGAGATCAAGAGTTCACCGCTGACATGATGGCTCAAGGACTGAGCGCCACTGCGGCGCAAAGCGCTCGCGCAATCAAACGCATCGATGACGTGATCACATTGCGGGCCGCACAGTTTCCTGAAGACAGCGGTCCGATGGCACACCCTATCCGACCCCAGAGCTATCAAGAAATCGGTAACTTTTATACGGCCACGGTCTATGAAAAGGGCGCCGAGGTGATTCGCATGATGCACACTTTGTTGGGTGAGCAAGCATTTCGCGCCGGAATGGATGAGTATTTCCGACGACACGACGGTCAGGCTGTGACGTGCGATGATTTTGTTGACGCCATGAACTGGGCCTTGCAAAAAAAAAATCCGACCAGAGATCTCACTCAATTTAAACGCTGGTACAGCCAGGCAGGCACTCCGCGCGTAAACGCTTCACTTGCCTTTGACGCGGCGACGCAGTGTTGCACACTCACGCTCAGTCAGGAATGCGCACCAGTTGGTGTTGAAAAGCAATCGGGCATGAAAAAATTACCATTTCATATTCCGATCACAGTCGGGCTGCTTGATGAGAAAGGCCAACCACTTCCGCTCGCACTCAAAGGTCAAGATGACCAGCCTGACACCGAAAAATTACTCGAACTGACCAAGGAAACTCAAAGCTGGACTTTTGAGGGTATTTCAAAACGCCCCACCCCTTCTTTGTTGCGCAACTTTTCTGCTCCTGTCAATTTGATCTACCCCTATACCAACGAGGAACTTGCGTTGCTGTCTGCGCACGACAGCAATGCTTTTGCGCGCTGGGAGGCCGGGCAAGAGCTTGCCACCCGACAAATCCTCGCCATGGCAGCGATCTGGCGAGAAACCGGACAAACGCCGGCACCGGACCCCGTCATGATCGACGCCTGGGGATCGATGCTCAAGGACACCGATATCGACGCTGGGTATCAAGCTCGCGCGCTGAGTATGCCTCTTGAAAAAACAGTGCTCGAACGTATGAGCGCCATGGATCCAGTCGCTGTTGCCCAAGCTCGAGTCTCTCTAAAACGTGTCATTGGCCAGCACTTCTGCAAAGAGCTTATAGCGACTTACCACCAGCAATCCACACCAGGAAAATACTCTCCCGCACCTGGACCAGCAGGCAAGCGTGCACTCAAAAATCTTGCGCTTTCCTTTCTTGTCACCGCCCACCAAAAGGAAGCGATCGAGCTTGCTTTCCAGCAGTTCAACCATGCCACAAACATGACTGACAGGATGGCTGCCTTCACTACACTCGCGCACGAAACACAAGGAGCGCGAACAAGTGATGCCATCACGCAGTTTTATGAAAACTGGCAGCATGACCCTCTTGTTATCGACAAATGGTTTGCCGTGCAGGCGTCCTCCCCACTTGCCACAGCAAAGAGCATGACCGGCCTGATGGCGCATCCCGCCTTCAATTTGCGCAACCCCAATCGTGCCCGCTCCGTCATTTTTCAATTCTGCAGTGCGAATATGCTGGGTTTACATGCGGCTGATGGTACTGGTTATGCGTTTTGGGCAGATCAAGTCCTTGCCCTGGATACGCTCAATCCAGAGATCGCCGCCCGACTCGCACGCGCGTTTGATCACTGGTCACGTTTCATTCCGGGCGTTAAAGACCGTATGCAGCAGGAATTGCAACGCGTAGCAGCCCATCCGAACCTTTCGCGCAATACAATGGAGATCGTTTCCAAAGCACTTGCGCTCTAAGCACCTGTCACCCAAATACACTCATCTCTCACACAAACAGATCGACACCATAAAATGAAACGTAAAACACTCACTCAATATCTCGTTGAGCAACAGCGCGCCTCACACGCCTTGAGCGCAGAAGTTCGTCTGCTGATTGAAATCGTCTCCAGAGCCTGCAAGACCATTAGTCATTCAGTCAGCAAAGGCGCACTGGGGGGAGTACTCGGCAGCCTTGAGAGCGAAAACGTTCAAGGTGAGGTGCAAAAAAAGCTGGATGTGATTTCAAACGAAGTTCTGCTCGAGGCCAATGAGTGGGGTGGGCATCTCGCTGCGATGGCCTCCGAAGAGATGGAGACGATTCACCTGATTCCCAACCGTTATCCCAAGGGCGAATTTTTACTACTGTTCGACCCTCTGGATGGTTCGTCAAATATTGATGTGAACGTCTCGATTGGCACCATTTTTTCTGTGCTTCGCGCACCTGCCAGTGCTTCGGGTCGAGAAATCACAGAGCAAGATTTCCTTCAGCCAGGCAGCACGCAAGTCGTGGCTGGTTACGCCATTTATGGCCCCCAAACAATGCTTGTCCTGACGATTGGACAAGGTGTGGTTGGCTTCACGCTGGACCGTGAAATGGGTTCATGGATCTTGACGCACGAAAACATGACTATTCCGGCCGACACGAAAGAGTTTTCCATCAATATGTCTAACATGCGCCATTGGGCACCTCCCGTGCGTCGTTATATCGATGAATGCCTGGCCGGTAAAACGGGCGTTCGCGGCAAAGATTTCAATATGCGCTGGATCGCTGCAATGGTGGCCGATGTTCACCGTTTGATCACGCGTGGCGGTATCTTTATGTATCCGTGGGATGCGCGAGAGCCTGGCAAACCCGGAAAATTACGTTTGATGTACGAAGCCAACCCGATGAGCATGCTGGTCGAACAGGCCGGAGGTGCAGCAACAGATGGCAACCAGCGTATTCTCGATATTCAGCCCACTAGCCTGCACCAACGTGTCGGAGTCGTGTTGGGATCGAAAAACGAAGTGGAGTTGGTGACTCGCTATCATCATGAAGCGAACAAGTAAATAAAAAGCCTGCCAGAACAATCATCTGGCAGGCTTTTAAGTGCTAGGTTACCTAAAAAGCAAGGTTCCCAAAGAACGCAAGATTCCCTAAAGTCTCAGAGCGAATCTCATCAATTCAAAGTAAATACAGTCGCGCCTGTCGTCTTACGCGCGGCCAAAGCTGCCTGAGCTTGACCAGCCTGCTCGAGTGGATAACGCTGATCGATACGAATCTTGATCTTCTTGGCCAAGACCATCTCAAACAACTCGTCAGCAGCAGCCTGCATCTTTTCTGGTGTGTTGACATGCACTGCCAGGGTCGGACGTGTCACATACAAAGATCCCTTAGCGGCCAAAATACCAAGGGAAACTCCCTCAACAGGACCCGAGGCGTTCCCGTAGCTGACCATCAAGCCGCGAGGCTGCAAACAATCCAAAGAAGTCATCCAGGTGTCCTTGCCCACGCCGTCGTACACCACAGGCACCTTCTTTCCACCCGTGAGTTCAATTACGCGCTCAACCACATTTTCTTTAGAATAATCAATCACTTCCCAAGCGCCATGAGCCTTGGCGAGAGCTGCCTTTTCAGGGCTGGAAGCGGTGCCGATGACCTTCACGCCAAGCGCCTTGGCCCATTGGCAAGCGATCAAACCCACCCCGCCCGCAGCAGCATGGAACAAAATGGTTTCGCCTTCCTTGATCCGGTATGTCTGGCGCAACAAATATTGCACGGTCAGGCCTTTGAGCATCATCGCAGCAGCTTCTTCAAAGCTGATACCTTCTGGCAGCTTCACAACCTGAGCGGCCGGCACATTACGCGCCTGGGCGTAGGCACCAATCGGGCTCTGACCATAGGCTACGCGATCGCCTTCTTTAAAGCGCGTCACGGACTTGCCGACTGCAGTCACAATGCCAGCGCCTTCGAAGCCCAAGCCATGCGGCAACGGGCTCTTGTAGAGACCATCACGGAAGTAAATATCGATGAAATTCAAGCCTGCAGCATGTTGCTGAATCGTGATTTCATTATCGCCTGGAGGAGGCACTTCAACCTGGACGAGCTGTAAAACTTCAGGTCCGCCGTTTTTTTCAATACGAATGGCTTTAACTAGATTGCTCATAAGTGCTCCTGACAAGAATAAGGGAATGCAAAAAAGGGAAATTCCGAATATTTCGCAACCGTCGAGTTTATATCGTGCGCAAGGTAAAATGCGCTTTTACCTCTATAAATTGCAGGAAACTATGGCCGGACACAGCAAATGGGCCAATATCCAGCACCGTAAAGGTCGCCAGGATGCCAAACGCGGAAAACTTTGGACCAAAATCATTCGCGAGATCACTGTTGCCGCTCGGGCGGGCGGTGCAGATCCCGATGCCAACCCTCGCCTGCGCATGGCCTGGGACAAAGCGACCGCGGCCAATATGCCCAAAGATAATATTCAGCGCGCGATCACTCGCGGTGCGGGTGGTGCCGATGGCGCCAATTACGACGAAATTCGTTACGAAGGTTATGGAGTAGGCGGTGCCGCCGTTGTGGTGGATTGCATGACCGATAACCGCACACGAACCGTGGCAGATGTCCGGCATGCGTTTTCCAAAAACGGCGGCAATCTCGGCCAGGAGGGCTCCGTTGCCTTCATGTTCACGCATTGCGGTCAGTTTGTATTTGCTCCCGGCACTTCGGAAGATACAGTCATGGAAGTCGCTCTCGATGCAGGCGCCGATGACGTCGTCACAGATGAAGAAGGCGTAATCGAGGTGACCTGCGCGACGACCGCTTTTGCAGCTGTTCGCGATGCCCTGCAAGCCAAAGGTCTGGTACCTGAAATGGCCGACATCGTCATGAAACCCAACAACGAAGTTGAGCTTTCTGGCGACGATGCCATCAAAATGCAAAAACTTCTCGACGCTCTGGAAGCTCTGGATGATGTTCAAGAGGTTTACACCAACGCCGTCATGGATGAGCAGGACTAACACAGCATGAAATTACTTGTTATTGGCTCAGGTGGCCGTGAGCACGCATTGGCCTGGCGTTTATTGCAATCATCACGCGTCGAACACGTTTATGTCGCGCCCGGAAACGGTGGCACAGCGCTGATGAAAGGCGCCTCGAATGTTGCACTCACCGAGCCTCAGGCGCTCGCAGATTTTGTTCGCGAACAAGGCGTTGCTTTAACCGTGGTTGGACCTGAGGCACCATTAGCTCAGGGTGTGGTCGATACTTTTCGCGCACAAGGCCTCAAGATTTTTGGCCCCACCCGTGCTGCTGCCCAATTGGAAAGTTCGAAAGACTTTGCAAAAGCCTTCATGGTGCGCCATCACATTCCAACCGCGGCATACAAGACTTTCACAGATCCCAAAGCCGCGCATGATTACATCCAGTCTCAAGGTGCCCCCATTGTCATCAAAGCCGATGGCCTAGCCGCTGGTAAAGGGGTTGTTGTTGCCATGACGCTTGACGAAGCCCACGAGGCCGTCGATGCCATGCTAGGGGATGGCTCTCTGGGTGCCGCAGGTGCACGCGTCGTGATCGAGGAGTGTTTACTGGGCGAAGAAGCCAGCTTTATTGTTTTGTGCGACGGCAAAAATATCTTTCCGCTCGCTACCAGTCAAGACCACAAACGATTGAAGGATGCCGACCAAGGACCCAACACAGGTGGCATGGGTGCTTACTCCCCCGCCCCTGTTGTCACCCCTATTATTTTTGATCGTGTCATGAAAGAAGTGATCAAACCGACGATCGAGGGGATGGCTGCGGATGGCATTCCTTTCACTGGATTTCTTTATGCGGGTTTGATGATCGGCCAGGGCAATGATGCAAGCTGCCCAATCAAGGTCCTCGAATTCAATTGTCGGATGGGAGATCCAGAAACCCAACCCATCATGATGAGAATCCGCAGCGATCTACTCGATGTTTTTGAGCACGGTGTCAATGGCACCCTGGATCAAGCGCACATCGACTGGGATCCTCGAACTGCACTCGGTGTCGTAATGGCCAGTCATCTCTACCCTGCCACTCCTCGCCTCGGTGATGTGATTACCGGCATTCCGACCGATGCGCCGGATTGTGTGGTGTTCCACGCAGGCACCACGCTCAAAGACAATGTGCTTCAGACAAGCGGCGGTCGTGTGCTTTGCGTCACTGCACTGGACGACACTGTTCGTGCGACACAAAAGCGTGTGTACGAAACAATCAAAAAGATTCATTTTGACGGTGCACAGTACAGAACCGATATCGGTTGGCGAGCGCTGGAGTCCTAAACATGACTCAAAGAACCTCTTCAACAGACAACGGATCAGTCGTTGACCTTCCTGCGGTACGCAGCTATTTGCTCGGTCTGCAACAACGCATTGTGACTGCGCTTGAACATGCGGGCGCAGACCTCTTTGAGCGCGACGAATGGACTCGAGCAGAAGGAGGTGGCGGCATTTCACGACTCATCGAGGGTGGTTCACTCTTCGAACGAGCTGGTGTGCTGTTCAGCCACGTTAAAGGCACAACACTGCCCCCCTCCGCGACACAGCATCGCCCTGAGGTTGCCGGCCGCCCCTGGGAGGCGATGGGGGTCTCCATGGTGCTGCATCCTCGCAATCCTTATATTCCCACCACGCACATGAACGTGCGTATGTTCGTCGCAAAAGTGCCAGAAGGTTCTGATCAAAAAGACATCTTCTGGTTTGGTGGCGGCATGGACTTGACGCCTTATTACCCATTCGAAGAAGACGCCCAACACTTTCACCGAGTCAATCGCGACGCGCTGGCACCTCACAGCGAAACCGCCTACGACGAGTATAAAAAATGGTGTGATGAGTATTTCTTTCTAAAACACCGCAATGAAACCAGAGGTGTGGGTGGCATTTTTTTTGATGATCTGAGCGCGGGTGGTTTCGAAGCATCGTTTGCGTTACTGCGTTCAGTAGGCGATGCGTTTTTGACCGCTTACATGCCAATCGTGGAAAAGCGCCGTTCCTTACCCTTTGGTGAACGTGAACGGGATTTCCAAGCTTATCGCAGAGGACGATACGTTGAGTTTAATCTAGTGTTCGATCGAGGCACACTCTTTGGCTTGCAATCGGGAGGACGTACCGAGTCGATTCTCCTCTCTATGCCGCCCATGGCGACATGGCGCTACAACTGGCAACCTGCCCCCGGTACGCCGGAAGCACGTTTGGCGGAGTTTCTTAAACCAAGGCAGTGGGTCTGATGCGAATCGGGCTTCTGGGTGGCAGTTTCGATCCTGTGCATATTGCACACCTCTCGCTCGCCAAGACTGCCCTAGAAGCCCTCAGCCTCGATCAAGTACAACTCATTCCAGCCGCACAACCCTGGCAAAGACCGCCGCTGGGCGCATCACCGGCTCATCGCCTCAACATGCTCAGGCTGGCCACGCAGGATCTCAAATCAATTGAAATCAACCCTATTGAAATAAAACGAACCGGCCCAACTTATACAATTGAGACGATCGAAGCCCTTGAGCCCTCTCATGAGTACGTTTGGATTCTGGGCGCTGATCAGCTATCAAATTTTTGCACTTGGCGAAAATGGTCTGAAATTGCCCAACGCGTTCAACTCGCTGTGGCACAAAGACCCGGATCGAATATTCAAGCACCTGAGGCATTGACACAATTCCTCGATGCACATCAACGCAAACTATTAGTCATACCCTTTGAACCGCTGGATATCTCAGCCACAACAGTCCGACAGCGACTCGCACACCAACAATCTGCAAGCGACCTCATCCCCGAGGTTGTCGAGCGATACATTCACGAGCATGGGCTGTACCGCCCGCTCACAGCCTAACAGGACTCTTATGGACATCACCAAACTACAGCGCGCAGTTGTCGACGCACTCGAAGACGTCAAAGCGCAAGATATTCGCGTATTCAACACCACGGAAATGACCAGTCTGTTTGATCGGGTCATCATTGCCTCTGCAACATCTAATCGTCAAACACGCGCCCTTGCTTCAAGCGTCGCCGAGAAAGTGAAAGCGATCGGTGGCAATGTCATCGCAACAGAAGGCGAAGAAACGGGCGAATGGGTTCTTGTCGATGTAGGCGACATCGTTGTTCACATTATGCAACCTGCTATCCGCGCTTATTACAACCTTGAAGAAGTCTGGGGCGGCAAACCTGTCCGCATGAAACTAGCGCCAGAGTCAACCCGACCTGCAGTCGCCACAAGCGATGTCGCCTTTGATCCAATGATCACCACAGAAGAGCCCACGGGACGTCGCGCCGCGAGTCGCGCCTCATCAAGACCGACCCGATCCAACCGTTAATCAACACCGTAGCAGACTCTGAATAGAGAAAGAGAGTGAAAATCCTGGTCCTCGCCGTCGGTCATCGAATGCCAGACTGGGTGCTTTCTGCTTGGGATGACTATGCAAAAAGACTGCCGCCTGACTGGGCTGTCACACTCAAAGAAATCAAACCCGAGCCCCGCACCAGCGGCAAAACACCCCAGCAAATGATGGCCGCCGAGGCCAAGCGGATCGAAGCGGCTATTCCAGAACAAAGTCTGCGTGTCATTCTGGATGAGCATGGTCGTGATCTCACGACGCAAGCTTTTGCAACTAGACTGAACACTTGGCATCAAGCCAGTCACAACATCACCATTATTATTGGTGGTCCTGACGGATTAGATCAGGATTTAAAATCAAGTAGTGATGCATCCATCCGCTTGTCATCAATGACGATGCCACACCCCATGGTTCGAATCGTGCTCATCGAGCAACTTTATCGAGCCTGGTCTATCTTGAACAATCATCCCTATCATCGAGCTTGAACCGCATGATGCAGCCACTGCTCTATCTGGCTTCGGCAAGTCCCAGAAGACACGAACTCCTTAATCAAATCAGTGTGAAACATAAGGTTCTGCAAGTGCCTTCGCCACCCGGTGAAGATGAACCTCGCTTGAGTGATGAAACACCTCTTGATTACGTGCAACGAACAGCTTTCGAAAAAGCCATCAGAGCTGAGCAGTGGATAGAAAAGCAACATCAAAACGAAACACTATTTGAGAATCAAATTGCGATTCTGACTGCAGATACAACCGTGGCTCTGGATAATTGTATTTTTGGGAAACCTCAAGATGCTGAGGATGCGGCACAAATATTAAAACAGCTATCAGGAAAAACACACACGGTATTCACGGCACTCGTTTTGTCACAAAGCGAACCACAGCAAAACAAAGATCAACGCGGCCAATGGTATCGAATAAAAGCGTTGTCAGTGACGCAAGTCAGTTTTTGCACACTGACTGAGCAAGCTATTCGTGACTACATAGAAACGGGAGAACCCTTCGGTAAAGCTGGCGCGTACGGCATTCAAGGATATGCGGGAAAGTACATTCAACGAATTGACGGCAGCTATTCAGGCGTGATGGGACTGCCATTGTTTGAGACAAACGAGCTTTTAAAACAAATCAGTGCATCTACGACCGGTTGATCACTAGCGTGCAAAAAAACCAAAGCGCGTAAAAAACCAAAGCAAAAAGACAAAGCTTCAAAGACAAAGCAGCAAAGACAAAACCCCTCAGGCGAGGCCTGAGGGGTTTTGAGGGTAAGAGCTTGACGATGACCTACTTTCACAGACGTACGTCCACTATCATCGGCGCTAAGGTGTTTCACGGTCCTGTTCGGGATGGGAAGGGGTGGGACCACCTCGCTATGGTCGTCAAGCGTAGCTTGTTGAACGCTCAAGGGCGGGTGGCTGCGACACTTCTGTCGAGACACGCCACAAGGGCATTCCAATCTGGGAAGAAGCAAACGTGTTGTCTTGGCGTATGAATTCGGGTTGGATGTTTTGACTACAGCCGTTATTCACGACTTTACATATTTATTTGAACGGCACTTTAACTCTACAACAATCAGGTCATTAACCTGTAGGGTTATAGGATCAAGCCGCACGGGCAATTAG
>NZ_JAUHHF010000050.1 GCF_030410395.1 Zwartia panacis
TTAAACTAGTCTGCGCAGTATGCGAATGACCCTTCTCGGAGTGCTATCTCATGATCATGCCCATCATCCCTTCACATCAGGATCCGATGGAAATCGTACGCGGGCTGATCAGAACGATTCCGGACTGGCCCAAGCCGGGGGTGATGTTTCGTGACATCACGCCACTCTTGCAGGACCCAAGAGCATTCAGGGCCTTGATTGATATTTTCGTCTACCGTCACATGCGTCAGCGCATTGATTTGGTTGTGGGTATCG
>NZ_JAUHHF010000051.1 GCF_030410395.1 Zwartia panacis
TGTGACGGTTTGGGACATGTGGGCTTTTTTGATCCCAAACGTGTGGTGGCCTTTCCAGAGCTCAGTCTTGGTTCCGGTGCGATCAGAGGCTGGGATAAACGCAATGCCTTCACGTTTTCAATGCTGTGGAGCTTATCGACACACTATGAGTTCGATATTGAGGCGAGCTGGGAAAGCTTGCCCGAGGCAATCCGTCAGATCGTGCTTTATGGTTCTGGCGATGTCGAGATTCCCTTTTTCTATTTGAATGAAAAC
>NZ_JAUHHF010000052.1 GCF_030410395.1 Zwartia panacis
CCGTAGTTCAAATTGGGCGTACGCTTCAGATAAGCGAAGTACTCTTGCGCGTTTTTGCCTGGAGCGTTCGGTTTGGCAGCCAAGACCAGAGGGACTTCCCCGATCATGGCGACGGGAGTGAAATCCCGAGCAGGATCGAAGGGAAGTTTCGGATTCACGGCAGGCGCCATCGTGAAGGTCGAGGACGCAACAAGCAATGTGTATCCATCATTACGCTGTTTTGCAACGTAAGCAGCACCGATCGCGGTTCCAGCA
>NZ_JAUHHF010000053.1 GCF_030410395.1 Zwartia panacis
ATACGTATCGATGGACTTGCACAATAATGACAAGCGGGTCGGCTTGTGGGCTTGGCCCAGACATGAACGCCTAGCTGGCGATCCACCCGCTCAATGGCTAATCCAGGCAGTCCTAGGATAGAATCGACGTGGGACATCGGTATGATCTCCATTAAAAATGTTTCTTCGCAAAAACAAGTTTAATGAATACCGTTGTCCCCCGTTAATGATGTAGAGCC
>NZ_JAUHHF010000054.1 GCF_030410395.1 Zwartia panacis
ATACGTATCGATGGACTTGCACAATAATGACAAGCGGGTCGGCTTGTGGGCTTGGCCCAGACATGAACGCCTAGCTGGCGATCCACCCGCTCAATGGCTAATCCAGGCAGTCCTAGGATAGAATCGATGTGGGACATCGGTATGATCTCCATTAAAAATGTTTCTTCGCAAAAACAAGTTTAATGAATACCGTTGTCCCCCGTTAATGATGTAGAGCC
>NZ_JAUHHF010000005.1 GCF_030410395.1 Zwartia panacis
CGACCAGCTCAAGCAGCTCAGCATCATCAACCATGTCGGCCTTGTTCAGGAACACGATGATGTAAGGCACGCCCACCTGACGCGACAGCAGGATGTGCTCGCGAGTCTGGGGCATTGGGCCGTCAGCGGCGGACACCACCAAGATTGCGCCGTCCATCTGGGCAGCGCCCGTGATCATGTTCTTGACGTAGTCGGCGTGGCCGGGGCAGTCAACGTGAGCGTAGTGACGGTTAGCCGTCTCGTACTCGACGTGGGCAGTGTTGATGGTAATACCGCGTGCGCGCTCTTCGGGAGCGGCGTCGATCTGCGAGTAGTCTTTTGCTTCGCCACCAAACTTCTTGGACAGAACAGTCGTGATCGCTGCGGTCAACGTCGTTTTGCCGTGGTCAACGTGGCCGATTGTGCCGACGTTAACGTGTGGTTTAGTACGTTCAAACTTGCCTTTTGCCATGGCTGACTCCTGACCTGAGTTGAAGCTAATTAAATTGATGAAAATAAAATGTTGTTGTACTAGCAGCGCTAAATACTGTAAGGCTTCTGGTGCCCATGACGCGGATCGAACGCGTGACCTCTCCCTTACCAAGGGAGTGCTCTACCACTGAGCCACATGGGCGCATTCGCCGGGCACGCCCCACGAACCTAAAATCTGTAAATCTTATCCTGCAACGTGAACTATTTTTACTACCTTACTGCTTAGGTACCTGCACTTGCCGCTGGAGCGGGTGAAGGGAATCGAACCCTCGTCGTAAGCTTGGAAGGCTTCTGCTCTACCATTGAGCTACACCCGCCCTATCGAGTTTGCGTCCGTCTAAACAGTCGCTACTTGGTGGAGAAGGTTGGATTCGAACCAACGTAGGCGCAAGGCCAACAGATTTACAGTCTGCCCCCTTTAACCACTCGGGCACCTCTCCACAAGAGAACCAACGATTATGAACGAACAATTCCTAATTGTCAAGAGCTTAGCTTCTTAACATGACAGAATAGCTTCAAAATTTGCTTTCAGGTTTCCTAAGTGAGCTAAATATTATTTATGTTTGGAGCCTAGTGCGGCAATCTAAATCCGTTTCGCTCTTGTTCGTCAATTTGGGCGAGCAAATTCATTTCCCAAGCCAGATATTGTCTAGCTGCCGCTTTGTTTCCATCATGGCGATCGTGCACAAAAAACAGATAATCGATGCACTCTTCATCAGTTGGGTTATTTTCAGTGGCTTCAAGCGGCAGATTTTCTTCTTTCCAGGTTGCGGGGGAATCGAGATTGACGCAAATCTCCTGAGTCCCCATTTCCCTGAGATCTTTTGCAGCCAATTCTGCTGTTTCCATATCTTCGGCAAGTAAAAGAACAGGGCTGTTTCCAAGTTTTGTTGATAACTTGCTCAAAACAGGACGAATCGACCACAAGGCGTTTTTAATGTGAGATTCGCGATATTTCATACTTGGTCTTAGGTCAATGAGTTTTGCTCCGGCTTTCATATATTCAGCAATTTCTTTGGCTTGAATTTTGTTCAAACGCAAATTTTTGTTTTGATGCTTCGACTCAACAGTTTTTAATTCTTTCGCTTCTTCAAACGCGTTCTCCCACACGGATACATCCCAACCAAGCATAGCTAACCATGAAGCCATTGCCGGGGCGCGAACACCTTCCTGATCGATCAAGACGAGTCGGGCACCTCTTACGCCAACATATTGATCCGTTGCCTGAACGAGCTGGCCTCCTGGCGTATGTTGCGCACCTGGGATTGTTCCGCTTGCATATTCTTCGGGTGTACGGACATCACAAAGAAATGTTGTGCGCTCAGAATCATCCAGCCATTTTTGGACGGTTTTCACATCCACAAAAGCAACATGATGTTTTTCAGCCAATCTTCTTGCGCGTTCTTTTCGGACATTGATCGACTCAAAATTTATCTGCTCTGGATACTTTCTACTTTCACCATGATCCAGTTTGAAGTCTTCCAAATACCAGCCCTGGGTACCATTTTCAAGTGCCAGAACCTTGTTCGGTATGCCGAGATTAATCAGCGTTTGCGCACCAATAATGCTTCTGGTTCTTCCTGCGCAATTAATCACTATCGTTGTATCTGCATGTGGAACGATTTCCTCAATACGGAGTGCCAGTTCTCCATTCGGGCAGCAGATTGCCGTTGGAATACTCATCTTTTTGTATTCGGTAAAAGGGCGCCCGTCCAGAACAACTAGGTTCTCTTTGTTGGCTATTTTTTGATTCAGTTCTGCCGCAGTAATTCTTGGGGTGTTGAACGCATGTTCTGCGAGCTCTCCAAATGCTTTGCTAGGTAAATTTACACCGGCAAACACTTCGTACCCTGCTGCCCGCCATGCCGGCATGCCACCTTCGAGTACGTGTATGTGTTGATATCCAAGTTCGCTTAATCGCCGACATGCTTTGTTTGATAACTCACCAGATACGTCGCCTATCAACACCATACGTACATTTTTACGGGGAACCAATCTGACGACTTCAGTTTCAAGTTTGCTATATGGAACCGATACAACATAAAAAAGGTGCTCTTCTCCATATTGTCCGTGTTCACGCACATCTAGTAATGCGATTTCTTGGCCATCGTGCAACCATTGTTTGAGTAAGGGTGCTTTGATCTGCTCAGGTTTATTCTGACTCATTTGTTTTGTCTCTTTTTTCGTATGATCTTTATTGATCTAGCTCTTCTTTGAGTTGCATTTTTTCGATCAATGCTGAGCAATGATCCCAACCATGGAATTCAATGATGATTTGTCCTTTACCTTTCGCGTTTGCTTTTAATGACAATTTGGTTCCAAGCTGATCTGAAAGCGTTTCTTCCAACCTTGCAATATCTCTTGAGCCTGATGCATCACGTTTGGCTGGTTTCGATGTGTTTTCAACGCCTGCGCGTGTCACGAGCTTTTCGGCATCGCGAACAGATAATCTTTTTGCAATGATTTGGTTAGCAAGTTTAATCTGTGTCGCGGTATCAACAGCAAGCAACGCTCGAGCGTGACCCATATCAATATCACCCGCAAGCAACATCGTTTGAACAGGTACGGCCAAATTCAACAGCCTTAATAAATTGCTTGTAGCGGATCTTGAGCGACCAATTGCGGTAGCTGCCTGTTCATGTGTCAGGCCAAACTCATCTAATAAACGCTTTACTCCCTGTGCTTCCTCTAAAGGATTAAGATCTTCACGCTGAATATTTTCAATCAGCGCCATGGCTGCCGCGTGTTCGTCTGCGACCTCCCGCACCAATACAGGCACCTCTGTTAGACCCGCTAACTGTGCGGCTCTGAAGCGTCTTTCACCTGCGATAATTTCATAGCGTCCTTTGGCGTCCTCGAGTGGACGTACCAAAATTGGCTGCATGATTCCTTGCGCCCGTATTGAATCGGCAAGCTCTGCCAACGCACCTTCATCCATTCTTGTTCTTGGCTGGTATTTTCCAGCTTGGAGTTTTGAAACAGACAATACATTGGGCGAAGTTGTCTGCTGTTCTGTCTGTCCTAGCTGGTTTAAACCGGGCGCATCTGCTCCAAGCAGCGCTTCGAGTCCGCGACCCAGACCCTTGGGTTTTTTAGTTGCCATCTTTATTCCTGTCATGAGTGTTTTTCTTGACGCGTTCAATGACTTCAGCACCGAACGCAATGTAGGCTTGCGCACCGCGTGAGCTCGGGTCATAGTTGACGCCCGGCATTCCATGACTCGGGGCTTCCGCTAACCTGACATTACGTGGGACAACTGTTTTAAATACTTTGTCACCAAAGTGTGCTTCTAGTTGGGCTGAGACTTGTTGTTGCAACGTGACGCGAGGATCGTACATGACCCTTAAAAGACCAATCAAACTCAGTTCTGGATTAATGTTTCGATGAACTCGTTTGATGGTATTGACCAGATCAGACAAGCCTTCCAGTGCAAAATATTCACATTGCATCGGAATGATGACGCCGTGTGCCGCCGCTAATCCGTTGAGCGTTAGCAGTGATAGTGTTGGTGGGCAATCAATCAGTACAAAATCATAATCTTGCGCGACATCATCTATTGCTTGTTTAAGTTGAAGCTCACGCTCATCCATGCCGACTAGATCTATTTCTGCACCTGATAACTCTCTATTTGCAGGAAGCACATCGTATCCACCATTTTCTGAGGAAACTCTTGCTTCTTTGATTGTCGCTTCTCCGATTAGTACATCGTATAAGTTATGCGCCAATGCACTTTTATCAATCCCGCTACCCATCGTTGCGTTGCCTTGAGGGTCAAGATCAATGAGTAATACACGTTGTTTGTGTTTGGCGAGTCCTGCAGCCAAATTGATTGCCGTCGTTGTTTTTCCCACACCACCTTTTTGATTTGCGATACAAAACACGCGTGCCTTTTGTGGAATTTGATCAGTCATTGTGTTCCTTTTTTTTCATCCATACCAGGCACCGCTGGGCATTCAATTCGGGTACGTTCAAATTTTCAATTTTATCGACATGCCAGTTGGTGTTTTTTTCTAGTTCTTCGATTTCTTGATGAGGCTCTTTTCCTTTCATCCCAAGCAACACCCCATCTTTTTTTACGTGTTCACCTGCTAACTGAGCAAAATCTACGAGGCTTGAAAAAGCTCTGGATGTCACGATATCGTAGGGCTCTGCTTTTAACTGTTCGACTCGCGACTGAATTGCCGATAGGTTACTTAACTTTAATACCCCGGCAATTTGTCTGACAAAGGTCATTTTTTTTCCAACAGTATCTACACAAGTCACTTCCGTATTTGGAATCATTATTGCGATCACCACACCAGGCAATCCTGCGCCCGAACCAACATCTAATATTCTGATTGTGTTCAGATTTTGCTCTTTGATATGTTTTAACAACGGAGCAATGATCGCCAAGCTATCGAAGACATGTTGTACAAGCGCTTGTTTAGGCTCCCTAATCGCCGTGAGGTTGTACGTTTTGTTCCATTTTAATAGTTGAGTTAAATACTCAAGTAGTTGCTTTTTTTCTTCATTTGTCGCTTGTAGCGCTAAATCCGAACATGCTTGATCTAAATCCCGAGCATGTTGAGTCGTAAATATATCTGTAATCATTCAGTCGCTTTATTAGATTGACCGTAGTGGTGTCTCTTTAGATGAATCAGCAAAAGTGATATTGCTGCCGGCGTGATCCCAGATATTCTTGAAGCTTGGCCAACTGTTTCTGGTCGGTGCATTCTGAGCTTTTGTCTGACCTCAAAGGACAGACTTGTAATCGCATCAAAATCTAATGTGGAAGGAATTTCTTGGGTCTCATACGACTGTTGACGGTTGATTTCTTCTTGCTGTCTAGCAATGTAACCCTCGTATTTAATCTGTATTTCTACTTGTTCTGACTGTTCACCCGGGGGTAAACCTTCTGGCATCTCGACATGTTTAAGAAAGCGCATAGACATCAAGTCTTGGTAAGTAACGTTAGGGCGCTTTAATAAATCTGATAGTAAGTACTCGCGTGCAATCTCTTTGCCCAAAGCGCTTTCTGCCGCTTCTGGCGCTAACATTCTTGGATTAACCCAAGTACTTCTTAATCTTTGTATTTCTTTTTCAACAGCCTCATGTTTCTCATTGAATGCTTTCCATCGAACGTCATCCACTAAATTAAACTTTCTTCCAATTTCTGTTAATCGCCAATCTGCATTATCTTCTCTTAAGCTTAATCTGTACTCAGCTCTTGATGTAAACATACGATAGGGCTCAGTCACACCTTTTGTGACAAGATCATCGACTAGAACACCGATATACGCTTGATCTCTTCTTAACAAAAGTGGACTTTGGTCACGTGAATATTGCGCAGCATTGATACCTGCTAATAAGCCTTGGGCTGCAGCTTCTTCGTAACCAGTCGTGCCATTGATTTGGCCAGCAAAAAACAAACCTTCAATGGACTTTGTTTCAAAGGATGACTTAAGTTCTCTTGGATCAAAATAATCATATTCAATCGCATAACCCGGCCGAACAATATGTGCGTTTTCAAGACCTTTTAGCGAGCGAATGAGATTTAATTGAACATCAAAAGGTAAAGAAGTTGATACTCCGTTTGGATAAACCTCATGTGTGTCTAAACCTTCTGGCTCAAGAAAAACCTGATGAGAATTCTTATCTGCGAACCGGTGAACCTTATCCTCTATAGAGGGACAATATCTTGGACCAACTCCCTCAATTACTCCACTATACATAGGTGAGCGATCAAGTCCCCCACGAATGATTGCATGCGTTTGTTCATTTGTATGAGTCACCCAACAAGGTATCTGTCTTGGATGCATTGCTGTTGATCCAAGAAAAGAAAATACCGGTACAGGATCTAAGTCACCCGGTTGTTCTTCAAGGATTGCGTAATTAATTGTTCTACCGTCTATTCGAGGTGGCGTACCTGTTTTTAGTCGTCCTTGTGGAAGACTCATTTCTTTGAGTCTTCGACCCAGAGAAGTTGAGGAGGGGTCTCCGGCTCGGCCCGCTGTGTAATTTTCAAGGCCTACGTGAATGAGTCCATTTAAAAAAGTACCTGCAGTGAGTACGACGGCTTTAGTTCGAAACACTACGCCTGTTTGGGTAACTGCGGCAACAACTCGATTTCCTTCTACGAGCAGATCGTCTACAGATTGTTGAAATAACCATAAGTTTTCTTGATTCTCCAACCGCGTACGAATTGCTTTTCTATATAAAACACGATCTGCCTGAGCACGTGTTGCTCGAACTGCGGGACCTTTCGAACTATTCAATATTTTGAACTGTATGCCAGCTTCATCTGTTGCAATTGCCATTGCACCACCAAGAGCATCTATTTCTTTTACCAAATGCCCTTTTCCAATTCCTCCAATAGATGGATTGCATGACATCTGACCCAAAGTTTCGATGTTATGCGTCAACAATAGCGTTTTTGCACCACTTCGCGCAGAAGCCAACGCTGCCTCTGTTCCAGCATGTCCGCCACCAATTACGATTACATCAAATATTTTTGGGTAGTCCATGACTTATCTTCCAACTGACAGCACTCATTATAAACTTCCGCATGTTCCACGTGAAACACTCGATTTAATTCCATCTTTATGCAAAATTAACTATGTCATTACTATTTATGTTTCACGTGGAACATAACAAATATTTTGTGGATAAGTTATGTATAACCTGAGGAATAACTATGTATAAGTCGGGAAAACTTTCGTAGACTTTTCGAATCTAGAGACCACGAATTGATAAAGAGGACCCGTTAAAAGAACCACTCCAACCATTCTAGAAACTTGAAAGGCTGTCACAACAGGAACACCAAGTTGTAAAACTTTTGCAGTAATAGCCATTTCGGCAATACCACCAGGCGCTACGCTCACGGCTAAAGTTGAAAGTGGCAATTCAGTAAATTGATCTAACAGTAGGGCATATCCAAAGGCTAGAAGCAAAGCAGTCGCACTAAAAATAACTACATAAAACAAAAACTGCGGCGCTTTCTTAAAAAACCCTGGACGAAACCTGTCACCAAGTGACCACCCAATGAAAAGTTGAGCAATTTTAGAAAGTTCTGGCGGAACGATTGAAAAATGAATTTGATTAATCGTTAAAGCCATTGCAACAAACATGGGTCCTAATACCCAAGCATTCGGTATTTTGAAATACTGGCCAATCAAGCCACCTAAAGCGGTTAATACACCCAACCAAATCAAACCAGAGAAAGAAAAAGCTCTACTTTCAATAGTTGTGAGATCGATACCTGCCACATTAAACAACTCACAAGCAAATGGTACGGCTAGAACCACTAAAATGACTCTAACTGTATGTGCGCTAGCCACCAAGTCTGGTCTGACGCCGTAACGTTCAGCCAAGACCGCCATTTCATTTGCACCGCCAATTGCAGAAGAAAACCAGGCCGTTTTAAGATCAACATGTCCCAAACGATGAAGTAAACAAGTCCCGTAAACTGCAAGCAATAAAGCAAGAAATAAACCTAAAAGCATGGCAAACCAATGGCTTGCAACAACTGCGATCACTTGTGGAGTGAAATAAAGGCCAAGAGTGAGACCAATAACCCATTGGCCAAAGTTTCGCAAAGGGGAGGCACTACAGACAGGGACTGCCAACAACCTCAATGCAGCAACAACAAGAAGAGGGCCCAGCGTCCAAGGTAAAGGAATACCGAGATATTGTGCAAAAAATGCTCCGGTTATCGATGCTGTTAGTCCTACTACCAGTTTTAAAAAGATATTCACAACCCAACAACCATAAAAAAATGCGTATTATCAAATGATTGAAAAAATAAACAATCACACCATGCAAATCAAATCAAAACTTCCAAATATTGGCACAACAATATTTACTACCATGAGCAAAATGGCTTCTGATTATCAGGCCATCAATCTTGGTCAGGGATTTCCGGATTTCAATGCTGATCAAGAATTATTAAATTTAGTCACAGACGCAATGATAGCGGGGCACAATCAATATCCATACATGAGCGGAGTGGCGGAATTACGTCATGTTATTAGTGAGAAGGTTGATACCTTATATGGCCACAAATATGATCGTGACACAGAAATCACCATTACAAGCGGGGCGACAGAAGCCATCATGGCTGCCGTATTGAGTACGGTAAATAGTGGGGATGAAGTCATTGTCATTGAGCCATGTTATGACTGTTATGTACCCGCTATCAAGTTAGCTGGTGGTAAGCCCGTTTTTGTACAAATGATTCCTCCAACACAACATAAAGAAAATTTTTCTGTAGATTGGAATCAAGTAAAAGACAGTGTGAATTCAAAAACACGAATGTTGATTATTAATTCTCCTCATAATCCAACAGGCGCTGTTTTTACAGATCAAGATCTGGATGCATTGGAGGCTATCGTTTCTGATACAAACATCATTGTTTTATCTGATGAAGTTTATGAACATATTGTTTTTGATGGCAATAAACATTTGAGTGTGGCATCAAGACCAAGATTGGCTGAACGATCGTTTGTTATTTCTTCGTTCGGTAAAACAACTCATACAACCGGCTGGAAAATTGGGTATTGTTGTGCTCCAGTAGTGCTCACGACAGAATTACGAAAGGTCCATCAATTTATCGTCTTTACTGTTCCTTCACCATTTCAACATGCCCTTGCTGCATATACTAAAAATTCACAGACTTACTTAACATTGCCAGCGTTTTATCAATTAAAGCGTGATCGTCTTGCTTTAGCCTTGAGAGATACAAAATTCATACCTTTGAATAGTCCAGGTACTTATTTTTTATTAGCGGATTACAGCAATATTTCAGATTTAAATGAGTCTGAGTTTTCAATTTGGCTTGCTCAAAAACATGGTGTAGTTGTGATTCCAGTTTCTGCTTTTTATGCAAATCCAAACGATCTCTTAGCGAATCATAAGCTTGTGAGATTTTGTTTCGCAAAAAAAGAAAGTACGTTAGACGAAGCCATTGAGAGATTAAAGAAAGTTTAATTTTATCTATAGTTGATGAGAAGAATTGATTTAAACATGAAGACTTGATGATTGAAATAGCCGAGACAGGTTCTCTCTTTTGAAAATTTCAGAACTTTACTGTGCTGTATATCTTTTTGTTTATATATAAAAACTAATAGATAAGACACTCTGTGGATAACAGGTATAACTTTAAAAACATGTTTAAAATCAATTATTTATAAGATAATTTTTCTGTGTGTGAGTTCTGTTTGGCATTGTGGAGGAACTTGAACAAGTTTTCTCATTCAGCATTTAAGAGCGGTTGTTCTTATTTCATACACAAAGTGTCCACAATTGCTGAGCCTATGTTATCCACAGTTAAAAAACATGAAAAAATTTTGTAACAATTGGAAGACGGGTCAAAAAACAACAAAAATCTCCTCGAATCTTAAAAATTACTTATATTTATTTACCAATACAAAAACGAGAAAAAATTTGTCCTAACAGGTCATCAGGACTCATCTGACCTGTAATGGTGCCTAAAAAATCATGAGCCAAGCGTAATTCTTCTGCAAAAAGGTCTAAAACTCTGTCGTCTTGTTGAGCATGCATTTCTGCTAATTTCAAATGATGAGACGCAGATTCGAGAGCATCAATATGACGCTGCCTTGCCAACCAAGGAGACTCTTGACCTGGTTGCCATCCAGCAAGATACAGAAGTCGATCTATTAAAAGTTCGAGACCGTTTCCTGTTTTTGCTGAAATATAAATAACATCCTCACCTGAAGGAGGAATGGTTTTTAATAAATCTGCTTTATTAAATACAGTCAGTAATGTACTTTTCGGTGATCGGTGAAATGCAATTTTTTCATCTATTGCTAGGTTGGATTTTGTAGCGTCTTTTAAATTAAGCACCACATCAGCTTTTGAAATTTCTGCCCAGCTACGTTCAATACCGATAGATTCAATTTTGTCAGTTGTATCACGTAGACCTGCCGTATCAACAATGGTGATAGGTACACCTTGTATATGGATCAATTGAGTGACTTTATCGCGGGTTGTTCCTGCAATGTCTGTCACGATTGCAAGATCCTCACCTGATAGCGCGTTAAGAAGGCTGGATTTACCTACATTGGGTTCGCCAGCAAGCACGACATGTAAACCTTCTCTAAGAACAAGTCCTTGTTTGGACTGTTTTAGAACTAAATTCAAATTTTCTTGAATTTTGTTCAAACGTTCACGTGCTTGATACTTTTCGAGAAATTCAATTTCCTCTTCCGGAAAATCCAATGTCGCTTCCACCATCATCCGCAATTGAATAATGGATTCTGATAACGCGTTAATTTTTTTGGAGAAATGTCCGCTAAAAGAAGACATCGCAGCACGAGCAGCCGTTTCAGAAGAAGCATCGATCAAGTCAGCAATGGCTTCTGCTTGAGCGAGATCAATTTTGTCGTTTAAGAAAGCACGAAGCGTAAATTCACCAGGATCGGCCATACGCAGCCCAAACGCTGAACCGACATGCAGACATTGCTTCAAAAGAGTTTGCATGACTGCGGGCCCGCCATGGCCTTGCAGCTCTAATACATCTTCTCCAGTATATGAATGTGGTGCCGAAAAAAAGATCGCGATACCTTGGTCGATCGGTTCTCCGTGTGAATCAGGAAAAACACAGTAATGAGCCCGTCTTGGCTTCAGATCTTGTTTAAGTAGCGCATAAGCAAAGGGCCCCAGTTGGGGCCCAGATATACGTATGATGCCAACGCCGCCCCGTCCAGGGGCGGTGGCAATCGCAACAATTGGATATTTATTTAGCATGCTTCAAGCTTGATTAAACATTAGCGATGCGCGATTGCTGCAGCTGCTGCGATTTGACGCATGACATACCATTGTTGAGCAATAGAAAGAATATTGTTTACACACCAGTACAAGACTAAACCAGAAGGGAAAAAAAACATCATCGCACCGAATATCAAAGGCATGAACATCATGACTTTGGCTTGCATTGGATCAGGTGGTGTTGGGTTCAACTTCATTTGGATAAACATCGTTCCCATCATGACAACAGGAAGAATGAAGTAGGGATCTTGAACTGCCAAGTCTTTAATCCACCATATCCAAGGAGCGCCCCGGAGTTCTACGCTCGAACCAAGAACATAGTAAAGAGAAATAAATACGGGGATCTGAATCAAAATCGGTAAACAACCTCCCAGAGGATTGATCTTTTCAGTCCGATACATCTCCATCATGGCGGTATTGAGCTTTTGACGGTCGTCACCAAACTTTTCTTTGAGCGCCTGCAAACGCGGAGCGACCATTTTCATTTTGGCCATTGAGCGATAGCTTGCCGCTGAGAGGGGATAAAAAGCCGCCTTAATCAAGATGGTGAGTACAACAATCGTCCAGCCCCAATTGCCAAGAATGGTGTAAATCCATGTCATGAGCGCAAACAAGGGCTTGGCAATGATGGTTAATAAACCATAATCGACAACCAGATCCAAACCAGGTGCGACTTTTTCAAGATCTTCCTGATCTTGAGGTCCGACCCATAATTTGGCCGGAACACTCAGTTGACCGCCTGGAGCGATTGAACCGACGGGTTCAATACTACGGATGGCAAAAAGATTTTTTTGCAATTCAGTCATCTCATAGCTGCGGGTTTTACCTTGTGGTGGCACCCAAGCAGTCACGAAATAGTGTTGAACCATCGCAAACCAGCCGTTGTCAGCTTCCTTGATGTACGTTGCTTTTCGTTTTTCAATCTCAGAAAAAGATACTTTTTGGAATTTGTCTTGATCAGAATAAATGGCAGGACCCGTGAAACTGACGGGACCTGACATAAAGCTTGGTGTGGAATTTTCACTGGCGGCATCTTTGCCATCGCGAGTAATTTGTAAATACACCGAAGGGCTAATAGGTTGAGCCGTCAGGTTTTCAATCTGGTGATCAACGAGAATTTCGTAACTGGAACGCTTCAGTGTGAAAGATTTAGTGAGCTTTACACCACTTGATTCTGAAACAAACTTGATCACTAACTGATCACCATTAAGTTCGCGATCTGAAGTGGCTAGTGTGTAAGGAGCAAGATGTGTCGGGTATAGACTTCCAGCAGGCGCGCCAGTCAGTCCCGACTGGACAACATATACTTGCCCACCCCGATTGTTAAGCAGAACAAAAGGTTTGTCTTTCTCTTCACGGCTCGGAAAATCAAGAAGATCTGCACGCACGAGCTGTGCACCTTGAAGATCAAAGCTCAGCGCCAGAACATCTGTTTTAAAGCTCACGGTTTGTGGCTCAACCGCAGCAGCCGTTGCAACACCAGGAACATTACTAACCGAACCGGTGGAGATCGCAGGCGTGGCAGGAGTAACAGGAACACCCGTAGGAACACCGGCAGGAACACCCGCAGGCGTAGTTGTAGCTTCTGCAGTAGGTGTTGCGGGAGTAGAAGCTGTTGTTGGTGGCTGTCCACCTAATAGGGAGGGGTTCCCTTGGTGAATCTGCCAATTGTTCCACAGCATAAGCAGCGAAAACGAAAAAATCATCAATAAGATGGTGCGTCGGATATCCATTCTTGCCTAAATAAAAAAAGCTCACCAGCGAAGGCTCGCAGTTTAGCGTTAATCAGAGTGCTTGCGTTGTGGAACGGGATCATGACCACCCTGACACCACGGGTGACAGCGTGAAACTCGACGAATTGCCAAGAGCAATCCAAAAAAGGGACCTCTAACTTGAATCGCCTCAATTGCATAATTGGAGCAAGTCGGCGTAAAACGACACCAATGACCGAGCCAAGGACTAAGCAAATATTGATATGCCTTGATTGGAGCAATCAATATCGTTTTTAGTAGGCTTATCATCGTCGAGCCCGCAAAAAGTGGGCATCTGCTTCTTGACGAGCTGCCAGCTTGAGTTGGGTGAGCGATAAAGAAGTAATTGGTTTGTGAAGCCGGACAACAAAATCACTTGGTGGCAAATCGTGACGCCTGGCACGGAAAGCTTCCCGAACAACGCGTTTTAAAGCGTTTCTCGTGCTCGCGTGATGAGCAAACCTTTTTGCCATGATGAGCCCAAGCCGAGCGCAAGGGATGACGGATGTATCTGAAAATACTGCTAAATCAGTAGCTTGGCGTAAGTGAGCAGTCACTACGAAAAACGCCCCACGGGCAATACGGCGACCCGCGAGGGCCGCAGCAAATTCGGTGGGGCGGTGCAAGCGCGCCGCCGCAGGAAACGTGGCGCGAGACATAACAAAGCAAAGGAGCGATAGAAAAGGTCGTGAACAGTTTCTTCGCAACCAGCCGTATTAGACGGCTAAACGCTTGCGGCCTTTGGCGCGGCGAGCGTTGATGACAGCACGGCCACCACGAGTTTTCATCCGAACACGAAAACCATGCGTGCGCTTGCGGCGGGTGACGGAGGGTTGGTAGGTACGTTTCATGATTAAGGGCCCAACAAAGAGCGAAAAAGTTTAGGAATATCTCGAAAAGCCCTCCATTTCATCAAAAAATACGAGACAAGTCAAATGTTTACCTTCGTCAACTCGTATAAATACGAGTAGCGCCTGTGGATAACCTTGACCGACACAGGGTAGAATCGAGGTTTGATCAGTGAGTCACATGAACGAGTTTTGGCAATCCTGCGTCTCTCATTTAGAGCAGGACTTCCCCCCACAGCAAATCAGCGCATGGATACGTCCGCTGGTACCGCTCGCCTTTGATGAAACAAAGGCGCAGTTACGTGTGTCCGCGCCAAATCGATTCAAACTGGACTGGGTGAAAAAGAATTTTGCTCAACAGATTGAAGCATTTGCTTCAAAATGGTTCGACCAGCCCGTTCAAGTATTGTTTGAATTGCCTGCATCCACAGCGGATCGCTCAAAACAATCTATGGTTAACGGCGCCTTCGCAAGAACGGAAGACCATCGAACGGAGAATGTGAAAGGTTCCAGCATTTCTGGTACCACATACACACAGTCTGGCTTAGATCACGTTACCGCGAACAAAGGGATAGACCCGCAAGGATCAATCAATGAAAATCTTATTGGATCAAACGATCCCGTAAGAACGCCGGCATCCATGACGCCAGTTGATGACAAGTCCAGGTTAAATGTTGATTTAACCTTTGACAATTTTGTCACCGGAAAAGCAAACCAGCTTGCAAGAGCTGCAGCATTACAAGTGGCGGAGAATCCTGGTACTTCGTACAACCCACTATTTTTATATGGCGGGGTAGGATTAGGAAAAACACATCTGATTCATGCAATTGGAAATGCCATGGTGGCAGCGGGCCACGGTGTGCGAGTTCGATATGTGCATGCGGACCAATATGTTTCTGATGTGGTGAAAGCATATCAACGCAAAGCATTTGATGACTTCAAGCGCTATTACCATTCTTTAGACTTGTTACTAATCGATGATATTCAGTTCTTTTCGGGTAAAAATCGAACACAAGAAGAGTTTTTCTATGCGTTTGAAGCAATGGTGGCCCAACGCAAACAAATCATTATCACCAGCGATACCTACCCGAAAGAATTGGCAGGGATTGATAGTCGTTTGATTTCACGTTTTGATTCAGGACTCACTGTGGCGATTGAGCCACCGGAGCTGGAAATGCGTGTTGCCATATTGTTGCGTAAAGCCGAGCAAGAAGGGATGACCATGCCCGAAGAAGTCGCATTTTTTATTGCCAAACATTTAAGAAGCAACGTTCGGGAATTAGAGGGTGCGCTGAAAAAAGTAGTGGCTTACGCACGGTTTCACGGACGTGATGTGGCAAACGTCGATATTTGTAAAGACGCGCTCAAAGATTTGTTATCCGTTTCTAGCGGGCAAGTAACAGTTGAAAATATTCAAAAAACAGTGGCTGATTTTTACAAAATCAAAGTCGCTGATATGTACTCAAAACGACGACCCGCCAACATTGCGATGCCGCGTCAGGTCGCGATGTATTTAGCAAAAGAACTGACGCAAAAGAGCTTACCGGACATTGGAGATATGTTTGGTGGGCGAGATCACACGACTGTTTTACACGCTGTCAGAAAAATTGCCGATTTGCGTGCCAAACAAGCAGACCTTAACCATACGCTGCATGTGCTCGAACAAACTCTAAAGGGATAATTCATGCAACTTGTACAAACCCCACGTGACGCGCTTTTAAAGCCGTTATCGACCGTCGCCGGAATCGTAGAGCGCAGACATACGTTGCCAATCCTGGCAAATATTTTGCTGAAAAAAGAGGCTGATCGGGTTTCATTCATTGCGACAGACCTCGAGGTTCAGATTACGACACATGCGGATTTCGGCGTAGGTCAAGATACGGAGTCGCTCACGGTCGCGGCACGGAAATTTGTGGATATTTTGCGCGCGCTGCCTGACACAGGAGATGTGAAGCTGTCGACTGCAAGCGGCAAACTCGCGATTCAATCTGGCAAAAGCCGATTTTCATTACAGACGCTCGCCGCGACAGAATTTCCGACCATGACCCAGCCAGATCGCTGGGACGTGTCACTTACCATGTCGCGCAAAACGCTGAAGCACCTTTTCAATATGGTGCACTTTGCAATGGCGCAACAAGACATACGTTATTACTTGAATGGCATGTTGATGGTGTTTGAACCGGGCATGTTAAGAGCGGTTGCTACAGACGGACATCGTTTGGCACATAGCTCCACCCCAGTTGAGGGTGTATCGGTCAAACACGAAGTCATCGTGCCACGCAAAACAGTTCTTGAAATGCAACGGTTGCTGGACGACAGCGAAGAGCCCGTAACAGTTGATGTTGCGGCGGGACAAATTCGATTCTCTTTCGGACACGTTGAATTGGTGTCTAAGCTGGTTGAAGGAAAGTTTCCGGATTTCAACCGTGTAATTCCAACGAACTATACACGTCACTTCGATGTCTCTCGCGAAGTGTTGCAGGGCAGTTTGCAGCGTGCGGCTATTTTGACAACGGATAAATTCCGCAGCGTCAGATTGCAACTGGGACAGCATCTGCTCAAGATTTCTTCCACCAACGCCGAGCAAGAAGAGGCGCAAGAGGAAATTGATATTGATTATGGTCACGAAGCTCTGGACGTTGGTTTCAACGTGAGCTATTTGCTGGATTTTCTGGCCAACGTCAAAGCAGAAACGATTCGCTGGTCCATCATGCCCGATGCGAACGCTTCAGCCCTTATTACTTTGCCCGATGACGAATCATTCAAATATGTCGTCATGCCAATGCGGATCTAAACATGTCAGATAACAATCAACAAGCGGATCAAACACCTGAAGATCTTGACGCCTATGGCGCGGACTCGATCAAGATGCTCAAAGGTCTGGAGGCTGTGCGCAAGCGTCCAGGCATGTACATCGGCGATACGTCCGACGGAACAGGTTTGCATCACATGGTGTTCGAGGTCGTCGATAATGCGATCGACGAAGCTTTGGCAGGACATTGTGATGACATCGTGGTGACGATCCATGGAGACAACTCCATTTCAGTCACGGATAACGGCCGAGGGATTCCAACGGATATCCACAAGGATGACGAGTTTGGTCGCAGCGCTGCTGAGATCGTACTGACCGAATTGCATGCAGGCGGCAAGTTTGACCAAAACTCTTATAAAGTTTCTGGTGGCTTGCATGGTGTGGGTGTTTCTTGCGTGAATGCGTTGTCTTCCTGGCTGAAACTGACGATTCGTCGTAATGGACAGGTGCATGAAATGGAGTTTCGTCAGGGCGAGCGTGTTCAGCCTTTGACGGTCACAGGCAAAACAGAAAAGCGCGGAACGGAAGTTCACTTTCTGGCTGACACGACAATTTTCAATAACGTTGAGTATCACTACGAGATCTTATCCAAGCGTCTGCGTGAACTCTCGTTTTTGAATAATGGCGTCAAAATCAGACTGGTGGATCAACGTCAGGGCAAAGAGGAAAACTTTGCCTTTTCGGGTGGAGTGAAAGGCTTTGTCGAATACATCAACCGTACAAAAACGGTCTTGCATCCGAATGTGTTTTCAGTCAGTACCGAATCCAATGCTGGCGGAACACTCGTGGGTGTCGATGTCGCCATGCAATGGAACGATGGCTATAACGAACAGGTTTTATGTTTTACCAATAACATTCCTCAACGGGATGGTGGTACGCACCTGACGGGTTTACGCGCCGCGATGACGCGTATCTTGAATAAATATATTGCGGACAACGAATTAGCCAAGCGCGCCAAAGTTGAAACAACCGGCGATGACATGCGTGAAGGGTTGACCTGCGTCTTGTCAGTCAAGGTCCCTGAACCAAAATTCAGTAGTCAGACAAAAGACAAGCTTGTTTCAAGCGAAGTGCGGCCTGCTGTGGAAGAGGCTGTCGCGCGCACGCTCGAGACGTGGCTGCTTGAAAATCCGATCGACGCTAAAGCGCTCTGCGCAAAAGTCGTTGAGGCTGCGCGAGCGCGCGAAGCCGCCCGCAAGGCGCGTGAAATGACGCGTCGTAAAAGTGTCCTCGAAGGCGCAGGTTTGCCAGGCAAGCTCGCAGACTGTCAGGAAAAAGACCCGGCTTTGTGCGAACTGTATATCGTCGAGGGAGACTCTGCAGGGGGCTCGGCCAAGCAGGGTCGCGACCGGAAATTTCAGGCGATCTTGCCATTGCGTGGCAAGGTGTTGAACGTTGAAAAAGCGCGCTTTGACAAGCTCATCGCGAGCGAACAAATCACGACACTCATCACCGCACTGGGTACGAGTATTGGTCCGGATTTCAATGTTGAAAAACTACGATATCACCGTATCATCATCATGACCGACGCGGACGTGGACGGCGCGCACATTCGCACGTTGCTGTTGACATTGCTCTATCGTCAGATGCCCGAGCTGGTCGAGCGTGGTTATATTTATATTGCCCAGCCGCCACTTTACAAAGTGAAGTCCGGTAAAGATGAGCGATACCTCAAAGACGAGGTAGAAGAGTCCAGCTACATGTTGCAAGTTTCTCTCAAGGATGCTTCGCTCGTACCACGTACTGGCGCTGAACCCATTTCAGGGGATGCGTTGGCTGAGCTCGCCAAACAGTACGTGATGGCCGATGGAGTGATTGCAAGATTGAGTCGATTTATGGATGAGTCGACACTTTCCGCGATTGTTGGCGGCGCGACCGTGGAGCTCGACACAGCAGAAAACGCCGCGGCATCAGCCAAGCGTTTACAAGCCGCTCTCGAAGACCCGTTGCTCCCTCATCAGGTTGATGTTGTTTCTGAATACCATCAAGGCTCGGAAAGATTCCGTTTGATCGTACGACGCAAACATCATGGCAATGTTCGCGTAACGGTTCTTGATCCGGACTTTGTGAACGGGGCGGATTACGCTGTTTTGGCGCGGGCGGCTGCGACCTTCCAAGGTCTTGTCGGTAAAGGCGCTGTCGTGGCTCGCGGAGAAGGTGAAAAGCGTAAAGAATCCATGGTTGCGGATTTCCGTGAAGCGATGCAATGGTTGCGTAGCGAAGCCGATCGCAACGTGAGCAAGCAACGTTACAAGGGCTTGGGTGAAATGAATCCGGAGCAATTGTGGGAAACAACGATGGATCCTAAGGTTCGTCGTTTATTGCGCGTGCAAATTGAAGACGCAATTGCGGCCGATGAGATTTTCACGACGCTCATGGGTGACAACGTCGAGCCTCGACGCGCTTTCATCGAGACGCATGCGTTGCAAGCGGCCAATTTGGATGTGTAAATAGTTTTGTAATAAGGTTGTTTGTGATGACGATTTCAAGTTTTTTGTGCCCGACGACTATTTTTATGGGCGAGGGGTCATATCAAAAAATCTCTGAAATCGTCCGCAAGCTTCAGTGCCGCCGAGTATTTATCGCGCTTGATGGTGCGTTAGTCTCCAGCGATTTTTTCGCTCAAATCAAACGACTGTTGGCTGATGAGAATATTGAAGTCGCAACTTATACAGAAATTGAGCCCGATCCAAGTGCGCACACCGTAGAGAAGGCTTTTGAGGTCTGTCAGGCTCATCAAGCAACAGTATTGCTGGCAATCGGTGGTGGCAGCACAATAGACGTCGCCAAAGCGGTCGGTATTTTGGCCACTAACGGCGGACGTATCCATGACTATGAGGGAATTGAGAAGTTTTCCACCCCTCCTCTACCGTTGATCGCGATTCCAACCACAGCGGGTACGGGCTCTGAAGTTTCGGGATCATGTGTGATCTCCGATACTGAGAAAAATCTCAAAATGTCGATTCGTCATGCGGCGCTTAATCCCGCCGCGTTCGCGATTCTCGATCCCTTGGCCTTGCGGACCGTACCAGGACATGTCGCTGCGCATTCCGGAATCGATGCGTTTGTTCATGCGTTCGAGTCTTATATTTCGCGCCAGTCGAATCTGATGACTGACGCGATCAATTTGCAGGCAATTGAATTATTGGCCGGCAATATCAGGCAGTTTGTCGCCAATCGTGAAAATCTCGACGCGGGTTTAAATATGTTGGTGGGTTCTGCCCTGGCTGGCATTACCTTTGGACAAACAGGTCTGGGCAACGTGCACTGTATGGCACGGTTTGTGGGCGCTCGTTTTCATTTGTCGCACGGCCTGTCCAATGCGGTGTGTTTACCGCACGTCGCACAATTCAATTTGGCTGCCTGTCCCGAGAAATATGCGCGCGTTGCATTGGCAATGGGGCGCCCTGTACAGCAATGGCCTGTGCTCGATGCGGCACAAGCCGCTGTCGAGGCTATTCGTAAAATGTGCGAGGATCTTGGCATTCCTTCCAGATTGCGGGATGTCGGAGCGACACCTGAGACTTTTGAAGAGATGTCAGAGCAATGCCTGGCGGCAAATTACAACCGCTGGAATCCTCGACAGACAACGGTGGTAGATTTCCGCGCGCTGTTTGAGCGGGCGTATTAGGGATGAGCCAAGGCTTTTAATGCCTTTACCAGCTAGAACCTGCTTCCCACATGACGGGAACTTGCTGGGCTTGGGCTCGCTTGAGCAAGTCTAAAAGAGGAAAAGAGCGCTGCCTCAGGCCGACGGGTAAAGAAAGCGCATCTTTGGGGTGGTCCGTTTCCTGATCATCGTCCTGAGTTTGTCGGGGTTCCGCGGCAATTGCTTGTTCAAGACGTGCAATGGCGTCCTGAAGATGCCCTGGCATGAAAACGCCTCTAGACATCAAGTCCTTGTCGTCGGTTTTGCCGATGATTTTTAACAATGGTTTGGCGTGTTGTGCCAGCATTAAAATATCCGCACCGGCTTTACTGCTGAATGTGACAAGCATGATGATCTCTCTTTGGTTGCTTAGGCATAGCTTAATTCAGGCTATGATTTAAGTCTTCCTATTGTTACTGCCTACGCCCATGCTCCTCGAGCAACAAAACACCCTGATTTCCTGTATCCATCGCGCTGTGGCCGCTGTATTGCCAGAAGCAACGCCAACAGTTTTGCTGGAGCGCCCCAAAGTTGCCGCACATGGTGATTTGGCGACCAACGTTGCCATGCAGCTGGCGAAGCCCGCCAAGCGTAATCCACGTGAACTCGCTCAGGCGATTCTGGATGTGTTGTTGAATGATCCGCAAGCGCGCACGCTGATTGACCAGGCTGAGCTTGCAGGACCCGGTTTTATCAATTTCCGGTTGACGCATGCGGCCCGAACCGCGGTCATGGATTTGATTGTTCAGCAGGGCGAGGCGTTTGGTCGTGCACCGCGACAAGCGCAAAAAGTATTGGTCGAATTTGTATCGGCCAATCCGACGGGTCCCTTGCATGTCGGTCACGCCAGGCAAGCAGCACTCGGTGATGCGCTGTGTCGCTTGTTTGATGCGAGCGGATTTGAGGTGAGCCGTGAGTTCTACTACAACGATGCCGGTAACCAAATTCAGAATCTAGCGATTAGTGTGCAAGCGCGTGCACAGGGTATCGACCCGGATTCTGATCATTATCCAGCGGATGGTTATCGGGGCGATTACATTGTTGATATCGCGCGTGACTTTGTTGCCAAAGCAACAGTCAGTGCCAGCGATGCAGAGCCTGTTTTGGCGAATGGTGATTTGAATGACCTTGACAATATTCGCCGTTTCGCAGTGACATATTTACGTCGCGAACAAGATCTCGACTTGCAAGCATTTGGTTTGGCGTTTGATCATTATTATCTAGAGAGCTCACTCTATACCTCTGGTCGTGTTGAAGACACCGTCAATAAGTTGATTGCAAGTGGACATACCTATGAAAGCGAGGGCGCGTTATGGTTGCGCACAACCGAGCTTGGAACGGGTGACGACAAAGACCGTGTGATGCGAAAGTCTGAAGGTGGTTACACCTATTTTGTGCCTGACGTTGCCTATCATGTCACCAAATGGCAGAGAGGATTTACGCGCGCGATCAATATTCAGGGTAGTGATCATCATGGTACGGTTGCACGCGTACGCGCGGGTTTGCAAGCGTTATCGATGGGCATACCCGCGGATTATCCGGCATATGTTTTGCACAAGATGGTCAAAGTTGTGCGCGGCGGCGAGGAAGTCAAAATTTCCAAACGTGCCGGCAGTTATGTCACGTTGCGCGACTTGATTGAATGGGTGGGGCGCGACGCGGTTCGTTTCTTTTTGATCCAACGCCGTGCCGACACGGAGTTTGTTTTTGATGTGGATCTGGCGCGCTCGCAGAGCGAAGAAAACCCGGTCTATTACATCCAGTACGCGCATGCCAGGATTTGTTCTATGCTGGCAACGGCTGGTTTAAGCGCTGCCGAATTGCATGCGGCTCCAGTGAATTTACTCACTTCACCTACGGAGCTGGCCTTGATGCAAAGGCTTGCAGAGTTTCCAGCACTGGTGACTGAGGCGGCGGCTGAGTTGTCTCCGCATTTGGTTGCGTTCTGGTTGAGAGACTGCGCTTCTGATTTTCATTCCTGGTATAACGCCGAGCGCGTGTTGGTTGATGATGTCGCGCTTAAGCACGCACGTTTGCGACTGGCAGACGCGACTCGCCAAGTCATTGCCAATGGCCTGGAATTACTGGGTGTATCGGCTCCGGAACGGATGTAAGATCATCAAATGGCAAAACATAAATCATCCGGTGGTAGCACGATGTACGGCGTCCTGGCTGGCTTGTTGATCGGTCTGGGATTAGCCGCAGGCGTCGCTTACTACGTCATCAAGGCGCCAATGCCTTTTATGGATAAGGCGAGCCGGTCACCTGATGAGCAGGTGAGGCCTGATCCTCGCAATGCTCCCGATCCTAACGCTGCTTTGGGTGGTCGTGATACCGGTCCTGTCACTGCCCCGAGCGCGCCTGACCAACCCACAGGCCAGACCGGCGTAGCTGTAACGGGCCAAGCTGGACAGCCCGCAGCAGGCACAGCCAAGCAAAATGGTGATGCCCTGGGTTCTTTGATCGCAACCTTGACACCAGCACCAAGTGCCGGTTCACGTGCTTCGCAAGGGGCTTCTGGCTCGACATCGACAGCGAGCCGGTCAGAGGCAGGATCAGCAACAGTGGGTCCAACAGGATCGGCGAGCACCTCGTCGACAACTCCGCCCAAATCCAGCGGTCCTTATTATTTGCAGGTTGGCTCTTTCAGAGTGTTAGAGGATGCCGAAGCGTTGCGCGCCAAAATTCTCCTGATGGGGATGCCCGTTGAGATTCAGCGTGCTGAAGTTAATGGTTTGCAGGTCAATCGCGTGCGTGTGGGGCCGTTCGAACGAATCGACGACATGAATCAGACTCGTATCCGTCTAGGTCAGGAAAAAATACCCACTGCGGTTGTTCGGCAGTAAACCAATTTTGTCACTTAGGACGAATCACTATGACACAGAATATATTTTCACGTCTCGCACTGATTATTTTTGCGATGGGTGCGATGTTTTTTTCAACTGCGGGTTTTTCGCAAAACGCGCCTGCTACAAAAGGTAAATTCATTGAGCTCACGCCAGCTCAACCAACAGAGCCAGGCAAGATCGAAGTATTGGAATTTTTCTCTTATGGTTGCGGACACTGTGCAGCGATTGAACCGCTGTTGGAAAAATGGATCAAAGCGCAATCTGCTGATGTCATAGTGAGAGGTGTACCCGTAGCATTCAATGCCAGTATGAAGCCGCTGCAGCGTCTGTATTATGCGCTCGAGGCGTTGAATCGCATGGACTTGCATCCGAAAGTGTTCCAGGCGATCCATCAGGAAAAAAAGCGCTTATTTACCAAAGCAGAAATTAAAAGCTGGATCGCGACTCAGGGTGTAGATCCTGAAAAGTTTGATGCGGCATTTGAGTCGTTTGGGGTGTCTTCCAAGACAGGTCGCGCGGACCAGCTCGTGACGGCTTATCGTATTCAAGGGACCCCGACAGTTTCCGTGGCTGGGCGGTTTGTGACCTCACCTTCAGAGGCGGGTGGTTATCAACAAACCCTGGATGTCGCGAGTGAGTTGATCCGTCAGGTGAGAGGCAAATAATTTAATACCCGTATTGATCCAATGCTGATTAAAGAAAGCCCGCTGCGTAAACAGCGGGCTTTGTTCTTATGTTCCACGCATAATGTAAAACGTATGAACGTGCGCGTATTTGTCGCGGTGAAGTTTAGCTTCTTGGTAGAGATCTGAATCGTAAAACGCCAAAGCGTCTTCGTAACGGTCAAATTCCAGCAAGACGCGTCGACGTTGATCATCGGGGCCGTTCTTGACCGTGACCTCGCCACCCCGCATCACAAAACGACCGTTAAACGCAGCAACAGCGGCGGTTGATCGGGGTTGGTAGTGTGCTTTGAAGTTGTCCATGTCATGGACCTCAAGCTCAACAAAAACATAGCCCTTATCTTTAGACATCAAAGACCCCTCGTTATTTTTTGATTTTGGCTAACGCTTGCTTCAAGTCGGCGATCAAGTCGTCGACAGACTCAAGCCCAATATGCAAACGAATCAGAGCGTGTTCGTGATGTTTCCAGTGTTGATGTGAGGACAAGGTGCCGGGTTCGACCCATTGCACCAGACTTTCAAACCCACCCCAGGAAAAACCAATACCAAAGAGTTCGAGCGCATCGACAAAAGGCTTGGCCGCTTCTGGTGTGCAATTGAGCTCAATAGACAACATGCCATTGGAGCCTGTGCAGTCACGTTGCCATAGAGAATGGCCCGCGTCTTTATGCCATGCAGGATGATAAATCTGTAATACTTCTGGTTGTGTATCCAGAAACTTGCAGACTTCGAGGGCGTTTCGGGCATGCTGAGGCATGCGAACGGCCATCGTTTTCACGCCGCGCAACGCGAGCCAGGCATCATCGGCGCTGACGGAGTTGCCCATCGCGTATTGTGCGGAATGAATGCGGGCGGCAAGCTTTTGATCTTTGACGATAACAGCGCCGAGCATGACATCGGAGTGTCCGGAAATGTATTTCGTGCCAGCTACGATGGAGACGTCTGCACCGAGCATCAGCGGTCGGTAGATGTACCCAGAACCCCATGTGTTATCGGTCGTGAGGATCAAGCCATGGGCCTTGGCCTGCGAGGCGAGCGCGGGCATGTCAAGCATTTCGTACAGCAACGACCCAGGTGACTCGACGTAGATCATTTTCGTATTGGGTTGAACCAGTTGCGCAATATCGTCGCGTTCTGCGGAAAAGTAGGTCACGGAAATACCAAAACCCTGGAGCAGTGCACGATCGAGATTTCGAACGGGGCCATAGACGCAGTCAGATACGAGCACATGGTCGCCGGTTTTCAACAGACCCAGAAAAGCGATATTGATGGCGGCCATGCCTGAGGGTGCGAGTACGCAATAACTGCCACCCTCGAGTTGCATGAATACGTCTTCGAGTGCGCGGTGTGTGTCCATGCCCGAGCGACCATACGTAATGGCCCGCTCTCCAGCCAGACGACGCGTCATGGCGCGATCAAGTGCGGCCAGGTTTTCAAAGCGGACCGTGCTGGTGCGCATGGAGGGCAGGCTGACCGGCGCGGTGCCTGTCTCGGGGTCGAAGGGGGCGCTACCGATATGGAGGAGTCGGGTATCAAGGTGATGTGTAGTCAAGACGCGTCCTTTATGTTCTGACGAAACGGATAATGCCATCTGCGCAAAGTTCACGAGAAAGCTTGCCCTCGAAATATAGAGCATGTAAATGCGCGATGGCTTCGCCCATTGCAAATGTCGTTTGATGCAAGTCTAGCTTACGCTTGAAAAGAACGGGCAGGATATCGGTTGTCGATTGAGGTGTGACACAGGCTTCAAGGACTTCGGCGAGTCGTTCGGCATGATGCTCGTGTTGCTGGGCGATGCGTTCGTGCAAACCTTTGAAGGGTTTGCCGTGCGAGGGCAAAATCAGCGTGTCGGCCGGAAGATGGTTAAAGTTGTCCAGTGAGTTTAGATAAAGTGGTAGCGGGTTGCCCAGTGGTTCGTAGTCGAAGACACTGACATTGGTTGAAATGCGCGGGAGGACCATATCACCAGAAATCAGCACATTCTTATCCGGGCAGAAAAGTGAAATGTGTTCGGGCGCATGTCCGTATCCTACGATGGCCTGCCAGTCGTGTCCGCCGATCTTTAATTTTTGTCCATCAAGGATGCGCGCGTATGAGGTTGGCATTTCGGGTACTAAGCTGGGGTAGTAGGATGCGCGGGCACGGATTTGTGCTAGTGCTTCGGGGTCCGTCATGCCGTGACGACCCAGATGCTGTGCGGCGCTCTCTCCTCCTGTGCCACCATTGCTTTGTCCCATGGACCAGAGTTTGGCGGTTGTATAGTCCGTCATGCTCATGGTGAGTGGTACATCCCACTTTTTGCAAAGCCAACTTGCCAGGCCGACGTGATCAGGGTGCATGTGTGTCACCACGACGCGCAGCACTGGCAAGCCCTCCAGTTGCGTTGCAAAGATCTCTTCCCAAAGCGTCTTGACCTCGTCACGGCTGATGCCACAGTCGACAATGGTCCAGCCTTCTTTGCCATCGATTTTGTCGCGTAAAAGCCAGAGATTGATATGGTCAAGCGCAAAAGGTAATGGCATGCGGATCCAGCGCACACCCGATGCGAGCTCCATAGTTTTGCCGGGACCGGGCATAGTGTCTGCAAACGGATATTGCAGCTGATGCTCGAGTGGGTTCATGTTTTGATATCTCCAAGCTTGACGGTTTCTTCAAGCCATCATAATTTACGTTTACGTAAACTGCTATCGCAAACACCATGACCCCACCGACCTGGACGATTTCGGATCTGTCTAAAGAGTTTGACATTACGCCGCGTACGATTCGGTTTTATGAGGATCACGGCATCCTGAATCCGGCACGGGAGGGAAATAAGCGTATTTATGTGGCGCGTGACCGCACCAGGCTGAAGCTCGCATTGCGGGGTAAAAGGCTGGGATTCACGCTTTCAGCGATCCGCGAGCTGGTGGATATGTACGAAGGACCGAGAGATACAGTGCCTCAGCTTAAGCATTACTTGTCGGTCCTGGAGAGTCAGCGGGCGAGTCTCGAGCAGCAGCGCGTGGATCTGGAGGAGACATTGGCCGAAATTGTGCAGCAGCAGCGGCAATGTGAGGTATTGCTTAAGGCTAAAAAGTGACTATCAGGGCACGTTGCTTTATATTAGTATTGACGTTTACGTAAACGTCAATTTAATCTTCAATACATACGGCTATGCAAACGTAAACTTAATGAGAGCACAGAGATGCCAATTATCGAGTCGAAAATCAATGGTCGATCGGCCGAGTTTGCGAACAATGCCAGTGCGATGCGTGAAAAGGTATTCGAACTCAAGGCAGTGCTGGAAAAAATTGCGCAAGGTGGTCCAGAGGCCGCGCGGCAAAAACATATTGCAAGAGGAAAGTTACTGCCACGCGAGCGTGTCGAGCAATTGCTGGACCCGGGCACGCCTTTTTTGGAGCTTTCTGCGCTTGCGGCATATGGCATGTATGACGACGATGCACCCGCTGCGGGCATCATTACAGGCATAGGACGCGTCTCGGGCATAGAGTGTGTGATTGTTTGCAACGACGCGACGGTAAAAGGGGGTACGTATTACCCGATGACCGTCAAAAAACATCTTCGTGCCCAAGAGATCGCGGCACAAAATCACTTGCCATGCATTTATCTCGTGGACTCAGGAGGCGCAAACCTGCCACAACAAGAGGATGTCTTTGCGGATCGTGAGCACTTCGGGCGGATATTTTTTAATCAAGCCAACATGTCGGCTCAAGGCATCGCACAAATCGCAGTCGTCATGGGCTCATGCACGGCGGGCGGTGCCTATGTGCCTGCAATGAGCGACGAGTCCATCATCGTCCGCGAACAGGGGACAATATTTTTAGGTGGCCCACCGCTCGTGAAGGCAGCAACAGGCGAACAGGTCTCGGCCGAAGACTTGGGTGGCGGAGATGTCCATACAAGGTTGTCTGGTGTGGCAGATCATTTGGCCATCAACGATCATCATGCCTTGCAACTCGCGCGCAAAGCAGTGAGTCATCTGAATCGACAAAAGCCGCAACAGCTAGCATTGCGGGAAACGCGTGAGCCTCTCTACGATCCGGAGGAGCTCAATGGCATCGTACCTGCGGATACACGTAAATCCTATGATGTCAGGGAGATCATTGCGCGACTGGTGGATGGTTCGGAGTTTGATGAGTTTAAAGCGCGTTATGGCACAACATTGGTAACAGGATTTGCGCATCTCCAAGGCATGCCTGTTGGAATCATTGCGAATAACGGCATTCTGTTTTCAGAGTCGGCGCAAAAGGGTGCGCATTTCATAGAACTTTGTGCGCAAAGAAAAATTCCGCTTATTTTCTTGCAAAACATCACGGGTTTTATGGTGGGTCGTAAATACGAAAATGAAGGAATCGCTCGCCATGGGGCCAAACTTGTCACGGCAGTCGCGACAGCTGCAGTACCGAAATTCACAGTCATTATTGGCGGATCTTTTGGTGCGGGAAATTATGGAATGTGCGGCCGAGCGTATTCTCCAAGATTTCTCTTTATGTGGCCTAACGCCCGTATCTCGGTCATGGGAGGCGAACAGGCAGCCAGCGTCTTGGCGACGATACGGCGAGATGGTGTGGAGGCGAAAGGAGGCGTGTGGACGATCGAGCAAGAGCAGGCCTTCAAAGCACCGATACTCGAGCAGTTCGAAAGAGAAGGACATCCTTTCTACGCCAGCGCAAGGCTCTGGGATGATGGTGTGATTCAGCCCTCGGACACACGTCGAATTTTAGGACTCAGCTTGTCAGCGGCGCTCAATGCTGTGATCCCGGATACACGCTTTGGCGTGTTTCGTATGTAAAGGCTTGAACAGGAATATAAAGTGTTTAAAACAATACTGATCGCCAATCGCGGTGAAATAGCCTGTCGAGTCGCAGCGACTGCACGCAAGCTTGGCATGAAGACCATCGCCGTCTATTCGGATGCTGATGCGAATGCAAAACATGTGACGAGTTGTGACGTCGCAGTTCGAATTGGTGAAGCGAGTGTTCAGCAAAGTTATCTGAAGGGCGAGACAATCCTTGAGGTTGCGCAACGATTTGGTGCGCAGGCGATTCATCCAGGATATGGATTTTTGTCTGAGAACGAGACATTTGCGCAGGCATGTACGCATGCTGGCGTCACGTTTATCGGACCACCTGCATCCGCGATTGCAGCAATGGGAAGTAAGTCGGCAGCAAAAAATCTGATGGCACAAGCCGGAGTACCACTTGTACCTGGTTATCACGGAGAGAATCAGGAGCCTGGATTTTTACAGCAGCAGGCGGATGCGATCGGATATCCCGTATTGATTAAAGCGAGCGCGGGTGGTGGAGGAAAAGGGATGCGCGTCGTGGAGTCTCCCGAGGACTTCAGTGCTGCGCTGCTTTCGTGTCAGAGAGAAGCAAAGGCGAGCTTTGGTGACGAGCGTGTCTTGATCGAGCGTTATTTGCAAAAACCGAGACATATTGAAATCCAAGTATTTGCCGATACTCAAGGCAATTGCATTTATTTATTTGAAAGAGATTGTTCCATTCAGCGTCGACATCAAAAGGTGATCGAGGAAGCACCTGCGCCAAATATGGATCCAGAGATGCGACTCGCGATGGGCGAGGCCGCGGTGGCTGCTGCTCAGGCGGTGGGGTATGTGGGTGCCGGGACGGTTGAATTTATCGTCGAGCCTGATGGTCGGTTTTATTTCATGGAGATGAATACGCGCTTGCAAGTTGAACATCCCGTAACTGAGATGATTACCGGGATTGATCTGGTGGAGTGGCAGCTGCTGATCGCCGCTGGTGAGCGATTGCCATTGACGCAAGAGCAACTTCCAATGTCGGGCCATTCCATTGAGGCGCGGCTCTATGCGGAAAATGCAGAGAATGGGTTTTTGCCTTCAGTGGGTCGTCTCTCGCATCTGCAATTACCCGAGCATGTTGAGTTTACGAACGGGAATATCCGCGTGGATGGGGGGGTGCGCTGTGGCGATGAGATCTCTCCTTATTATGATCCGATGATCGCGAAACTCATTGTGTGGGGCGCTACGCGCGAGCAAGCACGATTCCGTATGCAGCAGGCACTCGCAGAAACGCAAATTACGGGGGTGCACACAAACGTCAATTTTCTTTCCAGACTGATTGCAGACGATTCGTTTGCGCAAGCAGATCTTGATACTGGTTTTATCGAGAGAAGGCGCGACACATTGTTTCCGTTCGGCCAAACCCGATCAGATCATGTGTGTGCGGCTGCGGTGTTAGCGGTCTTGTCCGAGGAGTCCTTCAGCGCGGCATCGCAGCCATCCAGATCGCGTGCTTCAGTCGACCCTTGGGCCATTCAGGATGGATGGCGGCTAAGCGGGGTATATCGCCGTCAATTTATCTGGTTGGATGGTGATACACGTACACAGGTTTTTTACATATGCGACACGGGTAAGGAAAGACTTGAATTTGAGGGATGCTTACGCGATTTATCGTGGACAGCCCAGCGTATGCCAAGTGGTGCATGCCAGCTGACATATGTGCTCAATGGCGTGCGTCGAACGGCCACTGTTCAGAAGCAGGGTGAGCGTATCGATGTGTTTGTGGAAGGCACGCATACGGTGCTCTGCTTACAAGACCCCCTCAGGCAGGCCTTGCAGGGCGAGTCGCATCTAACTGGGGGCCTGACGGCACCCATGCCAGGGAAAATAATTGCTGTGCACGTGAAAGCAGGTCAGAAAGTGAAACAGGGTGATGCACTGTTAGTGATGGAAGCCATGAAGATGGAGCATGCAGTCATCGCCCCTAGCGAGGGTGTCGTCAAAGAGGTGTTTTTTAGCGTGGGCGAGCAAGTCAGCGAGGGTGTGGCGCTTATTGGGTTGGAGTAAGGTGCAAATTTGTTGCAGTTAATTACAATCAATCAGCAAAAGTACCAGTTAAACTGACAACGTTGTCGTCCGATTATCTAATCAGGGAGTAACGCGATGTTCTTAAAATCTCTAGCCAAAGTTTTAGGTGCTGTGGCACTTGTTGCGACCGTTGCAGCGCCAGCCCAGGCCCAGCAGTTTTTCCGTATTGGTACCGGCGGCACAGCAGGTACTTACTACCCAGTGGGCGGAATGATCGCCAATCTTGTGACCCAGCCCGGAAAACTGATCGCTTCTGCGGTGGCCAGCAACGGTTCCGTTGCAAACGTGAACGGTATTATGGGTGGCTCACTTGAGTCGGGTTTCAGCCAGTCGGATGTCGCGTACTGGGCGTATTCTGGAACGGGTACGTTTGCCGGAAAACCCAAGGCCACGGATTTGCGACTGATCGCAACGCTCTATCCTGAAAGTATCCATCTTGTCGCCCGTAAAGGTTCAGGGATCAAGTCTGTCGCCGATCTGCGTGGCAAGCGTGTGTCCATGGATGAACCAGGTTCTGGCACATTGGTCGATGTGCGTTTGATTATGGGCGCTTTTGGCATGACCGACAAAGATGTCAAAGCCGAATATATGAAGCCCAATCAGGCGGGTGAAAAATTGAAAGACGGTGGTTTGGACGCCTTCTTCATCGTGGCAGGTGCTCCTGTGGCAGCAGTCGCTGAGCTTGTCTCCAGTGGTGCGGGTGTTGAGCTGGTACCGATCGCAGGCCCAGAGATCGATAAGTTGCGCGAATCGCAGCGCTTTTTTACGCCTGACGTGATCCCCGCAGGTACGTATCAGGGCGTGGGTGAAGTCAAGACTATCGCTGTGAATGCTCAGTGGATTACCTCTGCCAAGCAACCCGAAGCTGTCGTGTATGAGATCGTGAAAGCAGTCTACTCAGATGCCGCACAAAAGGCTCTGGCAGCCGGTCACTCCAAAGGCAAGCTGATTACTCTTTCCAATGCTGTGATGGGCGCTGGTATTCCCTTCCATCCAGGTGCGGAAAAGTTTTATAAAGAAAAAGGTTTGTTGAAGTAAAGGCCACGGCGTCATGAGCCCGATACTCGCGACGCCCACGGTTGAGTATGGAGTGCTGAAGGCGGTGAGCGCGAAAGCGAAGCACCGCCTTTATTTTTGATCAAAGTGATCATTCGTTTATGAAGAGTCTGCTATGCAAATCGATGAAGTGAAAGCCCAGGCACTGACGGAAAAATATGACCCGGAGATACGTTTTCGGCCCCTTGCAGCAGGTGCGACATGGATTGTCTCAGTCCTGTTAGTGTCCCTCTCCATCTTTCACTATTACACGGCAGGCTTTGGTTTGTTGCGGGAGTCGACGCATCGTGGCGTTCATCTTGCTTTTGTGTTGAGTCTGATTTTTTTGGTGTTTGGTTTTAATAAGCGCGCGTATCAGCGTGAACCAAAGTCGACATGGTTTGCGCCGGGCGGAATTCCTTTGTATGACTGGTTGATCGCGCTGGCGCTCGCATTGACCGTTTTGTACATCCCTTACATTTTTGAAGAGCTGGCTTTCAAGGTCGGCAATCCTGACACCATTGATGTGGTGATGGGAACGATCTTGCTGGTGGGTTTGCTCGAAGGTACGCGTCGCGCGATGGGATGGCCTCTTCCCATCATTGCGATTGTTTTCATGATCTATGCAATGTTCGGTCAAGACTTTCCGGGCTTGCTCAAACACGCCGGAAATAGCTGGTCACAAATCGTGAATCATCTCTATCTCACGAGCCAGGGGGTATACGGTGTAGCGATTGGGGTGGTGGCCACTTACGTATTTCATTTTGTGCTGTTTGGTGTGTTGGCGACCCGAATTGGCTTGGGTCAGTTGTTTCTTGATGTGGCTTCCGCTGTGGCGGGTCGCTACGCTGGTGGCCCTGCCAAGGTATCGGTGTTTGGTTCTGCATTGTTTGGGATGTTATCCGGGTCGTCGATTGCAAATGCAGTGACGGTGGGTTCATTGACTATTCCAGCGATGATCCGGGTGGGATACCCCAGACACTTTGCCGCAGGCGTTGAGGCGGCCTCGAGTACGGGAGGACAAATCACACCGCCGATCATGGGTGCCGCGGCATTCCTGATGATTGAGTTTTTAAATATTCCATATCGGGACATTGCACTGGCCGCAACGTTTCCAGCTTTTCTATATTTCTTTGGCATGTTCATGCAAGTGCATTTTGAGGCGAAGCGCCAGAATTTGCGCGGCTTGACTGATGATGAAATGCCGAAGTTGAAAGAGTCTTTCCGCAAGCGTTGGCCGACCTTAATCCCTCTGGTGGTGTTGATTGGCGTGTTGGTGAGTGGCCGCACGCCTTATCTTGCTGCGTTCGCCGGTATCACAGCGTGTATCGTGGTGGGTCTTCTCAATCCGGTTCAGCGCCTACGTTGGAGAGACCTTTACGACGCGTTTGAAACGGGTGCCAAGTACGCGCTGGCGGTTGGTGCCGCAGCGGGTACGGTTGGCATTGTGATTGGAGTCGTCACTCTGACTGGAGTCGGCTTTAAAGTTTCCTACATCGTGATCGCGGCCTCTCAAGCGATGGCTTCGGCAGCTGCTTTTGTATTGCCAGAATTTTTGACCAATATACAGGTCTTGACACTGATCTCTGCGCTGGCGATTACGGGTCTGGTGTGTATCTTGATGGGTTGTGGAATTCCGACGACCGCAAACTACATCATCATGGTTGCTGTGGCCGCACCCACGCTTGTGCAGCTGGGTGTCCAGCCACTTGCGGCGCATATGTTCGTGTTTTATTTCGGTATTTTGGCGGACCTGACGCCTCCGGTGGCGTTGGCCGCATATGCTGCAGCGGGGATGGCGGGCAGCGATCCGTTTAAAACAGGCAATACCGCTTTCATGCTGGGAATCAGTAAATTGTTGGTTCCCTTTGTATTCATATTTTCACCATCATTGCTGCTCGTCCTCAAAGGATTTACCTGGGAAGAGTTTTTTATTACGTTAGGTGGAACGATGATTGGCCTGGTACTGCTGTCAGCTTCATTTTCCGCATATTTCTTGACGCATATGAAAGTCTGGGAAAGATGGACCTTTGCGATCGCTTCGCTATTGTTTATCGCACCTGGCTGGGAAAGTGGTTTGGTCGGTCTTGTTGTCGCGCTGCCTGCTGCCATCGCTCAATATGTGCGCCGGACGGAGCCGCGTGCAGCGATATCAACCTGATCGCTTTCATGGGCATTTAAGATAGCGTTTGTTGTTTTCTATTTTTAAGGGTAAAGTTATTTCACATGAGGGGTCTGACAGACCCCGGTTAAAACAGGAGCCGTAGCTGCCATGTTCGATATCCTGGTTTACCTGTTTGAGAACTATTACACCCCCGAAGCCTGTCCCTCGGCGGACGTGCTGGCAAAAAGGCTTGCCGCCGCCGGTTTTGAGCACACCGACATCGATGAGGCTCTAGGCTGGCTGGTTGGTTTGGCTGAAACCACCGAGCAGTGCGTCGAGCTTTCCCATACGCCTGGAGATGGTTTCCGCGTATATGCGGAAAACGAGCAGCAACATCTGGGCGCTCAGGCGATTGGCTTCATCACTTTTCTTGAGACGACCCAGGCCCTGTCACCTGCCCTGCGTGAAATCGTGATTGATCGCGCCATGGCGACCACGGATGGTTCGGTATCGCTCCAGAAAATCAAAATTATCGCTTTGATGGTGTTGTGGAGCCAAGAGTCCGAAGTTGATCATTTGATCCTCGAGGAGCTTTTACGCGACGACGGTGACCGTCTGCTGCACTGAGCTGTTCGGTTTTCAAATGCCTTACGTTGGTCGTTTTGCACCCAGCCCGAGTGGTCCTCTTCATGCAGGTTCTGCTGTGGCGGCGCTGGCCAGTTATTTGGACAGCCGCGCACACGGGGGCGCCTGGCTTGTTCGCATGGAGGATCTGGATACCCCTCGTAATGTTCCCGGTGCAGATCGCGTCATCCTGCAGCAGTTGCAAACTTTAGGTATGCAATGGGACGGAGAGGTTTTGTATCAATCTCAGAGATTGAGTGCCTATCAGCGCGCATTTGATGCCCTTTTGTCGTTAAATCTGGTTTATCCATGTGCTTGTACGCGCCGGGAGATTGCGGATTCAGTATTACGTTTGCAAGGGCATTTTCCCGAGGGAGAGCGCCCCTATCCCGGGACGTGTCGCTCAGGGCTGCCAGAAGGGCGTCAGGCGCTTTCCTGGCGGCTGCGTGTGCCAGAGGGTCAGACGGCCTTTCAGGATCGTTGGTTAGGTCCTATGAGTCAAAACGTCGCGCAGGCAGTGGGAGATTTTGTCTTGCGCCGCGCGGACGGCATTTGGGCATATCAATTAGCCGTTGTGGTGGATGATGCGCATCAGGGGGTCACTCATGTGGTGCGCGGGGAAGATTTACTCAGCAGTACTGCGAGACAGCGCTTGCTGGGTCGTCTTTTGGGATTGGCACCAGTGGAGTACTTGCACGTACCGCTCGTGACCGATGAGGCGGGTCAGAAACTGTCCAAACAAAATGGTGCTGCGGCTCTGGATTTATCAGAGCCTTTGGTTGTTTTACAGCGTGCCTGGGAGGCTCTGGGTTTTGACCCTTTGCCCGTTATGGACGTCAAAGGGTTCTGGGCCGCGGCGATCCCCGTTTGGGTGCAAGGCCAGAGTCGTGCTAACTTGCACGGCATTAATCACCGCTTTTATGATCCGCGCTAGACTGAATGATGTATTGAATTCGGATTTTGCGTGTTGAGTATGAAAGCCGTATCTGGAAAAGAATGACTAAGACACTAATTATTGCTGAGAAACCATCAGTTGCCCTCGACATTTCCCGGGCACTTGGAGGTTTTACGCGTGAAGGCGACTACTTTGAAAGTGACAAATATGTTTTGTCCTCAAGTGTCGGTCACCTGTTGAGTCTGGTGGCGCCTAATGATCCTGTGAAAGGAAAATGGAGCTTTACCCACCTGCCTGTTATTCCGCCACAGTTCGAGTTGAATCCAAGCGATAAAAAGTCGGCTGAACGACTGAAAATGCTGGTGCGTCTCATTAAACGCAAAGATGTGACGGCACTGATCAACGCATGTGACGCCGGTCGAGAGGGTGAGCTGATTTTTCGCTACATCGAACAATATGCGGGTCAGAAAAAACCCGTGCAGCGTCTTTGGTTGCAATCCATGACGCAGGACGCGATCAGAGAAGCCTTTGCCAACTTGCGTCCTGATACGACGATGAAGCCGCTTGAAGCCGCGGCGCGTTCGCGTGCCGAAGCTGATTGGCTGGTCGGGATCAACGGTACGCGTGCCATGACGGCCTTTAACAGCAAGGATGGTGGGTTTTTTAAAACCCCCGTTGGCCGTGTGCAAACCCCGACACTGGCAATTGTTTTTGAGCGGGAAGAAAAAATCAGGCGCTTTGAGCCGCGGAATTATTGGGAAGTGAAGGCGACTTTTGTCGCGGCTGCGGGTTTGTATGAAGGGCGGTGGTTTGACCCAAACTTCAAGAGGGATGCAGAAGATCCAAGCAAGCACGAGTCACGGTTGTGGCTTGAGGCTGCGGCTAAAAGCGTGGTTGCGGCGTGCCGTGACCAGCCCGGTGTGGTGACTGAAGTCGCCAAGCCCAAGACCGAGGCTGCTCCTGCGTTGTTCGATTTGACGTCCTTGCAAAGAGAGGCCAACGGCCGGTTTGGCTTTTCAGCCAAGGCGACGCTTTCGCTTGCGCAGAGTTTATATGAGCGACACAAGGCGTTGACGTATCCGAGAACGGATTCCAAGCACTTGCCTGAGGACTACATCAATACGGTACGTGCCACGATCGATGGCATCGCCGAGGGCAATGGGGTTACAAGAAACCTGGCCGCTCACGCCAAAACCATCAGTAAAAATGGTTGGGTCAAGCCCAATAAACGCATTTTTGATAACAAGAAAGTGTCTGATCACTTCGCGATCATTCCGACATTGCAGATTCCCAAAGAGCTGAGTGAAGCTGAAGCAAAGCTCTATGACTTAGTGGTGAAGCGTTTTCTGGCGATTTTCTTTCCGTCGGCCGAATACAGGATGACCACGCGCACAACGACGGTGCAGTCTCATCAGTTTAAAACCGAGGGCAAGGTTCTTGTCTCGCCAGGCTGGCTCGCTGTGTACGGTCGCGAAGTCCAAGAAGAGGATGCGACATTGGTTGCGGTTGTCGAGGGCGAGAAAGTTCGCACCGAGGATGTCGATGCGATTGCAATGGTCACCAAGCCGCCCGCTCGTTACAACGAGGGTACTTTGCTATCCGCGATGGAACATGCGGGCAAGCTCGTCGATGACGATGAGTTTGCGCAGGCTATGGCAGCTCGCGGCCTTGGAACGCCCGCGACACGCGCCTCCATTATTGAAGGCTTGCTGAATGAAACTTACCTTCGTCGCGAAGGTCGTGATCTGGTGCCGACTGCCAAAGCGCGTCAGCTGATGACGCTGTTGAATGGCTTGGATGTCAAGGAACTGACGTCACCGGAATTGACGGGTGAGTGGGAACACAAGCTGCAACAGATCGAGCAAGGTGAACTTGAGCGCGATGCGTTCATGCGTGAAATTGCGCAGATGACGCAAGTGATCGTCAAGCGCGCGAAAGAATATGATCGCGACACTGTGCCCGGAGACTATGTCACGCTGTCTACGCCGTGCCCAAAGTGCGGAAGTGTGGTTAAAGAAAACTATCGTCGATATGCATGCACAAGCTGCGACTTTTCAATAGGCAAACATCCTGGCGGACGCACGTTCGAGCCTGCTGAAGTCGAAACACTCATCACGGATAAACATATCGGACCGTTGCAGGGCTTTATTAGCAAAATGGGCCGACCGTTTGCTGCGATCTTGAAGCTTGATCCTGATTCAAAATTAGAATTTGATTTTGGTCAGCGCGATGAAGAGTCAAACGAGCCTGTGGATTTTTCCGGACATGCCCCGCTTGGTGCTTGCCCGAAATGTTCAGCGCGAGTCTTTGAACATGGCATGAGCTATATCTGTGAAAAGTCTGTGGGTCCGGAGCGCAATTGTGATTTCCGTTCTGGCAAGGTGATTTTGCAGCAAGAGGTGAGCGCTGAGCAGATGTCGAAGCTGCTCAATACCGGTAAAACGGATTTGCTGGAAGGTTTTGTTTCAAGTCGCACCAATCGCAAGTTCAAGGCGTATCTCGCACGTGGCGAAGATGGCAAAGTCAGCTTCGAGTTTGAGGCGCGTCCTGAGAAGCCCGGGCGTAAAACTGCGACAAAAACGGCCATAAAAACGGCTGTAAAGAAAGCGACGAAAACGGCAACAAAGGTCGCTGCGAAAAAAGCCGCAACGAAAACAGCGACGAAAACAGCGACGAAAACAGCAACGAAAACAGCAACCAAGACGGCTACGAAGGCTGTCAAAAAAGCGGTTAAAAAAACAGCAAAGAAAGCGACTAAAAAAGCAGTTTCTGACGCAGCGTTAGATGAATGATTAGGGAATGAATATGAGCACGCATGCAGAAGTTAAGCGGATGACTGTCCCGCAATTGTTGGCTTGTAAAGGGCAGCGAAAGATTGTCGCGTTGACCGCGTACAGCGTGCCGACGGCAAGAGTGGTGGATGATTATGTCGACTTCATTTTGATCGGAGACTCGACGGCAATGGTCGCCTACGGGTTGCCAAACACCTTGTCGATTTCTCTTGAGCAGATTGGACACCACACTGCCGCAGTCGTGCGCGGAACAAAGCGCGCGTGCATCGTGGCGGACTTGCCATTCGGCAGCTACCAAGAGTCTCTGGGCCAGGCATTTCGCAGTGCCGGTTATTTGCTGAGTCAGGGTGCGGATGCGGTCAAGCTTGAAGGTGGAGAAATCATGGCTGAGACGGTGGAGTATCTCGTGAGTCGAGGTATCCCGGTTTTAGCGCACGTGGGGTTGATGCCTCAGTACGTCAATACGATGGGCGGTTATTTGGCCCAGGGTAAAACACCTGACTCAGCTGCGAGAATTTTGGCCGATGCGTTGGCTCTTGAAAAAGCCGGTGCTTTTGGTGTGGTGCTCGAAGGTGTTGCCGAGGCCCTTGGTGCCGAGATCACATCGAAGTTATCGATTCCCACGATCGGCATTGGCGCTTCGCCTTCGTGCGATGGTCAGATTCTGGTGACCGATGACATGCTTGGCCTGAGCGGTAATCGCGTACCTAAGTTCGTCAAGCGCTACGCCGATCTGGATACGATTATGCGTAACGCGGTTCAGCAGTATGCCGATGAAGTGCGTGGAGGTAAATTCCCCGAAGCACAGCATTGTTTTGGTGTGAAACGCACCTGATTTTTTGACGTTTAATTCATGACAACAACTGAGAAGCCCTGGCACATCGTCAGGCGATCCAAGGTACACGGCAATGGTGTGTTTGCCGCGCGCAATATTCCTGAAGGTACGCGCATCATCGAGTACGGTGGCAAAACGATCAGTGCCAAAGAGGCGGACCGTCGTCACCCGACCAATCCCGATGACCCCTTTCACACGTTCTTTTTTTCCCTGAGCTCGGGCAAAGTCATCGATGGCAATGACGAAGGAAACGATGCGCGCTGGATCAATCACTCATGCGAGCCTAATTGCGAAAGTCAGGAGGGCAAGGGTGGTAAGCGCGTTCATATCGTCGCCAAGCGGGATATCAAGCGCGGTGAAGAGCTGAATTACGATTACGGTCTCGTGATCGATGATGAAAAGCTGACTAAAAAGCTCAAGTCTCAGTATGCTTGCCGCTGTGGCGCGCCTGGTTGTCGATTGACGATGCTGGCTGTGCCTGACAAGAAGAGCAAAAAAACGAAAAAGGATTAACTCCTTGATGTAGGCAAGTCGCCTGCGTCAGTGATTAGTTCATTTGCCACCAGACCAGGCTGAGCGCGCTGGTGGCGCCAAGCGTTAGCAAGGTGCGCAGTCTGAATACCCAGCGGGGGATCAACGCGGGAAAGCTGCGCATGAGCAGACCATCGAGCACCCATTGAAGCGCTAAGCCGCCAATGAGCATCTTTAAGCCCACAGCAGGTTCGGTCATGATGGAGGCCCAGCCAATCAGCGCGGGCACCACACTCCAGATAAACATCGCCGCGCGAGGCGCAGTCGCGGGCGCATGCACCGCCATGCCCCACCAGAGCGCACCGACAAAGCTCAGAATGATGGCCCCATACATGATGAGTGCCATCAATGCGAGCAAAGGGTCGAGCCCGCTCGGGAGCTGAGTCGAGAGAGCCAGGCCCCAGAACGGCAATACACCCAGTAAGCCGGGAATGAGTGCTGCAGCCGGAATACGGGCGGGCGTGGATGTATGTGGTGCGTTGAGAAGATCAGACATAATTGCAATATTACCAATTAGGTCGAAAACTGTTGAGTAAAACGTGACTGAGCTACGAGAACTCGCTTTGCATGCGTTGTGCCAGACAACATCCCAGGCCAAGGCTGCGGTGTTGGAAGGCGTCGCACCGGACTCGCCCATTGATTCCGAGCGAACGCTCGTCCCTCAGAGCGCGATCCCAGGTCGACCACCTGTGGAGTTGGTCCCTCCCTCCGGCTTGCGTTTGCGAAGTGTGCATACCCTTGAGGGGCGAGCGATTTTGATTCATGCCTTGGCGCATATCGAGTTCAATGCGATTAATTTAGCTCTGGATGTAGTCTGGCGATTTAGCAAGATGCCCGAGTCGTTTTATCGTCAGTGGATAGGTGTTGCGCTTGAGGAGTCGGCGCATTATCAGATGCTTGAGTCGCATTTGAATGCGATGGGATATGGCTACGGAGATTTCCCGGCGCATGACGGGCTGTGGGAGATGGCTGAGCGCACGCAAGACGATGTGCTGGCGCGTCTGGCGCTTGTGCCGCGGACACTCGAGGCCCGAGGGCTGGACGCTTCACCAGCTGTGCGCCACAAGCTTGCAAGTGGAGGAGATCCCAAAGGAGCGGCGATCATCGATATTATTTTGCGTGATGAAATCGGCCATGTGGCAATCGGTAATCACTGGTTCCGCTGGTTGTGCTCGGAGCGGGGGCTTGAGCCCGTTCAAACGTATGCGGAACTTGCAAAGCAATACCGTGCGCCGACACTTAAAGGACCTTTTAATGTCGAGGCACGGTTAGCTGCCGGTTTTAAGCCTGAGGAGATTGCTGCACTGATCAGGCCTTGATATGACGATTCAAGGCGCTCAGGACGGCTTTAAAGGAGGCTGTCACGATATCGCGATCAACGCCAACGCCAAAACCTGTCGCGCCATCCTCGATACGGGCTTCGACATAGCAAGCTGCACGCGTATCAGTTCCCATGCCGATAGCGTGTTCGTGATAGTCCATGATCTTGACGGGGATGCCCAAGCAGTCCACAAATGCTGAGATCGCACCATCGCCCGAACCCGTCAAGGTTCGTCGCTCACCGCCGACATCGAACTCCGCTTCGATCGTGAACAACTTGCCCTCGGCTGCGCTCGGATCACCTGTAATGCGGTGTTTGATGAGTTTCCAAGGCTCGGTCTGTGTCAAATATTCCGTATTGAAGATGCTGTAAACATCGGCAGCGGTGACCTCGCGACCGGTCTCGTCGGTGACGCGCTGGATCGCACGGCTGAATTCGATTTGCAATCGGCGAGGTAAAACCAGTCCGTGTTCTTGTTCGAGCAAATAAGATACGCCGCCTTTGCCGGACTGACTGTTGACGCGAATCACCGCATCGTAGCTGCGACCGAGGTCTGCAGGGTCGATAGGCAAATACGGAACTTCCCAGATGGCATCCGCCTTTTGTACGGCAAACCCTTTCTTGATCGCGTCCTGGTGGGAGCCTGAAAATGCGGTGAATACGAGATCGCCAGCATAAGGATGGCGTGGATGCACGGGGAGTTGATTGCAAAATTCAACACAGCGACGTACTTCGTCGATGTCCGAAAAATCCAGTCCAGGGTGAATACCTTGTGTATAGAGGTTTAAAGCCAGGGTAACGAGATCGACGTTACCCGTGCGTTCACCGTTGCCGAACAAACAGCCCTCGACGCGATCAGCACCGGCCATCAAGCCGAGTTCTGCTGCGGCGACAGCGGTACCCCGATCGTTATGGGGGTGCAAGCTGATGATGATGCTGTCGCGCTTGTTCAGATTGTTATGCATGTATTCGATTTGATCGGCATACATGTTGGGCGTCGTGGCTTCGATGGTCGCGGGCAAGTTATAAACAATTTTGCGTTGTGGTGTGGGTTTCCACGTTTCTGTGACCGCGTTGCACACCTCAAGGGCGAAGTCTGGCTCGGTGGTGCTGAAGACTTCGGGGGAATATTCGTACAACCAGTCTGTTTCTGGGTGCTTCGCCATGCAGGCCATGACACATTTCGTGCCTTCAATGGCGACTTGTTTGACCTCTTCGCGGTTCATATTGAACACGATGCGGCGAAAACCAGGTGCGCAGGCGTTGTACAAGTGAATCATCGCGCGCTTGGCGCCGGCGGCAGCCTCGACGGTGCGCTCGATGAGCTCCGGACGGGCTTGTGTCAAGGCGATGATGGTGACGTCATCGGGAATGAGCTTGTCATCGACGAGCTTACGCACGAAGTCAAAATCTGTTTGTGACGCAGAAGGGAATCCCACCTCGATTTCTTTGAAACCGATTTTGATGAGCATGTCAAAAAAGCGCAGTTTGCGCTCGACACTCATCGGCTCGATCAGTGACTGGTTGCCATCGCGCAGATCTGTGCTCATCCAGATGGGCGGATGGGTAATCCGCTTGGTGGGCCAGGTGCGTTCAGAAAAATCACGTTCGAAGGGTTTGAACGGGATATATTTTGTGGCGGGATTCGAAAGCATGTTTAACCTCAAGTCTGTTTCACAGATGTCCTGTGTTGGGAGCATCGCGATAGTCTATTGCTGGTTTTGACCAGCGCCCGGTGATGACGGGTGTATGACAGGGAGTGTTTGGGGGTAATGCGAGTGGCCAAGGGCTGCCGGACTGCCACGGGACGCTAGGTCCGGCAACCGATCGCTAGTAGCAGTGGTAGTAGGCTGAGTGTGGATGCGCGCGCAGATGATCCATCGCCCTGAAAGGCGGTGTTGGTCAACTGGAAGCAGGCGATGCCTGAAATTTGTGCTTGCATACCCATTAGATAAACATAAATATCAGCGAAAAGCAAGCCCTATCAGCTGTGAGTGATGCAGGACGGTGCTTTCCAGCAACATGCGACTCAGGCAAGTAGGGTTGGTTCACGCTGCCCACCGTTCTCGAGCGGGTTCGCTGGTGGAGCGGTATCTTTAGGAGTTAAAGCGAGTTCGAGCTCAAGTTTTTGGGCGCGCGCTAAGTCTAGTTTGCGGGTACGGCCAGTGCGTAGTTGGGAGAGAGTGGTTTGAAGGTTCCCGACGGTGATGGGTGTCGACTGATCGCGCCAGACCCAATTCAGCACGTCGAGGGCTTCGGGGCTGAGTCCTGCGCAGAGCTTGCGAAACTCTCCGAGCGGAACCAAGGCTGACCGACCACGTTTGATGCTGCCGCGGACCCAGCTCATCAGGGCACTCAAGACAAACAGGACAAGCAAAGCGGCAATAAACCACCAAAAGAATTTTTGATACTGCATGACAAAATCAATCACGGTTTTGCCAAGTATCTCGTTCAGTCCGGAAACATGCAGCACAAATTCAAGCCAACCTTTGCCGCGTGCAAGAATACCTTGTACGCAATAAAGGAGAAGTGCCAACACACTGAGCAGCACAACCAGGCGAATGATCAGCCGTGGAAGTCCCAGGCGCAACAACGTATTGCCCAGAAGATAGACATCTTTTCGGATATTTGCGGTGTTTGGTGTGTTCATCATGCAAAATATTGTACCTATGACTCGCAATTTTCTCGAACTTCGTCTTGGTCAGAGCTTGACGCTGACTCCGGCACTGCAACAGTCCATCCGACTTTTGCAGTTGTCGACGCTCGACCTGGAGGCCGAAGTCGCCCGCGCGCTGGCGGAGAATCCCTTGCTGGAACAGGAGGGAGAGGGCTTGCAAGACCCCGGGGCCCTGGGGTCGACCGTACGGGTCGGCGAGGTGTTTGAAGGCGTGACGGCCCCTTCTGACGAGTCTCAGGTGGATTCTGAGGTGCCGGCGAACTCTGGCTCAGATTACGAGCAGTCTTTTGAGCGTGAACGGCTGGAGTTTTCCTCGGAGTCTCGTCATTCCAGGGACGACGACATGCCGGATCGACCTGAGGCTGCCCGCGAAAGCAATTTGCGGGAATATCTGCTGGGTCAGCTGGGTACCACGAGGCTGAGCGAGCGGGATGCCGCGATCGTGGCTTTGTTGATTGAAGAACTCAATGAAGATGGTTTTTTGGCCTCACCTCTTGAAGAGATCATTGACTGGATGAGTCCGGAGCTGGGTTTGGAGCTGGATGATTTTCGGATGGCTCTGAAGTTTTTGCAGTCCTTGGATCCGCCGGGTGTGGGCGCACGGGATTTGGCAGAGTGTTTGGATTTGCAATTGCAGTTTGCGGATCCTGATCGCTTGCCTGAGGTGAAAGACAAAGAATTATTGGCCCTGGCTCGCCGACTGTGTCAGCACCTAAGTATTTTGGCCACTGGCAACATGACCAAGCTGCGAGAAACACTGCGTTGCGATACTGAACTTTTGCGCCGTGCGCATGCATTGATCGTACGATTGAATCCTCGCCCGGGCAGCCCATGGAACAAACCCGCAGCTGATTTCGCGGTGCCCGATGTGATTGTGCGCAAAACACGCAAGGGATGGGAGGCACACCTTAATGAAGCCGTGATGCCGAAACTGCGAGTCAATGCGATGTACGCTGAGGCGTTAGGGAGTCCGCGCGGTGGCGCAAACAGCGCCCTGCATGGGCAGTTACAGGAAGCCCGATGGATGATCCGCAATGTCGCTCAAAGATTTGAAACGATTTTGCGAGTTTCCCAGGTCATTGTCGCGCACCAGCAAAACTTTTTTAACAAGGGCTGGGAAGCGGTGAGACCGTTGACACTCAAGGATGTTGCGCTTGAGCTGGGGATGCACGAGTCGACGATTTCTCGCGCGACGACTCAAAAATACATGGTCACTCCCTTCGGGACGCTTGAGCTTAAAAGATTTTTCAGCACAGGGTTGTCAACGGAAGGTGGTGAGGCGACCTCTTCGACGGCCGTCCAGACACGTATACAGACATTGATCCGCCAGGAGGATCGCTCACGACCTCTCTCGGACAGTCAGTTGGTGACGCTCTTGGATAAAGATGGAATCACGATCGCGAGAAGAACGGTCGCAAAGTACCGAGAACAAATGCGTATACCGACCGCACCACTGCGAAAGTCTCAGGCTGGAGCGGGTTAGCGACTTGCGTGACTTTAACCGCCTGGATTATTGACGGTTGTGCGGTCTGGACAGTCTGAGACTTTGCCCCAGGCGTTGTTGGGCCCGCAATATTTGGATTGTGCGGATTGTATGCAACCAGGACGCTTAAAGAAGCTAGCGCTATTGCACTGGGCGAGTTCTTTTTTCAGTAACTCTTGCCATGAGACGACAAGGTTGGACGAAGGCGCAGCTGGACGCGCAGATGATGAGCCGGAATCCGTATGACGGACATCAATCGTGCGAACAGAGTCGGTGTCCGTACTGGAGCCGTTGCGTTCACTGTCGCGGCGTTCGGAGTTTTCCTCGTCGTCCTCATCGTTTTCTTCACCGTCTTTTTTATAGGAGTTCGCATCCGCGCGCGAGGCGATGATCGGTGCAATAGTCCACTCGACGGGCTCCATTTCCTTGGGTACGCCCAGCGTTCCATCAATGCGGGGCTGGGGCGGTTGAGGCGCAAGAGGTTTGCCGTCGGCGTCCAGAACTTGCCCCGATTCACTCTCGGAATTGGATGCCGAGGAAATGGACTCGGGGGCTTGTTCGACGAGCCACAGACCAAGTTGCCGTCCGCCTTGCCAGGAGGCGATCACAGCAAGCAACAGTAAGAGGATAAGGGCGCGCCAGGACATAGGGATCTCTGAATTGCGTGATGTCAGACTTTGTCAGCGAATACTTGGCCACCATGTTCACGCATCGCATGAAACCGAATCGCCGGATGGCGTTCTTCGGCTACCCGAAGTTGAGCCGTCGACGAGACGAGGAAAGCCGGTGCTTCGACGACATCATAGGCGATATGCGAAGCGTTCGCATCGATGAATTTACGCAGTTCTTTTGGATCTTCGGCGGTGATCCAGCGAGCCATGTTGTAGCGAGAGGGCATCAGACGGGCTTCCGCGCCGTATTCCGCCTGCAGGCGGTGTGCGACGACCTCGAACTGGAGTTGCCCGACTGCGCCAAGCAACAGTGCGCCACCTGCGGCGATGGGCTTGAACACTTGAATCGCACCTTCCTCACCCAATTGGAGTAGACCTGTGCGGAGTTGTTTAGTACGAAGGGGGTCTTTGGTCTCAACCGCCTGAAAGAGTTCGGGCGCAAAAAATGGCAAACCAGTGAAATGCAGGGATTCGCCTTCGGTCAATACATCGCCCAAATGCAAAATGCCATGGTTCGGGATGCCGATCACATCACCGGCATAAGCTTCGTCTACGAGTTCACGTCGCTGTGACAGAAACGAAACGACGTTATTCGGACGGATTTCTTTGCCGTTGCGAGAGACTTTCAGGCGCATGCCGCGCTCGAACTTTCCGGAGCTGACGCGCACAAACGCGACACGATCCCGGTGCGCCGGATCCATATTGGCCTGGACCTTGAACACAACACCGGTGAATTTTGGTTCATCGGGATGCACGACACGTTCAAGTGCCTGGCGTGAACCTGGCGGTGGAGCTTGATCGACCAAGGCGTCGAGTACCTCTTGGACGCCAAAGTTATTAATCGCCGAACCAAAAAATACGGGTGTTTGTTTGCCAGCCAGAAAAGCGTCGCGATCGAAGGTGGGGGCGGCAGCTTGTATCAGTTCGATTTCGCCTTTTGCTTGCTCAAAAGCCGAGCCGAAACGTTGGGCGATTTCCGGATTGTCCAACCCGTCGATAAAGTCATCCGAGTTGTCGTTGCGTCGTTCTTGACCGGGGCGAAATAGCCGCATACGGTCGCGCTGGATGTCGAACACGCCACCAAACGCTTTGCCCATGCCGACTGGCCAAGAAAAAGGCACGGCATCCATACCGATATGCTGTTCGATTTCGGACAGTAGCTCAAGCGGATCGCGCACCTCACGATCCATTTTGTTGATGAAGGTGATGATCGGTGTGTTTCGTGCCCGACAAACCTGAAGTAAGCGGATGGTTTGTGGCTCGACACCGTTTGCGGCGTCGATGACCATCAGCGCCGCGTCAACGGCAGTCAGAACACGGTAGGTGTCTTCGGAGAAGTCCTGGTGTCCGGGCGTGTCGAGCAAATTGATCACGCAATCGCGGTATTCCATTTGCATCACGGAAGAGGCAACGGAGATGCCACGTTGTTTTTCGATTTCCATCCAGTCCGAGGACGCATGGCGGGAGGCCTTGCGTGCCTTGACGCTACCGGCGATCTGAATCGCACCCGCGAAGAGCAAAAGCTTTTCGGTGAGTGTTGTTTTACCGGCGTCAGGGTGGGAAATAATGGCGAACGTTCTGCGTCGCGCGACTTCAGCTTGAATACTCATGATGGCGAATTTTACAGGCTGAACAGGTCAGCCTGTGTTCGGGCTAATTACTTGTTAAAGAGAGCGGGGCGACGGGGGCGGTTTGCTTGGCTAGGACTGTTAGGACCTGAACCGCTGCGAACGGGACCCCCGGTGCCCGAGCGTGTGGGCGTGTGGCCGGTTGGGGCGTTACGTCCGCTGCCCTGACCTTCACGGCGTGGCGCCTGTCCGGTGCTTTGGCCAGCGCGCGCTGGACGCGGAGCGCCAGAATGACTCGTGCCAGCCGGGCGTGATGACCGTTGTGGTGGGCGACGCGGACCGTCTCGACGTCCCTCGGCACGGGCATCATCGTCGGCGCCATGCGAGGAAGCAGGAGAAGCGGTCCAACCCGTCGGAGCTGGAAGCTGTGGAATCTGCTTTTTAATGATGCGCTCGATAGCCTTGAGGTATTTGATTTCGCTCGAGTCCACCAAGGAAACTGCAGAACCCGCGGCACCTGCCCGACCAGTCCGACCGATGCGGTGGACATAGTCTTCGGGGACGTTGGGTAATTCGAAGTTGACGACTTGAGGGAGCTGGTCGATATCGAGACCGCGTGCAGCGATGTCAGTGGCGACCAGTACGGCAACCTTGCCTTTTTTGAAGTCATCTAGCGCGCGTGTGCGAGCGGCCTGACTCTTGTTTCCATGAATGGCTGAGGCGGACAGGCCGTCTTTGACAAGCTTTTCAGCGAGACGGTTTGCGCCGTGCTTGGTGCGTGTGAAAACAAGTACTTGGTGCCAGCCACTCTCTCGGATGATGTGGCTCAAAATATCGCGTTTGTGTGCTTGGTCCACCATATGAACAGTCTGATCGACGCGTTCGGCAGTGGTGTTACGTGCAGCGACTGAAACTTCGGAGGCATTAGTGAGAACGCCCTTCGACAATTCGCGGATTTCGTCCGAGAATGTGGCGGAGAAAAGGAGGTTTTGACGCTGGCGCGGGAGCAATGCAAGGATTTTACGGATGTCGCGGATAAAGCCCATGTCGAGCATGCGATCGGCTTCGTCCAGAACTAGGATTTCGACACCAGACAAGTCGACGTTGCGCTGCTGGCAATGATCCAGCAGGCGTCCGGGCGTGGCCACCAGGATGTCGATGGGTTTGCGTAAAGCGGATGTCTGGGGATTGATATTGACGCCACCAAAAATCACCATCGAGGAGATTTTGGTATGAATGCCGTAGGTTTTGACGGACTCTTCGACTTGAGCGGTCAGTTCGCGCGTCGGCGTCAGTATCAAGACGCGAGGACGACCGGGCTTGCGAAGCTCGAGAGGCTTGGCAAGAAGCATGTGAAGAATCGGCAGGGTAAAGCCGGCTGTTTTGCCGGTTCCTGTTTGTGCGGCGGCCAGCAAGTCCCCTCCCGCGAGAACGCGAGGGATGGCTTGTGCCTGGATAGGGGTGGGTGCGGTGTAGCCAGCATCGGCAATTGCACGCAAAAGGGGATCGGCTAACCCGAGGTCAGCGAAAGTAATCGTAGTAGACAAGAGAACAGCTCCATCGTCGTGCCGGCCCGCAAGTGAATGCGGACTCCAATCGGGGCAGACGAACAGGGAGTAAAAACGCCTTGGAGGCGAGCGCCCACAGAGTTGGGGCTTAGCGAGGCACGAGGACTGGAACTTTGTGCCGTAACGCTATTGTACGCTAAGCGAACTCTGGATGGCGGGTTTTAGTTTGAAAGTGAAAAGTTTCAACTCAAGCGTGCAACGTTGATGAAGGGTTCTCCGCGCGCATAGTGTCCGAGATTTTCGAGGAATTTCTCTGCCATTCGCTGAAGGATCGCGTCCGAGAATCCAGCTGTATGTGGAGTCGCGATCACATTGGGCATGTCCCAAAGCGGGGACTCTGCTGGCAAGGGCTCTTGCGCAAAAACGTCTAGGTAGGCGCCGGCGAGGCGACCATTTTTGAGGGCATCAATCATGGCGATTTCGTCGATGACCGCTCCTCTGGATATGTTCACGATATGTGCCGAGGGCTTCATCAATCCGAGCGCTTTCGCACTCACGAGATTGGTGGTTTGAGCCGTTAACGGGCATGCCAGCACGAGCCAATCAGTCTCTGGCAGGATGCTGTTGAACTGATCGAACGACACGACACGAGTGTCTGGAATTGTGGAAGACGCGGATTGGCGCACGACAATAATGTTGAGTCCAATCGCTTTCAACCACGCAGCTAGTTTTTGACCGATAGGCCCCCAACCGACAATGGTGGCGGTTTGCCCTTCAAGCTCTGGAGGCAGGCCCACTTTGAAAAAAGGTTCCCATGCATGGGCACGTTGCGCAGCCGCGAGTTGTGGAAAGCGACGCGCAAGCGACAGCAATCCAGTCAGCGCGGTCTGCGCCACGACGCCCGCACTCGCCCCAGAGGAGCTTGTGACGGTAACGCCTCTGGCCATTAGGTCTAAAAAGATTTGTCGGTCAACACCAGCGGAATGAATATGTACCCATTTCAGAGCTTTGGACCCCATCAGTGCATCGTAGACATACTGTGTTTCCGGAACGATTTTATGTTTGGTTGAGCTCGAGGTGACATCTCGAGAAACAAAGCAAAAATCCGCATCTGCGGTGCCTTCATGCATTTGTTTTGCGGTCACACGAACATAACCCTGAGGACCAAGAATGGACTCGATTTTGGGTGCCAGCTCGGCGGCGGTTTTGTCCGAAAGCAAGATGCGTGGCGGGTGACTGAGTTTCTGAATGGACACTTTTAAGACCTTGGCAAATGAATGAAGGGTTTAATTGCGATAAGAGGTGTCTGTGCGATCCAGCTTGCGCAGTAGAGCAGGCCACTCCATCACGCCATAAGGACGTCGTGTCCCGGGCTGATAGTTGTTCCAGGTTTCATCCAGCACTTTTTGTGAAACTTTCATCAATGGGCTGTTACAGGACATCGCACCAATTTGAGCGCGGCAGGAAAGCTCAAGGCGGTGCATCCAGTTAAAGGCTTCACCAATCGTGCGACCAACTGTTAGTGCACCGTGGTTGCGCAAGATCATGGCTTCGCTGTTACCGAGATCCTTGCACAAGGACTCCTGTTCAGCCTCGTCCAGCACGACGCCTTGGTAGTCGTGATAGCTGATTTTCAGGAAACGCATCGCAGTCTGTGTCAGTGGCAGTAATCCGCATTCGAGAGAGGACACTGCCATCGAGGCCCAACTATGGGTGTGAATCACGCATCCCACATCGGGTCGCGCATGGTGAACCGCGCTGTGAATGACTGCGCCGGCCTTGTTGATTCCGTAATTGAGATCGCCAAAATCAGGTTTGGTGATGATGTTACCTTTGTGATCAACCTTCAGCAGGCTCGAGGCTGTGATTTCTTCGTACATCAAGCCATAGGCATTGATCAAATAAGTCCCTTCTTCGCCAGGTATGCGCGCAGAGATGTGGTTGGCGATCATATCCGCCATGCCATACATTTCAACGAGTCGATAGCAGGCCGCAAGATCCACGCGTGTTTGCCACTCGGCATCCGAGACTTTGCCTTTGAGTGAGGGAATTTGAAGTACACCTTCTTTTGACATGACAGTTTGCCCCTGAAGTTTTTTGTCTAAAAATAGCGTTATGCTTAGCAACGAAGTTTTTGTTTGTGCCAATACCAGAGAATATAGATGAAAATGTTGCCCTTTGTCGCTTCAATGGCTGTTGTCAGCGCGCTTGCTGGCTGTCAGGGCAGCGCTGTGTATTATCATCGCGATCCTGGTCGCCAGATTGTGGTGCTGGACCAACGTGAAATCAGCATCATTCCCCTCGGAAACGACATGTGGGAAGCCTATGGAGGCAAACAAGGCGGGTGGTTTGGCACCGACTTTGACAAACAGAAAGCCCGACAGATCGAGGGTATAGAAAAAGTCACTGGGTGTCGCGTGATTTCGACAGAGTTTCCCGACAAAAAAAATGACAACAAGCTGTTGATCCATGCGAAGGTTGATTGCAGCGCGCAGCTCGGCCGCTAGTCCTCACCGATCCCCTTTCCCGAGCGAACAATCGCACTCATTCTCTGGTCCCTTTCACTGGAAAGCTGTTCACTCAACGCTTGCGCGATGCCATTGCGATCGGCGAGGTCGCGGTTTTGGCTGACTTTCCATTTGGCTTGAACGCGTGTAATGCTCAGTTCGATGCCCACGATTGCGTTGAGCATCTTTTCAATAAAATCCGCGGGCGCGTCAGAAACTTGCCAGGTGCTCTTTCTGGTTTTTTCCATCGACCGGGTGAGGTCTGTGACGATCAGGTGTTTGGTCGCCTCATCATGGATGACAGAGAGTGTCCCGTAAACATGCACGACAGCGTAGTTGTATGTGGGTACAACTTGATGATGAACTTGTTTGGAGGGATACCAGTTTGGCGTAATGTATGCCTCTGGTCCCTGAAAAACGACAAGCGACTCTTGAGCGGGCGCAACGTTTTTCCAAACTGGATTGCCCTTGGCCACATGACCGATCAATTTCCCGCCTGCCGCAAGATTGCCATCAAGCAAGAAGGGGATATGGTTCGCCTCGAGCGCGCCTTCGTGTTGTGTGACCAGTGTCCCGAGCGGGTAGGCTTTGAGCAGTGATGTTAATGAATCAAGGTCTTGCTGATCAAAATGTTTTGGTAAATACATATTCAACCGCCCGCGATCGCATCACCATATGGCGACATGATTTCAGTGCATCCCATATTCATCTCGCCGTCGCGCATCACCCCTGCCGGACAGGCGAATGAGTATGGATAGATATTACGACGTGTCTGAATGACAGGCATTTCTTTTTCGAGCGCAGCGATGATTTCAGCCGAGAGCGTTTGATCAGCGGTGATTTTTCCACTACCGCTGACATCGATGCGAGGGGTGTGGAATGCCTCTTCGAGATTGAGCCCATGGTCAATCATGAATGAGCTCAACTGCATGACAGCGCCGAGAATTTTGCGACCACCAGAAGCGCCGATGGCAAAACGGCGACCTTGCGCATCTTCACCAATCACGGGCGAGTAATTCGCGAGGCAACGCTTGTTCGGTGCAAGCGAGTTGGGCTTGCCGGGCTCGGGATCAAACCACATGATGCCGTTGTTCAGCAGCATGCCTGTCGAGGGTGATACCACGCGCGAACCAAAAATGGACAGCAAGGTTTGCGTGACTGCGCACATGTTTCCTTCGCGGTCGACCACACTGAAGTGTGTGGTGGAGCCAGGCGCTTTGGGAGATTCATGGTCCCCCATATTTTCAAAACGCAGCTTGAATGCCGCATCGAGTGCGCGGGCATAACCGGCGTACGTGGCGGCGTTGGGTTTGCCCTTTGTCGGAGAAAGTTCGCGCGCGAGTATGTCGAGCGCTTTCCCTAAAGTTGGCCCGCCGGTTAGTCCAGCCGTCGCATAGACTCGACCGCCACGATAGTTGATCGTGAGTGGCTCGACGATCGATGCTTGATAGTCGCGCAAGTCTTGCACACTCAGGCATCCGCCTTTGGCTCGCACATCTTTTGCCAGTTGTTCGGCAATATCGCCCTTGTAAAAAGCGTCGGCTCCACCCTCTGCGATTTGCAGGAGTGTTTGTGCGAAGGCTTTCTGGTTAAGATGTTTTTCGGCAAGAGAGGTCCACTCGCCGGCAATTGGCCAGTGTCCGTCATCCAGAAACATCTTGGCCGTGTCAGGATCTTTACTCAGAACGCGCGCGTTGGCCGCAGTCACAAGAGTGGTGTACCAATCCACTAACAGGCCTTCGTCCGCGAGTTTTGCTGCCGGGGTCACCAAATCTTTCCAGGGCATGCGACCGAAATGTTTGTGGGCCAGATCCATGCCTGCGACTGCACCAGGCACAGCGACTGCAGTCGCGCCCATGACGTTGCGATCTTCGACCACAGCAGGCCAGGGAAACAAATCCGAGGATTTACCAGCGCCACTCAAGGGGTAGTCGGCAGGATTGAGTTCACGCGGTGATCTGCAACCAAAATCAATGACACGCGCTTTGCCCTCTTTGGCGCGCCATAACACCATGGTGCCGCCCGCCGCAGGTCCGCTCATCCAGGGTTCGACGACACCAATCGCAAAGGAGGTCGCGATCGCAGCGTCGACGGCGTCTCCGCCTGCATCAAGCACGGCTGCCCCGACTTCGGCGGCCCGACGGTGCTGTGCGGCGACGACGCCTGCTTTGGTGGCGACGACAGTTTTGCGGACAATTTGTGAACTGGAAAAGTTTTCAAGCATGTGGAGCCCGTTAGGAAAGAGTGCTCAGCCAATCTATGACGACTGGAGTAAAAATATTTGTGCGGGTCACTGGAAAGAAATGACCGCCGTTTTCAAATAGATGAAGGTCTGCGTCCCTGAGCATCGTTTCGAGCTCTTCTTGTAAAAATGACGGCACGATCAAATCGTCGCGTGCGCCCAAGATGAGTTTTGGAACAGAGATGCGATGAATTTCACCGCTACGATCAAAGGCCACTAGGGCATCTAGCCGTTCGGCTACGATGCGTTGCGCTTCAGGTGTAACAGGGGCATTGGCACGCGCGTTTTCCAACACGGTCCAGTTATTGTTTAGCCAGTTTGCATCGTGTCCCATAAACACAGAGGAACATGCGTAGCCAACGGGGTCGCGAAATAGCATTTCGCGACGGGTTGAAAAGAGCTCTTTTCGATGACGACTGGGCTTGCCCCACGTGGCGCTGAATACGCAGGCGCGCACACGCTCAGGTGCAAGCAATGCCATGGTTTGCGCGATGCATCCGCCTGTCGAGTGACCAACGAGGATGGTTTCCTGAACATTTAACTGATCAAGAACGGACAGGCAGTCTTTTGCAAGCTGATCGATTGTGCAAGGCGCGGAACCCCCTGAACTTTTGGCGATGCCGCGTTGATCCAGTCTGAGGGTGCGGTAATGGGTCGAAAAAGCAGGGATGCAAGGGTTCCAGAAGTTTGCGGTGCCACCTAAGCCGCTGATGAGCAGGAGCGCGGGTCCAGTCCCATTTTCCAGCACCCGTAGCGCGGCACCATCTGGCAGATTGACAGTGTGTTCGAGCAAGGGGCTGGCTGAAGAAGACATTGGTGTAGGCTTATAAAATCACATATGCTGAGTAGTATCGTGTAAACACCAGCTGTTGCCAACCCAGGACACAACATGAAATACATACAAGCACTGTTGCGGTGCAGCGATGAGTGACGGCAATCAGATCATTATTCCGCCCTCGTTCATCGCTTTGTTTATTGAACCAGGGCGCACGAAGCCCAGTGCGACGCGAGAGCACATCTACGCACGCTACGATTTGTGTGAAGATCTGGCCAACTTGCTGACAGAGCAAGCGACCAACAAGCTGTGGGAGTTGGGTATTACCGAAGCCGATGTGCTGGAAAGGATTCACCAAGGGCTTGGGGATGTGGAGATTGGTCTGACCGCGGCAGAAGCACAGTGGGTGATTCTTAGGCTTGCGGAAATTCTAGGCTGGCAGGAGAGGATCCCGCCAAGCCACAGTCAAACCAGATAGCAAACTGAACAAATCAAAGACTGAAATTAAGATTTGTTTTCTTCCTGGTAACGCTTGATGCCAGTCAGGATCTCCTGATGTGCATCGGCAACGCCACCCCAACCTTGAACTTTGACCCATTTACCTTTTTCAAGATCTTTGTAGTGCTCGAAAAAGTGCTGAATGGCGTTTAGACGCATTGGATGCACATCTGAAGCCTGTTTCCAGTGGCTGTAGATCGGTAGGATTTTGTCCTCGGGAACGGCCAGAAGTTTGGCGTCTTCGCCGCCCTCGTCTTCCATGTTGAGCACGCCCAGTGCACGGCAACGTACCACCACGCCTGGGATCACAGGAAAGGGAGTAATCACCAACACATCCACTGGATCACCGTCACCCGCGATGGTTTTGGGAATGTATCCATAGTTACAGGGGTAGTGCATCGATGTGCCCATGAAGCGATCGACAAACAAAGCGCCTGAATCCTTGTCCACCTCGTATTTGATCGGGTCAGCATTCATTGAGATTTCAATGATGACGTTAAATGACTCGGGAAGATTTTTGCCCGGGCTGACTTTGTCGAGACTCATTATGGCTCCAGATGAACGAGGTTAACTAGTAGATACCCTAATGTTAACAAAATTAGACAAAATCGTTCCTATCGGCCCCATTCTGTTGGATACTAGCCCTGCTGGATGACTATCTGCTTCATGACTACCTGGTTCGCGAGCGAGCCTTGGCGGGCGCTCGATATCAACAATAAAGAGACACACCAATAAAGGAGTTCATAGAATGAGCAACGTCACGTTGGGCCTCTACTTTGCCTTGGGCTGTGGAGTATTAGCGGTTCTTTATGGTTTTTTTGTCCGATCCTGGATTCTTCAGCAAGGGACAGGCAATGCCCGAATGGTTGAAATCGCGGAAGCGATCCAGCAGGGGGCAAGCGCTTACCTTTCCCGACAGTACAAAACAATCGCTCTCGTGGGTGTTGTTTTAACGGTTCTGATCGCCCTCTTTATCGATGCTCTCACTGCAGTGGGTTTTGTTCTGGGTGCCGTGCTCTCTGGCGCCTGCGGGTTTATCGGCATGAATGTTTCTGTACGTGCAAACGTACGAACAGCGGAGGCAGCAACCAAGGGTATGAATGAAGCCCTGAATGTTGCTTTCAAGGGCGGCGCGATTACAGGCATGCTCGTGGTGGGGTTGGGTCTGCTAGGTGTTGGTTTGTTTTATCTTTATTTGCAAGCAACCGGCAAAGAGCAAAGCATGTCGGTGATACTCCACCCCTTGATCGGTCTCGCGTTCGGTTCTTCACTGATATCGATCTTTGCGCGACTTGGCGGCGGGATTTTTACCAAGGGTGCCGACGTGGGCGCGGATCTAGTCGGAAAAGTAGAGGCAGGGATTCCAGAAGATGATCCCCGCAATCCCGCGGTGATCGCGGATAACGTGGGCGACAACGTAGGCGACTGTGCGGGCATGGCAGCCGATCTGTTTGAAACCTATGCGGTCACCTTGATCGCGACGATGGTGTTAGGCGCCTTGATGATCAAAGTCGCGACGGCCGAGGCGGTGGTCTATCCCCTCGTGTTGGGGGGCATATCCATCATCGCGTCCATTATCGGATGCAGCTTTGTCAAAGCGACCCCAGGCATGAAAAATGTGATGCCTGCCCTGTACAAAGGCTTGGTGATCGCAGGTGTGATTTCGCTGGTGGCGTTTTATTTCGTAACGGACTGGATGCTGCCTGACAACATGCTCGCCGATGTCGGGTTTGCAACCGGTGGAAAAATGCGGATGTTTGGCGCGACAGTGGTTGGTTTGGTGCTGACTGCGCTACTCGTATGGATCACGGAGTACTACACCGGAACAGACTATGCTCCAGTCAAACACATCGCTAAAGCCTCTAGTCAAGGTCATGGCACCAATATGATTGCCGGCCTCGGCGTGTCAATGCGCTCGACAGCTTGGCCAGTGCTATTTGTGTGTGCAGCGATTTACTCGGCCTATTGGCTTGGAGGTATCTATGGCATCGCGGTTGCTGCAACGTCCATGCTTTCGATGGCAGGTATCGTTGTCGCGCTGGATGCTTACGGTCCCATCACAGACAACGCAGGAGGCATCGCGGAGATGGCAGGCTTGCCACAGTCCGTGCGTGACATCACCGATCCTCTCGATGCGGTGGGTAATACAACCAAAGCGGTCACAAAGGGCTATGCCATTGGGTCTGCAGGTTTAGCCGCACTTGTGCTGTTTGCCGACTATACGCATGCGCTTGAGGCGAATGGTCTGAAGGTGACGTTCGATTTGTCGGATCACCGCGTCATCATTGGTTTATTCATAGGCGGAATGATTCCTTATTTATTCGGTGCGATGGCGATGGAAGCCGTCGGTCGTTGTGCGGGTTCAGTTGTCGATGAGGTTCGTCGACAATTCCGCGAGATCAAAGGCATCATGGAAGGAACGGCCAAGCCAGAATATGACAAAGCGGTTGATATGCTGACAACTGCCGCGATCAAGGAAATGATTATTCCCTCGTTGCTGCCCGTCGTGGCGCCAATCGCCGTCGGTTTGATTCTCGGGCCCGAGGCGTTGGGCGGGTTGTTAATGGGGACGATCGTAACGGGATTGTTTGTGGCGATCTCCATGTGTACGGGAGGTGGTGCGTGGGATAACGCCAAAAAATATATCGAAGAGGGACACTACGGTGGAAAGGGGTCTGAAACGCACAAGGCCGCGATAACCGGGGATACGGTAGGCGATCCTTATAAAGACACCGCTGGTCCTGCGATTAATCCTCTTATCAAAATCATTAATATTGTGGCTTTGTTGATTGTGCCTTTAATGATCTAGTTCTTCTAACGGAGCAGGTTTGCCGTATAGGTAGCCTTGATAAAGCGTGCAGCCCAGTTCGAACAGGCGGGCACGCTGCTCTGCCGTTTCAACGCCTTCGGCAATCACCGATAAGCCAAGACTGTTGCCCAGCGTGACGACAGTCTGGGCGATCGCGGCATCGCTTGGGTTTGTCACGATATTTGTGATGAAGCCTTGATCGATTTTTAGCTGATCCAGAGGAAGTCTTTGCAGATAGGATAGAGAGGAAAAACCTGTCCCGAAGTCATCCAGAGAAAAACCGATTCCGTGCCCTTTCAATTCAGTCATCTTAGTGATCAGACTTTCAATTTCATTCACCAACATGCTTTCGGTGAGCTCAAGCTTCAGGCGATAACCGGGGGCGCCTGTTTTTTTCAAAATCGCCAAGACTTGTTCAACATAGTTTGGTTCATGGAACTGAGTGGCGCTGACATTGACGGAAATAGTCAGGTGTGATTTTTCCGGATCGTGTGTCCAACTCGCAAGTTGCTTGCATGCGGTTTCCAATACCCAGTGACCCAATGGAATCACTAAACCGCAGTGCTCAGCGGCCAGAATGAATTGACCGGGAGCCACGATGCCTCGGGTGGGATGATGCCAACGTACCAAGGCTTCAAACCCAACCAGTTTGTCATGCGCATCCATTTGGGGCTGATAATAAAGAACGAAATCATTATTTTTAAGTGATTCGCGAAGATCGGCTTCGAGCGTGACTCGTGCACTGACAAGTTCCTGCATCGTGGGATCGAAAAATTGAAATGCGCCACGACCAATTTTCTTGGCTTGATACATGGCCAGCTCGGCATGTTTCAGTAACGTGTGCCCACTTTCCAAGTCATTTGTAAAAAGCGCGATACCAATGCAACATGAGCTGTAGTGTTGCGTATTGTTCAGCGCAAATGGTTGATGAATAGTCGCGAGAATTTCACGAGCTGTGAGTTCGGCAGTTTTAGCAGCATCTTCAGGTATTGCGCTTAAACCACTCAACAGGACAGCAAATTTATCCCCCCCGATACGCGCAACAAAGTTTCCTTCGGGGAGAGCATCCGTGATTCTTTTCGCAACCTCTTTGAGCCAAAGATCACCCTTATCGTGACCAAAAGAGTCATTAAGCGATTTGAAATCGTCTAAATCGATATGTAGTAACGCACCGAGATATTGGAAATTTTTACGTTCTTCGAGCACAAGATTCAAACGCTGCATGAGTAGTCGTAAGTTCGCCACGCCCGTCAGTGAATCAAAGTACTCCATGTATTCAATTTGATCTGAAGCTTTCTTTTTTGCAGTGATGTCTTGCGTGACAGACAGGAGGCATGCCTCACCGTTCAGAGAAATCGTATTGGCAGAGACAAGCGCGTAAATCATTCGTCCGCTATGAGAGACAAAGCGCGTTTCGAGGTGTTCGCATGATCCATGAGTTTGGAGGGTATGCAAAAAGGCCTCACGATCAGCAAGCGAGGCCCAGATACCGATGTCAAGCGCAGTTTTCCCGATGATTTGCCTGCGTTCCCAACCGAAGATTTTCGAGTAACCATCGTTGATATCTAAAAATTTACCGTCTTTGAGTCGTGTCAGACTCACAGCATCGGGGCTGGTGCGAAAAACGGTACGGTACCGTTCTTCGCTTTCTTTGAGTGTCTCCTGTCGAGTATTCAACTCTGCCAATAGTCTATTAAAGCCGGTGATGAGTTGGCCAATTTCATCTTGTCGACCAATTGGGAGAGGCTCCAATGTGGACTCGGGATTCGCAAGTTGTGAAAGTTTACGCGCGGTTGCTTCGAGGGGTTTGAATTCTCTGACCAGCATCCACCAGATGAGTCCTCCGGATAGAAAAGTGAGTAATAGAGTGAAGATGAGGATACGTCGCTCCAAACTCGTGATGGGAGCGAAGGCGACCTTGGTCGGTAATTCGACCGCTACATACCAATTCACATTATTCAGGTGTTTGACGCCAGAGATGACTTCGAAGCCACGAGGGTTTGTAAACACCTCGCTCCCCTCGAAACCGCTGATGAATTTGTCGACGACAGGGTTAACGAGTGGCCCCGGCAAGCGTTCCATCAGGCGCTCTTTGTCGGAACTCGCGACAATCACGCGATGTGTCGCGTCGATTAATAAATAGCTACCTGAGCCACTCACATAACTGTGCTCTATTCTGTCCATGAAATTAGATTCACTCAGATTAATCACACCGGCCAGTGCGGCAATGACTTTGCCATTTTTATCTTTGATCGGGACACCGATGCCAAAAATCGGAGCTTTGATCTGACGGCCCATGACTGGTCGACCGATGGTGTGGTTTCCATCTCTGAGCGTGTTGGCGATGTAGTCACGATCGATGAAGTTGACCCCTACCCGTTCAAGACTAACCGGGAGCGAAGCGATCGCGGTTCCATTGCGATCCGCAACGAACGTCCCTCCGTTGAACAGGCTTTGAAAAACGGGTAGTTCTTCGAGTAAGGCTTGCAGCTCTTTATCGGATTGGATGTTTCTTTTTTCGATAGTCTGAGCAACACGCTGCAGAGCGAGGACACGCGTGTCAATCTGATCGCTGATATCGGCCGCCATGAGCGCCGCCATCGAGTGCTGTTGGTCACCCAACACCCGTTGCATGTCGTCACGCAAGCTATAGCTCACCGCATAGCCAAACGACCATAAACTCAGTAAAAAAATTACCAGTGTTAAAAGCGTAATACGGGTTTTAAGTGAGTTTTTTTGAAAATGGCTTAAATTCATCTATACCCTCACTTGCGACTTCCTTCAGCACAGAATACACCTTTTGGCGTATAAACAGCGGAACATACACATCATCATTTGGCTGATGTACTGATGAGATTTGAACAATAGAATGTCACCAAGCTTCGTGCATCACAAAAAATAAGAGGTGTTTTTTGAGGCAATATCTGACTTTGTTGCGGTTAATTTCAATCTCGTTTTTGACCCTAATGTTGCATGTCGGTCCGTCACATGCCATCAGTGTCGGCGATCAATTTAAATTTGACAAGCTTGTGACGATCGACGGGGAACAAATTGTTGAAAGTACGTTGAAAGGTAAGCATTTAGTGATACAAGTTTGGGCAACCTGGTGTCCCTATTGCCACCGACAAAACGCCAATCTCAAGGAGCTTGTCAGGCGAACGCAAGGCGGCAATCTTGTTGTGATCGGTCTGTCAGTCGACAAGAATCCAGAGACCGTCATGAGTTATGTCAAAAAAAATGAAATCAATTTCCCGGTAGTGATGATGACACCAGAGCTGGATCGAATGATTGGAAAAAGACGGGGTATTCCAGAGGTGTACGTTGTGGATCCATCAGGTCGAGTGATTCAAAAAGACTTCGGACAGATGGTGGATCTGGATGTATTTGAGCTGGCTCGGTTCAATCGACGTGACTGATATCACTCGTTTTGGATGGAAAGATAAATGTTGTAAGCGTTCATGCGGTTTGCAGCGTTGAAAAGCGGTACCTTTTCATATCGGGACCAGTCAGTCGCAAGATAGGCGTCATCAAAAGGCTCAAGATCCCGGGCTGCTTGCTCCATCGCTTTGCGTACAAAGACTAGGTAATCACGGGTGAATTTCAAATCTTCAGCAGCAGAGGTCGACGCTGGACCATGGCCCGGCACGATCACGGTGGCTGGTCGATTCAATAACTTGTCCAAAGATTTAATCCAGCCCAAGCTGTCAGCGTTGCCGACATAGGGAATCCGTCCGCGAAAGACCAGATCCCCCGCGAATAGCACGCCTTCGGTTGGGAAATAGATCGCCAAATCATCGGATGTATGCGCAGGCCCCATCTTAATGAGCTCGACGTCCAGACCTGAGAGCATTAAACGCGTATCTTCTACGATCCACTTTGAGGCAGGTACAAGCCGAGTGTCGTCATTGATCCAAGGTGCAAGTTCTATACGCGAGGTTTGTAGCCTGAGTTGCGCGGTGTCTGAACCCAGGTACTCTTTCGCACTTTCTTGTGCGATGACCGTCGCACCAATATCAATCAAGCTTTGCAAACCGTAAATATGGTCTGCGTGGTAGTGAGTCGCGATGACGAATTGAATCGGTTTGTCAGTCAGCTTTCGAATTTCGTCGATGAGTTGTTTGCCAAGAGCGGGCGAACCAAGCGCGTCGATCACCACAACCCCATCGGGGCCGATCACGACACCCGCATTGGAAATAAAGTTTTTATTTAAGGACGATCCCAGCGCAGATTCACCCTGAGCGTAATAAGCGTTTTTGCCAACTTGGGTGAGTGTAAGCGAACGTTCGTTGGCGTAAGTGTTCAAACCAAGCAGCATGAGCATCGCGATGACGACGTGCAGCGGTCGTGCAAAGCGTACTCGCAGAATCATTAGAAAACCTATGGTTTGATGTAGGCAAATTTCTGTTGTGCCTGCAAATCTGCAAGTCGCGCAACACCTGATGGGGTAAAGGTCGCCTCAAGTAAAAACTGATCTTTTTTGAGGTTTCTATTTTTGAGAGTGATCTCGCATACTTCAAAGTTTACGCCCCGCGAAACCAGTGCGGCGACAAGCGGGGCATATTCAGCTTTGGACTTTTTGTCCTGGGCACCTTCCATGACGAGATCGACGCCGTTTGCATGCATCACGACAGTAATCTTTGTGTCTGGAGCGACATCAAGATGATTCCGAATATTTCGGAGTCCTTTGATGCCCTGCAATTCAGCATCATCGACATGGTAGACAACTTTGTTGCCTTCTTTGACCGGAGACTGTTGGGCAATCGCAGCTGGAGTTACCACGAAAAGAGCAGCACTCAGAACAAGCGTGGAGAAGATTGATTTCATGATTTATCCTGACATTCCCGGGTTGTTTGCAGCGCCTTTGATGATAGGCAAGTTTGGAGTTTTGGCGGCGACAGTTTTGATCTGTCTGAGATAGGTCGACATCACATCCCAGATAGGTTCTCCGCCGGCATCGCGCGCGGCTTCCGAAACGGGTGCCCAACCGGCGACTTTATAGGTTTTTGAGGCTTCGATTGTTTGAGCACCTATACGCATATCAGATATTCTGTTGCCTGCTGATGCGGTGGGATCGATTGTGTATTGCATACCGCCTACTCTCACCATATCGCCACCCTGCTGATAGTAGGGGTCAGGATTGAAGAGGTTGTCCGCGACGTCTTCGAGAATCGTTTTGATCATCTCTCCGCTCATGGGCGTGAGTGTCGTGTATGGGTAGGTAATGGCTGTTTGATCCAGCAGGTGTTCCATGGTGATGGCTTGACCAGGCAAAATCGATGTTCCCCACCTGAAACCCGGAGAGAAGGCGATTTCGGCGCCTTTCATTTCCATCAGACCGTCTACGATCAATTGGTCGAATGTCCCGTTGAAATTGCCCCGGCGGTAGAGTGAGCCTTGTGCAGTTGCGAGTTTTTCGTTGAGTTTAGTTTCAAAGGGCGCACGGATTTTGTTGATCAGATCATCCATGGCTTTGTCAGCTGGCAAAAGATCTGCAAAAACTGGCATCAGACGATATCTAAAGTCAGCAACCTGACCATTTTTAACATCAAGATCCAACACGCCAAGAAATTTGCTGTTGGAGCCCGCATTGGTCACAAGGGTCACGCCACCAGGATTACTGATTTTGACCGGTACGGGCACGCCATCGTGCGTGTGGCCACCCAGGATGGCATCAATACCTCGAACGCGACTGGCCATTTTCAGATCGACATCCATGCCATTGTGCGAGAGGAGAATGACGGCCTGCGCGCCTTTGGAGCGTGCGAGGTTCACCGTTTTTTGCATATTCTCTTCGTCAATACCGAAAGACCAGTTTTCAACCAGATAGCGGGGATTCGCGATGGGGGTGTATGGAAAAGCTTGTCCGATGATCGCAACAGGTATCCCGTTCATTTCGCGTATCACGAACGCGTCAAAAACGGGATCTTCAAAATCCGTTGTTTTGATATTTTGCGCGATAAAGTCAATTTTCCCGGCGAAATCCTTTTCAACGATTTCTTTGACACGCTGTTCGCCAAGGGTCATTTCCCAGTGCGCGGTCATGATGTCGACACCGAGCGCCAGACAGGCGTCCACCATGTCTTGACCTTTGGTCCAGAGTGCGGTGCCTGAGCCTTGCCAGGTATCACCGCCATCCAGCAGCAGCGCACCAGGACGTGTCGCCCGGACCTGTTTAATGAGCGTTGCCAAATGCGCAAATCCACCGACTTTTCCAAACTGTAGGGCCGCTTTGTCAAAGTCAAGATAAGTGAGCGCATGAGCATCGTGCGTGCCAGGCTTGATCCCGTAATGTTTCAGGAAAGCATCGCCCACCAGATGCGGTGGTTTTCCAAACTGACTCCCAAACCCTAAATTGACGTTGGGCTCGCGGAAGTAAATGGGTTTGAGTTGTGCGTGACAATCGGTAAAGTGCATGAGGTGCACATTGCCGAATTTTGGCATGTCGTATAAAGAAGACGCAGCCTGTGCACGGCTTGTGCCCGCTCCAAGTGAGAGACCCGCCGCCGAGGCGATGGCCATCAGCTGCACAAATTCACGACGACTCATAGCCATTATTTGCTTCCTTGCGACAAGATACTTGCGAACAGTGGATTATTTGTTGACGGGTGACGCGGGATCCAACAAGAGCGCCATCACATCCTTGATTTGCTGTTCGGTCAGCAGATTAAAGTGCGCCATACGAGGCATGTTGCTGCAAGCGTTATAGGCTTTGGAATTACTGATCCGGTTCCAGGTATAGACCAAGATGGGTTCGCTGTTGCCGCGCATTTTTCCATACGCTAACAGTGAAGGACCAATGGTTCCGTGAGAAATTTCTTCCTTTGTGATTTGATGACAGTTGTAACAGCCCCCACCATTCACAGTTTTGAGCGTGTCACTCCATGTCGCACCACGGCCGCTTTGGGCGACCGCTTCACCAGCCTTCCAGTCGCCTAAGTACTTGCCATCAGAAGGTGGTTTGATTGCCGCAAGTGCCGCTTTTTGAAGTTCTTCAGCTTTCTTTTGTCCTGCTGCGCTTGCGCGAAATTTTTCGTCGGAACATAAAGCTTGAAATTCATCCTGCTTGATGCGATCCAGTTTCGCAATGCCTTGCTCACGGAAACTGCGTTCCATCACAGCTTGCACGGCGGGGTCAGTTTGTTGTGCCAGACTGGTTGCAGGGGTCCCTAGTGTTAGTAAGAGCGCGCTCAAACCAAGCGCGAGTTTTGTCAGTGTTGTTTTCATTTGTATGCTCCCGCGAATTAGCGCTTCAAGCCAGGGGTCTGAACCGTACCGCCATTGGCTGTGTTGGCCATAAAGACGGATAGTGCGATGGTGGCTTCGGATCCGTAGATGGGGAAAGGCATGCGTTGCTGACGATAGCAGTCGTTCAGACGTTGTTGCATCGTCCAGAAAGTCCCGCTGGAAACGCGATAGGCAGGCCAGCTCCCCCAGCCCTCTGCAGCACCTTTTGCAGTGGTCAGGTTGGGCAAATCTTGCATGCGAATGCGTTTGTTATCGACCGCATGACAAGAGGCACAGGAAAAATCCATTGGACCTCCCTGCAAATTAAATATCTTTTCACCGAGCGCCAGCATTTCCTTTTCTTTTGGATGTGTGGCCGGCACATTGATCTTTAACCCTTTTGACTGTGTGACAACGTAGGCGACAATGGCTTCCAGATCTTTGCGTACGCCTTTGCCAAAGGAGCCTTTCACGATGTCCGCTTCAGGAATCCCTTGCAAGGTATCCATGCACGTCATGAGCCGCGATTCAAGATCCTGAACACGATCGGTGTCTTTGAAATAGCGAGGGAGTTGCGCGGAGGCGCCTTGAACCACACCAGGTCCCAGTCCGAGATCGCATTTTTCAAGGCTCGCGTTTTTGGGGCCCGCAGGTTTGGACCAGAGCTCTTCACCTTCGGCCTCGTAAAGCTCTGAGGGGTTGCCGTCTGCCAACATCCGACGGTATTCGGCAAGCTGGTCGGATGCGGATTGCGCATAAACCATCGGAGTCGTACCGATCAGGCTTGCGACAAGCCCAGTAAAAATAGTGCGCTTCATGGAGTGTCTCCTATATCGCCTGCCTGATGGGATGACAATGTTGCATCCTTCGGGAAAGACAAATTTTTATTTGATATCGGTTTTATCGGTGCGTGTTTCGCCTTTGTTGTCGACCCAGGTCACGGAAATGGAGTCACCCTTTTTTGCGGAGCCATTCAGTTTGAAATGAAGAAACGGATCCTTGGAGACCGCGGGTCCAAACTGTGCGCCGTAGACGAGTTTGTCGCCGACCTTGGCTTCGACGGTTGAGATAAACCATGCGGGGATCGCCGTGCCTTCTGGTGTTTTGCGCTGACCTGTTTCCATATCGTGTTTCATCAGAACGCGAACATCCACGACGCCGTCTTTTTCTGTTGCACGAATACGCATTGGACTTGCCATGATTAATTCTCCTAGACTGTCTGTGTGCCCCGAGCGGGCAATTCTTTGTATTGAAAAAGGATAAGGTGTTGATTGCGCAAGGGGTTAACCGCCACAACCGCCCAGCGTGACTTTGACTTCTTTCGAAGCCATCAGCCACTTACCATCCACCTTGGCCAATGCAAAGACATTGGAGGTCTGACCCATTTTGACGCGTGTTGATGCAAACGCTTCCGCGCCTGCGGGGATGATAAACATCGCGGCCATCGCATTTGGATTCTTTTCTACCAGAATCGCCATTTCAGTCGCTTTCAAATTGGTTTCCACACCGACAGGAACAACCGCGCCGTTTTCAGCGATATCTGGCGCACGTAGTATCACTGCATCTGATTGTTGAGGTGCGCTACCGCCCAATACTTTGACGACGTCATCGAGAGTTTTCGCTTCGAAAGCGGCCTTATTCCAAGTCGCAGCTTCAGCTTCGGTCATCAGACCTGCGCTCGCCATCAGACCGACCAGGGCCGTCATTTGCAAAAGTCTGCGTCGCTGTACGTTCATGATTGTTCCTTTACGGATAAATATAGAAAAGAAAAAATATTGTTAGTCGAAAAGTGTATGAAAATGAAAATTAAGAACCGTTCAGCATCCACTTCACCAGGCGAGTGATTTCGTCATCCGGGACTTGGGGGTGGGGAGGCATCGGTATCGCGCCCCAGGCGCCCGAGCCACCGGCTTTGACTTTAGCACTAAGCTTGGCGACTGCATCCTGATCTTTATACTTTTTAGCAATATCGCTCATTGAGGGACCGACTCCCTTCGCTGCAGGCGCATGACAGGCCGCACAATTATTTTTTGTGAACGACTGTTGAAGGGCTGCTGAGTCTGCTTGAGCTGTTGTGGATTGAGCAAGTGTGACGGAGCCGGCGTTGACGGCCGTCTGTGCGCTTGCCACTTTGGCGACATATTGGGCGCCAGGCAGATTTTTGAGAGGGGGTTGTGTCGAATCAATGCCGCGATAAGGGCCGTACGTCCGATTTTGTTCTGCGATGTTGTGGTGTGCATTCCTGGCGAAGTCAGGCAGGGTCGATGTAATCTTGACTTCTGGAACGCAGTTTGTCATGCATGCGTCTGCTTTGACATCCGGTGTTCCTGATACTGTCCACATTCCGTGTTGAGTGGTCATGCCGTTTCGGTTTGGCATACGTGCTTGAACTTCCGCAATATTCTGGTCGCTTAATTTGAAATCCTCTGGGACGATTTCACCGAGCGCCAGTATATAAGCGACCAACGCGTAGGTATCGTCGGCCGACAGGGTTCGCGGCGCGTTCCAGGGCATCGCGCGATAGATGTAGTCGTACAGGGTCGATACGGTCGGAACTTTCATGAGCGTTGTACGCTGCGGCTGATTTTGAGAGGTCAGTGATGCAACCTTTCCCGTCTCAATATCTTTAGCCGTTGTACCGCCCACGATGGGTGTAAAGACCTCATTCGATTCGCCAAAGGCTCCATGACAGCTGGCGCACTTTGCTTCCCATATTTCCTGACCCTGGTCGGCCGTGCCTGCGCCCTTTGGTAAGCCCTTGAAGTCGGGTCTGACATCGATATCCCATGCCGCGACTTCCGCCGGTGTCGCAACACGACCGATCCCGGTGTATTGCGAGACATCCTGTGCTTGAACAAGCGCGCTCGCAAGCGCCAGGCCAGCAAGGCTAGTGAGAGTTTTAACCAACTTGTACATTGCTGACCTCACCGTTGATATCGACTTTCCAGGATTGAATGGCGTTGTTGTGATAAATGGATCGCGTTCCGCGCACTTCCCTGAGCATGCGGATCGGGGGCTGTACATATCCAGTCTCGTCGATGGCACGCGACTGCAGGATGGCGGGCTTTCCATTCCAGGTCCAGTTGATGTTGAAGCGTGTCAGGGCTTTGCTCAAGATGGGCGTTTCAAGTCTGGCCTCTCGCCAGTTGCGACCCCCGTCGACTGAAACATCGACGCGTTTGATTTTTCCACGACCGGACCAGGCAATTCCGCTGATGTTGTAAAAACCAGTGGTGAGAAGCTGTTGTCCGCCCGACGGCGTTGTGATGACTGATTTGCATTCCTGGATGGAGGTGTATTGTCTGTGCATGCCATCGGGCATGAGATCGACATAGTGAATCGATTCGTCCTTGGCGCCATAGGGCATGTCGCCCACCTCGATCCGGCGCAGCCATTTGACTGAACTCACGCCCTGGACCCCTGGAACGAGCAGTCGCAAGGGATAGCCATTTTCCGGGCGTAACATTTCGCCGTTCATACCCCAGACAACCAGTACGTCATCGCGCGCCATTTCCATTGGAATGGTGCGCGTCATGCCTGATCCATCACCACCCTCGGCCAGGACGTATTTCCCCTTGGAGTAGTCGGCACCGACCATATCCAGCAGAATGGAAAGAGGCACGCCCGTGAACTCGCAACAGGAAATCATGCCGTGCGTGTATTGAACGGTCGGCACGGCGACATTACCCCACTCCATTCCGGTATTGGCACCACACTCGATGAAGTGAATCCGCGAGACCGAAGGTAAACGCATCAGGTCTTCCATCGTGAAGACCATGTCTTTTTTGACGAGTCCATTGATCATCAAGCGATGTTGAGCGGGATCTACGTCGTACCAGCCTTGATGGTGGCGTTCAAAGTGCAAACCGCTTGGCGTGATGATGCCGAATAGCCCTTGCAAGGGGGCAAAGGCCACAGAGGCTGCTGAAACACGTGTCAGACCAGGTGATTCACGCCGCTGTAGATTGGCCTCGTACTTCGAGGGCATGCCGTAAGGTTTGGCTGCGACGGGCTGTCCAAGCGTGGTTTGCCAGGCTTGTTTTTGCAAAATGGCAGGTTCCCCCTGGTTGGCCCGGACCGGTGCAGTCATGCCCCCGGCGGCGGCTGCCATGGCTCCAAAAAAACTATGACGCAAGAAGCCCCGACGCGTATCGTCCATTCCTTTTTCGGTCAACTCAGTGGCGAAGTCTCTGGACAAAAAGTTCTCAGGAGCTTTTTTTAGTTTCCCAGGCTCAAGCGCGAAGTCTTTTGGATTCAACATAGTTCTAGCTCGTTTGAAACTTTGATTGAAGTAGGAGTTCTTTTTCTAATGATATCTATATATTACTTTGTTATAAACAAATTTCTCAAAGTAATAAGTAGGTAAAAGTACCTATTTCCCCCTTTAGACTAGGCGAGGCTTACCCTAATATAGAGGCCAGAGCGCTTCATTCGCCCACAAATTAAAATAATACTTAGGAGAGTATGCATGGGTCAGGATCACATCACAGACATCGAGGCCTTGGGTGGCCACTCAACTCGTTCACGCAGAGAGTTTTTGCGTAATACCTCCGCAATCGGAATGGGCTTGGGATTTGCATCTGTCGCACAGCCGACTTTTGCACAAGTCATACAAACTGATTTTGTCGGGATCAAGGCGGGTGAGGAAACAATCGTCGACGGCGATACTGAATTATTTGCATACGTGGCTAGGCCCACCAATGCGAGTGGCGCTCTACCCGTAGTCGTGATCGCGAGTGAAATTTTCGGCGTCCATGAACACATCGCTGACATTGCACGCCGATTTGCCAAGTTAGGTTATCTGGCGATCGCACCCGAATTTTTTACCCGTGCAGGTGATCCATCGGCACTCGGAACGATGGCGGAAATTGTGTCGCAAATCGTTTCAAAAACGCCAGATAAACAAGTCATGTCAGATATCGAGGTGGCGATTAAATGGGCGAGCGCGCATGGAGGAGATCTTAAAAGAATCGGCATGACTGGGTTTTGCTGGGGTGGCCGCATCACGTGGTTAGCCTGCGCGAACATTCCCCAAATACGCGCAGGAGTCGCCTGGTACGGAAGACTGGTGGGAGACAAAAGTGACAACTTTCCCCAGCATCCCGTTGATTTGGCCGATAAACTCACAGCACCCGTACTCGGTTTATACGGTGGAAAGGATACCGGGATCGGACTGGATACTGTGGACAAGATGAAGGCGGCACTCAGCGCGGCAACAGGTAATCAGGCAGCTGCGCAGAGCAGGTTTGAAATCTATCCCGATGCGCCACATGCGTTTCATGCCGATTATCGTGCGACCTACCAACCCGGTCCGGCAAAAGATGGCTGGGAAAAATGTCTGCAATGGTTCAAGAAAAATGGCGTTTAATAGCGTGTGAATTCGAGGGTTAACCTTGATTGCCAAGCGGACATCGTAAAAGAGACGATGACGGGCAATCGTGAAAATGTTTAAGGAGTATGGCTATGCGAAAGTATCTATTGAGAGCAGCGCTTGCGTTATCGGGGGTCTTGGGTTTGGCGATGACTGGCGTCACGCAAGCGCAAGATATTCAAGCGCAGCGTTTATACAACCAGAGTCTCGCCGCGACATGCGCAAACTGCCATGGAACAAACGGAGTGAGTGTGCCGGGTGTCGCGATACCGATGATTCATCAACTCTCGGAATCGGTCATGTATGAACGTCTGATGGAATACAAGTCTGGCAAACGAACCGGGACGATCATGCACCAGCTCGCAAAAGGCTATACCGACGAACAACTCAAAACAATTGCTAGCGTTCTGGGCAAGAAAAATTAAAGGGGTATCAACATGAATCGTCGTCATTTTCTCGGACAAAGCGCAGCCATCGCCGGATTGGCCGTTGGCATAAACGGTCAAGCACATGCGAGCGCGCTGAAATCGGCCCAGATCGTAGTGGTCGGTGCAGGTTATGGTGGTGCGACTGCCGCAAAATACTTGCGCATGATGTCTAACAATACCGCTCAGGTCACCGTGATCGAGCCTAACCCGCAATTCATTTCATGCCCACTCTCTAACCTAGTCGTGGGTGGATCACGCCAAATTAACGAGCTATCAGTTGCCTACGGTGGACTCGAAAAAAATCATGGCGTGAAAATGGTGAAAGATTCGGTCGCAAGCATTGACCAGCAGAAGAAAACGGTTCAGCTGGCATCTGGACAAACAATTAAATATGACAAGCTTGTGCTGTCACCCGGTATCGGTTTGATGATGGACAAGATCGAAGGACTAGATGCGGCCAATAAAGCGGGCGTCACACTGCAGGCCTGGAAAGCAGGCCCTGAGACCGTAGCTTTGCATAAGCAAATCGCAGAAATGCGCGATGGCGGTGTGTATGCGTTGAGTATTCCGCTCGCCCCTTATCGTTGCCCGCCAGGACCTTATGAGCGCGTGTGCCAGGTTGCAAACTACCTGAAGAAAAACAAACCGAAATCAAAAGTGTTGGTGTTTGATGCAAACCAGGACGTGACGTCGAAAGGCAAGTTATTCAAAGAGGCGTGGGCGAAACTTTACCCCGGCATCATTCAATACACGCCTGAGCACAATGTCACGGCGATTGATGCAAAGACACGCACCATCAAATTCGAGGTGCAGGAGGATGTCAAAGCCGACGTGTTGAATATTTTGCCTCCGATGAGTGCGGGAGATTTGATCGTGAAGTCAGGTCTGGCCGATGCGAATGGTCGTTGGTCAAACGTGAACTTTTTGAATTTTGAATCCGCGACGGCCAAAGATATACACATCATCGGTGATTCGATTCAGATCGCTCCAGCAATGCCGAAATCCGGCCACATGGCTAACCAGCATGCCAAGGTGACGGCTGCTGCGATCATTGCTGAACTGAGTGGATTGCCTATCAATCCGCAGCCAGTATTGACCAACACATGCTACAGCTTTGTGAACGATACAGATGTGGTGCACGTTGCCAGCGTTCACCAATATGTCGCCGCTGAAAAGACCTTTAAGACTGTTCCGGGTTCAGGCGGGTTGTCTCCAGAACCCACGGCGCTTGAAGGTACTTACGCTTGGGGATGGGCGAAAAATATCTGGGCAGATAGTCTCGCGTAAAAGAAGGGCTCGGTAGGACTGAGCCGCAAAGAAAAAAGCTGTCAGGTTTGCACCTGACAGCTTTTTTTAATTTGTGGTGCCGGAGAAAGGAATCGAACCCTCGACCTTCTCATTACAAGTGAGCTGCTCTACCAACTGAGCTACTCCGGCGTTTGGCAATCAAGCCAAAACTTCAACAACGGACAGAATTATAAATGATTTGTCGCAAACGTTCTTGCGATATTCATTATTTGACGATAGAAAGTTTTGGACGCTTGTTGTCAGGAGGTTTGGGACCTTCGGAGTCTGGCGTCGCGTGTGAGACTGGCGTAATCGTAGTCGCGCTTTCAGTGGGCTTTTCAGCGGGCTCTGAGGCTTCCACTTCAAAACCCATGCCCGCCCCCGTTTCTCGCGCATAGATCGCGCTGACGGCCGAAATCGGTACATAGAGATCTTCGGTGATGCCACTGAAGCGCGCCTGAAATTCAATCGCTTCATTACCGATCACTAAACGATTAGTGGCTAAAGCACCGATGTTCAGGGTGATTTGGCCATCACGCACATGCGCACGAGGCACCAGAGTGTTGGCATCAACTTGCACAACAATCTGGGGTGTGTAGCCGTTGTCTGTGCACCACTCATGTAGTGCACGGATCATGTACGGTTTAGTGGATGTTTCAGCCATAAGAGGTTTCAGTCTCTAGCGGTTTGAGCAATGTTTCAGCCATTAACGGCGCATGACCTTTTCTGAAGGAGTGAGTGCCTCGATATAGGCGGGACGTGAAAAGATTCGCTCGCCGTATTTTTGAATCGGTGCAGCCGTCTTGGGAAGCTCAATGCCATAGTGATCCAAACGCCACAATAGAGGAGCCATTGCGACGTCCAGCATGGAGAATTCTTCACCGAGCATGTACTTATTCTTGAGCAGCAAAGGTGCGAGTTGCGACAAACGGTCACGAACAGCTGCGCGAGCAATATTAAGTCGCTTCTCATCGCCCCGAATGGAACGGTCTTCGAGTGCGGCGACGTGGATGAACAACTCTTTTTCAAAGTTGTACAAGAACAACCGCGTGCGAGCGCGCATGACAGGATCCGCGGGCATGAGCTGAGGGTGAGGAAAGCGCTCATCGATGTATTCGTTGATGATGTTTGATTCATACAGAATCAGATCACGCTCAACCAGGATCGGCACTTGACCATAGGGATTCATGACAGAAATGTCTTCGGGCTTGTTGTACAAGTCGATGTCACGGATTTCAAAATCCATACCCTTTTCGAACAACACAAAGCGGCAGCGATGTGAGAAAGGGCAGGTGGTTCCGGAGTAAAGGACCATCATGATGGATATCCGTCCTAAAAATAAATACAGATAAAAAAAGCAAAAAGCCAGCGTCTACGTCAAGCAGACGCTGGCCCCAATAAAACGACTTACTTGACGTGTTTCCAGAACGAAGCGTTCAGGCGCCACGCAATCACAAAAAAGATACCAAGGAACAGCAGAACCCAGACACCGATTTGTTTGCGCTTTTGCTGGATAGGCTCTGCCATCCAAGTCATGAAGCCAGTCAAATCCGCCATGTCGCGGTCGTAGGCAGCGGCACGCTGGGGATCAAGCGCCTTGAATTTATGCTCAACCGAAGGCTTGCCAGTATAGTTCGCCAGAGGTTCAGCCTTGGAGACAACATAACCCGCTGGGTCGTATGTGGTGATAATTCGTTCCCAACCTGCAGGCTTGCCGGCTTGCGCGGCAGCTTTTTGCGTTGTCACGACAGTCATTTCACGAGGACCCTGACGCTCCCACAGAACATGTGGCATGCCGGCATTGGGGAATGCTAGGTTATCCCAACCTGTTGGTTTGCTTGTGTCGCGATAGAACGTGCGCAGGTATGTGTAAATGTAGTCCGAGCCGGTTGGGCCTGCATTGATGGACTTGGCGCGTGCCATCAGAGACAAATCTGGAGGCGCAGCGCCAAACCATGCTTTGCCGTCCTTGACAGAGACCGAACCCATCATCAGATCGCCGACTTTCTCGCCTGTGAACAGCAAGCTTTCACGGATTTGCTGGTCGGTCAGACCAATATCCTTGAGCTTGTTGTAGCGCATGGCGGAGGCGCTGTGACAGTTGAGGCAGTAGTTCACAAACAGTTTCGCGCCGTTTTGGAGCGAAGCGATGTCATTGATGCGATTCGGTGCGCGCTCAAGCGGGAAATCTCCGCCTGCGGCGTTCGCGCCGGTGCATGTGATCACTAGGGCAAGAGCACAAAGCAGCTTCTTGATCATGGTCATTCCGTAAATAAAGTTAAGCTCAATGTGCGTGGAACGTGACACGGTCAGGGACCGGCTTGAACGTTCCAAGGCGACTCCAGACAGGCATCAGCAAGAAGAAGCCCAAGTAAATGAGCGTTCCGATCTGAGACATCAGGTTAAAGACGTCGGTCGGAGCTTGCGTACCCAAGTAGCCCAGCACAATAAAGTTCACAAAGAAGATGCCGTAAAGCACTTTGTGCCAACCTGGACGATAGCGAATGGACTTGACTGGGCTGTAATCCAGCCATGGGAGGAAGAACAGCAGCACCACTGCGCCGCCCATGGCGACCACACCCCAGAACTTCGCATCGATCGTACGCAGCAATACAGCCACCACGAGCAACACTACAGGCACGATCAGCTTTGCAATGCCCTTTGTTTTAAAGAACATCACAATCGCAGCTACGACAGCGGCACCGGCCAGAACCCAGGTAAAGTCATCAGTCGTTGCACGTAACATCGAGTAGAAGGGCGTGAAATACCAGACCGGGGCAATGTGAAGCGGTGTCTTAAGTGGATCCGCTGGCAGGAAGTTGTTGAACTCCAGGAAGTAGCCACCCATCTCAGGGGCGAAGAAAATAATCGCCATGAAGATGATGAAAAAGCCGGCCACACCAAGAATGTCGTGAACAGTGTAGTAAGGATGGAAAGGTATCCCATCCAGCGGACGTCCATGCTTGTCTTTCTTGGCTTTGATGTCCACGCCATCGGGGTTGTTGGAGCCGACTTCGTGCAACGCGATCACGTGCGCGGCAACCAGACCCAGAAGAACCAAGGGGATCGCGATCACGTGGAAAGCAAAAAAGCGATTCAATGTTGCATCTGAAACCACGTAGTCGCCGCGAATCCAGATGGACAGTTCAGGCCCAATGAAAGGAATGGCAGAAAACAGGTTGACGATCACCTGAGCGCCCCAGAAGGACATCTGTCCCCAGGGGAGGAGGTAACCGAAAAACGCCTCGGCCATCAGGCAGAGGAAAATACCTACACCGAAAATCCAGACCAGTTCGCGGGGTTTGCGATAGGAGCCGTAAATGAGTGCGCGCGTCATGTGGAGATAAACGACGATGAAGAACATCGACGCGCCCGTCGAGTGCATGTAGCGGATAAACCAGCCGCCTGGCACTTCACGCATGATGTATTCAACAGACTGGAACGCGTACTGCGCGTCGGGTTTGTAATGCATGACGAGGAAAATACCTGTCACGATCTGCAACACCAGTACGAGCAGTGAGAGTGAACCAAAGAAATACCAAAAATTGAAATTTTTGGGTGCGTAGTACTCGGACAAGTGCGCCTTGTAGCTAGACGTCAGCGGAAAGCGACGGTCTATCCATCCTAGCAGTCCGGTCGTTTCGACGGATTTTTCGCCAGCCATGAAACGGCTCCTTTACTTTAATCAGTGTCGCGATGTGCGTTGTTAATCAAAGGCCGATCAGGCCTTGTTGTCCTCGTCAACACCGATAATGATTTTGGTGTCGCTCAGGTATTGGTACGGTGGCACTTCGAGGTTATCTGGCGCAGGTTTGTTTTTGTAAACACGACCGGCCATATCGAACGTCGAACCATGGCATGGGCACAGGAAGCCGCCATCCCAGTTGTTGGGTAGGCTAGGCTGCGGTCCCGTCTGGAATTTCGGCGTCGGTGAGCAACCGAGGTGCGTGCAAATACCGACCGTCACAAAAATATCGGGTTTGCGCGAACGCCATTCGTTTTTGGCGTAAGGGGGCGTCACACCTGGGCGATTGGAATCCGGATCTGCGAGGTCCGGATCGTTTTGCTTGAGCGTGCCAAGTTGTTCTTTGGTACGGTGAATCACCCAGACGGGTTTACCGCGCCATTCGACAGTGCGCATCTCGCCCGGGGCGATGGTGCTGATGTCGACTTCGACGGGGGCGCCTGCGGCGCGGGCCTTTTCTGAGGGCGCAAATGTGCTTACGAAGGGAACAGCTAAAGCGGCTCCGGCGACACCACCTACGGCACAGGTCGTGCCGATCCAGAAGCGGCGCGAAGGGTCGGCGGGCAGGGTTGGGGGAACCGCGCCTTCGTCGTCATGCAGAATCGAATCCTGACTCATCTTCCTATCCTTATTGCAGCCAACACGTTCGAGCGGACGTGCTGAAGACTGGTTCACACCAAACTTGTTACAAATTTTCTAACCTCTTATTATAGCCCTACGATGCACACACTTTCATCATGGGAATCAAGAAATGAATCAAGCTCGAGGATTTTTAAAGGAATTTCGCGCCTTCGCAGTTCGGGGCAACGTTGTTGACCTTGCAATCGGTGTGATTGTGGGTGCTGCGTTTAGCAAAATTGTGGACTCGCTGGTCAAAGACATTGTGATGCCGATCGTGAACTTTTTGGTCGGAGGCGCGATGGATTTCAGCAACAAATTCTTTGTGTTGTCGCGCCCGGTCGATTATGCAGGTCCTGAAACGTACGCTGATCTGACAAAGGCAGGTGCGACTGTTTTTGCCTGGGGTAACTTTGTCACCATCGTCATTAACTTTATTTTGCTGGCGTTTGTGATTTTCTGGATGGTCAAGGCAATCAATACCGCCCGCAGCAAAATGGATCTGGAGGCTCAGGCCGAACCACCCAAAACGCCTGAGGATGTGCTCCTTTTAAGAGAAATTCGTGATTCTTTAAAGAAATAGAACACATAATCGCTACTTAAACCGGATTGTCGATATCAACGAAATCGACTCGAATGCCGAATGTGTCCTGGATGGCGGCGCCTAGCGCCTGGACACCATAGCGCTCAGTTGCATGGTGTCCGGCGCTGATGAAGCCAACATTGGCTTCTCGTGCCAGATGCACGGTAGGTTCAGAGATTTCACCAGTGATGAAAATCTGGGCGCCTGCGTCAATCGCATGCGTCAGCATGCTTTGAGCCGCACCAGTGCACCAGGCCATGCGGCCGGCAGGCATGCCCGCATCGCCGATCACTTGCGGGACTCGACCCAGGGCTTTTTCAACGCTGGCAGCCACCTCGCCTAGCGTGCGCGCACCTGGCATGTGACCCAGCCAAATCAGGTTGCCTGGTCCAGCGGTTTCATTTGAGGGTATTAAGCCAAGAACCCGAGCGAGCTGGGCATTGTTGCCAAGTTCTGGGTGGGCATCGAGAGGCAGATGGTAAGCAATCAGGTTGATATCACTGGCAAGAATGCTGGCCAGCCGGCTTTTGCGTGTACCGAGCACCCGGGAGTCTTCGCCCTTCCAGAACCATCCGTGATGGACAAGTAACGCATCGGCGCCCCGTTCAGTGGCCACGTCAATCAAGGCCTGACTCGCCGTCACACCCGCGATAATATGAGAGATTGTTGATTTGCCTTCAACCTGCAAGCCGTTCGGGCAGTAATCGCTGAAGGACGTGGCATTGAGTTTGGTGTCGAGCCAAGCGCAAAGCTCGCGAGTTGCAATCGATTTCATTATTTTCCCTGGTAGCAAGATGCGTCGTATTTGGCTGATATTCGCTCAGACCGTCACGGTATGTTTAGCGATTTTATTCGTGGTGGTGACTTTGCGTCCGGATTGGTTGCGTTCGACCAGTACCCAAACAAGTCATATGGTCGCGCCGAGTGTCTCACCTGCAGCTGTTCAGTCGCAAGCGCCTGGTTCTTACGCGGATGCCGTATCAAGAGCTGCCCCTGCGGTTGTCAACATCCACACAAAAAAACGCATTGAAGTGTCGCGTCTACCGCTCCCACAAGATCCAGTGTTACGACATTTTTTTGAGCAGATGCCTGGCTTCAAGCAAGAGCAGGAATCAACCAGTCTGGGCTCAGGTGTCATCGTCTCCGCACAAGGCCATGTCGTAACGAATTTTCACGTGGTGGAGGGCGCAGACGAAATCGTCGTCGCGCTGCGCGATGGTCGCCAATCACGCGCGAAAACAATCGGTATTGATCCTGAATCTGATCTCGCCGTATTGCAAGTCTCACTCACTGATCTGCCGGTCCTCCCATTTGATGTTGCAAATTCGCCTCGTGTCGGTGATGTCGTGTTGGCAATTGGCAACCCTTTTGGTGTCGGACAAACCGTCACAATGGGTGTCGTCTCTGCATTAGGTCGTGCTGGGTTGGGAATCAATACATATGAAAATTTTATCCAGACCGATGCAGCGATTAACCCAGGTAATTCAGGCGGTGCCTTGATTGATACGCTGGGTCGCTTAATTGGGATCAATACCGCTATTTATTCCAAGTCTGGCGGATCGCTTGGGATTGGTTTCGCGATCCCTGCGCAAGCGGCTCAAATGGTTGTAGGGCAAATTGTGCGCAATGGTTTTGTCAGTCGTGGCTGGCTGGGTATCGAAACTCAGGATGTCACACCGGATTTAGCCAAGGCATTTAAATTGTCCACTCCGGAGGGGGTCATCGTCGCAAGCGTGATGCGCGATGGGCCAGGCGCCAAAGGTGGCCTGAAGGTGGGTGACATTATCCTGAAGTTGGATGGAGAGCCTGCTGCCAGTACACCCAGGGTCATGACCTCCTTGGCATCCAAGGCGCCAGGTACCCGGGTGTCTCTGGAGATTTATCGAAACGGGCGAGCGCAAACACTGTCGCTCACCCTGGGACAGCGACCTGTCAGGCCGCGTTAGCTTGAAAATTAAGAGGCAGCTGGAGGGTTCGTGCCGGAAACGCCCGTGGCTTCGGTGTCTGTGCCTGGAGGATGTTCGACGAAAAGATTTTCTGCTTGCGTCAGCAGGGGGCGTCGGATCGCTGGACGCAGATGATGGAAAATTTCCTGTAATCGTGCTTCATCATCATCGGCGGTGTAGAACCAGCTCACGGGCATCTTGAGGATTTCGGCCACTTTGCACATCAACTGATAGTCAGGTGAGTGCTTGCCTCGCTCATACTGATTCATCCGGGCGCTGGCAGACATAGGATCGATCCCGGCAAGTTTGCCGAGTTTTTCTTGCGATAACCCTGCGCGGAGGCGGGCTTGTTTGAGACGGTGAGCGAGCACAGTGGTCCCTTTGAAGTTCTTGCTGCTTGAATATAAAAACAAATTGGCAGGTCTACAAGAGGCGATACCCGAAGCCAAAGCCATAATGTTAAATTTAGAAAACGCCAGAAGATATACCTTTCCAGCAACGTTCACAACATATTTTTTGTAAGATTTCTTGAGCGTCTTTGGTAGATAAGCGTAAACAGACCTACCAAAAAGAGTGGTTCCATACGCTGTAAGTACTATCTTTAGGTTTTTTGCAGCGAAGTTGTATTTTCAACTTTTTTCAAATTGTGGAATCGGTTGCTTCGGGTTTTGTTTCTTCGGATCGTGGTTTGATGCCGCGCGCCAATAAGATTCCGATTTCATACAGCACACATAAAGGCACTGCCAGTAAAAACTGGCTCACAACATCGGGAGGCGTGACGACAGCCGCGATGATGAAAGCGCCCACAATCACATAACCCCGCGCTTGCTTGAGCTGCGCAATGGTAACGATGTTCATCCGTACCAGAAGAATGACCGCGACAGGGACTTCAAACGTAATGCCAAAGGCCAGAAACATCGTCATGACGAAGCCCAGATAGGCCTCGATATCCGGAGCGGGCGTGATCGACTGTGGTGCGAACGAAGCAATAAAACTAAACACTGTTTTAAAAACAACGAAGTAGCAAAACGCCATACCTGCCAGAAAAAGCAAGGAGCTCGAAACGATCAGTGGCAAAGCTAAGCGTTGTTCATGACGGTAGAGACCGGGTGCGACGAAGGCCCAGACCTGATAGAGCACGACAGGAAGTGACACCACAAAGGCCGCCATCATCGTGACCTTGACTGGAACCATGAAGGGTGTAATGACCCCTGTAGCGATCATGCGGGTGCCGTCAGGTAAAGAGGCAAGCATTGGGGCGGCCAACAAGTCGTAAATCGCCGAAGCCCCAGGGTACATGAACAAAACGATAAAGACGGCAAGCATCGTGCCGACGGCGCGCAAAAGGCGCGTACGCAATTCCACGAGGTGTGACATGAAACTTTCGCCACCCTGGGGGTTATCTTGTGAATGCTCTTCAGTACTCAAGTTTTTGATCCGGACGAAGTCTCTGGGGTGGCTGCGGCCGTAGTCGTGGCACTGGGGCGTATATCTGCAGCGCGCACAGCATCGATTTCAAGTTGCGCTGGTGCGGGAGGCGGTGTAGGGGCTTGCGCTGTAGTCGCTGGCGTGCTGGCAGCATCAGGTGAGCCAAGCGGTGTTTTCAGCTCATTGAGCGTGGACATCGTTGACTGTTCAAAAGCCTCAAGCGGTTGACGCAACGCAGTCTCGGTGTTTTGAATGCTCGATTTCACGCTTTGCGCGGCATCTTGCATCTGTTCTTTGAGTTTGCGCAACTCATCGAGTTCGATCTCGCGCTGGATGTCGGATTTGACATCCCCAACATAGCGTTGCGCGCGACCCACCAAGTGACCAATGGTCCGGGCGACCTTCGGCAAACGTTCGGGGCCAATCACGATGAGCGCGACCACCCCGATCACGAGCAATTCAGTAAAGCTGATGTCAAACATGGTGATAAAAGGGCCAGATAGACTCAGCTAGAAGGAAATCAGGAAAAGCGCTCAATGTGTGCTGGACTTTTCTTTAGCTTGCACATCAATCGTTTCGTTTGAGGCGACACGCTGTGCAGGCGCGGCTTCCGCTGCCGCGGTTGTCGCATCAGCTTCTTTGGCGTTTGGGTCTTTCATCCCCTCTTTGAAACCTTTGACGGCACCACCAAGATCGGCGCCTATATTGCGGATTTTTTTGGTGCCAAACACCAGTGCCACAATAACCAGAACAATCAACCAATGCCAGATACTAAAAGTGCCCATGACGGTTCTCCGAATTAGGCCACGGTGGGGGCTGGCCCTTTCCAGGGACGACTACCACCGTAAATATGAAAATGGAGGTGCAAAACCTCTTGACCACCTTCGACACCGGAGTTGGCCATCAAGCGAAAACCGCCGGATGGTCCGGGATTGCAGCCGTTGTCGAGCGCGATTTGAGGTACCTTGGATAGCATTCTACCTAACCAAACGGCATCTTCGGGATTAATCTCTTGCATTGAGACAATATGCCGTTTGGGGACCATTAGCAAATGAACTGGCGCGGCAGGGTTGATATCGTGAAAGACCAGGCAATCCTCGTCTTCGTGCACGATTTTTGCCGGCAATTCGCCTCGCACAATCTTGCAAAATACGCAGTGTTCACTCATGAAATCTTTGGATCCTCAAGGGTTTTTCAAGCGCGAAGCTTTTTCCTGCAGTCCTGAGACACCTTCGCGTCGGGCTAATTCTGCCACGACTTGTTCGGGACGCAGACCATTTTCTGTCAATACCACTAGACAGTGAAACCATAAATCAGCCATTTCGGACACGATCCGCTCTGGTTGCCCGTCCTTGGCGGCCATGACAAGCTCGGTTGCTTCTTCGCCGATTTTTTTAAGCGCAGCATCCGGGCCTTTGGAAAATAGTTTGGCAACGTAGGAAACAGCCGGATCTCCGCCACGGCTGGGTAGTCGGGTTTCCAGAAGATCGGCGATGCGGGAAATCACCCATTCGGAAACGTCAGGAGTCGCGTTGTCTTTGTTCATTTGTAGATGAGTTCGGGGTCTTTAAGGACTGGATCGACGATGACCCACTGTGAGCTTGGACTATTTTCTGCGCCCGCAACATGGTCCAGCCTGCGGTAGAAGCAGCTTGCGCGACCCGTGTGGCAGGCGATGGCACCAATTTGTTCGACTTTGAGCAACAGCACATCTCCATCGCAGTCCAAGCGCAGCTCAAGCAGGCGCTGCACGTGACCGGATTCTTCGCCTTTGCGCCATAAGCGATTCCGCGAACGCGACCAAAAGACTGCTCGCCCTGTCGCCACTGTCTCTGCAAGCGACTCTGCATTCATCCATGCCACCATCAAAATTTGACCGGTCTGCGCATCCTGAGAGATCGCAGGGATCAAACCTTGGGCGTCAAAATGAACTTCTTCAAGCCATGCGGGAAGCTGAGGTGTGGTCATCTCAGCCGATCCTGACGGGAATACCTTGGCGCGCCATAAATTCTTTGGCCTGACCAACGGTGTATTCACCATAATGAAAGATGCTCGCTGCCAGAACGGCACTGGCACCGCCGATCGTGACCCCGTCCGCAAGGTGCTGGAGATTACCGACGCCACCAGAGGCGATCACAGGGACCGAGACGGCATCAGATACTTGGCGCGTCAGTTCGAGATCGAAACCAGCTTTAGTACCATCGCGATCCATACTGGTCAGAAGAATTTCACCTGCGCCATATTCAGCCATTTGACGGGCCCAGGCAACGGCATCGATCCCTGTGCCGCGCCGACCACCGTGCGTAAAGACTTCCCAGCGCGGTGTTTCGCTATCAGCAACACGCCGCGCATCAATCGCGACAACGATGCATTGGGAGCCGTGATAATCCGAGGCGGCGCGCACGAGCTCCGGGTTGGCAACGGCAGCGCTGTTCATTGAAATTTTGTCAGCGCCCGCGTTGAGCAGACGCTGGATATCGCTCACTTGCCGCACGCCGCCACCTACTGTGAGCGGGATAAAGACTTGAGAGGCGACTTGTTCGATGATGGGGAGAATCAGATCGCGTCCATCGCTTGTCGCAGTGATGTCCAGAAAAGTCAGTTCATCCGCGCCTTGTTCGTTGTAGCGGTGTGCGATCTCGACTGGATCGCCAGCATCCATCAGCTGAACAAAATTAACGCCCTTGACCACGCGACCCGCTGTGACATCCAAACAAGGAATGATTCGACGTGTCAGTTCGCTCAGGGTCCCGGGCGTTTGTTTAATTGTCATGGCGCAAGTTCATCCGCGCGTTTTTGCGCGGCTTCGAAATCAAGCGTACCTTCGTAAATGCTGCGGCCAAGAATAGCGCCTTCGATCCCTTCTTCTTCAACCGCGCAGAGGGCATCGATGTCGCGCATATCGGTGACGCCGCCTGAGGCGATCACTGGAATACGAACGTGCTGGGCCAGTCGAACAGTGGCTTCGATATTGACGCCTGAGAGCATGCCGTCACGACCGATGTCCGTATAGATGATAGCTTCGCAGCCATAGTCCTCGAATTTTTTGGCAAGATCTGTCACGTCATGTTTGGTGAGTTTGCTCCAGCCATCCGTCGCAACCTTGCCATCCCGGGCATCGAGTCCAACGATGATGTTCCCGGGAAACGCACCGCAAGCATCGTGTAAAAAGCCAGGATTTTTGACCGCGGCTGTACCGATGATGACGTAGGAAATACCAAAGTCGAGGTAGCGTTCGATCGTGTCTAGATCGCGAATGCCTCCACCGATCTGAACGGGAATATCGTCTCCCACCGCACCCACAATCGCTTTAATCAGCGCTTCATTTTTGGGTTTGCCGGCGACAGCACCATTGAGGTCGACCAAATGCAGGCGCCGCGCGCCACGCTCGAGCCAGTGCGTCGCCATGGCTGTGGGGTCTTCGGAGAAGATGGTTGCATCATCGAGGTCGCCTTGGCGAAGTCTGACACATTGTCCGTCTTTGAGGTCAATTGCGGGGATCAGCAGCATTGTCTTTTGTGATCAGTCACTTTCAGGTTGTTAAGGTTGCCAGTCTACAAAATTTCGATACAGACGCAAACCATGATCGGCACTTTTCTCTGGATGAAACTGTACGGCAAAGATGTTATCTCGTGCCACAGCGCAGGCGAAGGGACCGCCGTAGTTGCTTTCACCTACGATGAGGGCAGAGTCAGACGGAACAGCATAGTAACTATGTACAAAATAAAAAGGCGTCGCATCGGGGATGCCCGACCAAAGTTTGTGCGTGCGCACCTGGTGGACTGGATTCCATCCCATGTGTGGAACTTTCAGACGGTCCGTGTGGTTGCGCGTGTCGGATGTCGGCGCATCGAACGCGGGTCCTTTGAAGCGCTTCACCTCGCCTTTGAAAATACCGAGACTCACAGTGTTGCCCTCTTCGCTGCGTTCGAACAACATCTGTTCACCCACGCACACACCAAGCAGAGGCTTGGTTGCTGCAGCCCGTAACACGGCATCGCGCAACCCCGCTTCATCAAGTGTGCGGATACAGTCGGCCATCGCACCTTGTCCGGGAAACACAACTCGGTCAGCGGCATCGATTTCAGTGGCGAGCTTGCATAAACGAATATCGGCTTCCGGCGCTGCGTGTCGTAGCGCGCGCTCAACAGAGTGATAGTTCCCCATGCCGTAGTCGACAATGGCAATTGAAGTCATGACTTAAAGCACACCTTTCGTGGATGGCACGACACCCGCAATACGGGGATCTAATTCGAGCGCCATACGCAGCGCGCGACCCGTTGCTTTGAAGATGGTCTCGCACTGATGGTGCGCATTGACGCCGCGCAAGTTGTCGATATGCATGGTCAGCAAGGCATGGTTGACCAGACCCTGAAAAAACTCGATAGTCAGGTCGACATCGAAATCACCCACACGTGCACGCGTGAAAGGGACATGAAACTGTAAGCCTGGGCGTCCCGAAAAATCTACAACCACGCGAGACAGCGCTTCATCCAGAGGAACATAAGCATGTCCATAGCGGCGAATGCCAGCTTTGTCTCCCACCGCCTTGGCAATGGCCATGCCCAGCGTGATGCCGACATCCTCGACGGTGTGATGCGCATCGATGTGCAGATCGCCCTCGGCATGAACCTCGAGATCGATCAAGCCGTGTCGTGCGATCTGATCAAGCATGTGGTCCAGAAAAGGAACACCCGTGTTGAGCTTCTGGCGACCAGTGCCGTCCAGATTGATCGCGACGCGGATGCGCGTCTCGTTGGTATTGCGGGTAATTTCTGCGGTACGCATAGGGATGTACTCGAATGTACTTTATAGCTCAGGATTGTCTATTGTATGTTGGTCAAGCGGTAACGTGCGCTGGCAGCGTGAGCCTGAAGGCCTTCACCGAGGGCAAGCTCGTTTGCCACTTTGCCTAGCGTTTGGGCGCCAGCCGCAGAGACATGAATCAAACTGGATCGTTTTTGAAAGTCATACACGCCTAGCGGGGATGAGAATCTTGCTGTGCGCGAAGTTGGCAAGACGTGATTGGGACCCGCACAATAGTCTCCCAGTGCTTCAGAACTGTGACGCCCCATAAAAATTGCGCCTGCGTGGCGTAATGCCGGTAGCAATGCGTCTGGATTTTCACAGGAGACTTCGAGGTGTTCGGGTGCGATGTTGTTGCTGATGTCACAGGCCTCTTGGAGGTCGCGCACCAAAATCAAGGCACCACGGTCACGCAAACTGGTGCGGATAATTTCCGCACGGGGCATGGTCGGCAAGAGCTTTTCGATCGAGGCCTCAACAGCGTCCAGGTATTGCGCATCCGGACATAACAGAATGGCCTGGGCGAGCTCATCGTGCTCAGCCTGGGAAAACAGGTCCATCGCGATCCAGTCCGAGGGTGTTTTACCATCGCAAATGACCAAAATTTCGCTTGGACCCGCGATCATGTCGATGCCAACCGTTCCAAAGACGCGTCTTTTGGCTGCGGCAACATAGGCATTGCCGGGACCGACGATTTTGTCGACAGCTGGAATGGTCGCAGTCCCATAAGCGAGCGCACCAACTGCCTGTGCTCCACCAATGGCAAAGCAGCGATCCACCCCCGCGATCGCGGCGGCAGCCAACACCATGGCATTGCGCTGCCCGCCCGGGGTGGGCGTGACCATGATCACTTCGCTCACGCCGGCAACTTTGGCAGGGATGGTGTTCATCAGTACAGACGAGGGGTAGGATGCCTTACCTCCTGGCACGTACAGACCCACTCTGTCCAGTGGCGTGATTTGCTGACCGAGACGCGTGCCATCGGCTTCGGTGTAGGTCCAGCTTTCTTGTCTTTGATGAGCGTGATAAGTTTTCACACGCTGAGCAGCAATTTCAAGGGCTTCGCGCTGAGCGCCGGGAAGGTTGGCGAGTGCTGACTCCCACTCGCGACGTGGAATTTCGAGGGCTGCGACTGAATCAACGTCGACATGATCGAATTGACGTGTAAAGCGCAGCAGTGCGTTGTCGCCTTCGCGACGAACCTGTTGAAGGATACTGGCAGCTGCGGCATCAATAGCATCATCCTGCTCGGCATCAACAGCCAGCAGATCGGACAGGGTTGCTTGAAACTCGGGATCGCGTGAGTCCAGACGTGTGATTGTAGGCATCATCAAAGAACCCCTCTTTTGAAGGGGTCATCAAAACAAATAGAGCTCTATCATGCCACAGAGCTTGCGCTTGCACGCTCAAAGGCATCCAGTAAAGGCTGTAATTCGGCGTGACGGGTTTTAAGCGCTGCACGATTGACCACGAGTCTCGAAGAAATCGGCATGATGTCCTCAACGGCAATCAGGTCATTGGCTTTGAGCGTATTGCCTGTAGATACCAGATCGACAATGGCATCAGCCAGTCCAACTAGGGGCGCGAGTTCCATCGAACCGTAGAGCTTGATCAGGTCGACATAAACGCCCTTGGCTGCGAAGTGTTCGCGCGCTGCGGCCGTGTATTTGGTCGCCACGCGCAGGCGTGCGCCCTGTTTCACGGCGGCTGCGTAGTCAAAGCCATTGCGTACGGCAACCGCCAAGCGGCATTTGGCGATATTCAGGTCGATGGGTTGGTACAGCCCGCCAGGGTGTTGCGCTGCGTGCTCGATGAGTACGTCTTTGCCGGCGATTCCGAGATCCGCCGCGCCATATTCAACATAAGTGGGCACGTCTGAGGCACGCACAATAATCAGGCGCAGACCGGGGTCACTGGTGCCGATAATCAGTTTGCGTGATTTTTCAGGATCTTCGCTGACGGTGATGCCAGCGGCTTTGAGCAAAGGGAGTGTTTCTTCAAAAATACGTCCCTTGGACAAAGCCATGGTCAGGGGGCGCACGCGTGCGTCGGTACTCATGGCGTTTTCCTTTAACTGGATATTCTTTCGATTTGAGCCCCCAGGGCTCTGAGTTTGTGTTCCATGCGTTCGTAGCCGCGGTCAAGGTGGTAAATACGCTCTACCAGGGTTTCGCCCTCGGCGGCCAAGCCGGCGATGACCAGGCTGGCTGATGCGCGCAGATCGGTCGCCATGACAGTCGCGCCAGACAAACGATCGACGCCTCGTACCACCGCAGTATGGCCATCGATATCGATATTGGCGCCTAAACGCAAGAGTTCCTGAACGTGCATGAACCGGTTTTCAAAAATGGTTTCCGCAATCACGGAGGTCCCGTCGGCAATGGTGTTCAGTGCCATTAATTGCGCCTGCATGTCAGTCGCAAAACCCGGGTATTCGTGGGTACGAAAATCAACAGCCTTGGGCCGCTTATGCATGCTTGCCTGAATCCAGTCATCTCCAGTCTGGATCGTAAGACCCGCTTCTTGAAGCTTGGATATAGTCGCGCCCATCGTTGCAGGGGCGGCGCGTCGCAGCATGATGTCACCGCCTGCTGCACCGACCGCACACAGAAAGCTGCCCGCTTCGATTCGGTCCGGAATCACATCGTGCGTGGCGCCATGCAAGGAAGCGACCCCTTCGATCACAATGCGATCGGTGCCATGTCCCTTGATGCGCGCACCCATTTTAATGAGAAGCTCCGCCAGGTCGACAACTTCAGGCTCGCGTGCGGCATTTTCCAGGATGGTTTGTCCATCGGCCAAGACTGCCGCCATCATCAGGTTTTCTGTTCCTGTGACGGTCACCATATCAGTGCGTACGACTGCGCCCTTGAGTTTTTTGGCTCTGGCCACAACGAAGCCGTGTTCGATTTTGATGTCTGCCCCGAGCGCGGCAAGCCCTTGGATGTGTTGATCCACAGGTCTTTGACCGATGGCGCAACCGCCAGGCAAGCTGACGCGGGCTTCGCCGAAACGCGCCAATAAAGGACCCAGCACCAGTATCGAGGCGCGCATGGTTTTAACGAGCTCATAAGGCGCTTCGAGCGCGGTGAGTTGATCGGCGGTAATGCTCACCGTATCGTCGCTTGCGCGATCGGTGCGAACGCCTAATTGCCCGAGCAATTTGAGCGTGGTCGCAATGTCGTTCAGTTTTGGAACATTGGTGAGCGTGACCGTATCCGCGGTCAACAGACCTGCACATAAAATCGGCAGAGCCGCATTCTTGGCGCCTGATATGTCAATCTCGCCTTTGAGTGTGCGACCCCCTGTGATGCGAAGCTTGTCCATTTAGCGGTTTCCGTTGAACTCTTCGGGAGTCAAAGTACGCATGGAAAGCGCATGAATCTCTTGTTTCATCCGGTCGCCCAGCACGCTGTAGACGAGCTGGTGACGGGCGATTGGACGCTTGCCTGTGAAAGCGGCGCTCACAATCAAGGCCTCGAAGTGCGAACCATCACCCGTGACCTCAAGGTGTTCGCAAGGCAACCCTGCAGCGATATAGGTGCGGATGTCTTCAGGAGTGGGCAACATGTTGAGGTCTGTCCTTGATCAAAGTATGTGTGTAATACAAGTCTGGTATTTTTTCAGTGCTCTTCAATCTTAGCTTCTGAGTTTGTAACCGGTCCCTAGCAAACGAAGCGCGAACAGGGTGAGCGCGATGAACACTCCCCCCACCACGGCTAGACTCTGCCAGGGAGAGACATCGGCGATACCGAAAAACCCATAGCGAAACCCGTCAATCGTATAAAACAGAGGATTCCAGTGAGAGACTTTCTGCCAGAAAGGGGGCAGCGTATGAACTGAATAAAACACGCCTGATAAAAAGGTGGCTGGCATGATGAGGAAATTCTGGAATGCAGCGAGCTGATCAAATTTTTCAGAGGTCAGACCGGCAATCAAGCCCAGAATAGCCATAATGCCGCAAGACAGCACTGCAAAAACAAATGCCCAGATGGGCTGTTTGACACCAAGTGGAACAAAATAAAGCGAGACGAGCCAGACACAGGCCCCGACTGCGATGCCACGCAAAATACCGGCGATCATGTAGGCGCTGAAAAATTCGCGGTGTGAAATCGGCGGTAGCAGGACGAACACGAGGTTGCCTGTCACGCGACTTTGAATCAGTGAAGAAGAGGGATTTGCAAAAGCATTTTGCAACATGCTCATCATCATCAGTCCAGGAATGAGAAACGCGGTGTATGGAACGGTTCCGTAGACTTGGATACGATCCTGCAACACCTGTGCAAAGATCACCAGGTAGAGCAAAGCGGTAATGACGGGTGCCGCGATTGTCTGAAAACCCACTTTCCAGAAACGCAACAATTCTTTACCCAGCAAAGTTGGAAAGCCGGAGCCCGCGCCAGGGCGTGCGGTCAGAAGCACGCGCGTCATACTTGTTTCTCCAGTTCGTTGGTGCCCGAATGATTCATGATTTGCACAAATGCCTCTTCGAGGCTGCCGCCGGTACGGGCCAAGAGGGCTTCGGTTGATTCGAGCGCGACGATTTGACCGTGTTTAAGCATCGCGACTCTGCCGCACAGTGCTTCTGCCTCTTCGAGGTAGTGTGTTGTCAGCATGATGGTGTGGCCTTCGCGATTGAGACGGGAAATAAACTCCCACAGGCTGCGGCGCAGGTCGACATCAACGCCCGCGGTCGGTTCGTCCAGGACGATGACAGGCGGACGGTGAACAAGTGCCTGAGCAACTAATACCCGACGCTTCATGCCACCGGACAGCGCACGCATATTTTCATCCGCTTTGTCAGAAAGGCCTAGGTGAGCAAGGATCTCATCGATCCAGTCGTCGTTTTTTCTAAAACCAAAATATCCTGACTGGATGCGCAGTGTTTCGCGCACTGTAAAAAACGGATCGTAGACGAGCTCTTGCGGGACGACACCGAGTGATCGACGGGCCGCCTGATAGTCGTTTACGACATCATGTCCACAAACACTCGCGCGACCCGCACTGGCGAGACACAGACCAGCCAATACGGAAATGAGAGTTGTTTTGCCCGCACCGTTGGGTCCGAGCAAGCCAAAGAACTCACCATGCTCGATGGTGAGCGAGACATCGTCCAGTGCTTGAAAGCCCGGGCCTTGTGGTTTCGTAAACAGCCCGCGCCAACCGGTGGCCCGAGGAGGATAAATTTTTGAAACGTGTTCTAGCGAAACTGCAGACATAGGTTTATTGTGCTCGCTGGTTGAGCGCGGCAATCAGGCCGTCAATGCCGTTCTGGTTAATTTGCTGAGTAAATTGATTGCGATAGTTTTCAATCAGCCAGACATTTTCCACATTGATGTCGTAGATCTTCCAGCCTTGAGGTGTTTTTTCAAGGCGGTAGTCCAGCGAGAACGGTTGTGAGTTCGCGCGTTGTGTGACGAGGGACTTCACGACAACGTCATTGGCATTGGCGTCACCCCTGAAGGGCAGCGTTTTGATGCTGGTTGAATCGTTGACTTTGGTAAATGCACCGCTATAGGTTCGCGCAAGCGTCCCTCTGAATGCGGCACTGAGCGCAGTTTTTTGATCGGCCGTCGCTTCTCGCCAGTTTCGACCCGCAGCGAGGCGCGTCGTTTTTTCGAAATTGACGTATGGCAGGATCATTTCATCCACAATTTGGTTGATACGCTTGATGTCGCCTGAACGCGCTGCAGTATCCGCTTTAAGGGCCGTTAAAACTTGATCCGCCACCTGTTGCACAAATTCATTGGGTGACCCCATCGGATTAGGCTTTTGCTGAGCATTGACGCCCGCAGAAAGCCCTGAAGCAAGTGCCAAGAGTAGAGTTAAGCGTGCAAGATAAGCAAACATGTTCATACCTTATTGGTTACGAGGAGGCAGGCCGAGTGCCTTGCGATCTGCGGAGACGGCTTCGTCATCTTCGTAGCTTGGCAAGCTTTCTGCGTCAGCAATCGGTCCTTTGACTTGAACTTCGCGACGTTTGAGATAGGCATCGCGGATAAAGCTGTAGCGGTCCAGCGCTGTGCGATCAACGGTATCGCTGACTTCGAGCAAGGCTTCGCGACGCTGGACGACCTCCAGTCCGTAGATCGAGTTTCGAACTGAAATATCGGTCACCATCTGACCATAGCCGAATTGATTGACATATGCGTCAGCGATGAGACCCGTGCCATCACGAACAGTACTTGCCCCGATCAGCGGCAAAACAATATAGGGTCCCGAACTGATTCCCCAGACGCCTAGGGTGACACCAAAATCGTTCGGGATGCGTTTAGCGCCTGTGGTGCTGGCAAGGTCCAAACAGCCGCCCAGGCCTAGGGTAGTATTGAGCATGACCCGGCCAAACGTGTTGATGGCATCAATATGCCTTCCTTGAAGAGAGCTATTCACGCCTGCCCAGATATCTCCGATGTTCAAAAAGATGTTGTGGATGCAAGTTCGGATGGGTTGAGGCGTGATAGTGGCATAAGCTCGGGCGACAGGCTTGAAAATGGCGCGGTCAATCGTGTCGTTGAACTCAAAAACCGCCCGGTTGGAACTTTCCCATGGGTCTGCGGCGATCGGCGTGGTCACGGAGTGCGTCGCGCAGCCACCGAGAACAGCTAGTAGCCCGATGAGCAGGGTTTTATGAATAATATGCGTCTTCATAGTAGTAACCATTATTAATTTTTAGGCTTGGCTGAGCCCGAAGCGGGAGCCGTCTCACTACCTTGCTTTTCCGCAGTATTAAACAGAAACTGGCTAATCAGGCTTTCTAGCACGATTGCGCTCTGAGTGTATTGAATGGTGCCGTTGTTGGCGAGATTGGTGTCGTCCCCACCCGCTTCGAGACCAATGTATTGCTCACCTAATAAACCTGAGGTCAGAATTTTCGCAGACGAGTCAACGGGGAAAAGAAAACCTTTTTCCATATCCAGCTGGACGACAGCCTGGTAGGTCTTGGTGTCCAGAGAGATCGATGACACGCGTCCAACCACCACTCCCGCGCTTTTGACGGGAGCCCTGACTTTGAGTCCGCCGATGTTATCGAACTTGGCCGACAGGGTATAGGTCTGAGCGATGGAAAAGCTGCTTAGATTTGCGGCGCGTAAGGCCAGAAACGTGATGGCGATTCCACCCAGAAGCACAAAGAGTCCAACCCACCAGTCTGTTTTTTCAGTAGACATTTCGGTTCCAATATCAGTTGCTGAACATCAAGGCGGTCAGCAGAAAATCAAGACCCAACACTGCAAGAGAGCCGGCTACAACCGTACGGGTTGTTGCGCGTGCCACACCTTCGGGGGTCGGGCGGGATTGCCAGCCTTCGTAGAGCGCAATCAAGGTGACGGCAACTCCGAACACAAGGCTTTTGATGACGCCATTCATGACGTCTTTCCAGACGTCAACGCCACTTTGCATTTGAGACCAAAAGGCGCCAGTGTCGATGCCGATCATCAGTACACCTACAATCCAGCCGCCTAGAATACCCACCATTGAAAAGACAGCCGCCAAAATAGGCATGGCAATGACGCCTCCCCAGAACCGCGGGGCCAGCACTCGGCGAATGGGATCAACGGCCATCACTTCCATGGCGGCAAGTTGTTCACCTGCTTTCATCAGACCAATTTCCGCTGTCAGGGAGGTGCCAGCTCGGCCGGCAAAAAGCAAGGCTGTCACCACGGGACCCAGCTCACGGGTGAGTGAAAGTGCCACCAACAGGCCAAGTGCTTCTTCGGAACCGTAACGATTGAGGGTGTAATAACCTTGAAGCCCGAGCACGAAACCAACAAAGAGTCCGGACACAGCAATGATCAGCAGAGAATAGTTGCCAATGAAATGGATTTGTTGGGTGACCAGGCGCGGACGCGTCAAAGCAATGCCGCTGCGTCGCAGAAGCAGCAGAAAAAACCGCGTAAACATACCGAGCCCGACGATTCGGGTGCGCACCATGCGGCCGGTTATTTCGAGCGCGCGATTAGGACTCATCGACGCGCCTCTTGCTGTTTGAGCCAAGACTCGAATTTTGGCGTGCTGGGGTAATCAAAAGGCACCGGTCCGTCAGGCTCGCCTTTTAAAAACTGCTGAACATATGGATCTGGCGAATTGCCCAGTGTCGTTGGCGTTCCGTGTGCTTTGATGGCTCCCTGACCGATCAGATAAACATGATCCGCGATGGCAAAAGACTCCGTGATGTCATGTGTAATCACAACCGAAGCACAGCCGAGTCGATCCGAGAGGCTTCGTATCAGTCTTGCTGTAATCCCAAGTGAAATGGGATCGAGACCTGCGAAAGGCTCGTCATACAACACGAGCTCGGGTTCCAGAACAACTGCGCGCGCAAGCGCCACGCGGCGTGCCATGCCACCGGATATTTCTGAGACTTTGAGATGTGCAGCCGTGCGCAGCCCGACAGCCTCGAGTTTGTCCAGAACACGCGCGAGCAATTCGGAAGGCGAGAGTTTGGTGTGTTCTCTGAGGGGAAAAGCGACATTTTCAAAGACGTTGAGATCTGTGAACAACGCGCCTTGCTGAAAGAGCACCCCCATTTTTTGGCGCAGGGTTTGCAGCTGATCGCCAGTGACCTGAGCGAGATCTTGATTAAAGAGACTGACAACGCCAGCGCGCGCTTTGATTTGTCCCGTCGCTGCGCGCAGAAGGGTTGTTTTCCCAGAGCCTGATCCACCCATCAGAGCCACCACCTGCCCGCGTCGGACATTCAGAGAGATATCGCGCAAAATACTCACGTCTCCATAGCCCAGTGACACATCGGCCAGGCGTAAAACGAGATCGTCAGGTGCGGAAGAAAGCGAGGGCATCAGGAACCCGGTGAGGTCATCGCCAAATGGCTGGAACAGGTAAGAATACCCAGTGACCCTGCATTGTAGCGCTCGCTGCCCGGTGTTCGCGACCGACTGACGGCACAAAAGATGGCTGGAGACTTAATTCAGCTTGATATCTGCCGATTTAATGACTTTTGTCCATTTGGCGGTTTCTGAGGCGATAAAGTTGCCAAAAGCTTCAGGTGTGCCGCCCACCGCTTGACTCCCGACGCTTGAAATCGCAGTAGCGACGTCGGGGTCTTTGAGAATTTCGTTAAAAGCCTGATTCAATTTGGCGATGATGGGAGCCGGCGTCCCGGCCGGTACGATGATCCCTTGCCAATTGTAGGATTCAAAACCTTTTATGCCAAGCTCTGACATCGTGGGCACATCTGGAAGGATTGTCAGTCGCTCGGCGGAAGTGACCGCGATGGGGCGGACTCGGCCACCTTGAATGGAGGGTAGCGCCGCGTAGCCCATTTCAAACATCATGTTCAGGTGTCCGGCCATGAGATCTGTCGCTGCGGGTGAGCCCCCTTTGTAGGGCACGTGCGTAATATCGATTTTGGCGGAGTCCCTGAACATTTCGCCTGACAAATGATGCGCGCCACCCACACCAGAGGAGCCGAACGTCAGTTTGCCAGGTTCTTTTTTAGCCAGAGCGATAAGTTCGTCGAGCGTTTTGACCGGCATGTTGTTCGCCACGCTTAATACAAGCGGACTGTTTTCGATCAAAATCACGGGTGCCAGATCCCGGGCGACGTTATATGGCATCTTGGGCATCAGTGAGGGATTCACCGCCAGAGGGGCGAGATTTCCAGACCCAAGTGTGTAGCCATCGGGCGCGGCTTTGGCGATCATGGATGTCCCGATGACTCCGCCTGCGCCACCTTTATTTTCGACCACAACAGGTTGACCGAGTTTGTCTGAAAGCTTACGCGCCAAAAGCCGCATTCTGGTGTCAGAAAAGCCTCCCGGCGCATAAGGCACAATCAATGTCAGCCCCTTGTTCGGCCAGTTGTCTGTTGCCTGCGCTTGGGCCTGGATTGGCGCAAGAGATAAAACAGCCAACAAACCGGATACTGCGAATTGAAAGAGGCGTGACATTTTTTTCATGGAAGTGCCTGTAACCTGTAAGACCGGTTTAACGTGGAAGTTCGCTTGAGCCCATCAGGAACTCATCGACCGAACGAGCGCATTGACGACCCTCGCGGATCGCCCACACCACGAGGGACTGACCACGTCTCATGTCGCCTGCGGCAAAGACTTTGTCGACATTGCTCTTGTAGTCATCGGTATTGGCGCGTGCATTGCCGCGTGGATCCTGGTCAATGCCAAAAGCAGTCAAAACATTGCTGACGGGCGCGACAAAACCCATTGCCAAGAGCACCAGGTCGGCCTGGATATCAAACTCTGAACCTTTGATTTCCTGCATACGCATTTGTCCAGTGGTCTCATCCTTGATCCACTCGACGCGTGCAGCCACCAGTTTTTCAACTTTACCGTTTTTGCCGACAAGAGATTTGCTGGTGATGGCCCAGTCGCGTTCGGCGCCTTCTTCGTGCGAGGACGAAGTACGCAGCTTGGCGGGCCAATAGGGCCATGTCATGGCTTTGTTCTCGCTCTCGGGCGGGCGAGGCATGAGTTCGATCTGGGTGACGGATTTCGCGCCGTGGCGATTGCTCGTGCCCACGCAGTCCGAGCCGGTATCTCCACCACCAATGACCACAACGTGTTTGCCTTTTGCCAAAACCTGATTGCTGAGTTTGTCACCGGCAACCACTTTGTTTTGTGGACGCAAAAAGTCCATGGCGTACATGACACCATCCAGCTCACGTCCAGGAATAGGCAAGTCGCGCGGCGTTTCGCAGCCGCCCGTCAACACAATCGCATCGAATTCTTTTTGAAGCGATTCTGGCGTTTTGACCGTCAAACCTTTTTCGGGCGCATCGCCTGCCTGACCCACATAATGCGAAGCTTTGAAGGTCACGCCCTCCGCTTCCATTTGCGCGATACGCTGATCGATGAGTTTCTTTTCAAGTTTGAAATCAGGAATGCCGTAACGAAGCAACCCACCGATCCGGTCATTCTTTTCGAAAACCGTCACGTCGTGACCGACACGCGCCAGTTGCTGGGCGCAAGCCAAGCCTGCAGGGCCGGAGCCAATCACAGCCACTTTTTTACCTGTCTTTTGGGCAGGCACTTGCGGGACGACCCAACCTTGCTCCCAACCCTTGTCGATGATGGCATGTTCGATTGACTTGATGCCGACCGCGTCGTCGTTGATGTTGAGCGTACAGGCAGCTTCGCAAGGTGCCGGGCAAATACGACCCGTGAACTCGGGGAAGTTGTTGGTTGAATGTAAAACATCCAGTGCGGCGCGCCAGTTTTGGCGGTAAACAAGATCATTCCAGTCAGGGATGATGTTGTTGACAGGGCACCCATTGTTGCAAAAAGGGATGCCACAATCCATGCAACGCGCAGCTTGTTTGCCCGCCTGCTCATCACTCAGATGCAAAACAAACTCGCGCCAGTGCTTGAGTCGGTTTGCGGGTGGCTCAGAGGCCTCTTGCAAGCGTTTGACTTCTAGAAATCCAGTAATTTTTCCCATGATGATTCCTTAAGCTGCTTTTGGCTGAGGGTTGGCGGCGCGCCACATTTCGCCGAGCGCGCGCTTGTAGTCGACAGGCATGACTTTGATGAATTTGCCGCGCGCAGCTTCCCAGTTGCTCACGAGATCGCGTGCGCGGAAACTGCCTGTGTAGCGGAAATGATTTTCAACCAGACGCTTGAGAATGGCCTCGTCAGTTTCGCGCTCACCGCCACGGGTCATGCTGTGCCAGATATCGATGCCTTGCTCTTTAGTTTGCTCGGCAGATGACAACACAGGCTCAATCGCGACCATGGACATATTGCAGCGTTCGATAAAGGAGCCTTCCGGATCCCAGACGTAAGCAACACCTCCCGACATGCCGGCTGCGAAGTTGCGTCCCGTTTCGCCCAGCACGACAACTGTGCCACCGGTCATGTATTCGCAGCCATGATCGCCTGTGCCTTCCACGACTGCGGCGGCACCGGAGTTACGAACTGCGAAGCGTTCACCTGCGACACCGTTGAAATAAGCCTCACCGCCAGTGGCACCGTACAAGACAGTGTTGCCAACAATGATGTGGTCCGGACCGAAACCGCGGAAATCATTGGGTGAGCGAACGATGATCCTTCCACCCGACAGTCCCTTGCCGACGTAGTCGTTACCTTCACCGACGAGATCAAGAGTGATGCCGCGCGCCAGGAAGGCGCCAAAGCTTTGACCTGCGGTCCCGTTGCACTGAATGTGAATCGTGTCGTCAGGCAGACCTTCGTCACCGTACAGCGAGGCAACGCGACCTGACAACATGGCGCCAATCGTCCGGTTGCGGTTGCGCACAGGCACAATGAAGGAGACTTTTTCGCCGCGCTCAAGCGCTGGTAGGCTTCGTTCGATCAGCTGATGGTCAAGCGCCGCATCCAGTCCGTGATCCTGACCTTCGGTATGTCTGCGTGGGCTTGGTGTGGAAGGTTGATAAAAGACGCGCGAGAAATCCAGACCGTGTGCTTTCCAATGCTCGATACCAGAGCGAGTATCCAAGAGATCGACGCGACCAACCAGTTCGTCAAAGCTGCTAATGCCGAGCTGAGCCATGATTTCACGTACTTCTTCGGCGACAAAGAAGAAGTAGTTCACCACGTGCTCTGGCTTGCCCTGGAATTTCTGGCGCAGCACGGGATCTTGGGTGGCGACACCAACCGGGCAGGTGTTGAGGTGGCACTTGCGCATCATGATGCAACCTTCAACAACCAGCGGTGCCGTCGCAAAACCAAACTCGTCCGCACCCAGCAGCGCACCGATCACGACGTCACGGCCTGTTTTCATCTGCCCATCGGCTTGCACACGGATACGGCTGCGCAACTGGTTGAGCATCAGGGTCTGTTGAGTCTCGGCCAGACCGAGCTCCCAAGGCGTACCTGCATGCTTGATGGAGGACACTGGCGAAGCACCCGTGCCGCCGTCATGTCCAGAAATCGTGACGTGGTCGGCTTTTGCTTTGGCTACGCCGGCAGCAACAGTACCGACGCCAATTTCGGATACAAGCTTGACGGAAATCGAGGCGCGATCATTCACGTTTTTCAGATCATGAATGAGCTGCGCCAGATCCTCGATCGAATAGATGTCATGGTGGGGTGGTGGAGAAATCAGCCCTACCCCTGGTACCGAGCAACGCAGTTTCGCGATGTACTCCGAAACTTTGTGTCCGGGCAGCTGACCACCCTCGCCAGGCTTGGCACCCTGCGCCATTTTGATCTGAATTTGGTCCGCGCTCGAGAGATACTCCGCACTGACACCGAAGCGACCCGAAGCGACTTGTTTGATCTTGGAGCGCATGGAGTCGCCCTCCTGGAGCGCAACGTCTGCGGCGATACGATCAGCACCGAGTTCGCTGGCCAACGTGGCGCCCGCTTTGATGCCGCTTTTGCCAGTGCGCAACTCGCTGCGATAGCGCAACTCGTCTTCGCCGCCCTCACCGGTGTTCGACTTACCACCAATGCGGTTCATCGCAACGGCCAGCACGGAGTGCGCTTCGGTCGAAATGGAACCCAGCGACATCGCGCCAGTCGCAAAGCGTTTAACGATTTCTTTTGCAGGCTCAACCTGATCCAGAGGAATGGCGCGCGCTGGATCAACCTTGAACTCAAACAGTCCGCGCAAAGTCATGTGACGACGGCTTTGATCATTGATCAGCTGCGCGTATTCTTTGTAAGTGCGATAGTTGTTCGCACGCGTCGCATGCTGCAATTTGGCGATCGAGTCAGGCGTCCACATATGCTCCTCGCCGCGAACACGGAAGGCATATTCGCCACCCGTTTCAAGCGCGTTCGCGAGCACTGGGTCGTTACCAAAGGCTGCACGATGTGTGCGCAAGGCTTCTTCGGCGACTTCGAAAATTCCGATGCCTTCGATGGTACTGGCCGTACCTGAAAAATATTTGCTGACCAGATCGCTGCGCAGTCCGACGGCTTCGAAAATCTGCGCACCGCAATAGGACATATAAGTCGAGATGCCCATTTTGGACATGACTTTATTGAGCCCTTTGCCGATTGCTTTGACGTAATTTTTGATTGCTTTTTCTGGGTCCTTGCTGATCGCGGCGAGGCTTTCCATCGCCAGGAAAGGGTGTATCGCTTCGGCGCCGTAGCCACCGAGCAAAGCGAAGTGATGGACTTCGCGGGCCGATCCGGTTTCAACAACCAGACCCGTATTGGTACGCAGACCTTCACGGATCAGATGTTGGTGAATCGCCGAGGTCGCAAGCAAGGCCGGGATCGCCACATGCTCGCTATCGACGTTACGGTCGGTCAGGATCAAGACGGTGTAGCCGCTCTTGACCGCATCGACTGCACGCGCGCACAAGGCCGCCAGACGCGCTTCGATGCCGTCCGCCCCCCAGGCGGCAGGATAGCTGATGTGAAGCTCAAAACTACGGAACTTGTCGCCGGTCAGCTCGGAGATCCCTCGGATTCTAGCCATCTCTTTGTCATCAAGCACAGGCTGGTTGACTTCGAGGCGCAAAGGCGGGTTGACGTTGTTAATGTCGAGCAGATTTGGCTTGGGACCAATGAAAGAAACCAGGGACATCACCATTTGTTCACGGATCGGATCGATCGGCGGATTGGTCACCTGAGCAAAGAGTTGACGGAAGTAGTTGTAGAAAGGCTTGGCCTTGCTGGACAAAACAGCAAGCGGCGCATCGTTGCCCATTGAGCCGATGGCTTCCTCTCCTGATTCAGCCATGACTTCGAGCACGAACTTGAAATCTTCCTGGGTCCAGCCGAAAGCCTGCTGACGATCAAGCAGACTCGTAGTCTGCGCGGGTAGATTTGGCTTGGCAGGTGCGGGGAGCGATTCGAGCTTGACGCGCAGACGGTCGATCCACTGGCGATAAGGGCGCGAGTTGGCAAGCTGGGATTTGATTTCGGCGTCGTCAATGATGCGACCTTGTTCAAGGTCGATCAGGAACATCTTGCCAGGCTGCAGTCGCCACTTTTTAACAATGCGGTTTTCAGGAATCGGGAGTGTGCCGGCTTCGGATGCCATGATGACCATGTCATCATCTGTAATCAAATAGCGCGCAGGGCGCAAACCGTTGCGATCAAGCGTCGCGCCGATTTGACGGCCGTCAGTGAATGCTACGGCTGCTGGGCCATCCCAGGGTTCCATCATCGCCGCATGGTATTCGTAAAAAGCGCGGCGGCTTGGATCCATGTGTGTGTGCTGTTCCCAAGCTTCGGGGATCATCATCATCATGGCATGCGCAAGCGAGTAGCCTGAATTGACCAACAGCTCGAGGCAGTTGTCGAAAGTCGCGGTGTCTGACTGACCCTCGTAGACGATCGGGTAGAGCTTTTTGAGATCGTCGCCCAGCACGGCAGACTGCATCATGCCTTCGCGTGCACGTAACCAGTTGAAGTTGCCTTTTACCGTGTTGATCTCGCCGTTGTGGGCGATCATGCGATAGGGGTGGGCCAGCGGCCAGGCGGGAAAAGTGTTGGTTGAAAAGCGCTGGTGGACCAAGGCAACCGCCGAGACGGTCAGCGGATCGGCCAAGTCGCGGTAGTAGCGACCCACTTGATCGGCGAGCAATAAGCCTTTGTAGACGATGGTTCGCACAGAAGCCGAAGGCACAAAGTATTCTTTGCCGTGTGCGAGCCCCATGGCCTGAATGGCGTGGCTGGCTGTTTTGCGTATCACATAAAGCTTTCTTTCGAGTGCGTCCGGTACCATCACGTCAGCGCCGCGACCAATAAACAACTGGCGGATGACGGGCTCGCAGGCGCGGACTGCGGGAGACATCGGCATATCGGCATCAACGGGAACGTCGCGCCAGCCAAGTACGACTTGACCTTCTGCACGAACTGAGCGCTCAAGCTCTTGTTCACAGGCTAGGCGGGAGGCGATTTCTTTGGGCAAGAACACCATGGCGACACCGTACTCGCCTGGAGCAGGCAGAGTGACGCCCTGTTTGGCAAGCTCTTGACGGAAAAACGCATCGGGTATCTGAATCAGAATGCCTGCGCCATCGCCCATCAGCTTGTCTGCACCGACCGCACCACGGTGGTCGAGGTTTTCAAGGATTTTCAAACCTTGTTCAATGATGGCGTGGCTTTTTTGCCCTTTGATATGTGCAACAAAGCCAACGCCACAGGCATCGTGCTCATTGGATGGCGTGTAGAGACCCTGAGCTTGTGGCAAGCCCGCAACCGGAACAGAGGACGCCTGTACAGGTTTAGAAGGGTGGAAATTCAAAGGGAATGTCGACATATCGTGCTCCAGGACCGGGCTGCTATGTTGCAGCGCAAGAGCGTAACAATACCCTTGAAAATCAAGCGATGCAAGGAAATAAATAGGGGTGCGTCCCCATTTAATTTAGGGCACAACAATGGTGCAAATAAAATGGGGACGGATCATTGCTTTTTGGGACGGCCTCTAACCCCTGGCTGTACGCGACGGGTTGCCGTTTTTTGCAAATCGGCCATGAATCGCTCATCCCCAAGCGCCCATTGGCCGCGCAAGCAGGTGGAGATTTGTCTGTCCGAGGCAGATGGTAGTCCTTCGGATAGCTTGCGGCGATAGTTGGCCTGTCGGTCAAACGGCGTATTGCCGCAGAGCCAGTAGTCTGGATGAGGCTGCAGCCAGGAATACATCGCACCAGGTGCGCCAGTATGCGTACGAGCCGAAGACCAAGGCCAGGACTCGGCATCCTCGACAAGTTTTTCTCTCACAGGGTGTAATTCAAGCCATATCAGACTGGGTAATACCCAGAGGCCTGGTTGAGGAATAGTTGAATGATAGCGACCGGCAAAAACACTACCCGACCTGAGCTGTGCGGCCAAGTTGCGACCAAGGGCCTGTACGAGGGAAGGCAGGCTGGAGGAGGCCTCGGGCGTAGCCAAAATAACCATACTGCGAGGTGTGACTGCCCAGCCGTGCACGGCAACCTGATGCAAAGGGGCAAGCCGCCCAAGCCAGTTCAGTAGTTCTGGATAGGGCTGAGAGTCAAACGATTGAAGACTACGCTGTGTAGACTCAGAAAAATCAACACTGATGAGCTGGGCGTAACCCTCTGCGTAGAGCCGGGGTTGTCGGGCCATAGTCGAATATTAAGCCCGTAATCAGGGCTTTTTGAGCCTGTAAAAAAGGTTGGGCTCGCTGACGATATAAAGATTGCCGGAGTCGTCCGTCGCAATGCCTTCGGGTCGGGGCATGGGCTTGGCACCCTTGGGTGAGAGAGAAAGCATGCCGCGACCACGTCCCGTATCGCCATCGAGCTGAACAATCATTTGGGATTCCTCGCTCAGCAGGTAGACGCGACCGTTCGCAGGATCTGCCTCAACGGATGAAAGATCCGTTGCAAAAGGGACCTCGTCGAGCCAATGGCTAATGTTTTCGATACGCAGACCGCGTGAATCAGGTGATTGCAGATAGTTCAGACCACTCACCCGGTACAGGGTGCGAGGGCTATGTTCCTTTGAGATGTAAAGCCGATCGCGTTTGAGGTCGTAGCCCAGACCGTTGAAGCCTTGATTCGCGTCTTCACCCTCGCCAAAGCGGAGTAACAGTGCGAAAGCGCGGGTGACATCAAGGGCTTGAGGTGTCGATGGCATTTCGGTGAGGACGACCCGGTTACGCTTGCCATTGACAAGCGCGACACGATTGCCACCCATCCAAGCGATCCCATTGATGTCGGACATGCCTTTGACGGGGTAGGTTGCAAGCAGCTGTCCGTCCGTGGAGAGCGCGACAATAGCAGTGGGCTTGTTGATCACACCTAACAGGCGTTTTTGTAGCGGGTCATAAGCCAAACCTGCGAATTTGCCTTCCAGGCCCTGAACGGGGCGAGGCTGGTCGGGGGTGGCGAAGCCTGTGAGAGTGTTTCCACCCTCTGCAGCGATTTTCTTTTCCCACTCCGCTTGCTTGGCGGCCAAGCCCGAAATCCAGCGGTACGCGACCTGTTCGGCGTGGTAGTAGCGCACGCCGATGTAAGTCGCCCAACCCACAGCAATAATGAGCAGGCAGGCAAGCAAAATTTTGGAAAGAAACTTGACTAAGTCGGACATACCCGAATCCAGGGACAAACAAAAGCTCGAAACTGACTCAGTCAGTCTGGAAACCGCCCCTCAGATTAACACTCCGGCGAAGATTGCGGAACTTTTGCTATATAAAACCGTCATATTGGCACTCGCAGCGCTCGAGTGCTAATATCAAGACTCAGATGGCGCCTCGAAAACAGGAGTCTACGATTATGACAAATACGGCAGCTTTAACCTTGCAACCTAGTCAACTCGCCATGGCCATATCGAATCCCGGTTCGTTGGGAACGATTGAAGCCTATATCGCGACGGTCAACCGCTTGCCCGTGCTGACGCCGGAGCAAGAGAGCGGGCTTGCCCGACGTTTGCGTGACGAGCAGGATATTGAAGCGGCCCGGGAGCTGGTGTTGTCGCATTTGCGCCTCGTGGTATCCGTGGCGCGTCAGTACCTAGGCTATGGACTGCCTCACGCCGACCTGATCCAGGAAGGCAACGTCGGCTTGATGAAAGCCGTCAAAAGGTTCGACCCAGAACGCGGGGTTCGACTTGTTTCTTTCGCTGTGCACTGGATCAAAGCTGAAATTCATGAATACATCGTGCGCAACTGGCGCATGGTGAAAGTCGCCACGACAAAAGCGCAACGCAAGCTGTTTTTTAATCTGCGCAGCATGCGTCCGGACGGACAAACGCTCGACTCGAAACAAGTTGATGAGATCGCGGCGCATTTGAATGTTCGCACTGAAGATGTTCGCGAGATGGAGGTGCGCCTCTCCGGACGAGAAATGTCGCTGGAAAACCAGGACGATGACGAGGACGCATACGCTCCTATCGCATATTTGTCTGACGAGGGGCACTCTGATCCGACTCAGGTTCTGGAGCGCCGTGCCGAAGACTTGATGCGGGGTGCGGGTCTCGATCGTGCGCTGGATGCACTCGATCCCCGCTCACGCCGGATTGTCCAGGCGCGCTGGCTACAAGACGACAGTGGCGCGACGCTGCACGAGCTGGCTGAAGAGTTCGGCGTATCGGCCGAACGCATTCGTCAGATCGAAGTTGCCGCGATGAAAAAAATGCGTTTAGCGTTAACAAACTAAAAAACTAAATTCAATATCCGCCAACATCACGTACCATAAGGTTCTAAGAGCAGGCAACGCCTGCAGGGTTAACGGAATCAGTTGGTATGGATATCAATTCCTTTGTGTTTGGACTGACGGGCCTGCTCGCGCTCGTCTGCTTCATGCCGCCACTTGCTGGTCGGGTCAAGCTCCCTTATTCAGTTTTTTTGGCGATCGCAGGTTGCGTGCTGGGATATGTTTCTCACGTACACCAGTGGGCGCCCCCTGTCCTTGGGGAGTTTCTGACCATCATCAGCACGTTCGAGGTCTCATCCGAGACCTTTCTGGTTGTTTTTCTACCGATTTTATTGTTCGAGGCCGCGCTCGCCATGAATGTGCGCAGATTATTGGACGATCTGGGCCCCATTCTAATGATGGCGGTTGTCGCAGTCATTATCAGCACGGTCTTTGTAGGGGTGGTTTTATCGCAAATATCTGGCTTTAGTCTGGTGGTGTGCTTGTTGCTAGGATCGATCGTCGCCACGACGGATCCTGCGGCAGTGATCGGTATTTTCAAAGAAGTGGGCGCACCCGCCAGACTCAACACGCTTGTCGAAGGCGAGAGTTTGTTAAACGACGCAGCAGCGATCGCGCTTTATGCCGCATTGATGGGCGTGTTGTCACACACAACCGAGTTGAGTTTTGGGTCGCTCTCGCAAAATTTTTTATATCTGTTCCTTGGGGGCGGATTGACGGGTTTTGTGCTGGCAAGATTGGCCTGCCTGTCATTTCCTTTGCTGCGCGGTTGGCCGGCTGCGGAAATTTCGTTAACGATTTCAGTGGCCTATCTGTCTTATTTCGTTTCTGAGCACTATTTGCACGTATCGGGTGTGGTCGCGACAGTCGTTGCGGGTTTAGTGGTGGGCTCAACAGGGCGAACACGCATGGCGCCGACAACCTTTGTCACGCTTTCGCAGTCCTGGCACCAGTTTGGTTTTTGGGCAAATTCGCTGATTTTCTTGTTCGCGGCAATGCTCATTCCCAAGGTGATGGCCAATGCCACTTGGATTCATCTTTTTTACGTGTTTATTGTCTTCGTGGCTACGCTGACGGCGCGGGCAATCGTTGTGTTTGGTTTGGTGCCGCTCTTGTCTTTTTCCGGATTGGGCGCACGGATTGGTACTCGTTTTCGCGTGGTGTTGTGGTGGGGCGGGTTGAGAGGTGCGCTATCGCTCGCGCTTGCGCTGGCGGTCACTGAACGGACGAGTTTGCCGAATGAAGCGCGCGAATTCATCGCCATTACCGTGACGGGATTTGTGCTTGCGACGCTTTTCATCAATGGGTTGTCATTACAACCTGTCATCAAGATGCTGGGCTTGAATTTACTCACCAAAAAAGAGCGAGCCTTGCGCAACCAGGCGGTGATTGTCGCGACGGCGATGATTCAGCAGGAAACCGATGTGATCGCGCGTCTGGAGCAAGTGTCCGGCCCTGCGCGTGAACGTGTCTACACCGCATTCAATAAAAGCATCGAGGAAGGCAGTGACCTGCACATTGAGCATTTCTCTGTCAGAGAGCGAGTTGATCTCGGCTTGACGATTTTGGCGCGTCAGGAATATGAGCGGTACTTCGATGTGTTGAAGCATCAGATCATTGATCGCAATATGGCTGAGCGTCTGTTAGGTCGCGCAGAGCGACTTGAAGAAGCTGTTCGTTTAAGAGGTGTGCGAGGTTTTGAGTTCAGTACAGCGCGCTCAATGCGCTATCCCCGCCGTTTCAGGCAAGCGATGCGGGTGTACGAGATCTTTGGTGTGCAGAGGTGGTTGGCGCACGAGCTCAGCCAACGTTTTGTGGCGCTCATGTGCATGCGTTCGATTTCGCAGCAGTTGCTGGACTTCATTGATCAAAAGCTGAAAGATATCCTGGGCTCAGAGGCGTGCGAACAGCTCAGTGAAATGCATGGACACCGTTTATCACTTATTCGCGAAGCTTTGCATGCCTTGGAATTGCAATATCCGAATTATTCCTTGTGGATGCAGGAGCATTATCTTGGTCGCATCGCCAGACGACTGGAGCGTGAACGCTATGGTGAAATGTTTGATCAGTCTCTGATTAGTGGCGAGGTGTATGAAAATTTGTCGGATCAAGTCACTCAGCGCTGGGCCTTTCTAGACAAAAACGCGGCACTGGATATTGAGATGGATGCCGTGGAGCTTGTTTCAAGAGTCCCTTTATTGACCGGACTGCCACCTCAGGCACAGCAAGCAGTGACCAAGATGTTAAAGCCAAGACTTTTTTTGCCAGACCAGCTGATCTGGGGCAAAAAAATACCGCCATTTGGCTTGTACATTGTTGCATCGGGAGCCGTCACAATTTTGCTGCCTGATGGCACACATGTTGAGCTCGGTTCCGGCGAGTTTTTTGGTGAAATGTACTTGCTCGATCACGATGTGTCGGAAAATTTTGAGGTCAGATCGCTTGGTTACAGCAAGCTACTGTGCCTGCCTGCGAAAGACTTCGACCATCTGATGTCTCAGGACCCCGCGATCAAATCTGCCATTGAGCTTGTTGCCAAACAGCGCTTACGGGCGCTTGAAGTCTGGCGGTCTTATCAGAGTAGCTCGCAAGCCCATTCTCAACCGGCTGGGCAACAGGCCGGACAAACGACGGGGCACGCTACTGCGCCGTCCGCCGCCAGAGATCCTCAGTGATGACAATCGATGCCTCAAGCGTAAAGGCATCGTTTTTCAGCATATCCAAAAGGGTCTCAGTGTCCAGAAGCTTTATTTCCATCACTTCGCCATCGCGATTGCTCGGAATAATGTGGCTTGGTAGAACGCTCTCGCAGGTCAAGACGATCTCTGTTTGAAAACCTTCGGGAATCCGACGTTTCATTTGAGCAATCGCGCGAAGGGGTGTTCGGTTGACAATATCCGGGGCATCCAGGCCTGCTTCTTCGTCCGACTCTCTAACCAGAGCAAGTTCGGGATCCTCAAGATTGCCAACCAGGCCCCCAACGAGCGTATCCCACATGCCGGGATCCGTGGCTTTTGTGAGGGAGCGTCTGGCAACCCACAGGCGACCGTCTTCAGACCAGCCGCTCAGATGTACCGCCCTTGTGGTGAGGCCGAGTGGGCGCATGACCCCTCTTTCAATCGCTCCCACGCGTCTGGAGGATGTTTGATCGCGAGGGTCTTCCTGGGTCCAGATGTCCAGTAACTCATTTCGCCAGCCTGGCGTACACCCCGCAGCCCTCAGTTTCTGTGCGATTTCGGCTAAAAATGCATCCAGTGTGTCTCCAGATGTCAGATTTGGACCTAAATGTGCTGACGTTGTTTCGACCAGTACGTTCGGATGCCCGGACAATGCCTTTGCCGCACCGGGGAAAAGCCAGCCGCAGCGGTGACCCGCGATATATAAAGGCAAAGAGCCTGCGGCAGGCTCTTGCGAGGCGCGTTCCAGAAAGCCTTTCAAGAGAGCCTGAAGGCCTTGACGGGTGCTAAAGAGGTCTGACTTTGTCATATTGGGGATACGCCTGATGGGGTAAAGGGATTGTAGTGCAGCAGGGATGCCAAGCCTGCGCTACAATCACCACCGTTTCTTTGCGATACGTGCTAATCCTTGGGGGGTTTCCACCTGTGATTAGCCATACAATAATTTTGCGCAGGGCGGTCTCTCGGATGGGATATTTCCCCCGTTTCTCGATAGACTTGTCCAACGTGCGATGTGTTTAGAGGTCAGCATGAAGAAGTTGAGAGGGTTACTGGGCGCCTGTGCCATGCTTTTTGTAGGCATCGCAAGTGCACAAGTACAAGACATGCCCGGAGGGCCACGCGTCAATCAGCTCAATCTCCCCGAGGGAGTGAACCAGATCGCGCGTGATGTGGCGTGGCTGCATTGGTTCATGTTGATCATTTGCATGGTGATCTTCGTGGCCGTGTTTGGTGTCATGTTCTACTCGATCTGGGCGCATCGCAAGTCGCGCGGCGTCAAGCCCGCCACATTCCATGAGCACATGGGCGTCGAAGTGGCCTGGACAGTGATCCCCTTCCTGATCGTGATTGCCATGGCTCTGCCTGCAACCCGTACAGTCGTCGCCATGAAGGACACCAGTGGCGCGGACCTGACGATCAAGGTCACCGGCTATCAGTGGAAATGGGGATACGAGTACATCGATGGCCCTGCGACTGGCGTCAAGTTTTTGTCCAACCTCTCAACTCCCCGTGCTCAGATTGAAAATAAAGAGCCCAAGGGTCAGTTCTATCTGATGGAAGTTGACAACCCGCTGGTTGTGCCAGTTGGTAAAAAGATCCGCCTGGCTGTGACTGCCGCTGACGTGATCCACTCCTGGATGGTGCCGGACTTGGCTGTCAAGCAGGATGCGATCCCCGGATTTGTCCGCAACACTTGGTTCCGTGCGGACAAGATTGGCGAGTATCGTGGTCAATGTACCGAGCTTTGCGGTAAAGACCATGCCTTCATGCCGATTGTGGTCAAGGTTGTTTCCGAAGCCGACTATGCAAAATGGGCTGACGATCAGAAAAAATTGTTGTTGGCCGCTGCTGATGATCCAAATAAAGAATGGACTGGCCCAGAGCTGATTGCCCGCGGTGAGAAGGTCTATGCTGCGAACTGTGTGGCCTGCCACCAGGGTAGTGGCAAGGGCGTAATGGGTGCGTTCCCTGCGCTGGATGGCAGTCAGATCGTCATGGGCCCCAAGGCAGCAAACATCGATATCCTGCTCAAAGGCAAGCCTGGAACGGCAATGGCTTCGTTCGCCTCTCAACTCAATGATGTCGAGATTGCAGCAGTGATTACTTATACACGCGCAGCATGGACAAACGCAGGCAAGGGTAAAGACCCCATAATTTCACCTGCAGATGTCAAGGCTGCGCGCTAAGTGAGTGCGTTGTGGGTATTGTTGGTTAAGTCAAACGGATCAATTCGTATAGATCGTTGCTCTCGCTCACAAATGCGGGAGCAGCCTAAGCAGGATAGGAGTTCGCCATGAGTAGCATTCCAGCAGATCACATTGGTGGCCACGGCCACGGTCATGACCACGATCATGCGCACGACCACGACCATCACCATGGTCCGTCGCTGCATGGCTGGCGTCGTTGGTTGTTTGCGACCAACCACAAAGACATCGGTACGATGTATTTGATTTTCTCTTTCACGATGTTGCTCGAGGGTGGCGCTTTAGCCCTTCTATTGCGCACGGAGTTGTTCGAGCCAGGTTTGCAATTCTTCCGTCCCGAATTGTTTAACCAGTTTACGACCATGCACGGTCTGATCATGGTGTTTGGCGCCATCATGCCTGCTTTCGTGGGTTTTGCTAACTGGATGATTCCGTTGCAAATTGGCGCCTCTGATATGGCGTTTGCTCGGATGAACAACTTCAGCTTCTGGCTCTTGCCGGTGGCTGCGATTTTGCTGACCGCATCGTTTTTTGTGCCGGGTGGCGCAACAGCAGCGGGCTGGACGCTCTATGCCCCGTTGACCGCGCAGATGGGTCCAGGCATGGACCTCGCGATTTTTGCTGTCCACATCATGGGTGCCTCCTCGATCATGGGCGCGATTAACATCGTGGTCACGATCCTGAACATGCGTGCGCCTGGCATGACGCTGATGAAAATGCCTTTGTTCTGCTGGACATGGCTCATCACGGCTTACCTGCTGATCGCTGTGATGCCTGTTTTGGCAGCTGCGATCACGATGGTCCTGACAGACCGTCATTTCGGTACTGGTTTCTTTAATGCCGCTGTGGGTGGTGATCCAGTCCTGTATCAGCACATTTTCTGGTTCTTCGGACATCCAGAGGTGTACATCATGATTCTGCCGGCCTTTGGTATTGTTTCAGCCATCGTGCCCGCTTTTGCCCGTAAACAGTTGTTTGGCTATGCTTCGATGGTGTATGCGACAGCATCCATCGCGATCCTTTCCTTTATCGTTTGGGCGCACCATATGTTTGCCACAGGTATGCCTGTGACGGCCCAGCTGTACTTCATGTACGCAACGATGCTGATCTCGATTCCGACTGGCGTAAAAGTGTTCAACTGGGTGGCCACGATGTGGCGTGGTTCCATGACCTTTGAAACTCCCATGTTGTTTGCAGTGGGTTTCATTTTCGTGTTTACGATCGGTGGCTTCACAGGTTTGATCCTGTCCATGGCGCCTATCGATATCCAGGTGCATGATACCTACTATGTGGTTGCCCACTTCCACTATGTGCTTGTGGCCGGCTCCCTGTTCGCTCTGTTTGCGGGCACCTATTACTGGTTGCCAAAGTGGTCGGGCTACATGTATGACGAGCGCTTGGGCAAGTGGCATTTCTGGATGAGCATGATTTCGTTCAACATCACTTTCTTCCCGATGCACTTCATGGGTCTGGCCGGTATGCCACGCCGCTACGCCGACTACGCTGCTCAGTTCACCGACTTCCACCAGATCGCAACACTTGGCGCATTCTGGTTCGGTTTGTCACAATTGCTGTTCTTGTACATTGTCCTGAAGGCATATGCCGGCAAGGGTGAGCGTGCACCGGCGAAACCTTGGGAAGGCGCAGAAGGACTGGAGTGGACTGTTCCTTCGCCAGCACCTTTCCATACGTTTGAGACCCCACCACAGGTCAAATAGGATATTCAATGACTCCAGAGCAACGTCGTAAGAACAAGCGGGCAGGTTTGATTTTTCTGGTGCTCGTACTTGTGATGTTTGGCTGGACGATTGGCAGACAGTTTTATACGCATTACTTTTCCTGATTCAGGTGAGGCAGCAGGCACATGAGTCAGGATTTAAAAGAATTATCACAGCGCAAGCTGAACTTTTTCCAAACGCTCAAGGCCATTTCCTGGGCCATGTTCGGAGTAAGAAAAGGTAAAGGGTACGAAGAGGATATCGCCAAGCTCAACCCGGTTCACCTCGTGATTGCCGGGTTGTTGTTTGGTCTGATATTTGTGGTGAGTCTTGTGTTGATTGTCCAGTGGGCAGTCGCAAGTCTTAGCTAGAACAATATTTGATCATTTGTAGTCTGGAGAACAATATGAGTGCATCCCACTCTGCTCACGTCAAAGAGGCACCTTACTATTTCGTGCCTGCGGATTCTGCACATCCCGTGCGGGCTAGTTTCTGCTTGTTGATCGTGATGCTCGGCGCGTCCGCCTGGGTCAACAGCGTGGACGCTGGTAAGTGGGCCGTGCTGGTGGGTCTGCTAGGTTTATTTGTTGTCCTCTACAACTGGTTTGGCGACGCTATCCGCGAATCTGAAGCAGGACTGAACAGCAAACGCATCGACGTATCTTACCGTTGGAGCATGAGCTGGTTTATTTTTTCAGAAGTCATGTTCTTTGCGGCATTTTTCGGCGCACTTTGGTATACACGCACAGTGACCATGCCTTGGCTGGGTGACCTGGATCATAAACAGTTCCTCTGGCCAGAGTTTAATGCCGTGTGGCCTAACCTGGGACCTGCGGGCGTTGTTGAAGCGTTTGAAACAATGGGCCCTTTCTGGTTGCCGACGATCAACACAGCTTTGTTGTTAGCATCCGGTGTCACACTCACAATTTCACACCACGCGTTGCGTGAAAACCATCGCGGCAAAGCCAAGTTCTGGTTGTTTGCCACGATCGTTCTCGGCTTTGTATTCGTGGGCTGCCAAGCATACGAGTACATCTATGCATACTCTTCGTTGAACCTGCGTTTTGATTCAGGTGCCTACGGTTCGCTGTTTTACATGTTGACGGGTTTTCACGGGTTCCACGTGTTGCTCGGTGCAACGATGTTGACTGTAATCCTGATCCGATTGATGAAAGGCCATTTCACGGCTGATCACCATTTTGGTTTCGAAGGTGCAGCATGGTATTGGCACTTTGTCGACGTAGTCTGGCTCGGACTGTACCTGTTTGTGTATTGGTTCTAACGAGATCTTGAGGCAACTTTAGTTTGTTGCCCGGCGATAAGAAAGGCCAGCGCAAAGCTGGCCTTTTTTTATCGAAGTGATTGTTCAGCGTTTAAAGCCTGTTGTCTCAATCCAGCCCATCCAATGGGAAAACAACAGAAAAAGAAAAAGCGCCACAGACAAACTAATGCGCACAGTGAGTGCATTGACGGTTTTGTTTGAAGTCCCTTTGTCGCGCATGAGATAGAACAGCGCTGAGCCAAGACTGCCTAAAATACCGATGAACGCCAGAATGACTAAAACACGCATGACAGTCCTCTCATAAAGACGAGATTATCGCAGACATGACCAAGCCGGCATCAAATAGACTTACCTGGATTGCCCTAATACTGTTGGGGGCGGTCGCGGTCATCTGTCTCTTACTTGGACGCTGGCAACTCGAGCGCGCAGAGCAACGTCGGGAAATCGCCGCCACACTTGAGGCAGGTCGACGAGCCGCACCGCTGACGTTGCGACCGGGAATGCCTGTAATCGGACTTCAGGCCTGGCGTCCCGCGACCGCTGAAGGTCAGTGGCGACCCGAGTGGAGTGTTCTGCTAGACAATCGAAATCTCGATGGACGACCGGGCCTATGGCTTGTGACACCTCTGATGCTGGATCAAGAAACTGCGGTTCTGGTCCTGAGGGGGTGGTTGGAACGCCCCATTGCGAATCGTCCGGTCGCTAGAGTCCCTACTGAGATTTCAACTGTTCGCATCGAAGGGGAGCTTGCGCTTCGCGTGCCTAGACTATTTGAGTTGTGGACGAGCGAAGCGAACGCCGGCGCGAGTTTGCCTCAAGGCTGGAAAGGAATGACTCAGCCCGTTGAAGGCGAGATTGATCCAGTCTTGTTGCCTAGATTACAAAACCTCGATCTCGATCTATATGCACAAAGAACAGGACTCAAGTTTTTACCAGTGGTGTTGATGCAGCACTCAGGTAGCGTCGATGACGGCTTAAAGCGTGTGTGGCCAGAGCCTTCAGTGGACTCAGATAAAAATGTGGGTTACGCCATGCAATGGTTTGGTTTTGCCGGCATTGTTTTAATTGCCTTTTTGGTTGTGGTCTGGCGCCATGTGCGTCGACGCCAATCACCGTAAATGCGTGCTGCTATTCGAGCAGTTTGACGGATTCGCAGTAAAGTAACGTTTAGAAACTTATAGATGATTGAATGATGGAATTGCTGTGACTGAATCGTTCTCGAAATCAAAACTTGGCTATCAAAGGGCTGAGCAACAAACAAAACCGCGCTCTAAAACGCCTCTCATCATCATCATGCTGATGAGTCTGGCCCCGGTGATCGCGGCGCTTTTAGTTTATTTCAATCCCGAATGGAGACCAGAGGGTAGCGCTGCGTATGGCGAACTTGTCGAGCCACAACGGCCTATGCCTACCGCGCAAAATTTGCCTTTGACGACGCTGGATGGAAAGCCTTTTGACTTGAGTTCGCTCAAAGGCAAGTGGATCATGATGGCTGCGGACGGGGCGGCATGCCCTGACTCATGCGCACGCAAACTCTACATCATTCGAAATACCCATGCGAGTCAGGGGAAGCATGTCGAACGATTGACTCGTGTGTGGTTCATTACCGATGATGCGCCCGTTCCAGAAAAAGTGCTGGAGGCCTACAAAGGCGCAGTGATGGTAAGAGTCAATCCTGTCATGCTTCAGCAGTTTTTGCTCGGTGGAGCGCCGGGCTCTATGACGCCTGAACAAGCCAGAAATGCGCTTGCGCCGATGATCTGGGTGATTGATCCTTTGGGTAATCTTATTTTGCAATATCCCTCTATCGCAGATCCAGAGATGTTCCGCAAGGATATACGCAAGCTCCTTCAGAATTCCAGGATTGGCTAAATGTCTCAGGAAACCCCCTCCAAAAAACGTTATCGGAAACTCGTCTTTCTGACTTGGTTTCTGACGCTTGATCTCATTATGTTTGGCGCATTTGTCAGGCTGACAGACTCTGGGCTGGGTTGTCCGGACTGGCCTGGTTGCTATGGTAGCGTCACACCTATTGGAGCACTTGACTCTATTCGTCAGGCTGTGCAGGTCATGCCTGATGGACCTGTCACTTTGCCGAAAGCCTGGATCGAAATGATCCACCGTTATGTTGGTGCTCTGTTGGGCTTTTTGATTATTTTAATTACCTGGATGTCCTGGCGTTGCCGCAACAAATTCGAATATTCCCCAAGATTAGCTGTAGTGACATTGCTTGCAGTGTGTTTGCAGGGTGCGTTCGGAGCCTGGACGGTCACGATGAAGTTGATGCCTCTCATTGTGACGGCGCATTTGCTGGGCGGAATGTCGCTTTTGGCTTTGATGACATGGCTTGCGGCGCGCGAGAGACACTATCCATCTGTCAGAGCCGAGACGCTGCGATACACCCCATGGGTTGCTGTAGGCCTCGCGCTATTGTTCATGCAGATTGGGTTGGGCGGATGGGTGAGTACTAACTATGCAGCGCTGGCGTGCATGGATTTTCCAACATGCAATGGGAGCTGGTTGCCGCCCATGGACTTAAAAAATGGATTTTCACTGGTGCGTGGGCTTGGAGAAATGCCCGGGGGTGAAATGATTTCCCAAACTGCGCTGACAGGGATTCACTGGGTTCACCGAAATTTTGCTTTTGTGATCTTTGCCTTCATGGGGTTTTTGAGCGTGCGGCTAATGAAGGATCCGGGCTTAAGAGGTCCCGCGCATTTGGTATTGGCCTTGCTGGTTGCTCAGCTTTTTACTGGCTTAACCACCATCTTCTTCCAGTGGCCCTTGCTGATTGCTGTTTTGCATAACGGCGGCGCGGCAGGTCTTGTTTTGGCGACGGTCACGTTGCTTTTCCGCCTTGGACATACAGCCAGAACGTCCGCCACCTCTCAGCTTTAGCTGATCGGATCGGCGGACAGTCCCGCCGCTTGGGGACGCTTGCCATTACAATGGCGTACGTTTCATTTAAATAGTGACCATGTCTAGCTTGACTGCCACATCTCCGAACCTGTTGCGTCAGTACCTTGTGCTGACAAAACCGCGCGTGACCCAACTGGCGGTCTTTTGCGCCGTGATCGGCATGTTTCTGGCTACACCAACGTTGCCCGACATGCAAAAGGTGGTCGCCGGTACGATCGGTATTTGGTTGTTGGCCGCCGCAGCATTTGCAGTGAATTGCCTGATCGAGCAGCGTATCGACGCGCGCATGTTGCGAACCGCGCGCCGGGCGACTGCCGCGGGCACTATTTCCTCCGCGCAAGTATTGATATTTTCCGGCGTGCTGGGTGGCCTGGGGATGTTTATCCTCTACCGCTGGGTCAATCCCCTGACAATGTGGCTGACGTTCGCGACATTTGTGGGTTATGCGGTGATCTATACCGTGATTCTCAAGCCACGCACGCCGCAGAATATCGTGATCGGTGGCCTGTCGGGAGCGATGCCTCCAGCCCTGGGCTGGGCTGCCGTGGCAGACGCAGTACCCGCCGAGGCGTGGTTGCTGGTGTTGATCATTTTCATCTGGACCCCACCTCATTTCTGGGCGCTGGCGTTGTACCGGACGAGAGATTACGAAAACTCGGGCTTGCCGATGCTGCCTGTCACGCATGGTCAGCAGTTTACGCGTCTGCACATACTGCTCTATAGCATTGCGCTGATGGCCACAACCGCGTTGCCTTACGTGATCGGTATGAGTGGCTGGCTGTACTTGTTGTGCGCCATGGTGCTCGGCGCCATGTTTGTCTGGTACGCATGGAAACTGTATCGTCAATATAGTGATGAGTTGTCTCGCAAGCTTTTCCGCTTTTCCATTTTGTACCTTTCACTTTTGTTCGCTGCCTTGTTGGCCGATCACTGGCTGATCGTGGTGGCACGCTAGATGAGAGTCGCTATTTTTTCCTTGTGTTTGTGGTTGCTTGCGGCCTGTGGCGATGGCGGCTCCGTCACGTTCAAGGGTAGCGATATTTCAGGTACCAAGCTTGGTCAAAACTGGAGCTTGGTCGGAATGGACGGAAAAACCTATACCCCGGCAAGTTTTCAAGGCAAGGTGACACTTGTTTTTTTTGGTTTTACCCAATGTCCTGATGTGTGTCCGACCGCCTTGGCTGAGCTCACACAAGTGATGAAATTACTCGGTGATCGCGCGGCGCAAGTTCAGGTGCTGATGATTTCGGTCGATCCCGAGCGTGATACGCCAGAGGTGTTACGCGCGTATATTTCAGGATTTAATCCTAAATTTCTGGGGTTGACAGGTACGCCCGAGCAGATCAAAGCTGCAGCTGGCTCATTTAAAGCGTATTACGCCAAAGTTCCCGCCGCAAAAGGCGCGTATTCGATGGATCACAGCTCTTCTTTTTACTTGCTGGATAAAAAAGGCGAGGCGCGCGTGATGCTTAACAGCACAATTGGGGCAGCAGCTGTTGCCCAAGACATTGAGGCGCTATTGCGCTAAGGCCCTTATTTTTGCTGTGCCGCCAAAGTGGCCTCGCGCCATGTGCGCAGTGCTGTCTGTGCACGATCGGATAACTGAGAGATCTCGAGCTGAGACCGTCGTTCGATAATCATCAATGCGTAAGGCGTCGCCAAGCTCGAGGCTTCGGGACATAAACGTAGCTCCTCCCCAATGGAAGGACTGCGCTGGCGCCAAAAATTAATGGCGGCTTCAATTTCGGGGAGAGTAATAGAACTTTGCATCCCGCTATTGTCCCAGAATATCGACTGGACTTCCAAAGAAAGCCGCACTTTAATGGGTCTTGGCGCGCGTCGCCCAGAGTGGCAGGATACGAGTAATATGTAAGGGTTCACCCCATGGAAGACGCATGATGACAACGAATCCAAACAATCCCTTTGTGCTGCCCGGGCTCGGTCAGAGCGGAGAAATGGCGTCCAATCCTTTGTTTGCGAGTCTTGAAATGATGCGTCAGACCTTTGGCGCGCTTTCTGGTGCGAACGGTATGGCCAAGGGGTTGTCCATGCAACCCACCCTTGATCCAGCCGAGCTCGAAAAGAAAATCAGTGAGCTTAAGTCGGTGGAAAGTTGGCTCAAACTCAATCTGTCCATGCTGAGCAGCACAATTCAGGGTATGGAGGTTCAGCTTGCGACGATTACAACGTTGCAGCAGTTTATGGCTGCGAACACAGGCTCAGCTCAGTCCGAATCCAAGCCTAAAAAGGCGAATGTTTCCTCCAAGACAGATCCGGGCGCGACTGATCCACCAAGCTCAGATGCTGCGCAGGCTTGGTGGAACATGCTGACGCAGCAATTTGGTCAAATCGCTGCGGCGACTTCTGCGAGTTTGAACAAAGATCATGGGAAGGAGCCCGTGTCTGCGCAAACCCGGACGTCTGCAAAAAAATCTACCGCTCGTTCAGCTCCGAAAAAATAAGAAGCATTATTCAATCTATCGTTCAATCAAAACCGCTATTTAAAAACCGCTTTCGATTCAAAAATAAAATATGCTAAACATCGTGATACTTGCGGCCGGTCAAGGCAAGCGCATGCAGTCCAGTCTTCCCAAGGTTCTTCATCCAATTGCCGGTCGTGCCATGTTGTCGCATGTGCTGGACGCGGCAGAGTCACTCGGCGCACAAGGCATTGTGGTGGTGGTCGGTCACGGTGCTGAGCAAGTTCAGAAAGCGTATGCCAAGCACCCAGGTTTGCAGTTTGCCTTGCAGCAACCTCAGCTTGGTACGGGTCACGCTGTATTGCAAGCTGTCCCTCTATTACAAGAAGATGGTCATGAGGATGTGACCATCGTTCTTTATGGCGATGTTCCACTGGTGCAGCCTGAAACGCTCAGAGCGCTGCTGGCGGCGCGCGGACAAGGCTTGGCTGTGTTGACTGAGATTTTGGCGGACCCGACAGGCTATGGACGGATTGTGCGCGATGCTAGAGGTCAAGTATGTGCGATTGTCGAGCACAAAGATGCGGATGCCACACAGAAAGAGATTAAAGAGGTCAACACAGGCATTGTCGCGGCGCCCACGCGCATGTTGAAAGCATGGCTCTCTCGCTTGACGAACAACAACGCACAAGGCGAGTATTACCTCACGGATATTATTGGCATGGCGGTCGCTGACGGATTAACGGTCAGTGTGGCGCATCCTGTTGCGGCCTTTGAAACGCTTGGTGTCAACAGCCGTGCTCAGCAAGCGCAGCTCGAGCGACTTTGGCAGAACGAACTTGCCCGACGGCAGCTCGAGGCTGGCGTGACGCTGGCTGATCCTGCGCGGTTTGATGTGCGAGGAACGTTGACGTGCGGTCAGGACGTTTTTATCGATGTCGGATGTGTCTTCGAGGGCAGTGTGACTTTGGGTGATGGGGTCCGCATTGGTCCTCACTGTGTGCTGAGAAATGTTGTGCTCGGCGCGCGTACCCGTATCGAGGCATACAGTCATTTAGAGCAGGCTCAAGTAGGCGCCGATGCGCAGATCGGACCTTATGCGCGCTTGCGTCCCGGCGCAGTGCTGTCGGATCAAACGCACGTGGGTAATTTTGTAGAAATCAAGAATTCAGTGATGGGCAAAGACAGCAAAGCGAATCACCTCGCTTATGTCGGGGATGCGGATGTGGGTGAGCGCGTCAATATTGGTGCGGGAACGATTACCTGTAATTACGATGGAGCGAACAAGCATCGCACCATCATCGAGGACGATGCTTTTATCGGATCAGACACGCAGCTGGTGGCGCCAGTGCGCGTGGGCAAGGGCGCGACGCTCGGTGCGGGTACTACCCTCACGCGTGATGCACCTGCCAATCAGTTGACTGTCACACGTGCCAAGCAGACGTCGATTGATGGCTGGAAGCGCCCGGTTAAAAAAGAAAAAGCATGAGCGAAAAAGAAGTAAATCAACCAAAAGAAGTAATCGAAGGTTTACCGCCTGGGCGGCGGGGCATGGCGGCCTTGGCCTTGGCGTTGGGGCTGATGCTGGCGGTGCTGGACGCCACCATGATCAATGTGGGTTTGCCTTCAATCGCTGAAAGTCTCAATGAGTCCGCTTCGACGGTCGTTTGGGTTGTCAACGCCTACAGTCTGACTGTAGCGATGACTTTGCTCCCAATGGCCGCGATTGGCGAGCGCATTGGGTTCAAGCGGTTATTTCGTTACGGGTTGATCACTTTCGTTTTGGCAGCGCTGGCAAGTGCGCTGGCACCTAATTTGCCCGCGCTTCTTGTCAGCCGAATTTTTCAAGGTTTAGGCGGGTCGGCGATCATGTGCTTGTTTGGCGCACTGGTGCGTCATATTTATCCGCCCAGTTTGATCGGACGCGGTATCGGATTAAACGCATTGACAGTCGCAGTGTCTTCGGTGATGGGACCTTCGATTGGTTCGTTTATTCTTTCCGTCGCGACATGGCACTGGATTTTCTTTTTTAGCGTGCCAATGGGTTTGCTGACTCTGTTGGGTGTGCGATATCTGCCCGATGTAGCACCTTTGAAGTCCCGCTTCGATTGGCAGGCAGCAATGCTGAGCATGTCAACGATCGGCTTGTTTATTATCGGTATTGATTATTTGATGGGCGCAACCTGGCATGGCATTGCACTGATTGCAATCGCCGGTTTGATCGGCGTAGCGCTTGTCCGTCGGTCAAACAAGCAATCCGCGCCACTTGTTCCGGTCGATTTGTTTCGTATCCCAGCGATGCGTTATGCACTGGCAGCCTCGGCAAGCACTTTTGCGGGCCAGATGGCTACGCTGGTGTCACTTCCATTTTATTTGCAGATCACACTTGAGCGTTCACAGCTTTCGGTGGGTTTCTTGATGGCGGGCTGGCCTGCTGGCGCAGCTGTGATTGCTTTGATTGCAGGCCGTTTGTCAGATCGTTTTTCCGTGGCTTTACTGTGTGCGCTGGGAGCAGGGACGATGGCGCTTGGTTTATTGTGTGTCGTCTTGATGCCAAAATCGATTGCCGATGTTTGGTTGTTTATCGCGATGCTGGTTTCAGGTGTGGGGTTTGGTTTTTTTCAGACGCCCAATAACCGTGTCCTGATTGGATCGGCACCACGTCATCGCGCTGGCGCCTTAGGTGGACTACAGGCGACAACGCGGGTATTCAGTCAAACCTTTGGTGCTGCAGTTGTTTCGCTTGTGTTTGGGCTCGGGCTGAATTCCGGACCGATGCTGGGACTTTTTGTCGCGATCTTTTTTTCCACGATCGCATTGGTGGTGAATATTGTTCGCCATCGCCTGGTACCCAATAGCAAGCTTGGTTGATGAGTGGGTGTTTATCCTGGACAAGCGATCGCTAGCCCAGATGACTCAGCACAATATGTGTATCGAACTTACTTCGGTACACTGAAAAGAATGTACGAACATTTCGCACATTCGCTTCGGCCGTGAGTGCGCGATGCACTAGCGCATGATAGGCAGGCATGTCTGGCACTTGAGCAATCAACACGAAGTCCGGTCCGGTCGACACGCGATAGCATTGAAGAATAGCCGACTCTTCTTGCACCGCCTCTTCAAATGTTTGCAGTTTTTCAGCGGATTGAATATCGAGGGTGACTTCGATGATCGCTGTGAGTGTCGTCCCGACTTTTGAGGCGTCGATGATGGCAACTTCTTTGGCAATGACGCCTAATTTTTTGAGTCTGCGTACGCGACGCAGACATGTCGGAGGTGAGGCGTGCACCCGTTCTGCAAGGGCATGGTTCGTGAGACTCGAGTCACGTTGAAGCTGTTCGAGAATGCGTCGATCGAGGTCGTCCAGGGTATCGAGTGTCATTGATAGTAGATCAGTCCTAATTTATGTCTCAAATATTGAAATAATATTTCATTAAAAACAATCATAAATCAATTATTTCATTCGTAATCAATTTATGAAATAATATTTCTTTCCCAAATGGGCACAATTAGACATTCTTAGGAGAAAGTCTATGTGCGGCATCGTTGGCGCCGTCGCTTCGCGCGACATCACCCCCATTTTGGTTGAAGGCCTCAAGCGTCTCGAATACCGCGGGTACGACTCCTGTGGCGTAGCGGTGTATGACAATGGTGGTCTGCGCCGAGCTCGCAGCACAGAGCGTGTCGCTGAATTGGCCTCTGACATCGAGAGTAACCATATTGCTGGTTTCACCGGTATCGCGCACACGCGATGGGCCACGCACGGTGCCCCTGTCACGCGTAATGCGCACCCACACTTTTCCGCAGTCGGAAAAGAAGCCGCGAGCATTGCCCTCGTACATAACGGGATTATTGAAAATCACGAAGAGTTGCGTGCGGAGCTCCAAGCAGCGGGTTATGTTTTTGAAAGCCAGACGGATACCGAAGTGATCGCGCATTTGGTGCGTCATCTCTATGCGGGTGATTTACTCGAGGCAGTACAACAGACAGTAAGACGGCTGCATGGTGCCTATGCGATCGCAGTGTTTTGTCGTGATGAGCCGCATCGCATTGTCGCAGCACGTCAAGGCTCGCCTTTGGTAATCGGACGTGGCAAAGGTGAAAACTTTTTGGCTTCAGATGCCCTGGCGCTCGCGGGCACGACGGATCAAATCATTTATCTTGAAGACGGTGACGTAGCAGACTTGCAATTGGGCAATGTCTGGATCATGGATCAATCAGGCAAGTCGGTTGAGCGCAAGGTCAACACTGTGCATGTGCATACGGGTGCAGCCGAGCTTGGTCCCTATCGCCACTACATGCAAAAGGAAATATTCGAGCAGCCTCGCGCCGTTGCGGATACGCTCGAGGATGTTGAGTCCATTACGCCAGAAATGTTTGGTGATCAGGCCTATAAAGTTTTCAAAGATATTGATCGTGTCTTGATACTTGCCTGCGGCACCAGTTATTACGCAGGCTCGACCGCTAAATACTGGATCGAGTCGGTTGCGAAAATCCCTGTCTCGGTAGAGATCGCAAGTGAATATCGCTATCGGGATAGTGTGCCCCATCCTAAAACGCTGGTCGTGACGATTTCGCAGTCGGGAGAGACCGCGGATACGCTAGCAGCGCTAAAGCACGCCCGCAGCCTTGGGATGGAACAGACGCTGACAATCTGCAATGTGTCGACGAGTGCGATGGTGCGTGAATGCAAGCTTGCGTACATTACACGCGCGGGTGTTGAAATTGGTGTGGCTTCCACCAAAGCATTTACGACCCAGCTTACCGCATTGTTCATGCTGACTCTGGCATTGGCGCAAGTGCACGGGCAGCTGACCGAGGAGCAGGAATCTCAGCACATCAAAGCGTTGAGACATTTGCCGGTTGCGATTGGCGCCGTACTTGCGCTCGAGCCGCAAATCATGGCGTGGGCAGATCGCTTTGCCACCAAAGAGAACGCGCTTTTTCTCGGGCGCGGGATGCACTATCCGATCGCACTCGAAGGTGCACTCAAACTTAAAGAAATTAGCTACATCCATGCTGAGGCCTATCCTGCTGGAGAGCTCAAGCATGGTCCCTTGGCACTTGTCACGGATCAGATGCCCGTTGTCACGATCGCGCCTAACGATGCCTTGCTTGAAAAACTCAAATCAAATATCCAGGAAGTTCGTGCGCGTGGGGGTGAGCTTTATGTGTTTGCCGATGCGGATACCAAGCTTGTCAGCAGCGAAGGTTTGTATGTGATCCGCATGCCCGAGCATTATGGGTTGTTGTCGCCGATACTGCATACGGTGCCACTACAGTTGCTGGCCTATCACACGGCATGCTCGCGAGGAACGGATGTGGACAAGCCGCGGAACTTGGCTAAGAGTGTGACGGTGGAGTAGTTTCGTTAGGGGGTAATAATTCAGAAGGTTTTCTCGTCCGTTTCAGACTGACGCTAAGGACGAGAGGCTTGATGATTGGGGCGTATTCTGGTTATCAGGTCGAGCTTTCAGACAAGATTATTACCCTTCGCGATGAGCAGAAATTTACATATAAACAGATTGCAGACCAACTGATTGCTGAAGGGTATCGCTCACCAAGAGGGTTCGATTTAGGAGCAGAAAGTGTCTTTTCTATTTATAAGAAGCGCAAGATTCGAGATGTACGTCTTAATGCAATGTCAGACCCGATTCTCTCTGGTGTAGAAGTGATTAGGCTTAGAGATAAATGAGGCAGATGAGTCATAAAAACCGACGGAACTTATAAAACTTATGGCGTACCTTCTAGACACAAATATTTTTAATCAATTGGTGGATAATCGAATTTCAATCGATGAACTCCCACAAGATGATTCATTGCTTGCTACATATCTTCAAATTGAAGAGATAAACAAAACAAATAATCAAAATCGTAAAGACGAACTTCTTAAAAAGTTTCACGAAGTGAACCCCAAAAGAGTACCAGTAGAAACAGCATTGTTTGATGCTACCCCTTGGAATGAGGGTAAGTATGGGGGCGATAGTGAACTATATAAAGAACTTCTGATAGAACTTGACGCAATGAATAACAAAAAAGCGAATAACTATGCGGATGTTTTGATAGCAGAAGTTATCATTCAAAATGGACACACACTTATTACAGCAGATCAAGACTTAGCTGATCTAGTGGAAAATAGAAACGGAAAATTGATACGTTTTCCTGCTTAGACGTTATGGAAACATATACAAAATTAGAAGTTGCTGTAAGGGCTCTTCTTCAAGCAAAAGAGCGATACCTTCAAGCCGATTATGTATCAGCAACCATACTTGCTGGTGCTGGACAAAAAATAGTAAGAGATATTTGCAAAAGCCGGGGAATCGAGCCGACAATTAAAACACTCAGCAATCAAAGTGGATTCACTGTGCAAGAAATTCATAACTTGGTTGTGGATTCATATAACAAGATGAAACACGCTGACACTGATCCTGATGGGTTCGTGAATGTGTCAGAAGAAGAGCCTCGAGCACTAATGACTCTAGCTGCAACAGATTTAATGCGTTTAAAAGAAATTAAGTCGAAAGAAATTGCAGATTTCACCGATTTTGTCAGGATGATTAAAGGCCAACCACAACAGTCATAATCTTTGCGTTTGTAGACTGCGAATACGAAAACTGCTTGTTTGGAGATTTGCGTATCGCCTCTAACTATTTTTCCTTGTTGATTGAGCGTGTTTAAAATTCTCTGAATTGTTAAAGTACTCATTAAAAAATGCTTTCAGCAATGACAAATCACTCCAGATTTGTTATGGCCGAGCCGTTTAGATAATCCGTCGAATTGATTACAAAGTCTCAAGTAGTTTTAAAGCAACTGTTTGATTTCCGGTAAGTTACTCAGATACTACGAAAATGCACAATAAGACATTGGGCAGCTCGAACAATAGCTAAATTAACCCTTTACCACTTAGAAAAATCAAATGGCAGTTGTACACAAGAAATTCTCCTTCACGCTAGAAGGTCTGCCTGAGATTGGCGAATATTTTGGGTATGAAGACTATCGGCTCGCACAACCCGAAAGAGGGCTGTTTTATGTTGGCATCGGCGATCGAAGAAGGGTCAAATTGCCCGAGCGTCATCACAACCGTGGGCATTCGAATATTGCCAATGTTCACGGAGTATTGAGGAAGGTGGTCAAAGTATTTGACTCAGTTGATGAGATGAATGCTTGGGAAATTTCCCGAATAAAGCAGGTCCGCAATGCAGGATTAACCTTGGTTAATAAGGCTGACGGAGGTGAGGGAACCAGAGGCTTGATGCCTTGCAGAAATTTATTAACGGGCGAAACCCAAGTTTTCCGTATTGATGAAATACCCGAAGGATGGGCTCATTCCTCTACGGGGATGGTTCCTTGTAGAAACATATTGACAGGTGAATCAACCAATTTCGCTAAAGGCGCAATTCCTGAGGGTTGGGAAACTGTTGGCAAACGTCTTGTTTTAACTAGACATATCAGCACTGGTGAAATGAAACGCTTCTTCCCTGAGAGTGTTCCCGAGGGATGGACTGCTGCTAACACAGGTAGAGCAACTTTTAAGAATCCCTTAACGGGCGAGACTGCTATGTTCGACACAGCACAAGTTCCAGAGGGATGGGTACACATTTTTACTGGAATGGTTTCGTGTCGAAATATGGAGACAGGTGAAAACGCTGCGTTTCCTGTAGATGCGATACCAAAGGGCTGGTCAGGTGTAACCAAAGGCTGGATGGCGATGAAGAATCCTGTCACTGGTGAAACTGGTTCATTTCTCAAAGGAACAGCACCTGCAGGTTGGGTTGGAGTGAACTCAGGTAATAAAAAGAAAAACTCCAACTTTGAAAAGGTCGAACAAATTGCAATTGCTAATCCTAATGCAACCAGAGCAGAACTTGTGGAGCTTTGTGTTGCGGCAGGAATCAACAAAAGCACCAGTAATGTCTATTGCAACAAACTAGGGTTGGGTAAAGAAGATCCTACATTTGCAATTAATCTTGAATTGTTAAAAAACTATGTCAAACTTCATAAGCGAATTCCAGGCAGAAACTTTGATTTCGAGGGAGTTCGACTGGGTCTCTGGTGCGACGGTTTAAGGAAAAAATTCGCCCGAGGAACTTTGTCAGAAATTCGTCAAGCAGAGCTAGAGAAGATTAACTGTTGGCGTTGGTGAAATTAAAGCGTCACGACCACAGTCACTACTTTAGAGTTCGCAGCCTGCGAATACGCAAACTGCTTATTAGGCGATTTACGAATCGCTTCCAGCAGTTTTTCCTTGCTAATTGAAGTGCCAGCCTTTTCCGTGAGTTTGATCGCTTCTTGACTCATCTCATTTTCCCTTTCGTTTATTTGCTAAAGCCTGCATCAGAACAAGTCTGACCGAGCACGTTTAAAGTTCTCTGAATTGTTGAAGTGCTCATTGAAAAACCGCTTTAAGCAGTAACGAATCACCTCGGATCGGTTGTAGCCGAGTCGTTCACATAACGAATCAAATTTAGTGATGAATTCTTGGTTTGTTCTGATACACAGAATCTGATTACGGCGTAGCTTGGTGTTCACGTAAAACTCCTTTTTTAGTAGTTTTACTATTTAGTCAATTTTTTACTTTGGTATTACCAAGGTCTTAAACCGTCAATTCAGAAAGCGACTTTTCCTTTCTTATGTAATTCATCCAATCATCAGCTTCCGACCTGATCAGTGGTTCGATCAGAAAGCTTGAGACGGTATCTAGGCTGTATAGATCCTTCTTCAGACGAACATCGAGCTCTTGCAGGTCGTAATTGAAAATTCTAGGAGCTAGTTCGGTCTTAACAAATAAAACTCCGTGGATGTGATGTGGAGCGTTACTTTTAGGCACTGGTTTAAAAAAGCTACCTTGTTCATACTCATATTGAAAGAAAGGATCCATTGGTAATACTAGGTTCCATTTAGAACTGGATCGACTGAGTCTTTTCTTAATTTTGTTTAGAACTCGATTTTCGAACTGATATTCGACTGCTCTTTTCATCCCGTCTGAGGTTTCCAGTGGAACTAGGTTCTTAAAGGTAATTGTTATTGCAAAAGGAACACATTCATCACTTTCAAGTATCCAGTCGAGTATCTGAGTGGACTGGTTTATAGGATTAGACAGGGACTTTTGGAGGATCTCGGTTCCATACCGTCTATTGAATTCTGTAGGTTCTAGGTCGTTAATAGACTTGATCATTTGTTTTCGCTTTATTCTGGGTGTGAAAGGATTATCGACTCGATGCCGACAAGGTGGGTAGGGTGGATGCAAACAGGGCAGCCTCTACGGAAGCGATACGGGCTTAACTGGCGGCGTATTCGGTTCGTATAACTATTTAGTAAAAAAAAGACCGCTCAGAGGCGGTCAGGATGAAATATTTACAAATTTATTTACTTTCAGTATCAATTGAGAAGTCATTTGCTGCGATGTAATAGGTTAGGCATTTGGACTTGCCAACAAAGCGAACTACTGTCGCTTTTGCAATTTCAACAGAATAATCATCTTCAAGAAATTTAAGATTGTCGATGAAAATTCTAAGATTAAATTTACGATCACTTTGAGCTAAAGTTATCGTTAAACATTCGTCATCAATTTTTTTAGAATTTTGTACCCGAGCGACAATAAGCTCACCGTTGCCTTCAATTGTTAGGTTTTGAACGCTAAGTGCATTTGAAGATTTAGGCTTCATCAGATTTGCGTATTTCATTATGTCTTTGATCACGATCCAGCTTAAGTCAAACCTGATCCCAGAAGGATCAAATTTAATATCCTTAGTAATTGATGTCAGTTTGTTTTCATCAGCTAAAGCAAATACAGCCTCGGATTGATGATTGGAAATTTTTATCGAATTGTCGTTAAAAAATATTTCTGAATCATTTAAAAATGAAAGGCAAGACATAATTTTGCTTAATTCATATGTGGCCGCCTTTACGGGTATTACTTCTGAGATATTTGCTTCAACAGCGACCGATTTATTTTGAGAATAGCTGCTTACTTTTGTACCTTCGCGGAAAATGAACTGGTTATTGATTGCGGAGAAATTGTTCAAAATTTCAACGGTTTCTTTCGATAATTTCATTTAATGTTCCTTAGTTAATTTCAAATTGAAGGGTCTTAATCATCCGTCTAACATCTGGAAATGTGTTTTCTAAGATTTGATCCAGAAGCTTGACGCTTGGGGGCGGGTGACCTTCGAGTAAAGCGATTTGACTTAGATGTGCCTTGAGCTGAGTAGACAATTCATCGGATTGCTCAAGGTTAAAATTCACAGGTAAAAACCGAGACCTAACTGCATTAGTTAGCTTATTTGGATCGTTAGCCGTTAAAACAAAATCGTTATGTAACGCTAACTCTTCCGACACCGCTCTAATAGCTGCTTGGGCGTCTGAAGTTAAGTTGTCGGCTTCATCCAGCAAAAGTAAACGGCGACCACCAGTAACGACACCCGAAGCAAACTCACTTTCGAGCCAACGGATGGTATCGATTGAATTATTTGTAGAACAATTAATGAAGACCGTGTTTTCAGGATTAATTAATTTGGCTACGGTGGTTTTCCCACATCCTGCATTTCCATAGAAAAGAAGAGATAGCCCCCCCTTCTTATTCACAATCCCTTGAAGTTTTCCCCTTAAGTCGTTTGACAGCAATACATCGTCAAGTTTTTTTGGTCGATATTTCAGACCCCAGTCAAGGTGTTCCATATCTCACCTCAAGCCGCTTTACGGATTAAAGGTTGAAGCGCTGACTTTAGTTTGGGAGCGACGGTTACCTTGACCTTAAGGTCTTTAAGAGTTTTGATGATCATTTGAATTTGTGATTTCAACTGCACATCAGTGGCGTCTTCTAATTCACACGTAAACGAGTAACCGACAGGAGTTCCATTTGGAACCTCTTCAGTTGTGGTGGATGTGGATACCGCTTCATCCTTGCCTGCGTTTTCTGAATGAGTGCCGTTAATAGACTTAATGACAGACCCTAAAACATTCTGGTGAATAACTCCTTCGGCGATGTATTTCTTAAGCTCCGCGCTGGTCAACCGAGAAATCTCATAGAGAGTTGTCCAGTTGTTTGGTAGGTTTTGAGCCTGAGACTTCAGCTCTGTATACCCCTTGCCAATTTGAGACAGTTTTTTGATTGAGCTTGATGTAGATTTGAAGCCGATTTTTGTACAGAAAATTTCAAATTCAGCTTTATTACCCTTGAGTTTGCTTTTAGTCTCAAAAACGACACGACCCATTTCCAGGATGTTTTCAGCAGTTTTCCGAGCGTAGCCTTTGAACTCAGTCGCTGATTCCTGAATAAAATTGATTCCGTTATTTGATAATTTAGTGTTAACAGATGAGTTACTCATTTTTATATTCCTTTAGATAAATTTAAGTACATTTAATGAAAGATTTAGAAGATTTTTTACTTCCTGAATCGATATAAACAGTTTAAAGAAAAGCTGATTTTTGCAACACTTTCAAAATAAATTGAGTATTTAATCTGTTAACATTTTTGAATGAAAAAAACACACCAACGTCACTTTCCTTACCAACATCCAACATTTGGAACCGAAAAGCGTCCGAAACAACCTTGGTATTGGGAGGACACGATTTACTTCTTATGGTGGAGCTACTTAAAGCGGAACGATGAGTACCTACAAACCTGTGAAGCATCGGGGGCGACAGGCTTAAAAAGTCTCTACGCGGACTTTGGCGATGTTCGAGGGGGGAGTTTTAAGGAATGGTGGTCTTACGAGAGTCGTGGAATGAGACTGTTTGCTGAACCATTGGTCGCTAATACCCTTCAAGTCGTTTCCAAGGAAGAGATAGGCGACTTTGAAGGCGATCTACTTTTCTTGAGCGTTCCCCTTAACTTACCAAAAAAATTTCTTCTTGAGCGATTTAGAAAGGTTTTGGCAGAGCATCACAAAGGAGAAGTGGGGAGGCAGTACGCCAAAAAAAGTAAGGCGAAATATCAATTCAAGGGACAGCCAAATATTAGAGGGATGAGAATAGCCTTAGACGTTTACGATTACATCAAGGCTAATCCGAACAAAAAGCTATGGGAAGTGGGAAAGACCTTGCCCCAATTCCAAATGGAATTAAATGAGTGCGAAAAAAAGGGAATTGTCCCTTCCTATGATTTGAAGAGAACGATTGAAGCTACTGTAAGTCGTTACAAGCGCAAAGCTACCCAAACCATAAAGAATGTATCTCTAGGACTCTTCCCTTAACGGACTGGAGCGACTTGTTCGATCACCCAAGTAAACCTTGCCGCTGCTTCATTGAAATCAGTAAACTCCTCGCCCCCTGTGGCTACTCCGATTTTTTCGTCATCTAATAAGTAGGCTCGAAGTTCACTAAGTGGTTTGAAGTCAGTAAGGATAGATGCTGGACCAAGCACCTGATAACGAATACCGGCAGTGTCCTCTTCGCTCAAAAGAATACCTACTAATGCAAACGTATCGCCATTAAGTCGATATGAAATGTATTGATCAAAAACTACACGCCCAGCTTTTTGCGCCCCACCAGTCTTAGATTTACCCTTCGAATCGAGTAATTTATGAGGAGTAAATCTTTTATGTCCAACAGACAAAGCACGTGCTTTTTCAACACTGAAATCAAAACGTAAAGACAGCAGATTTGCCAATTCCGCTAATCGGCGCGACACATCTGCTTCCTTCACTTTTGATCGACTGCTACGAACTACTCGAACAAACCCATCTGGCAGATGTAAAGCGGGTTTACGTTTTGGCTTACGAGATTCAAGTTCAAGCTCGCACATAGACGCAACTTCTTGGTTGCCTCTAACAGCGGCATTCGCAGCGAGGTTCTTAAGTTCTTCGGCCGTTAGTTTGGAAATTCGTTCAGAAGTCCAGATCATATAAAAGTCTCTCCGAAACTCTCGGACAAATTGCTAACCACGGACTTATATCGCTCAGCAACTGTTTGAGAATTTTAAAATTAGTAGTTGACCGCGTCCTTGTCCAGACCGTTTGATTATTGATAACCCGAACGTCTTGCCGCGATAACAATCGCCGCGTCGTTAGCTAATTTCGCTTCTGACAACAATTTCTGTATTTGTTCAGCAGACATACCTTTAGTTGCGATTGGACTGGACTTCTGAACTGCTCTCCTTCGAGCAAGCTCAACTTTATCCCAAATTTCACCAATGTTGACCTTAAGAATTTTGCAAGCGTCATCAAGGGCTAGTTGTGGTAATGGTTGCGACTTTATAGAGATTGTCACTTTAGGGGTGAGTGGAGCTACTTCTTTTGGATCGTCCAAGACTTTAGGGTCAGCACCTAGAAGGTCTGGTTGCATTGTATGTGGCAATGAAGTGTGAGGTAGCTCTATGGAAGGCTTCGCTGTGCTAGTAGTAACAGTCGTAACTTTAGGGTCTAGAATATTCTTCTGACTCGATTCGACTTTATTAATTCGCTCTCGCAATGCCAAAGATCTTGGAACTTGCCTAAAACTAAGTTCGTGTTTGAGACGGGAGAGGATTGTTAAATCCTCTCCTTGCTTCTGAAAAATCTCTTCTAAGTCTGCGATACCAAGTCGCGCCATTGGTCGGTCTGTAGTCATTAGACATCCTCTCTCTCTTCAACCACTTCAACCTCAAAGGGATCAACCTCTTTGTACTCAACCCAAACAGTGCTATCAACGGTTTCAGATCCAATAGGTTCGATTCCTAATTTTTCTAAGGTTTGCAGAAGGTCTGAAATCACTTCTTCGCGTCGACGCACGAAACTGGAAGCAAAGCACCTCCAAAAAGTCCAGCCGGCACGTTCTAACACTCGTTGACGCGCCATATCGTCGCTCCATTGACCCGGACCGTGGAATCGATCGCCATCGCATTCAATGGCTAGACGCCGCCCTTCGTTACCTTCTACAACAAAGTCTATGAAATAACCTCCACTTGGGACCTGTGGAGTAACCCGATATCCGCGTTTTACTAGTTCATCAAAAACCTCTAACTCGAAGCCTGACTCACATTTTTCTCTAAGGCTTTCCACCTTTTTAACGTCTTGTCGGAATGGCTGCTTGAAATGCTGAATAACACGACTTGTAAGAGAGTCATCCTTTGATTCGTTTTCAGTAACAGAGCGGAACAAATACATTCGATCACGAGCACGCGAGAGGGCCACGTTAAAACGTTGGTGCATATCAGCTCTGTTCGCAGCTCCCCGATCACCCGGACCAATCACCATCGATACCATCATTACATCTCGCTCCCGTCCCTGAAATACAGGAGGTGGCCCGACACTGATCTTTCGGGCAACAATTTCCGAGGGTGAAATTTCTTCGGAAATTAGCTTATGGATATGGCTTGCCTGTTCGGTGCCCATTAGCGTGACGACACCGATTGTTCGACCATCAAATTGGGGATCTGAAATTAGTTTTGAAATCTCTTCGACGATGGCTTTAGCTTCTGCTTTATTGATGTCGTTTCGTCGATTACCACCTTTTACGAACACATCGACCAAAGGAGGGTCAAGACGTTCGTTCGCTTTGGGAACTCGAAGCGGACGAATATCCCCCTCGTAGAACTCACGATTTGAAAACTCGATGATGGCTGGAACACTTCGGAAATGTTCTTTAAGCATCACCGAATTTCCGGCGAACACTACGCGTGCTAAATCATAAATTGACTTGTCAGGAGTCATTTCAGAACCGTGCGGTTGCTCCCCTAAGAAGCGGCTAACCAGCTCTTTAACTCTTTCTTCTGCTGCCCCAACTGCTGACGGGGAAACCTGTTTATGGTCTCCAACGATAAGCAATTTCTTTCCTCTCAGCAAAGCTGGTAATGCCATAATATCGGACTGCGAAGCTTCGTCAACTATTACGAGATCAAATAAACCAACCTCTGCTGGAATTGTTTCAGAAACACGCCATTGCGGAAGCACCCAGCACGGGACGGCCTTGTAAGCACGGACCATTGCTTCCCGAGCATTCTTTCTATGACGGACGGCACGAACACCTGTACCAGAACCCATCGCCTGTACGGCATTTAAGTAGGCTTGCAATGCTTGTCGAACGCTGTCTGGCGAGTTGTTAAAGACACCAAGCCAAGTTTTTTCCGCAACAAGCTCTTGGTATGTTTTCGCTAGAGTGGCAGTTAGTTGTCTTCGCTCTTCAATCAAATCACGAATTTTGTGATGGCTGTCGAGTCGATCTAAGAACCCCACGGCTAAACGCCAATCCCACGCTTCACGCCAAGTAAATGGCACAACACTGTCGATCTCGCTATCAACTACCAGTGCTCTAGTTCGGCTCGCCCACTTGGGGGCACCAGAGTGTTCAATTTTGTTGGCCACTTCTACGATGGTGGAAATATGAATCCAAAGGCTTTGTAGTTTTTCTAGCTCTGCCAATTTGGCTAGCCAAGTTGCTTGCAAGGTATCTTCGTTCGAATTCAGCTGACCTATTTGGTACGTCAAGAAATCCCGAAGCTCGCTTACGATGTTGCCGGAATGCCCGTCTAGTTTTTTCAGAATCTCCTCTAGTCGACGCATTGCATATCCGAGGCGCCCCTTATCAAGATGAGACTGCAAGCTCTCGCTTATATTTTTGATGGCGCTTACATCGTTCGCTTTCAGTTGCGTAGAAACGTTCTTACCAAACACCTCACCGACTTTATTTGCCAGATGAGCATCAAATTCGAACTGAAGCTGATCTGCGTCTTTAATCGCTGTGATTGAAGTCACTAAGCCTCTAAAGGCTTGTTCTGGTGCTTCATTAATGGCCTCAAAGTCAAACTCTCCATACAATGATGTCCATCGAGCCAAAGCCTTTCTTGCTTTTAATCTCCATTCGACTAACTCCCGTACGTTCAGCCAATCTTCAACCGCTTTGGGTTTGATTCCAGCGACTGTAACCAAACTCACGAGTCCTCGCGGAACGGCACTACCTATTGGCAATTTAAATGCGCTCTTACCAGCAACTAAGCGCTTGAGCGCCTCATTGAATTCCTCATTGAGTTCGGAGTTCTCTGGTAGCTGAACAGCTTTTGAAACTAGTGCTGCTCTTTCTGTTTCCAACTCAAGTAATAAATCGCAAACCAGCCTCAGCGTAACGATCAACGGATCGGTAGTTTCCTTATTTGCCATCCGGCCTCTGAAGGAGGTGATCCAAGGTAAGTTAACTGCAGACAATCGATCCGCAACTTGTTGCCGGTTTTCTAAAAACTCTGAAAGCTGATTTGCCTTGGTAAATGTCTCTGATGTTGCATCAATCAGAGGGAGTACGGAACCCTTCTCGACAGCAGCCTCAATCTTTTTCGCTCTAACAAGGTCTCGGTGCAGCGCCAGCAGATCAACCCACGCAGGAAAATCATTTGCTTTGGGTATGCTGCAGCCTACGTAGCTAAGATTGCTACCCACCGCCTTTCGGGACTGTCTTAACGCTGCGACCTCTTCGTCAGTAGCTGATATTTCTGAATTTTCAGGAAGCTCATCATCAAACCATTGATGAGAGTCAGCTTGTTCAAGAACCTCTCTCGCCATCTCTTCGGGGCTAACGGACTTTCCTCTAAATTCATACGTTCGCATTTGACGTTGCGCGTAATCCTCAACGGTCTTATCTACGTTTGAAATCTTTGCGTGCAGTTGATCTATTAACGACTCCCCAGCAATGATAGCTTTTTCAGATTGAGTAGGATTTAATTGCGACACCCGAGCAGCAATTGTTTGAATTGAGTGTTCAAACTGCTTTTTACCGTCTCGCTCGTCAGAGAGAAGTGATACACAAAGCGGGCGAATTCTTTCTGGAAGTTTTTCCTGAACAACTGCCAATGCAGATTCACCTTTTGCAGTAACCAACACTCGTTTGCCTTGAGCGAGGTAATGGCAAATGACGTTTGCAATCGTGTGTGTCTTACCCGTTCCTGGAGGTCCTTGAACGACTACACCGTCGTTACTCTCTAGCTTACGGATTATTGAGACTTGCTCTTCGTTATAGGGCATCGGAAAAAAAAGTTCACGCGCTCCGCTTGGATTGTTGCTGGTAGATAATCCCCGAAAAGGTATTTCTGGTTGTCTGCGTACAGTATCGTCACCCGAGGTTACAAAGCTTTGAATAACCCCCGGAAGTGTTTCGATAGTTTCAAGTTTTTGCCTAAGACGTCTGACATCTTCAAGTAGGATATCTCCTGATCGTTTTCGTCCAAAAATCACCCACCCGTTTGTTACAAGCATCTTATTGGAGGGGGTAGGTAGTGAAGCCCATCCTTCAGAGGTCACATAACTACCAGTCGGGTCAAGGTGACCGACCGCGGCGCGTAAGGTCGGCTCAAACGTACTTTCCTCGAACGGAGTAATCCGATTTGTCCCCGTTGCTTGAACGTTCTTCCAAAATGTTTCAAGCTGACTGATGCCGGAAATTTCCAGTTCGGCATAACAGTCAATTTCCAATTTGGCTTCAACATCCCTAGGACGGATTTCCAAATCAAGCGTAATTTCATTAAGCGTTACGTTGCACGTCTGTAAAAGCAACGGGTGTTTGATTGGGGTCGGATAGCCCTCTTTTTTCCAAACTGCATAGCCGATGCCCCAAACCAGCTCCAAAGGAGTCTCTGCACCTTCTGAAGAAATTGCCTGTTGAAGCGCAAACAACTTGTTATAGAAGGAAATAGATTTACGGCGAGGACGCTCCGTTTGCGACCAAGGCTTCCAAAGGAACTCCACATACCAATCAAACTGGGCTTTTACCTCTTGGTTGTTACTCAATAGCTCGCGACGTGTTTCACCGCTTCCTTGGGTTATCGTGATCTCTTGTTTAATCTCTGGGGGCTTTTCCGGAGATTTTGATATCGTCACCCAAGGCTTAAGCAGATCATCTAATTCGGGCGGCGCAACTTCTTGTAATCGAGGCATTTTCAGCCAAACGTCATCTCCACCTAGCTGAAGATTAAATTGCAGTTCAGGCAGATTGAGCAGGTCGTGACGGTGAGCAACAAAATAATCATCCGGCAAGCTAAAAGTCGGCTTTCGCTTTAGTTTTTCTATTTGTTCGATGTAGTTCAGCAGGCTAATAACCTTGGCAGCAGACTCAATCACGACAGCTCACTTTGTTGATTTCGATTTACTTGCTCATATGAATAGTAAATCACGTTACAGCGAGCCGAACAAACGTAAAGGTCGCCTCGAAGCGATTCTTACGAAATCAGACTTAACTCATTGATTTCATTTACTTTAATTCATAAGAAAAATATAATATCCATATAAATCAATGAGTTAGAGGTTTTTTATGGCAGCTTATGGTTATGTTCGAGTAAGTACTCTTCAGCAGGCGAACGAAGGCGAGAGTTTGGAAACACAGCTTCGTCAGATCAAATCGTATTCAGAGCTTAAGGGATACAGCCTTTCTCAAGAGAATCTCATCACCGAAAGAGGGGTGAGTGGTAGCCTTGAATTTGAAAAGCGACCCGAGGGCGCCAAGCTATTCGACAGCCTTCAGACAGGCGATATTCTTATTTTTTCTAAACTTGATCGAGCTTTCCGCAATACAAGAAATGCATTGAACACCCTTCACGAATTAAAAGAACGAGGTGTATCTGTCCACTTCATCGACCTTGGGGGCGATGTAACTAACGACGGCATTGGTTCAGTGATCTTTACGATTCTTTCGGCGTTTGCAACTTTTGAGCGTGAGCGTATAGCAACCCGAATTCGTGAAGTGAAACAAGTTCAGAAATCAGAAGGGAAGTTTCTTGGAGGCTTTACTCGTTTTGGTTACTCTGTAGATGATGAGAAACTAGTACCAAATCCAGAGCAACAGGCAATTATTAAAGAAATGCGGGTTATGAGGCGACGAGGGATGAGCTTACGCCGAATTGCAAAATGGCTTGATAGGTCGTACGGCGTTGAAATGTCACATTCAACTGTTTCAACTTTTGTATAAAAAGGTTCCAAATGGAACTGAGGCACAGGATAAAAAACCGTGGGTGTTTTAATAACTAAGCCAAGCAACCCTGATAAAACCCTTCATATCTACACAAGGGTTTCAACAGTTGCTCAAGCTGACCAAGGAACCTCACTTACTACTCAACACCAGTTAGGTGTGAAAAGAGCAAAGGCTCTTAAGTTTGAACCAAAGCATTGGAATGAGGGTGGTAAAAGCTCGCACCACGAGGATATGGCTGATCGTCCTAAGTTGTTAGCCCTATTCGAAGCGGTTAAGCGTGGAGAGGTTAAGCACCTTTGGGTTTACGACCAGTCTAGGCTTTCAAGAAATGACCAAGTAGCTTCGATCTTCCGTTACGAGTGTAATAAGCAGGGCGTAACACTCTATACAAAGGATGGTCAGTTCGACTTATCTAATCCCCAAGATAAATTTTTAAAACTGATATTGGATGGTATCGGAGAGTTTGAAAACTCAGTTAGATCTGAAAAAACACGGCTAGGTAAGGTTAATAGAGCTCGTCAAGGTTTTTGGTATGGAGGACCGCCCCCATTCGGGTACCAAATTATTGAAAAGAAGCTCGCACTAAACAAAGCTGAATCGGTGTGGGTAAAAAAGATATTCACGTTAACGCAAAAGGGAGAAACTACATTAGGAATTAAAAAATTACTTGATTCGAACGGGGTACTTCCGAGACGCAAGAAGGGAACGTGGTCTATAGGATCAGTACAGTCTCTCATCAAAAACACTCACTACAAAGGCGAGTACCACTATCACGATAAGAAGAGTGATGAAAAGATTGTTCTCAGTTGCCCAGCGATAGTTGACGTGACAACTTGGAAAGCAGTTCAGCAACTTAAAACTAGGGACACGAGTCGAGTGTCGCAACAAAATAGAACGAAGCAGTTTTACTTGTTGAGGGACATAATGGTTTGCGGGCATTGTGGAAGACATATGTCTGCCAGACGAAAGGTAAGTAAAAACGAACAGCTTTACTATTGCCCAAACAAAGAAAGAGATTGGGTAAATAACGGGGGCTCAGCCACTCCGTGGAAACGGGGTGAGGGATGTGGAATGACACGTTCACTAAACATACCTGAAACTGATCAGCTCGTCTGGGATGCGGTCATTGAGGCACACAGAAATTCGAGTCTGCTCAAGGAAGAAGTGAAGTGGAAGATACTTGAGGAGAGTGGGGCTCCTCTATCTAAAAACGAAACTGACTTGAAAGCGTTAGAGCGTCAGCTTAAACAAATTCAAAAGAGCTTACATTCGGCTAAAGAATCTCAGGCCAGTTTGTTAGTGGGTAAGTCATCGGGGGCGATCAAGGCTGATATCTACGCGATGGCTCTTCAACAGTCCAATGATGAAATCCATAATCTTGAAGTAAAGCTAGCTAACATTCAGCTACAGCTTCGGGGCGAGAACGAGTCAAAAAAATGGGTGAGTTGGCTCAAAATATTTGGTAAGAGTTTGGATGAAAAAAAGCTGCTTCCAGATGAGCAAAAAAAGCTGTATTTAATGGGTCTTTTGGAGCAAATAAAGGTTAGATATGACCTTAAGAAGAACGAACACGAACTCACTTTGCAGTTTCGGTTGCCAATTATCGGAGATGGTCTAATTTGGACCAATCCTGACAACATTAAAGATGGTTATAAGATCAAACGAGGTAAAAAAGCTACTAAAGTGACTGTCAAAAAAAAAGATGCTCGATGGTCAAATTTAAAGACCAAAATGACCCCCGAACGGAACCAGTCCGTTACGGTGGAGTGAACGAAGAAAGTTATTGAAAGAATTATTTTTAATAATTCCATAGTATGTGGATGAGATTGATCTAAACACCACATACTTATGGAATGATGATGAAAATAAAAACCCTCAGTGGAGCCTTGCTTTCTCTAGTACTTCTTGCCTCTTCGGTGGGAAACAGCGTGGCCTGTACAGTTTTGGCAATCAGAGACGCCAATGGGAACGTTTACCAAGCTCGCAGTAATGAGTTTGTCGGACAGCAGCCTGATGCACTCACTTACTACCCGCCTGGCACCAGAATCGAATCTGTTACACCGGATGGCAAACAAGGCAAAACATTTAATACAAAGTATGCAATTTTTGGTGCGACCCTTAAGGGGATGACGCCCAATGCAAAGCAAGAAACAATTCATGAGGCCGTTAATGATCAGGGCATGTCTCTGACGACTAACGCATTTATGGGCAATACAAGTCCCAATATTACTCAGCCACCTGAAAAAGTATTGTCAGTGATGGATTTTGGAACATGGGCGCTAGGAAGTTTTCAAAATGTTGAAGAGGTTAAGAAAGCTTTAAAAAATAAAGAGGTCGATCTTTGGTTACCTAAAATCGCCTCGATGGGAGATTTTATTGCGCCTCTTCATTTTGCACTGTATGACAAAAAGGGCGGCAGTATTGTGATCGAATTTGATAATGGAATACACATCTACGATAACCCTTCTTATGTGATGACGAATGACCCGCCGCTGCCATGGCATCTTCAAAATTTAAATGACTATGCTGATCTGACTAACATTGATAAAAACAAGCAACAATTCAATGGTTTTGAGGCAAAAGCCGGATCTGGTGGTATTGCATTGAGGGGATTGCCTTCTAACCAGCTGTCATCAGGAAGGTTTGTGAAAGCAGCGTTCTATTCAAACTTCGCTCGCAAAGCTAAAACGCCCGAGCAAGCGATATTTACGCTCGGTCATGTGATGAATAACTTTGACAGACCACTGGATATCTCGGTGGATGAGCCAGTCAAGGGAACGTTCTCTACAGTTTTTTCAATGACTGCTGGCGTTGGATCTGAGTCAACTTTCTTCACGGTTTTGAATGACTTGTCACAGAACCATTTTTATATCCGTACGATCAACAGTTTGAATTTTTCCAAATTTGATATCAAAAAAATGAGTGGCCTGAAAGAAATTACTGTCGTCAAGTTTCAGACAATTAATGATTACAAGAGTCTGGATGCGACGGGCTTATTTTTGAAAAAATCATAGCTATTAGATGTCTTGCGAAGCATTCGACTATTAATGGATGGTGGAGTAATCTTGCTCCATCATGATTTCTAGATATTTTCTATCGCTGATTATTTTGCTCTGCGCATTCACTGCGCAGAGCAATGATTTAGTCTCTGAGCGCGGCTGGGTGGAGGATCCCTCCGGTCTGATGACGGTTTCAGAGGTCAAGCAGGCAAAGGAATCTGCGTTAACGACCAAACTATTTTCGAAGGGCTATAGTTCGTCTGCCTTTTGGATTCGCTTGCGGATTGATCCAGCTCGCCTGGATGATCCTGCCATTCAAAATCTGGTTGTGCGTATACGACCACCGTATCAGGATCAGATATGGATCTACGATCCTCTCGCTGCAACAGATAAAGTCCGAGTAACAGGTGATTATTATGATTGGGCGGATGATGAATACCGCTCATTAAATTTGAATTTTGTCATTCCAGTTGGAACTGAGCCTCGAGACATCTGGTTCAGAATCAAAGCGAGTGTGAGTACTTTGACCTTCATCGAGGTGATGACGCCAGACCAGGTACGAGCAGCCGATCGCAAGCAAGAAATCATCACAATGCTTTATTTGTCAGCACTCTTTGTGTGCTTTGGGTGGGCGATACTGACACGCATCAATAGAAAGGATAAGTTGTTATCGTTTTATTTAATTCGAGAGTTTGTCGTGATTCTCTATGCGCTCGCGATACTGGGGTATTTGCGCATTTTTGGATCGGGCTGGCTTACGCCAAGCTGGATTGATCAGTCAACTAATCTCATCGCCTTTATTTTTATTACAACGCTCATTTGGTTTGATTGGCAGTTGATAAGAGAGTTCAAGCCAAATAAATGGATCGCTCTCTTGCACGGAGGGTTAGTTTTCTTTCTTCCGATCGCAGTGATACTGATGATCATGGGAAAAACAAGAGAGGCGGCGCAGTTAAGCTCGCTTGTGGTCATGGCATACATGCTTCTTACGGTGCTAAGTGTTTTGTCCACACAGGCTTGGAAACAAGCACGCCTGGTTCCCCTTGAGGAGAAGCCGATATGCTCCAAAAGTTTTCTCGTATTCATTTATTTGATTGCGATTTCGGTTGCTCTATTACATCGCCTACCAATTATGGGTTCCTCATCAGGTAGCGACTTATTCTTCTATTTCAATCTAGTCTATCCCCTGTTGACCAGTATTACGCTGATGATATTCGTTCAAAAACGTTTGTATCGTTTGTCCAAAAATCAGCAGGAGAGACAACGCCGCTTGGAACTCGCTGAAATAGAAGTGAATAAAGAGCGCGCTCAACGCAAAGAGCAATCTAATTTCCTGAAAATGCTCGCGCACGAAATGAAGACACCGCTTTCTGTTGTCCGGATGGCAGTGGGGGGTAAAGGTCTGCCGGCTAAAACGCATGAGGTGGTTGAGCGCGCGGTGACTGACATGGACGGGATTATCGAGAGGCTTTTACAGGTTGAGCGCCTTGAGGATGGTCGCATAGACATCAAGCATCAAAATATCGATTTACAAGAAATGGTGAATAGTTTATGTGTGTCATTACCTGAGGGAGAGCGCATTCATACACATATCAATGGTGAATTGATTCTTCACTCAGACCTGCAGCTTGTGCGCGTGATCATCTCTAATTTGCTCGAAAATGCGTTGAAATATAGTCCGCAAGACAGTCCTGTAGAAATTGATGTGAACGAGCATGCCGGACAAATATCCATCACAGTTGAAAACAAAGTCGGCATGACCGGCTTTCCAGATCCTGAGCGGGTGTTCAACAAATATTACCGCTCACCATTGGCACATCAAAAGACCGGCTCAGGTCTGGGTCTGTACTTGGTGAAATCACTTGTCACCCTGCTGGGTGGGAGTGTCCAATACACACATGCCAACGATAGCGTACGCTTTATAGCCTACATCCCTACCAGGGGCTGAAGTTTTAAGAAAGTTTAAGAAAGTTTTCTCTGTAACGTTTGACTACAGTTCATTCATTATTCAATGAATGAATTCAAAGGTGGCATAGAAAATGAAAAATATGATCGGCTTTCTAACGGCGATTTCTCTAACCTTTGCTTCGGTCGGTCAGGCTGTCGCCTGTACGTCGATTTTGATCACGGATACGGAAGGACGAGCCTATCATGGGAGAACCCTGGAATACAGCGCCTTGTTGCCAATGGATATGACGTATTTGCCAGCGGGTATGCGAGTGATTTCACTGACTCCCTCCGGGAATCAAGGTGTGACCTTTGATACCAAGTATCCGATTCTGGGAATGAGCGCGAAAGTCGTGACAGCATCCAAACAAGTGACAGTTGCAGAGGGAATCAATGACCAGGGGCTTAGCTTTTCTGCGAACTGGCTGAATGGGACACGATCCCCTGCCGTCGGTAAGGATCACTCAAAGGTGATGTCGGTCAGTGATTTGGGTATCTGGATTTTGGGAAATTTCAGAAATGCGCAAGATGTGAAAGAAGCCATCAAAAGCGGCAAACTCGAGTTTTGGGTACCAGAGAAGAATACGATCGCCCCTGATACACCGCTACCATTACATTATTCAATTAATGATAAAAAAGGTGGCTCAATCGTTGTTGAGTTCTTAGATGGAAAAACCCAGGTCTATGACAATCCAGTTGGGGTCATGACAAACGGTCCTGCTTTTCCCTGGCACCTGGAAAATTTGAACAACTACACTTTTAACAACGTCAATAAAAATACAGGGCAGCTGGGCAAACTTAAGCTGCAGACGCAAGACTCGGGTATTGCATTAACGAGTTTGCCTTCAGCCGAAACGACACAAGGAAGATTCGTCAAGGCCGCCTTCTATGCCAATTACGTGCGCAAAGCAAAAGAACCCAATGAGGCCATTACGACGCTTGCTCATATTATGAATAATTTCGATCGTCCCTATGATTTGACAGTGGACATGGCTGGAGGCATGGGCGATGGGGTGACGCGCAATAACTCGAGTGAAGTCACGGTATGGACGACTTTACAAGATTTATCGCGCAACCTGCTGTACTTTAGAAGCATCAATGCGATGAACTGGTCTGTCATTGATATGAATAAGCTCAAAGATGTGAAGCAAATTAAATCCATCTCGACCTTCGATGTGGATCAAGCAGGTGCGGATGCTTTCAAATTGTTCTATGCAAACTAATTCCCTTTTACAGACTGACAGATCAATATGAAAGTCGTTGTGGTCGAGGATCATCTGGATTTGCGCCAACTGTTTGTGGATGCACTTGTTCACGAAGGCATGGATGCGATCGCAGTTTCCTGTGCGGAAGAGTTAGACGAGTGCATGTCAGAGGGCATGATCCACTTACTGATTCTGGATGTGAACCTTCCTGGCGAGTCTGGTTTTGATATCGCCAAAAGAGTTCGCGCTGCTGATCCAAAAATCAACATCATCATGCTTTCAGCGAGGACAGGAGAGCTTGATCGTATCCAGGGGTATGAATGTGGTGCAGACTTTTATCTCTGCAAGCCAGTTTCGCCCGCTGAGCTTGCTGCTGCTGTGCGTGCTGTCAAGAGGCGTGTGCAGGATGAAATATCAAGAGGCATTGATCTTGCGCTGAGTGTGACAGGCATGCGCTTAACTTCTGAAAAAGGCGTGGCGAACATCAGTAAAGTCGACGTCGCCTTACTCAAAGCATTAGCCATGGCGCCTGATAAGCGGCTGCCTTATTGGCGGCTGTATGAAGTCACAGAACGAAATTCAAATGAACAGGCTAAAAGCCAACTGGAACTTCAGGTCTTCAGATTACGTAAAAAGTTGGTGGAAATTGGGATATCAGAAAATTTAATTAGATCGATGCGATCTGAGGGGTATCAATTGACACAAGCGATTCGCATCGATCCTTAGGTGCGGGTTGCTCAGCCTATATCAAACTGTATTGAAATCAGCCGAAAGGAGAGGGAAATGAAATTAAAAATAGTTTCGAAAATTTTACTGTCGACATGTCTTGCATTATCAACGGTTGCAAATACCTTCGCTTGCACTGTGCTGAGTATCAGAGATGCGAAGGGTAATGTTTACCAAGGCCGCACCAATGAATTTGCTGGGCAACAACCAGACTCGCTGATGTACTACCCAGCCGGCACACGCATTGAGTCAATGACTCCCGAGGGCAAGCCCGGCAAAACCTTTAATACCAAGTATGGCATCTTGAGCGTCACGCTTGTGGGCTTGGTCGCGAATGCCAAACAGGGGACCCTGCACGAGGCGGTGAATGATCAAGGCCTGACCATCACAACGAATGCGCTGATTGAAAATAATCCACCTGTCGCGACAGGACCGGCCGATAAGATTTTATCCGCACTGGATGTGGGCACTTGGGCATTAGGTAACTTCCAGAATGTCCAGCAGGTTAAACAGGCTTTGCAAAACAAAGAAGTTGAAGTTTGGTTGCCTCGGGTGCCCAGTATGGCGAATTTGTACGCACCATTGCATTTCGCGCTGTACGACAAGGCAGGAGGTTCGATTGTGATTGAATTTACCGACGGAAAAACCTCGGTATACGATAATCCTGTCGCTGTCATGACGAACGATCCTCCGTTTCCATGGCACCTCAAGAATATGAATAACTATGCCTATCTGACTAATATTGATAAGAACACAGGTCAGTTCAATAATCTGAAAGTCGCTTCGACGGACAGTGGTGGAAATATGGCATCGCTACCATCGGTTGAAACTTCAGTGGGACGCTTCGTCAAGGCAGCCTTTTATTCAAATTTTGTACATAAGGCTGAAACGCCCGATCAAGCGATCAAGACACTGTCGCATGTGATGAATAATTTTGATCGACCCAAAGATGTCTCGGCTGATTTGCCAGGAACCGCGAGCAAGGCCGAGGCGTTTGCCGCCAATAAAATATCTTCTGAGTCTACTTACTTTACAACGATGAATGACTTGAACCGTGGGTATTTCTATCTGCGTACGATTAATGGCATTAACTTTTCAAGATTCGATGTTAAAAAGCTTGCTGTGCTGAAACAAACCAAAGAAGTGAAGTTCAGCACAATCGATGCTTTTGGAAATCTTGATGCGACCGAATTGTTTTTAAAATAAGAAAATCACCGAGGGTACGAGAGGAGAGATGAATCGCGTTAAATTTCGTTGCGGATACATCATTCTCTCGATACTCCTCGGTACCCACGGCGTTGGGATTGCTCAAGAAAAAAGCAGCAAGATGAGCGAAGAGGCACGTGCCGGGCAGAGGATGCAAAACAAACTCTACCCTCAGATGCAACTTCCCTTTTCCTATAACTACAACCAAAAAATCGGAAACGACAACGCCTCACAACAAAGTCAATTCGCATTGCAGCCAATCATCCCTGTCTCTCTGGGTTCAAACCTGCAATTACTGTTGAATCCGATGTTGACCTTCAACCGCAACATCCACTATCCACAGGCGGTCAATCAGTTTCAGCCAGTACAGCTCGCAACTTTTTTTGCACCGAAATTCGCGGGAGATTGGTATGCTGGGATCGGCCCTTATTATCAGGCACCGGCTTCAAGTGCGGTGAATGGTTCCAGGCAAACGGGAGTTGGTTTTTCAGCGGGTGCTTTCTATACCCCCGACAATTGGGTAGTCGGCGTAGCGATGTACAACTCATGGGGAGTGGGAAGTGATTTGTCTGGAGGCTCTGCGAGTATCTTGAATGCTCAGCCGACGGTTTCATATACCACCAATGATGGCTGGACGTTCAATTTATCAAGTCAGATTAACTATGACTATCGGGCTCGAAATACGACCAATCAACTGACGCTGAGCGCAGGGCAGACTGTCAAGATCCTGGGCATGCATTGGCAGTACCAAATTGGCCCAACCTATATGGTCTCCGCCATTCCCTCAAGTTCGAAGGGATGGGGTGCCTATTTGAATGTATCGACCAGTATTGCTGATTGAAGTCATGCATAAACTTTGACCCGAGCACATAAATCTACGAAAATCGCGTTGCTTAGGTTCATACACAGGCTTCAGGGAAGAGATCATTTATGCCAAGCGCAGAAGACATCAAACGCATTCATGCTGAAGAAATGCTTCGGCAAGAGATTCGAGAAGAAATAGAAGCTTCAAAAAAATCAGAGACCCGCAAAGGATCAGGATCGGAGCTTTCTCAAAAACTCATGGATTTTTTGAACAGCTCAGTGGGCATGTGGTTGCTTTCTTCTGTGGTGTTGACGACCGGCGCGGCATTGATCCAGCAGTTTCAGCACGATTACCAGATTCGTGAACAAAATCATAAACAGCTGGTGACGCACCTCTTTGAGATACAAAACCGTCTAGACAATATGGAGTACATCCTGCGCCGGGCTCAAACAGTGGGCGAAGCGAAAGAAGGACTCAAGGGTCTATTCAAAAGTATCTTTCCCCTGACTCCCGAGCTTGAAAACCGCAGCCTTGTCTCGCTTTATTTCGCTGTATACAGCCTGATACCGGGAGATCGTCAGGTCAAGGCTAAGGACGCCATTGAGTTTGTTCGGGAAATGGAGCAGTCTGAGTTCACGTTTCAGTCGCGCCCTGATACTGAAAAATTGAATGACGAAGACCGAGAGCAATTACGCAAGCTCATACAGGCCTGCAAGGCTGTTCATGACAGTATTGCGATTCAGAGAGCTAAATAATTGATGAGCACACCAGATCTCAATCTATTTTCAGAGCAGGTATTCAGAGATGCCGCGTTCGGTTTGGGTCTTCTGGCAATCGTGCTGGTTCTCAATACGATTCTTTTTATCAGAATTTTTTTATGGTTCTTGAAGGGTAGCGCAAAGCTCGTCAAGCCGCGTGCTTTGGATTTGATCATTCTCTTTGTTTCATCAGTCTTGCTGATGTCTCTTGTACAGATCGGTTCAATCATGATCTGGACTGTTGCTTTATATGCAACGGGCCTGATCGCAGACATACGTCTCGCGATGCTTTTTTCGGGTAGCAGCTATACGACTCTGGGTATATTTTCAGATGTGCTCCCACAGGGCTGGAAATCCGTCGCTTTTTATATCGCGTTCTCAGGTTTATTTTCTTTTGCGATTGCGACTTCATCCATGATGTCGATGCTGACAATTGTGACAAAACGGCTTTACAAGTCTACTCCACGTCCCTAGTTTCAAGAAGGTTTGGTACAGACAGAGTGATATGTCATATGTCGCTGAGCAGATTGCATCTCTGCATCAAAATGTCATTTTGTACACTTGATGTCAAGGTTCTCAATATTTTAGAGAATCTTCACTCATTCTCGGTGGTGTGAGTATCTGGAATGGAAATTTCTGCACCGAGTCCACCGAGGGCTGAGGTATATAAAATGAGCTTTCCCCCGTAGACAGAACAAAGCTCCGTGACGATGGATAATCCCAGACCACTTCCAGGCGTGCGCTCATCTGCACGTACGCCTCTTTGTCTAATTTTGTTGAGTTGAGCAATAGGCACCCCTTTGCCATCGTCTTCAACTGCAATATGCAGTTTTTGGTGATGCCTGAAAATTTTGATTTGAACTTTTGATTTTGCCCATTTGCTTGCATTGTCCAACAGGTTTCCCAGAATTTCCTGAAGGGTATTAGCATCCGCAGGAAAATAAAGTGTTCGATCGTTTTGTTCAATCGAGTAGGACAGATTTTTATCCGCGTAGATTTTTTTCATGACCCGTATGAGTTGATCTACAACGGGCTCGATGATTGTTTGGGAATGGGATTTTACGGATACTGCTTCTGAGCGAGCACGTAATAATTGCTCGTCCACATGACTTTTGAGGAGTGCGATTTGCTCTGTCATGAGCATGGCGAGACCTGACTGAGAGGAGTGACTTTTAAGTTCTGTCTCTGCGGCATTGGACAAAACTGTCAGAGGTGTCTTCATTGCATGAGCGAAATCACCGGCTCGATTTTGAGCCCGGACGAGCATGGCTTCATTTTGGCTCAGGACTTGATTAAGCTCCTGAACCAGGGGTCGGATCTCAACAGGGAAATCGCCCTCTAAACGCTTTGTGTGTCCAGCCCCAAGCTTGATGAGTGCTTGTTGCAAGTTGCGCAGAGGTGAGAGTGCCAGAAATACTTGGGCAACGGCAGCAATGATTAGTGTGAGTAAAAGAATACCTAAAAAGAGCACTAGCAATTTAACCCAGTCCTCGATTGCATGATCCAGACTATTTGTTTCAGAGGCCACGCTGATACGCCAAAGATCATCGGGTGCCTCCGAAATTTTGACGACTTGTTCGAGCAAGCGTACGTTTTCTCCTTTTGGGCCTATCACTTCGCGGATGGATTGTTTTCCATCGCGGGTGACCTTCGGAGAAAAATCCAGTTTTGCATCCCAAAGTGAGCGTGAGCGAAGGATATCGCGTTGTGCCTCGTCACTGATTTGCCAATACAGGCCTGAGAGCGGCTGCATGAAGCGGGCGTCTGCAGGCTGAGTGCGAAGGAGCGGTTTGCCCTCGTCGGATACATTCAAGTTGGCGACAAGTTGAGTGAGATGGGTGCGTAGTTCTTGATCAAACTGCTGGGTCGCATGATTTTTAAAGAGAATCGCGAGCGCGGTACCCGTGATAAATAGCGCAATAGAAATCCACAGTAAGGTGCCAATTAATAAGCGCGTGCGTAGTGACTGACTCGCGCGTGTCCATAGTGATTCTGTTTGATTCATGCGCATCTTCACGCCGGTGTGACCAGCCGATAGCCCCCACCACGGACTGTCTCGATGTAGTCCTTGGGCAGTTTCTTTCGGAGGCGCCCAATAAAAACTTCGATCGTATTAGAGTCTCTGTCAAAGTCTTGCGCGTAAATATGTTCGGTGAGTTCTGCTTTGCTGACTAATTCATTTTGATGATGCATTAAATATGAAAGGACTTTGAATTCATGACTCGTCAAGTTGAGGACAAGACCATCGATCGCAACCTTTCCTGTTTTGGTGTTGAGTTCGATGACGCCACAATGCAAGATAGATGTCGAGTGTCCCGCGGCGCGTCTGATAATCGCACGCAAGCGTGCAAGTAACTCTTCCATCCGGAAGGGTTTGGCAAGGTAGTCATCCGCGCCTGCATCAATGCCGATCACCTTCTCGCTCCAATTGTCTCGCGCGGTCAAAATAATCACCGGTGTGGTGATGCCAGCTTCGCGCCAATTTTTCAGGATGCTGATGCCATCCATTTGTGGCAGACCGAGATCAAGGATGATTGCGTCATATGGCTCGGTTAATCCCAAAAATAAAGCTTGCCTGCCATCAGTTGCGATATCGACAACATAACTTTCTTCTTTGAGCGAAGACGCGAGTTGATCGCTGATGTTGGGCTCATCCTCGACAATTAGTATGCGCATCAATCGTTGTCCGGGATCAATCTATTTAATTTTCTTGGAAATAACAGCTGCATTTTTTGCGTCGACTTTCAGTTTTTGACGATAACCGTCTTTCTGAAGCAATTTGATTTCATAAATCCATTGGCCGTGTTCTCGTTCAAGTTCAACTTCAACAATCTGACCGGAAAAATCCTTTTCGAGTTTGAGAAGGATGGCGCTGAGGGGAAGTATCTCCCCAGACTCTAGCGCAGCGCGAGCCTGGTCGTGGTCGCCAGAGCTGGCAATTGCTGGCGCGCTTGTGCCCGCATTGATCCCGAACGCCAGGGCAAGCGCGAGTACAAGGTTCCGTAATAAAGATATGTGTCTGACTTTCATGAATGAATCGGAACACTCAAGACAATATTTGATTAAAAAGCATCCGTTCATTATCACCTGATCAATATGAACACAAGCTGAACAAACTGTTCAGAGTCTGTACAGGATGAGATAGGCAATATAGCGACATCTTCACTAAAAATGTATATACCGCCATGAAAAAGACGTCTTCGAAACAGCTTTTATTACAAACCATCACAGTTTTATCAGCTGGGGTCATGTGCTTTCATGCGAGCGCCGCAGACACTTCGCCTCAAGCGCAGCTCGAAAAATGGGCCGTGACTGCGGGTCAGCCCGGTAATGCCACGAAAGGTGAGAAGCTTTTTAATCAAAAGCATGGGGATGTATGGTCATGCGCTTCTTGTCATAACAGCCCTCCCACGACTACTGGAAAGCATGCCTCCACATCCAAGCCCATCAAACCACTCGCACCTGCTTTTAACGCGGAGGCTTTTACAGATACAGCCAAGGTTGATAAGTGGTTTAAAAGAAACTGCCGCGATGTGATGAAGCGAGAATGCACTCCAACCGAAAAAGCCGATGTGCTCGCTTACTTGCTGAGCCTTAAATGATAATGAGGATCAGGGTCATGCAAATCGGTCAGTTTTTAATCTATTTTTTGGGTCTGACGTTTGGATCAGTCACGCTGAACCCCGTGATGGCGGGGAGTGAAAATCTATTCCCTGCAAAGATCTCACCCCAGTACCAACAAGAATGTGCGGCATGTCATCTGGCGTATCCTCCTGCGCTTTTGCCGCGTCAATCCTGGATCAGACTGATGAACAATCTCGAGCATCATTTTGGTTCGGATGCATCGATCGACATTGAGGCGGTCAAAGAAGTCAGCGTCTGGCTCAACGACAACGCGGGTACATTTAAACGTGTGCGTGCACAGCCCAAGGACGACAGAATTACCGAGTCAGATTGGTTTGTTCGAAAACATCGAAAAATTGATGAGGCTGTTTGGTTGCGTGATGCGATCAAAAGCCGCGCGAACTGCGCGGCCTGTCACACGCAGGCTGAGCGTGGAAATTATGACGACGATCATGTCGTGATTCCCAAATAATGGAGTTTTAAATGAGAAAAGTGGTTGATTTAGCGACACGCACCTATCACTGGCTTTTCGCTGCCAGCTTCCTTGGCGCCTATCTTTCAGCTGATAGCGAAAAATTCAGGCTTTTGCACGTGACGCTTGGCTACACGATGATCGGCTTGCTAGGTTTTCGATTGGTCTGGGGGATGTTCGGTCCCCGTCATATGCGCCTGAGCGCGATGTTTAGAAAGCTTAAAGGCTTAAAGCCCTTGCGTGAGGCATTTCGGTCAGGCCAGTTGTTGCAAGCTTCGCATCTTAAACAGAGTGCCAATTTACTCATGTCGTGGGTCATTGTGGCATTGCTGATCTCGGTGATTCCGTTGACGCTGAGCGGGTACGCGGTCTATCACGAACTGGCGGGAAAGTGGCTGGAGGAAATCCACGAGTTTTTTGGAGAATTGATGTTATGGATGGTAGTCATCCACTTGATCATGATTGCAGTCGTGAGCCTGCTTAGACGCACGAATTTAGCTCAATCGATGATCACAGGATCAGTTTCGGGGACAGGACCTGATTTAATCAAATCTGAATATTCAGTCGTGTCGGTCGTTATTTTGATGAGTGTCTTGGCCTGGATCATTGGTTACATGTTTTTTATAAGCTGACGGTTTATGATCGGGCTCTCCCTTTCATCATATCTATCGACCATGAGCACAGACGATCAAAGGCTTGAAGAGGCTCAGGCCTTATTCAAGGCGGGTAAATTCGAGGAAGCAAAATTAATCTTTGCGGAGCTGGTCGAGCGTCACCCCATGCATGGGGTTGCATGGCAGGGCTTGGGATATGTTGCGGGAAAGCAGAGGCAATACGAGCGAGCTGTCCAGTACCTGGCGCAAGCTCAGCAATATCTGCCACCTTCTCTTGAGATATATGTCCAGCTGACTTATTTATCTAAGCTTGCTCGACTCAACGAGCAGGCGCTTTCTTGGGTTGAGCAAGGGTTACGACTAGCCCCCAGGGATTATGAGGCCTTATCTTACAAAACAGGGATCTTGATTGAGCTGGGCCGATACGAGGAGGCGGTCGCGCACATCAGACAGGTGCTTGAAATATATCCCAACGATGCACAGCTGTATTTTCAGTTCGGTCAAATCAGTGGTGTGATGGGGCGTCTGCAAGATGAAGAGGATGCTTACCGACGGGCTCTTCAGATCAAGCCCGATGCATTGCAGGTGCGCGTGAATCTGGGTGTGGCGCTCCGAGATCAGTTTAAATTTGACGAAGCGTTAAGTCAGTTTAATCATGTTCTCAAAGTGGATCCCAATCATGCAGGTGCGCGAACGAACCGGGCACAATTGAATTTATTACTGGGAAATTTACCTCAAGGATGGAAGGATTATGAATGGCGGTGGTTAGATGGCGTTGCGTCACATGGCATAGAGGGGCCTCGCTGGCAGCCACCTAAATCTGTTAAAGCAGCTCAGCCATGTAAATTGCTGATCCATGCCGAGCAAGGTTTTGGAGACACCATACAGTTTTCCAGATACGTTGCGGCCTTGAATACGCTGTTTCCCAAAACTGAGATCATATTTCGAGTTCAACACGAGCTTGTCAGTTTTTTAAGACCTAATTTCCCTCAAATCAATGTGCAGTCTGCGCAAGATCCTATGGTCGAGTTCGATGCACATTTACCTCTGCTAAGCGCTCCTTTCGCGCTGGAAAAATACCTTCAGGCGATTCCTGCTCTTGTGACCCCATTTTCAGTGTCCGAGGAAAAATTCAGAGAGTGGGGTGCGCGTCTGGGAGTTAAAAATAGATGCAGAGTTGGTCTTGTGTGGAGTGGCCGCCCCACACACCTGAATGACAAAAATAGATCCGTGACGCTGACTCACATGCTTTCACTCTTGAGTGAACGCCACGATTTTTACTCCTTGCAGAAAGAGATTCGTCCCCAAGATCAACAGGTATTGAGCGGCGAGAGCAGGCTGCAATCTTTCGGCGCCGATCTTCACGATTTCTCTGATACCGCCGCCTTATGCCAACACATGGATTTAGTCATCAGTGTGGATACCAGTGTGGCGCACTTGGCCGCTTCGCTGGGTCGGCCGACTTGGGTGATGTTGCCGCATTTACCTGACTGGCGGTGGCAGTTGAATCGGTCGGATACGGACTGGTATGACACTGTGCGGCTATTCAGACAAGCCTCGCCTGGAAAGTGGGCCGAAGTGATTGAGCAGGTTAAGGATGCGTTGACTCAGAAGCTTTCTTGATCTTATAAAGTATGAATCGTGATTTCACTGGAATAAAAATGACAAGTTCAATGTCACCTTTGCGGGTCAGCGGTTTGACTGCGCAAAATACAGGCGCTCATGCCGTCGTGAGTGCGTTAAAGCGGCATGGCGTCGACACGATATTCGGGCAAAGCTTGCCTAGCATGGTGCACCTTGTGGCTGAAAAGCAAGGAATCCGACAAATCGCGTACAGAACTGAAAACGCGGGTGGCTACATGGCCGATGCCTATGCGCGCGTGAGTGGAAAAATCGGCGTGGTCACTGCACAAAATGGCCCTGCCGCGGCACTCCTGGTTCCGCCACTAGCGGAGGCTTTGAAGGCCTCTGTCCCCTTACTGGCACTTGTCCAAGACGTCAGCGCAGAGCATACGGATCGGAACGCTTTTCAGGACCTCGATCACATCGGCATGTTCACGGCGGTCACCAAGTGGGTCCGTCGCGTGACCGACGTCTCACGGATCGAGGATTACATCGATCAGGCGATCACAGCCGCGTGCACTGGAAGACCTGGGCCCGTCGTGCTGATGCTGCCCGCGGATATTTTGCTTCAACCATATGGCGCTTCGAAAAGAAAATACACACTGGGTCATTACCCGCTTGATCGTGTCACAGCTTCTTCTGAATGTATTGCGCAAGCGGCCGAACTGCTGGCCCAGGCAAAAAATCCGCTCATCATTGCTGGCGGCGGTGTGCATTTGTCGCATGCGCACGAGGAGCTCTCGGCACTCCAGGACCTTTGCCACCTTCCTGTTGCGACGACTGTGATGGGTAAAGGGAGTGTCGATGAAACCCATCCACTCTCGCTTGGTGTGATGACTTATTTCCTGGGACCGAATGGTTCCGGTCGACATCAGCGCCCATTGTTGGAAAGTGCAGATGTTGTTTTGCTGATCGGCACGCGAACGAATCAAAACGGGACGGACTCATGGAAGTTGTATCCAAAAGGTGCGACTTTTATCCACCTCGATATTGATGGCAACGAAGTGGGGCGAAACTACGAAGCGATGAGGCTGGTAGGCGACGCGAAGCTGACACTGTCGGCACTGACACACGCGATCGTGGCACTGAATAGCTCGATCAGAAAAGAAGCGCGGACAGCCGTGGAGAAAAAAATCGCTGCCGGACGCGCGGCATTCTTTAAAGAATCCGAAGAGGTCAGAAAGTCGGATGCCATGCCGATCAGACCTGAGCGCATCATGCAGGAGATTCAGTCTCAGCTGACAGACAATTCGATCGTCGTGGCGGATGCGAGTTACTCTTCGATATGGATCGCAAACTTTCTGGTTTCTCTCAAAGCGGGTATGCGTTTTATCACTCCCCGGGGGCTGGCAGGCTTAGGCTGGGGATTTCCAATGGCGCTTGGCGTCAAAGTCGCCCAACCTCAGAAAGAAGTATTTTGCGTGGTGGGCGATGGTGGGTTTGGCCACGTGTGGTCAGAACTCGAAACGGCTGCACGGATGGGCATCAAAGTCACTCTGATTCTGATTAATAACGGAATATTGGGCTATCAGAAACATGCTGAGAATGTGAAATTTGGGGATCACACGTCAGCTGTACATTTCAAGCCAGTTGATCACGCTGCAATCGCGAGAAATAGTGGATGCGATGGTATCCGCGTGACGGATCCAAAAGAACTTGCTGCTGCGATCGCCCAGGCAAAGAAAAATACTGGAACCACGTTGATCGAAGTCATTTGCGATGAAAACGCATTTCCACCGATTACTTTCTACACTCCTGATGCGGCGGTGATTCAATGAGTCAAAAACGGATCGCGGTTGTGACGGGTGCTCGCCAAGGGATTGGTTTAGAAACCTCGAAAGCTTTATTACAAGACAACCACTTTGTGGTGATGGTGGATCGTGAACCCTTTGACGCGGTCGCACTGCTTGGCAGCCTTCATCAAGCAAATGTTATGTCGCAGGTCTTGGATGTGACAGACTATGAAGGTGTGGCGAGACTGCATCAAACGATCCGTGACAAAATAGGCCAAGTTTCAGTTCTCGTGAACAACGCGGGAATTTCGCCTAAGCAACCCGATGGACGTTCTAGCGGGATCTTGCAACTCGATCCCAAAGAATGGGCCAAGGTGATTGAGGTCAACCTCACCTCAGTGATGCGTATGTGCCAAATCTTCATACCGGATATGCAGGCACTGCGATACGGGAGGATTGTCAATATCTCATCATTGGCCGGCCGTTCGAAGTCAGTCGTGGCAGGTCCGAGTTATATGGCGTCTAAAGCCGGTGTGCTCGGGTTGACGCGTGCCATTGCATCAGAGATGGGTCCTTTTGGCATCACGGCGAACTGTGTCGCGCCTGGGCGGATTTTGACAGAGATGGCCATGCAGGCCGGAGAAGAAGTGAACCGCAGGTATGCTGAACAAATTCCAGTCAAACGGATTGGTACCCCTGAAGAGGTCGGCAAAGCCGTTGCATTTTTATGCGCTGAAAGTAGTGGATTTATTAATGGTGCGACCATCGACGTGAATGGTGGCTTTTTCATGTCGTAAACGATGAAATGATCGTGATATCTAAAATAACGGAGCAAACATGATTCAGAAATTAAAGTTAGGTTTAAGTGCTTTGGCGTTGATGGCAAGTGCTGGGGTCGTTAGTGCGCAAAACTTTCCCCAGCGTGAGGTCACGCTGATTGTCAATTTCGGCGCGGGTGGGGCCACTGACGTCGCATCACGCGCGTTGGCGCAAGGGATGGAGGCGCCACTTGGAAAACCTGTCATTGTTCAAAACAAACCAGGCGCACTCGGAACATTAACGCCAGCCTACATCGCCAAACAGAAACCCGATGGTTATCAAGTTGGCGTTGTGACGTATTCGACTGTAGCCATCATGCCCCACTTGATGGATCTCACCTACACCATTCATGATTTTGAGTTTGTCGCGGGCTTCGGCCGCTTTCGTTATGGCGTGGCCGTACGCGCCGATTCACCCTACAAATCGTTGACAGATCTTGTTGCCGCTTCCAAAGCAGGTAAAGGCGTATTTTTTGGGGCACCATCCGCACCGAACAATCTCGCCATGTTTGAATTAGGTCGGGTAACGGGTGGAAAGTTTGAGCAAATCAGCTACAAATCAGGCACAGAGACAGTGACAGCGTTGTTGGGTGGACAGGTCGAAGTGATCGTTCAAAATCCCTCGGATATATTGCCTCACATCACAAGTGGAAAGCTGCGCATGCTGGCCTCTGCAAGTCCAATGCGCTGGACTGAGCTCCCCGACGTACCGACGATGAAAGAACAAGGCTTTGAAGTCGAGATCGACTCATGGATGGGGCTGGCCGTACCGAAAGGCACACCCAAACCCATCGTGGATAAGCTTCAGTCTGCAACGCTTGATTCAGTTAAAAATCCAGAGGTTGCAAAACGACTCACGAGTCTCGGTGTGGATCCCTCGCCATTGACCGGTAAGCAGTATGAAGAAGTCTTACAGACCGGCTTCGTGCAGATGGGTAAGGCGATTAAGGCTGCGAATCTGCCACGGATTAATTAAAGGATCATTTTTTAAGCGCAACTCACAATCAGATTATTCATCTCAAGCTCAGCCATCTCGGTCATCTTGAGTAGATTGTCTGCGAGGTCAGAGAGCTCTGAGACATCAAGCGCTGTGCCTTTTTCCATGTTGACCATATTGGTATAAAGCTGCACGAGTTCTTCGAGGATGTCCAGACTCTCGCCTACTTCTTCGTCAAGCTCCAGCGACTCCTGGTCTTGAAAGAAACCTGTCAGAAAAGCATCGAGCTCTTCGCCGCGCAATTGAGCGTGTGCGATGAGTTCGTTCAAAGATGTCGCTTTTTCCAGCGATGTCAGCATGAATGGCATCACGGCATCTTCTGACGCATGCTCCGCAAGCAACCCCCAAAAATCTTCCAGAAAAGTTTTGGTGACCTCGTCCAGTTTTTCTTGCGAGGGGAGTTCTGGGAACTCGCCGTCCCATAAGGCATTCAATTCAAAGAGCGGGTCGACCACATAAGGGCTTGCGATCGCCCCCATGAAAGCTGCCCGCACCTCATGGAACTGATAAGGACACTGATACTCGCTCAGCAGTGACTGAACGTGTTGATGGATCGCGACTGCTGAGCTTTGCATCATGTATGTCCTAGTAGCCCACGGCCTCGCCATCACGGCGGTGATCGGACCCGGCGACATAAGCGTATGGTGCCTGATCGCCTTCGCCTGCGAGACGCGAAATGAGCTGTGCACTGCCAAAGTCGAGACTGTCGGGTGCCGCCACGATAGGCTTGTGTCCCATGGCGCGCAACGCATCGACAACCGCAGGACTGACAGCGGCCTCGAGTGTCAACTCCCCCGCATCGTTGATGCGCCAGCGAGGTGCGTCGGAGCAGGCTTGCGGGTTGTAGCCCTCGGAGATATGACGCAGCACCATTTGCATATGGCCTTGCGCCTGCATATTGCCGCCCATCACGCCAAACGCCATCGAGGGTTTGCCGTCGCGCGTGATGAACGCGGGGATGATCGTGTGCATCGGGCGCTTGCCGCCACCGACCAGGTTTGGATGTCCGGGCGTGGTGACAAAGCCCCAGCCACGGTTTTGCAAGGCGATCCCCGTTTTTGGAACGACCACGCCAGAGCCAAAGCCTTTGAAGTTGGATTGGATGTAGGAGACCATGCGACCCTCGGCATCAGAGGTGCACAGATAGATGGTACCGCCTGAGGGTGGTTGACCAGGTCCGTATGTGCCTGCTTTTTTGGGGTCGATCAGTTTGGCGCGTTCTTTTGCGTAGGACTTGCTGAGCAAATCGCGAGCGGTGACTTTCATGAAGTCAGGATCGGCAACGTGTTCAAACAAGTCAGCGAAAGCCGCACGCATACACTCGATCTCGAGATGCATGCGTTCTGCTGAGCCAGGCTTGGTTTGTTGGTAAGGCAGGTGTTCGATGAGGTTGAGTGCAAGCAATGCAGTCAGACCCTGGCCATTAGGTGGAATCTCATGAATGTCATAGCCTTGATAGTTGGTGGAGACTGTACCCACCCAGTCACAGCGATGCGCAGCCAGATCGGCCTCATCCAGAACTGCGCCGTTTGCGCGTGCGAAGTCGGCGATCATTTTTGCCAGACGACCGCGATAGAAAGACTCGCCCTTGGTGCGCGCGATGTCCTCAAGTGTGTCGGCTTGGTCCGCGAATTTCCAGATCTCACCAGCGGCTGGAGTGCGACCGTCTTTCATGAAGGCTTCTTTGAAACCTGGCTGGACGTGCAATTCTGCGGCCTGATCTTTCCACTGACGTGCGATCACGGGGCTGACCGGAAAGCCTTCACGTGCGTGACGGATCGCGTCTTTGAACAAATCCTCAAAAGGCAGGTTGCCAAACTTTTTGGACAATTCAACCCATTGCGACACCACGCCGGGGACAGTGACAGATTCCCAACCACGATGTGGCATGGCGGACATGCCTTTGAAGCGCTCGGGCGTCCAGGCTGCAGGTGCGCGGCCTGAGGCATTCAGGCCATGCAGTTCTTTGCCGTCCCAAACGATGGCGAAACCGTCGCCGCCAATTCCGTTCATGGTGGGTTCGACGACGGTCAGCGTGATCGCAGCGGCGAGTGCGGCATCGATCGCATTGCCGCCACGGGCAAACGCAGCGGCTCCGGCTTGCGAGGCGAGGGGCTGGGAAGTGGAGACGAGATTACGTGCGAGGACGGGTTGACGACCTGATTGGAAGGGCAGTTGCCATTTCATGAGACGAAATATTCCAAAAAAAGAGAGATAGAGAAAATTATAAAGGGGCGCTCGAGGCGCCCCTTTATTCGCGACCGCTAAATTTAGGCGGTTTCGTGCAATGCTTTTCTGACTGTCGAGAAGATCTCTTCGATCTGACCTTCGCTGACGATCAGTGGTGGCGAGAAGGTCATGATGTCGCCTGTGAAGCGTGCCAAGACACCTTTTTCCAGGCACTTGAGAAATACGTCGTAAGCCCGCGCGCCAGGTGCGCCGTCACGTGACTCCAGCTCAACCGCGCCCATCAGGCCAAGGTTACGGATGTCTTTAACGAAAGGCTCGCCACGCAGAGCGTGGATTTCCTTTTCGAACTTTGGAGCAAGACTCAAGGAGCGATCGAACAGTTTTTCCTTGCGGTAGATTTCCTGTGTCGCCAAACATGCCGCAGCGGCAGCAGGGTGGGCAGAGTAGGTGTAGCCGTGGAAAAACTCAATCGCCGTGCCGGGACCGGCATTGACGATGGCGTCATGGACATGACGGCTGGCTGCGACGCCGGACATCGGGATCGCAGCGTTGTTCATTGCCTTGGCCATCGTGATGATGTCTGGTGTCACACCGAGCAGTTCACTGGCGGTGGCTTTGCCCAAACGACCGAAGCCTGTGATGACCTCGTCGAAAATCAACAGAATGCCGTGCTTGGTGCAAATCTCGCGCAAGCGCTGCAGGTAACCCTGTGGCGGTACCAGCACGCCAGTCGAACCTGCGACGGGCTCAACGATCACAGCCGCGATGGTTGAGGGATCATGCAGTGCGCAGAGACGCTCGAGGTCGTCGGCAAGGTGCGCGCCCCAGGCAGGCTGACCTTTGCTAAAGGCCATTTCAGCCAAATTGTGCGTGTGCGAAATATGATCGACGCCAGGAATCAGCGCGCCAGAGTAGGCCTTGCGGTTCGCCAAAATGCCACCCACAGAGATGCCACCAAAACCGACGCCGCTATAGCCGCGCTCGCGACCGATTAGACGGGTGCGTTGTCCGTCGCCTCGCGCGCGGTGGTAGGCCAGTGCGATTTTCAGTGCGGTATCGACAGCTTCGGAACCTGAGTTTGCAAAGAAGATGCGATCTAGGCCGGCTGGCATGACGGCCGCGATGGCCTTGGCCGCTTCGAAGGCGACAGGATGCGCCATCTGGAACGGAGGTGCGTAATCGAGTTCCATCATTTGCTTGTGAACGGCCTCGATAATTTCTTCACGACCGTGTCCTGCGTTGACACACCACAAACCGGAACTCGCATCGAGGACTTTTTTGTCATCGATGGTGGTGAAGTACATGCCCTTGGCACTCTTCAAAATACGGGGGGCTGCCTTGAACTGCTTATTTGCAGTGAAGGGCATCCAGAAATTTTCCATATCCACTTCTTTGGACAGGCTGACTTTTTCGGTGAGGGCGTTCATGGAATTCTCCAGTTTGCGAGCGAATGCACCACTGTAACGGCTCTGTAGAAATAATTGCCAGTACAGTTGAGGGGATTTATGGCAAACTGTATTGAATTTAGGACGTAGAAGCTCAAAACTGTACTGGTTTGCATCTGGACAACGACCATGATCAATACTTTTGCACTCCATCTGGATCGTCAGTCCTCGCGCACGCTCGTCGAGCAAGTCGTTGAAGCGGTCAATCTGGCGATTGACCGACGGACTTTGCGCGTGGGAGATGCCTTGCCTTCCGTACGCGGGCTGGCTGCTGCACATGGGTTAAGTGCCTTTACTGTGGCGGAAGCCTATCAACGTTTGGTCACCTCTGGGCGTGTCAGTGCGCGTCGAGGTTCTGCGTACCGGGTTGCCGATACTCGCGCCGCATCGCCCAGTCTTTCCCCGGTTTGGTCGGCCCCCAGTCTCAATGCGGCATGGCTATTGTCCGATGTGTTCGCGGATCACTCTGTTCCGACCAAAGCCGGTTGTGGCTGGATTCCCGGGGAATGGATCAATGAAAGCGGTTTGCAGCATGCTTTACGCGCACTCAGTCGGGTACCGGGTCCGCGCTTTGGTGGGTATGGCCATCCCTATGGAATGGCCTCTTTGCGCGAACAAATCGCGACCTCCTTGAGACGGTTTTCGGTCCCGGCCGAAGCTTCAAACATTTTATTGACCCAAGGTGCTACGCAGGCGCTTGATCTTGTGGTGCGAACCTTGTTGCGTCCGGGAGATTCGGTCATTGTCGAAGACCCGTGTTATTGCAATCTTTTACAGATTTTGCAGTTGGCAGGCCTGAAGGTGATTGGTATCGCGCGCACAGCCGAAGGACACGATTTTGAGCAGCTCGTACGGGTTTTTAAAGAATCCAGACCTAAAGCGATTTTCATCAACACCGTATTGCAAAACCCTTCTGGATCCTCTTTGACCATGTCCCATGCCGAGCGTTTATTGGAAATGGTGACACGCGAGGGCTTGTGGATCATCGAGGACGATATCTATCGAGAGCTCGCACCCTCTGAGGCGCCTTGTCTGGCTGCGATGGAAGGCTTGAGCAAGGTGATTTACATTTCCGGCTTTTCTAAAACGATTACACCGACTTTGCGTGTGGGGTATGTCGCGGCACACGCTGAGGTGCTGGCCGATCTGGCGCGCACTAAGATGGCAGTGGGTTTGACGTCCTCGCAGGTCACCGAGCGGATCGTTTCAAACGTGTTGAGTGAAGGCCACTATGCACGCCATATTGAATTTTTGAAAGAAAAGTTGCGCGTCGCGCATGTCCATGTTGTCGAGAAGATGCAGACTTTGAAGATGGAGATTTTTGATCAGCCTGGCGCGGGGTTGTTTCTTTGGGCCAAACTCCCAATCAACGCCGAGCAAAGCGCGAAAGTCGCAACGCGTGCGCTTGAAAAAGGGATATGGTTAGCGCCAGGATCTTATTTTCATCCAGGTGATCGGCGGTCAAGCTGGTTCCGCTTCAATGTCGCGACATCCGATAATGAAGTGCTCTGGGATTTTGTGCGTACCCTCGAGCGTACGTAAACTAAGTAGTCTAGCGATCAACCGCCAGGTAAAGCGTTTCCTTGATTTCCTCCATGACAACGTAGCTGCGGGACTCGGCCGAGCCAGGCAGTCGCTTGAGGATCTCGCCCAGCAACTGTCGGTATTTGTTCATTTCAGGTAGCCGGGCTTTGATCAAGTAATCAAAATCTCCAGAGACCAGGTGACATTCCATGACTTCCGGGACGTAACTGAGCTCTTTTTTTACTTTTTCAAAAACATCGTCGGACTTGGCTGAAAGCTTGATCTCGAGGAAAACGAGTAGATTTTTACCTAAAGCCGTTGGATTGACACGGGCGTAATAGCCCATGATGACACCTTCGCGCTCGAGCCGACGCACGCGTTCGGAGCAGGGTGTGGCGGACAAATTGACGCGTTCAGCGAGATCGGTCATCGAAATGCGACCGTCACGTTGCAGGACATCCAGAATCTTGAGGTCAATACGATCAAGTTCGCGCATAGTGCCTCCTAAGTAGAGCCATTTTAGTGTTTTCCGCTGTAAAACTGTCAGAATTAAGTGTTACGTCTTATTTACTTATTATTCAAGAGATCAAGCCCATGTTTTTTAAAAACGCTCCTGAGTTCACCACAGCCGAAGTTTTTACTGAGATGCCCGCTCACTTAAGACGCACGGGTGTGCGCTCCGAGTGGGCCGATGTCAATCGCGGCGGGGTCGCAATGGATTCATTTCTGGAGGGGCCAGTATTTGATCCGGCAGGCAATCTCTACGTTACAGATATTATTTTCGGCCGGGTTTTTCGAATTGATCCCAAGGGAGCTTGGACACAGATTGTCGAATACGATGGCGAACCCAACGGGATGAAGTTCTTGTCGCCCACCGAACTTCTCATCACCGACTATAAAAATGGGTTGATGAGACTGAATGTCCAAACCGGGCAGATCATGCCCTACCTGATACGCCGCAATACAGAGGGTTTCAAAGGTCTCAATGACCTCACTTTTGATTCCCGCGGCAATCTGTACTTTACTGACCAGGGGCAGACGGGGCTGCATGATCCCACCGGACGCGTGTATCGTCTGCGCGCATCAGGACAGCTGGATCTCTTGCTGGGAAATGTACCCAGCCCTAATGGTCTGGTCTTGTCGCCGGATGAGCGTGTCCTGTACGTGGGTGTCACGCGAGGTAACTGCGTATGGCGAGTGCCGCTCATGCCAGACGGTGGCGTAGCCAAGGTTGGGCAGTTTTTCACGTCTTATGGTCCAAGTGGTCCGGATGGGTTGGCGATGGATGAAGCAGGTAATCTGGTGATTGCAAATCCTGGCCTAGGATACGTCTGGCTGATTAACCCCAGAGGCGAGCCGATCGCGGTCTGGTCTAGTCCAAAATCCTCAGCCGTGACGAATATCGCTTTCGGTGGTCCGGATCGACAAAGTTTGTTTTGCACCGAATCCGAATCCGGCTCGATTTTGACAATGCGTATGCCATATCCCGGAGCAGCGGTACATCAACCCGGATAGCTTGATACTTTATGGATTTGTTTGACGAAAGCATGCGAGGTTTTCGATGGTCTTGTGAGAAAATAGGAGAACGTTTTTTTTCTTTATTTTTAGCCGCTGGCTGCACATGAACATTGAAATTTTTATTCGTCGGTCCCTGGGTGTTTTCGCGGTCGCAACCGCCACATTGTTAGGCGCTGTCAGCACGGCGTCCGCGCAGAAAGCACCGCCTATCCTGGTGTTGAATTCCCTCAATGCCGATGTCAGCGTGATCGACCCTGCGACATGGACTGAAATCAAACGCGTCCCTGTTGGCAAAGAGCCGCATCATCTATACCTGACCCCGGATGAAAAATCGGTCATGGTGGCGAATGCCGAGGGTGATTCAATCACCTTTCTAGATCCAAAGACTGCGCAGGTTCAGCGCACACTCACAGGGATTGTTGATCCCTACCATTTGCGGTTTTCGCCGGATATGAAATGGTTTGTGACGGCTGCAAATCGTCTAAACCATGTTGACATCTACACATGGGAAAACAAGTCGGGTGAATTCAAGCTCAATCTGGTCAAACGCATCCCTGCCGGAAAGACACCCAGCCACATCGCGATCGACAGCAAAAGCAAAATTGCCTACATCACATTACAGGATAGCCATGAGCTCACCGCGATTGAGCTGGCTACGCAAAAGCGTCTCTGGACAATCAAGGTTGGAAAAACACCTGCTGATTTATATTTGACACCTGACGATAAAACGCTCTTGATTGGCCTGACGGGTGCCGCCGAGGTCGAGGCCTACGACGTTTCCAACGGCAAGGCTGTACTTAAGACCAAGATTCCTACGGGCAAGGGCGCTCACGCGTTTCGCTCGCAGGGAGACAAACAGCATGTTTTCGTCAGCAATCGGACTGCCAACACCATCAGCCGAATCGATTGGAAGACGCTGAAAGTTGTGGATACCTATCGCACACCAGCCGGTCCGGATTGTATGGAAATGATGGCAGACGGGAAAACTTTGCTAGTGACAACGCGCTGGGCTGGCAAGCTATCCGTGATCGATCTGGAGAAAAAAGCTGTCGTCAGGCAAATTCCGGTCGGAAAGTCACCTCACGGGGTGTGGACCTTGAACCATGCGAGTCGTGATTAGGCGCGTTCGGTTTGTTTTTTGTGCTCAGCTGATGTGCGCGTTGATGTTGACCGCATCAGCCCAGCCCGAAACTGAGCAGGGTAATGTGTTTGAGCCGGAGACCGTGACGTCCCTGACTGAGGTCTCTTCCTTGCCTTCAGGCCCTGTTCAGCCCGCTCAGTCCACTCAGCCCGTTCAGCCCGTTCAGCCCGCTCAGCCCACTCAGCTCACAGCACCCCCTCTGCCAACTCAATTTCCCGAGTTGGTACAGCCCGCTCGGCAGGCCATGTGCGCCAAGCCCGTGTACTTGACCTTCGATACGGGGCACATGGAGATCGCACCTTTCGTGGAGGAAGTGCTGACGCGCCAAGATGTTCGCGCGACCTTTTTTTTGGCCAATGAACGCACGCGTACCGGTGGGGGGAGTTTGGACGATACCTGGGCGCCCTGGTGGAAAAAGCTCAGTGATCAAGGCCATGTTTTCGCTTCGCACACCTATGATCATGTTTACTGGCGGGCCGATTTGCCGGATGGTCGCTTTCGGGTTCGGGCAAGTGCCGGACCGCTTGAGGGTAAATCGCAGATTTGGTCTGCAGAAGATTATTGCCGCGAGTTAAAAAGACCGGTCGAACGTTTTCACCAAATGACGGGTAAACAAATGCTGCCGTTGTTTCGTGCTGCGGGAGGGCGGACATCGCCCGCGTTGCTCAAGGCGGCTGCCGAGTGCGGATTTACCCATGTTGGCTGGTCGCCTGCGGGGTTTTTAGGTGACGAGTTGTCGAGTGAACAGTATCCTAATCAAATGCTCCTTGAACAAGCCTTGCGCAATATCCGCAGTGGCGATATTTTGCTGGCACATCTTGGTATTTGGTCTCGCAAAGACCCCTGGGCGCCTGCGGTACTCGAGCCGCTGATCCAGGGTCTGAAGCAAAAGGGGTTTTGTTTTGCCACAATCGATACGCATCCTGCCTTTCGCACGGCTGCACGGCTACCTGAGTTGAAGCAATGATGATGAATACCGCAATCGAGTTATTTGATTCCGCACAGCAGTGGTTATTTGAGACGCTTGTCCAGCCCATGCTTTTTAATCTTGGACTCAGTGGCTTTATCGAAGATGCCTACGATGGAACGATGTGGTTACTGATTGGCGTGCTGCAGATTACGTTGATTGTTGTGGTGTTCGGCACCTTGCAGCGTCTGCGTCCCGTAGAACCTCTGGTAGACCGTCATCAGGTACGCATTGATATTTTGTACACGCTGATTCATCGACTTGGGCTTTTCAGAGTGGCATTGTTTTTTTCCATTCAGCCCATTTGGGATGCCTTGTCGGGGCAGGCGAGCGTGTCAGGTTTCACGACTTTCCACGTTGATCAGTTGTGGCCGGGTGTCACCGATATCGCCTGGGTCAGTTTCATCATATACCTGTTGATATTCGACGCGGTCGATTATTTTTACCATCGTGCGCAGCACCGGTTTGCCTGGTTCTGGAGTCTGCATGCCGTCCACCATAGCCAGCGGCAAATGACGATGTGGAGCGATAACCGCAATCATCTGCTGGACAGCGTATTGCGCAGTATTGTTTTTGTATTGGTGTCCAAGCTGATTGGTGTGCCACCCGGGCAGTTCATTTTGATCGTCGTGTTGAGCCAATTGGTTGAGAGTTATTCACACGCCAATATCCGGATGTCTTTCGGGAAAATCGGTGAGCGTTTGCTCGTGAGTCCAAAGTTTCATCGTTATCACCATTCGATCGAGTACGACGAGTCAACTGCCGGGCCTGCGCATGGACATAACTTTGCCGTACTGTTTCCGATCTGGGATATTTTGTTTGGCACGGCGCGCTACAACACAGGTTATGCCAAGACTGGTATTCATGACCAGGAGCCCGCGGGGGGGAGTAGAGATTACGGCCGCAGTTTCCTTGCCCAGCAGTGGCTGGGCTTGCGGCGAATGTTTGGATCAAAGACCGCAGGTTTTGAAAGTAGTCAGAAATAAGTCCTTAAGAACTTACCGGGAACTGGACGAAAAAAGCTCGCTGCATGGTTGAACAACGCAGCGAGCTTTTTTTATGCGAGAGTAATTTAGTCAGAGCCGAGCGATAGCTTGTTAGGCATACGCTTTTCAATGGATGACTTAAGCAGAGCCGCACAGCGGTAAAAGCCGTGCGCGAACTTGCCATAAGGCATGGTCAGGAACAGGGCCATCACAACACCCAGGTGGATAGCCAGGAGCAAGGCCATCGCACCGGTATCGCGCCAGATCAGGAGCGCTAAACCTGTCAAACTGGTCAAAAACAGCAATGCGATAAAGCCGCGATCCATGGGTTTTTGTGCTGCGTCACCATGCAAGGGAGAACGTTTCAGGTTCAGGGTCAGCAGGCCGATTGGGCCGATGAGCAGTCCGATACCGCCCACAGTTCCCAAAATGACGGGCAGGCTGGTGTAGTCGTAGGGTGCTTGCCAACCGAACACGTAGTGATAAATGGTCGCCACAGAGGTCGAGGCAAAACACAGCATGAAGCCGTAAAACGTCAGATGATGATAGCGACGGCGACGCAAGGTAAAGCGATCATCTTCATCGTTACAGCCTTCGCCATGACCACCGTCAAGATACTTGAGCTTGAGTGCATAGTGCGCGGCCTCACCGACTGCGACCCCACTGGCTTGACCGGGTGTGATTTCTCGCCAGAACCTGACGACGCCTATTAAGAGCGCAAGTATTGAAAAACCGAAGACGGATCCGAACAGTACCACCAAGGTATTGTGGGGAAATACGGCGTAGAAGTTGCCTGCCAAGGGTTCATGCCAAAGCGAACCCTGTGACAGTAAGGCGAGCACAAGGAAAAGCGCCAAGCCGAATGCCATCGCCAAAGCGACTGTCAGGCCGTTGCGCTTGTACAAGGAGCCCAGTGCGGCTGGCCAAGCAAAATCTGTATAGGTCTCCAGGCGAACTTTGGCCATCGCTTGAGGAATATTGACCATGAATTCGTGTGGCGGGGCGTACTGACAGGCGTGCAAGCAGGCGCCACAGTTATGACAGAGGTTGGCTAGATAGTTCAGATCTGCTTTATTGTCGAATTGCAGGCGACGTGTCATCGCCGGAAACACGGCACAGAAGCCTTCGCAGTAACGACAGGCATTACAAATTTGCATCTGGCGCGCGACTTCCGCTTCGTTTTCAGTGATGCCTTTCTTGTGCCAGGTCACGGAGTGCTCAGAAGCGCCCGCAAGATTCTGTGCTTCGCGGGTGAGTGATTCAAGCTGCTGCATGCTTTACTGCTCCTTCTTTCATCTTTTTCGCTGCCAGGGCCGCCTGGGTGCCGGCGATCCGACCAAAAGCTGTGCCAATCGACATTCCGACACCTGCTGTGTAACCTTTGCCGAGCACATTACCTGCGTTGATTTCGCCTGCGGCAAACATGTTTGGGCTCGCTTTTCCGTTGAAAAACACGCTGGCTTTTTCGTCGGTCGTGAGTCCAAAATAAGTAAAGGTCACGCCAGGTCTCACGGCGTAGCCATAAAACGGTCCGGTATCGATGGGACGCGCCCAGTGTGTTTTTTCAGGTGTGATGCCTTCGGTATGGCAGTCGTCCTGAATCGTGTGATCAAACGTACCGACCCGGCATGCGGCGTTAAAGCTGTTGACCGTTTCCATGAAGGTGTCGACATCGAGTTCAAGTTTGCGCGCGAGTTCGGGTAGCGTGTCGGCTTTGACGCCATCAAAGACGGGCGGCATGAAGCGACCAACAGATTTGGCGTCAATGATGGAGTAGGCGATTTGTCCGGGTTGCATGGCAACCAGACGTCCCCAGAGCGCATAACGCTTGGGCCAGAAGTCTTCGCCTTCGTCGTAAAAGCGTTTTGCTTCGCGATTGACCACGATTCCGAGAGATACGCAGTCGATGCGCGTACAGATGCCGCCATCATAGAGGGGTGAACGGGCATCAATCGCGACGCAGTGGGCCTGGGTGGGATCGCCCATGGTATCAGCGCCTTCGCGCATCATGACCTTGAGGACGACGCCCATGTTGTAACGCGTGCCGCGAATCAAAAAGTTGTCTGCTGGCCATTCGCCACGCTCGTTCTGACCCCATGCTTCGCGTAGCCAGGCGCGGTCGGATTCAAAGCCGCCACATCCCAATACGACAGCATGACCTTCGTAGCGTTTGTCACCCACACGTGCAGCGATGAACGTGCCGTCTTTAATTTCGAGATCATCGACTGGGGAGTCATACAAAATGTCGATGCCGAGGTTTTCTGCGCTGCGATAATAGGCGTTCACGAGTGCTTTGCCGCCACCCATGAAGAAAGCATTGGTGCGCGCGACGTGCAGAGTGCCTGAGAGCGAGGGCTGGAAACGAACGCCATGCTTTTCCATCCAGGGGCGACAGGTTGAGGACTCGCGGATGACCATGCGGGCGAGTTTTTCGTTTGTAATGCCACCGGTAACCTTCAGCAAATCTTGCCAATATTCTTCTTCAGGATATGCATCGACTAGGACATCTTGCGGTGCATCGTGCATACAACGCAGGTTTCGGGTGTGCTGGGAGTTCCCGCCGCGCCACTCTTTAGGAGATGCTTCTAGGATCAATACGCTCGCGCCAGCTTCTCGTGCCATCAATGCGCTGCACAGGGCGGCGTTGCCACCCCCGACTACGACTACGTCCCACATGTTCTTGCCTCGCGGTGTTTTTTTGTTCGCGTTGAGATTGGATAAAAACGTGCCACATTGTAGGGGAATGTGGGAGGGTCGTGCGGGTAGAGATTTGGGTTTTGGGGTATTTGAGACGTCCGCGATACGGTGCCGCCCGCAGGGTGGGGGCGCGGCGGACGGGTGGGCGTTGCCCACTACCCTCGCAGCACGCTTGCTGGCTGATCGGCTCCGAACTCGGCCCTGGCGGGCCTCAGACAGGCGGAGCCGATTTTTCGCCAGCCGCTCGTACTGCTCGGCCTGTCCTTGACGCGACCCACCCTACGGGCGGCACCGTATCGCCGGGCTCAGAAATGCTCAGGGTGTGGCGAGGCACTTCAGGACGAGCCTCAAAATATCCAGACAGGCGCAGAATCGACTCCGCCTGTCTGAGGCCCGCCAGGGCCGAGTTCGGAGTCGATGCGCTTGCCTGGATATTTTGGGGGAAGTGGGCGAAGCCCACCCGTCCACAGTGACTTGCCACACCCTGAGCATTTCTGAGCCCAAACTCAGACGGATAAATACCTACGGACAACTTCGCTATCCATTTCAGACCGGTCTCCAGACACCACGACCTCCCCCCTGGATAGGACGACAAAGCGGTCAGCCAGTTCGCGTGCAAAGTCGAAATATTGCTCGCATAACAGAATCGCGATATCCCCTCGGTCGCGCAGCAAGTTGATCACGCGACCGATGTCTTTAATGATGGAAGGCTGAATACCCTCAGTGGGTTCATCAAAGATAATGAGCTTAGGGTCAGCAACAAGCGCCCGAGCGATGGCGAGTTGCTGTTGTTGCCCGCCGGAAAGGTCTCCGCCGCGCCGTTTCAGCATCGTCCGAAGTACCGGAAATAAATCAAACACCTCTTCCTTGATGTCGTGTGCCTGACGACTGGGCTTGGTTGCCATGCCCATTAAGATGTTTTCCTCGACAGTCAGCCGCGCAAAAATTTCGCGTCCTTGAGGAACATAGGCGATGCCGAGCTTAGCTCTGGCGTGAGGCGGGAGTTGGCTAATGTCCTGACCTAAAAAAGAAATCGAACCAGAGGCTATTTGCTGTACACCCATGAGACATTTTAAGAACGTTGTTTTGCCCACACCGTTACGGCCCAGCAACGCCATGCACTCGCCTTGTTTGATGCTGAGGGATATACCCCTCAAGGTGTGACTGCTGCCATAAAACTGATTGATTTCGTGAACGTCCAACATGATGCTATCGCCCTAGATACACTTCAATCACTCGCGGATCCTCTTGCACTTGTTGCATCGTGCCCTCAGCGAGCACAGAGCCTTCGCACAGAACAGTGACTTTGCCGCCTTGCGCGATTTGTGTGACAAAGTCCATGTCGTGTTCGACCACGACCAGAGAATGTTTACCCCGTAATTCGTTTAATAGTTCACCCGTTCGCTCTGTCTCTGCGTCAGTCATGCCGGCCACTGGCTCGTCTAGCAAGAGTAACAAGGGCTCCTGCATGAGTAGCATGCCAATCTCAAGCCATTGCTTTTGTCCGTGCGACAGCAATCCGGCAGGACGGCGATGCTCGGAAGTGAGACGAAGCATTTCAAGGGTCGAGGCGATTTTGTCTCGCTCCGCACTCTTGAGCCGGGCAAACAAAGTCGATTGAACGCCTTTATTGGCTTTCATCGCGAGCTCTAGATTTTCGAATACTGTGTGATGTTCAAACACCGTGGGGCGTTGAAATTTTCTTCCGATGCCTGCGTCGGCGATTTGTGCCTCGCTGAGCGTCGAAAGATCGTAATTTTGACCAAAAAATGCAGAACCGGAAGTCGCGCGTGTTTTACCGGTAATGACATCCATCATGGTTGTTTTGCCCGCACCGTTTGGACCAATAATGCAGCGCAACTCTCCAACCCCAATATCGAGTGATAAATTGTTGAGCGCTTTAAAACCATCAAAGACAACACTGATCGATTCAAGATACAGAATCGCCCCATGAGTGGTGTCCACACCCTCGTGTTTTGGACGGCCATAGGAAACCTCCCCGCCTGCGCTCCCCTCCAGCAGAGTATCTTCGTGATTAATGACCGCTGATTGAGATGTCATCACTTCGCTACCTTGATGCGCTGTCCCAATTGCTTTGCTAGTCCAACAATCCCTTGTGGTAGAAACAGCGTGACCAGAACAAAAATGAGACCAAGCGCATAGAGCCAGAACTCAGGAAATACGCTGGTGAACCAAGTTTTCAAGCCATTGATCGTACCTGCGCCGATGATCGGGCCAATGAGGGTACCCCGACCACCTGTTGCGACCCAAATGACCATCTCGATAGAGTTTTCGGTCGACATTTCGCTCGGATTGATAATGCCGACTTGAGGGACGTATAAAGCGCCCGCGATCGAGCAGAGGATCGCGGATACAGTCCAGATGAAGAGCTTAAAACCCAGCGGTTCATAGCCTAAAAATCGCAGCCGATTTTCGGAGTCACGAATCGCGGTCAGCACTCTGCCTAGTTTGGATTGCGTGATCGCCCGCGCGAGAATGAGTGCACCTAAAAGAGTTGCAAGACTGACCCAGTACAACACCGCACGTGTATCCGCGGAGGTAATGTCAAAGCCAAGGATTTTTTTGAAATCTGTGAAGCCGTTGTTACCACCAAATCCTGTTTCATTTCGGAAAAATAACAACATCGCCGCAAAAGTCAGCGCCTGAGTAATGATTGAAAAATAGACACCCTTGATGCGCGAACGAAAGGCGAAGTATCCAAATAGAAATGCCAGGAGGCCGGGCACCAGGACTACCAGTAACATGGCATACCAAAAGTGTTCTGTGAACGACCAGAACCATGGAAAAGCTTTCCAGCTTAAAAAGCCCATGAAATCAGGCAGGATCTCTGGAGAGGGTTTTGCTGCACGCATCAGATACATGCCGTGTGCATAGCCACCCAATGCAAAAAACAAACCATGACCGAGCGACAAAATTCCGGTGTAACCCCAAACGAGATCAAGCGCGAGAGCGGCGAGGGCGTAACATAAAAACTTGCCGATCAACGAGATCGCAAAAGAAGAAATATGCAAAGCATGACCTGCCGGGAACAGCAAGTTCAATGCTGGCAAGCTTGCAAGAAGGATCGTCACAAAGGCGATGCCCACCCATGCGTTGGGTGAGTACAGGCCGACAGTTTGAGACAGTGAAGGGTTCATAGTTGATGCGTTCATTCAGCGCTCCTGCCTTTCGGAGCAAAGAGCCCTTGCGGACGCTTTTGTACAAACAAAACGATGAAAAGGAGAATGGCGATTTTGGCGATCACGGCACCCCAGAAGGGCTCAATGATCTTATTGAGAACGCCCAAACCCAAGGCGGCGACGACCGTGCCGGCCAGTTGACCCACACCACCCAGCACAACCACCATAAAAGAGTCAACGATGTAGCCGCGTCCGAGATCGGGGCCTACGTTGCTGAGCTGTGACAGCGCAACGCCCGCTAACCCGGCGATACCCGAACCCAGGCCAAAGGCCAGCATGTCGATGCGGCCGGTGGGCACGCCGACACAGTCCGCCATGCGACGATTCTGTGTAATCGCACGCACGAATAGGCCCAGACGTGTGAAGTTCAATACAAGCCATACGGCGATCACGATACAGAGCGCAAATCCAATGATGACAAGCCGGTTGTAGCTTAAGGTCAGATCACCCAAAATACGGATGCCACTACTCATCCAGCTGGGGTTGGCGACTTCGACGTTTTGAGCGCCAAAGATGCTGCGTACTGCTTGCATCAATATCAGGCTGATCCCCCACGTGGCAAGCAAGGTTTCCAGCGGGCGGCCATAGAGCCACCGAATGACGGTGCGCTCAAGAGCCATGCCTACGATTGCGGTGATTAAAAAAGCGACAGGTAAAGCGGCCAGGACATACCAGTCGAGCCATTCAGGGAACCATTGTTTAAATACCCCCTGCACGATATAGGTGGCATATGCACCGATCATGAGCAGTTCGCCATGCGCCATATTGATCACGCCCATCAAGCCAAATGTGATGGCCAGGCCGAGTGCTGCGAGCAGCAAAACACTCCCCAGGCTGATCCCAAAGAAAATATTGCCAATCCAGCTCACGAGTGTTTGGTGTTGTTCGATTTTTGACAGAGCGGCTTTTGCTGCTGTGCGAACAGTTTCATCGGGTTCGATATATTGACCAGTACCATCGGCCGTGATTAAACCAAGCAGTGCCGGTTTGAACGCGGAATTTTTGCTTTCTCCCAAAGCAATGACAGCTTGGCGTCTCACTGAGGCATCAGGGCTTTTCAACGCAGCGCTGGCCATCGCGACTTCAAGCGCGCGACGAATGGACGGATCTTTTTCTGCGCTGAGCGCGCGCTCGATGATGGGAACCCGAGCAGGATCCGCTTCTTTTTGGAGTCTTTGCGCGGCAGCAAGGCGGACACTGGGCTGGGAGGAGAACAGCTCCGAACTGGCGAGCGCGGATTGCAACGCGCGACGCAAACGATTGTTGAGCGTTAAAGATTGGGCATCACCAGGGATGCTGACGATTTGACCCGTGACGGGGTCGAGTGCTTGCTCGCGAGTGCGAGCAAGCAACACTGTCGCATTAGAGGTAATCAGAACGTTGCCGTCCCCCAGAGCAGCCAACACTTCGGCTGCGCCAGGAGTCGAGAGAAGTCCCAGTGCTGTGATGGCTTTGGCCCGCTCTTCGTTGCTGTCCCCAGCCAGACCGCTCAGTACGTTGCGATCGACCAAGTCGGCGGCAACACTGAATTGCAGCGGTAAAGCGAGCAAAACAGCCAGCAACCATCTTTTCCAAGAGGGATAAGTCAAAGACATAGTGAGACATTCTCATGTTGTGAAATTAAAGGCCTTGTTTGCCTTCATTGCCTGCGATGTAAGGGCTCCAAGGTTGAGCACGGATCGGCCCTTTGCTTTTCCATACGACGTTGAACTGACCATTTGCCTGGATTTCGCCGATGTAGACAGGCTTATGCAGGTGATGATTGGTTTTGTCCATTTCGATTGTGTAGCCATCAGGAGCGGCGAACTTTTGCCCCGCCATGGCTGCGATCACCTTGTCTGTATCGACAGATTTCGCTTGTTCGACCGCTTGCTTCCACATGTGGATGCCAATATAGGTGGCCTCCATGGGGTCGTTGGTCACAGCAGTCGCATTGTTTGGCAGATTCTTGGCTTTTGCATAAGCCTTCCACTTGGCAACAAAATCTGCATTGACTGGATTTTTGAGCGACTCAAAATAATTCCAGGCAGCAAGGTGTCCGACAAGAGGCTTGGTATCTACGCCACGAAGTTCTTCTTCACCGACAGAAAACGCAACAACAGGCACATCGGTTGCTTTCAGTCCTGCATTACCCAGCTCTTTGTAGAACGGAACGTTAGAGTCACCATTGATTGTGGAGACAACCGCAGTCTTTCCGCCGGCAGAAAACTTTTTGATGTTGGCGACGATCGTTTGATAATCAGAGTGACCGAAGGGCGTGTAAATTTCCTCGATGTCGCTGTCTTTGACGCCTTTGGACTTGAGGAAAGCACGCAAAATTTTGTTGGTCGTGCGTGGATACACATAATCCGTTCCAAGCAAAACAAAACGCTTGGCACCACCACCATCTTCGCTCATCAGATATTCGACAGCGGGAATCGCCTGCTGGTTGGGTGCAGCACCTGTGTAAAACACATTTTTCTCAAGTTCTTCGCCTTCGTACTGAACGGGATAAAACAAGAGGCTATTGAGCTCTTTGAAGACAGGCAGTACAGATTTACGTGACACCGATGTCCAGCAGCCAAAGACGACAGATACTTTGTTCTGAGCAATCAACTCCCTTGCCTTTTCCGCAAACAGTGGCCAGTTTGATGCAGGGTCGACGATGACGGGCTCGAGTTTTTTGCCCATGACGCCGCCTTTTGCATTGATTTCATCGATCGTCATCAATGCGACATCTTTAAGCGATGTTTCCGAAATCGCCATCGTTCCGGACAAGGAATGCAAAATTCCGACTTTGATCGTGTCTTGTGCAAAAGCGGTCGGCATCCAACCGGTCATGGCCAAGAGGCTGGCGGCGGTAAGCTGTTTAAGTGCGAGTCTGCGTTGCATCTTTAACTCCTGGTTCTGTTCATGCTGGGATCGCCAGCGAAATGGAAAGACCGCATATCAACCGAAGAGGCAGGCAGCTATGCTTAAACCTATCAAAGCAAGACTCGTGCCAAGCGTGAATCATTGTGTATAAATTGGCTATCTGCTTGGGCGGGAGTGCCCGTGGGTAGGGGCTCAGGACGAGCCGAATAAAACACAGTGCGCGCGCAAATCGGCTCCGTCTGTCTGAGACCCGCGAGGGTCGAGTTCGGAGCCGGTGCACACGCACTGTGTTTTATGAGGGAAGTGGGCAAAGCCCACCCGTCCTCAAGCTCCTACCCACGGGCACTCCCGCCCAAGCAGACCCCCATTCAACATCCACGCAAGAAAATGAGGCATCCATGCCCCCCTTTGGCGCATAGGCACACACCACAAGCCACCAATTCGATGGCGTAACATAAGAACTTGATGATTCATCACCTAGATAGCCCAAAAGCATGAACACAGAACTCACACAAACACCAAACTTGAACGATGCGGTGACAATCGCCATGTCTGAGCGTATCGTTCGCATCAAAGATCGGATGGCCCAAGCTTGCGCACGCGTTGGACGTGATCCGAGTGAAGTCACGCTGCTACCTGTCAGTAAAACCTTTGATGACCAGGCAATCAGACGCGCGGTGAGCCTGGGTTACAAGCGCTTTGGAGAAAACCGCACACAGGAAATCGCTCAAAAAACACCTCTCTTGGCAGATTGCGATATCCAGTGGGTTGTCATCGGTCAGCTTCAAACCAATAAAGCGAAAGATGTCGCCCGGTTGGCCCATGAGCTCCAGTCACTGGATCGACTGGAGCTTGCCGAGGCGCTCGACCGCAGATTGCAGCTTGAAGGCCGCGCAATTGACGTTTTGGTTCAGGTTAAAACCTCACCCGAGGAAACCAAAGCAGGCCTTGAACCGACAGGGCTCATTCCGTTTTTGAAACAGATCAGTGGTTTTCAGACCTTGCGTGTAAAAGGTCTGATGACGATGGCGATTTTGTCTGAGGATGAAAGTGCAGTGCGCCGTTGTTTTGCACAATTGCGCCAGTTACGCGATCAGGCCAGACAAGAAGCGATATCCGGCATTGAACTCGATCGTTTGTCGATGGGTATGAGCGGCGATTTTGAGCTAGCGATCGAAGAGGGTTCGACAGAAATTCGTGTGGGCTCGGCGATTTTTGGCGCGAGAGACTATTCGGCCTGAGATGTTCATCGCGGACTTTGTTTACTTTAAGACAATCGTGCCGCGCATGATGGGCGAATGACCTGCGAAGGTGCAGACAAAGCCGTAGCGTTCGCCCGGCACAAGTTTGTTCACATCAAACGTCACCGAAGTCGACTCTGCGCCACCCACAACGCCAGTATGCGCGAGCACGCGGGTATCCTTGGGATCGACATATTGATGATCTGCCCCCGCGAGCATGCCGGTACGCGCGACACCGTCCAGATCGCTCAGCTTGGCCAATACCCAGTTGTGTCCCATGGCGAGTTTAGGCAGCCTTCCCGAATGCTTCAGCGTCACGGTATAGGACTGGCACGCGAGAGGGATCTCGATTTTGTCGGGCACATAACGTAATGCGTCGTCACTTTCAATGGTGGTTGCACAATGTTGAGCAAAAGCCACTTGATGCATCACGCTCAAAGCACTCGCGATCAGGAGAGTCCGACACGCTTTGATTAGACAGGGTAAGGTTTGCATAAGGTGAATCGTTTATTCAAAGTCGTTTTTAAGTGCGTTTCCGCGCGCGAACAATCGAACCGTTGGGCCGACGTTCGATATCGCCGTTTAGCTCAAGCGTCAAAAGTTCGCACTGCAGAATCGCGGGCAACATATTCGTGCGTTGCTGCAGGGTGTCTTCACTAATCGGATCGTAGCCGATTGCGTTCCAGATCGGTGAATGAGGTTCAGATCTGGACGCCGCATTTGATGCCGATGCACACACGGTGGCAGACTTCTCCGATATATAGGGGATTGTTGAATCAGGAAAGTTGAACATGCTGAGTTCGTTAAGAATGTCTTCGGCTGTCTCGACCAGTTTTGCGCCATCCTGAATCAGCGCGTGTGGGCCGCGCGACAGCGGAGAATGAATCGAGCCCGGGATGGCGAATACTTCCCTGTCCATCTCGACCGCGAGTCTGGCGGTCAGCAGTGAACCGCTTTTGAGCGCGGCCTCCACCACCAGAACGCCATGGGAAAGCCCGGTCACAATGCGATTGCGGCGAGGAAAGTGTTGCGGTCGTGCCGGTGTGCCCAGATTGAACTCAGAGATGATCAAGCCTCCCGAGTCCAGAATGTTTCGAGAAAGATCAGTGTGATTACGTGGATAGATGACGTCTGCACCCGTACCCAGTACTGCGATGGTGCCTGCGCCATGCTCGCCTGCACGAAGGGCGCCGCGGTGTGCGGCAGCGTCAATGCCTTGTGCCAGCCCGCTTACGACGCACCAGCCTCGTCTGGCAAGCGCGCAGGCAAAGTCCTTGGCATTTTCAAGTCCGTCAGGCGTGGCGTTGCGTGCGCCAACGATGGCCAGCGCGGGCTGTGCGAGCCGACTGAGATTGCCTTTGGCGTACAGGACCATCGGCGCATCGGCTGTCTGTCGCAACAGTCCCGGATAAAGCGGATGTTCGGGTGTCAGGATGGTCTGATCGGGACCTTCTGCCCATTTCAATGCGAGCGCGATTTGTCGGTTGACGCTTTCCCCTCGTGCGAACAATAGACCCTCGAACAGCGCTTTGGGCACGAGCGCACGGAGCTGCTCGGGTGCGGATCGCTCTGCCGCTAGGGCATTTGGAAAGTGGCTTAGTAGGCGTTGGCTCAGAATGGGGCCGAGTCCAGGGGTCATGCTCAGGCGCAGCCAGGCAGTGAGTACTTCATTCGAAAGGGTATGAGGCATGAACTAGTCTGCCATATGTTGTGAGCGGAAACGGGACAAAACTGTCCTGAAAATCCCTCCTAAATCATGCGGAATGCATCGAATTTCGGATGTTATTAATTTAAAATTGGTTTGAATTCGTACAAATACTCAGTTTTCGCTCGGTTCAGACCCATTTTTTGTTATGTCTTTGCTCAAAATTTTGCATTACCCCGACAAGCGCTTGCACACAGTTGCGAAACCTGTGCGGGTGGTGGACGATCGCATCCGCCAACTTGTCGCCGATATGACTGAAACCATGTACGACGCGCCGGGTGTTGGTTTGGCCGCTACTCAAGTCGATGTTCATGAGCGCGTTGTCGTGATTGATGTCAGTGAAGACAAAAGCGATTTGCGGGTGTTGATTAACCCAGAAATTTTGCACTACAGCGACGATAAGAAGACCTACGAAGAGGGTTGTTTGTCTGTGCCAGGCGTGTATGACGAGGTGGATCGTCCCGCGAGTATTCGCGTCCGCGCACTGAACTTGCAGGGTGAACCTTACGAGTTTGATGCCGACGGGCTTTTGGCTGTTTGCGTGCAGCATGAGCTGGATCATTTGAACGGCAAAGTGTTTGTCCAGCACCTCTCGATGCTCAAGCAAACGCGTCTCAAGGCTAAGTTACGCAAAGAACAGCGTGAATTGGAGCGGGTTTGACCCTTCCACATGCATATTGAAACTTTAGGTTACATCGCCGCTTTTTTGACCACTGCGGCCTTTTTCCCGCAAACGATCAAAACCATCAAATCACGCGATACCGCGTCGATTTCTTTGGCGATGTATGTGATGTTTACAACGGGTATCGCTTTTTGGCTTGGTTATGCCTTTTTGATCGAGTCCATGCCAATGATTATCGCCAACATCATTACTTTTGTTTTGTCGGCCACCATTTTGGTCCTCAAGCTCAGCGAGAAAAAGTCGACCACCCGGCAATAAATGCCGAAGCAGGTTGACGCTTACCGCCTGGACGTTGCAACTCTAGCAAGCGTAATACCCCTTTACCGGTCGCCACATCAATTCCATCAGGGCTGGCGTTTATCACGTGAGCCACGTCCTCGGTTTGTCCGATCTTCACCGACGTGTCATCAGAGATTGCAACGGCGTTCCATATTTTGACTGGTTCGGGAATGCCGGGCAGTCTGATGGTTGCACCGGGTACGGGATTAAAGGCGCGAATGCGACGTGCTAGAAGCTCCGCGGGCGCGTGTAGCTGTAAAGCCGCTTCGGCTTTATCGAGTTTGGCGGCGTAGGTGGCGCCTGTTTCAGGTTGTGGTGTCGCAATAAGCGAGCCTGAAGGGAGCGCCTGCAAGGCCTGGACAATCAGGCGCGCGCCTTGTTCAGCGAGTTTGTCATGCAAGCTTGATGCGTTGTCATCCGGTTCGATATTGAGAGGCTCGACCATCAGCATCGGACCCGTATCCAGACCCTCGTCCATTTGCATGATGGTCACGCCAGTTTGCGTGTCACCCGCTTCGATCGCGCGCTGGATGGGGGCAGCGCCGCGCCAGCGGGGCAATAAACTGGCATGGATATTCAGACAGCCATGACGAGGCGTTTGCAGGACCCAAGCGGGCAAGATCAGACCGTAAGCCGCGACCACCAACACATCAAGCTGTGCTTGTTGGAGTGAAAGTTGCGCAGCGAGCGCGTCCTCCGGGTATTTGCCGTCGAGTCGTAAACTGCGCGGCTGGATGACTGGTAACGCGTGCTCGAGCGCGAGTTGTTTGACTGCGCTGGGCGTCAGCTTGAGACCTCGACCCGAGGGGCGGTCTGGTTGCGTCAGCACTAATGGGACCTCAAATCCCGCCCGCAGGATGGCTTGTAATGCGAGTTTGGAAAACTCTGGTGTGCCGGCAAACCCTACGCGCATCACATCAGGACCCAATCTTTTCAGCCCAGAGGTCGTATTCGTCTGACTCTGTCACGCGAGCACGGATGAGATCGCCGGGTTTGAGAGGCGTATCGCTATCCACATACACGCAGCCGTCGATTTCAGGTGCATCGGCGCTGGAGCGGCCAATGGCACCGTCCTCGTCAACCTCGTCGATCAGGACATCGATTTCGCGCCCGACACGTTTAGCCAGTCTCGCGGTCGAGATGGCTTGCTGATGCGCCATGAAGCGATCCCAGCGTTCTTGTTTGACCTCGTCGGGGACTGCACCCTCGAGTGCGTTGGCAGGCGCCCCTTCGACGGGCGAGTACTGAAAACAGCCCACGCGGTCGAGTTGAGCCTCTGACATCCAGTCCAGCAGATATTGAAAATCGCTTTCTGTTTCGCCGGGGAAGCCCACAATAAAGGTCGAACGCAAGGTGATGTCGGGGCACTGTTCACGCCAGCGATGAATACGCGCCATGGTTTTGTCCTCGAACGCGGGGCGCTTCATGGCCTTGAGGATACGCGGACTGGCATGCTGAAATGGAATGTCCAGATAAGGCAGGATTTTGCCCTCGGCCATCAGGGGGATCACTTCGTCCACGTGCGGGTAGGGATAAACATAATGCAGACGTACCCAGATCCCGAGCTCGGACAACGCGGAGCATAGTTCGGTCATGCGCGTCTTGACGGGACGACCATTCCAGAAACCGCTGCGATATTTGACATCGACGCCATAGGCGCTAGTGTCCTGTGAAATCACGAGCAGTTCTTTGACGCCAGCTTTGGCCAGGCGCTGGGCCTCGTCCAGCACATCACCGATCGGCCGGCTGACCAGGTCGCCGCGCATCGAGGGGATGATACAAAAGCTGCAACGGTGGTTACAGCCTTCGGAGATTTTCAAATATGCGTAATGGCGCGGTGTGAGCTTGATGCCTTGGGGGGGCACGAGATCCAGAAAGGGATCGTGGGAGGCATTGGGCGGCGCGGCTTCGTGCACCGCGCGCACGACTTGTTCGTATTGCTGAGGTCCTGTGACGGCAAGAACGCTTGGGTGAACAGCCCGAATCACAGATTCTTCGACACCCATGCAACCCGTCACAATGACCCGACCGTTTTCCGCAATGGCCTCGCCAATCGCATCGAGAGATTCGGCTTTTGCGCTGTCTATGAAGCCACAGGTATTGACCACGACAACATCGGCATTGTCATAATCGGGGACGATCTGATAGCCCTCGGTACGTAATTGTGTAAGGATGCGTTCGGAGTCCACAAGCGCTTTGGGACAACCGAGACTGACGAAACCGACTTTTGGCGAAGACATGATGAGTGACCTGGCGGATCGCAATCCGCATTAAACAGGGTGTGATTTTACCTTGCAAGAAGGATAAAACCGACTTTGCACGATATTGTTGGGGCACCCCTGCGGGACTGGCCCGCCAAAGCCCCTACAATTGAGGCATGAATCCAGTCACACCTGCCTTATCCCATTCTTTGCTGGCCGCTGCCAGTTCCGTGGCCGCGGTCGAGTCCGGCCAGTCTCTGACCGAGGCACTTGCCGATGTTCATCCTGATGTGCGACCTGCCGCGCAAGCGCTTGCTTTCTATGCCATGCGACATTGGGGATGGGCTAAAGCCGTTCGTCGCACACTCGTCGAGCGCGAGCCAGCCAGCGCAACGATGTATGCCCTGATCGGTTTAAGTCTGTTGTTGCTCGACGCATCGATACGCGCCCGGGAAGAGTCACCTGCCGCAGGTACCCCGGTTTACAGTGCGCACACACTGGTTGACCAGGCAGTGCAAGCGACCCAGTGGCATCGTTCGACTGCGTCGTTCAAAGGGTTGGTCAACGCAGTGCTCAGGCGGTTTCAGCGCGAACGTGCCGTCATACTGTCTCGGATCGAAAATGATCTTGAAGCAACGTGGAACCACCCGCGCTGGTGGATCGAGAGTCTGCAAAAAAACTATCCTCAGAATTGGCAGGCGCTTTTAGCCGCTGCGAACGCGCACCCACCGCTCACTTTACGCGTGAATATTCGCGCCACGACACGTGAAACAGTTGAGCGCGCTTTTGCCGAGCAAGGCATCGAGACTACGCCATTTGGCGTGGCTGGACTGGTGTTGCGGGTGCCCCGCCCCATCACGTCCTTACCAGGTTATGCGCAGGGCTGGTGGTCGGTGCAGGACGCTGGCGCTCAACTTGCCGCACCGATGCTGGATGTCAAGGATGGCATGCAAGTGCTGGACGCGTGTGCGGCACCTGGAGGCAAAACCGCCCATCTGCTCGAGTTGGCGAAGGTCGATTTAACGGCGCTTGATGTCGACGCCACCCGTCTTGAGCGTGTGCATCAAAACCTCAAGCGCCTGGGATTGATGCGACGTGGTGTCCGTCTGGTCGCAGAAAGTGCGATCAAGACCCACATCTGGTGGGATGGCAAACCATTTGACGCTGTATTGGCAGACTTGCCCTGTACCGCGTCGGGTATCGTCAGCCGCCATCCCGATATCCGATGGTTGCGTCGCGCACAGGACGTGCAGCAGACGGCCAAACTGGCCAGGGAAATTTTGGATTCCCTCTGGAGTGTGGTCGCGCCTGGTGGCAAACTACTCATGGTGACCTGTTCAATTTTTCCGGAGGAGGGCGAACAACAGGCTCAGGCCTTTGCCGCCCAGCACGCCCAAGCTGAAAGACTTAGCGCGCCCGGGCAGTTATTGCCTCATCTGCCGGATGCTGAGCATCCCGCTGGCTATGATGGATTCTTTTACGCATTGTTTACTCGCAGGACCTAAGTGCTGAATTGGATGATCGCTGAGCTGAGAGGCTGGACTTTTCTGAGGTGCGCGCTTGCAGCGTTCGCCTTGGTGGGTTGCGCGCTTTTTCAACATGCCAGCGCAGCCACGGAGGCCCAGATCAAACAGATTGAGCCTTTGATCGGTGAAGGTCATCTCACGATGGATCTAGATGTTGCGCTCAAACTCAGTCCGATTGTGATCGAGGCGGCGGAGCGCGGAGTACCTCTTTATTTCACGCTGGATGTCAAAATCACCGCGCCGCGCTGGTGGTGGTGGGACAAAACGATTGTTGAAACATCGCTGACACGGCGGATGTCCTACAACACGTTGACGCAGCAGTGGCGCGTAGCATCTGGGGATTTGTTTTTGCCAGTCTCGTCTTTGCAGGAAGCGTTGTCGGTATTGGAAAAGGTCCGTGGTTGGCCCGTGGCGCCGCTTGACCGTTTTGAACCGAATGTGCGCTATGACGGCCTGGTGCGCATACGACTGGATACCTCGCATCTGGCGAGACCTTTGCAACTCGATGCCCGTAATCGCGGAGCGTGGTCACTGACAAGCCCCTGGACGCCTTTTGATTTTTCAGTTCGTAAAGGCGAAGACTCAAAATGAATCCGCTCATGCGCCTCGTCACAGCGATCGGCATCGTGAGCGCCGCCGTTTTGTTCCTTTTGCTGGCGTGGTCGACGGGTAATGCTTCTCTGTTGGCGCAGTACCAGACCTTGTTGCTCTGGCTCAATGGAGGATTGGCGCTGACTTTGTGCGTGTGGGTGGTGTGGCTCACGTATCGCCTGGCCAGGCAGTTTTTGGTGGGACAGTTTGGTGCGCGGCTGACCGCTCGTTTTGCTCTGGCCTTCGCGTTGATTGGCGTGTTGCCCGGAGCCCTCATCTACACAGTGTCGTTGCAGTTCATGTCCAGGTCGATTGAGTCATGGTTTAACGTGCGCGTCGATACAGCGCTGGAGTCAGGTTTGGCGCTTGGCCGCGCCGCACTTGATTCTCAACTTGCGCAGCTCGATGCCCGTGCGCGTTCGATGACGCCTGATTTGAGCAATACACCCGATCCGGAAATCGCCAGTGCGTTGACCCGTTTGCGAGAGTCGAGTGGCGCGATCGATGCGATGGTGTTTACAACGAGTGGTCGCCTGATTGCTTTTTCCACGGATAATCTCGGTACGCTCTTGCCACCCTTGCCGCCTGCTGCCGTGCTGAATCAATTGAGAACGGCGCGCGGGTATTCGGCGGCAGACTCGGACGATCCTACCGCGAATTTGGGTGATGCCGGACTGCAGCTGCGTGTGATTGTGCCCTTAGGTTCGCCCGAGCGTTCGGATACCGCGCTGGGTGTGACATCTGAGTCGCGTTGGTTGCAGTTGACGCAGCCTGTCTCGGACAAAATTGCTCAAAATGCCGGAGAGGTTCAAAAGGGCTATCTTGATTATCAGGAGCTGGCGCTGTCGAGGCAAAGTCTGCGCAATTTGTTTGCGGTGACGCTGACTCTTGCACTATTGCTGGCGGTATTTGCCGCGATCGCCGTGGCGCTTTATCTGTCTAAAAAATTGGTGCGGCCTTTGCTGACCCTCGCAGCGGGAACACAGGCTGTCAGTATCGGCGACTTTCGACCGCTTCCCGAACCGCCTACCAGGGACGAAGTCGGTCAGCTCACCAGATCGTTTAACGACATGACGCGTCAGCTCGAAGAGGCGCGCCGGATGGTTGAGACCAATCGCGCGCAGTTAGAGCGCTCCAATGTCTATCTCGAAAGCGTATTGTCGAACCTGTCGGCTGGCGTACTTGTTTTTGACCAACAGTTTCGCTTGACGACCTTTAATCATGGCGCGCAAGCGATTCTGAGCGTGGATTTACGCGCCGCTCCCGGACGACCCCTGGAGACGATTGACGGCATGATTGATTTTGCCGGAATGATTCGGCAAGCCTTTTCTCAGCATGCGGCTGTAGGATCCGAACGTACGCACTGGCAGGAGCAGTTTGAGCTCAAACTGCCTGATTTGAGTGACGACAAGAAGTTTTATACGCTGACACTCCTGGCGCGTGGTACGCAATTACTCGTGGATGGGCGCGATAATGGCTATATGGTTGTGTTTGATGATATTACCGAAGTGATGTCCGCGAACCGAAGCGTGGCTTGGGGGGAAGTTGCCCGCAGACTGGCGCACGAGATTAAAAACCCGCTGACGCCGATTCAGTTGTCAGCTGAACGTTTGGCGATGAAACTCGCCCACAAGCTCGAGCCTGCCGATGCGGCGCTTCTTGAAAGGGCGACCAATACTATCGTCAATCAAGTCAGTTCTCTCAAGCATATGGTGGACGATTTTAAGGAATATGCGCGTAAGCCCGCAGTCACCATGGTGCCTGTTGACTTCAATGCCTTGGTCGATGAGGTCCTCGGACTTTATGGTTGGGATCCATTAGATGGTATGGTGAGAGATGAGCGGCATGCATGGCACCTCGAGGTTTCACTTGACCCGGCGTTGCCGCCTGTATTGGGCGATCCCACTCAGTTGCGCCAGGTGATTCATAATCTCCTCGCGAATGCGCGTGACGCGCTGGTCGAAATGCCTGAGGGGGGTGTGATTGAAGTCACAACCAAGCTGATTCAGGCAGGCAGCCGGGAAAATACGGAAAGTCCCGATCGGCCCGCCTTGAGGTTTACGGTCTCGGACAATGGTCCCGGATTTGGTACGCAGGTGTTGCAACGTGCTTTTGAGCCTTACATTACAACTAAAGCTCAAGGCACGGGTCTCGGTTTGGCGATTGTTCGCAAGATTATTGATGAGCATCAGGGGCGTATTGATCTGTCCAACCGGCGCGAAGGTGGTGCCAAAGTTTCAATTTTGTTGACGCAGCTGGCGGGACCGCTGGACGCGTCGCCGCAAGGCAACGATAATGCTCATGTGTAAGGGGTGGTGAAAGATATATGGCCAGAATTTTGGTTGTCGACGATGAAGTCGGGATTCGCGAGTTGCTCTCCGAAATCCTATATGACGAGGGACATACGATCGAGCTTGCTGAAAACGCTGCTCAGGCGCGTGCGGCACGTTTGCGTGGACGTCCCGATCTTGTCTTGCTCGATATCTGGATGCCCGATACCGATGGTGTGACGCTGCTCAAAGAGTGGGGCTCCCAAGGCCTGCTGGATATGCCGGTGATCATGATGAGCGGCCACGCCACCATTGATACTGCTGTCGAGGCCACCCGTATTGGTGCGATTGATTTTTTGGAAAAACCGATCACCTTGCAGCGTTTGCTCAAGACGATTTCAGCCGGACTGGCGCGCGGTCGCTTACCTGTGGCCAAGTCCGCTAACGGCACGTTTGTTCCCGTGCCCCCTCCTAGTAGCGCGGCTCCCCAGATTGCGGAACCCGTTGTGCAGGTCCAAACCCAAGTGCCTCCAGAGCCTGTCGATCACAGCTTGTTGGGTGACATTACGCTGGATCAGCCTTTGCGTGAGGCGCGCGACGCATTTGAGCGTGTGTATTTCGAGTACCACCTTGCCCGCGAAAACAACAGTATGACCAGGGTCTCGGAAAAGACCGGCCTCGAGCGCACGCATCTTTACCGCAAGCTCAAGCAGCTCGGTATCGAATCCCGCAAACGAGGCGGCTGAGCGGAGGTTTAAACTTTTGACGCGGGCGGCTGTGTCAGTCCACCCACGCGCTCATCCTCAAGCGCTCGCCTGACCTGGACGAGCTCAGCACCGACTGCGACAGCAATCTCTGCGGGGGTGCGACTACCGATTTGTAAACCAACGGGGCCATGTAGCCGATCGACCTCTTCTTCGCTTAAATCAAAACTTAGCAGGCGTTCGCGACGCTTACTTTGATTGCGTACCGAACCTAACGCGCCGACGTAAAAGGCTTTGGATTTCAAGGCCTCAAGCAAGGCCATATCGTCAAGTTTTGGATCATGGGTGATCGCGACGATCGCAGTACGTGAATCCGTCTGAATGGCGAGTACCGCGTCGTCAGGCATGCCTGGCTGCAATGTCACGCCCGGCATATCCCAATCGGCTGTGAATTCCTCGCGGGGATCGCAGATGATGACTTGAAATTCAAGCATCGTGGCGATTTGCGCCAAGGCGCGGGCAGTTTGGTTCGCCCCGATGATCAATAGTCGCCAGTGCGGTCCATAGACAAAATGGCAGCCATCCTCTTTGACCTCGGTCAGCTGGCCAGGACGCGCATTGGTGAGCGTCGAGATACCGGTCGACATATCGAGCCAGCGACCAATAAGCTGCTGCGCCTCTGTTGAGGCGACCACTTGTTCAAGCCAGTCGCTTTTGGCGAGAGGTTCGATCACGAGTCGTAAGGTCCCTCCGCAAGGCAGTCCAAATCGCGCTGCTTCGTCTTGTGAAACACCGTAGCGTGCCCATTCGGGCTTGTCTGGCAGACGTCCCTCTTGTGCGCGTGCGATCAGATCGTCCTCGATACAGCCCCCCGAAACTGAACCAATCACCCGACCGTCTTTGCGTACGGCCAGCATGGCACCGGCCTGTCGTGGCGCCGAACCCCAGGTTTTGACAACCGTTGCCAAGTGGACAATATGGCCGGCAAGTACCCATTCGCGGGCTTGTTTCAACACTTCGGTATCAAGAGAGTCCATGCTGCTTTTTTTCAGAAATTAAGTTGGGGCGGGCACAGTAGATGTTCAATCAGTATACTGAGCGCCTTTACCAGCGTCGAGATCGAGTTGAACCTCATGGATCCATTATTTATCCTGGCTCTTGCCATTCTAGGCTGTGTCACCGGTTTTGCAGCCGGTTTGTTGGGCATTGGCGGCGGCATGCTGTTGGTCCCGTTCCTGACATTGCTCCTGACCTGGCAAGGATTGCCCCTCGAGTTGATTGTCCATGCCGCAATCGCGACCTCGATGGCTTCGATTTTGTTTACTTCGGTCTCAAGTGTTCGGGCGCACAACAAAAAGGGGGCGGTGCGTTGGGATCTGGTTGCGGCCCTGACCCCCGGCATCGTCGTGGGTGGCCTGATCGCGGGGGGGGCGATTTTTTCTTTCCTCAAAACAGGCTGGTTGGCACTGTTTTTCGCTGTATTCGTAGGCTATTCCGCCTATCAGATGTTGCGCGACAAAAAGCCCAAGGCTTCGCGCCAGATGCCAGGCAAGGTGGGTACAGTTGGCGCGGGTGGCACGATTGGTTTTGTTTCGGGCTTGGTCGGTGCGGGTGGCGGCTTTATCTCCGTGCCTTTCATGCTGTGGTGCAATGTCCCGCTGCACCAGGCTGTGGGTACTTCAGCGGCCTTGGGATTTCCGATCGCGCTGGCTAACACGATTGGTTATGTGTGGTCCGGCTGGCACAAAGAAGGGCTGCCTTTTGAAATGGTCGGCTACATCTACTGGCCGGCTTTGATTATTTTGGCGGCTTGCAGTGTGGTGCTTGCCCCTGTGGGAGCCCGCGCGGCGCACAACCTTCCGGTCAAGACGCTCAAGCGCATCTTCGCTTATCTGCTCTTTGGCTTGTCAGCCTACATGGCTTATAAAGCCTACTATTCATTTTTCGGTTGATTTTCGCTGAATCGCGCTCACACTGATGCGCGTTTCACCTGACTGACCGCGCCGGATAGCGCTGCGCCAGGCATGGCCATAGGCAACCTCGATCGTGAGGTGGATGCGGCCATCGGGCTGACGTTGCAAAGCAAGCGCATCAAGCAAGCGTTGCCGCCATTGGCGAGTGGCGAGACCTGCGCGTCGACCGAGCGCGGGATTGCCACCAAGATTTTTCACATCCTGCAGAAGTTTTTCTGCAGAGGGATAAGTCAAGGTCAGGACCTCCTGATCCATGACTGGATCGGCAAAACCCTTTTCAATCAGCAGATCTCCAAAGTCATGCATGTCGACAAAGTTTGGCGTTGCGGTGGTGAGTCCCGCGGTCGTCAACGCCTCGCGAAGCTCCTGCATCGTGGCGGGACCAAAGCAAGAAAAAAAGACCAGTCCGTTGGGTCGGATGATGCGTCCCCATTCCTGTAAAACTTCGTGAGGAGCAGGATGCCAGTGCAGCGCGAGATTGGACCAGACTAGATCGATGGATTCGGGTTGTAGACCTGAGTGCGCCAGGTCTGTTTGGATCCATGCGGTGGCGGGAGGGTGTCCACGCAAGCGGCTGAGCCATTCGCGCCAGCCGTGAGGAAAAATCTTTTTTGCGCGTTGTTGCGCGAGTTTGAGTAAGCCTGGGTTGTGATCTTGTCCCAGGATACGCGCAAGAGGGTAACGTGCATGCAAGAGCGACAATTGAGTGCCCGCCCCACATCCGGCATCTAGGATTTGGTCTGGAGTCAAGCGCACAAGCCTTAGGCGCTCGTCCATGCGACGCGCGACCTCTCCATATAAAAACTGGGCGTCACTGAGATCGCCTCTGCGGCTGAATTGACGCCGTACGTGTTCAGCGTTCAGTGGAAGACGACTGGGCGTGGATGAAGTTGTCATAGCTTTGAAAAAGGCATGCTACCCCAAGGCAAAATGGCCGCTGGAGGTGTGAAAATGTACTCTATCCGAGAAAAAATTCGACAAATACTCCGTTCTCCTTGCCCCCTATGCGGGCTGATGGCTGTTGGCGGCGACCTGTGTCTGGCCTGTGAAAACAAAGTCAGATTCGATTTTGACGTACGTCATCATTGTCCGCGTTGTTTGTATCAAGCGCCGGTTGCCCCATCGGTTGCAGACACGATTCAAGCAAGTGCGACGGACACTTCCAGTGGTGGTCTTTGCGCCACGTGCACACAGCGGGCGGGGACAGACACGCCGGCTTACTCCCGCGCTGTTGCGGGTATTTATTTCGCACCACCGGGCGATCAGTTGATGCGTTGCTTCAAGGCTCAGGGTCGCTTGACCGATGCGGGTCTCTTCGCGAGGCTCCTGTGGCGAAATATGCGGACGGTTAAACCTCCGCTGCCCAGGCTGGAGGCATTGGTGCCCATTCCTTCCAGTCGTGATGCCATCTTGAAGCGCGGCATGAATCCGGCCGGGGAAATCGCACGCGAATTGGCCGGGTTGAGTGGCATCCCATTGCGCGGCGAGTGGCTGCGACGCACCCGTGAAACGACGAGTCAGAAATCCCTGGATCTGCGCTCTCGTCAGGAGAGCGTGCGCGGCTTGTATGCGGTGCCTGTCAGGCTTGGTTCCAGATGGGTCGGTTTGGTGGATGATGTCCTGACAACGGGAAGCACGCTTGAGCAGGCTTCGGGTGAGTTGCTGCGTGCAGGCGCGAGTGGCGTTGTCGCTCTTGTGGCGGCGCGTACTCTGGCAAAATAGAGGCTATGTTTGATGTCATCCTCGTTCAGCCTGAAATTCCACCCAATACGGGTAATGTGATTCGTTTGTGCGCCAATACTGGTGCGCGTTTGCATTTAGTGCGTCCGCTTGGTTTTGAAATCGATGACACGCGCCTCAAGCGCGCAGGTCTGGATTATCACGAGTGGCAGCCTGTCAAAGTCCATGACAGTCTGTCGCTTGCGATCGCTGCGACGAGCGCGCCGCCTGAACGGGTTTTTGCGATGACGACCAAAGCCACGCAGCTGGTCAGCGCAGTCCCATTGCGAGAAGGGGATGTCTTTGTATTTGGTCGCGAGACAGCGGGACTTTCCGCAGAGCAAATGGCTTTGTTTGCGCCGTCTCAGCGTGTGCGGTTACCGATGCTCGCCGGGCAGCGAAGCCTGAATCTCTCGAACGCTGTGGCGGTCGTTGTGTTCGAGGCCTGGCGCCAACAAGGCTATTTAGGCGCCGTTTAGCATTCAGTTTGGCCGTATTAGTCCAGTGAGAGTTGCAAGGACTCGATCACGCTATCCCACCGTTTTCTCTCTTGCTGCATCAGTTTGGTGAGGTCGGCAGGCGTTGAGCCAACGGTGGAAAAATACTGAGCCGAAAATTTTTCTTTCATTTCGTCGCTCTTTAAAAGCTCGGCCAGCTCTGCATGCAACCGGGCGACAATCGCTTGAGGCGTGCCCGCGGGAGCCAGTATCGCATTCCACGAAATCGCTTCAAAGTCTTTGTAGCCCTGCATGGCAAGTGGACTGATTCCGGGAAGAGATGCGACGGGGCTCAGACTTGTGATGCCCAGCGCTTTGACCTTGCCACTTTTGATTTGTGTCATGGCAATGGCCGGGACCATGAATGAGGCTTGAATATCCTGAGCAAGCAAGCCCGTGATCACCTGAGGGAAGCCGTTGTAGGGAATGTGTGCGAGTTCAATACCGGCCTGTTTTTTAAAAAGCTCCATGGCCAAATGAGAGGCGCTACCGGGTCCGACCGAACCATAGTTCCAGCGACCATTCTGTTCTTTGGCTTGTTTCACAAAGTCTGCAATGTGATCGCCGTTGAAGCTTGCATTGACGACCAGGATGTTTGGACTTGTTGCGACCAGCGTAATGGGAGCAAGATCTTTGAGGGGGTCGTAGCCGAGGGTTTTTTGGTAGAGAGTTGGCGCAGTGACGAGCGGGCCATTGATTGTGTAGAGCAGTGTGTAACCATCTGCAGGCGCGCGCGCGACAAAACGCGTGCCGATATTGCCTCCTGCCCCTGGTTTATTTTCAACGACGATATTTTGTCCGAGCCTTTTGCTAAGAGGGGTAGCGAGTGTGCGCGCCAAAATATCCGGTGAAGAGCCTGCCGGAAACGGGACGATCAGATAAATCGGGCGCTCAAGCGGCCATGCAGGTTGAGCGTTCGAGACGTTAGTCATCCCTGCAGCCATTGCCACAGCCAGTGCGGCCAGCTTGAGTGCGGAGTAAAGGCGCACACACCTCGAAGCAAGGGCAGCGAGGATGCGATCAGTAAAAAGCATAGAGTGACCTGTTGGATTGTGCTATTCGGTTGTGGCCACGCGTGAGAGGAGTCTGGTGACCGCTTCAAAAGGTGCGACGCCTTCAAACAGCACTTCACACACTGCATGGGTAATGGGTAGCTCGACACCGAGTTGCGTGGCGCGCTTTAAAACAGCTTGCGCGCAGCGCGCACCCTCGGCAGTCAGTCCAGTCGCCAGGACTTCGTTCAGGGTTTTGCCGCGTCCGATTTCCAGGCCAACTTGCCGGTTGCGCGAGAGATCACCTGTTGCAGTGAGAACCAAATCGCCAAGCCCTGTCAGTCCTGAAAAAGTCGAGCTTTGCGCACCGAGTGCCTCACCGAAGCGCGTCATTTCAGCTAAGCCACGCGTGATGAGCGCCGCGCGGGCATTCGTCCCGAGTCCGAGTCCTTCACCAATGCCACAAGCGATGGCCATGACATTTTTAAGGGCGCCACCCACTTCGACGCCGATCACGTCCTGGTTGGCATAGACGCGCATCGATCCACCATGAAGCGCAGCAATCGTGGCCCGTCTTAAAGCAGCATCTTGACTGGCAATCGTGAGCGCAACCGGTAAACCTTGAGCCACTTCACGCGCGAAGGAGGGGCCCGAAAGAACGCCAGTTGGAATGTCAGGAACGGCGCTGAGTGCCTCGGCCGCGATTTCACTGGGTAGTTTGCCCGTCTCTGCTTCGAGCCCTTTGCAGGTCCACACAATCCCCGCGACAATTTGTTGTTTCGGGGAAAGTTGGGCGGCCAGCTGATGGGAAAGTTTCTCTCCGAGTTCGCTGCACAGCGCACGAAGTCCGGCGAGAGGTACGCCTAGAATCAATAAACCTGCTGCCTCCGTTGATCGTGCACAGACATGTGTCAGTGCGCGATCAAGGCTTGAGGTAAAAAGCATATTGTCAGGAAGTTGGATGCCTGGCAGGTATCGCGTGTTTTCTCTCTGTCGGGCGAGTTGCTCGGCGAAAGCCTCATCGCGCGCCCACAGCATGGTCGGCGCGTGTTTGTTCGCGGCGCAGGCGAGCGCCGTCCCCCAGGCGCCCGCACCCAGCACAGCGACAGGTCGCGGCGGGTGTTCGGGTTTTTGATTGGGCATGATGGGTCAGTGCCGCGAATAGCCGGTCCGTATCAGGCTTTACTGGCGTGTGACGCCTGGTGGCAGGATCAGGCCTGAATCTTCGGTCGCCGCACCGGCCTCTTGAGCGGCCTGAGCGATGCGCTGTTCGTAGAGTGCCTGGAAGTTGACTTCTGCCAAGTGCAAAGGCGGCAGCGAGGTGCGTGTAATCGCGTCGGCAATGTTGGAGCGCAGGTAAGGGTAAAGCATGGTCGGACAGACGATGCCCATCAAAGGATCGATTTGTTCGGCAGGAATATTGACCATTTCGAAAATCGCAGCCTGCGTGGCTTCGACCAGATACAGCACCTTGTCCTTGATTCGTGTCGTGACTGTGACCGTGACCGTGGATTCGAAAACTGTTTCGGCCAAGGCCTGACCGCCGATATTGATGGAAACCTCGACGGCGGGCGCTTCTTGTTCGAGAAAAATGCTGGGTGCGTTGGGCATCTCAAGTGAAAGATCCTTCAGGTACACGCGCTGCATGTTGAAGGAGGGAGCGTTATCAGCTTGAGTATTTTGGTCGGCCATGAAAATTTCCAGTAGAGGCTTAAAAATGCGATTCTTTCAGGTTGTGCGAAATCGACAGAAAAAATCGCCAGTGAACAGCAAAAAAGGATCGGAGGGTGCTTAACCGTTCAGGAGGGGTATGAGCTTGCCTTCGCGATCAAGCGCGGACAAGTCGTCAAAACCGCCTACGTGCGTCTCGCCGATATAGATTTGGGGGACGGTGCGACGTCCGGTGCGCTCCATCATGATCGCGCGCTGCGCCGTGTCTTCGTCGATGCGGATTTTCTCGATCTGCGTCACGCCGCGTTGGGTCAATAGCATTTCCGCCCGTGTGCAAAAGGGGCAATAACCAGTGGTGTACATCACGACTTTATTCATGTGCGAAGCTCCAGTCGAACATTATTTCGTTGTCAGGGGTAAGCCAGCCGTGGACCAGGCGCGCATGCCGCCGCCCAGGACGCTGACTTCGGTAAAACCGAGTGCGCGAAGGCGTACAGCGGCGCTGCCGGCCGCACGTCCAAAATCGCACACCAGAATCAAAGGCTTGTTTTTAGGCAAGTGTGCGGCTTTTTTCTCGATTTCGGTCGCCGGAATGCTGCGTGCCTGAGGGATGTGCCCCGCATTGAACGTATCGCTTGGTCGAATATCGATCAGAATCGCATGTTGATGGTTCATCATTTGCACGGCCTGGGTGCAGGAAATACTGGCGCCGGCGCGCTTGCTTTGAATCATGGGCCAGGCGAGCGCAAGACCGGAGACGAGCGCCACGCCAATTAGGAGCAGGTTATTTTGACTTAAAAAGAAATCCACGGTGTATCCAGAAAGGCAGTTACACCCCAAAATCGGGGCGGGTTATGAGATATGACTCAGACAATTATAAAATGATGCTTTATCCACACTTTAACCTGTGTCTGCCATGTATAAACTTGTATTGATGCGTCACGGCGAAAGCCAATGGAATCTGGAAAATCGTTTTACGGGCTGGACCGACGTGGATCTGACCGATCTGGGTCGGGAGCAGGCGCGTCAGGCGGGCCAGCTTCTGAAAGAACAGGGCTACGAGTTCGATGTCGCCTTTACTTCGGTTCTGAAACGGGCGATCCGCACGCTCTGGATCGCGTTGGACGCCATGGACGCGATGTATTTGCCGATCCATAACAACTGGCGCTTGAATGAGCGCCATTATGGCGCCCTTCAGGGCCTGAACAAGGCCGAAACGGCCGCTCAGTATGGTGACGAGCAGGTGCTGATCTGGCGTCGGGCTTATGCGATCGCGCCCAACCCTCTCGAGAAAGACGACCCACGTCATCCCAAGTTTGATCCTCGCTACGCGCGTCTTTCGCCGGAGCAGCTCCCTGCGACCGAGTGTCTGAAGGATACCGTCGCACGTGTCTTGCCCTTTTGGAATGAAACGATCGCCCCGTCCATTCGAGCCGGAAGACGCGTCCTGGTGGCTGCGCATGGCAATAGCTTGCGTGCGTTAATCAAGCATCTGGACAATGTCTCTGAAGAAGATATCGTTCATTTGAATATCCCGACTGGCCAACCTCTGGTGTATGAGCTCGATCAGGATTTGCGTCCGATTCGTCATTATTACCTAGGTGATCCAGCCGAAATCGAGGCGGCGATGGCCGCAGTCGCGGCACAAGGCAAGGCCAAAAAGGGATAGCGGTATGCGTCTGGCGTTGAGCAAGTGGTGCGTGACCATAGCTTGTATGGTTGTGATGGGCGCACCCTTGGCTGCGCCGGATCCTGCGGAACTCGCCAGCCAACGCAGCACAGCCGAGCGACAGCGTGCGGATTTGCGCAATCGCATCCAGTCCCTTCAAAAAGAGCTCGACGCCCGTGAGGCCGTCCGCAAAGAGGCGGCCGACGCTCTGAAAGCCTCAGAGGTTGGGATTTCCCACACGACCCGTCGCCTCGACGAGCTGGCGACACAGCTTAAAAAGGCGCGCGCCGAGCTTGAAGAACTTAAAAAACAGATTCAGCGCCAACAATCGACGCTTGCGCTTCGTCGCGAAGAGCTTTCAGACCAGCTGCGGCGGCAATATGCCAGCGGACTTTCGCCTTGGGCGGCCCTGCTTTCCGGTGACGACCCTCAAGAATTGAGCCGGAATCTGGCTTACCTCGATTATGTCTCCCAGGCACGCGCCAAGGCTGTTGCCGAGCTCAAGGTCGAAATAGAGCGTCTGGCGCAACTCGAAGCCCGTTTGGATGCCCGTCAGAAAGAGGTCGCCCAGCTTGTTGAGGAAACCTCTCAGCAGCGAGCTTTGCTTGAGACGCAGAAAAAAGAGCGTGCGACTGTACTTGCACGGATCGAGGGGCAAATCCAGGCCCAGCGCTCAGAAGCTGTCCGTCTTGGGCAGGATGATCAGCGGTTGAGTGGACTGATCGACAATCTCGGCAGTCAGATCCAGGCAGCAAAAAAAGCCGAGGAGGCGCGACGGGCCCAGGAGGCGCGCAAGGCCGAGGAAGCCAGGCGCGCGGAGCAGGCGCGACAAGCTGAGATTGCAAAGCGCGCCGAGGAGGCCAGACGCGCTGAAATTGCGCGCCAGGCAGAACAAGCCCAGCAAGCACGGATCAGCCAGGACGAGCAGCGTGCCTCACAGGCAATCCAGGCCCAAGAAGAGCAACAAATCGAAAAAGCCAAGCGTGCGGCTCAGGAGCGTGAGCGGGCGCAGACGGCTCGGGCGTCGGAGTCCGCCGCCGCCCCCCAGTCTGGAGAGGGGCTGAAAAAAGGCTTGCGCTGGCCGCTCAGGGGGACTGTGATGGCGCGCTTTGGTACGGATCGGCCCGAAGGGGGGATGTGGCGGGGCGTCCTGATCAAGGCGCCAGACGGAGCGCCTGTCCACGCCGTGGGCGGAGGCACGGTCGTATATGCCAACTGGCTGAGAGGTTTCGGAAACTTGCTGATCGTCGATCATGGCGAACAGTATTTGAGCGTATACGCCTATAACCAGAGCCTGCTCAAACAGGTCGGCGACACAATTCGGCCGGGAGATACCGTCGCGCTCGCAGGGAGTACCGGTGGACAGGTGGATTCGGCCCTATACTTCGAGATCAGGCATCGCGGCGCCGCCGTCGATCCTCTGGCGTTTTTGTCTCGCTGATTATTTGTAGGGGTGGGATTGCCATTCTCCCCACAGACCATTACGCTTTCTTTAGTTCTGTTTTAGTTTGATCGGCATTCAACTCGGGAATGTGCATGAGCACTCGCAAAATACGTAGTTTAGGTTTGGTTTCCGTCGGCGTGATTGCAGGCGTGTTGTTAAGCGTGGGCTTGAGCGCTGTCGCCCAGCGCGGTTCGCCTTTGCCGCTCGACGAACTCAGACAGTTCTCCAGCGTATTCTCCGCCATCAAAAACAATTATGTCGAGCCCGTCCCGGACAAAAAACTGATCAGCGGCGCGATTTCTGGCATGTTGTCAGACCTGGATCCGCATTCTGCATACCTTGATGCTGATGCATTCAAGGAAATGCAAAGCGCCACCCAGGGAGAGTTTGGCGGTCTGGGTATCGAGGTCGGAACTGAAGATGGCATGGTCAAGGTGATCTCCCCGATTGAGGACACGCCCGCTGCACGCGCCGGTATTCGCGCAGGCGATGTGATCACGAAAATCAACGACACTTCGACGAAGGGTTTGTCGCTCAATGACGCGGTCAAGATGATGCGCGGACCGGTCAAGACGCCGATCACGCTGACGATTTCTCGCCAGGGTCAGGCTCAGCCGATTGTTGTGAAAATTGTGCGCGATACGATCCGCGTGCGCAGCGTGCGCAGCAAAATGCTTCAGGACAACATCGGCTATGTGCGTATCGCCCAGTTTCAGGAAAAGACAGGTGTCGACCTGGTCCGTCACCTGAAGGAACTGGGAGAAAAGGGTGCGCCCCGTGGTTTGATCCTCGATCTGCGTAATGATCCGGGTGGTCTCCTGACGAGCGCGATTGGTGTTTCCGCGGCATTTCTCAAGCCTGACACGCTGGTCGTTTCCACGGATGGACGCGCGCCGGACTCCAAGCAGAAGTATCTTTCCAACCCCGCCGACTATGCGCGTGGCGAGCGGGACTATCTGGCGGGCTTGCCTGCCTGGGTCAAAACAGTCCCGATGGTGGTCCTCGTGAACGTTGGTTCGGCCTCCGCTTCGGAAATTGTCGCGGGCGCTTTGCAAGATCACAAGCGCGCCACGATTATGGGTAATCGTACGTTCGGCAAGGGCTCCGTACAGGTCATCTTGCCAATTTCTGAAACCACCGCGATCAAACTCACAACGTCGCGTTATTTCACGCCCAAGGGACGATCGATTCAAGCGACAGGAATCATGCCAGATATCGTTGTCGCCGATACAGCCGAAGGTGATTTGTTCCGGATGTCCCGCGAGGCGGATCTCAAGCGTCACCTCAGCAATAATCGTAATGGTCAACCCGAGAGTGATCTCAAGACAAAAGAAGAAGACGAACCTCCACTGGCGGACACCAACAAGATTTTCCAGTTTGGTACGCCTGAGGACTTTCAGCTGAACCAGGCTTTGAACTTCCTTGAGGGTAAGCCTATCCAGAAGGCTGTGCCGCGACCCAAGACCGCTAGCACGGAGCCTGCTGGAGGCGCTGCAAAAGGTAAATGAAAGATAACCAACTGCTGCGTTATGCCAGACACATCTTGCTCGATGAGTTTGGCATAGAGAGCCAGGAGAAACTGCTGGCCGCACGCGTGTTGGTGATTGGTGCGGGGGGGCTTGGCTCGCCCGCAGCGTTATACCTCGCCTCTGCCGGTGTCGGACAGATTATTCTGGCGGATCACGATACGATCGAACTGAGTAATTTGCAGCGTCAAATTTTGCATACCGACGCGCGCGTGGGTTGGCTCAAGGCTGAGTCCGGACGTCAGACGATGCTGGCTTTAAATCCGGACATCACGGTCGAAGTGCGCACGACCAGACTCGAGTCCGAAGATTTGCGTTCAGAGATCGCGCAGGTTGATGTGGTCTTGGATTGCACAGACAATTTTGCAACTCGGCACGCTGTCAACAGAGCGTGTGTCGAACATCAAAAGCCGCTTGTTTCTGGCGCGGCTATTCGTTTTGAGGGACAAATCAGCGTTTTTGATCCGCGCGATCCCGAGGCGCCCTGCTATCACTGCCTGTTTCCCGAGGCCGATGATGTCGAAGCGTTGAGTTGCGCCACTACAGGTGTTTTCGCACCCTTGGTGGGTATCATAGGCAGTATGCAGGCGGCAGAAGCGATCAAGGTGATTGTTTCTGTTGGAAAAACGCTTAAAGGTCGTTTGCTGATGCTGGATGCCTTTGATATGCAGTGGCACAGCGTGCGTGTCAAACGTGATCCGGCTTGCCCAGTCTGTTCCAAACGTTCCTAGTGTCGCTGATCCAGCAAAAGTTTGAGTTGCGCATGAATGTGCAGCGTGGGTGAAACTTGCCAGCCACTTTGAGCAAAGCGTAACCAGCTTCCGAGCACTATATGTGTCAGCGCCGCGGCCAGTGGCGTGACTTCAACGGCGGGATTCAGTGCACCATTCATCACGGCGTGTCGCAAAGCCTGTTTAAAGACGGCCTCGATACGATCAGTGATTTGGGTGACGCGACCCTGAAGTCTCTCATCTTCCGTCACAAGGGCATCGCCCGACAATACGCGGGTCATTCCCTTGTTGCGCTCGGCAAATGTCACGAGCATGACAGCGATTTTGCGGGCCTGTTCGACGCCATCAGGCTCGGTCGAGACGATCTGATTGACCAAGGTAAATATGGTTGATTCGATGAACTCAAACAAACCCTCGAACATCTGGGCTTTGCTGGCGAAGTGCCTGTATAGCGCGGCTTCCGAGAGCTGCATCTTTGCAGCAAGAGCTGCGGTCGTGATGCGCGCGGCACGCGGCTGCTCGAGCATTTCGGCAAGTGTTTGAAGAATCTGGTGTTTGCGTTCGCCCGTTTTGACCGACATACATTCAAGTCCAGAATTAGCCGTTAGTGAGGAGGAAACGTTTGTGACGCACGGGCTTAGAAAGCCTGAAGTGTGCGCTTTTGCAGCAATAAATCACCTACGCAGTTTACCCGCAAGTCTACGTAGTTGGGTCGGCCTCTCTTGCCTTTGGCAAAAGGTGTGCCCGGGTGAAACACATGCACGGTACGCAAGCCAGCGTGTCTCGCTCCGCGCAGATTCGCCGTGGTGTCTTCAACCAGAACCGCTCGTCTGGGGTGAATGCCTTCGTGAGCCAGAATGTGACGCATCAAGGAGACGGATGGTTTGGGACGAAAATGTCCATGCAGTCGCATTTGTTCGATGCCCCAACAGGCATCAAAGCAATGCAGGATGTTCAAGTGTTTCATGACGGCGCGCGCGTAGCGCAGGGGTGCGTTGGTCACGAGGATTTTTCTTCCCGGGAGACGCCGCAGTTTTTGTGCGAGGCCGCGTTCTGCACGAACCAGCGGGGCGACGTCAAAGTCATGACTGCGATGAAGGAACTGATGAGGATCGACACCGTGATGGCGCACCAAACCGATCAGGGTTGCACCGTATCGTTTCCAGTAAGACGTTCTGAGCTGATTGGCTGTTTCCTCATCGACTGCAAGGCTTTCCATGACGGCAGCGGTCATTCCTAGATTGATCTCGCGGAAAATCTTATGAGACGTGTCGTGCAGGGTGTTATCGAGATCGAACAGCCAGACGCGTTCCCGTGCGCTAGAGACCGGCGAGGTGCGAGCGGGATTGTGCACGCGGGCGCGCCGCGTGCGGATAGGTGAATGGGGTGCGAACCGTTGGTGAATCACTCTGAAGTGATCATCGTGCCGACGCCTCGGTCCGTCAGGATCTCGAGCAGCAAACAATGTGGAACGCGTCCATCGACAACGTGTACCGATTTCACGCCATTACGTGCGGCATCAAGCGCTGAGGAGATCTTTGGCAGCATGCCACCGGAGATTGTTCCGTCTGCAAAGAGATCGTCAATCGTTTGAGCCGACAGGCTGCGCAATAATTGACCGTCTTTGTTCAGCACGCCAGGCGTATTGGTCATCATCAGTAGTTTTTCCGCCCCCAGCACTTCGGCCATCTTGCCCGCCACAACATCGGCGTTGATGTTGTAAGCCAAACCATCTTCGCCATAGCCGATGGGAGAAATTACAGGAATGAACTGATCATCCTGCAGGGCTTTCACCACAGCGGGTTCGACACGCTCGATGTCGCCAACAAATCCGATATCCAGAGGATTGGCAGGATCGTCCTTGTTGGGCATCATTTTTTTGCGGGCCTGAATCAGGCAGCCATCTTTGCCTGTCAAACCGACTGCTTTGCCGCCAGCCTCGTTGATCATCAGGACGATGTCCTGTTGAACTTGTCCGCCCAGTACCCACTCGACAACTTCCATGGTTTCGGCGTCAGTGACCCGCATCCCTTGAACGAAGGTGCCTTGTTTACCAATCCGGCGCAGCGCTTCGTCGATTTGCGGACCGCCGCCATGCACCACGATCGGATTCAAGCCGATCAGTTTGAGCAGCACGACATCATGCGCGAAACTGCGCTGAAGCACCTCCTCCGTCATCGCGTTACCACCGTATTTGATCACGATGGTTTTTCCGTGGAAGCGCTTGATATAAGGCAAGCTCTCTGAGAGAACTTTGGCGACGACTTCAGGTGGCATGGATGCAGAAGGTGGCTGGCTGGTCATTTGGTTGAGGCAACGAGTGTGAGCAAGCGGTGAATGGAAGGGGTGTTGAGTGCTGGGCGGGCAGGTTGGATTAACCGGCCAATGCTTTTTCTATCGACTTTCGAAATTCAGTTTTGTCATACAAGCCCAAATATCGCTTGATGATATTGCCATTTTTGTCGATCAGGAATGCGGTAGGGGTTAATTTGACGTCACCGAAAGCTTTTGCGACCTTGCCCTGTGTATCTAGCGCAACAGTAAAGGGTAGTTTGCGTGTTTCAACGAAATTGATGACGTAATTAGCCGGGTCGTACTGCATCGCCACGGCGATGATGTCAAAGCCCTTGTCATGATACTTGTCGTAATTTTCGATGTTGTCGGGCATCTGGGCAACACAGCTGACACAGCTCGTTGCCCAGAATTTAACTAAAACCACTTTTCCACGCAGCTCTGAGAGTGCGACTGGCTGACCAGACAATGTAGAAAACGTGACCTCGGGCGCGGGCGTCGCCCGGCTGCTGACAAACCAAGCGGTGAGGCCGCCCACAGCGGCAAGAAGGACAAAGGCGACTAATTTTTTCATTGGATCGGAATAGCTTGTACGCCGGCAGGGGGCGTGTCACCGCCCATCGCACCTGAAGTGCCCGTTGAATTTTCACCGAGCGGTGTTGTCGCGGGTTTGGCGCCACTGCTGCCACCTCCGCGCGCGGCATCATCGAGTCGTTTGGCTTGTTCGGGCGTAATAATCTGGAAAAGTTTTTCCACTCGCTTGACGCCACTGACCTGAGCGGCAGCCGCGGCGGCAAGATCACCTTCGCGCTGCGTCACCAGGCCCATCAGATAGACGACACTGCGATCCGTTGTCACGACAATCGTGCGTGAAGGAATGTCCTTGGTCGTGGCCAGTGTTGTCATGACTTTCGAAGTGATCCAGATGTCATTACTGACAACACTGAAAGAGGCCATTTGCTTAACGACATCAATCTTGTTGGAAACCGACTTGACGTTTTCGACCTTGCGAGCGACCTCGGTTGTTTTTGCTTTGAACTCTGTGCCAATCGTGTCGCCTGTCAAGAGAACAACGCCATCGTAAACAGTGACTGTGGCTCTGACTGCATCACCGAAGTCCGCACGAAACTGGCCGCCGATCTTGAGTTCGATTGACTTGTCTTCGACCTGTTCACCAACGGTGCGGCGATCGACGACCACGACGCCGGTTGTGGCCGCTGCGCCGCCGATCAGCAATGGCACGCAGGCTGTCAGTGTGGAGCCAGCACCCAGCAGAGCCGCGCATATGATCAGGGGACGAATGAATGGTCGTTTCAGAGTCATGCGGGATCTCCAAGTAACAAGATGTCGATGCCATCGCACAAAATGTGCAAAAGCAGGATGTGAACCTCCTGGATGCGCATGGTTCGATCATGCGGGACACACAGGTGGATGTCGTTGTCGAGCAGCATATCTTTGATCTGGCCGCCGCCCTTGCCAGTGAGGGCGATCACACGCATTTCGCGTTCGTGCGCGGCCTCAATGGCGAGCATCACGTTGGCGGAGTTGCCGCTTGTTGAAATCGCGACGAGCACATCGCTCGGCTGACCTAGCGCGCTGACCTGACGTGAAAAAATCTGTTCAAACCCGTAGTCGTTGCCGACCGCGGTCATGATGGAGGTGTCTGTATTGAGCGCGACTCCCGCTAAAGGCAGGCGATCCCGCTCGAAACGGCCGACAAGCTCGGCGATAAAGTGCTGCGCATCGGCAGCTGAACCACCATTGCCGCACGCCAGGATTTTTGCATTATTTGTTACGCAGCCAAAACAGAGTTCGATTGCTTGCGAGAGTGGCTCGGCAAGTGCTTCCATGCTGCTTCGTGTGGCAACGATATTGTCTTCGAAATGGCTGGCAAGGTGGTTGGACAGATCCATGGCAATTTAGAAGTTCTAAAATCACTATTATCTCACTTATCTTGGCTCAGGCGCAGGGCGTCGCGGTGCCAGGTCAGGTTGTTTTGCTCGAAGATGGCAAGATCGATTCGACACATGGGCATCTGACCGCCAAAGACCTCCCGCACAAGTTTGGGCAGCCACCAGTCGATTGTTTTGAGCATGCGCTGCTGCTTCACGCGTGTAATACTGGCGGCCGCACCGCCAAACCGGATGCTTCTGCGATATCTCACCTCGACAAACACCAGGGTTTGACCATCCTGTACGACCAGATCGAGTTCGCCCAGTGGGCAGCGAAGCTGTTGACCGATCAGGCGGCAGCCAGCTTGCCTCAGATGCTCCAGCGCGAGCGCCTCATAATGATCTCCGAGTCGCTGTTTCTGGCTTCTGGACGGCTGTTTGTCTGGCAATGGTGATTGTTTGTTTGTTTGATCCCGGCGATTTCGTTTGCGCCTTCTGGCTTGAATGGCGCGCTTTTGAGCGGTCTGGGCGAGATGGAAAACGGTGAGGTCTGTGAGATGTGGCAAGGGCATCAGGTGTTTTTTAGCGTAGCGTAGCGTGACAGGGCGGTCTACACTGACAGGATGAATGACACTCGCCAATCCGTAATATCCGAAAAAACGCTGTCGGAGTCGAAACCAGAAGCCTGGGATCGATTGAGCGAGCGCATGGAAGGTCAGCAATGGCCGACCCATGCGCTATATGTCGTGGCAACTCCGATCGGTAACTTGGGTGATTTAAGTCTGCGCGCCTGGCACGCCTTGAACAGGGCGGATGTCATCGCGGCTGAAGACACGCGCGCGAGTAGAAACTTGTTGGAGGCATGGGGGATTGATACTCCGCTGATCGCGGCGCACCGCCACAATGAAACGCTTGCGGCCGCCGATATTGTCGCGCGCATCCAGTCCGGACAGCGCGTGGCGCTTGTATCAGATGCGGGGTCTCCGGCGGTGAGTGATCCGGGTGGGCTTGTGGTGCAAGCAGTCCGGGCTGCCGGCTTACGGGTGATTCCCTTGCCAGGTGCGAGCGCCTTGATCACCGCTTTGATGGCCACCGGTGTGACGACAGACGCCTTGCCTGGTTTTGTATTTGCGGGATTTGCGCCCAACAAGTCCGCGGCGAGGCAGCGCTGGTTCAGACAGTGGACACAACTACCTGCCGCCACGATCTTTTATGAGGCGCCTCACAGAATTGTCGGCAGTGTTGCTGATGCATTATCGGTACTCGGACCCTCTCGGAAAGTCACCTTTGCGCGAGAACTCACAAAGCGCTTTGAAGAAATTGCGTCGATGTCACTTGCGCAGGCCTCGACCTGGCTCGCGGAGGATGCACACCGCGGGCAAGGTGAGTATGTTGTCATTCTTCACCCGCCTGTGATCGCGCCGCCAGAGAAGCTAGAGGTCGAGGAAAGCGCATCGGTCGATGCCTGGCTCGAAGCCTTGCTGGAGTCGCTGTCTGTGCGAGACGTGGCGCGTATTGCGGCAAAGGCGACCGGTCAGCCGCGCGATGCGCTCTATGCAAGGGCTCTGGCGCGCAAAGCAAGCCGCGAGGAAGGTTAAAGAAAAGAGGGCTATACACACCGGGCTCAAGACACCGAGCTCAAGACGAAGAGGGTTTAAGACGAACAGGGCTTACGCCTAGGGTGTTGTCAGACTGGTTGGCAAGCCTGAGGTGTCTCGAAGTCTTTCACCCGCTTGCGAGGCGGCCTCACGACTGGCAAAGGGGCCGATTCGCACTCTGTAAAGACTCCCGGCGCTTTGTTCGATTTTGACACCTGCGTTCAGGTCCGCAGGGACCTTGCCTGTGAGCTCAGAAGCCAGGGATTGCGCGCGTGCGGGATCACTGAAGGCGCCAGCTTGAAGATAGAACGTGCCAGGAGCGGATGCGTTGACTTGCGCGCTTGTTGAGGTCATTGCCACGGATGTCTGTGGAGGTGCGGGCGCGGGTGCAGGTGCGGGTGCGGGTGTCGGCGCGTTCGCGCGCCATGTGCGAATTTCATCCGGCATGATGCGCTCGACAATGACCTCGGCGCTGCCCGGAGCGATCACGCCAAGCTTGTGTGCCGCCACATATGACAAATCAATGACTCGGCCAGCAAGAAAGGGTCCGCGGTCGTTCACGCGCAATACTACGGTCTTGCCAGTGGAGACTCGGGTCACGCGCACGTAACTCGGAATGGGAAGCGTTGGGTGAGCGGCGGTCATGGCATACATGTCGTAACGTTCGCCGTTTGACGTGGGTTTGCCGTGAAACTTTCGGCCGTACCAGGAGGCTCGACCTTGTACGCGATAAGGTTGACCACTCACGTCGGGGGTGAAGCTTTTGCCAAGCGCGGTGTAGGGCTTGTTTGGACCGCGCGCAAGGGGTTCGATTTTCGGAACGGCATCCGGGACACGATCCAGGTCGGCGGGTGTGTAATCACCCGGTCCGTCGTCTTTGTAATAGCCGCCACCCTTGCGTGAACCACAGGCTGCGATCAGTCCGCAGAGTATGCAAATACTCAAAAGACGCAAGAGCCTGTGCATGTCCATGGTTATCCGGAAAGTTCGGGTTGATGGCGATGACGCACGAGAAGTTGTTGTTGGGTCGCAAAGCGTTTCGCGAGGGCCTCGACGATATAGACTGAGCGATGCTTGCCACCCGTGCAACCAATTGCCACAGTCAGATAACTGCGCGTGTCTTCAGTGTAGCGCGGCAGCCATTTGCGGATAAAGCCCTCAATGTCATGAATCATTTGCTCCACATCGGCAAAGCTTTTGAGCCAGTCTGCGACAGGTTGGTCTTTGCCGGTCAGGGGGCGCAGCGTGGGATCGTAGTGTGGGTTAGGCAGACAACGCACATCGAAGACCAAATCCGCATCGCGTGGCACGCCCTCTTTGAAGGCGAAAGACTCGAAGGTCAGGAGCAGAGGCTTGCGATCGGCCTGGATGAGATCGCGGATCCAGGCACGTAATTGTCCCGGCATCAAACCCGATGTGTCAATGACATGTCCCAGATTGCGCAGGTCGCTTAGCTGATCGCGCTCTTGCTGAATGCAGTCCTCCAACGAGGCATTCAATCCCTTTTGGGTCAGGCGTTCAGCCAGAGGGTGACGCCTGCGGGACTCTGAGTAGCGATGTACCAGTGTTTCGTTATCCGCATCCAGAAAAATCAAACGGAACTCTGTATGCGCAGCTTTGAGCGAGCTGATAACAGCGGGCATCTCGGCGAGCTCGCCGGGAGAGCGCACATCGATCGCGACAGCGATTCTGCTGGCTGCGTCATCACGCATCGACGTGATGAAATCATGTAAAAACTTCAGTGGCAGATTATCCACACAGACATAGCCAGCATCCTCGAGCATGCGCAGTGCGACAGACTTACCAGAGCCGGATATTCCTGTCAGCAGAACGACTTTGAGCTGTGGCATGTCAGTCCTGACCTTGCGCAATCGCTGCAGACTGACGCTCCATAAACTCGGCGAGCGTATCGATGCCGCGTAATTTGAGAATCGTATTGCGAACGGCAGCCTCAACGAGCACCGCCAGGTTGCGGCCCGCCGCGACCTGGAGCATGACCTTGCGGATGGGGCATCCCAGCATGTCCTGGGTCATGTCTTGAAGAGGAAGTCGTTCAAATTTATCTTGCGCAGTCGCACGGACGAGATGAACGATCAGCTTGAGCTTCATTTTCCGTCGCACTGAGGTTTCACCGAAAATCGTACGGATGTTGAGCAAACCCAAGCCGCGCACTTCAAGCATGTTACGCAACAGCTCAGGGCAATGGCCCTCGATCGCGTGCGGTGCGGTGCGTGAGAGTTCGACCGCGTCATCGGCGACAAGTCCGTGTCCGCGGGAGATCAGTTCGAGTGCCAGCTCGCTTTTGCCAAGCCCCGACTCGCCAGTGATCAGAACGCCGAGTCCAAGCACGTCCATAAATACGCCATGCACGGTGGTTGTCGGCGCGAGTCTTCGTCCGAGGTAAATACGCAATAAATCGATGAGTTCGGCGGCGGGTACTGATGTGGACAAAAGAGGAACGTGACTGTTCTCGCAGTTTTCAATCAAGTCGTCGGTGGCGGACAGATTGTCCGCGAGCAAAATCGCCGGCACGCCACCGGCGAGCAATTCTTCGAGATGGTGTGTTCGCCTGCGCGTATCGAAACGGGTGTAGTAATCCATCTCTTCGCGACCAAATACTTGAATGCGAGAGGGGTGGATGAGATTCAGGTGACCGATCAAGTCGGCTGCGGCCATACCGTTATCAGGAATCAAGCGATCCGCGGCAGATTGACCTGCGATCCATTTGAAACAAATGTCTTCGACATTGTCATTCACGAGGTCCTGCACCGTCAGCATAGCGGCTCCATAGTTGGGTAAAGAGGCCGACCGGATGTGAGTTTAGGCCTGGCCCGTTGTCAACAGTTGATGCACAACACCCGGATCGACTTCGGTCGCCAGCCGCTCCCGCAGGGATGCGTCAGAAAGCCGTTGTGCAACTTCCGCAAGTATATCGAGATGTTGTTGAGTCTCGGCTTCCGGGGCGATCAGAAAAAGCAATTGACTCACGGGTTCGCGATCGGGCGCCTCAAAGGCGATCGGGCGCGATAGCCTAAAAAAAGCAGCCGCTGCGTGTTTGATGCCTTTGACTCTGCCATGCGGTACGGCAATGCCACCACCGAGGCCAGTCGATCCGAGTCGCTCGCGGTTGAACAGGCTTTCATAAACGGCCGCACGCTCGATCCCGTCGTTATTTTCAAATAAAAGACTTGCTTGTTCAAAAGCACGCTTTTTACTGGTGACAGTGAGGTCAAGCACGATATTGCTGATAGGCAAAATGCGTGACAAAAGTTTCATGCAAAGAATTATATGCTGCAGTGCAGCTGGAAGATACGTGGCTATTTTTAGTTTAGGGAAACAAAAATGCCCGCCATCTTGGCAGGCATCTTGGATGACCTTAAGGCGGTTGGCGCCTAAGGATTATGCAGTTTCGAAGATTTGTCGCTTGACTGCAAGGTGATGATGATTTTGAGTGCGCGACTTGTGTTGCAGCACTTTGCGGTCAACCTTGTCGATCAGCAAGTCGATCGCGGCGTAGAGGTTGTCTTCGGAGGCTTCGCAGTGAATATCTTTACCACGGATATGGAGCGTCAGTTCCGCTCGGTGCTTCAATGGTTCGAGTGACAGGATCACCTGCGTGTCGATGACATGATCAAAGTGTCGCAGGACGCGCGTCATCTTTGTGTGGATGTATTCCCGGATAGCTGGGGTGACGTCAAGATGGTGACCAGTAATGTTCAGGTTCATTGCGTACTCTCCATAAAAGGGATAGATCGATGTGCAAACACATACGACAGTTTTGGCGTGAGGAACTCCTTTAAATAAGTTTTGATAGTTTCAGTTTAGTGACTTGGGCACAGAAATCAAGGGTAAAAATCCATATTTCTTGCGTTTAGACAAGACTTTTAACGGTGCGTTGCAACAGAAAACATTGAAGAAAGGCCAATCGTTATCTTTTTGGCCTACATCTTGAAGTGTTCGCCCAGATAGACGCGACGCACGGAGGCATCATTGATGATGTCGTCAGGTTGACCTGTCGTGAGAACCTTACCTTCGCTGATAATGTAGGCACGATCGCAAATACCGAGCGTTTCACGAACGTTGTGATCCGTGATGAGCACGCCAATGCCGCGACTTTTGAGGAAACGCACGATACGCTGAATTTCGATCACGGCGATCGGGTCTACGCCCGCGAAGGGTTCATCCAGCAAAATAAACCGGGGACGCGTGGCCAGGGCGCGAGAAATCTCAACGCGACGACGCTCGCCACCTGATAAAGACAACGCGCCATTGCGGCGGATGTGCGTGATCTGTAACTCTTCGAGCAAGGCATTGAGTTGCTCTTCGATTTTCTTTGGAGAAAATTTTTTCCCGTCATTGTCGATCTGAAGCTCGAGTACCGCTCGAATATTTTCTTCGACGGTCAGTCGTCGAAATACCGATGCATCTTGTGGAAGATAAGACAGGCCGAGCCGTGCGCGCTTGTGTATGGGCATGCTGCTGATGACGGTATCGTCGATTTCAATTCGACCCGCATCGGCTGCGACCAGTCCGACAATCATATAGAAACTGGTGGTTTTACCCGCGCCGTTCGGTCCCAGTAGGCCCACGACTTCCCCGCTCTTGACGGAGATCGAGACATCTTGCACCACCATGCGGCCGCCGTAAGACTTGCGCAGACCAGTAGCAGTAAGTTGCCCGGGGGTTGCAAGGGCCTGTAAATCTGTACTGGAAGAAGTGTGCGATGTTTGCATGGAGAAGATTCGGGATTTAACGGCCAGGTAGGGCGCTAGGCGTTGATGTCGGGGTCAGCGAGGGCGCTGGGTTGGTGGTAGCCTGCGAAACCCGGCAGGCGGCGATGGCAGCTTCGGTGCGCGCTTTAGGCTGCGCAACAGAACGCACACGACCATCGGGATTGAAGGAGTCTGGGCCGGAAAAGGCCTGATAGACATCTGTTTTTTGGTTGTAGCGGACCTGCTGACCGCTGACGGTATCGAAGTGTTTGCCACAGATGTATCGAGTGACAACTGCCTGTCCAATCAGATCGAAGGTTTCATTTTTACCGTCATAGTCCGCTTTGAGTCCAACGCCTTCGAGGACTTCGAAATTTTCGGGACGCACCTGGCGGATGAAAACACGTTTGCCTGCATCGGCCGTTGCCACACCATACTGGTAACCCTCGGCATCTTCGCGCATGGAGAGCACATCGGAACTCAGTGTCAACAAACCACGCGTCATCACGACCTTGCCAGTGAATGTGCTTTCACGCTTGGTGTCGTCGTAGCGCAAGGTATCCGAGAGAATGGTCGTGCTGGGCTCTTCGGCCGGGTTGGCGGGCGTTGCAGGGGGGGTTTGCGCATGGGTCGCATAGGCGAGTCCCAGCAAACTGAGTCCGATCAGCCGACGTAAGGATATGTAAATATTATTGAAAATCATGGATTAGCTCGCTGTGCAGGAGGTTCTGTACTCTCTCGCTGGTCTTTGGGTGCGATATCGACATCGGTCGATTTGAACACGTCCAACTGTTGGGTCGCGTTGTTAAAACGCATGCCAATGCCGGTCATTCTGGAACGACCACTGGTCGCGACTGCAGGAAGGTCCGTGAACGCCAGGTCTTTATCGATCAGTATCGTGATTTCATCGCTTTGAAAATTAAGTGGTTGACGTTCAGCGTCTCCCAGGCGAAGTAGCACTGCGTCGCCTCGCATCACAATTCTGTCACCTTCGTCGTAGATGAAAGCGACTTTGGAGGTGGCGACCGTGAGTGGATTTTCTTCCTTGAGAGTATAGGCGCGCGGTGCCTGAAGCTCGTAGGACTTATCGTCAGGAAAGTGCTCTAACAGATCACCCTCAAGACGATGGATGACAATCCCTTTAGAATCAGTGCGGACAAGTATGACATCTTTAGCCCAGGTGTCGCGCTCATGGGTGAGGCGGCTGGGTGGATCGATTTGAACGGCGCGTTGTGAGTAGTCGGCGGCCCACCACGTTCCCATCACCAGCAGAGTAAGGATGAAAATCGAGACGACGATGGAGGCGCGCTCTTTCATAGGATGGACGTCATTGAATGGCGCCTGGGCCTAGGCGTCCAGGCAGAAAGAAGTTGCCTAGCCGGCCCTGAGAAGCCAAGATCAAATCGCAGCATTCGCGAACAGCTCCCTTGCCTCCTGATTTAGTCGCGACCCAGTGGGCGGCTTGCGTGACATAGGCGGGAGCGTCAGGCACACTGGCTGCAAAGCCTGCGCGTTGCATGGCGGGCAGGTCAATCAGATCGTCACCCATGAAGCCCGATTCCTCGAGTGTCAGGTGATGGCGCGCGACAAGCTCTGCCAACACTGCGCCCTTGTCACGCACATTTTGAATGACATCACCCAGGCCGAGCTCGGCGGCACGCCGGTCGACAATCGGTCCCTCGCGACCTGTGACGAGTGCCACTTTGATGCCGCTCGTTGTCAGCATTTTTAAACCATGACCATCGAGCGCATTGAAACGCTTGAACATTTCGCCATGTTCGCCGTACCAGAGGCTGCCATCGGTCAGCACGCCATCCACATCAAACACCATCAGTTTGATGTGCGTCAGGCGCTCGCGCAACGCGACGGGTGTGCGGGCCAGCACCAGGGCTTCAGCAGGGTGGGGGATTAAATTCGGTCTATTCATTCAATTTGTCTCAAACAACCTTGGCGGCCATCAGGTCATGCATGTGCAGGGCGCCAATAAGCTTGCCGTGCGCATCGGCGACCAGCATTTGATTCAGTCTGTGGCGATCCATGAGGGCTGCCGCATCCACGGCCAAGGCTTCTGCCGCAATATGGCGGGGGTTTCGCGTCATGCCTTCTGCAACGCTTAGATTGCGGACATCGCCTTTTCGTTCAATCAAACGACGCAGGTCACCGTCGGTGAAGATACCCACGGCACAGCCGCCAGCATCCAGAACGGCGGTCATGCCCATGCCTTTGCGTGAGATTTCCTCCAGGGCCTGAAAGACTGAAGCATCGGCTGAAACCGTTGGAACCGCATTGCCATTGCGCATGACGTCAGACACGCGCAGTAACAAGCGTCTGCCAAGCGCGCCGCCTGGGTGTGAGCGCGCGAAATCCTCATGTCCGAAACCTCGCGCCTCCAGGCATGCGACGGCCAACGCATCACCCAGTGCCAAGGCGGTCGTGGTGCTCGCTGTCGGTGCCAGGTTGAGCGGGCAAGCCTCTTGAGACACGCTGATGTCGAGGTGGGTGTCTGCGAGCCTGGCGAGCTCGGACTGTGGGTTGCCTGTGATGGCGATCACTTTGACACCCAGTCGGTGAGCGGCGGGCAGGATGGTGAGCAGTTCTTGCCCGGTGCCGGAGTAGGAGAGCGCGATCAGGAGATCTTGTCCGCCCACCATGCCAATATCCCCATGAATGGCCTCTGCCGCATGGAGGAAAAACGAGGGCGTACCGGTCGAGGCAAAGGTGGCTGCGATTTTGCGCGCGATGTGGCCTGTTTTTCCCAGGCCGCAGACAACAATGCGTCCTGAACAACCCAAAATCAAGGAGACGGCTTCGGCGAACTGTTCATTGAGCCGGTTTTTAAGCTCGAGAATCGCTTGCGCTTCAAGTGAGAGTGTTCTCTCGGCCGAGGCGAGCGCAGCCGCGCCAGGGCTGACGGCTTGGGTCGGATTCGGGCGCACTTGTTTTGCCATAGAGGTAAAGGTTGTTGCAGATATCCACCAAGTTTAATCGTTTCAGCTCTGACATGCGGATTTTGGGTTCGGTTGCATCGGGTCACGCCCTGTGGCACTCTGGCGCCTCTTTGTTTCCAAATCAGGATTCCCGATGACCTCGCCCATGAATGTGCCTTCTACATCCCCTGCCGCGGCCCTCGCACCTTATGAGGCTAATTTCGGGACACCTCTCTCTGGCGCCGCGCTCAGGGTGATGCTGTTGGGCGCAGGCGAACTGGGCAAAGAGGTGATTTTGGCTCTGCAGCGTTTGGGGGTTGAGGTGATCGCGGTGGATCGTTATGCGGATGCGCCCGGGCAGCAAGTGGCGCACCGGGGGCATGTGGTGGCGATGACCGACAAGGTCGCCCTTCGGGCCCTGATCGAAAAGGAGCGGCCCCATCTGATCGTGCCAGAAATCGAAGCAATCGCAACGGATTTGCTGGTTGAGCTTGAGGCCACCGGTATGGTTCGTGTCACCCCGACGGCCCGTGCGGCCCAGCTCACGATGAATCGTGAGGGGATCCGCCGGTTGGCAGCCGAAACCCTCGGATTGCCCACATCGCCTTACCGGTTTGCGGACTCGCTCGCGTCCCTGACTGAGGCAACCAAAGAAGTGGGTTTCCCCTGTCTGGTCAAGCCCGTCATGTCCTCTTCGGGTAAAGGCCAGTCGGTTTTACGCGGTCCGCAGGATATCGAATCGGCCTGGAGTATCGCCAGAGAAGGTGCGCGCGTTGGCGGCGATCGCATCATTGTGGAAGGATTTATCGATTTCGAATACGAAATCACACTCTTGACTGTGCGTGCAAAAGGCGTGAATGGTCAGATTGAAACGCACTTTTGCGCGCCCATCGGACACTTGCAGCAAGGTGGCGATTATGTGGAAAGCTGGCAGCCGCAGCCCATGTCGAGCCGCGCACTTGAACGCGCGAAACAGATCGCCCGGGATGTCACCGAAAATCTGGGAGGACAAGGATTATTTGGTGTCGAGCTTTTTGTGTCGGGGGATCAGGTATGGTTCTCCGAAGTCAGTCCACGCCCCCATGACACGGGCCTGGTGACGCTGGTGTCGCAATTGCAGAGCGAATTCGAATTGCATGCGCGCGCGCTGTTAGGACTTCCCGTCGACACATCGTTGCGAGCTCCGGCCGCAAGCAGTGTGATTTATGGCGGAATCGAGGCCAAAGCGGTCCGTTACGAAGGCGTTGCCCAGGCGTTGGCCGAGCCCGGCACGGATCTGCGGCTGTTCGGAAAGCCCGAGTCTTTTGTGAAGCGTCGTATGGGCGTGGGCCTGGCAACGGATGTCTCGGTCGAGGCTGCGCGCGCCAAGGCGTTGCGAGTTTCCAGAGCGGTACGAGTGAAAGCCGCTTAAACTAGTCTGCGCAGTATGCGAATGACCCTTCTCGGAGTGCTATCTCATGATCATGCCCATCATCCCTTCACATCAGGATCCGATGGAAATCGTACGCGGGCTGATCAGAACGATTCCGGACTGACCCAAGCCGGGGGTGATGTTTCGTGACATCACGCCACTCTTGCAGGACCCAAGAGCATTCAGGGCCTTGATTGATATTTTCGTCTACCGTCACATGCGTCAGCGCATTGATTTGGTTGTGGGTATCG
>NZ_JAUHHF010000006.1 GCF_030410395.1 Zwartia panacis
CCGTGAAACACCTTAGCGCCGATGATAGTGGACGTACGTCTGTGAAAGTAGGTCATCGTCAAGCTCTTACCCTCAAAACCCCTCAGGCCTCGCCTGAGGGGTTTTGTCTTTGCTGCTTTGTCTTTGAGCGCGTGTTTCAGAATCGTTCTATACACTACGCCAATCATGTAAGATTCTCACCGTGGGTTGATACGTACTCGCACTCGCTGGCTGATCATCAAAGGAGCACTTTAAATGTCAAACGAACAGAGTCCTGAAGGCAAATCACCGATCGATTTGCGTACTCTTACACATGTGGCATACGGACTTTTTGCGCTTGGTCTGCTGAGCGGAGGTGTATTCGGCGTGGCGACTGTCGCAGCGATGGTATTGCTTTATGTCAAGCGTCCAGATGCAGCCGGGACTGTTTATGCCTCACATTTTGATTGGCTGATGCAAACTTTCTGGTGGGGCTTGCTTGCTTTGGTGATAAGCGGAATCGCGACCTATATTTACATTGGCTGGATTGGGGTCTTGGCAACGGGAATCTGGATTTTGTACCGTTTGATCAAAGGCTGGCTTGCGTTGCTTGAGTGGAGCGCACCGAATTAAAAGCTTAAAGAAGTTAATTAAAAAGGGCACTCACAGAGTGCCCTTTTTTGTACTGATCATTTGAAAAATCTCAAATGTTTTCTTCAGCACGAAATCTCTTTACTTCAAGTGACCGCTCACGATTTTGGTCAGTTCGAACATTGAGACTTGAGCTTTGCCAAACAGAGGCTTGAGCTTTTCGTCAGCATTGATGTTGCGACGATTCTTTGGATCCTGGAGGTCGTGCTTTTTAATGTAATCCCAAATTTTCTTGGTCACTTCAGTGCGTGGCACAGCGGCGGCACCAATCACGGCAGCCAACACAGCGCTCGGTGTCAACGCTTTCATAAATGCGGCATTGGGTGTACGCGCCACTTTTTTAGCAGCGGGTTTTGCTGCGGCAGTTTTCTTAACCGCAACTTTCTTCACTGCGGGTGCCTTCTTTGCAGCAACTTTTTTTGCGGCAACTTTTTTGACAGCGACTTTCTTTGCGGCAGGTTTTTTGGCGGTGGCCATGTGGGCTCTCCTAGGGAACGGATTAATGTGCACAACGGGCGCAGCATAACGCTTCTCAGAGTGAAAGACAAAGAATTTATATAGAAAGTCGCGAAATTGTCTCAAATGGCGCAGTTTTATCTAACACGGGTAAACTCACGAAAATGATCCAGGATGAGTAGAAAGCTGATGTAGCACACTGGATTTCACTTGGTTTTATCCTTTTTAATATCAAAGATTATGTACCCAAGATCTCCGCTTGCAGCGATCCAACAATTTCACAAAGAACTCGTCGCTGTCCGTCGAGATTTGCATGCCAATCCTGAAATTGGCTTTCAAGAGTTGCGAACCTCCGGGATTGTCGCGGGCGCTTTGACCGCACTTGGCGTCGAAGTCCATCGAGGGATTGGACGGACCGGCGTGGTGGGTGTTATCAAAGGTCAGAAGACTGACTCCGGAAAAATGATCGGTCTACGGGCGGATATGGATGCCTTGCCGATGAGCGAGGAGAGTGACGTTGAATATTGCTCGACGGTTCCCGGGATGATGCATGCGTGTGGCCATGATGGACACACAACAATATTGCTGGGCGCAGCTAAATATTTGATGCAGAACAGAAATTTCAACGGTACCGCCGTATTGATTTTTCAGCCTGCGGAAGAAGGTCTTGGGGGAGCCCAGGCCATGGTGGAGGACGGCTTATTCGAGCGTTTTCCTTGCGATGCCATTTATGCGCTCCACAACTGGCCCGGCTTGCCCGCTGGCATGATTGGCATTAATCCGGGTCCGATGATGGCGGCTTCTGACAAATTTGAGATCACAATCAAAGGTCGCGGTGGCCATGGCGCGCACCCGTACCAGACCATCGACCCGATCGTGGTGGCAGCAAACTTAGTGACTGCGCTTCAGACGATCGTATCCAGAAATGTACATCCTTTGGAGGCGGCGGTTTTGTCTTTTGGCCATATCAATGCGGGCCATGCCACGGCAGCAAGCGTGATCCCCGGTCAGGCAAAACTTGTAGGTACAGTTCGTACTTTTAGTGATGCTGTGCAACAACTCGTAGAAACGCGGATGCGTGCTTTGATACATTCGGTGGCCGAGGCGTTTGGCGCCACGGTGGAGTTTCACTATCAGCGCAACTACCCCGCGACCATCAACACAGCTGCCAACGCCCATTTTGTGGCGGATGTGGCGACTGAGCTTTTCGGATCGGAGCGCGTGGTGCGTGATATGACGCCCTCCATGGGATCGGAGGATTTTTCTTTCATGTTAAAGAAAGTGCCCGGTGCTTATTTCAGGCTTGGCCAAGGCGGAGCGGAAGACGGCAGGTATCTGCATAATCCGAGATTCGACTTCAATGACGAGGTGATTCCCGTCGGCAGCGCAACATTTGCCGCGCTTGTTGAGCGAAGCATGCCTTTGTAGAGCACTATCAATCTTCATAGCGCCCTCAGCCATCACAACAACCCACACCTCATAAAGCATCAGCATGACACAAAATACCCTCACGATCACACGTCCTGACGACTGGCATTTGCATTTGCGCGATGCCGAAGCCCTCAAGGCTGTCGTCGGTGATACTGCTCGGCAGTTTGCGCGCGCAATCATCATGCCCAACCTCAAACCACCCGTCACGACCGCAGCGTTGGCAGTCGCTTATCGCGAGCGTATCGAGCAGGCGTTAGCCGAAGTCGGTGTGGCACCGGGCGTTTTTACACCTTTGATGACCTTGTATTTGACCGACAACACGCAACCCGATGAGGCTGTTCGAGCTTACGAATCGGGTGCCGCAGTGGCGTTCAAGCTATACCCAGCCGGCGCGACCACGAACTCTGATGCTGGCGTGACGGACTTGCTGGCACGTTGCAGCGCCGTGCTAGAGGCGATGCAACGCATTGGCATGCCACTGCTGGTTCACGGTGAGGTCACCGATCCATCTGTGGATGTGTTTGATCGCGAGGCTTTGTTCATTGATCGCGTGATGATTCCCTTGCGAAAATCTTTCCCCGCCTTGAAGGTCGTCTTTGAGCACATCACCACCAAGGAAGGCGCGGAATATGTGCGTGATGCAGAGGGACCTGTGGCGGCAACGATTACCGCGCAACATCTGCTTTACAACCGTAATGCGATTTTTCAGGGTGGCGTACGACCGCATTATTACTGTTTGCCTATTTTGAAGCGCGAAGTGCACCGTCGCGCGTTGGTCGAGGCTGCTACGAGTGAGAGCCCACGTTTCTTTCTAGGTACCGATAGTGCGCCGCACTCCAAAGGCCTCAAAGAGCATGCCTGTGGGTGTGCGGGTTGTTATACAGCGCACCATGCAATGGAGTTGTATGCAACGGCTTTTGATGCCGCAGGGAAAATCGACAGACTCGAGGCTTTCGCAAGTTTCAGAGGTCCGGATTTTTATGGGTTGCCGCGCAATACTGGCACCATGACTTTGGAGCGAGCGGATTTCACGATCCCAACGGAACTCCCGTTTGGAAAGGAGACGATTGTTCCGCTCGCCGCAGGTGAAACGCTGAAGTGGCGCGTGAGAGCCTAATCAGGATTGTCTGGCTTCAAGCGCTTCCCAGCGCGCGAAGTGCTTGACCAGCAGGGCTTCGATTTCGGTCAGCCGAGTCTGAATTGTTGTCAGCTTGGCTGGATCGTTTTTGTAAAGCTCGCTGTTGCCCATTTCCGCAACGAGGGCTTCTTGCTCTTGCTCAAGCTGTTGAATTTCAATTGGCAGCTGTTCGAGCTCTTTCACCTCCCAGGGCGCAAGCTTGTTCGGACGCGCTTTGCTACTGGACGTCGCTGCAATGCCCGGAGCGGCTTGACTTGAGCCCCCCCGAGGCTGATTGGCGGAACCTGTCGCCACAGGCGTTTGGTCGGGAGCTTGACTGGATGGTTGTGGCGCAGCTTTCAGCTGGGCAATGGCGGAAGGGCCTTGCGTGGTTTTGCGCTGACGTTCCCAATCCGCGAATCCACCTACATAATCTTTCCAGCGGCCATTTCCTTCGCTGGCGATAGTTTGTGTCACGACGTTATCCAGAAAGGTTCGGTCATGGCTGACTAGCAGGACTGTGCCCGGATAGTCTTGCAAGAGCTCCTCGAGTAATTCGAGCGTTTCGATATCAAGATCGTTGGTCGGTTCATCCAGCACCAGAATATTGGCCGGGCGGGCGAACAGTCTCGCCAGGAGTAATCGGGCGCGCTCGCCTCCCGAGAGGCTTTTCACAGGTGAGTGGGCGCGCGCAGGCGCAAATAAAAAATCACCGAGATAGCTCATGACATGTTTGCGTGTACCACCGATTTCAATCCATTCGCTTCCAGGGTTGATGACATCGGCCAGCGATGCATTCTCATCGAGCTGACTACGCATTTGATCGAAATATGCCACGCTCAGATTGGTGCCGAGTTTGACTGTGCCGCTGTCGGGCTGCAGGGTCCCAAGAATCAGCTTGAGGAGCGTTGATTTGCCCGCACCGTTGGGACCAATCAAGCCAATGCGGTCACCGCGCATGATGGTGGTCGAATAATCACTCACTACGCACCGGTCGCCAAAGGACTTGCTGACGTGCTCGAGTTCGGCGACGAGTTTTCCGGAGCGTTGTCCGGCGTCAAGTGCGAGCTGAACATTGCCTTGGCGGTCACGTCTGTCGGCGCGCTCGCGGCGAAGCTGTTCGAGTCTGCGCACGCGACCCTCGTTACGTGTTCGGCGCGCTTCAACGCCTTTGCGTATCCAGATTTCCTCCTGAGCCAGAAGCTTGTCGAAGCGGGCGTTTTCCAGACGCTGGGACTCGAGCCATTGGGCTTTGCGAACTTGCCACTCTGAAAAATTACCCGGAAAGCTCAGCAGCGCGCCCCGATCGAGCTCAACGATACGCGTGGCGATTGCATCCAGAAAGCGCCTGTCGTGTGTAATGACAATCGCGCTACCTGGCCATTGCTTGAGTGTGTTTTCGAGCCAGTTGATCCCGTCGAGATCCAGGTGGTTGGTCGGTTCATCCAAAAGCAACAGACTGGGCTCATTGGCCATGGCGCTGATCAGTGCCACGCGCTTGCGCATGCCGCCCGAAAGGGTGCCGACGATCGCTTCAGGAGGCAGCCCCAGTTTGTCGATGAGGGCGCGTACGCGAGAGGCCCGATTCCAGTCTTCACTATCCGGATCGTATTCTCCAAACACTGCTTGTTCGATTGTGAGGGTCTCGTCGAGTTCTGGCTCTTGTTCGACCGTCGCGACTTTGACATGTCCTGCGATATTGATGGTGCCATCATCCGGTTGTGTGCGGCCGTCGAGCAAACGAAGTAGTGAGGATTTGCCGGCGCCATTGCGCCCAATCAAGCCAATGCGTTCGTGCGCGTGAATGGCTAGATCCGCTCCGTCAAGAAGCGGGTGGTGACCATAAGCGAGGTGAACGGCGTTGAGGGTAATCAGGGCTTGGCTAGACATGTTTGATGCGGCTGGAAAAAGAAGTTGAGTCCGCTATTGTCGCAGGAGTTGGCTTGGCCGGTATGGCCTTACAATGCAAGCGCAAGACAGATCGGGCAATCGCGGTGCTTCGTGCATCGAGGAAGGTCCGGACTCCACAGGGCGGGATAACGGTTAACGACCGTCCGTCGTCCCATGCGCAAGCGTGTGGACGGCGAGGACTAGGGCCACAGAGACGAGTCTGCAGTGAGGGTGTGCCGCAAGGCGCGCACCGCCACGGTGTAGCCGTGGTGTAGGGTTCGCTTGTCGAGCCTGGCATTGCAGGGTGAAACGCGGCAACCTCTATCCGGAGCAACACCAAATAGGCATGCGTGTGGTTTCGGCCACGACGGGCGGCTCCGTCCAAGTATGCGGGTAGGTGGCTAGAGCATTTCAGCAATGAAATGCCCAGAGGAATGATTGCCGACCCATGCAAATGGGTTTACAGAATCCGGCCTATAGATCTGTCTTGCACTTCTCTTGCACTCTCCTCGGGGTTATCCCTATGTTAAGTGTTGATATTCAACATTTACTAGATGTCCCAATCGCATGATTTATTTGATTATTTCGTTTTTGTGACTTGTGCAAAAACGACTCTAAGTCCTTGTCGCCATTGAAAAAAATCCTATTTCCAGCTTGACCAGAATTAATCATTCACTTAGAGTGGTGAAAAGTGCATATTTGTGCAACTAAGTGGGGTAATTCGGTGTTTCAAGGAAGTAGTGCGCTCACGCTGGATGCAAAAGGTCGGATCAATATCCCGACCCGGCATCGCGACGCTCTGGTCGAGCAGGCGCAAGGCTGTCTGACGATTACACGACACCCCGACGGTTGTTTGCTGGTCTATCCACGGCCCGAGTGGGAGCAAAAGCGGGAACAAATCGCCGCATTTCCCATGTCGGCGCGTGCGCTTCAGCGTTTGCTGCTCGGTAATGCTCAAGACGTCGAGATTGATGGCTCTGGGCGTGTGCTTGTGGCGCCTGAGCTCAGGCTGGCAGCGGGTATGTCGCGTGACGTCATGTTGTTGGGGATGGGTGCGCACTTCGAATTATGGGATGCCGCTGCTTTGACGCGCCGAGAGGCTGCTGATTTGTCGCAAGGCATAGGTGATGTTTTAAATCAGTTTTCGTTTTAGTCCGTGACTGTGTTCAGCCATCGGCCCGTGCTGCTCGAGCCGACTGTCGAATCCTTGGTGTTGCCTGAGTATGGTAAGCGCGCATCGAAGACTTCGGCCAACACGGATTTCCAGACGACACGATTGTCTGGGATTTTTGTTGATGGCACGTTCGGACGTGGCGGGCACTCGAGATTGTTGCTGGAAAAGTTAAATCCGGACGCAAGGCTGTTTGTATTTGATAAGGATCCGCAGGCTATTGAGGTGGCGCAAGAGTTGGCTCGTCAGGATCGTCGTGTGACGGTCATCCACGAGGGCTTTGGTGACATGTTGAGTGCCTTGTCGGCTCTGGGCGTGAGTGAAGTAGATGGGGTGATGTTGGATCTGGGGGTTTCTTCACCGCAGATCGACGATGCCGCAAGAGGGTTTTCTTTTATGCGCGAAGGTCCGCTCGATATGCGGATGGACACGACGCGCGGTGAGACAGTGGCGCAATGGTTGGCGCTGGCTAGTGTTGATGAGATGCGGGAGGTCATAGTTCGATATGGCGAAGAACGGTTTGCTTTTCAGATTGCAAAGGCGATTGCTGCTCGCCGCGCAACAAGTCCGCTGCTTACCACGCTCGACCTCGCCGAGCTCGTGTCAAGCACCGTTCGCACGCGCGAAAAGGGCCAGCATCCGGCTACACGCACCTTTCAAGCTTTACGGATTTACATCAATCGGGAGCTCGAAGAGCTCGAGGGCGCCCTCCAGGCAACTCTGACATTATTGAAAACAGGCGGACGTATGGCCGTGATTAGCTTCCACTCTCTGGAAGATCGCGTCGTCAAGCAGTTCATCACCGCAGCATCCCGTCCGGAAGCTGCGTACGCCCGCCTCCCCCTTCGCGAAAGCGAAATGCCTCAGCCTGTACTGCTCGCCTTAGCGCGTGTGCTGCCTTCGGACAGTGAAATCAGTGAGAACCCTCGTTCGCGTTCTGCTGTTTTGCGCGTGGCTGAGCGGACTTCAACGGCTTTGCCATCAGGTGGCGCGGCGACCTTTTCGCCCGCACCGATCGAGTCGGGCTCTCGACACAAACGGGGAGGACGCTGATGGGTCGAGTCTGCGTCCTGGTTGGTCTGGTCTTGATGGCGTCGGCTTTGTCTCTCGTGACGGCTCGGTATCAGGCCCGGCAACTCTACGATCAACTTGATCGCTACAAGGCGCAGTCGCGCGAACTTGAAATCGAATGGAGAAGACTCCAGCTGGATCGCGCCGCCGAGTCGAGCAATTCCAAGGTCGATCGTCTGGCGCGCGAAGAGCTCAAGATGACGGGGATTGTGCCTGACCGCACTGTTTATGTGTCGCAGCCTTCGCTCGGTCAGTCGACTCATGCTGCGCCAGCAAGAAGTGCCGAACAGAACAACGCGCAGACAAGTTCGCGTGGAGGCGTGCGATGAAACGTATGCCTTTCTTTAAGAATCCAGTGCTTCAGATCAGCTATCCGATGTGGCGCGGACGGTTGTTGCTGATTTTGTTTGGCATAGGATTTTTGGCTTTAGCCGGACGCGCGATTTACTTGCAGGGCATTACAACGGAATTTTTGCAGCAACAAGGCGAGAAGCGCTACGAGCACACACTCACCCTGCACGCAAGCCGTGGAAAAATCCTCGATCGCCATGGCGTCGTGTTGGCGGCCAGTATTCCGGCCAACGCTATTGCGTTTCAGCCACGGCAATACCGCGAGGCTTCTGCCGCAAAGTTGCAAAGCCTCGCTGATTTGCTTGAGATGCCAGTCGCTGAATTACGCAAAAGAATCGCTGACGAGAAAAGAAACTTCATCTATCTCAAGCGACAAGTTCCGCTCGATGTTGCTAAAAAGATCGAGAAACTCAATATCGCGGGGATCAGTCTGCATCCGGACAATCGTCGCTTTTATCCAGAGGGAGTGGTGACGGGAAACATCGTGGGCTTGAACAACCTCGATGACAAAGGACAAGAAGGCGTCGAACTCGCTTTTAACGATCAGCTTGCTGGGCGCGCGGGAAGCCGACGCGTCATGAAAGACAGGATGGGTCGAAATATTGACGATGTCCGCGAAATCGATACTCCCGAAGATGGCCGTGACATTAAGTTATCAATCGATACCCGAATTCAGTATCAGGTCTATCGCGCGCTTCAGGACGTAATGGCCAGCACAAAAGCCAAAGGCGCCGCAGCGGTCGTGATCGATGTCAAAACAGGTGAAATACTCGCGCTTGGAAACATGCCGACCTATGATCCGAACAAGCGTGAATCTTTCCGAAGCGGAAACATGCGGAATCAGGCGCTGACCGATACCTTCGAGCCTGGTTCGATCATGAAGCCATTCACGGTTGCGTTGGCTCTCGAGCTCAATCGTATTACGCCGACGACTCAGTTCAGAACAGGCAACGGAAAGTTCGCCTATCAGGGCTCGACAATCAGCGACGTCAAACCAAATGGTGTGCTCGACACGGGTGGTGTGTTGTTGAAATCGAGCAATATCGGCATGACCTTGATTTCCGAAAAACTCGAATCTCGTGAAATGTGGGCGCGCTTCAATGATCTGGGACTTGGTCAAGTTCCCCAGACAGGTTTTCCCGGTGCTGCGGCGGGTCGACTCAGACCCTGGGAGAGATGGCGTTTGATTGAAAAAGCCACCATGTCTTATGGCTATGGCTTGTCGGTTTCATTGCTGCAGATGGCGCGCGCCTATACCGCTTTTGCGCGTGATGGCGATATGGTCGGTTTGTCTCTGGTCAAGCGTGAGACACCTCTCGCGACGACGCGGATTTACACGCCTGATGTGGCCAAGAAAGTGCGTTTGATGCTCGAGGCAGCAGCTGGACCTGATGGCTCCAAGGCCGCCGCCGTTCAGGGTTATCGTGTTGCGGGCAAAAGCGGTACCGCTCGAAAAATCGTCGATGGACGGTATAGCACGAGCAGATATCGCGGTTCGTTTGTGGGTTTTGCACCAGTTTCTGATCCTCGCATCGTAGTGGCCGTGACGATCGACGAGCCGAGCGCCGGTGTCTACTACGGTGGCTTGGTTGCTGCACCAGTGTTTTCCTCGATTGTGGGTAGTACGCTCAGAATTATGGGCGTACAGCCGGACGCGCCGTTTACTTCTGCGGTCGTCGCGACAGGTCAGGGAGGCGCACGATGACACGCTCCGTGCTAATCGATGATCGCACCTCTGACGAGAACCTGATTGCCCTGCTGCGACGGACGGTTGAATGTGGCGCGCACTTGCATGCCGACTCTCGCATGGTGTCGCGTGGCGATATATTTGTGGCATGTCCGGGCAGAAAAGGTGATGGCCGCGCTTTTATCGAAGCGGCGATTGAGCATGGCGCTGCGGCCGTTTTGATGCATGGCGATACAGTCGAGGGCTGGCAGCCCTCTGAATATGCGGTCCCGCTTTTTGTCGTGCAGCACTTGGTCAGACGTTTAGGTACGCTGGCGGACCTTTGGTATGAAAAGCCCTCGGCCAGTTTGACGGTTTTGGCTGTCACGGGCACAAACGGCAAGACAAGCTGCGTGGATTGGGTCTCGCAGGCTTTGAAGCATGATGGTCAACGCGTCGGTGTGATTGGAACGTTAGGCGTGACTTATCCGGATGGACGACTTGTTCCAGGTCAGTTGACGACACCTGATGTGATTTCGCTTCATCGAACATTGGCGTTGTTGCGCGAAGAAGGCGCAACGCATGTGGCGATGGAGGCTTCATCCATCGGTATCGACCAAGGGCGTCTCGAGGGTGTCCGGATCCACGTTGCAGGATTTACGAACCTGTCGCGCGATCATCTTGACTATCATCAGACCATGCAGGCCTATGAAAGCGCTAAAAGCAAGCTTTTCGCATGGCCTGGCTTGCGTTTCGCTGTGCTGAATCTTGACGATCCTGTCGGTGTACGGCTTTCCCACAGCGTGAATTGTCAGGCACTGACTTACAGTATTTCCAAACAGGCGGACTCGGCAACACTTACAGCGAGCGAATTGAGGACCGAGGCAGCGGGCATGTCTTTCTTGCTCAAGTCACAAGGCTTGCAGAAGCAGGTACAGAGTCACGCTTTAGGTACCCACAACGTTTCTAATTTGCTTTGTGTCGCCGGCCTTTTGCAAGCGTTAGGCTGGAGCTTGGAAAAAATCAGCCGAACAATTGAACAACTCGCCCCTGTGGATGGAAGACTCGAACGTGTCTTGCCTGTCATGCAAGACGCTCCTGTCCCCCTTGTGGTGGTGGATTACGCGCATACGCCAGATGCACTTGAACGCGTACTCAGGACGCTGCGTCCAATCGCGCAGAGCAGACAGGGAAGACTCTTGTGCGTGTTTGGTTGCGGTGGAAATCGTGATGCCGGCAAGCGCCCCATCATGGGCACGATCGCTCAGCGCTTGGCCGACCAGGTGATTGTGACCAGTGATAATCCTCGTCAAGAGGATCCCGCTTCTATTGTGGCGGATATCATCGCAGATATTCCCGGCCAATCACAACATGTACGGATCATTCAGGATCGGGCCGAGGCAATTCTTCAGGCTATTTTTGGCGCAGAGCCTTCGGACGTCATCCTGATTGCTGGAAAAGGACATGAGACCTATCAGGAAGTGCGTGGTGTTCGTCATGCGTTTGATGATAGGCAGTGGGCTCAGGCCGCATTTGTTCTGATGCAAGGCAGGCCGGTACAGACTGATTCACGCAAATTGGACTCCGGCGCCGTATTTGTTGCCTTGCGCGGCGAAAATTTTGATGGACATGCGTATTTGAAGCAGGTCGCCGAGGCGGGCGCGTGCGCAGCCATTGTCGACGCGGTCGACGCATCAGTCGACTTGCCTCAAGTTGCGCTGGGAGATACACGTGCGGCCTTGTTGGCGCTCGGTCATGCTTGGAGAATGCAATTTTCCATTCCGATGATCGCGGTGACAGGCAGTAATGGGAAGACGACCACCAAGGAAATGATCGCGGCGATTCTAGCTGCCTGGCTGGGAAATGAAGGTCGTCTGGCCACTGTGGGTAATTTGAATAATGAACTGGGTGTGCCGTTGACACTGATGCGTTTACGCAAGAGTCATCAGGCCGCTGTCATTGAACTCGGGATGAATCACCCCGGAGAAATCGAAGTGCTTGCTGCTCTTGTTGAGCCGACGGTTGCGCTTGTGAATAACGCGCAGCGCGAGCATCAGGAGTTCATGGAAAGCGTGGAGGCCGTCGCGCGAGAGAATGCTGCTGTGTTTGGTGCATTGCGTGCAAAGGGTGTGAAAGTTTTTCCTGCGGACGAGGAGTTTTCGCCCCTTTGGGAAAGTCTCTGCGCACAACACGCTTGCCTGCGGTTTGGCATGAGCGCTCAGGCCGATGTCTGGCCGAGTGACGTTGAGGCCGATGCGTTGGGTTCGTCTTTTACGCTGAACATTCCAGGCGGATCGTGCCGGATCAGTTTGCCAGTGCCCGGCTTGCATAATGTACGTAATGCGCTTGCTGCTGCGGGGTGCGCCCAGTCAGTCGGTGCGCCCTTGCAAGCGATTGTTGACGGGCTCAATGGATTCCAGGCTGTATCGGGCAGGATGCAAACACATCGGTTGTCCGGGCAACGGGTTTTAATCGACGACACTTACAACGCCAATCCGGATTCAGTACGTGCCGCCATTGATGTGTTGGCCAGCTTGCCTGCTCCGCGCGTACTCGTACTGGGCGATATGGGTGAAGTCGGTGATCACGGACCAGAAATGCATCGGGAAGTGGGTGCCTATGCGCGTGCGCGCGGCATTGAACATCTGTTCACGTTGGGTGAGGCCACGCGGGAAACCGCGCAAGCTTATGGTGATGGCGCGATCATTGGCACCTCGGTTGAAGCACTCTGCGAACAACTGTGCGCGCTATCTGCTGCAAGCGTCTTGGTGAAGGGTTCGCGATTTATGCGCATGGAGCGCATCGTGAAAGATTATCTAAAAGCAACAGGGGTCAACCCCGGGGAAGTGGTGAAGCATGCTGTATGAACTGTTTGGCTGGATCGCCGACAACCACGTACGCAGCTTTGCGGTGTTTGAGTACATCACTTTGCGCGCGGTGCTTGCGTGCGCCACATCTCTTTTGATTGGCTTGATTGCGGGTCCGTATGTCATTGGTCGTTTGACTTCACTCAAAATTGGTCAGGCTGTGCGTGCGTACGGTCCGCAGACTCATTTGATCAAAACGGGGACACCCACGATGGGTGGTGCCTTGATCTTGATTTCAATTGGCGTGAGCACTTTATTGTGGGCAGATTGGACAAATCGTTTTGTCTGGGTCGTGTTGCTCGTGACCTTCGGGTTTGGCTGGATTGGCTGGGTGGATGATTACAAGAAGGTTGTGCATCGTGATCCAGAGGGAATGCCTGCCCGTAAGAAATTCTTCTGGCAAGCGCTGATCGGTTTTGTGGCTGCGGTTTATCTGACTTTTGCGGTCTCCGCGCCCGCCACCGCCAATGTCTGGCCGCTGATGCGCGACTGGGTGATGAGTGGTTTCACGCTTGATTTGCCGACGCGTACTGATCTGATGGTTCCGTTCTTCAAGACAATCACCTATCCACTGGGTGTGTTCGGCTTTGTGGCTTTGAGCTGGTTTGTCATTGTGGGAACGAGTAACGCAGTCAATCTGACCGATGGTCTGGATGGCTTGGCGATCATGCCCACGGTCATGGTGGGATCCGCGCTGGGCGTATTTGCCTATGTCGTGGGTCGTGTCGACTATTCAAAATACCTTTTGTTTCCCTACGTTCCGGGTGCAGGAGAGTTGATGGTGCTTTGTGCGGCACTGGCTGGAGCGGGTCTCGCTTTTCTCTGGTTCAACGCACATCCAGCCCAAGTCTTCATGGGGGATGTCGGGGCACTTGCTTTGGGTGGCATGCTCGGCACGATTGCGATCATCGTGCGGCAAGAGATTGTTTTGTTCATCATGGGCGGAGTCTTTGTTGCTGAGACTCTGTCGGTCATGATCCAGGTGTTTTGGTTCAAGTACACCAAGCGCAAATATGGCGAAGGCAGACGTGTGTTGCGGATGGCTCCTTTACATCATCATTTTGAAGTGGGCGGCTGGAAAGAAACTCAGGTCGTCATTCGTTTTTGGATCATCAGCATGATGCTGGTGTTGATTGGTTTGTCTTCTTTGAAGATTCGATGAGCGATATCGTTTCCGCCTCCAGTTTCCCGACACGCGTCCTGATTTTAGGACTCGGTGAGACTGGTATTGCCGCAGCGCGTTGGTGCGCGCGCAATGGTGCGCTGTTGCGTATCGCGGATACGCGTGCAACGCCTGCCGGACTTGAGGCACTGCAAGCCGAGCTGGACCCATCGCGCGTCGAGTGGCATCTTGGTTGCGACACCTTCGCTGAGACTTTGCTTGATGAAGTCGATCAGCTCGTGTTGAGTCCTGGTTTGGCGCCGGGAATGTCACCTGTACGTGAGCTGCTTGAGGCTGCGCAGTCTCGCAATGTTGAGATTACAGGCGAGATCGAGTTGTTCGCCCGCGCGCTTCAGGATTTGAAGTCGTCGCAAGCGTATTCGCCAAAAGTGCTTGGTGTGACGGGTACAAACGGCAAGACCACCGTGACGGCACTCACGCGTCGCATGCTCGAGGCGTCTGGACTGAGTGCTAAGGCTGCGGGCAATATTAGTCCTGCGGCGTTACATGCGCTGATGGAAGCCTTGGACCATCGGGATTTGCCGGAAGTCTGGGTCCTTGAGCTCTCCAGTTTTCAGCTTGAAACGACACGTAGCCTCGATCTCGCGGCTGCGACAGTCTTGAATCTCACGCAAGATCATCTGGACTGGCATGTCACGATGCAGGCATACAGTGATGCCAAAGCCAGAATTTTTAGCATGGCACAGCAAATCGTCCTGAATCGTGACGATGCGAATGTGATGGCGCTTGTTTCGAATCAAGGCGCGATGAATGTGCGTAGTTTTGGACGCGATGCGCCTATGTTGACAGGCGATCTCGGCATTGAAACCAGTCACGATGTCATGTGGTTGTGTTCTTCCGAGGCGACCGAATTTGAAGACGATCTGCCAGCGCCGGTTCGACGCAAGAAAAATGCGCCTGCGCCTGAGCGCCAAGCGGGTCGGATGGTGCGCTTAATGCCCGTTGAGGCATTGGGCATCAAGGGGTTGCATAATGCGCTGAATTGCCAGGCGGCGCTATTACTGGCTCGCGCTTGTGGCGCCAAGTGGGCGCCTATGCTGCGCGCAGCGGGTGAGTATCAAGGCGAACCTCATCGCATGGAATTTGTGCGCAGCGTCCGCGGCGTCGATTTCTTTAACGACAGCAAAGGTACCAATGTCGGTGCGACGGCAGCCGGACTTGAAGGTCTGGGTCGACGAATCGTTTTGATTGCCGGTGGCGTGGGCAAAGGTCAAAATTTCGAGCCACTGATTCCAGTTGTGAAAAGACACGTTTGCGCAGTCGTTCTGATCGGACAAGATGCAACGATTCTGGCACAAGTGCTCGCACCTGCTGAAGTGCCAATCGTGTTCGCGGCAGACATGGGTGAAGCTGTCACACAAGCATTTGCCAAGGCACAGGAAGGCGACGCTGTTGTCTTGTCTCCGGCCTGCGCAAGCTTTGACATGTTTCAAAATTATCCGCATCGTGGTCAAGTATTTGTCAGCGCAGTCACCGATCTCGCGCTGGATCAAGGGGAGGTGGTATGAGCCTCTTCGCTGAACTGACTGGAAGCGTCAATGCCGTATCGCCTGGCCGCACAACCATGCGCAACTACGATTTGCCCTTGGTGATTGCGACCAGTATCTTGGTCGGTTTGGGCATTTTGATGGTGTATTCGGCTGCGATCGCGCTGGCCGATGGTCCGCGTGCAGGTGGATATGGCCGCTATTCCTACGTATTGCGCCAATCCGCCTTTGTGGCGATTGGCATGTTTATCTGCGCGATGGTGCTGACTGTGCCGATGAATGCCTGGCGCAAATTGACGATTGGCATATTTTGTTTCGCAGGTATTTTGTTAGTACTGGTCATCATTCCAGGAATTGGAAGAAAGGTGAACAATGCGATGCGCTGGATACCCATTGGACCGGTCGCATTTCAGCCATCTGAGTTGATGAAGTTCGCAGTGATACTTTTTACCGCTGATTACGTGATTCGTAAAAAACTCTATCTGCACAGCTTGTTGAGAGGCTTTTTGCCGATCGCGGTGATTTTGGGGGTGGTGGCTTATCTTTTGCTCAAAGAGCCCGACCTGGGTGCGTTGATGGTGATCGTCGCGATCTCGATGGGCATTCTATTTTTGGGTGGAATTAATGCCCGGATCTTTTCCTCACTGGCCGGCATTTTGTTGTTAGGATTTTCTCTGATTATCTGGCTGTCTCCATGGCGCCGTGAGCGCGTGTTTGCATATCTTGACCCTTGGAATCCAGATTATGCGCAGTCCACCGCCTATCAGCTTTCGCATTCACTCATGGCTGTCGGGCGTGGTGAGTGGACGGGCGTCGGTCTGGGTGGAAGTGTTGAAAAACTGCATTACCTGCCCGAAGCCCACACAGACTTCATCGTTGCGGTGATCGGCGAAGAGCTTGGCTTTGTTGGCATCATGCTTGTCATTACCTTGTTCGCCGTGGTCGTTCAGCGCTGTTTTGAAATTGGTCGGCAAGCGATCGCGATGGAAAGGGTCTTTGGTGGTTTGGTCGCACAAGGCGTCGGTTTGTGGTTTGGCGTCCAGTCATTCATCAACATAGGCGTCGTGCTCGGCTTACTACCAACAAAAGGCTTGACCTTGCCCATGGTGAGCTACGGTGGTTCCGGCTTATTGATGAATATGATCGCGGTGGCTGTTGTGCTGCGCGTGGATTTTGAAAATAGAAACTTGATGCGGGGAGTCCGGACATGACGACATCCCCGACGATTTTGATCATGGCTGGCGGTACGGGCGGACACATCATGCCGGGCCTCGCAGTCGCTGATGTCTTGCGAGACCGCGGTTGGACGGTACGTTGGCTTGGCCATCCGGAAAAAATGGAAGGTCAAATCGTGCCTGCTCGTGGTTATGAGTTGGCGCCACTGCGTTTTGCGGGACTCCGTGGTCGTGGTTTGCGTGCCAAAGCAGTCGCGCCATTCTTGCTGATGCGTGCCCTGTGGCAGGCTTGGGGCCACTTTTCCAAGATCCGTCCGAATGTTGTGCTGGGTATGGGCGGTTATGTTTCATTTCCCGGTGGTGTCGTGAGCGCCTTGCGCGCTCGGCCTCTGGTGCTGCATGAGCAGAACGCGATTGCTGGTATGGCAAATAAAGTGCTGGCCAGGATTTCAAAGCGTGTCCTGGCTGGTTTTCCCGGCGCTTTGGTGGGCGCGGAGGTTGTGGGTAATCCTGTGCGTCACGAGGTTGTCGCCCTGGAAGATCCTCTCCAACGCTACTCACAGCGGACCGGAGCATTACGTCTGCTAGTGGTAGGCGGAAGCCTTGGCGCCACAGCGTTGAACAATATGCTCCCTGAGGCGATTGCCCGTTTGCCTGAGTCGCGGCGTCCAGAGATCTTGCATCAGTCAGGCGCGCAGCATCTGGATGCGCTCAAGCTCGCTTACCAGCAAGCCGGTGTGCGCGCAGAGTGTGTGGCTTTTATCGACAATATGGCTGATGCGTTGGGCCAGGCGGATATCCTGATTTGCAGGGCGGGGGCCATGACTGTGGCCGAAGTGGCCGCGGCCGGTGTCGCAGCCTTGTTTGTGCCGTATCCACACGCAGTGGATGATCATCAAACAGCGAATGCAAGGTTTTTAAGTGACGATGGTTCGGCCTGGTTGATGCAGCAAGAGAGCATGACGGCAGCGGGCTTGTCTGAATGGCTCGGATTGCGCAATCGTCAGGAGCTTGCCGCAGTTGCTCAGCGCGCGCGTGTCCATGCACGTCCGCTCGCTGCACAGCGGATCGCGAATATTTGTGAAGAGTTAGTCGGAGTGGTGAAATGAAGCATCGTATCGAGCATATCCACTTCGTGGGAATTGGTGGTTCCGGAATGAGCGGAATCGCTGAGGTATTGCTCAATCTTGGTTACCGAATCTCTGGCTCAGATTTATCCCAGTCTGCGGTCACGCAACGCTTGGCTTCTCTCGGTGCGACGATCTCTCTTGGTCATCAGGCCGCGAATGTCAAAGGTGCCGATGCGATTGTCACGTCGACTGCAGTCGCGAATAACAATCCTGAAGTGATTGCGGCGCGTGAAGCGAGGATTCCTGTTGTGCCGCGTGCGGTCATGCTGGCAGAGCTGATGCGTTTAAAACGTGGTATCGCGGTGGCTGGAACGCATGGAAAAACCACGACCACCAGTTTGGTCGCGAGTGTCCTCGCGGCGGGTGGACTGGATCCAACATTCGTGATTGGCGGCAGACTGAACTCGGCGGGCGCAAACGCGGGGCTTGGACAGGGCGATTTTATTGTTGTCGAAGCCGATGAATCCGATGCTTCATTTTTGAATTTGTTGCCAGTGATGGCCATCATCACCAATATCGATGCAGACCATATGGATACTTATGGTCACGACGTCGCCAAGCTCAAGAGCGCTTTTGTCGAGTTTACACAGCGCTTGCCTTTTTATGGCAGTGCGATTGTGTGTTCCGATGATGCGAATGTTCGCGAGATTTTGCCGTTTGTGTCTAGGCCTGTCACGACCTATGGGATCAATAGCGATGCTCAGGTTCGTGCGACTCACGTGCGCGCGACAGGCACGCGGATGTTGTTCGATGTCGAGAGGCAATCGCGCCACGGTGCGCTACCCAAGATATCCGTCGAGTTGAATTTGCCCGGCATGCATAACGTTCTGAATGCACTTGCAGCCATTTCGGTTGCGACAGAGCTGGGTGTGGACGATGCGTCGATTGTCAAGGCGCTGGCTCAGTTCGGTGGTGTGGGCAGACGATTTACCCAAGTGGGCGACTTCCCGGCCAAGGGTGGCGGAAAGTTCAGTGTGATCGACGATTACGGACATCATCCAGTTGAGATGGCGGCAACATTGGCGGCCGCGCGCGGGGCTTGGCCCGACAGACGGATTGTCCTGGCGTTTCAGCCGCATCGCTATACGCGGACCAGAGATTGTTTTGAAGACTTTGTGAAGGTCTTGAGTTCTGCGGATGCGGTGTTGTTGACCGAAGTCTATGCCGCAGGTGAGCCCGCCCTGGTCGCGGCGGACGGTCGAGCCTTGGCTCGCGGAGTCCGTGTCGCAGGCAAAGTCGAACCTGTTTTTGTCGAGGACGTTGCGGCCATGCCAGAGGCGATTTCAAATTTTGCGCAAGATGGCGACGTCGTGATTGTCATGGGTGCGGGGTCGATCAGTAAAGTCCCGGAGCAACTAGGGAGCATGCGATGAGCAGCCACGGTTTCGGTAAAGTCGGTGTGTTGTATGGCGGCAAGTCAGCCGAGCGCGAAGTGTCTTTGATGTCAGGCACGGGTGTGCATGCTGCGCTATGCAGCTTGGGCGTCGACGCGCATCTGTTCGACACAGGCACGCGCAGCCTTTCCGATTTGGCGCAGCAAGGTTTCGAGCGAGTCTTTATCGCATTACACGGTCGTTACGGCGAAGACGGAACCCTTCAAGGCGCACTGGAGTTGTTGGGGATTCCCTATACGGGAAGTGGTCCGATGGCTTCAAGTCTGGCAATGGACAAAATCATGACAAAGCGCGTCTGGCTTGAGGCGGGTTTGCCTACGCCGGGCTATGCAGAGTTGACCCATGAGACACAGGTCGCGTCAGCTGCAGCAAGCTTGGGCTTGCCAATGATGATGAAACCCCCGCATGAAGGTTCGACCTTGGGTATTGTCAAAGTGAGCGAGGCCTCGGCGTTGCTTGATGGTTATAGACATGCGTCAAAATTTGATGAAGTCGTGCTTGCAGAGCAGTTCATTACAGGTCGAGAGTTGACGGTGGCACTGCTTGGTAGAGGCGCGACAGCCCGTGCGCTGCCGCTGATCGAGATTGTGGCGCCTGGCGGTAATTACGACTATCAGAACAAGTATTTTTCGGATGACACACAGTATCGTTGTCCGGCACCGATTTCATCAGCGTTGGCGACGCATATCGCCGAGCTGAGTGTACGAGCCTATCGCGCGCTGGGTTGCGAGGGTTGGGGACGCGCGGATGTGATTCTGGATACGCAAGATCGTCCCTGGCTCATCGAGATGAATACCTCGCCCGGAATGACGGGGCACTCGTTGGTGCCGATGGCTGCGAAAGCAGTGGGAATGGACTATCCGGAATTGTGTATGCACATATTGAAAGATGCGCGTTGCAAAGTCGGACGCGCCGGTCAGGCTCAAGGATAAGCGGAGTTATTTGTGTGGAACGAAGCCCGTACGATCAACCGACTCGCCAACACCCTCGCGGTGCTGGCAGTGCTGGCCATGCTGGCCGGAGGGATCTATTGGCTGATTCAACGACCACAGTTCGATTTGCAGGCGATCGAAATCGAACCGGCACCCAATACGACTCTGCATTACGTGACACCCGCGAGCATCCAAAATGCGATTGCCGGCAATCTCACGGGCAACTTTTTCACGATCAACCTCGCCGAGGCGCAGCGCGTATTCGAAGAGGCGCCTTGGGTACGATCGGCTTCCGTGCGTCGTATTTGGCCCAATGCGATCAGAGTGACGATCGAAGAGCAGCAGCCATTCGCGCTCTGGAACGACAGTCAGATGATCAATACGTGGGGGCAGGTGTTTACGGCCAACCAGGGCGAGCTCGACGACGATGTGGCGCTTCCTCAGTTCGAAGGTCCCGAGGGCAAGGAAGGTCTGGTTGTCAATCGTTATGCGGAGCTCGAGCGCTGGTTTGCGCCTTTGGATGTCACCGTGCAAAAACTTTCGCTCAGCGACCGCTTGGCTTGGCAGGTCACGCTCTCGAACGGCATGACCTTGGCGCTTGGACGCGATCCGGGTGCGGATGCGCCGGATCCACAAGGCGGCATTCCAGGTGCCTTGCCATTTGCGGCTCGCATTCAGCGTTTTGTTCAGGCTCTGCCTCAGGCCACTCAAAAAATTGGCGATCGTGCGGTCACGCACGCCGACCTGCGCTATCCCAATGGCTTTGCACTCACACTTGCAGCCTTACCCGAAAACCCTCAACTCAAGAAGAAACGATAACGCCATGACCCGTGACATCAAGGATCTGATCGTCGCCCTCGATATCGGCACCAGCAAAGTAGTTGCTGTGGTAGCCGAGGTACTGCCAGAGGGACGTTTTGAAGTGCTTGGCTTGGGCCAACATGAGTCCAGAGGCATGCGCAAAGGAGTGGTGGTCAATATCGAGACCACTGTGAACTCCATTCAGCGCGCGCTCGAAGAGGCTGAGCTCATGGCGGACTGCAAGATTCGGGATGTGTACACCGGTATCGCCGGAAGCCATATCCGCAGCTTTAACTCGAGTGGCATGGTTGCGGTCAAGGACAAAGAAGTGACAGCGACTGATGTGGCGCGCGTGATTGAAACCGCGAAGGCTGTCAATATTCCTACAGATCAGCAAGTCTTGCATGTGTTGACGCAAGAATTCATCGTGGATGGACAAGAGGATATCCGCGAACCGATTGGAATGAGTGGGTTGCGTCTCGAAGTCAAAGTGCACATCGTGACAGGTGCTGTAAGCGCTGCTCAAAACATTGTGAAGTGTGTGCGTCGCTGCGGATTGGAAGTTCAGGATTTGATTTTGCAGCCCCTGGCTTCGAGTCTGGCGTGTTTGACTGCGGACGAAAAAGAATTGGGCGTTGTGCTGATTGATATCGGCGGCGGTACGACAGATGTTGCGATTTATACAGGTGGTGCTATTCGTCACACCGCAGTATTACCGATCGCGGGCGATCAAATCACGAGTGACATCGCGGCGATGCTGCGTACGCCAACTCCAGATGCCGAGGACATCAAGCTGCGCTTCGGTGTCGCCAAACAAGTGCTCGCCAGTCCCGACGAGGTGGTCGAGGTGCCCGGACTCGGTGATCGCGGTCCGCGCCAGGTCAAACGTCAAGCGCTGGGCGCGGTCATTGAACCTCGCGTCGAGGAACTGTTCGGCCTAGTCCAGCAAGTGATCCGCGAGTCGGGTTATGAAGACTTGCTGTCCTCCGGCGTCGTGCTGACAGGCGGCACGTCGATGATGCCCGGTATGGTTGAGCTGGCAGAAGACGTCTTTTTAAAACCTGTGCGCGTAGCGGTTCCCGAGTATGACGGCAGTTTGGCCGATGTGATGCGCAGTCCCAGATTTTCAACGGTGATGGGTCTGTTGGGCGAGGCACGCATGCAGCGTTTGCGGGGTCGAAAATTTACGCAGCAGTCAGGAAGTTTTAAAGCTATTCTTGCGCGCATGAAAGAATGGTTTATGCACTGAATTGATGTCTTCGGACATCAAACAAGTCGATGAGCAATATTGCGATTCGGCCTGAGGAGGAGATGTTTCAAGCCCGGTGCGGACGCCGTCGGCACCGAGTTTGAAACGATTTCTAAAGGTAGTTTGGGGAATTTAGAAACGTTTGAAGTTTAAGACTTGAGGGAGTCAATCATGATGTTTGAAATGTTAGATAACGCAAATAAAGGCACAGTGATCAAAGTGGTCGGTGTCGGTGGCGCGGGTGGCAATGCTGTCTCGCATATGATTCGTTCTGGTGTTCAGGGCGTCGATTTCATTTGTTGCAACACGGATGCGCAAGCATTGGCTGCCACAAATGCGCCTGTTCAGATCCGTCTGGGTCGCACTGGTTTGGGCGCGGGTGCCAAGCCCGACCAAGGTCGCGCAGCAGCAGAGCTGGCGCGCGAGGAGATCCGTGCGGCACTCAATGGCGCCAATATGGTGTTCATTACCGCGGGTATGGGTGGTGGCACAGGTACGGGCGCAGGTCCGGTGGTTGCCGAGGTCGCCAAGGAGCTGGGAATTTTGACAGTCGGTGTCGTGACCAAGCCTTTCTCTTTCGAAGGCGCCAAGCGCATGAAGATGTCCGAAGACGGCATCAATGAATTGTCAAAGTATGTCCACTCACTGATCGTCGTGTTGAATGAAAATCTCTACGAGCTGATGGACGAGGATGCCACCCAGGCTGACTGCTTCAAGGCTGCGGACGATGTCTTGCACAATGCTTGCGCCGGTATCGCCGAAATCATCAACGTTGAAGGTAACGTGAACGTCGACTTTGAAGACGTCAAGACGATTATGGGTGAGCAGGGACAGGCGATGCTGGGCACTGCGATGGCCTCTGGTCCGGATCGTGCCAAGATTGCCGCCGAACAGGCCGTGGCATGTCCATTGCTCGAGGGCGTCAACTTGAATGGTGCCCGCGGTGTGCTGGTCAACATCACAGCAAGCAGCTCGCTTAAGATGAAAGAGACGCGCGCGATCATGGATCACATCAGCGGCTTTGCCTCGCCAGAAGCGACAGTGATCTTTGGTACGGCTTATGACGATTCGATGGGCGACAACCTGCGTGTGACAGTTGTGGCGACTGGATTGGGCCGTGCGCAAAGCCGTCCCGTTCTGGTGTCTGAGCCGATGGAGATGCAGCGCACGGGTACTGACAATATGCCGGTTGGCAATGGTCAGGATCTTGGCGTGCCATCCGTGTTGCGTAATCCACGCACACAGGCGACAGCCCAAGTGCGCGCTCTGGAAACGGCTGGAATGGAGCACTATGACATTCCTGCTTTCTTGCGTCGTCAGGCAGACTAATCGGGGATAAAAACTGACTCCCTATGCCTAAAGCCTCTTGAGGGTTTTGGCGTCGCACCCGGGCTTCCCCAAGCTCGGGTGCATTGTCGTCTGAAAATTGCAGTGCAACAATCGACAAAAACGCTACAATAGTGCTAGTTTTCAAGGAATTAGCTTCGATTTATGTTTCGCCAACGCACGCTTAAAAATCTCGTTAAGACGACTGGTGTCGGTCTGCACTCTGGCCGTCGGGTCGAGCTGACGCTGCGTCCAGCTGCGCCGGATACGGGGATTGTCTTTCACCGGGTAGATTTGCCCGAGGTGGTTGATATTCCCGCTCAGGCGGCTATGGTGCGTGATACGCGCATGGCTTCCGTGCTCGGAGAGGGCGCTGGCAGGGTATCCACGGTCGAGCACTTGATGTCTGCACTGGCAGGGCTGGGAATCGATAATCTCCATGTCGATTTGACCGCCGAAGAAGTCCCTATTATGGATGGCAGCGCTGCGACTTTTATTTATCTCCTGCGCTCCGCAGGTATCGAAGAGCAAAACGCACCGAAGAAATTTTTGCGCGTCCTCAAGACTGTTGAGGTGAGCGAGGGAGAGGGGCCTCAGGCCAAATGGGCCAGGCTTGAGCCATATGACGGCTTTGCTCTCGCTTTTTCGATCGATTTTCGTCATCCCGCCATCAATTCAACCTCGAATTTTGCGGAAATCGATTTTTCGACGCAGTCTTATGTAAAAGAGATCGCACGCGCACGCACGTTTGGTTTCGTCAACGAAGTTGAAGCATTACGCTCGATGGGTTTGGCGCGTGGCGGAAGCCTTGATAACGCGATTGTGATGGACGAGTACCGCGTGCTGAATTCGGATGGATTGCGTTACGACGACGAGTTCGTCAAACACAAGATATTGGATGCTGTGGGCGACTTGTATTTGATTGGCAAGCCTTTGGTCGCGCGTTATGTCGCCTGCAAGTCAGGTCATGCGCTCAATAACCAGCTTGCTTTGAGTTTGCTCGCGCAAAAAGATGCCTGGGAAATCGTTACTTATTCTTCTCAGGCGGATGCTCCGGCTGCGTTTCAACAGGAATGGAAGCTGGCTTAGTGCCCTGATGGTGTCTTAATAGCTTGGCGACCGCGTTTGCGAGGGGGCCAGGTCTGAGCGCTGAACGTAACTCCTCGAACGCTTTCAAGTCCGTTTGATCAAGTGTGCGGGCTTCTCTTGGTGGTTTAACGACCTCGGGTAACCCGAGGCCTCCTTGAACTTTTAACTTAATCTCGGCAATGTTCCAGCCCGCCGTCTGCATATGCAGAGTCACCCTGGGGGCTAATTGACGGAACTTTGCAGCAAACGCAGCACTCGAAACCATCAGTGTCAGCACTTGGTTCTCGAGTTTGATGATCTCGAACGCGCCGCGCATGTTGGCCGGCAGAGCGCCGACCACCGCACTGCGCATTTTGAGATGCATTTGTGCAGTCGCCAGTACGCTGGCAGATTGCGAGTCGTGACCCAGCCACCCGATCAAATGGGTGCTGCCAGATTGCCCGGAGGTGCGCGATCGGCGAGTTGGGGGAGCGACCATGTGTAAAGGATTGTCAGATGAAGTTGATTATTATGCCTTCACGGCAGGGGCAGTATGCGCCCATCACGATTAGTGTAAGCCGACTGATCCTGATAGTAGGCCTTTTATTGGTGGGAGCACTGGTGCTGGGGGCGGCCTTGCAGCGATTGGTATGGACTGCCCGTCCCGAGGTTCAGCCTCCTCTTCAAGTCTCGTCCGTTCCCCCGTCTTCTGCCATTCCTGACGCCCAGGCGATGCGTCAGCTCGCCACCAAAGTGGGTGAACTACAGGCGACTGTCGCGCGACTCGATGGTCTGGGTCAGCGTGTTGCCAAAGTCGCGGGACTTCCAGATCAGGACATTACGATCGTTCCGGAGTCACCTGAGGCGACAGTTGTGCTGGACGATCTCTGGGTGCCTGCCTCTGAAACGAGGGCGCCCCCATTTTCACAACTTGAGGGCGAAATAAACTGGTTGCAAAAAAGCCTGTCCAGGCAGGGAGACTATTTGTCGATGCTGGATTTGGCCGTGACGCAGCAGGCGGCGAGCGTTGCCCGTTTGCCCACAGCAATGCCCATTGAGTCCTACCCTTACCTGAGTTCCTCTTATGGTTGGCGCCGTAACCCCTTTAATGGACAGATGAGCATGCACGAGGGGCTCGATTTCAGTGCTCCCCACGGTACGCCCATTCGCTCTGCTGCGGGAGGCGTTGTCCGCACGGTGACTGTGCACCGGGGCTATGGAAATATGGTTGAAATCGATCACGGGGAAGGGCTGATGACCCGTTATGCCCACGCCAAGGTCGTTCTGGTCAAAGAAGGCGAAGTGGTGACGCGCGGGCAACTGATCGCACGTGTGGGTTCGACAGGCTTGTCGACAGGACCGCATTTGCATTTTGAAGTGCGCAAAGACGATAGGCCTCTGGATCCGAGGGCTTTTCTTGCAGGGCAGCCGATGAACGCCCCTGTTGCAACAGCACGCCCGGTAACAGGGTCATCCTCGATTACATGGCAGCCACGCGTGCGTTAAACTCGAAGGCTTATTAGGCATACATTGCCCTAACACTTTCTTAGTCAGCCTCGCGTCGCAAGGTGCGGGTCCGAACAGGTCCTATTCGCATGTTTTCTTTGCTTAAAAAAATCTTCGGTAGTCGTAACGATCGTATCCTCAAGCAACTAAAGCGTCAGGTCGAGCAAATCAATGCGCTTGAACCACAGATGCAGGCGTTGTCAGATGATGAGTTACGGGCAAAAACGGACAGTTTCCGGGAGCGCATCAAGTCAGGTACCTCCCTAGATGCTCTGATCCCCGAGGCCTTTGCTGTGGTGCGCGAAGCAAGTGTGCGTGTGTTTGGCATGCGGCATTTTGATGTGCAAATGATTGGTGGCATGGTGTTGCACAGCGGAAAAATCGCCGAGATGCGCACCGGAGAGGGTAAAACCTTGATGGCGACGTTGCCGGTGTATCTGAATGCGCTGACTCAGCGCGGCGTGCATGTTGTCACGGTCAACGACTATCTGGCAAGACGCGATGCGGGCTGGATGGGGCGTCTCTACAACTTCCTCGGCTTGTCCGTAGGGGTTGTCGTGCCTCAGCAGAGCAACGAAGAAAAAATCGCCGCTTATCGCGCAGACATCACGTACGGCACGAACAACGAATTTGGCTTTGATTATTTGCGCGACAACATGGAGCACCGCGTCGAAGACCGCCGTCAGCGTGGCTTGGTGTTCGCGATTGTTGACGAGGTGGATTCGATCCTGATCGATGAGGCGCGTACGCCTTTGATTATTTCAGGACAGGCTGAAGATCACACCGAGATGTATGTGCGTGTGAATGTGGTGCCTGCGATGCTGCAGCGGATGGCGACAGAGCCCAAGCCACAAGAGCCGGAGCCCGAAGGGCATTTCTGGGTGGATGAGAAAAATCATCAGGTGTATCTCTCGGAGTCCGGGCATGAGCGTGCCGAGGAAATCTTGACAGAGCTAGGCTTGCTGCCGACTGGTCAGTCTTTGTATGAGGCCCGCAATATCACGCTGATGCATCACCTGATGGCGGCCTTGCGCGCACACAACCTGTTCCATCGCGACCAGCATTATGTCGTGCAGGATGGCGAGGTGGTGATCGTGGACGAATTCACAGGTCGTCTGATGGCGGGCCGCCGGTGGTCAGATGGCCTGCATCAAGCTGTCGAAGCCAAAGAAGGCGTGCAGATTCAAAACGAGAATCAGACGATGGCGTCGATCACGTTCCAGAATTATTTCCGCATGTACGAGAAGCTTGGTGGCATGACGGGTACGGCCGACACCGAAGCATACGAGTTTCAGGAAATTTACGGATTGGAAACCGTGATTGTGCCGACCAATCGTCCGATGGTGCGTGCCGATCAAAACGATCAGATTTTCAAAACAGCAGCTGAAAAGTTCAACGCGATTTTGGCTGACATCCGTGACTGCCAGGAGCGCGGACAGCCGGTACTCGTCGGCACGACTAGCATTGAAAATTCTGAACTTCTCTCAGGTTTGCTGACCAAGGCTGGCTTGCGTCACGAGGTGCTCAATGCGAAGCAGCATGCGCGTGAAGCTGAAATTGTTGCTCAGGCGGGTAAGCCCGGCAACATTACGATTGCGACCAACATGGCTGGCCGCGGCACGGATATTGTGCTGGGTGGCAGTATCGAAAAACTGATTGAAAATGTCCGTGAAAACGCAGCGCTGAGCGATGCGGAAAAGACGGCGCAGATCGAGACGATTCGTGCACAGTGGTTGCCCTTGAACGAGCAAGTCAAAGCAGCGGGTGGTTTGCGCATCATTGGTACGGAGCGTCACGAATCTCGACGAATCGATAACCAGTTGCGCGGTCGTGCCGGACGCCAAGGTGATCCTGGTTCGTCACGTTTTTATTTGTCGCTCGAAGATCCTCTCATGCGGATTTTCGCGGGCGATCGCGTGCGGGCGATTATGGATCGCCTGAAGTTGCCAGAGGGTGAGCCGATCGAAGCGGGCATGGTGTCGCGCTCGATTGAAACCGCTCAGCGCAAGGTTGAGGGCCGCAACTTCGATGTGCGCAAGCAATTGCTCGAATATGACGATGTGGCGAATGACCAGCGCAAAGTCCTGTACGCGCAACGCAACGAAGTGCTTGAGGCGCAATCGATCTCCGAGACAATTGATAACTTACGCAACGGCACCTTCACCGATCTGGTGGCCCGTTATGTGCCGGCAGGTTCTGTCGAGGAGCAGTGGGATATTGACGCGCTGCAAATGGCGCTTGAGGCGGACTGGCAAATCGTTTTGCCACTCAAGGATATGATTCGCGAATCCAAGAGTATCACCGAGGAAGATATTCTTGAAAAAGTCCTAGAGGCCGCTCAAGCTTCGTATCAACAGAAAGTTTCGGCGGTTGGAGCGGAGTCGTGGGCGGGCTTTGAGCGTTCAATCATGTTGCAGGTGATGGACACTCAATGGCGCGAGCATCTGTCCGCGCTGGATCATTTGCGTCAGGGTATTCATTTGCGTGGCTATGCGCAAAAGAACCCCAAGCAAGAATATAAACGCGAAGCGTTCGAATTATTCTCCGGTATGTTGGACCGTGTGCGTGACGATGTCATGAAAGTCCTGATGACTGTGCGCATCCAGACCCAAGAGGAAGTTGAACAAGCTGAGCGCGAGGCGGAGCGTGCAGCCCAGATGCAGAATATTCAGTACCGGCATACTGATTACGCAGAGGCGCCCTCTGAGGAGAGTCAGACCTCGAGCAGAGCTGTCGCTGAAGAGCATCCAGGCACTTTGCGTAATACGGCACCCAAGATCGGTCGCAATGACCCTTGCCCGTGCGGCAGTGGGAAAAAATACAAGCACTGCCATGGTCAGTTGACTTGAGCTAATGACAATCTATTATCGCCAGGGTTGGATTCAATGCAACATGACTTAACACGCAACATTCTGGCGGCCATTCTGGTAGTGGGTCTGATTGCGCTCTGTTTTTGGGTGCTTCGACCTTTCTTGGCCGCGACGGTGTGGGCGACGATGATTGTGGTGGCGACCTGGCCTTGGCTTAAGGCTCTGGAGCGCCTGTTTGGCAATCGGCGCAGTCCCGCTGTTCTCGTCATGACGATTGGTATGTTGTTATTGTTGGTGATGCCGCTCTGGTGGGCGATTAGTACGATCGCTGAACACTCTCATGACTTGATGGAGTTTGGACAGGGGTTGTCCAACAAAGGTCTGCCTGCGCCACCGGAATGGGTTGTTCACATTCCACTCGTCGGTGAAAAGATTTCAGAGTTTTGGCAGAAATTGAGTTCAGGCGGGTTTAATAGTTTTGTCGAATACCTGAGCCCCTATGCGAGTTCGGCTGGCAAGTGGCTGTTAGGACAGTTTGGTGGTTTGGGTGGCATGTTGTTGCAGTTTTTCCTGGTTGTCTTGATTGCGGCCATTTTCTATAGCTCGGGCGAGGATGCTGCGCAGATGGTGCGTCGTCTCGGACGTCGTTTGGCAGGTGATCGTGGAGTGAGTTCGATCGTGCTGGCAGGTCAAGCCATTCGCGCGGTTGCGCTGGGTGTTGGTGTGACCGCCATTTTGCAGACAGGACTGGGAGGACTGGGCCTGGTGATTGCGGGTGTGCCCTTCGCCGCGGTCTTGTCCGCACTGATGTTGATGCTGTGCATCGCGCAGGCTGGACCAAGTCTCGTACTGTTTCCCGCAGTTGCCTGGATGTACTGGCAAGGCGATCATGGTTGGGCGATATTTTTGCTCGTCTGGAGCATTGTCGTGGTCTCCATGGATAACTTTGTCCGCCCCATGTTGATTCGTCGAGGTGCTGACTTACCCTTGCTATTGATCTTTGTTGGTGTGATCGGCGGTTTGCTCAGCTTTGGTTTGATCGGTATTTTTGTCGGACCAGTCGCGCTTGCAGTGACGTATACACTCGCGCAAGCCTGGGTATCAGAGCTTCCAGAAGATCAAGCTGAAAAAGATCAGCTCGCATAGTCCAGCGGCAGTGCCGTGGTGCATTTGATGGTTTCCATCGCAAAGGCAGAGCTGACATCCAGCAGTTCAACGGAGCGTATCAGCCGTTTGTACACACTGTCATAGCGATCGATATCCGGCACGACGATCTTGAGTAAATAATCCGCATCCCCGCTCAAACGGTAGATTTCCACGATCTCGGGGATGCTGGTCGCACCATCCACAAACCGTTTCATCCATTTTTCATTGTGCTGACTGGTTCTGATAGTGACGAAGGTCGTCAGTCCAATGTTCAGTTTACGCGCGTCGCAAAGCGCAACCTGCTTTTTGATAATGCCTTCTTCTTGGAGCTTTTGAAGTCGCCTCCAGCACGGGGTCGGTGTCAGATTCACAGCGCTTGCCAGCTCAGCGAGGGAAATGCTTGCGTCTTCTTGCATCAGACGCAGAATTTCTCGGTCTTTCTTATCTATTTGCATGATTAATCTAAATTTTCAATAATTTTTAGAAACTATTACTAATTTGTAATAGTTTGTGAGATAAATAGCAAATATTTTCTCAGTCTGAGATCCTATGATGAGAGATCTTTTTATCTAGGCCAGAACTCATGCTGATTTCGTCCTCGCTTCAGACCGCGCCAGTGTCCAGAACCTTTGTTCAGGCAGAGTCCACTGAATCATTGCTGGACTTGCATGTGGCGGGGCTATCCACAGCGATTCAGACGGCTTGCCTCGGTGAGGCGGATCTCGTTCCCTATCGTGTGCGCCAGGCTTTAAATCATGCCTTAAATCCCGTTGTGACCGAACGACTCGTGTCCAAAGTTCTGTCCATGCCCTGCTCCGCACAAACTTATACACGTCATGTGTTGCATTCTGATCCGTCGGGTATGTTTACGGTTGTTGCGCTGCGCTGGGAAGAGGGTCAGGCGAGTCCAGTGCATGCACATTACACCTGGTGCGCGTATCGGGTACTACAGGGTGCTTTGGTCGAAGGCCACTTTGAGTGGGACCGGTCAGTTGAGCAGGCTTACTTGTTCAATCGAGTCGATCGGCTCGCAGGTCAGAGCGTATGCGGTCATGGTGGGATGGACTTTATCCATCGCCTGGGCAACGAGCAAAAGCCAACGGCGGTATCCATCCACGTGTATGGCATCGATGCCGCGCGCATCAGCACGCATGTGAACCGCAAGCTGGCGGTCAAACTGGAAGTCAACGCGTCAAAGTAAAAACAGCGTTGCCAGACCCAGGAAAATAAAGAAACCCAAAGAGTCCGTTGCGAAAGTCAGCAGCACGGAAGACCCCATCGCAGGGTCTTTGCCGAAGCGGGTACGCACGATGGGGACGAGTACGCCAATCATGGCGCCGATCAGCATATTGCAGATCATGGCGGCCATCATCACCAGAGCAATCGCAATCGATCCTGAAATCGCCCAGGCGAATACCGCGGCAATCGCGCTCCCGACTAAACCGACCATGAAGGTCACGAGCAATTCGCGCTGAAACAGTTGCCAGACGTTTTTATCCGTGATGCGACCCACTGCCAGTGCGCGAATAATCAGCGTCATGGTTTGATTGCCGGAGTTGCCACCGATACCTGCAACAATCGACATCAGGAACGCGAGGACGACGATGGTACTCACGGTATCTTCGAAGCGCGAGGCGACGAATGAAGCGGTCGCCGCAGTACAAAGGTTCAGCAGCAGCCAGGGGGCGCGGTTTTGTAATGCGCGGGTAACAGGTGCGAAGATGTCTTCGTCCTGCATACCGGCACGGGACAGGGCTTGCTCGTCGGAGTCTTCGCGGATCACGTCCACGACTTCGGCGATGGTGACGCGACCGATCAAACGACCGAGCTCATCGACAACCGGCGCGGACACCAAATCATAACGTTCGAATGCGCCAGCCGCATCGGCATCGGAGTCGAGAGGGTTGAGCGACAGGTAGTCTGTACTCATGACCTCACTCACCTGGGACTCAGGCTCGTTGACAAGCAGGGAGGAAAGGCTCAGCGTCCCTAAAAGCTTGTCTTGACGGTTGACGACGAAGATTTGGTCCGTGTGGTCGGGTAACTCTGGCAAGCGTCTGAGATAGCGCAGCACGACCTCGAGGGAAACGTCTTCGCGCACGCGAACCATCTCAAAGTCCATGATGCCGCCGACGCTGTCGTCGGGGTAACCCATGGCCTCGATGAGGCGGGCGCGCTCTTCAACAGTCAGGCCTTTTTGAACCTCGGCCACAACATCGGGCGGCAGATCCGGAGCCAGATCTGCGAGCTCGTCCGCATCCATGCTCTCGGTCGCGGCCACCAGATCCTGACGGTCCATGGCCTCGATGAGCGACTCTCGCACCCAGTCATCGACTTCAAGCAGCACGTCCGCATCGTGTTCAGCGCTGACCAGACGCCAGATCATCTGGCGTTCTACGTTTGGAACGGAACCCAGGATAAAAGCGATATCGGCTGGATGCAGGTCATTGACCAGAGCGGTCAACTCGGCTTCGTGCTGTCTCTGAATGAGGCTTTCAACTAATTCCGCACGCTGGTCGTCGCCTTCTTGGCGATGGGCGAGGTTTTCAACGAGTTCGTGTCGATGTAATAAGTCCTGAACCTTGGCGAGCGCAAGCTGGGCATCCTCGGGATCAAGGCGCCTAACAGTTGCTGCGGACTCGACAGGTGTTTGCGTCATGTGAATGCGCCATGATGGTTCAGGTGACGAGCTTCACTAACGCGTAGCCGCCGAATGCAAGCAGTATAAACAGGATCACGCCCAATGCCACCACACGGGGACCCGCTTGTCGGATTTGAGCAAAGCGGGTTTCGATACCAAGCGCCGTCATTGCCATCGTCAAGACGAAAATATCGAGCGTGCGCAAGGCTTGCAACACGGCTGGAGGAATAATGTTTGCTGAGTTGATCAGTGCGAGAACTAAAAAGCCAATCGCAAACCAGGGGATGGGGAGCTTGGGTCGTGGCGCACCGGCTTTAGCCTGTGCGATCGCCGCGCGTTGAAGCCAGATGCCCAGAATAATTAGCACTGGGACGAGTAAGGCGACACGCGTCATCTTGACGATTGTGGCGACCTCTGTTGTAGCCGCATCGATATTGCTGGCGGACGCGACGACTTGAGCGACCTCGTGAACTGAACCACCTAGAAAAATACCAAAAGCGCGTGGATCCAGATCAAACCAGCCCGCCTGGTAGAGAATTGGATAGAGGAACATCGAAATCGTGCCAAACAGCACGACAGTCGCTACAGCAACAGCGGCTTTATGAGGGGCGGATTTAAGTGTCGATTCGAAGGCGAGGACAGCGGCGGCACCACAGACGGCGCTGCCCGCAGAGGTCAGCATCGCGGTGTCTCGATCAAGCTTGAGCAGTTTGGTGCCGACCAGTGTGCCGATGATCAGCACACCCAGGACGATCCCGACCGAGACAACGAGCCCGGGCAATCCGACCTCGATGATTTGTTGAATGCTGACGTTCAGGCCATAAAAGGCGACAGCGACGCGTAGCATGCGTTTGGCCGTGAAGTGAACGCCTACGCCCCATTCAGCAGGCATTGTGCCTCTCAGAAAGTTGCCGTAAAGCATGCCACAGACGATACCGACGACAAGGGGACTAAAACCGAGGGCTTTGACAAAAGCAATGCCGGCGAGTTGGGTCACGGCTGCGGCAAGCAGGCCAACAAAAAGAACGCCGTTAATCCTGTCGCGCCAAAGGGAAACCACGGTAGTTGCGGGGTGAGACATACCTATCCGGCCAGCTGATTGAAAGTGACCGTGATACTAACCCGATACATCTACCCTTACCAAGTGATCGTTTGATTACTTTCGGGCGAACCAGTTTTCGGCGAGTTTGACCCAGTAGGTCGCACCCAAAGGCAAGAGCTCGTCGTTAAAGTCATAGGAGCCGTTATGCAGCATGCAGGGTCCCAGACCATGGCCTGCGTCTCGATGCTCACCCAGTCCATTGCCAATCCAGACATAGCACCCTGGGATTTCCTGCAACATAAAGGCGAAATCTTCGGCACCCATTGTGGGGGTGACGTGATCATCGACTTGCTCGGCACCCACGATCTCGCGCAGTACTTCGGCGCAAAACGCCGATTCTTCGGGATGATTGATCGTTGGAGGATATTTGCGCACAAACGAAAAGTCCGCTTCGGCGCCCATCGCGGCTGCAGAGTGTTGGACTACCTCACGCATGCGCTGTTCGATCATGTCCAGCGTTTCGATTGAAAACGTCCTGACAGTGCCGCGCATTTCCGCTTCAGTCGGAATCACGTTGTCCGCACTTCCTGTGTGGATCTGGGTAATGCTCAGCACGGCCGCTTCGAGAGGATGTCGATTACGCGTCACGATGCTTTGCAGCGCTTGGGCGATATGAACGGCCGTCATGACGGGATCGATGCCCAAATGTGGCATCCCACCGTGCGCGCCTTTACCCCGAACTTTGATGAGAAATTGGTTGCTTGAGGCCATGATCGGGCCGGCTGTCAGACCAAATTGGCCAACAGGCAGTCCAGGCCAATTGTGCATGCCGAATACGGCTTGCATGGGAAACTTTTCGAACAGGCCGTCCTCGATCATCTTTTGCGCGCCCGCACCGCCTTCTTCGGCAGGTTGAAAGATGACATAGACAGTCCCGTCGAAATTTTTATGTTGAGCCAGGTAGCGGGCAGCGCTCAGAAGCATCGCCGTGTGGCCGTCATGACCGCAACCATGCATTTTCCCGGGATGCCGGCTGGCGTGGGCGAAAGTGTTGAGCTCTTGCATGGGCAAGGCATCAAGATCCGCGCGCAGGCCGATCGCCCCAACGCCCGGGGATCGTCCCGCAATGATCCCGACGACGCCTGTACCACCTAGTCCGCGATGCACAGGGATGCCCCATTTTTGGAGCGCTTCGGCCACGACATCCGCGGTACGGTTTTCCTCGTAACAAAGCTCGGGATGGGCGTGAAGATCTCGGCGAATTGCTTGAATTTCGGACTGCCAGTTGAGAAAGGGCTCTAGAAGTTTCATGCAAATCACTTTAAAAAAGTATGTCTAACGGTATTATCAATCTAAACAGTTGGCACTCATGAATAACCCTCACCAGCAACCCGACTATGCAATATCCCTGGCTTAGGCAATATCCTCAAGGCGTACCGGCTGAAGTGCCGGCGCATGACTATATTTCGCTGGTTGACCTGCTGAATCGGGCGTGCAAAAAATATGCCAGTCGACCCGTTGCCAGTTCCTTTGGGGTTGAGCTAAGTTTTAATGAGCTTGACCGCCAGGCGCAGGCCTTTGCGGGGTGGTTGCATACCCTTGCGTTACCAAAAGGCTCCCGCATTGCCTTGATGATGCCTAACGTTTTGCCATATCTGGTCGCGTTAGTGGGAATTTTACGTGCCGGGCATGTCATCGTGAACATCAATCCGCTCTGTACGCCCCGGGAGCTGACGGTACAACTCAATGATAGTGGTGCATGCACCATTGTGGTGCTTGAAAGTGTCGCTGGCACCCTTGAGTTGGTGACGGATTGTCCTCACTTGCAGCATCGCGTCGTGGTGCCTCCAGGTGAGATGCTAGGTCCTATCAAGGGAACCTTGATCAATTGGGGTGCAAAGTATTTGCGCAAGCTTGGACCCCAAAAACCACTGCCAGGGGCTTGCTCTTGGGCCTCGGTCATCAAGCTGGGAAGTCAGCAACATTGGGTTGAACCTGAGCTGGATCTCGATGATCTGGCGGTTCTGCAGTACACCGGTGGCACGACAGGTCAGCCCAAAGGGGCAATGTTGACGCATGGCAATCTTGTGGCCAATGTGCTTCAGGTGGAAGCGGTTGCGCGCCCGGCATTACATGACCTGCTTGCAGGTTCGTTGACAATGCTGACCGCACTCCCGCTTTACCATGTGTTTGCGATGACGGTTTGCGGGTTTTATGCCATGCACGCTGGGATGAAAAGCGTATTGGTGATCAATCCAAGGGATCGCGCCTCCTTGATTCAGGCGTGGCGAGAAGATCCACCCCATGTGTTTCCAGGTATCAATACGCTTTTCAATGCGCTGGCTCACGATGAGCGATTTGCGAAACTCGATTTCTCAGCTTTGCGTCTGGCTTTTGGTGGTGGGATGGCGATTCAGCGCGCAGTCGCCGAGCGCTGGTTCAAGATCACGGGACGTCCTTTGATCGAAGGTTATGGGTTATCTGAGACCTCGCCCGTGGTCGCAGCCAATCCCACCAATGCGACAAAGTTTTCAGGAAGTATTGGTTTGCCTTTGCCCTCCACCGAAGTCTGTATCCTCGATGAGCAGGGTCACCGCCTGGCAATCGGTCAGGAGGGAGAAATTGCCGTACGCGGACCACAGGTGATGCGGGGTTATTGGCAGGCGCCAGTCGAGACCGCGATGGTGATGACCGATGAAGGTTTTTTACGCACTGGCGATATTGGACGAATGGATGAGCAGGGCTTTGTTTACATTGTCGATCGCAAGAAAGACATGATTCTTGTGTCTGGCTTTAACGTGTATCCAAATGAGATTGAAAGTGTGGTGTGTGAATTGCCCGGGGTGCTTGAGTGCGCCGCGGTGGGGGTGCCTGATCCACAATCAGGCGAAGTCGTGAAGTTGTTTGTCGTGCCGCGCGATCCTCTGTTGGATGAGGCCACGATCCAAGCTTGGTGTCAGCAGCAGTTGAGCCGTTATAAGTGCCCTAAAAATATTGAATTCAGGGACGAGTTACCTAAAAGCACGGTTGGCAAGATTTTGCGCCGAGCGCTTAGGGATGCTGCATGAGTGTGTATGAACGTCTTGGGTTACCGCATTCCTGGCGCTTCTTAACTCACTACACCGTGTTGCAAAGTGACTTTGAAGAAGGGGCTCCTTTTATCGGGTTGTGGGAGCGCTGGAAGCGTGATCCGGCACGTCCACAGCGTTTGCATGTGGTGGCGCTCACCCGGACTCTTATCGACGCACAGGCTTTGCGGACCAGGTTACGCGCGCAAATTTTGCCAGAGCAGCATGCGCTGGTTGAGCAGTTAGTTGCTCAGTGGCCCCTCAATCTGCCAGGGACGCATCGTCTGGATTTTGAAGGTATGGCGGTGACGTTGACGCTTGTGGTCGGTCCGGTTGAGTTGACGCTGCCACGTCTGGCTGTATGGGTAGATGCTGTTTTATTCAGCGATCTTGTCCCGCATTTGTATGGTGTGCACGACCGTGTCTGGCATGACGCCTTAGTGCGAATCGCGCGTGATCCCGCACAAGTCTTGCTTGCCCTGCCTGATGGCCAGACTATACGTGGGTGTCATGATCAGGATCCCGCCAAGTTTGTGCGCAGCCCGACTGACAGGATGGTGCAGCAGTTCCAAGTGGATCCAAGATTAAGACATGCCTTGGTTGTAGGCGCAGGGATCGCAGGGGCGGGGATTGCCCATGCGCTTGCTCTGCGTGGTTGGCGCGTGCAGGTACTGGATGTGCGGCAACGGCGCACTCAACAGCATGGTGGGCATCTCGCTGCCGCTCTGACTCCGATGGTGACACGTGACGATGATGTCCGGGCACGCTTGTCCCGCGCCGGCAGCTTGCGCGCGCAAGCTCGATGGTCTCATGTGGGGCAGGATGTGTTGTGGCGCTGTGGTGCCTTGCAGCTCCAGCGCGTGAGTGGACGAATTGTGGATTTGGCGGCGCTGGCAGATGGACTTGGCTTTCCCTCTGAGTGGGTGCGCTACGTCGAACCCGCGGAAGCAAGCGAGATTGCCGGCATATCTCTCAATCGGGGTGGGCTTTATTTTCCGACGGCTGCGCGCATCAGGCCCGAAACGCTCATTGACGTGCTGCTGGAGACGCCGAATATAGAGCGTCTGGATGTTCATGTGGAGCGCTTCACTCGACGCAATGGCCAATGGGAGGTGATGGATGCGAACGGGGAAGTGGTGGCTGCGGCGCCCCAATTGATTTTGGCTTGCGCTATGGGTGCTCAGGGTCTCTTACGGCGTAGCCAGCTCCTGGAGTCGGGGGAGCGGCTCGCGGGGATGCATGCGCTAGGTGGTGAAATCACGCTGCTTCCCCAGGAGGCTCTTGTTGGTGGGCCTCGTTGCATTGTGTCGGGTGACGGGTATGTTTTACCTGCTGTGCAAGGGCATTGCATCGTCGGAAGCAGCTATGTTCATGGCGCTCAGGTGATTGAACCGAGCCTAGAGGGCGCTTTGGACAATATTGCTCGCGCCTCCAGCTTGTTGGGCCAACCCAAGCTGCCGGCGACATTGAACGATACCCTAGCTGCCAACACGGCCGGTTGGGCGGGTTGGCGCGCGGTGCTGCCGGGACGTCTGCCTGCCGTGGGTCCGTGGGTGCAGGCAGAGGGCCTGTGGGTCGCGGCGGGTTTTGCTTCGAGAGGCTTGACTTGGTCGAGTCTGGCAGGTGATCTGATCGCGGCGGCCTTGAGCGGCGAGCCCTTACCTTTGGAACGGGATATAATGGACAAAATTAGTCAAACCTAGACAGAATCCAAAATAGCGCCCTTAGTCGCTTTTTCATACGCGCTGAACATGCACCTAGAATCGCTAAAACTTGTCGACACGTTTCCTTCGAAGGTCGTATTCGACGCGGGTGCGGGGATGAAACTGGTCATCGAGCCTCATGCCCCGGGTGTATTCCGAATCCGTTGCGGGCTTGCCGAATCCGTTGCTGCTGATATTTTGCCAGGCAACCGTGCGCGAGCGCACGCAGACGTCCTTCTTGCGCGTCCCGAAGCAATTGGCGAAGCTGTTTTAGAGCCTTTGTCTGGCTCAGTCAAAGGCTGGCGCCTGGTTCAGGGCGATACAGCACTCGACATTTCGCTCAACCCTTTCAAGCTCGAAGTTCAGCGTCTAGGTAAAAAAGCACTGTCACTTTGCGACAACGGTATCGCCCTTCATGAAGCGTTGTGGACAGTCGGGTTTGAGCTTGCACGCGAGGAAAAGATTTTTGGTTTGGGCGAGACCTCCGGAGATCTCGACCGTCGACGCGAGACCATTATTTCCGATGCGCCCGATCATCGCGCACTGCCTCTTGCCTGGGGGCCTTCTGGCTGGGGTGTTTACGTCAACACGCTTTCGCGAGTCGAGCATGATTTGGGGGCGGAGTCCGCTTCCCAGTACCTGATCGCGATCGAAGACAAAACACTGGACTTGTTTTTGTTTGCCGCCGAACCAGGCGAAATATTAAATCAGTACACTCAACTTACGGGTCGCGCGGGGCAGCCGTCTCTTTGGTCAATGGGTGTCTGGGTCGAACAGCACGACACGCACAGCGCTGCACAGACTGCCGAACTGATCGCCGAATTCCGCAAACAGAACATCGCAGTCGATGGCGTGTTGTTGTTGCCACCCTCTGCCTGGACATATCAGGACTCCAAACTCTTACCTGAGTGGGATGCCGAGCGCTTTCCCAGTCCAAAACAAGCGATTGATTCTTTTGTTAAACACGCCACCCATCTTGGGATGCATACTCTCCCAGCGGTCGCGATTGATACAACCACATTTGGTGAGCTTGAGGATCGCGGCTGGTTGCTTTGCAACGAGAGTGGTGAGGCCCATGTGTTTCCCGGTGTAGCTGCGACGGCAGGAAAGCCTTTCGCCTTGCTTGATTTGACTCATCGCGATGTGCTGAATACTTGGTCCGAGCGTCATCGTCATCTGGCCGAAGAGGGTGTTGGGGCGACCGCCTGTGATGTCCAATTCGATATCCCCGACAATGTCGTGGCACGAGGTGGTGAGAGCGGCGCAGTTTTGCGTTCTTTGTATCCCGCGTTGGCACGACGCGCTCTGTTCGAAGCTGTAGCAGGTCACAAGGTGCCACCCGAGGGTGTTGTCTTTAGTTCAGATTTATTTCCCGGTGCTCAACGCCTGCTGTGGCAAAGCGCTCCGCGTGTGCCCAACACTTGGGCAGGTCTGCAGGAAACCTTGCGTTCAGCACTCTCGATTGGTGCGAGCGGTTTGCCCGTGCAAATGCATGCGCTCGGCAACGCATTGGCGCCTGTGGAGTCCATGACACCGGAGTTGTATTTGCGCTGGTTGGGGATGGCTGTTTTTTCTGGAAACTTTGCGTTTCAGGCACACCCACAGCTGGTTCCCACCGCATTTGATGAAGAAACGCGCGCGCACGTCCAAACATGGCTGCAGTGGCGTTACCGCTTGATTCCTTACGTACTGGGTGCAATTGAGGATGCCGCACGCACAGGCTTGCCCGTGCAGCGTTCGATGGCCCTGTCATTCCCGGCTGATCGCGAAGCGCATCGCTGGGACACGCAGTATCTGCTTGGACCCGCCTTGCTGGTCGCGCCTGCGATGCAACCCGGCCAAGACATTCAGGTTTATTTGCCCGAAGGAGAAGCCTGGTGGGACCTCAATACGGGTTGGCGCTATGAGGGTGGTGCCGTGTTGACTGTGACCTGCGGACTGGGCACTTTGCCCGTTTTTGGTCGCGAAGGTCACATGCTCTGTCTCGGCCCGACAGCGAACCATACGGGCGAGTTCAACTCAGCCCGTATTCTGGACGAAGTCTGGATGTTCGGGATGCCGGTGCACAACCCAGTGGTCATGCGTAACAAAATACGCGTGATGCAGATGCAAGGTTCGAGCTATATCAAAGGGCTCGAGGGCTTGAGGATTTCTCCCTCTGAGGGTCTCGAGGTCAAGCGACGTGGCGCGGAAGTTCGTATCTCTAGAGCCAGGTAGTTGTCGTCGACCTTTATCGTCTTCACCCTCCACTTAATCTGTAAGTAACCTGCACGTAACCTCTTGCCATCAGCGCAATCTTCGTGTCTGATGGGTTTCAATATTTTTATTTGGAGCCCAACGACATGTCGACCATCCCCAACGCAGATCCCAAGGCACTTTACGCTCAAACTGTGACGGAAACGTCAGCACGCATCGCGCGTGGAGAAGTGACGCACGAGCAAGTTCTTGAGTCGCAGCTTGGCCGAATCGCGGCGCGCGAGCCCTCGGTTCATGCTTTTAAATGGCATGATGCGGATAACGTTCGGGCTCAGTTGGCTGCCGTTTCGGCCCGACCAGGAAAACTCCCACTCGCTGGCATCGCGATTGGTATCAAAGACATCATCGACACAGCGGACATGCCCACCGAGTACGGTTCTGCAGCATTCGTGGGGAATCGTCCCGGCAAAGATGCCGCAATCGTGACGCAGCTTAAGGCTGCGGGTGCCTTGATGATGGGCAAGACGGTGACGACGGAGTTTGCGAGCCAGTTTGCAGGTCCAACAGTCAATCCACATAATTTTGCGCATACGCCCGGCGGCTCGTCGAGCGGCTCGGCTGCGGCTGTGGCCGATGGGATGGTGGCATTGGCGTTGGGCACACAGACAGCTGGCTCCACCATTCGTCCGGCAGCTTATTGTGGCATCGTAGGCTTCAAGGCGACTCGTGGAAAAATCTCGCTCGAGGGGGTCAATCCTCTGGCATCCACACTCGATACGATGGGTTGGTTTGGTCGTTCGGTCGAGGACGTGAAGTTGCTAGCTTCGGTATTGCTAGGTCCCTCATCGGTTGGTGAAAAATCTGGAACGATCCGAATTGGCTGGTTCCCAGGTCCTGAAGCGCAACAGGCTGATGCGGATGCTCGCGAAGCGCTTGAGCGGGCCAAGCAGTCACTGAGCAAGCATGGTGTCGAGTTCGTGAATGTTGAGTTACCTCCCAAAGACTTCATCGCTCTGGGCGAGTCCAATCGCATGATCATGAGCTATGAAATGAGCCGTTTCTATGAAAAGCTCTACAGAAACAAAGCGCCGCTGGGGGATTTGACGGTTGCCATGATCGAGTTTGGTCTGCAGATCACGGCTGAACAGTTCAAAGCTGAGCGCGAGCATGCAGAACGCTGCCGACAGATGTTCGCACAGGCCACCAAAGGCCTCGATGCAGTGTTGACGCTGGCCTCTCCTGGTGAGGCGCCGCTTACCGAGAATGGAACTGGGTCGCCGATGTTCAATCGCACCTGGACAACGATTGGTGTGCCTTGCCTGGGATTGCCTTTTGGAAAAGGTGATCAGGGCTTGCCGCTTGCCGTTCAGTTCGTAGCGGCTGAGGGGCAGGATCATCAATTATTGGCTTTGGGAAGCAAAATTGAAGCTTTACTGGCCCAAGCCTAGCTCGTTTGACAGGCGATTCTGAAAAAGTCATAATGTCGGGCTTGGGGGTCGGTAGCTCAGTTGGTTAGAGCAGCGGACTTTTAATCCGTTGGTCGCGAGTTCGAGTCTCGCCCGACCCACCAAACTTTAATTAAGCCTCGCTTCTGCGGGGCTTTTTTATTTTGTAAAGTCTCTTAGGCGCGGATAGTAATTCTCATACCCAAGGCACCAAGAACCTTAGATACAGTGTCAAAACGGGGTTTTGTATTAGGCTTTAGTGCCTTATATAAGGCTTCTCTTGTGATGCCGGTTGATTTAGAAATCTCGGCCATACCTTTTGCTCTGGCAATATGTCCTAAAGCAGCCGCTAATTCAGCATCGTCACCATCAGCAATGACTTGATTTAAATACTCAGTCATCGCACGCTTACTTTTCAGGTGGCGAGTCATATCAAATTCAGCTAAATCACTGACTTTTATTTTTTTTTCTGTACTAACAGCTTTCATTTAATCCTCCAATAACTTGGCTAATTTTTTTGCTGCTTTAATATCGCTGGCCTGACTGGATTTATCTCCACCGCCCAACATCACAATAATCGTTTTACCCCTAACTACGTAATAGATACGCCAGCGTGGCCCAAACACTTTATTCATGAATTATTGTATTCGATCGATTACAAAATATCAATGAATCATATGTGCGATATCTAAACAGTTCAGATCCAAAGCGTATATACATCCCACCGCCGAACGTCCTGCACCAGTTGAGACTCTTACTGAGGTCGCACACTTGGACGTATGAGATCAAAAACTTACAAATAACGACATTAAAAGACATAAAGAAATCATTGGATTTGGCGACGATTAATATCGAGTCAATTTCGGCATTGCTGATTGTCTTATTCCCAATAGCGAGATCCAATGATGAATACATTTTTCAGCACTTTCCGCAAACAATTATTGTTAGCTGCTAGCTGCGTCCTTGCGATCAGTCTCGTGGCATGTGTGAGCGGAGTGGACTCAACGCGTTAGAGTTTGCCTGTCTATGAAGCGATTTTTGATGCCGGTAGTAGTGGAACGAGACTCGTTGTCTATAAAGTGATTCCTGCTCCTGGCGGATATCCCAAGATCACAGCACTGGGTGCCCAGGAATACGATGACAACGGCATCAATGATTTTTTGAACGGTCAGGGCACGATTACATTAATTAAAAACGGCAAGAGTGTGCTTCCCGACGGTGCGCGACCCGTCAATTGCACAGGCGGTAAAAAAGAGATCACGAAAACGAGTGCCGGTCTGGATGTTGTCATCAAAGATCTTGGGCAAACCGATGTCAGCCCATGCGTGCTTGAGCCGCTGCTGCTTTCTCTTGACCCGAGACTTTCAGCCAATCATTTAAAAAGATCCAATGTCAATATTCAGCTGTTCGCGACAGCCGGAATGAGAACAGAAGACAGCCATAACGGTGGGGCTTGGACGGCTGAACAAATCAAGCGCTATTACGATTTGATGAAAACATATGTTGCCAATCTTGGATTCAAGACGGGGGAATTCAAAACGATCAATGGCAATAGCGAGGAAGGGGTTTGGACCTGGGTCAACTTCAATGATTACTACTTTAATTCCTTTGGCGGCAATCCTACAGTCAGCAAAAATGTCCAAGCCCCAGTGGGAGATTTTGAAGTGGGTGGCTCATCCATGCAAGTGGCTTTTCCCACCGACAGCAGCCCAAGCGATGCGGATAATGTCTACGCAGTTTCGATTAATGGACATTCCTTTAATGTATTCAGTAAAACATTTTTGGGTCTTGGTGGTGACGATGCTCGAAAATTTGTCAAAGCGATCAGTTATCCAAATAATGATGGCGCGAAAAGCTGCTACGCAAAAACTGCAACACCTTTCAATACGGCGGAGGAGAGTGACATACAACTATATCCCTCCAACCAAGTGTCAGGTATTTCGTCTTTTACGTATCCTTTTAATGGAAATCTTGGCAACGCTATCACCCCATGGGCACGGGTTCCAAATGTTTCCACAAAAGGGGTGAATGGATCCTTGTTGCTGAGGGGCGCACCTGAATTTAATTTCAATGAGTGTTCCAGCGGCTTTACCACGGTCATCGATCAGGTGACATCTTTGGATAGAAATAAGTACGGAACGTTTCAAGATGGTGATCGCGTCACCATGAATTCATTCAAAGAAAAATTACGTTCAAGCCGTGCGCCGTTTATTGGGATTGATAATTTCTTTCGAACGGCTAACTATCTGGGTTACAAACCCTCTGAAGGATTTAGTCCTGGTCGCTTTATGAGTAAGCTTGAAGAGTATTGTGCTGGCAAAGTCGTAGATGACAGATATATGCAAAATGTCTGCCCAAATGGAGTGTTCATGTATACGTATCTGTTTGGACCCGCCGGATTGTTTACAGGCAATACAGCTCAATTTGCAGGCGTCATGGATCCGAAGAACGCGGCAGGTGAAGGTGTGCTCACCTGGACACGAGGATACTTGCTTATGAAATATTCGAATTAACGAATTGGACGATTAATTTGGCTGAACGATATATTTAACCGATTTATTCGTCTCTTGTGTCCAAAGCTTGCGCAGTCTTTGTATGGTTTGCGCGTGTGAGTTGTTCAATAGCGTTGGCTCGTAATGCTTTCCCCCCAGGGATGGATTCTCGGGGGGATAGAAAAGTGAAAAGAGCTCTGGATACAGTAAAAATAATGCCGCTGATTGATCCCAAAAAAGCATTTCTCCGCCCGGACCTTTTTTGACGACTTCTGGCACCCAGGTGGACTGAGATAAACAGACCGTATCTTTTACATTAGGCATATTTGCTCCGGCAGGCCAGTTGCAGGGCGTATTGTTGAGAAGTGCCTGCTTTAATCTGCCAGGTAATCCATCAGAGATCAAACCCGCAGACTCCCCACCACCTGCCACCATCTCATAGCTAGGGCTGTAACAGTCCGGGTGCAACGGATTGTGATGACACAAATCCTCAAAACGAGGAATGTCTACGAAATATGCCTGTAAACCTTCGAGTTTGGTCATGGCTGTTTGGCATGCGGCAAAATCGTAATTGCAGTTGAAGGATTCTCTGCCTGGTGTAGCTGACTCATCGCCGATAGGTTGCCCCATGATGACGACTCGATCGACTTTATCTCTGATCAAGTCGATGTAATGGATAAAGGAAGTGTATGTGCCGATCACTAAGATTGAAACTTTTTTGCATTCTGTAACGGAATCAACGACTTTTTGTACGTAGTTCAGGTCAGTTGACTTCGGAGCGGGCAGGTTAGGTAGTAGCCCGTTCGATACATTCATCATGGCCCTGAAAAAAGGAATCCAGTTCCACTTGGGATCCAGATCGCGACCATGGATGCCTTGCTTGCCACCGACAATGATGGGAATTTTTCTTTGGTCGACTTGATCGGGAAGCCGATTGACGAGCTGTTCAATCGCCGCTGCACCCTGTTCCGGGAATGTGTATCCCTCAGACTGGATAATCGCCACAACGTATTTGTTACCAATAACAAGCGGGATGGCCATCATGTCATCAATGTCGTAATCGTTATCGATTAATACGCACGAGGATGGCTGGGCGCTTGCGTTGTTGGCCCCTAGGATGGCAAGTGTCAGAGTGATCAATACTATTGATAAAACTTTAACAGGCCAAATGAGCAGATTGAGTTTTATGTACATGCTGTTTCGCTATAGATTCGTTAATCAAAATTTAATCTATTGCCGAACCCACAAAAACGACTAATTCTTACAATTTGCGTATACGCTTCACTTATTTGGTGACTACAAAATATTTTCTTCAAACTTTGTTTACGAGTTTTTAATGCTATTGGTGATTTTTGATTCAATCGCAACCGTTCCTGTGTTTATGGAGGTCTCATATGAACTCACAATTGTTAAAAAGGAGTGAGACAACATGTTCGTTCAAACGTTACATAAGCGTATTGCATTATTTTTTCTATCTGTATGTAGTCTGTCATTGAGCGCTTCCGTGTTTGCACAGACTGATGCTTATCCTCAGCGGTCTGTACGAATTGTCGTACCGGTTTCTGCAGGGGGTAGCACCGATAAAATCGCGCGTTTGATCGCGGAAAAACTCAGCACAGCCTGGGGCCAGACGGTTATCGTTGAAAACGTGACAGGTGCGGGTGGTGCGATTGGTGCAGCGCAGGTGGCCAGAGCCAAGCCGGATGGTTACACACTTGTGTTGCACAGCGATGCGATTGTCCTCAATACAATCCTCATCAAAAACCCACCTTACACGTTGAATGATTTAACGGGTGTGATGCGGTTGGTCGTGAACCCTCAGGTTCTGGTATCGAATCCAAACTTTGAAGCCAAGACTTTTAAAGAGTACATCGAGTACGCCAAGAAGCATCCTGGTAAGCTCTCTATGGGCTTGCCGACCAGTGGAGGCATTGCACATATTGCTCATGAAGTGCTGGCCAAGGCAGCTGATATCAAGGTCAACTATATCCCTTACAAGGGCGGAGCGCCTGCGGCACTGGATGCGATGGCCGGACATATCGATGCCACGGTGATCACTCTCGCTGCGGTTACAGAACAAATCAAAGCAGGCAAGCTTCGAGCGTTGGCAGTCACGACGGATTATCGTTCGCCCGTATTTCCTGATGTGCCGACGATGGCTGAGTCAGGTTATCCTGCCGTTAATATTGAAAGCTGGCAAGGCATGCTTGCGCCGAAAGGTACGCCTAGTGCCATCTTGGAAAAAATAAACAAAGACGTTGTTGCGATCGTGCGTGATCCCGCGAACGTCAAGCAAATCGAAGCTCTGGGATTTAGCGTGTCGACCAATTCAGTCTCTGCATTCAATACGATGTTGCAGGATGTTCGTAAAAAATACGCTGAAATTATCGCGCAAGCTGGCATAGTTCAACAGTAAGTTGACCCGAGAAAATACAAAGCAGGAGATGTCATGAGCTGGCAACCTGAACGAGATTTTGTTGGATATGCCAATCAACCACCAGACCCGAAGTGGCCGAATGGCGCGCGTCTGGCAGTGAACTTTGTCCTCAATTATGAGGAAGGCTCAGAGCCCTCGATTCAGGACGGAGAGCCCATGTCTGAAACCGGGTTGACTGAAGCGCACGGATCAAATCAAGTCAAAGCAGGACGGGATTTGGCGGCCGAAGGAATGTTTGAGTATGGAAGTCGCGTTGGCTTTTGGCGGCTGGTCAAACTTTTCGAAGATAGAGGACTGCCTTTGACAGTGTTTGGATGCGCTCTTGCACTGGAGAGGAATCCTTTAGCCTCTGCGAAAATCAGGCAAATGGGCTATGACGTTTGTTGCCATGGCTGGAGGTGGATCAAGCATTTTGAACTGACAGAAGAGCAGGAACGAGAGCATATCCGTCTTGCAATTGCGTCGCTTAAAAAGACAATTGGTGAAAGACCGCTCGGGTGGTATTGCCGTTATGGTCCAAGCGTGAATACTCGCAGGCTGATTGCGCAGGAGGGTGGATTTTTATACGACTCAGACTCCTATGCCGATGAGCTGCCTTTTTGGCAGGTTGTAGAAGGCAAACCGCATTTAGTTGTGCCATATTCTCTGACAAACAACGATGGTAAATATGCGGGAATTGTTGGCACCTCCGAGGAGTGGTTCAGTTTTGTCAAAGACGCCTTTGATACCCTTTACGAGGAGGGAAACACTCAACCAAAAATGATGTCCGTAGGTTTGCATATGCGTCTGATCGGTCACCCGGCACGTGCTGCCGGGCTGCGACGTTTGCTGGACTATATTTCGACCAAACAAGATGTGTGGATCACACGCAGAATTGATATTGCGCATCACTGGATAAAGGTACATCCTTATCCAGAATGAAAAATTAAGGGTGTTGATTCATCCGTGCGCGTAAGGAGTCATAGATGGGCTCTCCCCGCATCAAACTTGCGACCAAGCATGCGGCCACACTTGCCGTGATGAGCGGGGCGACAAGGGTGACACTACCGCTCATTTCAATAATCAGCAAAACGCCCGTGAAGGGCGCTCGTACCACCGCGGTGAAAAAGGCGGCCATGCCGACTAGCGCAAAAGCGATCGGATCAAGTACAAAGGGTGCTGTGACGATAAAGTTAATGCTCGTGGCAAAGAGTGCGCCTGAAGTGGCTCCCACCAGAAGCAGAGGGGCAAACAAACCACCGGGTGCACTCATTGAATAGGAAAGTGGTCCGAGCACCCAGCGCACGAGTAGCAAGATGATGAGCGCGTTCAGACTGAGCTGTCCCGCGAGGACCGCATTGACCTGCATCTCGCCGCCACCGACCCAGTGAGGCTGCCAATAGGCGACAAGACCAATAAAAGCGCCAACAATGCAGGCTTTGGCGATGGGTGAAGTATTTGGGGCGATATTGCTGAACAGATTGAGGCCTAAAAGAACACTTTTGTTGTACATCACACCAAGCGCGCCGATCCATGCGCCTAACAATCCATAAGCGACCAGCTCTGGGATGGTGCCGGGCAAAAGGTTGCCGACATTGAATTCAACTGCATTACCAAAGTAGCTCCGGTAGACAACGATTGCCGTGGCCACAGCGATGAGGGTGGCGAGTAGTCGTCGCATGGTGATGCGATGCGCGACCTCTTCGACGACAAAGGCAACGCCTGCAAGCGGGGCGTTAAACGCGACAGAAAGCCCCGATCCTGCAATGGCCGTGTAGAGTAAAGAGCGGTCTCCGCGGGCGAAGCCGAACCACTTGCCGCACTGGGTGCCAATGACGGCTGCCATCTGTATGGTAGGACCCTCGCGCCCCAAGGCAAGACCGGGGACCATGGCGAGTAGACCGCCCAAGTACTTGATTGGTAAAACCCGAAAGGAGGCAGGTGTCGCCTCCTCGCGCATGACGGCCTCGACATGCTGCACACCACTGCCCGCAGCGCTTGGGGCGAAGGTGACGAGCCAGCGCGCGGCACCTACGCACAGACCGACAACAATCATGGCGATCAGCCAGCCGGGAAGACCAAGGAAGCCACCCGATTTCCATTGCACCAATAGGTCTGCAAAGCTTTTGCTGCCGTGTACGAGTAGCCAGTGAAAACTGCCACCCACCAAGCCGACCAAAGCGCCTGCGAATGCAGAGACGAGAAGGAGTTGGGCTAGCCCCTGAGTTGTTTTCTCTGAGAGATCGTCGTCGAGAATTTGTTCGCTAATAATATTCATCTACCAAAAAATGGTTCTGGCACGCCAGTGACGCCAAGACCGTGAATTTCAAAAAGAGATCCTGCAAGAGGCTGCTGGATCTTTTGTACTTCATTCAGAAATACAGTGCCAGAAGTGACATACAAAATATCGAGATTTGGACCGCCAAAATTACACATGGTGGGGTGTGTTACCGGCACTCGTATGACTCGGTCGAGTCTTCCATCAGGATCATAACGTCCAATAGAGCCATCCCCGACCAAAGCACACCAATAATATCCCTCAGAATCAAAAGTCGCACCATCGATACGCCAAGGAACGCCGGTCGTTGAGATGTACACGCGCTTGTTGTGGATTTCGCCGCTATCCGGATCGAGATCGTATTTCCAAACCGTTTCGCCTCTTGAGTCACCAAACACCATGGTTTTGCCATCCGGGCTAAAGGCCATGCCATTCGAGACGATGAATCCACTGTCCATTTTTTTGCAAGAATAATCTGGATTCAAACGATACAGTGAGCCGCCAGGATTCGTGTCGGAGGGATCGCGGGATCCACACCAAAAGCGACCTTTGGTATCGCATTTTCCATCATTGAGCCGATTTTCAGGAAGATTGGGCTCGGGGTCAACAATAATTTCCACAGCGCCAGTTGCGAGATTGATTTCGCAGAAACCATTTTTCAACGCACCGATCAAGTGACCATTGCGGCGAAAGACGATCGACCCAATGTTCGTGGGCATATCCCAGACTGTCACGGATCCGTTTGCTTCCAGTCGCTGAATGGCAGGGCGTCGCGTATCAACCCAATAAAGTTTTTGCTCTGTAGGGTGCCAAAGCGGACATTCACCGACGAGGTCATGACCGTGATGCGCAACTTTGATCTCATAGATTTTTTTCATTGATTGATCCCGGATTTCCAAGTGGAGGTTTTATGTTGAAAGCCGCTACTCGCGCGTTTTTCTAACCAGTATCCATAGTTGGCGGGGATAGTGGAAAAGATATTTTCCTCACCCAGTTTGTCAGCGGCATCAAGCACCCAGTTTGGATTGTGTAACAGTTCGCGTCCAACAGCGATCAGATCCGCCTGGCCATTTTGCAGAATGGCTTCGGCTTGGTCCGCATGAATGATTAAACCGACTGCCATCGTCATGATCTCTGCATCTCGTCTGATGCGTTCTGCGTGTGGGACTTGGTAACCGTAGTCCGGACGCGTGACGCCACTCACAATCGAGTGCTCAGACATGCCACCTGTACTGCAGTCGATCACATCGACACCCAGTTTCTTTAATTCCCGACACAACACGATGCTGTCTTCGATCGTCCAGCCTGCTTCATCGATCGAGGAAGCTCGGAAAAATAAGGGCTTGCCTGCGGGCCAGATCGTGCGCACATGCTCGACAACTTCAAGCGTAAAGCGGAGTCTGTTTTGTAAGGAGCCGCCGTATTTGTCAGTGCGTTGATTCGCGCTCGCAGATAAAAACTGATGCAGGAGATATCCGTGTGCACCATGGATCTCTAGCACGTCAAAGCCCGCGAGATCAGCGCGGCGGGCGGCATTGCCCCACAAGAGGATTTGTTCCTGTATGTCGGCGACTGTCATTTCTTTTGGAGTTTCAGATTTTGAGCTACCGGGGATCGCGCTTGGTGCGATCAGCTCCCACTCTTCATCGTGATCGACGCCTTTTTGCTCGCGTCCCAAAGGATGTCTGCCTTCCCAGGGCAAAGAGTTCCTCGCCTTGCGTCCGGAGTGTCCCAGTTGAATCCCGATCGCAGCGCCGCGTGAATGCGCGAACTGTATGATTTTTTTGAAGGGTTCGATGAAATCATCTTTCCACAGACCCAGGTCGCGCGGGGTTGTACAGCCTCTGGGATCAACTTTGGTCGATTCAACGAAGATCAGTCCAACCCCACCGGTCGCATATTTTCCATAGTGCGCAAAATGCCAGTCTGTGAGGTGTCCATGATCCGCCTCGTAGGTCAGCATTGGGGATAGAACAATTCTGTTCTTGAGATGGAGGTCGCGTATTTGTAATGGTGAAAAAAGTTTTGTTTTCATGTTGTCTCCTGTGTGCGACGAGAATAATCAGTATCACAAAGAAGATGTTGAGCCGCAACTTAATCCGTGGGTTGACGCTTGATTAGGTCGCGGGGGATATCTCCATATCTCACAATGTGGGCAAAGGCTAGACACTGGAACAGAAACGCAGTATCAATCAACTAATAAAAATTAAATGAATCCAAAGACAATTCAAATCGTCTATTGACCGGAGGAATGACATGATGAGTATTCGCAAATGGAAGCTGGCGCTGGCTTGTTTATTGACCAGTACATCATTGATCGCACAGGCTCAGGGAAATGAAGCAGCAACCTATCCTAGCGGCACCGTAAAAATCGTGGTGCCTTATACGCCTGGTGGTTTGACAGATATTCTGGGTCGGGCGCTTGCATCACAGCTTGAAAAAAAATGGGGTAAATCCGTCATCGTTGAAAATAAGCCCGGGGCCTCTGAGGCGGTGGGGGCCTCAACGGTTGCACGCAGCAAGCCTGATGGTCTCACGCTATTTATCGGTAGTGATGCGGCCTATGTCGTAAATGGTTTACTCAAGAAGAACCTGACATATAACCCTGACAAAGATTTAGAGCCGATCACGCGACTCTCAGAGGGATTTGCTGTGTTGCTTATTCGTCCGGACTTGGGAGTGAAGACACTCAAAGAGTTTTTGACGCTTGTTCAAAAAAATCCCGGCAAACTGACCTTTGGTTCTGAGGCTGTTGGTAGCGCCTCCGAATTCAGGATGCGGATTCTTGGGGATGAGTCCGGTGGCTACAAAATGAACCACATTCCCTATAACGGTATGAGTGCAATCATGTCGGATTTATTGGGTGGGCGAGTGGATAGTTCATGGATGCCCTCACATTTAGCTAAACCACAAGTCGAGGCTGGCAAACTGATTCCCGTTGCCGTCAATATTCCTGAACGGACTTGGATGTTTCCGGACGTACCGACTTTGAATGAATCTGGCTACGTCAATGCGAACGTGACATTTAAAATGATGATGTCCGCGCCAGCCGGGACGCCCAAGGCAATTATCGATAAGATTGCGACAGATGTCAGGTCGATCATGAAAGATCCTGCTTTTTATGAAAAGTCAGTCAAGCCGCTCGGTCAAATTGTGATTGCTGACACCCCTGAACAATTTAAACAATATATTCAGAAAACCAAGGCCACGTTATCTAAGGTTGTCAAAGAGGCAAACTTCAATATTGAGTGAATGCGTATTAAGATGGTGGTCTTAAGCAGGCCACCACCATAAAAACCATAGCATTCGGAGATAAGATGTTCAAAAATAAGCTTAAAGCCCTGACTGCAGGGCTGTCGTTGTCTTTAGTCATGACAGCCACGGTTGCCCAGGACTTTCCCCAGAAACCCATTACCCTTGTGATCCCTGTGGCTGCGGGCGGGACGACCGACATTGCAGGACGAGTATTGGCGAATCAGCTCAAGGACGTGCTTGGCCAGATGGTGATTGTGGAAAATAAACCCGGCGCAAGCGGAGGCATTGGCAACTCATACGTCGCGCGCGCAAACCCAGACGGCTACACGTTGGTGCTTGCCTACGAGGGCTTTAATACAGGTAATCCGGCACTGACTAAAAATCTGCCTTGGGATCCTGTGAAAAGCTTTACACCGATTGCCGAAGTGATCAGGGGGCCGCATCTTGTACTCGTGCCCAAGGATTCACCCATCAATGATTTAAAGGGTTTGGTTGAGTACGCGCGTGCCAATCCTGGAAAGTTGAATTACGCGTCTTCAGGCGTGGGGTCCATCCAGCATCTTGGTGCCGAATTGCTCCAGCTTAAAACAAATACCAAGATGGTCCATGTGCCATACGGCGGTGCCGCGCCTGCCATGAAGGATTTGTTGGCTGGTCGGATTGATTTGTTCATTACCACGCCACCGACTGCGATGGGTCATCTCAAGGCGGGTACTTTGCGTGCCTTGGCGATCACCAGTCAGCAACGTCATCCAATGTTGCCTGACGTCCCGACAACAGCTGAGGCAGGTTTGCCCGAGTTTCAGTTAGACGCCTGGTTTACAGTGTTCGGACCTGCGAATATGCCTGACGCCGTCGTCAAGAAGCTGACGGACTCAATGAAGACTGTCATCACCTCGCCACAGTTTGTGAAACAAATGAATGAGCAAGGTGCAACCGCCAGCTATCGTTCACCAAAAGAAGTGGCTGATATTGTCAATGCTGATTTGAAGAAATGGGCTGATGTTGTGAATGCTGCGGGCATCAAGCCTGAGTAAAAAATGTCAATGCAGCTTTTTTGAAATCTGCAACGAGCGCTGTTGAATGATTTTCCCGCCACGCCAGTCCTACGGACAAGCGTGGCGGTATTTCTTTGAAGCGGTGATATTTGAGCCCGGGAAATTGCATCGAGGTCTGAGACTCGGGAACAGGTGCGCAGCCTAAACCGGCTGCGACAAGCGCCAGAGCGGCATGCATGGTTCTGACCTCGATAAAGTCCGAGGGCTTGACCTGATGCCGTTGCAGATAATCCCGAAACAAGCTGCGTGTACTGCGCTTGTCATCATGGCTTGGATACCCGATAAGAGTTTTTTCGTGAATGCTGCTGACTGAGATAGGTGTCGAGCGTGCGAGTCGCCACTCCGCGGGCGCGGCGAGTGCGTATTGTTCAGTAAATAGCCTGACGGTCTTGAGTGCGGGATGGTTGACCGGCTCCCGAATCAATCCAACGTCCACCTGATCGCCTAGCAGCGTATCGACTTGCTCTCGGGTCGTGTACTCAAGCAGTTCGATGCGTATGCCGGGTTGCGCCTGTAGATAGTATCTCAACAGATTTGGTAAAAAAGTATAGGTATGCGCATGCAGAATCCCCAGACGCAAGACTTGCTTCTGCTGACTGTGAGATTGTTGGATCACCTGTGCGCATTGATCAATATCGACGAGTATTTTCCTTGCGTGCAGAAGAAGGGCAGTGCCCTCTTGGGTGAGACTCACGCGTCTTGTTGTACGGTGCAGCAGTTCGGTCTGTAGCAATTTTTCCAGCTGTTGGATATGGTCGCTCAAAGGTGGCTGGCTGATCCCGAGTCTTGTCGCCGCACGACCAAAATGTCCTTCTTCGGCGACTGCGACAAAATATCGAAGTTTTTTAATATCAATCATTATTCTGATTTTCAAATTAATAATGGATGAATAATATATTGGACGCGCCTAATCGGGCTAGGTAAACTTGATTAATTCAGTGTGAGGAGCACCCCATGGAAGTCAAAAAACTAACCGGTACGATTGGCGCGGAGCTTTTGGGCGTCGACCTTTCCAAAGATCTTTCTGCCGCGACGATCAAGGATATTCGTCAGGCTCTGCTTGATCATTTGGTGATATTTTTCCGAGATCAGACCTTGACCCCTGAGCAGCAAATTGCGTTCGTGGAAAAGTTTGGACCGATTAGCACAACACCTGTTTATCAGACGCATCCCCAGTATCCTCAAATCATGCCCGTCGTGAAAGAAGCGACCGACAAAGACGTGATTGGTGATACTTGGCATACTGATGAGACGTATCATCCTCAGCCCCCAATGGGCTCAGTGCTCTATGCACGGGAGATTCCAAAAGTTGGCGGCGATACCCTTTGGGCGAATCAGTATCTCGCATATGAGCGTTTGTCAGACGCCATGAAAAAGCAGCTTGAGGGTTTGTATGCGATTCATTCAAATGATTTTCTCAATGCAAACGCGAGATTGCGCAACAGTACGCGTTCAACGAAGTTACGTGAGGATGTGGGACGCATCGATAGCCGTCATCCTGTTGTGCGTACGCATGAGGAAACGGGACGCAAGAGTTTGTTTGTGAACCAACCTTTTACGTTCTGCTTTGAAGGCATGACGCGCGATGAGAGCTTGCCGTTACTTCAGTATCTATATCAGGTCAGCAGCAAGCCTGAGTTGACCTGTCGTTTTCGCTGGCAACCCGGTTCGATGGCTTTCTGGGATAACCGCTGCACCATGCACTATGCCATTAACGACTACCCAGGTCAGCGCCGCGAAATGCATCGCATCACTATCCAAGGCGTGAGTCCAACATGAGCGCGGGGCGTTTTGCGGGAACCGTCACGTTGATCACGGGCGCGAGCAAAGGAATTGGGTTGGCAACAGCCCAACGCATCGCCAAAGATGGTGGTACCGTGATTGGTATCGCGCGTTCGACGGGTGATGTGAATTTTCCCGGCCCTTTTTTTACGGCCGATCTTATCTCCGAGTCGGAGACCGCGCGCGCTTTGGCACAGATCACCGAGCAGTTTGAGGTCGATCATCTCGTCAATAATGCGGGCAAGACGACGTCGAGTTTGCTGACCGAGACAAGCTCTAAAGAGTTTGAAGAAATATTGCAAATTAATATGCGTGCGCCGATGCAGTGTTTGCAGGCTTGTCTACCTGCGATGGTACGTAAGGGTCGCGGACGCGTCGTCAATATTTCCAGTCGTGCGGCGCTGGGGATGATGAAAAGAACCGCCTATGCAGGCGCCAAAAGCGGTTTGATTGGTATGACGCGAACCTGGGCGCTTGAACTTGGTGCACAGGGTATTACTGTGAATGCGGTTGCACCGGGACCTGTTGCGACAGAGCTCTATTTAAAAAACAATCCAATGTCTCCAGAGGCGCGTGAAGCTTTTGCCTCGCGTATCCCGCTTAAGCGGGTGGGCACTCCGGAGGAAATCGCGGGCGCGATTACCTATTTCTTGTCCGACGATGCGAGCTTCGTGACCGGACAAGTTCTGTATGTTTGTGGCGGCCTGTCTGTGGGCGCGACGCCCGTTTGAAAGATAAACGCTCTGAGGTGTGACACGTTTAAGTAAAAAGTCCTGTCTCAGATGATCTGGACAGGACTTTTTATACTTGCTTCACGAGTACTGCTGAGGAGGCTTACTGAGCCCTCAAACTTAGTCGAGCGTGATATTGGATTTCTTGATCACGGCCGACCACTTGCTGACTTCATCTTGAGTCATCTTGGCGAGCTGCTCGGGTGTGTTTGGAGCAGGGGGGAGTTCAAAGCCACCACTTTCATAGGCTTTCTTGAGCTCTTCTGTCGCGAGGGCCTTGTTGACCTCTTTATTCAGCATATCGATGATTTCTTTCGGTGTACCTTTCGGGGCATAAACAGCGAACCATGCCGATACATCAAAGCCAGGAACACCTGACTCGCTGACGGTTGGCGTGCCGGGTGCGAAAGGTGTCTGTTTGGCTGAAGTCACAGCTAAAGCACGCAGTTTGTCAGAGCGTACCTGACCAATAGCCGAGGGCAAGTTATCAAACATGGAGTCTACCTGGCCACCCACGAGGTCAATCACTGCCGGGCCGCTACCTTTGTAAGGAACGTGCAGCAGGTCGACGCCAGCCTGGATTTTGAAGAGCTCACAAGACAAGTGAATGGATGAGCCCGCGCCAGAGGAGGCACAGGTCACTTTGCCAGGATTTGCTTTGGCGTAGGAAATGAATTCCTGAACGTTTTTAACGGGAAGCTTTGGATTGACAACTAGGATGTTTGCAATCGTCGTGAGTGTGACGACGGGTGCAAAATCATTCAGTATGTTGAAGTTCAGCTTTTTGTATAAAGTCTGGTTGATCGTGTTAGAGACCGAGCCCACAAAAAGCGTATAGCCGTCTGGCTTTGCTTTTGCGACGAGTTCTGCACCAATATTGCTGTTTGCGCCTGCGCGATTTTCAACCACAAAGCTTTGTTTGGTTTGCTCGGAAAGTGATTTTGCAACCAAACGGGCAACGCGGTCTGTTGCGCCACCAGGTGCGAAGCCAACTACGAGTGTGACGGGCTTGTTTGGGTAAGCCTGGGCGTGAGCAACGCCCGCGGTCAGTGCAAAAGTTGCTGCGACGGCGCTGACAATAGGTAGAAATTTCATCATTAACTCCAACAGTTAGGTGAACCAGCGCCAGCTTGGGCTAACAGGTCGTTCATCAACAAGCCGACCATACTAACCATTTCTGACACTTTCAACATTTGGAGTTTACCCTGTGGGTCAAGCCATCGCGATGATCTCCTGATTGGCGTCTATCACCTTGTTAATTGGCGGTAATTCCAGCTTTTTTCACAAGTTCTCCATAGATTTTGCTCTGGTTTTGGATGTATTCGCTAAAAGCCGCGGGTGTTGGACTTGCGATCATCTCGACGCCTTTTGATTTAAAGACCTCGATCACAGCAGGGGTTTTAAGGATTTTGGAGATTTCCGCGTGAAGTTTGTTCACGATGGCTGGTGGGGTACCAATCGGGGCAAAAATTCCATTGAATGTCGAGTCGTTAAAACCTTTGAGCCCTGATTCGTCAAAAGTGGGTACGTTGGGTAGGATCGATGAACGAGCCATGCTCGTCACAGCGATTGGATATAGCTTGCCGGTTTCGATATGTTTGGCTGCCGTACTGACCTGATCAAACATAATGGGTACCTGTCCGGCAATTACATCAATCACCGACTGCGCATTACCTTTGTATGGGACATGCAAAAGTGAGACACCCGCAGCGGTACTAAAAAGCTCTGCCGCGATATGTCCCGTCGAACCATTACCTGATGATGCATAGGCGTATTTTTTAGGGTTGGCTTTGGCGAGTTTGACAACCTCAGCCACAGTTTTGGCGGGTAGCACGCTTTGATTAATCACCATGACCATCGGTATTTCACAGGTCAGAGTGATCGGGACGAAGTTTTTGAGCGGGTCGTAGCCGGCATTTTCCAATAACAGAGGTGCCGTCACAAACGTAGTCGAATGTGCAAGAAGTGTATAGCCATCTGCCGGGGCATTCGCAACCATCATCGTACCGACGAGACTGCTGGCGCCCGGTCTGTTCTCAACGATGACCTGTTGTCCGAGTGATTTGGATAGAGGTTCTGCAATCGCCCGCGCAACGAGATCGACGTTTCCACCCGCAGCGACTGGAACAATCAGTCGGATGGGTTTGTTTGGAAAGTTGGAAGCGTTTTGGGCGTGAATGGAACTCAGTCCTGCGCTCATGATGGCCGTTCCGCAGAGCAGGAGTTTCAGCGCTTGTTTAATTGAGTGAATGATTGTTGTTTTCAATTTTGTCTCCTCGGGATGTCATTGATATTAAAAGTCGTAGAGACGTGCTGCATTGTCGACGAGTACTTTTTTGACTGTGACAGAATCCCCCGCCCATTTGGCAATGCGGGTCAGTGCGGCGAAATCGTCCTCTGGCCTGAAATTTTCGATAACAGCCGGGTCGCGTTTGACCCCTTTGGGTGGCATGGGATGTGGCCAGTCCGTGCCCCAGACCATGCGATCCGGGTTGGCATTGATCAGCGCGCGGGCGAAAGGCTCCGCGTCTGAATAACCTGGGAGCTCGGAAATACGATAGGGAGCAGACAGCTTGACGTAGACCTTGCCGGATTGAACAAGCGCACATAAAGCGTCAAAACCTGGTTGCGTGAGAGGTTTGCTTGCATACAGTTTGCCAAAGTGATCGACTACCAGTGGAGTGGGTAGTTGACGGATCGTATCCTGCATGCCTGCGATCACATCAAGATTGGTATAGACCTGAACATGCCAGCCGAGTGGCGCAACTTGTTCAGCGGTCGCTTTAAGTTGTCGGGCCGCGGACTCAGGATCGTGATGTCCATGGGTTTCAAGATTGACACGTACGCCACGCACACCGGCCGAATGAAACTTTTTCAAGGTATCGAGAGTGAAGGTTTCATCAATGACAGCGACACCTCGACCACGCTTGGGGCCCCAAGACTCGAGTGCATAGAGCATGCTGGAGTTGTCTGTGCCGTAAGGGCTCGGATGTGCAAGCACGACTCGATCCACACCCATTGCAGCATGCAAGGCATCAAGCGCCTCGAGAGTTGCCACGGCTGGCGTGTAATTTCGCTTGGCAGCAAAAGGAAACTGCTCAGCAGGAGGAAAGATGTGTGTATGGCAATCGCAGATACCTGCGAGGCCGAGTTTTTTAAAGTCTGCGGGAATGGCGAATGTCGGTTGCATGAAAGAGTCTGTTATTAAAAGTATCGACGCTTAAATACTAACCACAAATTGATTTGGCGTCGATGTTGTTTGAAAACTCTATTTCAATGTCAATCTTGGCATTGGAGCTTTCGATCTACTTTATAGTAATGAGTATTAATTCACAGATCATTCAATAAAGATTTTTTGAGATAACTATGAGCGATATTAGAAAATTAGGATTTATTGGTTTAGGGGTGATGGGAGAGCCCATGTGCCGAAATCTTGCGATTAAGCAATCCTTTCCCGTTCTAGCTTACGACACACAAGCGGCTCCTCTTGAAAGGCTGGCTCATTCGATTGCTGTAGCCAAATCTGTTGGACAAGTGATGCGAGAAACGGATTTGGTATTTTTATCTTTACCCTCCGGTGAAGTAGTTGCCAAGATTTGTGAGCAACCAGATGGTTTGCTCGCAAACTGTCGATCGGGTCAAATCATTGTTGACCTCAGCACGTCACCGGTTGAGCTGACTCGCGAGTTGTATGAAAAATTCAAAGCTAAAGGTGTGTTGCTCATCGATGCGCCCGTGGCCAGAACACGTGCAGCGGCTGAGGCGGGTACCTTGTCTATTATGGTTGGTGCACAAGAGCCAGAGTTTGCGCAAATCAAACCTTTTCTATCCACATTCGCAACTGAAATTACACTCTGTGGGCCTGTCGGCTGTGGTCAGGTCGTCAAAATTTTGAACAACATGGTGTTGTTCGAAACAGTTGCGGCTTTGTCAGAAGCCCGTGCGATCGCAAAGAAAGCCGGAGTTGATCCTAAAAAGTTATTTGAGACTTTAGCGCTTGGTTCAGCTGACAGTTTTGCTCTCAGGAATCATGGTCTCAAGGCAATGATTCCCGGTGATTTTCCAGAGCGCGCTTTTTCAGTGGAGTATGCAGCGAAAGATTTGAGATATGCGTTGGATCTCGCTGAGCAAACCGAGGTTGACGCGGCCGGAGCGCGAAATGTTCGCAGGCTTTTTGAGCTCTCGGTGGCTCGAGGTGACGGTGATCTTTATCATCCAGTGATCAGTAGAGTTTTGGAGGATAAAGTGTATTGAAGCTGGCGTCAGGCTCGGTCTGTCAAATTTTCTAATCTATGAGTATTTTTCATTCGACAGGCCTAGTGCCAGTGCGTCTATTGCTCGTTGTCTTGCCGGACTGTCGTTGAAGTTTTCGCCAATCGATGACCAGTCAGGATGCGCACGTGCCAGTGCGATTGATTTTGTCAGTGCTGGATTTTCGAGCGACAGGTGTGGCGCCTGTTCAAGGCAAAGCGGCGCGAGTGCGGCGTGCCCCCGGTGTTCTAATCCGTTCAGTAACTGCATCTGTCGAAGTGCCAGCAGTTGCAAGATGGACTGATCCACGGTGAGTTCTCGAAAGCCTCGAACCTGACCCAGCACTCTTTCACCCCAGCGATCAATCGCTTTCCAGGCGCCACCCGCGATGGCGCCAATCGCCATTCCTGTGCCTAGACTTAGTCCAGCGCTCAGAACGTCGATGGTTGCGCCTGCTGCAGCACCGGCAGCTATTCCCATGCCCACATGCACACCAAAATGCTGAAGTGCCTGTGGGCTGAAAAGGTCGAGTTCCCAACGGCCTTCAGTCAAAGGAAGTGGGCTGGAAAGATAGTCATCTTGGCGAAACTGGAAAAGATTGAGCAGGGCATTGACGCAGGCTTGCTCGCGTTCGCGGACGTGACTTTGTTGGAGTGCGATTTTCTTTTGAAGAATGTCCGGTTCGGTAGAGGTACGTATTCTCAGGGCTGCAACGTCAATCAGCATGCTGGCAATCAGCATGATGGAAGAATCGTGCCGCGCTTCACGTTGCCGCACAGCTTGTGCCTGGAGATCGGTAAGTGTCTTCTGATAGGAGGACAGCATCAAAGACAATGTTTGATACAGTTTTTCCTCGCCGTCTATCGGAGGACTCACGCTGTCAAACGATAAAGCCGAGTGCAGACCCACGCGCGCCAGGGCGTCTCGCCATTCTTGAGTACGTGCGGCGTTGCTTGCGACAAAATTCAACACAGGCAGAAGTGGCCTTGCGCAACTCGCAAGAATCGCAAGTTCATCTCGATGCTTGGCGAGTACGGGTTCCCGAACATCCACAACATAGAGTCCGGCATGACAGCTCAGCAGTTTTTTGAGAACGCGCGCTTCTTGTTCATATAGAGACGACGCCTCCGGACTTTGCAGGAAAAGGCGAATGCGGTCAGGTCCGTCTAGTCGTTGTGAATGACTGGAGAGTTGCTCGAGATAGTCCAGGAGCCCGATACTGTCTTCGATTCCGGGTGTGTCAAAAAGCATGAGTGCTGTTTGAGTGCCCAGGCTGATAGTTGCGCCCTGGACTTGCCGTGTCGAGCCAGGCATATCCTCGACGACTCCGAAATTGACATCTCGCGTCAACGTGCGAAGCAAGGATGTTTTGCCGACATTCGTATGACCAACGACTGCGATTTGAAGTGTTTGTGGATCAGTCATGATGACGCTCCAGCCATTGCATCACATTCAGGGCATCATCGCGGACTCTGAGTTCCATATTTGGCGGATCGCGAAGCAGGGATAGCCAGGCTTCGGTATGGGCATGATCGGTTTGACTGTGCCGAAGCCATATCAGTGTTCTTTTAGAGCATTCGGAGAGGTCACTGATCAGACGCAGTGTGCCGCGATCAGGCGAGTGTCTGGCATCGCAGACCAGTACGAGATTTTTCGCGCGAGTCAGTGTGATTCGATCTAAAACCAGTCGACGTGATTCACGCGAGTCGATAGGGCCGATGCAGGTGACTGCAGTCCCGATCCCTGCGGGTGGCCAAGGATCATTTGGATCGGGTTCGATTGCGATCAAAAGATTGTCAGTGTTCCAAGAACCGTCTGAGTCAGGGGTATTTGCGTGAGCGACTGAAATGACTGATGGGTGTGGCGCATGTCCCTCTGACATCTGTTCGGATGCTGGCATACGATGTAAGACAGCGACATAATAGGGAGCAGAAACATCAGGTCCGATGCGTAAGCGACGGATCGAGACAATGAATGCGGAAATCAACGACAAGATCACTCTGGGAAGTATGCCGTATGCGACGAGACAGCCCAAGAGCCAACCAGACCACAAACGTCTCGTGACTTCAGCATTGTGATGAGAGAGCGAACCACTGGCACGGATGAGATCTTCGTCGGGTACTGCGAAGCCCAGCCATTGAGGAACCACGGCGAGTCGTCCAACCCATTTCACGAAAACATCCGAAGATAAGACGGTTGTTTCCCAAACAAAATCATACTGGCGGGTTGAGAGTGCAAAGATCATTGCAGCACCTGCTGCCACCATTATCGTGACCCAGATCAGGTGTGTGCAGGTGCTGAACAGCCAGCGTGTCGCATTGGCTTGCCTCCAAACGCTCCACCACGCCTGCACGACTAAGCCGATATTCGGTCCACGCGCAAGCATGAGTGTCAACTTCGGCCATAGCTGTGCGAGCAATCCACCCGAAGCATGAGTTGAGAATATCGTGACACACCATACAATGAGTGAAATGCTGTTCAACCCAAGTAGAACAAAAATAGCTGTCACGATATTCACAGGTTGCGCACTGTTTCCAAGCGAGGCAAAGCCTATACTGGCGCCACTCATTGCTGCAAGGATCAACAATAGGAAAAAAGCTAGCCATCCTGCTTTACTTAGCTTGTTGACGATTGAAATCAAACCGTTCGATTCGCTTAGTGCTTGGGCGCGACGGACAACTTTTGAGAGGGGAGTGAGTTCATGCTGTGCCAGTCGTCTGGCTTTACTGTCGTCGAGAGGTCCCCATTGACTTTCTCTCAGATGCACCGCTTCGCATAGCCATGCCTGACGAAACGAGATTGGCTCACGTTTTTCCATGATCGAATTACTTCTTTCTCTGGCGAAGCAGTGCAATACCAACAAACATTGCCGGCAGAGAGCAGACGACAAAACCGATACCGTAATTGTTCGTCATACCAAGTAAAAGTGAAAAGATCGATGGAGCGGTCAAGGCGCCGACCTGTCCAAAGGAAAGCACTCCTCCAGTCACGGCGCCTCGGGCGCCCTCTGGTGCAGCACGCGCAGTTTCGGCAAGTAAGACGCCATGCCAGGACAGTGCGGTTGCGCTGATGAGCGTGGCGACGATTCCGACGATGATCGTCGGCCAACCTTCGCCGCAAATGCTCAGGAGAACCATGCTGATTGCCATGCCGATTGCCAGCGCTGCCATCATGATGCGAGGATGGACATAAGAGCTGCCGAGTAGCCCCCAAATAATACGTCCCGGGACAGCGACGGCGACGGCGATAGAAAATACAAAGCCGGCGGCGACGAGTGTGTACCCCATTGTTGTCAGGTACACGACGAAATAGACCGTGAAGATTGTTTGAACAGCATTAAAGGCAAAACATGCAAAAGAGAGATTGCGCAACTCTTTGGTGCCCACTACAGCGCGCAGGGTGTTACCGAAATCAGAGAAATGAAATTTGCGAGCGGGATCGCGGTCATCGTCAAATTTCTTGCGTAGTGGTTGAAGCATGAGTGTGAAAACGATACAGGCCAGAGCGCTGATCAGCATGGTGTAGCGCCAGTTTGACCACTCAGTGATCCTGGGTCCGAGCATACCCGCCAAAAGAAGTCCAGCAGGGACCGCAGTTTGCTTGATTGAAAATATTAGAGGCAGGTAACGCGGTGGAGAGCAGCGACCCAACAGGTGCGAGCTAGAGGGCGTGGAAACTGCTGCGCCACCACCACTTAACATCGCGGAGAGGATAAGCGCGATAGGGTGACCGATGGTGGCCAACGCCATCCCTAAAGCAAGGAGGATAAGAGCCAGTTGGCTCATACGCATCGCGCCATAACGCACAATGAAACTGCCGCAACCAAGTTGGGTGGAGAGTGCGGCACCCGCTGCAATAGAAAAATAGACACCGATCCATGCCGAGTCAATCAAGAGATCCGCGATGATGGCGGGCGCGATCACAGCGGGAAGGGCGCGCCCGATTGCCGCAAAGGTTTGCTGCAAGAACATTGCCACGAGGGCAAGCAGAAGGTGATTCACAAGAAGGTGTTTAAAGTTAAGTGTTTTGCAAATGAACTGCTGCGATGCAATATCTTGATGAATCGCACCTTTAGGATAACGGAAGTCATAAATATGTGTTGACGCAGTCAAGACTGATTGTCAATATTAAAACCAACTACGTAATCTAACATCAAATAATCGGGAGAACATCCATGAATTTTTCTACAGCCGTCTCAACCTGTTTGTCAAAATTTGCCACATTTAGCGGGCGAGCCACGCGCAGCGAGTTTTGGTGGTTTTATTTGTTCACTGTTCTACTGGGCTGGGGAGCAACGATAGTTGGCGCGCTCGTGCTCGATGGCGGCGCGTTTCTGGGTAATTTGGTCTCCCTCATTTTCCTGATTCCGACATTTGCCGCGGGTAGTCGTCGTTTGCACGATATTGGTCGTAGTGGCTGGTGGCAACTTTTGGTAATCACCGTTATTGGTGTTTTATTGCTGATCTTTTGGTTTGCTTCGGATAGCGAAAAGGCCGCGAATAAATATGGCGAATACACACCTTGATTCAAATATCAGTCAGGCTAATGATTGGGTAGCTTCAAAAAATTTCTGACTGTTTGATGAATGAAATGTGTTTGACTGGAGCCGAGTAACGCTCTCCATGCAAGATGGCCTTTGTTCGAGTCGACGGGCGCGTAGGTTGCGCCCACCAGTCGTTCTGCGAGCTGTTTGGCACCTTCCAGGCTTAAGAGCCTCTCCTGCGTGCAAGGAATCAAAAGTGTTTTCGCGGTCAAGCGCTCAAGTGCGTCGTTCAAGCTTGAATTAAACGGCGCGCTGACATCGTGATTGGAGGATGCCTGATAACGTTTGAGTAAGCTCCAGGCATCCCAGCGGGCAAACCAGTCTGCCGATGCTTGGGCCTCGAGTTCAAGCGTGTTGAAATCCGTCTTGGCAATATAGTCATCTGTCACGGTCCAGGCAAAGTAGTGTTTGCCAGCGAGTTTCAGTCCGTTAATTGGATTGATTGTGTATTGGCCGTCGTTCCAGTGTGGATCAAGTTTTACGATGTCAATCATTCGCTGGGTCGCGAGTTTAAAGCTATGGCTCGCATGCCAGTCAGGTACTAAAAGCACAGCATTTTTTACCATTTCAGGATAATGAATCATCCATTCCAAGGCCTGAAATGCACCCATGGACGCACCGGCCAGTACGGCGATGGCCTGATTGCCCAGACCCAGACCTTTTTTCACAAGTTGGACTTGGGCGTGCACCATATCCCGGATTGAGTAGTCTGGAAAGTTTGCGCCTAAGCCGTCCGCGGGACTCGAAGAGGTGCCACCCCCAATCGCATCAGTACTGACGACGCAATAATGATCTGTGTCGTACGCTCTGCCTGGTCCGATATGCTCGATTACGCTGTGCCTGACATTGCCAGTGCCGGGGAGAACAAGTAAAAGATTATCTCGCTGCTCATTGAGCGCACCATAACAGACATAACCAATCCTGAGCTCGGGGAGGGTCTGACCGGACTCGAAAGTGAAGTTTTGCAGCGTGAAGATACCTTCTTGGGCATTTGGACGAGTCATGTCAGTAGTCATTGGAGTTTGCTGAATCATTTGTGGCTTTCAATGTATGCCTGCTTGATCCATTTGTAAATCGTGTTAATTTTTTAAAAACGATTAGAAATCAGGAGATGTCATGAAGGGAGTCGTTGTATGCCCACAGCCTCGCGCGGCAGAGGTGGGCGCTGAAATTCTTGAGCAAGGTGGAAACGCTTTTGATGCAGCGCTTGCGACTGCATTTTCTCAAATGGTCAATGATCCCTTCATGTGTGGATTAGGCGGGATGGGAACGCTGCACTATTACCATGCGCAAAGCGGTCGTAGTGGCATGATCGATTTTTATAATCGGGCGGGCTCCAAGGTTCGTCCCGATATGTGGGAAAAAGACTGCAAGGGCCGCACACCGATTTCCGGCTACAGCTTGTTCGATGATTTCAGAAGCGAAATTGGTTATACCGCAATCATGACACCCGGTACGCCCGCGGGTCTCGGCTTGTTTCATGAGAAGCTCGGCTCGATGCCTTGGGCGGATCTGATTGCTCCAGCCATCGCACAGGCCAATGAAGGGATTGTCGTGACTCCCAATGCCGCGAGCGTTTGGAGTGGTTATGCCCAACCCGGTATTCCGGACGGTCTCACGCGTATTCGTAAAACAGCTGAATGTGCGCGGGTGTATTTACATCCAGATGGACGTTTGTTTAAGGTCGGTGACGTCATGAGACTGCCTGACTATGCCCGAACATTGGAGCGACTGGCAAAAGGTGGCTGGCGTGAATTTCACCAAGGCTCGCTCGGCGATGAAATCGCCAGAGATCTGGAAATGAATGGAGCCTTTGTGACCCGGCAGGACCTGGCAGACTATCAGCCTGAGGAAAGTGCTCCTTTGGTCGGTCATTATCGTGGTTATGAAGTGCGATCCAATCCACCTCCTGGCAGCGGCGCGACGCTGATCGAAATGTTGCAGATTCTTGAGCATTTTGACTTAAGCTCGTTTGAGCACGGATCGACCCGTCACCTGGATTTAGTTGCACGCGCGATGGCTGCCGCGCACGTTGACCGCAATGCATATTTAGGAGATCCTCGTTTTGCTGAGGTGCCCACAGATATGTTGATCTCCAAGAGACGCGCGGCTTATTGGGCAGAGAGAATCAAGAGCGGACACTATGCTGGCGGACAAGAAGAGGCTCCCCCAGGTTGCACCACGCATGTGTGTGTTATGGATGCTGCGGGAAACGCCGTTTCGATGACGCATACGCTTGGTACCGCTGCGGGTGTCGTGACGCCTGGCTTGGGATTCAACTACAACAATTCAATGAAATTGTTTGATCCAGTGCCGAATAAAAAGAATTCGATGGCACCTGGAAAAGCTCGCACGACAGGGATGGTACCAACGATGTTACTCAAGGACGGCAAGCCCGTTTTGTTAGCGGGTGCACCAGGTGGTAGCGTCATTATCAGTGCCACCTTGCAGTCCATTTTGAATGTGGTGGATTTTGGCATGTCGCCTGTGGAGGCTGTGACAGTCCCGCGGATACATTGCGAAGGACTGGGCATCCATGCGACCGTGCCACGTTCGGTGATTCAGGAGTTGCGGGCACTTGGGCACAAGGTGCATCAGAGCGCGCATAGCTTTGAGCCAAGCATGTCGCGCGCCCACGTGATTTCGACGATTGGAGGCCGCATGCGCGGTGGTGCAGATCCACGAGGTGGAGCAGGTGTTGTGTATGCGAGATCCTGAAAACTTGCAGATCAGACTAGCGCCTTGAATAGTGTTGTCAAAATTGTCATCAGCGGGATTTGAGTCGCGGCCACAATGATCATTGGCAATGCTATTGGCACGATAATCGGCATGATGCAGCTCTTGCCGATCGGGATCATGCGCATGTTTTTTACTGCGGCATAAATCGTCTCGATATCCGCGGAGGGACCTAGTTCAGGCGAATCCAGGATGTCTCGTTCGCCAATATTTTGACCCAGAATCCATTTTTGATGAACAAGTCGACCGTGCTCCGACAGAAGGGCACTATATTCGCGCATCGCTTTTTTGCGCGTAGAGATCATCTTTGCAGAAAATACAAAAAGTGGCGCTAGAACCGTGAGACCCCAAAGTACTGCAAAAGAGAGTAGAGGGAGTTTCAATGTTTCGAGTGCGATCTGATGAAAAAGCGAATCATGTATCCAACGGGAAGCCAGAACGGCTGACATGGCGAGAGTCACAAGAACAAAAGCTTTGGGAAGTTTTTGTAAAAAGCCTAAACCTCCCATAGCGTCCGGGTGTGCGGGAACAAGCGCGAGATCAAGTTTTGAAAAAAGATAAAAAAGTCTGAATATCAAACCGATGCGCCATAACCAGCCAAGTAACAAGATCGTAAAGACAGGTCTCACAACATAAAGAAACCACCAGCCACCGAAACCCAAGCCCGCATCGAGGGTGGCCCAGGAGAGTTCGTGTTCGTGAATACTGTTTGGCACACCGATGAGCCACAAGAGCGTCAGAGCAAAGACGATCACCCAGGGAAATGCTTTGTCGCGCAGGTCGGTCGTGTCTTTGATGATCTGAACAAAGCGATCGCGCTGACTATCGATGATCAGGCCGTTTTCAATAAATTGTGCGACGATTGTTCGCACAACTCTGAGTGCCATTCCTTCAGCCAAAATGAGCAAAGGAATCGCGACAAGACATCGGACATGCACGCCATAGTGTGCCAGGAGTGGTTCGCCTGACGCGCGATCAAGCAGGCGACTTTCCAGTGCGGCCCAAATCACGATCGGCAACCAGGTGAACATCGCGAAAAACAACGCACGCCTCGCGACGCCCAGGCCATTGTCGGGTGCCAGACCGATCCTCCTTTGCCAGCGGATCGGTAAATCATTTCTGACTATGATGAAATCAATAGGATCTGCAGAGGAGCTTGATTTTTGGTCTTTCATTGATGGATTCACTCAGTCTTGGTGTTCTCAACGCCCAACAGCATAACCTTGCATGCCACGTGGGTTGGCCCCGGCACGCAAAACGAGTTGGCCATTGAGTCCTGTTTCGCGGGTACAAGCGGAGATGCGTCCCTCGGACCATGCCGTACCGACTTTAACGTCATGACCTGCTTGCTTGAGACGTTCAATCGTATCTTGCGGCATTCGTGCTTCAAGCGTCATTTTGTTGAGCGTGGTCGTGCGCGGCCAAAAAGAAGAGGGGTAGTGGTCCAAGTGCCATGATGGCGCTTCAATGGCTTCCTGTAAATTCATGCCATACAAAGCATGGCGTAAAAAGAAAATCAAGGTCCACTGATCTTGTTGATCGCCACCGGGTGTCCCAAAAGCCATATAAGGTTTGCCATCTCGCAAGGCCATTGACGGTGATAGGGTCGTGGTCGGACGCTTGCCGGGTTGCAGCTGACTCGCCAATCCTTCACCCATCCAGGTCATTTGCAGGCGGGTATTGATGGAGAAACCGAGCGCTGGAATCACTGGGCTCGAAGACAACCAGCCGCCCGAGGGGGTGGCTGAAACCATATTGCCTTGCTGATCGATCACGCTTAGGTGACAAGTATCCCCAACAAAGATTTCTTTTTCTGCCCACTCGCGCACGGGAGGTAAGGCAGCAAATGTGGGTTCGCCAATACCATAGCGCGTATCAGAAATTGACAAAATGCGTTCACCCAGACTGAGATCTGGCATCGCAGGCTGACGGCCATCGGGTTGACCCGGTCTGATTGAATTTGACGCTTGAGCCGCTATTTGCGCAAAGCGCTCCTTGCCATAATCCGAACTTAGCATTGCCTGAAGTGGTACATCGACAAAATCCGGATCTCCGAGCCAGACCATGCGATCAGCAAGCGCGAGCTTGGCGGCCTCGGCGACATGGTGCACAAACTCGAAGGAGTCGGGAGCGTGTTTTTGCAGTTCAGCATGTCGCAGGATGGTCAGTTGCTGCAAGAAAGTCGCACCTTGTGACCAGGGGCCGCATTTTGCAACGGTGTAACGGCCAAATTCTGCTGTGATGGGATCGTCGTACGTCGCCTGCCAGTTGGCCATGTCTTCATAACGCAACAGGCCTTTATTGCGTTGACCGGTGGTATCTCTGATCTCTGCGTGCGTGTAGTAATCGTCAATTGCGCGCGCAACGAAGCCCCGGTACCAGACATCAAGCGCAGCTTCAATTTGTTTAACCCGATCTGAACCGCCTTGAGACTGAGCTTGCTCAATAATTTTTCGGTAGGTTTTTGCGATCGCGGTTGATTGAAACAGAGCGCCCGGAGCAGGCACTTTGTCCTGAGGTAGCCAAACATCCCGGGAGCTATGCCATTCCGCGCGAAATAAATCCTGTACGGCAGTAATCGCTTGCACGATTCGTGGCACGAGAGGAAAGCCATTTTCGGCATAACTGATCGCGGGCGCCAGCACTTCGGCCAAAGTCATGGTGCCGTAATCTTTCAACATCGTGAGCCAAGCACCCCAGGCTCCGGGAACCGTTGCAGGCAGAAGACCAATGCCAGGAATCAGCTCTAACCCTTTTTGGCGAAAGAATTCGGGTGTGGCCAATGCGGGCGCGCAGCCCTGACCACAGATGACGCGCATGCGCTGCTCTTTTTCACTCCACAAAATGAGCGGAACTTCGCCACCAGGACCGTTCAGATGGGGCTCGACGATCTGAAGCACAAAGCCACCCGCTACAGCGGCATCAAAGGCATTGCCTCCTCGCTCAAGAATAGACATGGCTGTCTGAGAGGCGAGCCAGTGAGTGGAAGAAACCACACCAAATGTTCCAATAATTTCCGGGCGGGTGGTAAATGAATCCATGACTTGGCCTAGGGTGATTTGAAGATCAGGTAAATAATGCCGACAATCGAAGAATATTAATATGTATTGAGGAGCTGGCTTGCACGGCTTGAATGGGAATCGAGCTCAGCATCTCGGAGAAAACCTAGGGTTTTCCTAGGTTTTGCTTTGAGCAGGCGCAATATAATCGTGGTTGATTTAACAATTTTTCTATTTTTGGTACGACGGAGACTCCGCCATGAATCGTAGATCGTTTATTACTAAAGCAGGTATTGCCGGCGCCGCCGGTTTATCGACTGTCGCAGCGCCCGCAGTGGCACAACGCAAAATCACATGGCGCATGGTCACAACGTGGCCTAAAAATTTTCCAGGCATGGGCGTAGGTGCTCAACGCTTGGCTGACCGTATTACTGCGGCTTCGGCAGGCCAGCTGACGGTTCAGGTTTTTTCCGCAGGCGAGTTGGTGCCAGCGCTTCAGTCGATTGACGCAGTCATTGACGGTGGTGCGGAGATGTCGCATGGAGCTGCTTACTATTGGCAGAACAAAAGTACCGCTCTGTCATTTTTTACGGGCGTTCCTTTTGGTATGACCAGCCGTGAGTTGGCTGCCTGGGTTCGCTATCTGGGCGGACAGCAGATCTGGGACGAGGTTTATGATCAGTTCGGTCTGCAGGGCTTTTTGTCTGGAGACACCGGCACACAGGCTGGCGGTTGGTTCCCTAAGGAGATCAAGAGTCTGGATGACATCAAGGGCTTGCGTTTCCGTACCCCAGGTTTGGGTGGTCAGGTGTGGGGCAAGCTGGGTGCGTCAGTGACCAATATGGCCGCTGGCGAGATTTTCCAGGCCTTGCAGTCGGGTGCATTGGATGCCGCTGAATTTGTGGGTCCTTACAATGATTTGGCCTTGGGTTTCTACAAAGCCCGTAAGATTTACTACACCTCAAGCTTCATCGAGCCAGGCTTGGCAACCGAGCTGGTGGTCAATAAGAAAAAGTACCAGGCATTACCCAAGAACTTGCAGGATCTGGTCCGTGATGTCTGCCAGGCCGAGTATGACCAGGTTGCTTCGGACTTTGCTGCAAATGACCCTCGCGCGTTACAGGTGTTGGTCAAAGATCATGGGGTCCAAGCCATTCCCCAGTTCCCTGACAGCGTAGTTGAGGCTGCCGCCAAAGCTTCTACTGAATTGTTTGCATCGATCCGTGACAAGGGTGATGCATTGACCAAGAAAACAGCGGAGAGCTACGTCAAAGCTTTGGATATCGTTCGTACCAAGACTGAAGGTACGGATGCCCAGTTTGTTGCGGCGCGCACTAAATACTTTAAGCTCTGATACAGATTGCTAGTCAGTCGAAAGCCCGGCAATCCAAAAGATCGCCGGGCTTTTTATTGATAAGAAGAATTAGAAAGATTTAGTACAAGAGCTTAGGCAGCCAAGTCACAAGTTCGGGGAATACGAAAAGCACCGCAATCGCTAAGACCTGCAGGCATACGAATGGAATAACACCTTTGTAGATCATGCCTGTTGAAACGCTGTTTGGCGCTACGCCTCTGAGATAAAACAATGAGAAGCCGAACGGAGGCGTGAGGAAGCTTGTTTGCAAGTTGACTCCCACCATCACTCCTAGCCATACAGGATCGAGTCCCAGCATCAGCAGGATTGGAGCAGTAATCGGGATCACGATAAAGATGATTTCAAATGTGTCCAAAATAAAGCCCAGGACAAACATGATGATCATCACGACTACCATAGCGCCGATCGCTCCGCCGGGAAGTCCAGAGAGGAATTCGTGAACGAGATTGTCTCCGCCCATTTGACGGAATACGATGGAGAATACCGAGGCACCAAACAAGATGATAAAGATCATCGAAGTAATAGTTGCGGTCGAAATAGCAGCTTCGCGTAATACTGTCCAGGAAAGTCTCCAACGCAAAGCGGCAAGAATCGTTGCGCCTACCGCACCGACCGATGCTGCTTCGGTGGGCGTTGCGATCCCAGCCAGAATCGAACCGAGTACTGCGATGATCAGAATCAGAGGGGGCACCATCGCCGTCATGACTTCTTTGAGAATTCCTTTTTTCTCTTCATCACTGAAAGGCGTTGCCGGACAAGATTTTGGATCGGTAATGGCTTTGAAAATCATCCAGCCAAGGTAGAGCAGCACCAACAGCATCCCTGGAATGAACGCACCAGCAAACAGATCTCCAACAGAAACAGGGTTTGGTGCAAAATTTCCTTTTGACATTTGTACTTGGGAGTTGATGCCCGCCAGCATGTCAGCCATGAAAATGAGAACTGTGGAAGGAGGAATAATCTGACCGAGAGTGCCGGAGGCGCAGATCACACCGCTTGCGAGTTTGGGGTCATAGCCAGCTCTTAACATCGCTGGCAAGGAAATCAGTCCCATCGTCACGACAGTCGCTCCAACCACACCAGTTGAAGCAGCAAGTAACGCGCCTACAAGAATGACGGAAATACCCAGGCCCCCGCGAACATTACCAAACAATTTGCCCATCGTGAGTAAAAGCTGCTCGGCGATTTTTGAGCGCTCAAGCATGACACCCATGAAGACGAATAGAGGCACGGAGACCAGCACTTCGTTGGTCATGAAACCGATATAACGACCTGCGAGCGAGGACAGGTTCGAGAAGTCGAAGACCTCAAAGTAGTACCCGACCGCACCAAATAGCAAGGAGGTACCAGCCAGAGAAAATGCGACAGGAAAGCCGAGCATCAGCATGCCAATCACACCAAAAAACATCAGTCCTGCGAGAATCTCGCCAATGAGAACGTAATCCATATCCATTACTCCTTGCCAGTCGCTTGCGCGATCGTTGGGTAACGGAAGTCTTCAGGAACGAGGTCCTCTCTTTTGGCTAGAACAAGGATGGAGCGAATCGCCATCGCGAGACCTTGTAATGCGACAAGCGCAACAAAAACGAGGATGAATGTTTTCAAAACGTAAAGTCCCGGCATGCCGCCAACGTTGGCGGAGTTTTCCATTAGGCGCCATGAGCGCTGGACATAGGGCAGTCCGATGTAATAGACCGCGTACATAAAAGGAAAGAGAAATAGGCAGACCCCAATTAAATCGGCGATTGCCTTTTTTCGAGGCGCCGAGGGCCGATAAAAAATATCAACCCTGACATGATCTTCTCTAAAGAGTGCAAAGCCAGCCACGGCGGTAAACATGACCCCGTTCAGCCAGACATACAGATCTTGCATCCAAAGACGAGTCGTGGAAAAAAGGTAGCGCTCGACAACAACTGCAAAGCAAACCAGAACAACAGCAACCGATAGCCAGGCAAAAACGTTGCCGACAGCTTTGTTGATGCCATTGATTGATTTCATAATCGCTGCTAGAAAAGTTAGCATGCGAATTCTCCAATTGGGCTTAGAAACGGGCGATTTTAAAGCAGCCCTGTGAAAAGACACGAGCCGCAGGGGTTTGCCCTAAGTTTTAAGGGCATTGAAAAGGCAAATATGAAGGATTTCGCCCAAGACTCAAAAAATACAGGCGCCAGAGACTAAGCTCATGGCGCCTGTGAGGGGCTTTCTAGATTACTGTGGTTCTACACCTGCTTTCTTAAACAACTCGGCCCACTGCGGGACTTGTTGCTTGACTTTGGCATCCAGGGCGGCAGGATTCGCGTCTTTGGTCAGGACTTGCGCGCCCAAACCAGCCATGCGCTCTTGGAACTTTGGATCCGCCAAGCCAGCTTGCAGGGCTTCAAGGAGTTTGGCGCGTACAGGGGCGGGGGTGTTCTTTGGGACCCACATGCCGTGCCAGATACCGACTTCGAAACCTTTAAAGCCAGACTCTTCCATCGTTGGCAGATCAGGCAGTGTGGGCACGCGCTCTTTGCTGGTGACAGCATAGGCCTTGATGGTGTTTGCTTTGATCTGTTGGGTCGTGTTTGTGGTTTGATCGCACAGGAGGTCGACTTGCTTGCCGACCAGATCATTCATCGCAGGACCTGTGCCTTTGTAAGGGACGGTCAGCAAATCAACACCGACGCCATTGGCAAACATCACACCGCACAAGTGTGAGGCCGCACCGATACCGGCATTTGCCAAGGACACTTTATCTTTGTTTTTCTTGACGTATTCGACCAATTCCTTGATGTTGTTCGCGGGGAAGTCCGAGCGACCGACGATGGTCATCGGCACGTCAACCACCAGTCCGATCGGCTCGAAACCATCGATAGGGTTGTAATTTGGCTTTTTGTATAGGGAAGGCGCGGTCGTGAAACCAACGTGCATCAACAGAACGGTATAGCCATCTGGATTGGCGCGGGAAACATATGAACTGCCGAGCGTGCCACCCGCTCCAGCTTTGTTCTCGACAATGACTGTTTGCTTGAGTGTGGGGCGCATAGCTTCGGCGAGAGAGCGAGCGACGCTGTCTGTTGGACCGCCGGCTGCGAAAGGCACCACCATGTTGATGGGTTTTGTAGGGAAGTTATCAGCGCTTTGTGCAGATGTAGAAAACGCAACAGCTGATAACAATGCACCGAGGGTGAGGGTAAAGGGTTTCATCGTTACTCCGTAATCAGTAGAAAGTGATACAAAAACGGGCTCTGGGGATTTAGCAAACCCTGTGGTCAGAGAAGAAAAGATCACCAAATTGGTATAAAAGAACCAATTTTCATGGCACTAAATAATTAAAAATTATAACTAATGAACTATTCATGCTGATTGAAAGACTTAAAAAGTAAAGGTTTTAAGGAGAGTTGAGGCCGGATTCGCACCTAAATAAAGGGGTGTTGAGAGAAGATTTGTGTCATTCAGACTTGAGAATGGGTATATTCGATTGCTGATATCTCAAACATTCATATAAAAAGAGAGCACTCGCAATGACAATCCAGTTTTTTTCGTTCGATACCCCTAACGGGCGCAAGATCTCCGTAGCGTTAGAAGAGATGGGATTGCCTTACACCGTCACGCCGGTGGATATTGGCAAAGACGAACAGTTCAGGCCTGAATTTTTAAAAATCAGTCCTAATAACAAAATCCCCGCCATCATTGATAGTGATGGGCCGGACGGCAAGCCGATTAGTGTGTTTGAATCCGGCGCAATCCTGATTTATCTTGCAGAGAAAACAGGAAAATTCCTCCCGTCAAAGGGCGCTGCGCGCGTGGCGGTTTTGGAGTGGTTGATGTTCCAGATGGCAGGTTTTGGCCCAATCCCGGGGCAGGTCCACCATTTCCTGGGGCTGACGAATGAAGAAGACAAACGCTATGGTGTCCAGCGTTTTATGAAAGAGACGCGACGTCTGTATGGTGTGATGGATCGGCGACTCGCGGAGAATACTTTTTTCGCAGGTGAAATTTCTATTGCTGATTTTGCGATTTTGGGATGGGTGTGGAGACACCCGCGCCATCAGGTCGATTTGGCAGACTTTCCTCACGTTAAGCGCTGGTACGAAATGATGATGGCCCGACCTGCCGTGCAGCGTGGTTTTGCCGTTGCATTGAAATAATTTTTGGAGAAAACAAACATGAAAAAATATTCTTTCAATATCAAAAAAATCTGTGCGGGCTTGATTGCAATGAGCGGTACTGTTCTTGCAAGTGGTTACGTTCACGCGCAAGCTGCGGAGTCTTATCCTTCCAAAACCATCAAGCTGGTGGTGCCTTTCGCGCCTGGCGGTGTCACAGATACGAGCGGGCGCATCGTGGCCGAGGGTCTGTCCAAAAGACTCGGTCAGCAAGTCATTGTTGAAAATAAACCAGGTGCTTCAGGCAATATCGGCGCGCAGCAAGTCGCGAGTTCGGCACCAGACGGTTACACACTCTTTTTAGCTCTTGATGGCACGTTGGTGATTAATCCCCACGCTTATTCAAAAATCGGATTTGATACGTTAAAGGATTTCGCGCCAGTCGCCAAAATCGGTAATTCTGTGATTATTCTTGCTGCCAATCCAGCTGTGAAAGCCAAGAACCTGAAAGAACTTGTGGCGCTGGCGAATGAAACACCGGGCGGTCTATCCTACGGCACTTCGGGCAACGCCAGTATCGTGCACTTGGCAGGCGAGCTGCTCAAACAACAGTCCAACTCCAATTTTGTGCATGTCGCATACAAGGGTGGCGGTCCGGCAGTGGCGGATGCTCTGGCGGGTCATATTCCTTTGACCTTCGCATCGGCTGCCTCGATCAATCAGCATTTGAAAGCCGGCAAGCTGGTTGCATTGGGTGTTCCTAGTGCGACACGTTCAGCCGCGTATCCTGATATTCCGACATTCAAAGAGTCGGGTATCCCCGGTATTGAACTCAACTCATGGGTCGGTATCATGGCTCCAGCGAAGACGCCTGACGCCATCATCGCCAAGCTGAACAAAGAGATCAATGCCGTGCTGCAGGATCCCGCTGTCAAGGAAAAGTTGCTCGGTTCTGGAATCGAGGCGGCCAATGGTACGCCTGCTCAGTTCGGTCAAGAGATCAAACGCGACTTGGAAATGTACAAGCCGGTAGTTGAAAAAGCCGGCATTAAAGTCAACTGAAAACGGAATCACCAAATATTGATTTGATCAACGAGTCAATTGGAGACAAACAAATGAAGACAGTAAAACTGACACAGTTCATGACGCGTTTGCGAGCATTCAAGAGTGTGAGCCGAGGTTTTGTAACTTTAATCGCCGGGGGCGTTTTGGCCGCAACGCCCTTGATTTCTGGTGCGCAAGACTTTCCCAATAAGCCTTTAAAGATTGTGGTTGGATTTCCGCCCGGGGGTGGCTCGGACTTGATGGCCCGCGCTGTGGGGGAACAACTTTCTAAGGCTTTGAATCAGCCGGTTGTAGTTGAAAATAAACCAGGTGCCGGATCGTCAATCGCGGCTTCTTTCGTCGCACAGTCAAAGCCTGACGGCTATACCATGCTGTTTGCCCAGGCCGCTAACCTGGGTATCGCGCCTGCGCTGCGGGATAATCTGAATTACGATCCAATCAAAAGCTTTGCCCCAATCACTCGCCTGACCTCTGCGCCGCTTGTCATCGTAGGACCCTCTACATTGCAAGCTAAAACGCTAAAAGAGTTGATTGCGGCGGCTGCGGCTAAACCTGGCGCATTGAGCTATGGTTCTCCTGGTGCAGGAACTGCCGGTCATTTGGCCGGCGAGATGTTTGGTTCCGAAGCAAAAATCAAAATCGTGCATGTCCCTTACAAGGGTCAATCCGCTGCGATTACAGACATGATTGGTGGTCGAGTCGAAATGTATTTCAGCACACTCGCTGTGATTAAGCCGCACGTCGAAGGCGGCAAAATCCGTGCGTTTGCCGTGACTTCGGCTGAACGTTCTCCGGCCTTCCCGGATGTTCCTACCGTGGCGGAGGCAGGGATACCGGGCTTTGAAATTGAAAACTGGTATGGCTTAGTCGCACCCGCCGGTACACCACCTGCGATCATCGATCGTCTGAACAAAGAGGTGGTGAAAATATTGAAGGATCCAAAGATAGTCGAGGAGCTGTCCAAGGAGGGTGGCAGTATCAAGCCTGACACACCAGAGCAATTTGCCAAATTCCTCGAAGTTGATGTGCCTCGTTGGAGAAAAATCGTCAAAGATGCGAAGCTGGAAACCAATTGATTCTTCACTGATTCAAGTCAGGTCGTTTCGCCATCCACTGAACGATTTTGGGTATAGTTCAGTTTTTCACGGAGACACTCATGAAAAGCATTCGAACCAACCCTTTTAAGCGCTCAGCGAAATGGGCGGCGGGCGCCTTGTCTGCCGTCGCTTTGACTTGTGGCGTGACTGTTGCGCAAGCTCAGCAAGCCTACCCTAATGGGCCGATTCGTTTGGTGGTGGGCTACGCTGCAGGTGGTACCACCGACATCTTGGCGCGCTCTTTAGGTGAACAGCTAGGCAAGATTTTGGGTCAAACCATCATCGTCGATAACAAGCCAGGTGCGGCCAGCAACATTGGTGCCGCGTTTGTCGCCCAGGCCAAACCTGATGGTTACACGCTGTACATGGCAACGGTGGCGAGTCACGGTATTAATCCTGCGCTCTACCGCGGCAAACTGACGTTTGATCCGATCAAGGATTTCGCACCTGTATCGATGGTGGCCTCCATCCCCTTGATGTTGGTGGTGAATCCAAGCTTGCCAGTCAAGTCAATAAAAGAGTTGATTGAGTACGCTAAAAAGAATCCTGGCAAGTTGAATTACGCCTCCAGCGGTAATGGCTCGCCTGGTCATCTGGCCGCGGCTGTGTTTAATGACGCGACGCAGGTCAAGATCGAGCATATTCCTTTCAAGGGCGGTAACCCGGCAAACACTTCAGTTCTTGCTGGAGAGACTCAAATGACGTTTGCGACTGTGCCGGGAGCATTGCCACACGTTGTGTCGGGTAAGCTCGTCGCTCTGGGCGTGACAACCAAACAGCGCTCAAGCGAATTGCCAAATGTTCCGACCATTGCCGAGGCGGCCAATTTGCCAACGTATGACATCAGCACCTGGAACGCGATTCTGGCTCCCAAGGGCACGCCAGAGGCGATTGTGACCAAGTTGAATGCAGCGATCGGTCAGGCAATGAAGTCACCCGAGTTGCGTCAGCGTTTCGAAAAGGAAGGTGCGATGCCGTTGACAAGCACCCCCCAAGAACTGAACGACTTCATCGTGGCTGAAGTTGATCGTTGGGGCAAGGTTGTCGACAAAACCCCAATGAGTACGAATTAAACAAATTTGCCTGTTAATCCACCGTCGACGACTATTTCTGTCCCAGTGATGTAAGAAGCGTCATCTGAAGCCAGAAAGGTCGCGACGGAAGCGATCTCCCAAGGTGTGCCCATGCGTCCCATGGGCACCTGCCTGTCCCGAGCCCGACGTGTATTGTCCATGTCGGCGTTCGCATCAAACACCTTTGCCACGTTTTTTTGGATGCGCGGCGTATCGATCAAACCAGGAACAATCGTGTTCGCGCGAATGCCATCGCCCGCATACTGTTGCGCAAGCATTTTGATGAAGTGTGTGACAGCAGCTTTTGTGACGCTGTATGCCAGATGCGGATACCCAAGATAGCGCATGCCTGCGACCGATGACACACCAATGATTGATCCAGATCCTTGTTTCACCATGATAGGTGCAACAAGTTTGGCGGCGATCAAGATGCTTTCGACATTCACCTTTTGAATACGATCCCAGTCCTCGAGCGTGGTTTCGGCAGGGCCTCCAACGCGGCCAATGCCAGCGTTGATTTGCATGATGTCGATACGACCAAAATCCTCCATCACGCGCTTGATTGCCGATTGCATCTCATCGAAATTGGATACATCAGCGCGATAGGCGATCGCTTTTGCACCGGTCGATTCGATGTCTTGCGCAACTTCTTGTGCCGCGGCGAGATTGAAATCGAGTGCGGCCACTGAAGCACCGGCGCAGGCCATCGCGATGGAGCTTGCCTTGCCGATGCTGACACCTGGCGCGCTCGTTCCCGCACCAAGGATCAAGGCGACTCGACCCTTGAGTTTCTCGGAACGTGCCGGGAGCTGCAGGTCCGTGATGCGCGGGTTCATGCGACTTGACCCAGACCGACAGTCATACCGCCACAGACATACAACACCTGACCGGTAATGAAACCTGCGCGATCGTCCATGAGAGAGGCAACGGCATGCGCGATGTCTTCGGGTTCGCCCATCCGTTTGACTGGAATAGACTCAAGGATTTTCTTTGTTTTGGGCGAGTCGGGCGGATTGCCCGAGAGGAATAGTTCGGTTGCGATCGGTCCCGGACCGATGGCATTGACTGTCACACCGAAGGGGGCGAGTTCAAGTGCCCAGGTGCGCGTCATCCCCAACAAGCCCGCCTTGGTGGCGGAGTAAACAGTGCGTAACTCTTTACCGAGAGCGGCGCGACTGGAAATATTGATGATTCGACCAAAGCGTGCAGCTTGCATGAAAGGTTGCAAACCTTGGGCGACCAGCATAGGTGCGCGTAGATTCAGTGCACAAACCGCATCGAAGTCCTCAAGCGTCGCATCCTCGAGTGTACCGGGTCGAATAAAGCCTGCATTGTTGACGACGCGCAGGATATTGTGATCGCGGGTAATACGTTGCAAAATATCTCGAGTCGCATGCGCATCCGTCAAATCTACCGCGTAATGCGTTTCTCCCTTTAATAAAGAAGAGGGAGCGACACGGTCGAGATTGATAATCTGATAGCCATCTTCAATGCATCGGTGAATGATGGCACGGCCAATTCCTCCGCTACCGCCTGTGACGAGTACGTTACGCTCAGCCATGTGATTGACCTCCGGTGCCTGGACCATTGCCCACATAAGGAATCATTTCATCGATCGTGTCCCAGATGAAGCGACCAGCGGGGTCTTGTTGCTCTTCGGCGATATGAGAGACCAGACCTGCTGCGCGCGAGATGACTGCAAAGCCTCGCATGAGCTTGGGTGGAATTCCGATTTCACCCAGCATCGCGGCAACGGCACCTGTCGCGTTGATCGTGATATGGCGACCGTACACGCGATCCACTGTGGCTGAAAGCAGGCGGAGTGCACCCACATATTTTTGTTCAAGCTCGGGTTCGGCTTCTGTCAATGCGAGTAACTTGATCGATCGAGGATCATCGGGCTTGTGCAGGTGATGTCCAAAGCCGGGCAGATTCTGCTTATTTTTACGGATTTCCATCACCAGATTTTCTGTGAATTTTTCTGGCTCGGACGAGTCGACGATCTGCTGCAGAATCACAGCGTTATTTTCCATGGTGCCCACAAACTGGCTACCCACAGCCATCAAACCCGCAGCGACTGCGCCCTGAAGGTTTTCCGGGGCGCTCATGTAGATCATGCGGGTGGCGATAGCGCTCGGCGTGAAACCGTGCTCCATCAATGTGATAAGTACGGCATCCATGATGCGCATATCGACCGCTCTTGGTTCGCGACCAAGAATTTGCATGAACATCACTTCCGAGAAAGTTTTTTTACCGATCAGATCCTCGACTAGATCTGCATCGCGGTAATTCATGCTGGTGAGTGTATGTGTGCAAAGTTTGGTCGTGGGTGTAGGTTTTTTTGTGGAAGATGACATGAATGATTCTTCTTTAAAGAGGACAGGTTGATCAGTTTAAAAGTTCACGGATAGCTGTTTTAAGGACCTTGCCAACAGAGGATCGAGGCAATTGATCGAGGAAATGTATTTTTTTAGGCGCATGGACCGAGCCCAATGCAGTTTTGACGTGCGCGATTAATATCTCTGGGTCACATGTCACGCCCGGATGCAGTTGAACCGCAGCATGAACTGCTTCTCCCCACTTTTCGTCGGGCATACCAAAGACTGCGCACTCATAGACAGCCTGGTGTTGTGACAGGACGTTTTCGACATCCGTCGGATAAATGTTGAATCCACCTGTGATGATGACATCGCGGATACGATCTTTGAGAAAGAGATAGCCTCGATCATCGATTAAACCCACATCGCCGGTATGCAACCATCCATCGATGATGGTTTCAGCTGTTTTTTCCGGTAAACGCCAGTAGCCCGTCATGACAAGATGTCCGCGAACGACTACTTCACCGACTTCTCCTTCGGGCAAAATTTTGCCATCAGGAGACATGATCGCCATGTCTGACAGCCAGGTGCAACGACCCACAGATCCACGATTCAGTGGATCCTTGAAGCTGCTGGGTCGCATCATTGTGACGATTTGAGGCGCTTCTGTTTGTCCGTAAGTGGTGCCGACGACATCGCCGAAGAATGCTCTGAGCTGGTCGACTTTTTCCGCCGGCATCGGTGCGCCGCCGTAGATCAGGTTACGCAGTTTTGGAAAATCCGAACGCGAGACTCCTGGGTGTGCCATCACCATGTAAATCAAAGTCGGGGGCATGAAGCTCATGGTTCCGCCATGCTCGCGGAAGGCCTGGATGACTGATGCGGGGTCAGTTTTATCGAGGAACAAAAGCTTTGCACCCTCTGCGAGCATTGGGAGCAAATAGGTGGATGTTCCGTGCGTCACTGGCGCTGTGACCACAAAGCAGTCGTCTTGGGTGATTTGCCAGCCGCTCACCTGGTTAATAATTCCGGCCGTCCAGGCACGATAGGGCTGCATCACGCCTTTGGGCAAACCTGTGGTCCCACCCGTGAACTTGATCGCTTGTGTGGCGTTTTCGCCTGCATCATTGGCGACGGGTGTTTGGCCAGCATAACGTTTGATTAAATGCTCGATATTGAGTGAAGGATCTGTTCCACTGTCATCAAGACGCAGCCAATGTGCTGAACTGGCTTGAAGCAGTTCGGCGCCTTTTGCATCAGAGATGACGATCGAAGGCTCTATGGTGTCGGTGATGCGTTTGATTTCGGAAGGAGTACTGCGTGCGTTGAGTGGCACCCAGACCTTGCCAGAAGCGAGTACGGCGAGGATGGCGGTCGCATGATCGACTGTATTGGCGGCACAAATGGCCACACGGGTTTGAGGCTCTGGATCGAGGGCCTGCAGAGCGGTTGCCAAGGCCTTAACTTTTGCCGCGAGTGCCTGATACGTCAGCGTGCATGCGCTGCTTTGAAGAGCAATGCGTTCAGGGTAGAGCTTTGCCGCTCTGAAAAAGAAATCAATGGGATACACCGGAGGTTCCTGTTACATGCGTTGTAGGCGATCTCAAAATAAGCAGTTGTTCGTATATTGGACAACTGTAGCTTTTTGATCGTGCAATTTTGGCTATTTTTGAGGATTTTCCGCTTTAAAATCACCCTGCACAATACAGAGTGTCCAATTAATGAACAAAAACAATGGATCAGGTCCGAGCACCTTTCGTCGTGGGTTGGAGGTGCTGGAGTCTTTGCGTCTGGCCGGCGAACAAGGTCTGACGATTCCGGAAATAGTCTCCGCAACCAATATGCAACGCAGTACGACCTATCGGTTCTTGGATGTGTTGGTGAGTTTCGGATGTGTCACTCGGGATGAAATCACGCGGCGGTATAGCGTGACTGCTGCATGGACAGCACCCGTACGTTCACACGAAGCGGCAATCGAGCACGCCAAAAAGGCACTTCGCAGAATCAGTGATTTGACTGGTGACAGTGCGTTTTTGATTTGTCGGGCGGGTGCGGATTCCTTGTGTATTCATCGGGAGGTCGGCACGTATCCTTTGCAGGTCCTCACGGTCGCGGCGGGGCATCGACAGCCTCTCGGGGTCGGCGCTGCCGGTCTGGCTTTTCTCTCAGCATTGCCCCAAGAAGAAGTCACGTCGTTGATCGAGCAAAATAAATCAAGACTGGGCGCTTATGGCGGAATGACTACCGAGCAGCTACAGCTATTGGTTAACACAACGCGCGACCGTGGTTGGTCAATTGTCGGCAACACTGCCGTGCAGGGCGTGCTTGGTGTAGGTGTCGCCTTGCGCGATCAGACGGGACATCCGACTCTGGCGATCAGTGTTTCATCTGTGATCGACAGAATGCCCGTATCCCGTCAAAAGACCATCGCTGACTGGATTACTGAGTCGCTGGCTATGGCGACCTTGTCGCAGTAATGACGGTGGTCGGCGAGGTCTGTAGGCTCGCATTGATTTTTTTACCAGCGACTTCGCCTACAAAAATCTGCTCTTTATCATTCGCGTCTTTGTAGCCTAGCGTCAATTGTGAGCCGTTCAGTTTGCCAGTCACGCGTTGTGAGCGGTTATCACCAAAAGTCAGCGTCCCTTCGACCTTTTGAAATTTTTGCTGCAGACTCAGTGTCGCGGTCGTCGCACCCGGCAAACCATTCAATGACCAGTCACCTTGCACCTTGGCGGGAACGACCCAATAGTACCCGCGCCCACCTGCCTCGGGATTAATAATTTCATCAGGTTCCCATGCGCCCATCATGAAGGAGTTGGACACAACCCGGGTACCAGGTTTCATCTCCAACAGCTTTGGTTTGAGTTTGAGGTTGAGACTTGTCAGAAGGTACAAGGTCACCACGGTCGCATTGGAAAAGTCTTCTTCAAAAATATCTCCCGTCACGATGGTGACCTTGTCAGAGACATTGGCACGTTGAGCGTTTTGCCGGGCAAGATTGGCCATATCTGGGTTGAATTCAATACCGACGGCTCTTGCACCGAATTGTCTGGCTGCCTGAATTGGAATCTTTCCATCCCCCGCACCTAAATCGTAGACGAGGTCGTTAGGCGAAACTTTCGCTGTTTCCAGCATGCGAACAACGAGATCGTTGGGCGTCGGGACCCAGATAACGTCTTTGCCGGCCTGCGCAATGGTGGGCTCATATGTATTTTGATTTGTCTGAGCGAATGCGGCATGACCGCAAAGCAAACCAGCCATGACGATGGCGCTCATCGTTCGCTTCAAACTTTGTCCAACGAATGCTTCATGAAACATGTCAATGACTCCTGAGAAAGGTTGCCACAAAGAGCAATAGTGATGGTTATGCTATGTTCGGGCAGGTAAAATTGTCCAGTAGTTTTTGTTTGATTGAATGGAGTTTCATTGATGCGTACCGGATTGCGTTTTTTTGCTGCTGTATTAGCCGCCCTCTCACTAGGTACCGCCGCCCAGGCTCAGTCCTTCCCGACGAAATCTATTTCTTTCGTTGTACCCTTTGCGGCAGGTGGTCCTGCTGATCTGGTGGCGCGCGAAGTCGCCCGTTTAATGGGTGAAGATCTCGGTAAACCAGTCGTAGTCGAAAATCAGCCGGGTGGTTCCGGAGTCGTCGCGCTTAACACCATGAGTCGATCCAGTGCTGATGGTCATACCTTATTGTTCGCAGCGTCCGGAACCGTAGTCATTCATCCATTATTGACCGACAAATTCGATTCGGTCACCAAGCAGTTGGTTCCAGTCGGGCTAGTCTCGACCAGTCCACATGTTTTGGTGGTGAGCTCAAAAATAGGTGTCAAATCGGTGCAGGGGCTGATCGACTACGCCAAAGCAAATCCTGGCAAGCTGAATTTCGGATCGGCGGGTACTGGTGGCGCGGCTCATCTAGGGATGGAAATGTTCAAGTCCCAAGCCAATATCGACGCCGTGCATATTCCTTACAAGGGCACTTCTCAAGTGATCGCTGACTTAGCCTCTGGCGAAGTGCAAGCGCTGTTCAGTAGCATGCCCTCACTGAAGCCCTTGATTGATCGCGGTGCAGTGGTTGCGATTGGTATGAGTGGACCCAGCGCAGGTGCTGAAAAAATGGGAATTCCTGAAATTTCCAAAGCAGGTTTAGCTGAGTTTGGTTACACCACCTGGTATGGACTGTTTGCGCCTGCAGGCACGCCACAGGACATCGTGAACAAACTGAACGAAACGCTTAAAAAAGTATTGGCCAACCAAGCACTCGCCGAAAAACTCAGTCCTCAGGGACTTGATGTGCGTTACAGCACCCCAGCAGGACTCGGTGACTTAGTGCAAACAGAAGCGGCGGCATGGTCTAAGATCATCAAGACTGCCAATATCAGTATCAAGTAATTGCATGCGAGCACAGCGAGGTTGTGCTCGTTATTATTTTTTTGTTGCAATGACGACACTGCCCGGAATTTGTCTGATCGTTCCATGAATTTTGTGGGCGCTTACAACACCCGTGAAAGTCTGACTTTTTCCATTACGATCTAAATAGTTAAAACTGATTTGAGCGCCACTTAAGCGTCCTTCGATACGCTGTTCAAGAGATTGACCTACTATCAGATCTCCATCGAACTTTTGGCTTTTTTGAGTGAGCTTGAGCTGCGCATCCGGCCAGCCTGGCAAATCACTCAAAATCCAGTTTCCCTCGACCTTTGCCGGTACGATCCAGAAATAACCTGATACTTCGCCTTCGGAGAGAACCTTCGCATCCGGTTCCCAGGAACCCATGGAAAAAGTGTTGGAGACAATACGGGTCCCTGGCTTCATATCAAGCAAACGCGGCTTGAGTTTGATGTTGAGTTGAGTGAGCAGGTAGAGCGTGACTACCGTAGCATTAGAAAAATCTTCCTCGAAGATATCGCCTGTCACGAAGGTGACACGATCGGAGACGCCTGCTTGTTGCGCGTGACGTCTGGCCAAAGCGGCCAAATCCGGGTTGAATTCGATACCAATCGCGCGTGCGCCATAACGTTTGGCAGCTTCGATGGGAATCTTGCCATCTCCAGAGCCCAGGTCGTACACCACATCAGTCGACGTGACCTGGGCCGTTTCGAGCATTTCAGAGACAAGATGGTTTGGGGTCGGCATCCACATCACGTCTTTGCCGCTTTGGGCGATCAGGGGCTCATAAAGCTCTGTGCCCGCATGCTGGGTTGCGCAGCCGCTCAACATTGAGATGACGAGAAGACTGGCTGCTGCGCGGACCCTAAGCATGGATGATTACTGTTTTGCTGCGGCGTTTGAATCTTCGACGACCTTTTTCCATTTCGCAGTTTCTTTGGCCATGAACTCAGCGAAGAACTCAGGAGATTTTCCAACTGGGTCAGCGCCTGCCGTCACAAAACGGTCTTCCAGCTTTGGCATGATGGCATTCACTTCGGCATTGAGCTTGTCAACGATTGCTTGAGGTGTGCCTTTCGGTGCAAGCAAGCCAAACCATGATCCCGAGGAGTAGCCTGGGAAACCGCTTTCAGCGATTGTCGGGACTTCTGGCATTGAGCGTGAACGCTCCAGGCTGGAGACTGCGATCGGAATCAGTTTGCCTGATTTGATCGGAGCGATCACTGACGGAATCGTCGCAAACATAAAGTCTGTGCGGCCTGCCAGCAAATCGTTCAGCGCTTCGGCACCCTTGTAGGGAATGTGTTGGGCATCGATTCCCATACGCTGCATCAGCATGAAGCTCGAGAGGTGAGCGGAGGTACCGACGCCCGTTGAGGCGTAATTCAGTTTGCCGGAGTTTGCTTTGGCGTATGCTTCAAACTCTTTGAAGTTTTTGATTCCCTTTTCGGGATTGACCACGAGGACGTTAGGCACATCGGCCACCAGGATGATCGGAACCAAATCCTTGAGTGGATCGTAGGCAAGTTTTTGTAATGATGGATTGATGGTGAGCGGACCGACCGATGCCATCAAGATACTGTAGCCATCGGGCGCTGCTTTGACGATATCCGCCGTGCCGATGTTGCCGCCCGCACCTGGTTTGTTTTCAACGATGAAGTTTGCGCCTTTCATGCGAGTAGGCAATTCGTTGGCAATCGCGCGGGCAATTACATCAGTCGTGCCGCCAGCAGTAAAGCCAACCATGATTTTGACTGGACGATCGGGATATGTTGTCGCGGTTTGAGCCTGGGTCACAAGAGATGCACCCGCGGTCATCACACCCATCGCAACAGCCAGGGCGTAGCGTTTAAATTTAACGTTGATCACAAGAATCTCCTTCGTACGTGATTAGTTTGTCAAGCTTGATCCAAATCTTTAGCTAGACCGAGTATACGTGAGGAACAGGGGGCTGTTTAAGAGGTTTTACGGCCTGAAATCTGGATTGAGGGGTCATGCATCAAATACCCCTTGAAAGCACCGTTTTCAATCTTTCCGGTAACTGTTCGAGTCGTCCCATTCGCATCACGGTAGTGAAACGTCATTTCATTGCCACGCATCAGGCCTTTGATGGGCTGTTCGACTCGACCAGCGGGCATTTGCAGCGTTCCGTTGAGTTCCTGATATTGCTGACGAATGACGAGTGTTCCCGTTGCATGACCAAGATCAGGCAAGCCCGAGATTGACCAATATCCCTCAACGTTTGCAGGGACAATCCATAGATAGCCCAAATGTCCGCTCTCAGTTTCAATCGTCTGGTCGGCCGACCACAAACCCATCGTGAATGTATTGGAGACGATTCTCGTGCCCGGTTTCATGGCGAGTAATGTCGGTCTGAGTTTGATATTCAGACCTGGCAGCAGGTAAAGCGTGACAACAGTTGCTTTTGAAAAGTCTTCTTTGAAGATGTCGCCTGTGATGATGGTGACTTTGTCAGCGACCCCGGCACGTTGAGCATTTTTTCTGGCGTACTCTGCCATGTCGGGATTGTATTCAACGCCTACAGCGGTTGCTTTGAATTGCTTGGCGGCGAGGATGGCGATTTTTCCATCGCCTGCGCCCAGGTCATAGACCAAATCTTTCTCAGTCACCTGAGCTGCTTTCAGTAGTCGTTCGGCAAGGTCTGTGGGTGTTGGAATCCAGACAACATCTTTACCCTCTTGAGCGATGGATGGCTGATAATCCTGAGCGACCGGAGTATGCGCTCCACATCCAACCAACGCAACAGTAAGAACAAAGGCGTTGAGAGCACGACACCTGATGAGCGACTGAATCATCATCAAGCCGTGACGAAGCGAAGCTCTTGCGAGGGAATACGCAAATGGATCTGTGCGCCGATTTTAAGCGGTGCTGCTCCTCGTGAATGGGGAATATCCGCTTTGACCAATCCCTCGCCAACCTTGACCTCGTAACGTACAAACTCACCCAGAAACTCGGAGTCCTCGATGATGCCTTGTAGTGCTAGATTGTCTTGTAGCTGAGATTGCGAGTCCTCGACAAAACGCACGGCATGCGGCCTGAAAGCAAGATCCATTTCGGTGCTTTGGAGTTCCAGACCTTTTGGCAAGGTCAGCATGCCGAGCTTGGGAGATTCAAAGCGCAGATGATCCCCTTCGGTGATAAAGCGTCCAGCGAATAGATTCACCGAACCTACAAACTGGGCGACAAAACGGTTGACTGGAAAGTCAAAGAGATCCATCGGTGAACCCACCTGTTGAATCACGCCTTGATCCATGACCGCGATACGATGACAGGTCGTCAGTGCCTCTTCTTGATCGTGCGTCACAAAAATAGTGGTGATGCCAAGTCGTCTCTGGAGCTGGACAAGTTCTTGTCGAGTCTGAGTGCGCAGCTTTGCATCCAAATTAGAAAGTGGTTCGTCCAGAAGAAGCACTTGGGGTTCAATGGCGAGGGTTCTGGCAATCGCCACGCGCTGCTGTTGACCTCCCGAGAGTTGTCCGGGACGACGGTTTGCAAGTCCCGCCATGTCAACAAGTTCAAGAGCGCTGGCAACCTTGGCTCGGATTTCAGCGGGCGGCAATTTTCTGGCTTCCAGACCAAAAGCGACGTTTTGGGCGACTGTCATGTGAGGCCAGAGCGCATAGTTTTGAAACACCATGCCAACGTTTCGCAACCAGGGTTGAGTGCCGGTCACGTCCTTCCCATCGATCAGCAGTTCGCCACGCTGGTGCTGATTAAAGCCTGCGATCAGTCTCAATAGTGTGGATTTGCCGGATCCGGAGGGGCCCAGCAAGGCAAAAAACTCGCCAGGCTCAATGGTGAGAGTGATGTCTTTGAGCACCGCCGTTGAGCCAAATGACAATGCGATATTCTTTATCTCGATACCAACCGATTTCATGTTCGATTCCCAACGTTTTGATGTGGCGTGGCAGCTGCGGCCAGACGATGCGTGATGTAGGTGCCGAGAGCCACAATTGAAATGGCGACGACACTGAGTGCGGCTCCTGGACCCCTGCCCGCGATCGACTGAAAATATAGATAGATGCCATAAGACATCGGTGCCAGGCTTTCTCTGCTTGTGAGTAAGATCGTTTCTGAGATCTCTGCGGCGGCAGTAATGAAACTCGTGACAAAGCCTGCGAGTAGTCCCCCCATCATCAGTGGAATGACAATTTTTCGAATAGTCCGCCAGCGGCCGGCTCCGATATTTTCCGCGGCTTCTTCAAGTGCGGGATGCACTTGAGTGAGCGCAGCCATGCATGACCTGAGTGCATAGGGGAGTCGTCGCACAGAATACGCCACGACAAAAATTACCCAGCTTGCCGTAAATGCTCCGGCACCGAAGGGCAACTCGATACCCCTGAAGGCTCGCAGGTATCCGATACCCAGAACAAGACCTGGCATCGCGAGTGCGACCGTGACGAGGTGATCAAGAATTTGTCGGCCTGGAATCGTCGTGCGAATGACAATATAAGCAATCGCTCCACCAATGATGATGTCCACGAAAGCAGCCAGACCACAATACAAGATTGTGTTCCAGATCATCTGTTTGGCGTCGGTAAAGATCGTCGCGTAGTGAACCAGTGTGAACTGCTCAGGCAAGACGCTGAAACTCCAAACTTTAAAGAGTGACATCAAGAGAATGCCAAGATGCGGAGAGAGGACGAGCATCAAGACACCAATGATCCAACCGTAGGCCAGGGCGGTTTGCCAGCTTGTCAGTTTTCGTTTCGGTGCTTGAGCACCGCCTCGGGATACGAGCGCATAGTCCCGACGTTTGACAAACCACCAGGATCCGGCCATGGCAGCCACTGAGAAAAGCACAAGAATCACACAAATCACGTAGCCGATCGGATCTTCGATACCGATGGACGTGACGCGCAAATAAGCTTGCGGCGCAAGCATGTTGGTCACGTTCAGGACTAGAGGTGTGCCAAGGTCATCAAACACCTTGATAAACACTAGGGATGCGCCCGCGATATAGCCTGGGAGGGCGAGGGGAAAAATCACTTTTCTGAAAAGCCGCCATCCCGATGCTCCAAGATTTTGGCCTGCTTCTTCCATCGAAGAATCGATGGTCGCGAGAGAGGCAGAGAGGTTTAATAAGATAAAGGGAAAGTAATGCAGCGTTTCCACAAAAATGATACCGCTCAATCCTTCCATCACTGGCAGGCTGATACCGAAATTGTCCATCAAGATCAGATTGACGGCGCCTGAGCGGCCAAAGATCAGTTGCATGGCGGCAGCGCCCACAAATGCTGGCATCACTAAAGGTAATACGCCTAGTGTTTGGATCAGGACCGCGCCTCGGAATTGAAAACGCATGGTCAGATAGGCCAGTGGTATGGCGATGACTGTCGCGCACAAGACCGTTGTGCCTGCCACGAAAAGACTGTTCGCGAAGGACTCGCGCATGAGGGAGATCTCAGCGAACGCAAGGAAATGTGTCAAGGTAAAGCCACCCTGACCATCCGTGAAGGCCGTATACACAACGGTCAGAATCGGACCGATTAGAAAAATGAATAAAAATAATGCGATCGCAATCGCGATCGCGATCAGCCCAGGATGGTTGCGCTTCACGGTTTTCAGGTACCTTTAAAAAGGCCCCGAAGGGCCTTGTCTGACTTATTTTGCCGAATTGGCCAGTGTGACCGCGCGAGCGTAGTTTTCTTTCGCTCGATTCGCCCATTCCTCTTCGATTTTTGCTTTCGCACGTGTGGCGTCAGCATCAGATTTTTTGGCTTTGAATAGCTCAAGCAACTGTGGATCTTTAATTTGTTTTTCATCCACGGCTGGCGAGAAAGCAAGTTGACGTGCTTGATCAAGTTGAGCGCTAGGTTTCCCAGCTAGACGCTTTTCTGCGTCATGAATGGCTTTCGTCGCAGCGACGAGTTCCTTGTGACGGAAGGTGATCATTTGATCGAACAAGGAGCGGACCACCATGTAGCGTGATTCCGAAAGCTCGGAATCAAAGTTTACTTTTGCTTGGATCTGACCACTAAAAGGGTTGGGGTAGTCAGCTGGGGCTTGTTTGTAAATTGCTGGCAAGACGGGTAGACGGCTGATGTCCTTCTGGAGCAGGAGCTTCTGACCTTCATCGGACAGCGTGAACTCGATGAAGCGTTTGCCCGCCTCAGGAGACTTGGAGCCTTCGATCAATGCGATGTTAGCGGGAACAATCGAGGTGACGGAGGGATAAACAAAATCCACAGGCATGCCGGAATTTTTAGCAGCCAAACCAAAGAAATCAATCACCAGACCAATACCGAACTGTCCGTTTGACACACCGTCAGGCACGCCAAAGCTGCGTTCGGTGATCGCGGCACTGTTGCCACCGATCATCAAGACTTGTTCCCAGCCTTTGTTCCAGCCCTCACCCTGAAGAATGGTTTCCACCGTTAGGTGCGTGGTGCCTGAGCGTGAGGGGCTCGAAATTGCAAGGTGGCTGAAGTAAACAGGTTTGACCAAGTCTACCCACTCTTTTGGGGCGGGAAGTTTGTTGGCCTTCATGTAGCGGGTGTTCCACATCATGCCGTAACCCGCCAGAGCCTGGCCTCGGTAGAAGCCTTGTGGATCATTGACCGGGTAGTTGCCAACCTTGGCTGGAATATCAGGGTTGCCAGGGCCAATGTTGACAAGTAGCTTTTGATTGGACAGCACCTCAAACGCGTCAGGTGCAGAAGCCCAGAATACTTCTGGCCGCGAGCCGGATGCTTGCTCTCTGACGTAGGCAATCCCTGCGGAAGTATTTTTGTTCAGAATCTCGACTTTATCGTTCGGGTATTTTGCCTCGTAGGCTTTTTTATAAGCGGTTGTCAGCTCTTTGGGAAAGGAAGTCACCACAGAAATCGTTTCTGCTTGAGCTGTCATTGGCAAAAGAAGAGCGAGGAGGGCGGATGCGACCGCGGTTCGGGTAAAGGAGAGATGCATGCTTGCCTCTTGGTTTTTAGTGTGACTTGTCGGGAAATCTTAACAGGACGCTTGGTCTTTTGACCATGTTTAAGGGTTTCGATGTATTCCAAATAGCGTATTGAGAAACATTGTCAAACATTCTACCGTCTCGGCATTGTTAAAGGAGCATTAAAACAATGGATAAAGAGGAATTTGCACGGTACCAGGAGCTGGTGATTTCAACGGCGACCGATGTCGGTATCAAAGTGTTGGCAGCGATCGTATTTTGGGTCATCGGTCGTTGGCTGATTGGAACTGCGGTCTCCATGGTCAGGCGTTCGTTGGAAAAACAAAAAGCTGATCCAACTGTTTTACGTTATGTCGGTTCCGTCATTACGGTGACCCTGAATGTATTGCTGGTCGTAGGTATCCTGGGGTATTTCGGGATTCAGACCACGACTTTCGCGGCATTGATCGCGGCGGCTGGTGTGGCAATTGGCGTGGCCTGGTCAGGTTTGCTGGCAAACTTTGCTGCAGGTGCGTTCATGGTGGTGTTGCGCCCGCTCAAGGTCGGTGATTTTGTGACCGTGGCAGGGGTGACGGGCACGGTCATGGAGTTGGGATTGTTCACAACGACAATCAATACGCCGGACAACGTGCAGGTGATGGTGGGTAACAACAAGGTGTTCGCCGACAACATTCAAAACTTCAGTCACAATCCTTTCCGTCGTGTGGATTTAAAGTGTCAATTGTCGGGCGCTGCGGATCACAATGCTGCAATGCAATTGTTGCGCGAAAAAATTTCCGCAATTCCGAATGTTTTGGCTGAACCTGCTGTTGTGGTGGAGATTTTAGAATTTAATCTCGTGGGGCCTGTTTTGGCTGTGCGTCCGTTTTGCAGTAACGACAATTACTGGCAGGTTTACTTTGACACGAATCGCGTGATTCGCGAGAGTCTGAGTGCCGCTGGTTTTCCTGCGCCGATGCCTGCTCAGAATGTGTTTGTATCGCAGCAGGGTTGAGGTTCTTTCTTAGGTTTTGAGGGTTCTTCTCAAGATTTGAGAGTTCTTCTCAAAATTTGAGAGTTCTTCTCAAAATTTGAGAGTTCTTCTTAAGATTTGAAAATGGAGTGTTTGGTTTTGCTGAGCAAAATCCAAAGCACTCCATTTTCTATTTGTTCGCGACACCGTGATTTTTTCGAGGTTTATCCTAATTTATTCGAAGTAGGTTTTTAATCTCTAAAGAGGCAGAAGACTACTTTAAGAAGTGAAAAAAGGAGTGCTTTGGATTTTGCTCAGCAAAACCAAACACTCCTTCTTTTCACCTCACCTCAAAACTCAAAACTCAAAACTCAAAACTCAAAGCTCAAAGCTCAAAGCTCAAAGCTCAAAGCTCAAAGCTCAAAGCTCAAAGCTCAAAGCTCAAAGCTCAAAGCTCAAACAATCAACCCAACTCTTTAGAAACAATCTCAGCACCAGCCACCAACGCCTGAAGCTTGGCATTTGCAATCGCACGTGAAAGAGGGACCATTCCGCAATTCGTGCAACCATACAGATGCTCTGGCTTCACAAACTTTAAAGCACGACGCAAAACGTCAGCCACCTGCTCGGGCGTTTCAACATTGTTCGTGGCAACATCGATTGCGCCAACCAGCACATCCTTGCCACGCAGTAATTCAATTAAATCCATCGGCACTCGAGAGTTCTGGCATTCAAGACTGACCTGATTAATCGTGCTTTGAGCCAGCAGCGGGAAAACCTTTTCGTATTGACGCCACTCGTCACCGAGACTTTGCTTCCATTTGATATTGGCTTCGATTCCGTAGCCATAACAGATATGGACAGCACTCTTGCAAGTCAGGCCCTGGGCGGCACGCTCCAAAGTTTTGACGCCCCAGTCACGCACCTCATCAAAGTAAACGTTGAAAGCGGGCTCATCGAACTGAACGATATCGACGCCGACGGCAGCCAGTTCTTTGGCCTCTTCGTTCAAAATTTCAGCAAACGTCCAGGCCAGCTTTTCGCGACTGCGATAGTAATCGTCGTAAAGCGTATCGATCATGGTCATCGGACCAGGAAGCGTGAATTTGATCGGACCCTTCGTCAGCATACGCAGGCGCTTGGCGTCTTCGACAAAGACGGGGCCGCCACGGCTGACACGATCCACCACAACAGGCACATCCGCGTCATAGCGATTACGGATGCGAACGGTTTTGCGATTGACGAAGTCAACGCCTTTCAAACTATCAATAAAAGTGGTCACAAAGTGCTGGCGAGTTTGTTCGCCATCGCCAATCACTGTGATGCCAGCGCGTAACTGATCATCCACGGATAAGCGCATGGCGTCGACTTTCGCTTGTGCGAGCGCTTCACCTTGCAATTGCCATGGTGCCCAGAGTTTTTCAGGTTCGGCCAGCCAGGCAGGCTTAGGGAGGCTACCGGCAATCGCAGTGTTAATTGTTTTTGACATGATGTGATGTGAGAGATGAAATAAAGGTGAAAGTGATTAAACAATAACTTGAACAATTAAATATCAGAGTCATGCCTGGATTAGGGTAATCACCGCCCAGAAACTTGAAAATCAACGGCTTGCGCACGAACGTTTGGATCGGCTCTCAAAGCTGTTTTCAATATTTTGTGAGTAGGCGTCAAGGGCAGCTCTTTTAAAAAGCTCACGAAGCGCGGGACCTTGACTGCAGTGAGTTTCGCGCGACACCAGTCGACGATATCCTGTTCTTTCAAGAGTGACTCAGGCTTTTTAACCGCAGCAATCAGAATCTCGTCCTCTCCAAGCTCCGAGGGCACTGCAATCGCAGCAACCTGATAGATACCCGGTAGCTCCGCAATCACCATTTCAAGCTCAGCGGCAGCAATGTTTTCACCCCGTCTGCGGATGATGTCTTTCTTGCGGGACAGGTGGTAGTAGTAACCGTCTTCATCGCATCGCACAAGATCACCTGTTTTAAGCCATCCATCGTGAAACGCTTGTTGCGTCTGCTCCGGATCGCGAAAATAGCCTTGCATCACGATGGGGGTTTTGACCCAAAGTTCTCCAACAACGCCGACAGGGACATCCTGACCTTCATCATCGACGATGCGGCAGATAGCCCAAGGCCTCTGAGGATCAGGATGTTTGCCCGGTAAGCCCATGCTGCCTGGTTTATCCGGTCCTTCCCAAGGATTGCATGTCACACCCGGGATTTCGGTCATGCCAAAACCGGAAAATAGTTTTTGAATGCCAAACTCTTGGCGGAAAACGGAGGCTGAACCTTTACGTACTCCGTAGGCGACACGCAATTTGTGATCAGGTCGGTATTCGCTGCGATCGCGCGCGCACAAAATGGATCCGATCGCTTCAATGACATTGACGACCGTTGCGCCTTGATCCGCTGCGACATGCCAGAAGTTAGAGGCAGAGAAGCGCGGAACCAGAATCATGCAGGCACCACTCGCCAGCACGCCACTCAAAGAATAAAAAACGGCGTTCACATGAAAAAATGGCAGGATGATCAATACCCGATCCTCAGGCTGCAAGTGCAGGCGCTCAACGTTCGCCTCACCTGCGGTAACCAGGTTGAACTGGCTGTGCATCACACCTTTTGGAAACCCTGTCGTACCAGAGGTGTAAATGATGATGCAAGTGTCTGAGGCTTTGCCCTGAGGAGGAAGGTGAGGCCCATCTGTGGATTCGATGAGATGACTCAGTGAATCGCTTGACTCGGAAGAGGCATCGATTTCAACGATCCAGGGTGACATCTCAATATTTTTTAGGACTGCCTTGATCGTAGGAATGACAGCTGTTTCAGCGATCACTCCACAAATCTCGGCATGTTTAAAGACATAGCCAGCTTCGCGTTCGCCAAAGTCCGGGTTGACTGGCACCATGATGGCACCAAGATAGGCAAGGGCGAACAGGGTCAGTACGTGTGCGGAATCGTTTCGGCCCATGATCGCAACACGCATGCCGTGACATACGCCTTTGAGATGCAAGGCGTAAGCAAGTTGTTTGTAGGCACGATCAAACTCAGACCAGGACAAGGTTTGACCTTGCTGAACAATAAAAGGGGCGTTGCCCTTGACTTCACAACGGCTATTAAACGCGTCGTGCAAAGTGCCGTCGTGCGGGCGGAATGTATTCAGTACTGCAAGGGGTGTTTTCATGTTGGTGCAAGACTTCGTTGTGTTCTGGTCAGCAGTTGCGTAAGCTTATTACAGATCGCCTGAATGGCGACTCACAGACTGATCATGAGGAGATAAGAATGTATCGAAAGGTCTCGGCTTTGCTGTGCGGCTTTTTGCTTGCTTGCAGTGGAGCCCAAGCAAGTCCGGCGGACAATTATCCTGAGCGCCCGATTCGCATTGTGGTGCCTTTCGTGGCCGGCGGTGGTGGCGATTTTATTGCCCGAGCCTGGTCTGACAAGTTATCCGATACATTGAAACAACCCGTGATTGTCGAGAATCGAGGTGGTGGCAACACAGTCGTTGGTACCGAGCTTGTCACAAAAGCCGCGCCTGATGGCTACACGCTGCTGTTGGTCAGTCCGACGATTTCGACCAACCCAACCTTGCTTCCCAATCTGCCCTATAAAACTCCTGAAGCTTTCGCGCCGGTGGGACAAGTCATCACGTATGCCATGGGATTGGCCGTTAACAGTGGTTTACCAATTAACAACATTCCTGAACTCGTCGCATTCGCCAAGAATAATCCTGGCAAGCTGACCACAGCCACGTCGGGCGAGGGGTCGGCGACTGACTTGGCCGCGGAGCTATTCATGGCCGCAACAGGAACAAAAATCACCAAGATTCCCTACAAAGGCGCTGGCCAGGGTGTTTTGGATGTCGCAAGTGGTCATGTTGACATGTTGTTCACGGGGATGTCCCAGCTCAAACCCCATTTGGACAGCAAACGTATCAAGCTCGTGGCCACCTCTGGTGCGGAGCGACTCGCTTCAGCGCCTGATACCCCCACGATCGCTGAGCAGGGCTACCCGGGTTTTCAGGCGGTTGTCTGGTGGGGCGTTTTGGCACCCGCCGGGACACCGAAGGAGGTCGTGAACAAAATTAATGAGGCCTTGCGTGTCAGTCTTGCGCAACCTGAAGTCGCCAAGCGTTTGTCTGTGATTGACGGCGTCGTAGCGGTGTCTTCACCGTTGGAATTTGAGCAGTTTTTGCGCAAGGAAATTGCGACTTGGGGCAAGCTTTTAAAACCCTCCGACTCAAATAAAGCCAAGTGAATCATCGGAATTTGACGGGAATAGGGGTTCGCTTGACAGTGCAGAGTCACAAACCTAAGATCAACGTAGGTGCGGTCTGATTGTGTTTTTTTACAATCGCCACACAGTACACACGGAGAAATTGAACGTAATGAAAAATATCAAACGAATTGCACAACTGGCTTTGGTGGCCTCGCTGGCTTGGGCTGCGGCTCCGGTCAGCGCATTGGCTCAAAGCTATCCTGACAAACCCATCCGGATCCTGATTCCCTTTCCTCCGGGCGGTGGCACGGACTTTGTGTCCCGAATCGTTGGAACAAAGCTCGCCGAGCTGACAGGTTGGCAAGTTATTCTTGAAAACAAACCCGGAGCGGGCGGTAACCTCGCCATCGAGCAAGCTTCCAAATCCCCCGCCGATGGTTATACCTTAGTCATGGGGCAGACCGACAACATGATGCTGGGTCCCTGGCTGTATCCTTCTTTGACTTATGACAGTGTCAAGAGCTTTGAGCCGATCGTTCAGGTTTCAGTGACTCCAGCGGCGATTGGTAGTGCTGCGAACTCCTCGATCAAAACGCCCATGGATATGATCGCCAAGGGTAAAACCGCCGAAGGCCTGCGTTGGGCGACTGCCGGTGCGGGTACGCTTGGTCACCTGGTTGGTGAAGATTTCAAAAAACGCGCTGATATCAACTTGCTCCAAGTGCCTTACAAAGGTGCTGCACCTGCGATGACTGATGTGATGGGCGGCCAGGTCGATGTATATATCGGCTCTTTGGCGTCCCTGTTGCCTCACGTCAAAAGTGGCAAACTCACAGCCGTCGCCGTGACGACAGCCAAGCGTGCCGCGCAAGCGCCTGACACGATGACGATGCAGGAAGGTGGCGTCAAAGATATGGACGCGAGCATCTGGGTCGGTTTGTTTGCACCTGCCGGCACACCTCCTGCCGTGGTTGAGCGCCTGAACAAAGAGGTCAATCGCGTCCTTCAGGTTCCTGAGGTCGCCCAAAAGATTGAGGCCGGTGGCGTCAATGTCGTGGGTGGAAGCTCAAAAGATTTTGGCGAGTTCGTGAAGAAAGACTACGCGAACTGGGGCCGTATCGTGAAGGAATCAGGCGTCAAGCTCAACTAGACCGGGCTCAGTAGTTGCGTCAGATGCGTCACGGAGGGCAAAGTTCTGAAGTGACGTACCTGATCGCCGATTTGCTGGATTCTTGTTAAGTCCAGTCCAGAAAGTGGCATGAGATGGTTGAATTTACTTTCGACTTCTTGCCAAGTGACACCCGTTGGACCAGAGCCACGGGCTGCCCTGCATGTATTGGAAATTTTACGGCCATCTTTGAGCGTGATGATCACGGTCCCGCCATGGCGATGCGTAAAACGATCCGGAAGCGGTGCTGGTTGAGGATCGAAAACGACTTTGTCCTGAAGCTTGGCGATCACAGGGTCGAGCATTTTTTCTCTGGTGATATGTTTCCAGGTAAAGCCTCGATCCACAATTGCCGCAGCGACAAAATAAACAACACTATGTGCGGCCGTGATCAGGTCGGTGGGATGGTGGGGTGCCATCCAGTCTTTCATTTGTGCCGCTGAAATCATGACCTCCTGAATGTCATCAGGATTGATATTGCCTTCGATCGCAGCCGTTGCGGCCGCTTCGGCTACGGCATGAAAAGGGTGCGCGCCGGGCATCAGTTTGATCGCCATATCGGTGCAAATATCCCAGGATTCGCCGAAATCTTTGGTGATGTCTTCGATAGCAGTCCCTCCCAGTGCACTCAGAAAACCACGAGGCGTCTCGAGAACAGAGACTTCCGATCTGAAGCCCCGTTTGGCGGCGAGTGCGGCCTGGACACCCGAGCTGGCCGCCATCCCTGCGTGATACTCGCGCGCGCAGCTCGTGTCGGCAGCAATGGCCATACCACCGATTGATGTCGCAGCGATTGCGATGGCGTGGGTCATTTGCTCAACGTCTAGCTGCAGAAGTTTGCCAACCGCGACGGCGCCACCAAAGACTGTTGAGAAACTGCCGTGAAAGCCGTTTCTCATCCGGCCAGGCGTCAGAGACTCATCAATCCGGCCCGCGACCTCATAACCGATCACCATTGCCTCAAGGACTTGATTGCCTGATGCACCGATATGCTCTCCCATTGCGATCGAAGTTGTGGAGATAATCGTGCCGATATGTGCGATGCTGCGCATATCGCTATCGTCGGAGGCTGCGGCATCGCTTGCGAGCGCATTGACGCGGGCTGCCGCTGTCACGGGTAACTTGTGACTGTTAAACCAAACCCTTGCTTGTTGAGCGCCACCATCTTCGAGGGCAAGTTCTCTGACGATACGCGCGGATTCGATATCAATTCCTGCCGCGACACTGGCAAGTGTGCTTGAAATACACATTTCAGCGCGCTCTAGCGCCAGGGGAGGTATATCCACAATGTGAGTTTGCACCGCAAATCGTGCCAGAGTGCCGGCGATCGTCATTTTTGTCCTTCGTTTTATTTGTTAGGATGACAGGCTAGTCGTGATAATCACGTACCGCAAGATAAAGAATAATTAAATCACGAGACTCAATCAAGGAAGTCGCTATGAATACCTCGCAAATACTTTGCGCGAATGTGCATGGTACTCAATGGGAAAATATTGCCCCGACGGTTCGCCATGAAGCCAAACGTTCGTTGCTGAACTATTTTGCTGTCGGTTTTGCTGGATCGCATGATCCCACTATTGAAAAACTCGTGAAGACTTACACGGCTTTTTCAGCCAATCAGAGTGCGTCAATGATTGGACGGACTGAGCGAACAGATGTGCTCAATGCCGCCGCGCTCAATGCCATGAGCGCCAACGTATTTGATTACGATGACACACATCTGCGCACAGTGATTCATCCTACCGCGCCGATTGCTGCCGCCATTCTTGCCTATGCAGAGAAGAACCGTGTGTCCGGCCAAGATTTTCTGCAAGCATTGATACTCGGAATGGAAGTTGAATGCCGCATTGGAAATGCGATTTCACCCTATCACTATGGCCGCGGCTGGCATATCACGTCGACCTGCGGTGTGTTGGGCGCAGCGATCGCGAGTGGCTGGCTTTTGCGTCTGAGCCCCATGCAGCTGAACTGGGCATTGGGGAGTGCGGCGAATCAAGCTTGCGGCATAGTCGAAACGCTCGGAACAATGGCTAAAAGTTTAAGTGTCGGTAACGCTGCGCGGAATGGTCTGTTGTCTGCATTGTTGGCAGCAGATAATTTTGATGGTCCGGTTGCGCCGCTCGATGGTCTTCGCGGGTTTCTGAATGTCATGGGTGACAAGCCTGATCTGGGGGGCATCAACGATCAGTTTGGAAAGCACTGGGAAATGGCCCTCAACACTTATAAGCCCTACCCGTGCGGTATCGTCCTCAATCCAGTGATCGAGGCCTGTTTACAGCTCTCTGCGCGTCAAGATGTCGTGCGCGATTTGGCGCGGCGCATTGAATACATCGAGGTCACTGGACAACAATTATTGCGTGATCGAACTGACCGTCCCGGGGTTAGAACTGGTCGCGAGTCTCAGGTGAGCGCGCAGCACGCCGTGCCGGTTTCTTTATTGCGAGGCCGTGCGGGTTTGAGTGAATTCAGTGACGAGGCAGTCAATGATTCGGCCGTGCGCGCATTGGGCGAAAAGGTCAGATTTTCTGTAGACAACAGTATGTCGATCGATGCTGCAAAAGTGACATTGCATTTTATTGGCGAGCCTCCAGAAACTGTTTTCGTCAAGCAAGCCCGAGGATCGACAGGGCGACCATTGACGGATCAGGATATCGAGGAAAAATTGATGACCTTAAGCGCACAAGCGAATACTGGTTGTGATCAGTTGCGTCTCATCCAATCCGTTTGGGAGATCGAGAAGTTCGATGATGTGAGTGTCCTCATGACAATCGCACGTCAGTCTTGAGTGAGAACGAACATGACAGACTCACAATTGAAAAAATCACAGCTCATTCATTTCATTGGCGTGGGGGCGATGGGGGCGCCCATGGCACAACGTTTGCTCGAGGGCGGTCACCAAGTCCGTGTTTATGACAGCAATCGTCAGCGAATCGAAAAATTTAGTGCTCAGCATGGCAAGCATACGGCCTTGACGCCTGATCAACTCGGTACCGATGCCGATTTCGTAGTCATGATTCTTCCGAACAGTGGTGTGGTTCAGGAGGTACTGTTTGGACAGAACGGGTTGTCGAATCGACTCAAAAAGAATGCTTTTGTCGTGGATATGACATCCGGACAACCAGAGATGACACTCACGATGGGGACTCGCCTAGAAGCCCTCGGCGTGCATTTGATTGATGCCCCAGTTTCCGGCGCTGTACCCCGGGCACAAAATGGCACGCTCACCATCATGACTGGAGGGGAGCCTGTGTGGATTGAGCAGGCTGAACCGGTGCTCTCCCTCATGGGAACGGTGACGCGTACAGGTGCGCTAGGTTCAGGCCATGCAATGAAAGCGCTCAATAACCTCGTTTCCTGTGCAGGATATCTGATCGGTATTGAAGCGCTAATCATTGGATCAAAGTTTGGTTTAGATCCAGAGGTCATGGTCGATGTCTTGAATAGTTCGACAGGGATGAACAACAGCACCCAGAAAAAATTCAAACAATACGTGTTGAATCGAAAGTTTGATTCTGGTTTTCCCTTGCATATGATGGTCAAAGATATCGCGATCGCGATGGGATTAGCCAGAAATATGGGTGTGCCAGCGCCGTTTGGTCATTTGTGTCTGGATATGTGGAATGGGGCGAAGGGAGTGTTAGGCCCCAATGTGGACCATACAGAGGTCGCGCGCTTGAGCGAAATCCTTGCAGGATGGGAGATTCCTGAGTCATTGAATTGAATGCCGGCTAATTGCTTCTCGCACATTTTTCGTAATTACTCTATAAAGTAAAAAATTATCTTAAAAAAGCTAGGAGACAAAAATGAAAAAAGTACTTTATGCATTCGCACTTTCTGCTTTGACCGTATTGCCGCTCACTGTCAAAGCGGACGTGACTGAATTGAAAGTACCCTTGGGTGCCGGTGGTTTTGGTTTTTTACCTCTGCACATCATGAAAGAGCACAATCTGATTGAAAAGCATGCGCAAAAACTGGGTCACACAATGAAAGTGAACTGGTCGAACATTGGCGGACCCTCTGCCATGATCGATGCGTTGTTATCTGGTTCTGCGCATTTCATCGCAGCGGGTCCCCCATCCTTTCTGATTTTGTGGGATCGCACCAAGGGAAATGCGAATGTCAAAGGTGTGGCGGCGATGAGTTCGATGCCGATGAATCTGAATACGCGCGCAGAGCATCTCAAGACGATTGATGATTTGCGGCCGACTGACAAGATCGCAGTGACGTCGGTGAAGTCGTCTATTCCTTCGATCGTCATGCAAATGTACGCAGTTCAAAAGTACGGTAAAGATCAGGCGTTTCGATTCGACCCCTATACCGTGACGATGAATCATGGTGATGCCGCAGCGGCATTGTTATCCGGTAGTGGCGGAATCACAGGTCATTATGCTTCCGCGCCTCTAGATCAACTTGAGAGAAAGTCTCCTGGTGTGCGGTCGATCATGAATACAGATGATGTCATGGGTGGATCGACCACGTTTACGATGATTTCCGCGCGATCAGACTTTCAGCAAAAAAATCCCAAGGTCTATGCCGCGTTTGTCAGTGCGCTTAAAGAAGCGCAGGACATGATTGCCAAAGACAAAAGTGGCGCGGCCGACATCTTGATCGCATCGATGGGCGGCTCAAGTAAATGGTCAAAAGAAGACATGATCGCGCAACTGAACGATCCAACGATTAAATATACGACCAAGCCTGAAAACGTCATGAAATACGCCACCTTCATGAATCAGATCGGATCGCTTAAAAACAATCCAAAATCAATTGACGAGTTGTTCTTTGCTGGCAGTGATGTGGCCGGTGGAAATTAAATCCCTTGTTCCCGCGGACTGAATCAGATCGCGGGCGTTTTTTGTTTAAATGGACTCGTCCACAATGTTGCAGTCATCTTCATCACCCTTGCTTTCTGTACAAGGTGTGACGCTTCGCTATCGTACGAAAGAGCACCTTGTCACGGCGACCTATCGCGTGAGTTTTGACGTATTGAAATCAGATCGTTACGTCATACTGGGCCCTTCAGGTTGCGGCAAGTCGACATTACTCAAAGCTGTCGGTGGGTTTTTAAATCCGGTCGAAGGTCAAATTAAATTAAATGGTCACGAAATCCATCAGCCTGGACCCGACAGGGTGATGGTGTTTCAAGAGTTCGATCAGTTGCTCCCTTGGAAAACAGTCAAACAGAATGTTGTGTTTGCGCTGACTGCGAGTGGAAAGCTTGGCCGAAGAGAGGCTGAGGATCGTGCCATGCATTACATCGATAAAGTGAATTTGACAGGATTCGCCGATAGTTTGCCGCATACCCTTTCGGGAGGGATGAAGCAGCGCGTGGCGATTGCGCGCGGGATGGCGATGGAACCTGAGATTTTGCTGATGGACGAACCTTTCGCAGCCCTCGATGCGCTGACCCGTGGAAAAATGCAAGAAGAGCTTTTGCAGCTATGGGAGGACACTAAATTTACCGTTTTGTTTGTGACCCATTCGATTCCCGAGGCGGTAAGAATCGGTAGCAGGATATTGCTGTTAAGTCCGCATCCCGGACAAGTCCGCGCCGAGTTGAACTGTCATGGAATCGATACCATGGGACCGACGGGTCAGCCTTTGGCCAAACATATCGAAGAATTACTGTTTCATGATCACGAGAGAATCGCACATGCGTGAGCAAATCATTCAAGACACCCCTGTCGCTCGACCAGAGAGAATCAGTGAAATTGAGCTGACGGGTTTTGGTGTGATCGAAAAGCCACTGAGTACGTTTGAGCGATTGATGGGTAACGGCTTGCTCAGAAAGACACTTGTTTTGCTGTTTCTCGCAGGAGTGTGGGAAATCTATGCCCTTTGGCTCAACAATCCGTTGTTATTCCCAACATTTTCCGCCACCGTTCAAGCGTTTTTCGCGGGCTTGATCACAGGCAAGATCATCATGGCGACATGGTCGTCGCTGACGGTACTCTTGCAGGGTTATGCCGTGGGGCTGGCGATCGCTGCGCTCTTTACGGCATTTGCCAGTGCCACGCGCATCGGTTCGGATATTCTGGAAACGCTGACATCCATGTTTAATCCTTTGCCGTCGATTGCTTTGTTGCCTTTGGCGATGATCTGGTTTGGACTGGGTGAGGGCAGCATCATTTTCGTGTTGATTCACGCGGTCCTCTGGGCGGTTGCCCTCAATACACACGCAGGTTTTAAAGCGGTGAGTCCAACCTGGCGTATGGTGGGTAAAAACTATGGGCTCTCCAATGTCGCCTATGTCACCAAGATTTTAATTCCGGGCGCTTTCCCGAGTATTTTGACCGGTATGAAAATCGGCTGGGCTTTCGCTTGGCGTACGCTGATTGCGGCTGAGTTGGTCTTTGGCGCTAGCTCTGGCTCGGGTGGTTTGGGTTGGTATATTTTTCAAAATAAAAATATGCTGGACATTCCAAATGTATTTGCCGGGCTGCTGACGGTCATCATTTTTGGCCTTCTGGTGGAAAATCTAATCTTTAAAACCGTTGAGAAAAAAACAATTAGCCGCTGGGGTATGCAGTCCTAAGTTTTAAATGACGATCTAAAATTACTGGAGACAAACATGAAAAAAATAGTTGCGCTGCTTGCGCTGTGTCTGGGCGTGGTCTCGCCTGTGATCGCAGATTCAGCTTTTAATCCCAACAAGCCTGTCAAGATTGTTGTGCCATTCCCACCCGGTGGAGGTACTGACGCGCTTTCCAGGATTTTGGCTGAAAAACTGACTCAGATTTGGAAGCAGCAAGTCATCGTTGAAAATCGTGCCGGCGCGCAAGGTAACGTTGGTACCGCGTATGGCGCCAAAGCACCTCCTGATGGCTATACCTTGGTGCTCGCGCACCAGGGAGCCTTCACCGTCAATCCTCATATCTACAAAGATACGGGTTTTGATCCTGTCAAAGATTTCATTCCGGTCACACGCGGAACACAACAACCTTTTGTTCTGGTGGCAACACCAGGTTTGAATGTTAAAAATCTCAAGGAATTTATTGCACTGGCAAAAACGCAGCCAGGAAAACTCTCGTACGGGTCGAGTGCCTCAGGCCCTCAGTTGACCGGCGAGATGTTTAAAGGCGTGACGGGAGTCGATATGATGCATGTCGCCTACAAGGGGGCAGGTCCAGGCATCGTGGACGTATTGGCTGGCCATATTAATTTATTCGTCGCGAATCCCACTTCGGTGGCACCGCATGTCCGCGCAGGCAAACTTGTCGGACTCGTGATGTTTGGTCCGGATAGTGTGTCCGTATTGCCGGATACCCCAACAGCAGCTCAGGCAGGATTCCCTGAGCTTGGAAAAATGCCGGAGTGGTATGGATTCGCGGTACCTGCTGGCACACCCGCCAAGGTGGTTGAGCAACTCAATCAAGACCTGACTGCCGCGCTGAAAGATCCGGCCGTTAAAAGTCGCTTGGATGGTCTGGGACTGAATGCTTCACCTAGTACGCCCAAAGAGTTTGCAGAACAAATTCAGCGTGACTTGAATGCAACGAAGGACTTGGTCAAGAAAGCTGATTTGAAAGCACAGTAATGATTGATGGTGTTTGATGTCTCAAGGATCAGAAATGCTCAAAGGTAAATCGGCGCTTGTCACAGGTTCGAGTGGTGGAATTGGATTGGCGATTGCCCAAGAACTCGCTTCAGCCGGTTGCAACGTGATTTTGCATGGACTTGAACCGCTCAGCCAGGTCTCCGGGGAGCTGGCCTTACTGAATGCGAAAGGTGTCCAGGCTGTTTATCATCAAAAGGATATCCAAAATCCCGATGAAGTTGAGCAGCTGGTCTCACTCGCGCTTAAACAGTTTGGCCGTATCGATATCCTGGTCAACAATGCGGTCACTCGACACTTTTCGCCGATTGAGACGTTTTCAACTGAGCGCTGGGATCAGGCGCTTGCCGTCAATCTGAGCGCGCCTTTTCATTTCGTGAAAGCATTTTTGCCAGGCATGCGAGAGGGTGGTTGGGGGAGGGTGATTAATATGACCTCTGTGTATGGCTCGCGTGGCACACCCAATCGAATCGATTATGTCACCACGAAAAGCGCGCTCATCGGTATGACAAGAGCGATCGCCTCCGAGGTTGTGGGGCAAAATATCACCTGCAATGCGCTGTGTCCGGGGTCCGTGCTGACCCCTAACATTGAGAGTCGCATCCGCGCCCTGATGCAAGAAAAACAGCTTGATTGGGATCATGCGACAAAAGAGTTTTTACAGGGCAAGCAGCCAGGCGGCAAGCTGATTCCGGCCAAACATCTGGCAGAGCTGGCACTTTTTTTGTGTACACCTGCTGGTGGTCAGATGAATGGAGCCATCCTGCCTATGGAAAACGGCTGGTTGGCGCTTTAGTCGGACGGCAGTGCGAGCTGACAGTTTTTATCAGGTATTCTGAGGCAAATATTGATCAGAATGAGGATTGAACAATGGCCCAGATCATTTGGCGCTGGATAGATCGCAATATCCTTGAGCTTGGCCGTGAAGTGCGTTTGTCTTATTTGCCGCCGCTCATGGTTTATATGGCTGCCGGCATTTCCAGTCTGACCGGCATTGTGGGTACCTTTTTCGTCAAGGATTACCTCAATCTCTCTGTTGCCTTTTTAGCTGCATTGAGTTTCTGGGTGGTCATTCCCTGGTCGCTCAAAATGGTGCTCGGACACTTGATTGATTTGCTCTGGCGATGGAAAAGGGCATTATTGTTTCTCGGTGCTTTACTGATCGCGGCGAGTTTGCTGATCATGATCGGGCTGATTGGTGACCGCGAATCCATGGCAGCGGTGATGTCCGTGGAGAGTTGGTATGTGCTGAGTGCCTTGCTTTCTCCTGTAGGGTATGTATTGCAAGATGCTGTGGCCGATGCGATGACTGTAGAGGCTGTCCCCCGTGTGGAGGACGATGGACAGTTGATCGATCCTGAACGCAGAAAGCTGATGCACACGACCATGCAGACGCTTGGGCGGGTGGCAATTATTGGAGGTTCGGTATTTGTTGCGGTTATTAACCTGTATGTTTTTGCAGGTGTCCAGCAACTTGATGAGGCACAGAAGGTAGAAAAATATCTTCAGGTTTATCTTGTGTCGATGGCGATTCCCTTGATCTCTGTACTCGGTGTCGTATTGGCCGCCGTCTTGCAAGCGCGCGCGCAAAAAAAATTGCTAGCAAGGGGCATGACAAAAGAACAGGCTCATGCGCTCCTGACCGGTGATATCGAACCAACCAAACCTAATTGGGTGATTCTGGGGGGCAGTCTGGTTTTTGTCGCATTCACGATGACGATGGGACTGACTCAGATGCCCTACGGGCAGGAAATCATTTTTGTTGGATCAATGGGGATTGTCACCTTTCTGATCTCCAGGCTGACGCGTGACTTGGATCCTCAGATGCGGTCCACGCTTGTGGGTACTGCGATTGTTATTTTTGTGTTTCGCGCGATACCAAGTCCTGGCCCTGGTGTGACGTGGTGGATGATTGACGAGCTCAAATTCGACCAGCATTTTTTCTCGATCCTCTCCCTGATTGCCAGTACCTTGTCCTTGCTCGGCATGTTTATTTTTCGACGCTTTATGGCCGAGCGTTCGATTGCTTATGTCGTGGGTACGCTGACTATATTTGGCACCTTGCTTTCTTTGCCTACGATCGGCATGTTTTATGGTTTGCATCATTGGACCAGCGCGATGACGGGCGGTATCGTGGACGCAAGATTTATCGCCCTGGTGGATGCGGCGCTGGAGTCTCCCCTCGGTCAAGTGGCGATGATTCCGATGCTGGCGTGGATCGCGCGTTCGGCCCCTGAAAATCTCAAGGCAACGTATTTTGCTGTGATGGCTTCGTTTACCAATCTTGCGCTGTCGCTCAGTCAGCTTGGCACAAAGTATTTGAATCAGATTTTCACCGTGACCCGGGAGGTACGCAATCCAGCCTCGGGCGTAGTCGAAGTCGCGGCCAACTATACAAGTTTGGGATCGATTCTGGCGGCGTCTATTTTGATTGGTTTGACTTTGCCGTTTCTGGCGATTCTTTTTGTGAAGCTCACGCGCTTTAGAACAGCTTAATTTTGAGCGAGTTTCTTCGGGGTCAGGGCTGCAAAATCTTGCGCATAACCCCGCAGTTTCTTTTGAAGAAATTTCTTTTGCTCGGCAGAGGCAATATTCAGAATCTCGGCGGTTGCCTGAGCCCATTCCATGCGCAAGTCATCGCGCTGCTGGTTGAGATTCGGTTCACGGTATGTATTCAGGCTCGTGAGGTATTCTGTAAGAGCCTGTTGCGCGTGTGCAGGTGACCCTGAGCGCTGTGTCTCCAGAAGTGTCAACAAGGCTTGCTGGCGCAATTTGCGTTCTGCATACCAGGCGGTAATAGTGGGCGCCCTGCGATCTGAAACAGAAATCAGAATGTTTCTTTGTTGCGTGTCCAACGACCCCAGCCACTCTTCGAAACGTTTTGTAATGCGCGCATGACGCTTTTTGATGCTCGCTGGGCTATCGGAATTTTTCAAATAGTCAGAAAAATATTCATCGTTACTATCTTTAAATTTTGATTGCAGCTGCTTGAGCTGTTGCGGTCCCAGTGTCACCAGAAGAGGACCGAGTTGCGTCGCCGCGCGTGCCCCGACGGTTTGCAGCTGGTTCTCGATTGTTTCTTGTATGGAGAGGATTTCTTTACCCGTGAAAGGTTCAGGTTTGGAGAGCCTGTTGGCCCATTGATTGAGTTCCGCGGTGTAAAGGGGGAGTGTGCGTTCATGCCATGCAGCAAAGCTCGCCAGTTCCTGATCAAGCAGTGCTTGCTGTTTCTCATCCAGATTCAGATAAGAATTCATGCGATAAGCGATTAGCCCGGGGGCGTAGTTATAGGCAAGTTGCAGTGAACTGCATCCAGTCAGGACTAACGCAACGATAGCAACTGCGCCCGATTTCAGGAGACGCATCAGGGAATTGGAGACGCGCATGAGTGTTGCCGGCTAGTATCGTGAAAAATCAGTACAGTAGTTCTTTATTTTGCCACTGATTAGTTGTATTGATTGAAATGACAAGGTTCGGAGAAGGTCATATGGACGCGTTTTATGCGGATCATTTTGTTTTGCCGCTGCCAGAGGGCCATCGTTTCCCGATATCTAAGTATCGCTTACTGCGCGATGGCGTGGCTGGAGCACCCGGACTCAACTTGCTTGAGGCGCCAGCTGCCACAGATACCCAGTTACTGTTGGCTCACGACCCCGTTTATGTTCAAAAAGTGATCACGGGAACGCTTGAGCCCAAAGAACAGCGAGAAATAGGTTTTCCCTGGACACCCGGCATGGTTGAGCGTTCGCGTCGTTCCGTAGGCGCGACAATTGCCGCTTGTCAGTCGGCTGTGCGAGACGGGATTGCGGTCAATCTTGCGGGCGGCACACATCATGCGTATCGGGATAAGGGAAGTGGTTTTTGTGTGTTCAACGACGCTGCGGTCGCGGCGCGAGTGATGCAGAGACAGTCTGCGCATGGGTTCAACGTAGCCATCATCGATCTAGATGTGCATCAAGGAAATGGTACTGCAGCAATTTTCAAAAATGATGCCAGCGTTTTTACGCTCTCATTGCATGGCGACAAGAATTTTCCTTTTAGAAAAGAGCCGAGTGATTTGGATGTTCCTTTGGCGGATGGCGTATCGGATGAAGCGTATTTAGAAGCTTTGGACGCAGCACTTGAACAATTAAACAAGGTTTTTACGCCTGATTTGTTGATCTATCTCGCCGGAGCGGATCCGCACGAGGGTGATCGCCTGGGACGTCTCAAGCTGACCCATGCTGGAATGCTCAAGAGGGATCAGCGTGTGTTTGAGTATTCGAGAGCGTTGAGTGTCCCGCTTGCCATTTCGATGGCGGGTGGTTATGGCCATGATATCGAGACAACAGTAGCCGTTCATCGTCAAACCGTGCTTGAGGCGCTTAGTTTCAGTCAATCACTCACTTTTATTTAGAGACCCGCAGGATCTTGATCCCGATCAAAATGGATGAACGCTCATCAAGGTTAGAATCGAAGTACAGCCCGCGAATAAGCGGCCAGTGATTAACGAATTGGAGGACGACTCATCATGGCTCACACACTTCAGCAATTTGCCCGTCAATGTCACGACCTGTTGAAAGCTCAACCTGGTCCAGCCGGGCGTCAAAAGGTTGCGGATCTTTTGAAAGAAGTTTTAGTGGACAAGCAGTTTGTCGAAGCCAATCTCGGGCCGAATGTTGGCGAGAGAGAAGTCATTTACGAAGATCCCGAATTGGGCTTTTGTATTGTTGCCCATAACTACCAAGGCGCAAAAAGCTCAACACCGCACGATCACGCCCACTCTTGGGCGATTTATGGCCAGGCGCGCGGAGAGACAGAGATGCGTGACTACGCCCTGATTGAGGCTGCCGCAGGAGACAAGCCTGGCAAGGTTCGTCAGACTAAAACATACAAGCTCACACCAGGTGTGGCACATGTTTATAACGAAGGTGATTTGCATGCCCCGGAACGCGTTGCTTCGACAAGTCTGATCCGTATCGAGGGTACGAACATGTCGAAAGTAAAACGTGCAGCGTACGAGGTTGTTTAGAGGTACTTTAAGGGTACTTTAAAGTCCTGCGCTTGAACACAACAAGGAAGGCACTCCGAGTCTTTAATATAGACATTCGGAGTGCGCTTCGCGATAATCAGAAATCAAAACACGAAGCAAGCTGTTTACGTTGCTCCGTTACATTGCTCCGACTTCTTTGAAGTACTTGGCCGCACCAGGATGCATGGGGATACCTGCATCTGCCGCCATCATTTTAGGTGTTAATTCACCGATCGCCTTGTTTACGGCAGCCATAGCGGGAATATTTTCAGCCATAGTCTTGACCATTTTATAGACTACATCTTCAGGCATATCGCAACGAACGATTAAATGAGTTTGATAGCCAATGACAGGTACGTCCTTGTCTTGCTTGGGATAGGTTCCAGCTTTGATGATGAGCTTGCTATAGCCTCCATTCATCTTACGCATGCCTTCCATTGTCTTGTCATCAACGGGCACTAACTTGATATCGCGTCCACTGGCCAGATCCATCACGGCCGATGCAGGTGCAGTGGTGCCAAGAGTAAAGACATCGACGTGACCGTCTTTCATCATCGAAACCGCATCCGTGTAGCTAGCCTGGAAGTTCATGCGAGCCAAGCCGCTGTAGTCAAAACCGTTAAGCTTGAGAACAGCTGCGGTGATGGCCTCCGCCGTATTGCCCTTTGACTGGGCGACCAGACGCTTACCCTTTATGTCGGCGTAAGAGTTGATATTAGATGACGCAGTTGCGACCACTTGAAAGTATTGAGGATAGATGTTGGCCATTTGGCAAACATTGGTCGATTTTTGCTTGAATGGGGGGACACCCATCGCACCATCCACAGCACTGCTTGAGTTGGAGAAACCGACCTGCGCTTTACCTTGTTCCACACCAATGACGTTGGCGACGCCCGCACCGGGTTGCGCTGTAATTTGAAGTCCAGGGATCGCCTTTTCCCACATGCCCTTTAGCGCACCACCGAGCGGCACCCAGACGCCACCTTGGGGGCCGGTCATCAGGGTGACTTGCTGAGCGGAAGCTGGTGTAGTAGCCAGCAGGGCTGTACCAAGCGCGACTGCTGAAAGTGCGAATTTTGTGGTTTGTTTCATGACATCTCCAAATAATTTTTATGCGTGTGTCACAACTGATATTGGATCAATGTGACTGATACCAAGCGTATGGGTCGGACGATCTGTGAAAGACCAGACCATTTTGCGATTCTATAGAACAGAGCACTAAAAGTGAATGAGTCAAAACACATCTCTTTATAGGGTGACATACAGAGAAATGACAAGTGCGATCATAAATAACTAGGGTTTACCATGCATCAAAAGACGCTTAAGGAGGATCTCAGGTCAAATTTTCAGTTTTTTGGCTTTTATTAAAGAACAATTGAGAGATGAGATTTCCATCAATCACCTCACCTGCCAACGTACGTGTCAGAATTTCGCTTCCAAGTAGTTGAGGTGAAAAGATGATGTCAGGGCGGACGCGTTGAATTTTCGACAGATGGGCGGATTCGTTTACAACCGAGACAGTTTTGACGGTACTGTTGCCGACAAGTTCCTTGGCCGCTAAAACAATAAAAGCATTTTCTGCGTCGTCTTCCTTAAGCGCCAAGATGTATTGCGCATCCGGCAGACCCGCTTCCTTGAGTACGTCAAGCATGGTTGGATCGCCGATCAGAACATCCGTATGAGGGGGATACTGGTGGGTGATGTTGGGTTGAACAATTGCGGTGACGTGATGTCCGCGATCCAGCAGGCCAGCGACGACATTCATGGCAAGCGGCGTGGCGCCGCAAATGATGATGTGGTTTTTTCTCATGGAAATAACAGCCCTTTTCTGAATAAATTTTCTGAGGCTCCCGCCAATGACTGGACCTGCCAATGCGCTGATGGCCGTTGCAAAAACAGTGATGCCGAAAATGACGATGGATACGACGAATAAGCGCGCTGTTGGCTCGATAGGCAAAATATCGCCATAGCCGACAGTTGCCATCGTGATGACAGAAAAGTAAAACGCCGAAGTGAGATCTTCGATGGGCGGTTTGAACTGATCGCCCAGATATAACGTCCCGAACACGGAATAGAACAATAACCAGCTGACACTGACGATGGTGTACATGCTGCTTGCCGCAAAACTTGAACGACCAAAAACTTGCCAGTTATGGATCAGCAGGACAAACAGTACAACGCTAAAAATAATGATGCCAAAATGACCCTGTGAAGTGTAGACATCAATGATGAGCGCGAAGATCAACAGGATCAATGACATGAGCCAGGCGATTCGGGCGCGCCACAGCAGCCCGATCGACATGATCATCATGCCAAGACCCAGTGCGAGCCTTGGCAATTCGATCAGTCCTATCGTGTCAATCAGGTCTTGCCAGTTTTCATTCAGAAGCCATCCGTGGTGTTCGGAGGCCATGATGCGTGAGACAAGTGGCCAAATGAAAATCCATGCGTCCAGAAAAATAAGGAGTCCCAGCCATAAATTGGCCGGGAAAATTCCTTGGATGATTTGAGAACGATTTTTTTTCAGCACTTGAGTACCAATAAAAGTCTTGAGACTAAATTGATCTATTTTCCTGCGCTTTTCAAGGCCTCTTTCCACAAGTCAATCACAACCTTGTAGTCGGCGGCGGCTTTGGCTGGGTCAGTACCCACCACTTTGATGTTGCTCAGGTTCGGTAGTTTGGTCAGTTTAGCGACATCGATATCGGAGCGCGTTGGGCGGCGGAAATTTTGTACGAGTTCAGCCTCTTGTACTTCTTTAGACAGTAAGACATCGTAAAGTTGTTGCGCAGCAGCTGCACCGTTTTTTGGGTTTTTGATGATGGCGACGGCTTCAGGTGCGATAAAGGCGCCTTCTTGAGGGTAGACAAGCTCGATCTCTTTCTGACCACCCGCTACGTATGAATAGGCTGCGTATTCCATTGTGATACCAATCGGATATTCGCCGTTTGCAACGCCTTTATAGACTTGAGCTGAGCTTTTGGAGATCACTACATTGGCTGCAAGTTTCTTGAGACCCTCTGCGCCAAACAGTTGATAAACGCCGTAGACTTGGTCGTAGGCACTGCCCGAAGTAACTGGATCGCCAATGATGATTTTATTTTTCCAAACGGGGGAAAAGAGATCTGCCCAGCTTTTAGGCGCCGTTGCGCCCTTGAGCTGCTTATTGTTGACCATGATGATCATGACATGGGCGTTGGAGCCTACCCATAAATTGTCAGGGCCTTTGAATTGAGGTGCGATGTCTTTAGCTTGTGCGGATTCGTAAGGTTGAAAGTTTTGACGAAAGGCGGCCATCGTGCCAAAACCAGCACCCCAAACGACATCACCCAGAGGATTTTTGGCCTCAGCCTCGATACGCTTCATCAGTGCCCCGGTGCCGGAGGTGACTTTCTGAATGTTGAGCGTAGGCGTGGTCTTTTTTGCCACATCCGTGGCGGTATCGATCACTTGTACATTGTTTGAGGTGTACATCACCGCGTTATTGGCGGATACAGTCGCGGTCATTGTTAAAAGAGCGAATGCACCGAGTGTCGAGGGTAAGATGCGACGAATAAAGGTCGTATGTGTCATGTAAGGACTCCTGATTTAAGGATTGTGACTGGAGAACAGGTCAAGTTTTAAAAAGCGGATCGCTAAATAGACGGGTATTAAGATCACAGTCATCAAAATGACCCCATAGGCAGAGGCGCGGGCAAGATAACCCGAATCGATCTGTCGATACATTTCAATTGGCATCGTTTCCATACCGCCAAAATACAAAACAATGGTAGCTGATATTTCTGATAACGATGTAACCCACATCAGGATGGCAGCCGCCAGAATGGCGGGTTTCATAATGGGCAAAATGACTTTGAAAAAACTTTTGATGGGTGGCACCCCAAGATTGATCGATGCTTCCTCGATCGAGTCTGGGATGCTGTAGAGCGAGGCGGAAGCCGAGCGGATGGAAAAGGGGACTTTGCGGACAAAGTAGGCGGCTGCCATGATCGCCCATGTCCCCGTGAGAATAATCACGCCACTGTTATAAGTTTGAATCAGGGCAATACCCAGTACTGTCCCGGAGATCGCTAGTGGCAACATGACGACATAATCCAGAATGGATACGAGCCACATTCTTTTTTTGACAATCAGGTAACTCACGATCGTGGCGAAGCAGGTACCGATCAGTGTTGCAATGCTTGCAAGTGACAGAGAATTAAAAATGGGACCTGGGGCTTGTCGCAGGGCACGATCCATGTTTTCAAGTGTGAAGGTTCCATATTGCATGACTGGACCACTTGCTTTGGTGAACGCTCCAATCAAAACAATGATGGCGGGAATGAGAGACAAGGCAACAAAAAGCAGCACCATGACTGTTAAGAGCCCTGCGGCAAAGCCTTTGGCCCGTATGGGCTTAGGCGCTCGTCCCTGCTGCATTTGATAGGTTTTCCGCTCCACAATGGTCTTTTGTAAAAAGAGCACCAGACCAACTAGCAGGATAGACAGCACGGCAAGTACGCTTTGCATCGTGGGATCCGAACCCATTTCTGAAAGAAAGGTCGTGTAAGTCAGGGATGACAATACATCGACTGAACCTCCTAAAATCATCGGTATCGAAAAGTTATCAACAGCCAGAGTAAAGACCACCATGGCATTGATCAACAGCGCAGGCGCCAGCACGGGCAAAGTGACAGTCAGTGTGCGTCTAAGCCCGCTTGCACCCAAATTGGTGGCAGCCTCTTCGATTGTGCCATCAATCGCTTTGAGGGCGGCAAGCATGCCAATATAGGCGTAGGTGTAGTCATTCAGAATCAGTGTATAGGTCATGCCAAACCAGCCATAAAAGCTGGGTAGTTCTATCCCAACAAACTCCAGCGCTCGACGCGCCAAACCGTTGTTGCCCAGCAGCATCAGCCAGGCTTGTGAAACGACAATATCTGGTAATACGATGGTCGCAAGTGGCAGAAGCGCGACTATTGATTTCCCTGGGAAATCAAAACGGGTGACAACATAGGCGAGCGGTGCGCCGATGAGCATGCACCCAAGCGTTGCACTCACACCAAGTCGTAAGGTGTTGAAAAAAGCATCAACGTAGCGTGGATTATCCAGAAAAGCTTGAAAGCCGGCCAAACTGAAGTCGCCAGTTTTGATATCCACCACGCTGAAATAAAAAAGTGAGAGCAGTGGCCATACGACAAAAAATGTCAGTACGCCCAGGCATAGGAGTGCAGGCAGGAACCAGGGTGATATGCTTTTTTTAAAAAAGAGGTTCATGTGTGTCGACCTATACCAGAACGAGTCGACATTCAGGAGAGAAGTTCAGAAATACAGCCTCTCCAGCTTGTTTGCGCGGATCGTCAGCCGCAGCAACGTCCGCCATCAGCGTGTTGCCATCCACAAGCTTCACGCAGTAAGTGACTTTGAATCCCAGGTAACGTCTGAATACGACATGCGCAGGCACGGAATGGGTGCTTGTTTTCGAGGCGGTCTGAATGTGAATGTGTTCAGCCCGCACCGCGAGTTGATACGTTGCTTGCAAAGACTTGGCCGATGCTTGCGCATGTGCGGTGATTGTCGGATCGCTATCAATCAACACGACGCCTCCAGCAATCGCAACTTCAGTTTGTGTGCCGCGTGAAGTCCAATCAGTGATGGGAATCAAGTTTGCGCCACCTATAAAGTCCGCTGCATAGGCTGTAAGCGGACGCGAGTATAGGCCTTCGGGTGTGTCGAGCTGATCAATTCTCCCACTGCGTAACAGCGCGATCCGGTCTGACATGGAAAGTGCCTCTTCCTGGTCATGCGTCACGAAAATCGTTGTGATTTTGGCCTCTTGCTGGAGCTCACGGATGACATCGCGCATTTGAATGCGTAATTTCGCATCCAGATTTGAGAGGGGCTCGTCCATCAACAGGATTCTGGGTTCGATCACCAGTGCTCGGGCCAGCGCGACACGCTGACGCTGACCGCCTGACAGTTCTCCGGGGTAGCGTTTTTTGAGATGAGCGAGTTCGACGCGCTGCAAAATACGATCGACTTTCGTGTCAATAAGTTGACTTGAAAATTTTCTTACACGTAAACCGTAGGCAACGTTATCAAAGACAGTTTTATCAGGAAACAAGGCATAGTCTTGAAACACCATGCCTGTTTCTCTTTTGTGCGCGGCAAGGTGGGTGACGTCTTTTTCCCCGATATGAACCTGACCTGCATCAGGGATGATAAAGCCCGCAATCATGCGCAGCAATGTCGTTTTGCCGCAGCCACTCGGACCCAGAAGTGTGAAAAACTCACCATGCGCCACCGCGAGAGAAAGCTGATCAATGATGGTGACATCGCCATATTTTTTGACGACGTTGCTGAGTTTAATTTCTGCCATGTGTGCCGAAGAATAAAAAAATTTGAGCCTCAGGTGACTCGAGACGATTTTCCCTGAGATCTTAATGGTAGCCTATTCGTTTTACGTACGACCTCTCATTGAACATAACGAGAAATAGACATGTCACCTTGGAAAGCCGCGCATCCCGGAGATGCTTTTGAAGATATCGATACGCCCGCCCTGGTTCTGGACCTTGATGCGTTCGAGCGCAATCTTGCTCGCATGACACAGGCGCTCGCTGGCAGCAAAATGCGCCTGCGACCGCATGCGAAAAGCCATAAGTGTCCGGATATTGCACTGCGGCAGATCCAGCAGGGTGCGATCGGGATTTGTTGCCAAAAGGTCAGCGAAGCCGCCCGATTTGTCGAGGCGGGGGTCAAGGATGTCCTGATCACCAATCAAATCGTCGGCGCCAGAAAAGTGGCTCACGCGATGGATCTCGCCGCGCGGGCGACAATCGGTGTGTTGGTCGATCACCCGAGTCAGGTTGCGCAGTTCGACCATGCTAGTCAGGAACGCAAAACGACGATTGATGTCTACATTGAGGTCGATGTGGGGATGGGGCGCTGCGGCGTGAGCTCAGTCCAGGAGGTCACCGACTTGGCGCAGCAAATCACTGCTGCGCCTTATCTGCGTTTCATGGGTCTGCAGTGTTATCACGGGAGTGCACAGCACTATCGCGAGCCCGAGCAGCGTCAGGCTGCGATCCGTCAGGCCAGCGATATTGCCGTGACGATGCGTCATGCCCTCGAAAAGCTCGGGATCAAGGTCGAAAGGATCACTGGAGCTGGAACAGGCTCAGTGGCTTTGGAGCGAGACTCTGGTGTGTTCAATGAAGTGCAATCCGGTTCTTATGTTTTTATGGATGCGGATTACGCAAAAAATCATCAAGGTCCGCAAGACGTCCAGTTCGAACACGCGCTATTTGTGAAAACTGGCGTGATGAGTCGACCAACCGCCGATCGCGCGGTGGTGGACGCGGGTCTCAAAGCTTCAAGCGTGGACTCAGGGCTGCCGGTCGTTTGGAAAAAGCCAGGAGTTCATTACACCAAAGCGAGCGATGAGCATGGCGTATTGCAAACTGAGCAAGCCAATGACCCGGCGCTTGGAGATTTTGTTTTGCTGATCCCGGGACATTGCGATCCAACGGTCAATTTGTATGACGAATTGATTTGTTATCGAGCGGGTAAGGTTGAAGCGGTCTGGCCCATCACCGCACGCGGTGCCGCACTTTAAAGTGAGTATTTAAAACAATATCCAGGAGACAAATGTGTATATAAATAAGACTGTAGTGCGTTTTGCAGGGATGAGAATGGTCATGGCTGCGTCGACAATGATTGTGCTCGGCGCGTCCCAAATTTCAATGGCCCAAAATGCCGCCGCCTATCCCCAGGAACCCGTCAAATTCATCGTGCCTTATCCCGCGGGAGGTGTGAGCGATGTATCTAGTCGTGCGATTGCTTCGGCCCTGGGCAACAAGATTGGCGCCAATATGGTGATCGAGAATAAGGCGGGTGCCGCCTCGACTGTCGCCAGTACGTATGTTGCAGGTCAAAAACCTAACGGATATACGCTCTATGCTGCGCCGGTCTCCATCGTCATTAATCCCGCTTTGCAAGGAGCCGTAAGCTACAAGCCGTATGAGAGTTTTACGCCGATTTCAATGATGATGACGGCACCGTTTGTCTTGCAAACGAATAAAGATTTGCCAGTCAATAACGCCAAAGAATTAGTTGAACTGATCAAGAAGAATCCCGATAAATACGCGATTGGTACCTCTGGAGTGGGATCGATCAATCACCTTGCGGCTGAGTACTTTATCAAGCAGTTCGGTTTGAAAATGGTCGTGGCACATTACAAAGGGGGTATGCCCGCTGCACAGGACATGATTGGCGGACAGGTGCAGATGATGTTCTCGGCCGCAAGCGAGGCCATGCCTTTTATCAGTAGTGGCAAGACCCGAGGTTTGGCTGTGACCTCCATGGAGCGTATGTCGACGCTTCCTGACTTGCCGACTATGAACGAAGCTTTGGGTACCAAAGATTTTGAAGCGACATTCTGGCTGGCATTGGTGTCACCTGCTGTTCTGGACCCAGCGTTGCAAGCGAAATTGTCGAGTGCGATGCAGTCATTGAGTCAGGATGATGAGTTACGCAAGCGTTTGGGTCAGCTTGGCATCGAGCTGAATACTTCAGCCCCCGAAGTCGTCACGGCGAATCTCAAGCGTGACGAGGTGAAGTGGACGACCCTGATTAAAGAACTGAATTTGAAATAAAGAGATCAAAAAAAACTGCGCATCATGCGCAGTTTTTTATTCATGATAGTTTTGAATTCAAGTTCAATTTATTTCGTGGTTTTAAATCGTCTGTACAGACTCGGTGCAACGATGACCACGACTGCCGCGATCCAGAGTCCGATGCTGATTGGGCTCTGGAACAAAATGCCAAGTTCCCCATTGGTAATGGAGAGTGCTCGGCGTAAATTCTGCTCCATCATTTCGCCTAGCACGACCCCTAGAACCAGCGGCGGCATGGGAAGTCCCATTTTGCGCAAAATATAGCCGATCACACCGATTGCCACGACCAGACCCAGATCAAAGGTCGCCGAGTGCAACGCGAAAACACCCACAAAGCTGATCGTCAAAATGCCGGGGACGAGCAGCCACGGCGGTACTTTCAGCATCGAAGCAAACACACGAACCATTGGGATATTCATGAACAACAACATGAGGTTTGCGACGAACAGGGAAGCGATCAAACCCCAGACGAGTTGTGGTTGCTGGTCGAACAATACGGGTCCAGGCGTGATGTTGTAGAGTGAAAGCGCGCCCATCATCACGGCTGTCGTGCCTGAGCCAGGCACACCGAGTGTCAGCATGGGAATGAACGATCCTGTTGCCGCGCTGTTGTTCGCGGCCTCTGGAGCAGCCAGCCCTCGCAAATCGCCGCGTCCGAATTTTGCGTCGGGATCCCTGTTTTCATAATGCTTCTTTTCATAGGCGTATGTCACCGCCGATGCGACGCTTGCCCCTGCTCCAGGCAAAACACCGATAAAGAAACCCATGACTGAGGCTCTCAACGTACTCCACCAGGTAAACACTAGTTCTTTGAAATTGAACATTTTGCGTGTGCTCGGCGGCACATCGATCGAGACACCCGTTAAAGAGTTTTCAAGCATTTGGAGCATTTCGGCAACAGCAAACAAGCCTATCACCACCACGACGAACGCAATGCCATCCGATAAATTGGGGTGATCAAAGGTGTAACGGTAAACCCCGGAGTTGGCGTCCACACCGACTGTTGAAATCGCTAGCCCAATCATTGCGGCCAGCACACCTTTGACAGGTTGATCGCCTAGCAGGCTTGTCAGTGCGCAAAAGGCAAAAACCATTAGCACAAAATATTCGGCCGGACCGAAGGCAAGTGCCCAGTTCGCCAGTACTGGCGCGAAGAATACAATTCCAATCACACCGATCAATGAGCCTACAAAAGAAGACCAGGCTGAGATTGAGAGCGCGACGTTGGCCAGACCTTGACGGGCAAGTGGGTAACCATCGAGCGTCGTCATCACCGCGGCGGCCTCGCCAGGCACATTCAGCAAAATCGAAGTGATCCGGCCGCCATATTCGGCGCCCACATAAACCGCAGCGAGCAAAATCAGAGATGTTTCTGGTGGAAGGTTCATCGCAAAAGCGATCGGGATGAGCATCGCTACGCCATTGATGGGCCCTAGACCCGGCAAGACGCCGACGATCGTCCCGAAAAACGAGCCAATTGCCGCGACCAAAAGATTGAGCGGGGTAAATGCAACACCAAAACCGATACCGAGCTGTTCAAAAATGCCGCTCATAAAAATGCTCCCAGAACACCTGCAGGAAGAACGACATCCAATAATTTGTCGAAAATCACAAAAAACAAAATACCCATTCCAGCGCCACCGATCAGTGCTTTGATCCAGGTGCCGCCAAACAAACGTGCGACCAGCGTTGTCATCAGCGCGGTTGAAATAATGAAACCCAGCAGCTGGAATGTCGCGGCATACGCACTGAGTATCGCGATCATCAGCCAGATTCGGGCGTTTGCCGCGCGACTGTTGGGCTCGACACGGTGACCACCCTTGATCACGAGGATGAGTCCGCACAATGCAATGATTGCCGAGATCCCAAGCGGGAAAGCGCGTGGACCGATTGGCTCGTAAGAGAAGGCCGCCTCAAGGCTGTGTCCGTACCACGCTAGAAAAGCGGCGAGTGCCAGCGCCAGCGCGCCCAGTTTTCGATCATCAAGAGCCATCTTGCACCTCAATTTCTTCAAATAAAAAAGCGCTGAACAGACCTTGTGGTCTGTCCAGCGCATGGACTTCATTTACTTCTTAATTAGACCAAAGGTGTCTGCAAGCTCGGCATACTCTTTGACTTGTTGCTTGACATAGCGGTCAAGCTCGGCACCCGTCATATCGAAAGGAAACAGACCTTGCTGCTCGCGCAGCTTGGCGTACTCGGGGGAAGCCATCGTCTTTTTGAAGGCGTCCACCCACCAGTCGTAGTCTTTATCGGAAACTTTAGGTCCGAGATAAAAGCCACGGATGATCGGCCAGTTGATTTTGTAGCCTTGTTCAGTCGCTGTCGGAATATCGGCGAGTTTGCCTGGCAAACGCTTGTCATGATAAATGGCCAAGACGCGAAGGGGAGCGCCGCTGTCCAGCAATGTTGCGGCCTCGGCTGCATCGCCCATCATGACTTGAATATGACCACCACGCAACGCTGTTGCGGTTTCACCGCCGCCTTCAAAGGCGACAAAGCGCATTTTCTTGTAGTCGACGCCAGCGGCTTTTGCGGTCAAAGCGGCTTTCATCCAGTCCTGGCTGCCCACGGAGCCGCCTGCACCGAACACAACCTTGGTCGGATCCTGCTGAAGAGCCGTCATGACACTCTTGAGATCTTTGAAAGGAGAATCATTGCGCACGATGATCACACCAAAATCGGCACCAATCGCGGCAAGCCAGCGCACATCATTGACGTTGTATTTGCCAAACTTACCTTGCGCGAGGTTCAGCAAGGAGCCACCAGAATAGGCCACAATCGTGCCGCCTTCGGCAGGGCGCTGCGTGACAATGGTGTTGTAAGCGACCGCACCGATACCGCCGGGCATGTAGGAAATGCGCAGAGGGTCCTTGAGCACTTGAGAGTCTTTCAGGGCCGCTTGGGCGAGTCTGCAAGTCAGGTCAAAACCGCCGCCTGGTTTGGCGGGCGCAATACATTCTGGTTTAGCTGGTTGGGCGACTGCGCTGAAAGAAGTCACAGAAAGCGCAGCAGTCAGGGCAAGAGCGCCCATTGATGCCATAGTTTTCATTAGCACGAAGGCCTCCGATTGAAGATGTCTGGACGCCTATTATCTCGCAAGTGTTGACGCTTATGGAAACGGATCCCTAGTGACTTTCCCTTGTTGCGGTGCACCAAATTCTTGATCAAAAAGGGTTTATCCCGGGAGTTGAGGTCGGTCTCTCCTATACTAAGAGCACCCTTAACCGTTTTCAGGTGACCCTTTTGTTTACATCTTTCTCCAAGCGCCGGATTTCTCGCGCAATGACTGTCGCCACGATCACAGTCGCCACTTTTTTAGCTGGTGTCTCTCATGCTCAGCAGGTTCTGCGCGTGACCACCATCCCTGAAGAGGCCGCGACCGAGCAAATGCGTAAGTTTGGTCCGCTGACCAAGTATCTGGAGCAAGCGGTGGGCATGAAGGTCAGCTTCGTGCCAGTCAATGATTATCCGGCCGCTGTCGAAGCTCTGGTTAACAAACAGGTTGATCTGGTGTGGTTTGGAGGGTTCACTTATGTTCAGGCGCAAATCCGCTCTGGTGGAAAAATCGTGCCGATCGCTCAACGCGAAGAGGACACCAAGTTTCGTTCCGTATTCATCACTCAAAAGAATTCCGGCATCACAAGGCTTGCCGACCTGAAAGGCAAACAGGTGAGTTTTGGATCCCAGTCCAGCACCTCGGGTCACTTAATGCCGCGCTCGTTCTTGCTCGAAGCCGGCTTGGACCCCGACCGCGATTTCAAGCGCGTGGCATACTCTGGCGCCCATGATGCGACGATTGCATCAGTCGTAAGCGGCCGGGTGGATGCCGCTGCGCTTGACATCACGGTCTGGCAAAAGTTCGTGAATGAAAAAAAGGTCGACACCAGTAAAGTCGATGTGTTTTACACCACCCCGCCTTATTTCAATTACAACTGGTCAGTCAACGCGGATATGCCGGTTGAATTACGCGACAAAATTACCAAGGCTTTGCTTGCCCTCGATATGAACACGCCGGAGGGTAAAGAGATCCTGACCTTGAACCGCGCCAGCAAATATATCCCTACGACACCAGACAATTACAAAGGTCTTGAGTCCGCTGGTAGAAGCGCAGGTTTGATCAAATAATGTCTGGGTTGCGGATTGAGCTGGAGGACGTCACTGCTCGCCATCCTGCTGCCAGTGCCAACATGCGTGCAGCGATTGATCAATTGTCTCTGACGATCTCTCCGGGTGAACACGTTGCGGTGATTGGTCCTTCAGGCGCGGGTAAAACGACCTTGCTTCAGTTGCTGGGCGCTGCGCTGAAGCCTTCCCATGGGAGAGTGCTGATGGATCGCGACCCGGTCTGGTCGCTCTCCACGAGAAATTTGCAGCGTCAACGTGGACAATTGTTTTATGCGCCCCAGAGCCCTCCATTACCTCCCAGGCAGCGCGTGATTGTCTCTCTTCTGGCCGCAAAGTTGCCAGAGCTATCACTTTGGGGCAGCATCAGGAATCTGATCTATCCGCAACATGTTGACGAAGTCGCGCAGGCTCTTTCCCAGTTTGATTTGAAAGAAAAGTTATGGGAGCGCGTCGATCGTCTCTCGGGCGGGGAGCGGCAGCGCGTGGGGTTGGCGCGAGCTTTGCTTGCGCCTGCAAAACTGTGGCTGGTCGATGAACCTTTGTCCGCACTCGACCCCACTCGCGCTCGCCAGGCTATTGCGACACTTGTACGCGAGGCGCGCGCACGACAAGTGACATTGGTGACCAGCTTGCATCAGGTGAATGTGGCGACTACAGAGTTTCCTCGTGTCCTCGGACTGCGTGATGGTCGTCTGGTATTCGATCTGCTCGGTCCTGAAGTGACACAAGAGCGATTATCTGAACTTTACGCGCAGTTTGAGTACGAACTTGCCCAAGTTGAAACCCCTCACGCCTTGCATGAAGTCCCTGCGGTGAAACGGGAGATTCGCGTTGGTTGCGCTTAAGGCTCCTGAGCTGCGTGACCCCGCGTGGTCGCGACGCGTGTTCTGGTTTGTCGCAGCCTGTTTGCTGATGTGGCCCGCACTCGTGACAACCGAGTTCAGGCCATGGGTTTTTTTCGAAACCGATAATTTAAAAGTTACGGTACGTTTTCTGGCGGATTTTTTTCCACCCGCATTGAATTCTGAGTTTTTACAGTTAGTCGCACGCGAAGCTTGGCGTACCGTTGCGATCGCGACGGCAGGGACTTTTTTGGCGCTTGTGTTGGCGATTCCACTCACGCTGCTTTCAACGACAGTCTTGTCTGTTTCTTCTTTGTCCGGACGCATGCAGGCTTTGCCATTTGTGCTGAGACAGCTGATCAGGTGGATATTGATACTGATGCGCAGTGTCCCTGAGCTCATTTGGGCGCTTGTATTTGTCCGCGTCGTGGGCCTGGGGCCCGCAGCGGGTGTGCTTGCCATTGGCTTGACCTACGCGGGCATGCTGGGCAAGGTATACGGTGAAATTTTAGAAAGTGGTGAACGCGAACCCGCGACTGCGCTCTTGCGTAATGGCGCTGGCAGATTGCAGACATTTTTTTACAGTGTGTTGCCAGGTAATGCGACTGAATTGACGAGTTACACAATTTATCGCTGGGAGTGCGCGATCAGGGCATCGACTGTTTTGGGCTTTGTCGGTGCTGGCGGCCTGGGACAGCAGATGGACAATTCGATGCGAATGTTCAATGGTTCCGAAGTCGCCACCATGTTGATTGTTTTTATTCTGCTGGTCGGGCTTGCCGACTTGTTGAGTACCTGGATGCGAAGGGCGCTCCAATGAGTCAGCAATCGACAGAATCTTCTGCGCGGATGCGCCCGAATAATGTGCCCAAGCGTCCAAAGCATTGGATGCGGCTGAGTTCCCCTGTTTTCTGGGCATTATCTGGTAGTTTCGTTCTCATTTTCCTGAGTTTTTGGTCTCTCGATTTACAGCTTGCACGGGTCTTGTCTGTTGAGAGTATCGCTCGCATGGGTAAATTTTTAGGCGAGTTGCTCTCACCCAATTTTGAGCCGGTATTTCTTCACAAGCTGTGGCGCGCCAGTCTCGAAACTTTGGCTATGTCCGCGGTCGGTACTTTGATCGCGACTATTTTTGGCGTCTTGTTAGCCGTGCCTGCGAGCCGGAGTTATGACGGCGATCCTGCCCGCTGGAGATTTCCGACCCGTTTGCTTCTGAATGCATTGCGCGCCATCCCCGAGTTGGTTTGGGCGGCTTTATTGTTGATTTCCGCTGGTTTGGGTCCATTCGCAGGCACGCTCGCACTTGCCCTGCACACCACGGGCGTGTTGGGTCGGTTATTCGCCGAATCTATCGAAAACGCGCCTCAGCAAGCCGCTGTTGCGCTGAGGGTTCAGGGGGTGGGCGAGGGACGGGTGTTCCTCTATGCAACACTCCCTACGGTTTCTCCACAGTTGATGTCCTATGCGTTGTATCGTTGGGAAAATAATATTCGCGCCGCGGCCGTGCTTGGTGTGGTCGGTGGTGGTGGATTGGGTCAAATGTTGTCTTTTCACATGGGCCTGTTTCAAATGCAGGAAACAAGCAGTGTGCTGGCCGCTATGATTGTGTTGGTCATTCTCGTGGATACGCTGTCCTATTTCGCTAGACGTCTACTGTCTCGCTGAGGTGAATGAGGACTTCCGATATTTTGTTTTGACAAAAAATGGATGAATGAATATGTTTAGTATGCCGAATTCCCTTCGCATGGGTGCAGCTCTTGCGCTCACGGCGCTATGTGCATCAGTTGTCGCCCAGCCGCGTCAATCGCCCGGCGAAACCAGCGTATCTGTGGGTCTCACGGGTTTGAATCAATTCAACACCCGCATCGTGGATGGTGGAAGTTTTAACTGGCAGGATGCGTCAGCCAACGTCAATGTCACCAAACAGTTCACAAGCGCTTTTTCCGCAGGTGTGAGCGCCCGTTACAACTATCAGAACTGGTCATGGAGTGATCCTCAGGCGTTCGGTGGTCAAGCGCCTTGGACAGCGATCAGTACTCCCGCCTTGGGGATGAACTTTGGCTATTCCCCCAGCCCTGAGTGGCGTTTTGGTTTCGCACCGACTGTGGAGTGGTCTGGCGAGACGGGGACCGGTACCGGCGGTACGGCGACTTATGGTGCCGTGATGAGTGTCGCGAGAACATTCTCCAAAGATTTGACGCTTGGAGTTGGAGCTGGAGTATTTCGCCAGATTGACGAGACGAAAGTATTTCCATACCTGTTGGTTAATTGGAATATCACTGATAAATTGCGACTCGGTAACTCCCTGCCTGCCGGTCCTGCCGGTGGCGCGGGCCTCGAGCTCTCTTACGCATTGACGGAACAGTGGAGTATTGCAGGTGGAGGCGCGTATCGTTCCTACCGCTTCCGCCTAAACGAAAACAGTCCTGTGGCCAATGGCATTGGTCAAAACAGTTTCGTCCCCGTCTTTGCAAGACTATCCTACGCGATTGACCGTACGACTCGTATTGACTTGTATGCCGCAGCGACAACTGCGGGTCGTTTGTCCGCGACAGACAGTTCTGGAACGACTCAGTACAGCACCAACTATCAAACCGGTTTTGCGATGGCGCTGTCGCTCTCCAAACGCTTCTGAACGGATTATCCTGCTGAGAAAACCTGTTGAGGATCGGGCATGCCCTTCACCTCAACAGCGTTCCCCGAGAAGTCAAAGACAAGAAAAACCGATTGTTCGCGAGGTGTCCCGATGAAAATTCTGTCGGGAGCCATCGCAAAGTCGACCTTGGCGGCGATCAGGCTTGAGAGCATACGATCGTACACATCAGGTGTGACGATCACACCAAAGTGACGCAAAGGATAGTTTCCACGTCCAATGGTGATTGATTTGTGCGAGGCTTCAAGTTCTGAGAGCTGCGCGACAAGGTGGTGACCAAAGAAATCGATATCGAGTCTGTCGGTCTGTTGTCTCGTGACAGTGCATCCCAAAATATCCCGATAGAAACGCACCGTTGAGGCGATATCTTTGATCGGAATCGAGAGATGAATCATGGCCATGCTCATGGCTGTCCCCTAGGCTGTGGCCGATGCGTTTCTTTTATTTTGGTACCACTGCGTGATCGCTACAAACGCAAGTAGTCCGAAACCGATCGTGTCGGTGATGAGACCGGGCTTGATCAAACAAACCGCTGAAATGAAAAGTAATACGCGCTGGTACATGGTTGCATAACCGACAAGCCACCCAAAAAATCCGCCAGCCAGGGCAATCACACCAATCATCGCAGTCATGACTGACCAGAAAACGGTCAGATAGGACGTGTCGTCTTTGAAAATCAGCAGCAAGGAAGGCTCATACACGAACATAAAAGGGACGATATAGGCGGGCGCGGCCGCCCGCATCGCGGCAAAACCTGACTCCCACATATTTGCCTTTGCCAGGCTGGCTGCCGCGAACACCGCCAGTGCGACCGGTGGAGTGATTGCAGAAAGAATCGCGAAGTAGAGTGCAAACATGTGGGCCGCTGGCACTTCAACGCCGAGCTTGATAATCGCAGGAATCAGCAATGAGACCATGACGATGTAGGCTGGCGTGGTGGGCATGCCCATTCCAAGCACAATGCCCGCGGCGGCAGTCAACAGCAAGGCAAGGAATAAGGAGTTGTTCGCAAGTTCGATCACGACTTGTGTGAAAACAATACCCAGTCCCGTGATGGTGACGCAACCGATTACGATACCTGCGCAAGCGCAGGCCATTGCAACGGACAAAGCGTTACGTGCACCCTCTTCGAGGGCGTTAATCACCGTCATCCATGTGATGCCTTGTCGTGTCAGTTTGCGGGCAAGCGCAACGGGCAGGCAACTGAGCGCTGCAACCAAGGCACACAGTGGCGCCGAGAAGCCCATGAACAGACCAATCAGGATAATCAGAATCGGAATGAACAGGTGACCCCGTTGCATCATGACCTGTCCAAACTTTGGGAGCTCGCTTTCGGGGACACCGCCCAATCCATGGCGTTTAGCTTCGAAGTGAACCGCGAAAAACACGGATGCGTAGTAAAGCAAAGCGGGGATCACGGCCCACAAAGCAACCTGCGCATAGGGAACCGACAAGAATTCAGCCATCACGAAGGCTGCTGCACCCATGACCGGAGGCATGAGCTGTCCGCCTGTGGAGGCAACGGATTCCACAGCTGCTGCAAAAGGGGGTCTGAAGCCTGTACGCTTCATCAGGGGTATCGTGATGGGACCATCCACCATGACGTTGGCCACAGCGCTTCCTGAAACAGTACCAAAGAGTGAGGAGCTCACGACTGCGACTTTTCCAGGACCGCCCGCACTCCGTCCGGTCAGAGCCATGGCAAAGTCCATGAACAATTGCCCCGTGCCGCTCTTTTCCATGAACGCGCCAAAAATCACGAAAAGCATGACGTAGGAGGCAGAGACACCGAGTGTCGAGCCAAAGATACCTTCGGTAGACAGGTAGAGCTGCTCCAGGAGAACCGGAAGCTTGACCTGAGTAAAAAACGCAGCGTAAGCGACGAATAAAATTGCTGTGATCGGCAGTGCCCAGCCAATGACGCGTCGTGTGCCTTCGAGAACGACGACGACCATGACAAAGGAATAAAACACGTCCGCTTTAGAGAGTTCATCGATGTAGATGATTCTGTTCGTGAAGTTTTCGTAATCCACGAAAATATGCCCGATTGCGGCAAGGCCGAGAGCAAGAATCAGCATGTCGTATGACCGCGGAATCAAACCTCCCTCTGCTTTCGACGGGTACAGTAAAAAAACCAGCGCCAACGCAAACATCAAGTGCGTACCGCGGAAAATCACTGCCTCAGGCGGGCCAAATCCAGCGACATACATGTGATACAGAGACATCGTCACAGCGATGACAGTGATCAGTTTTTTGAGTATCTTGGAACTTGGATCTACGGCAATGCTTTCGTCGGAAATTACCTGCATATTGATATCCTTGGGTTTGGGCTGATTCAGTGACCGCTCCATGTCGACTTAAAATTTTCGGAGCAAAGGGATCAGCATTACCGATTAAGGCTCAATGATTCTACACAGGCAACCCGCTGTATTGGAGGTGTTTTCCTCAAATACAGGGTTTTCCTTAAGGTGCAAGTAAGTGGCGTATGGAGATCAATCAGTTTTGATCGGAAAAGGTCACGACGTGATCGACGCCGAGCCGTATGCCAATTTTTTCGCCTAGCGAGTGGTCGTGATGACTGGGAACATAGGCCAAAACTTCCTGCCCTGATTGAAGACGCAAGGTATACAAAAAATCGGCGCCTCGAAAAGTTTTACGGAGGACTTCGGCCTGTTGTAGGCTCGCATCGTCGTGCTGGATATCATCCGCGCGCAGCAGCACATCCACTTCTGTGCCGATCGGATCATGATGATCGTGATCGAGCTGAAGTTGACCCAGTTCGATCTTTACCATGGCATTGGGCTGGATGATGCCTTTGACAAAGACGCCACGGCCGATAAAGTCTGCGACGTAGCGATTGACGGGCTCGTGGTACAGATCATAGGGGGTGTCCCACTGTATGATCCGACCTTCCGACATCACACCAATCTGATCGGCGATCGCGAAGGCTTCGAACTGGTCATGGGTCACGAGCAGCGCGGTGACACCGTTGGCTTTCAAAATATCCCGCATCTCGCTGGCGAGCCTCTCGCGCAGGTCGATATCCAGACTGGAAAAGGGTTCGTCGAGCAAAATCAGGTCAGGCTCGGGCGCCATGGCGCGAGCGAGCGCGACCCGTTGCTGTTGTCCGCCACTCAGTTCGTGCGGGTAGGATCCCGCTTTGTCTGCCAGTGAAACGCGCTCAAGCCACTGGAGACCGACTTCCCGTCGTTTGGCGGGCGCGAGTGCGCGCAAGCCGAACATCACATTTTCCAACACGCTGAGGTGGGGAAACAGGGCGAAATCCTGAAACACCATGCCGACTTTGCGCAGATTCGGCGCGACCTGAATATCTGGTGCGCTGACAACCCTGCCGTGCAAGCTAATGGAGCCTTTCTGCAAGGTTTCAAAGCCACAGATGGCTCTTAGAATCGTGGATTTGCCGCATCCGGAGGGTCCCAGCAAACACGCAATGCTGCCTCGGGCTAGACTGAGGGTTAAATCACGCACGATCGGAACCCATCCTGGACCGTCCAGACGGGGGTATCCGATTTCAACGTGGTCGAGGGAAAGCAAAGGTGCGTTGGTATTCATCTTTATAATTTTCTCATTAACCGCATTTTCATTCCAGAATCCTTTTTATCCTGAGCCGAGCGCATCACGAATGAGTCGAGTCGTTGTTCTGATCGCAGTATTGTTGTCGTTACCGCTGCTGGGCCTCTTTATTCCTTTTTTTACGGAAGGCAGCGGCGAGGCCGCCCAGGAGCTGATCGCCCAGGGTACGTTGCTGCATCTCTGGCAAACCGTGCTAGCAGAGTATGTCACGTCTACCTTGTTGCTGCTGCTAGGAGTAGGGCTGGGCGTCTTTGTGCTCGGGGTGGGTAACGCCTGGCTGGTGGCGAACTATCAGTTTCCTGGCAAAAAGATTTTTGAATGGGCGCTGATTTTGCCGCTGGCCATCCCAACTTATGTCATGGCTTATCTTTTTGTCGATATTCTGCAGTTTTCCGGTCCGATTCAAACAACATTACGCAATATTTTCGGACTCGAGCAATTATGGTTTTTTCCGGATCCGCGCTCTTTAGGTGGCGCGATGTGGTCGTTTTCTTTTTGTCTGTTCCCCTATGTCTATTTAATTGCGCGCACTTCGTTTCTGGACCGAAGCGGTCGCCTTTCCGAGGCGGCTGAAACGCTCGGATACAGCGGTTTCCAGGCTTTTTTTCGCTTGGTTTTACCCATGGCACGACCAGCGATCTTTGCGGGAATGGCCCTCGCCCTGATGGAGGTCATGGCGGATTACGGTGCAGTCGCCTATTTTGGTGTTGAAACTTTCGCAACAGGTATTTTCAGGGCATGGCTGTCCTTTAGCGATCGCCTGGCTGCCGTTCAGCTTTCCCTGGGTCTACTGGTATTTGTGATTCTGATTTTTTATATGGAGCAGACAAATAGAGCCCGGATGCGTTATGCGAGCTCGGGAGTCGTTCAACGCGCTGCATTACCCCGGCTTCTAAAGGGTCGAAAGGCTTTCGGTGCCTTTGCAGTGTGCGGATTGACTTTGCTCTGCGCATTTTTATTGCCCGTGGCGGCTTTGCTCAAGCTGCTTTGGGAGCAGGGCTTGAGTCTAGATGTGCGCTACCTGGACTGGTTACAAAACTCTTTTGGTTTATCGGCGATCACCGCGCTGATTTCCGTGGCTTGCGCTTTATTGCTGGCTTACGGTGCGAGATTGACGAAAAGCGCGACTCTGCAGTGGGTCAATCGTTTGCTTGGTCTGGGATACGCACTGCCTGGCGCGGTGCTGGCGGTCGGTATTTTGTCTGTGTTGGGCCTCTTTCAGGTGGCGTGGATCATGTCTGCCACCGTTTCGGTGCTGATTTATGCCTATCTGATCCGCTTCCTTTCTTCCAGTTTGCAAAGCGTGGAGGCTGGGCTTTCGCGTATCACTCCCTCGATGGATGGTACGGCAGCGCTCTTAGGGGCGACGCCCTGGCAAACGATGCGCGACATTCATTTTCCGCTCCTCAAGCGTAGTGTCATGACAGCAGGGCTTTTTGTATTTGTCGACGTGATGAAGGAACTCCCAGCGACCTTGCTTTTACGCCCCTTCAACTTTGACACGCTGGCCGTAGCGACCTATCAGCTGGCGGCGGACGAGCGTTTATCTGAGCTGGCGTTACCATCGTTGACGATTGTGACCGCCGGGTTGATCCCTGTGATTTTGCTGTCGCGCGCAATGTCTAAATCTAACCGGTATTGATAATGATTCGCATTTAGTGTTAATATGACGTTTCTCGCTATTCGAACAGTTACTGATTAGAAGCACTACTGATTAGAAGCACTACTGATTAGAAGCGCGACTGATTAATCACCCCGGAATACTTTCTGATGAACAAGCAAATGGTACTGAAAGCCCTGGCTGCAGGCGTGTTGTCATTCACCGCGGCTGGCAGCGCATTCTCCCAGCCTGGCCAGACTGGTCAAAGCACTCAGGCTGCCAAAGAGCTCAATGTGTATTCTGCACGTCACTATCAGACTGATGAGGCGTTGTACGGTGGCTTTACCAAGGCGACAGGGATCAAAATCAATCGTATCGAAGCCAGTGACAATGCGCTGATCGAGCGCTTGAAAAGCGAGGGCGCCAAAAGCCCGGCCGACGTGATTTTGCTGGTTGATGCGGCGCGTTTATGGCGTGCGGAAAAGGACGGCATGTTCCAGCCAGTCAAGTCCGCTTATATCGATGAGCGTATCCCTGAAAATCTTAGAGCTCAAGCTCAAGGGGGTGGCAACACTTGGGTGGGTTACTCCACGCGGGCTCGTGTGATTGTGTACAACAAGGCGCGCGTCAAGCCAGAAGATGTCAACACCTATGAAAAGCTGGCAGATCCAATCAACAAGGGCAAGGTCTGCACACGTTCCGGATCACATCCTTACATGCTGTCGCTCGTGGGCGCGATGATCGAGCGTCGCGGTGAGGCTGCGACGGAGAAGTGGGCCAAAGGTATGGTCGCCAACCAGGCGCGCGCACCGCGTGGGGGAGATACCGATCAGATCAAAGCCGTCGCAGCGGGTGAATGTGGTGTCGCGCTCACCAATTCATATTATTTCGTGCGCATGATGCGCTCCACCAAGCCTGAGGATCAGGCAATGATGGCAAAAATTGGTTTCTTGTGGCCCAACCAGGAAACGAGCGGCACGCACATCAACATTGCTGGAGGCGGAATCGCTAAAAATGCGCCGCATCCAGAAGCCGCGACCAAGTTTCTTGAATATCTTGCGACCGATGGTGCGCAAGTCTATTTCGCTGACGGTAACAACGAGTGGCCAGCGGTGGCTTCAGTCAAGGTTGAAAATCCGGGTTTGAAAGAGCTTGGATCGTTTAAGGTTGAAGACGTCTCTGTGGCTGCAATGGGTCGTAATCAAATCGCAGCTCAGAAAATACTGGACCGCGCACGATTTAAATGAAGAAGCAGTGAAGAAGAAGTGAAGAAGCAGTAAACAATTAAAAATCCCGCAAGTTTTCGAAGCTTGCGGGATTTTTATTTCAACTTGATCAGTGCCTGAAGCTTATGCAGTGCCCCAAGGACGGATCGCTGCTTTCAGTTTCTTGTAGCCATCGATATAACGTGGGCGTTCGCCAGCGTAGATTTTGTCGAAGGTGGCGAGCTGAGCGTCCAACCAGTCGGCCAGCTGCTTGTTGCCTGGGTTGGCTGCCTTGTAGGCCTCGTTGATCAGCACAAAGTGAATGCGTGGGTCGTAAGGCTGCTTTTCGCCGCCAACCGTTTCGTCGCCGTCGAGCAAGCGCAACAGCATTGCATCTGCCGAGCCCAATGTCTGTTCATAGATTGGGGCGCCATGCACGCGATACATCACGCTGGTCATGTCTTTACCGTTGGTCATTGTGAAACCCATTTCGGTCCACAATTTCTTCATGTCGACTTTGGCGCCAACTTTGTCAAGAACCATCTGGCCCCAGTCACGCAAAACGTCAGGTGCATCGGCCATCAGGTCGGTCAGGCGGTCACCGTCCAGATCCGTTGCATAAACGATGCAAGGACGCTGGCGGATCATGTCATGCAGCAACAAGCCGAAGTTGGTGTCTGAAATGTGTTCGTAAATATCGCCTGTCCAGTTCTCCATGCCAGCCTTGAAGTCCTTGGGGAGCAGGGCCACGATGGCGTCAACGCTCGCGCGGTGCTCTTCATAGGCGTCCACGGTGTATTGACGCTTGAGCTTGAATTTGGTGCCCTGCATCAGCCAGCGCATGATGCCTGCGTTGATGGCGTCTTCTTGAGCCTGTGTGGGCTTGGTGGCGACACGACCGATTTGACCGGTCTCGTGCACCATTTTCAGGAAGAGACGCGCAGCGTAGGCCATGCGGATGCCGGGGGTATTCATTTCAGAGTGGATCACACCAGTGGCATGATCAACGTTGAATTTCTTTTTGTCCTGGGAATAGGGCAGACCAGGCATAAAACGGATGCTGGTGATGCCGCCATAGGGACGGACGTTGCAATAGACGCCAGCTGCGGTGCGCAGGGGAGCATTGGCGGATTTGCCGTTCACAACAACTTTTTTGCCGCCTTCGTTGACCATGAAGTCACCGGCTGTCGACCACTTCAGTGCTGTGTAGTCCAGCTTGCCAAACCACTCGAGGGATTTGAGTTTGCTGTCATGACGGAACTGAGCCATCATCGGAACGCCGAGGAAAGGCAAACCGAGCACGTCCAGCGCCATCAATGTGCCGTTGAGTGCGAACATATCCGTAAAAGCGTGGGCAACGGGCTTGACGCCACCGTGAAAGTTGCCGCCTTCCCAGATGATTGCGTCAGGGCAACCTTCGGGTTTGACCGATGAGCGTTTGTAAATGCCATCGAGCATTTTGAAAAGATCGCCGTTCTGTTCTTCTTGGGCGATTTTTAGCAAATCCAATTCTTGTGCCATGAGCGTAAAGCCTCAAATTTGAAGTGAGTAAAAGACATCTGTGCAACTAGGGATTATCGCATTAGTGGCGGTTGTCACCAAGTTACCTAGGTAAAGGAATTCATAGGGGGAATAAAGGCTAATACTTTACGCCTTGATATATTGTTCCCCTGTTGTTTGAATGCGTACTCTTAGGTACGCGCACTCTTATCGTGCGGCGTGAAACTCAAAGCCTCGGTAGTTGTCCTGGATGACTTCTTCGCAAATATCGCGATAGTGACTCAATCCTCCGGCGTAAGGCATGAATACTTGCGGTTTACCCGGCACGTTCGCACCCAGGTACCAGGAGTGCTTGACCTTGGGTAGTAACGTGGCGTTGGCGGCCGCATCGACCTCGGCTTGCCACGCGTCACCGGAGGATTCTGGAACCTCGACACAGTCCAGCCCTTTGTCACGCATATGTTTGATGCATCGTGTGATCCATTCAACGTGCTGCTCGATCGCCGGCGGCATGTTGCACAGCACGGAGGGACTACCAGGACCTGTAATGGTGAACATATTAGGAAAGCCCGGGATCTGTAAACCTAGATAGGTGCGTGGACCTGCGTGCCAGTATTCCCGGAGTGTTCTGCCGTTGCGGCCCGTGACATCGAGTTTGACGAGTGAACCTGTCATGGCGTCAAAGCCTGTCGCGAACACAATGATATCCAGCGGGTACTCATGCTCAGTGGTTTTGATGCCATTGGCTGTGATGCACTCGATGGGGGCTTTGCGAATGTCGACAAGCGAGACGTTGTCGCGGTTATAGGTTTCGAAGTAGTGCGAATCAACAGGTGGACGCTTGGCGGCGAATGGGTGGTCGATATCGGCCAATAGTTCGGCGACCTCAGGTTTTTTGACGATTTGTTTAATTTTGTTGCGGATAAACTGAGCCGCAGTTTCATTGGCTTCGGCGCTGGTCAGAATGTCGCGATAGAGCGCGCGAAACTGAAAGCCGCCTTGCTCCCATTTTTTCTCGTAGGCTTTGAGACGTTCGTCCTCGGGCACTTCGAGCGCGGACTTGTCCTCGATATAAAAACCATGACCATTGGTATTGGTTGTCATGATTTTACGGATGTCATCCGCATGTTCTTTGGCGTACTTTTTAAATTCGGGTGTGAGTGGCGCGTTGCGAGCGGGCAGACTGTAATTAGGAGTACGTTGGAACACGGTCAAGTGCGCCGCGCTTGCCGCGATGACAGGGATGGCCTGAATGCCCGTTGAGCCTGTGCCGATTACACCCACCCGTTTACCCTTGAAATCCACGCCTTCGTGTGGCCACTGACCCGTGTGGTACCACTTGCCTTTAAAGTCGGACAGGCCTTTGATTTTGGGCATATTGGCCGAAGATAGACAGCCAACGGCGGTAATCAGGTATTGGGCGTTGTATTCCTTGCCGTTTTCTGTTTTGACGTGCCAGCGATTGGTCGCTTCGTCAAAATGCGCTTGGGACATGCGTGTATCAAGCTCGATATCGGAGCGCAGTTTCAGTTTGTCCGCGACAAAATTCAAATAGCGCAAAATTTCCGGCTGTTGGGGGTAGCGTTCCGACCACTCCCATTCCTGGATGATTTCTTTTGAAAAATAATACATATAGGTGTGACTTTCCGAGTCACAGCGAGCGCCTGGATAGCGATTCCAAAACCAGGTCCCTCCAACACCGCTACCTGCTTCGAGAACCTTGGCGGTCATGCCAAGCTTGTCCCGCAAGCTGTAGAGTTGATACATGCCCGAAAAGCCTGAGCCTATGATGATGGCGTCTAGTGTTTGCATAAAAATTTAGGTTGTCTCGTGTATTTGAATGGATCAAATGATTCTTATTATTTTGCAGAAATAGTACATCAATCCATGCGTATGACTGAATGCTTCCTGTTGATTTCCCTCAAACATTAAAGTCATCGTTCCGAGGTATGCTGATCGACAGCTGGAAAATCACAACGAATCATCAAATAAGGGGAAACCATGACAAAAGAACTCGGAAAAGGGACTGTTTTGTGCGACGTCGACGCGCGTGGGGTTGTCACAGTGACGTTGAATCGTCCTCAAGTCAACAACGCCTACAACGGCGATATGATCGAAGGCTTGCATGAGGCGCTCGATCTGCTGGGTCCCAAGCCCGATGCTCGGGTCGTGGTGATTAAAGGCAATGGCCGACATTTTCAGGCGGGTGCTGATCTGGCCTGGATCTCCAGCGTGTCGCACACCTCGCCGGCTGAAAACGAACGGGTGTCGCGCCTGACCGCCGAAGCGGTTCGCCGTCTGGATATCGTGCCCATCCCGACTGTGGCGTTGATTCATGGTGGATGTTTCGGCGGCGGGACGGGCATTGCCTCAGTGTGCGACATCGTGGTGGCTGCCGACAACGCCGTTTTTGCCATTACTGAGGCGCGCTGGGGCTTGATCGCAGGAATTATTTTGCCGCAGCTTTGCCAGGCCATGGGCGTCAGAAACGTGCGGCGCTACGCCTTATCTTCAGAGCGTTTTGGCCCAGATGTGGCGTTGCGTATTGGTTTTGCGCACGAGGTCTGCAAGCTCGAGGAGCTTGAGGCGACGGGCGCACGTATTGTCGATGCCTTGCTCATGAATGCCCCGGGCGCTGTGTCAGCCACCAAGATGCGTACGATGGAAGTCGCCGGTTCCTTCCTGGATGATGCCCTATTCGACGACTTGATCAAGCAGCACTCGGATATGCGCCAGCAGTCTGAGGCGGCGGAAGGCACAGCGTCTTTCATCGAAAAACGCTTGCCGAAGTGGTATCCCGGTCAATAAGGGATTCACGGGGTCAAGTGGATTGAAGCGACTGAGAGACAAGCGACTGATAGACAGTCGTCTCGAAGTCTGTAAACAACTTGAGCGCGGATGTATCGACGAAAGGCAATATTTGCATCATCAGGACACCTGCGATCTGGCGAACGGGATCAATCCAGAAGTAGGCATTAGGCAAACCCGCCCAGGCCAGGCTGCCGGCGGATCGACCTGTGGGGGCTGTCGCTTCATTAATCATGAAGGTCAGCCCCCATGTTTTTTCGATGCCAGGAAAAAACTCGGCATCCAGGGACATATTTGGATTGACCGTATGCAGCATCTTGACGCGCAATGGGCCCATCGCATTCTTTGACATCAGAGCAACAGTTTCGGGCTTGAGGATTTGTTGGCCGTTGCCATACCCATCGTTGAGCATCATGCGGGTAAAACGCAGATAATCGCTTGCGGTGGAGTACATTCCGCCACCACCCGGGTCGACCTCGGGCTCTTGTGGGACTTCGAAATCCAGCAGACTCAGTGATTGATCAGCGGCATTGCGCAGGTGGACCTTGGCCACTCGCGCGCGCATGTCAGGTGTGATTTTGAAACCCGTGCTGTGCATCCCCAAGGGGCCGGTGATGTGTTTCTGCAGGTATTCACCTAAACGCATGCCAGTGACCGCTGAGATCGCAAGGCCAATCCAGTCAATGTTGATTCCGTACTCCCAACGCTCACCCGGATCGAAGGACAGGGGGATGTTGAGTGCGCTGCGTTGTCCGGATCCCGCGCGCGGGAGCTTATTGAGTTTAAGAAAGCGCGCCGAGTTTTCACTCCAGATATCCGAGGTAAAGCCGGCGGTGTGCGTCATGAGGTGGCGCAATGTGATGGGTGTTTTTGGCGCACGCAACAAAGGCTGTCCCTGCGCATCCCATCCCGTGATGACCTGGATCGCCTCGATATCGGGTAGCACGCGGGCGATTGGATCATCAAGCTTGAGTTTGCCCTGCTCAACAAGTTGCATGGCCGCCGCACCCACCAGGGGTTTGGTCATGGATGCAATCCACATGACCGTGTCCAGAGACATTGGCGCAGGTTGGCCTTGTGCGCGCAGACCAAAGGCGCCTTCGTAAAGCGTTTCTGAGGCATTTGTCACTGCGGCGGCAACGCCGGGGATTCTGCCCGATGACGTGGCTTCGTTCAGCACACTGTCAGCTCGAGCACTCAGGCGTTGGCGCTGCGTCTGGTTCAGCGAAGGGGTGACAGTTGTAGGTTGGTTCATCGTCGAGGCAGTGGAAAACAGTGGAAAAGCAAGAGTGCGGTGAAAGACATGTTAGGGATTTATACACGAAGGCCTAATCGAACGGTCAAGTTGTTTCGGCGATAGAATCTGAGCATGAGACATTCTGCCCGCCGTTCGACCGAATTTGTAAACGATCCGCATCGCCCGCAAGGCCCGCGTCAGCGCAGCGACTGGCGAATCATTGGCGACTTGCTCCCATACCTGATGCAGTACAAAGCGCGTGTGGCGCTTGCGATGGCCTGTTTGCTGGCCGCGAAATTTTCCAACCTGGGTATCCCGGTGATGCTCAAGCACATGGTGGATGCCCTGGATGTGCGCAACAATACGGCGGGTGCACTCTTGGTCGTACCGCTCGCGCTGATCATCGGTTACGGACTGCTTAGATTTGCTTCCTCACTGTTTACCGAACTGCGCGAGTTGTTTTTCGCGCGAGTCACGCAGCATGCTGTGAGACAGATTGCGCTCGAAGTATTTCAGCATTTGCATGCACTCTCGCTCAGATTCCATCTGGCCAGACAGACTGGGGGCGTGAGTCGGGATATTGAGCGCGGCACCCGCGCCATTCAGTCGCTGGTGTCGTATTCGCTCTACAGCATCGTTCCCACGCTACTCGAGTTTTTGCTGGTGCTGGGGTATTTTGCCTACAACTACGATATCTGGTTTGCTGGGATCACGCTGGGTGCGTTGATCATCTATATCGTCTTTACGATTTATGTCACCGAGTGGCGCACTCACTTGCGCCGGACAATGAACGATATGGATTCTCGGGCCAATCAGAAAGCCATCGATTCGTTACTCAACTTTGAAACAGTCAAGTATTTCGGAAACGAGGCTTTTGAGGCTAAACGTTACGACGAAAATCTGTTGCGCTATCAGGCCGCTGCAATCAAGTCTCAAAAATCATTATCGTTTTTGAATGTCGGTCAGCAGGCGATCATCGCCATTGGTCTGGTTTTGATTTTATGGCGCGCGACGCTGGGCGTCTCGGATGGTTCGATGACCTTGGGTGATCTCGTGTTGGTCAATACCTTGATGATTCAGCTCTACATTCCGCTGAATTTTCTCGGTGTGATTTATCGTGAAATCAAACAGTCCCTGACCGATCTGGATCGAATGTTTACTTTACTCGAGTCTGACCGCGAGATCGCGGACGCGCCGAATGCGCCCGCTTTGCGTATCGCGGATCAAAAGAACGGTCCCGAGGTCAGGTTTGAACATGTCTCGTTTCATTACGAACCAAACCGCGAAATTTTGCATGATGTGAGTTTTGTGATTCCTGCGGGCACGACGACCGCGGTGGTCGGGCGTAGCGGAGCGGGCAAAAGCACCTTGGCGCGTCTGTTGTTCCGCTTTTACGATGTGCAGCATGGACGTATTTTGCTGGACGGACAGGATCTGCGTGCCGTACAGCAAAGCAGTTTGCGGCAAGCCTTGGGGATCGTGCCTCAGGACACGGTTTTGTTCAACGACACGATTGGCTACAACATTGCCTATGGTCGTCCGGGTGCGACTGAACAAGAGGTCCAGGCTGCAGCGCGTGCCGCTCAGATGGATCAGTTTATCGAGCATCTGCCAGAGGGTTACAAGACTCAGGTGGGTGAGCGCGGCCTCAAACTTTCTGGCGGGGAAAAGCAGCGCGTCGCGATCGCGCGCACTTTACTGAAAAAACCTGCCATGCTGATTTTTGATGAGGCGACTTCTGCACTTGATTCGAAGACTGAGCGGGCGCTACAGGACGAATTATCGAGTCTGGCGCGAAACCATACGACGCTGATTATTGCCCACCGCTTATCGACGATTGTCCACGCCGACCAGATCCTGGTGATGGATCAAGGTCGTGTGATCGAGCGCGGCACGCATCAGGATTTGATCGCTGCGAACGGCGCGTACGCGCAAATGTGGCAGATGCAGAAAAGAGAAGAAGGAGAGGGCTGATGCCCTCCCTCAGTTAGCGCATATCAAAGCCGAGTTTTTTCAGCGCATCAACGAGTAGGTCGCGTCCGGCCATTGCCTCTGGACCGCGCACGCGGTGCAGGGATTGGATATGCCATGGACCAAGCGGCTTCATCGACTGTTCAGCGTAAAACTTTTCCATGGTCGCGTTGTAGGCATCCACCGCTTCTTTGTGCGCGGTTGGGTGATAGGTTTCTTTGTGGAGCACGGCGCGTTGTGGCAGGCGTGGCTTGACAACATTTTTGGCCGTGGCGGCTGGGTCGATATGACCCACGCACATGCCAAAAGTCGCAAAGCTCATGGGAGGTAAACCCAGCTCTTTGGCCACGTCCAGAGGTTTGTTGCGGATGCCTCCAATGTAGACAATGCCAAGATCAAGCGATTCAGCAGCAATCGCTGCATTCTGGGCAGCCAAGGCGGCATCGATCGTACCCATCAGCAGCATTTCCATGTAGTTCAGGCTTTCATGCTCGAGCTTGTGTTCGTCGCCAAGCGCTTTCAGGCGAGCGAGGTCGGCAATCCACACCAGAAAAAGAGGACAGGCATTGATCCACTTTTGATTGCCGGCCATCGCGGCGAGGCGATCTTTGCGACCCTGATCTTCAACGGCCACTACGCTCCAGGTTTGCAGGTTGGAGGATGTCGAGGCTGACTGGGCTGCGGCAACAAGAAGCTCGGCTGTGTTGGGCGCAAGAGGCTCATTGGTGAAGCCGCGTACGGACTTGTGCTGAAAGATTGTTTCGAGGGTCGGGTTTAAAACATCAAGGACTTGAGGGCCTTGTCCATAGCGTGCTTTGAGAAGCGTGTCGAGGTCTTTTGTTGTTTGGGTGCTCATTTTTTTGGCGATCCGTCATATCGTAAAGATGGCATAGCATACATTGGGTTACAGTCAACGCCAAAATATCGAGGAACACATGTTGACATTAGTTGAGCAAAAGAACCGTCGACGCGCGATTTTTCTGTTGGTGCTACTGGTGCTTTCCTGGGGCTTTAACTGGATTTTTGCCAAGATGACCTTAGAGTATGTCAGCCCTGTGTGGGTGACAACGCTGAGACTCTTGCCTGCGTGTGCGCTTTTCTTTGCGTTGTGCTTGGCGACCGGGCGCGTTCGCGTTCCGGTCAAAGCAGATCTGCCAGTGGTGTTCAGTATCGGTTTGCTGCACATGGTGGGCTTCTCGGTATTGGTCAGTATCGGCTTGCAATACCTCCCTGCCGGCAAGTCGATCGTCTTGGCCTACACCTCGCCACTCTGGGTCGTTCCCGCTGCCTGGTTTTTTCTCCGCGAACCCCTAACCGTCAGAAGACTGCTTGGGTTGCTGATCGGGCTCTCGGGTGTCGTGCTGATCATGCAGCCCGGACAAATGGACTGGAGTGACCCGAACATCGTGCTCGGTCATGTTTTCATGTTGACCGGCGCACTTTGCTGGGCGATTTCAATTGTGTATGGACGCGTTCATAAATGGGTGACACCTCCTTTTTCCTTGCTGCCTTGGCAAATGCTCGTTGGGGGCGTGGTGCAGCTGGTGCTGGCTTTGGTGATCGAAGGAATTCCGCATATCAACTGGACGCTTGAGCTCTGGCTGCTGCTTGGTTTTAATTGCTTGATAGGCAACGGGCTGGCTTACTGGATGATGAATCTGGTTAGCCGGGATTTGCCCGCAGGCGTGGTTTCGATGGGATTGTTGGGTGTGCCTGTGATCGGTTTGGTTTGTTCCAGCTTGTTTTTAGGTGAAACTCTTGGCTTGCCCCTGGTGATTGCTGCGGTACTGATCATCTTAGGAATCGTGCTCGGTACGGTAGCTGGACATAAAAAGCAGTAAAGTCAAAGAGACCCTCGCTTTGTCATCGTCATCCAAGGAATGTGAAAAGATGAGTCAAATAGAAACAGATCTCGGTTTTGCCTCTGACGAGGATGTCCCGATTCCCTACATGACGCGCACGCGTGACTGGTATCTTGCGTTGGGCTATGGCAATCCTTATCGCTGGGCGCATTACGCCGAAGTACCCTTTACGCCACTTGCCAAACCGCTCGCTGAAATGACTGTCGCGTTATTGACCACGGCATCACCCTACGACCCTTCCAAGGGTGAGCAGGGTGTTGGCGCGCCCTACAACGCCGAGGCAAAGTTTTACAAGGTTTATTCTGGTGACGTGACGATCGATCATGATGTGCGGATTTCCCACGTGGCGATCGATCGCAAGAACACCACCATGGAAGACAGCAACACCTGGTTTCCTCTGCCCGCGATGAGAGCGGCTGCGGCAGCGCGACGGATCGGTCGTCTGGCTCCGCGTTTTCATGGGATCCCCACCAACCGCAGTCAGCGTCATACGATTGAAGTGGATTGCCCTGAGGTACTCAGACGTTGCAAGGAGGATGGTGTCGAGGCGGCAGTGCTCGTACCCAATTGTCCGGTTTGTCATCAGACGCTGAGTCTCGTATCCCGATATCTTGAATCAGCAGGTATCCCGACGATACTGCTCGCATGCGCCAAGGACATTGTCGAACACTGCGGAGTGCCGCGTGTGATGTTTAGTGATTTTCCATTGGGCAATGCCGCAGGTAAACCGAATGACCCCGCTTCGCAGGCCGCAACGCTCGAACTGGCATTTCGAACCCTCGAGACGGCACCTGCGGCGCGTACGACGGTTCAGTCCCCTCAGCGCTGGAGCTCGTCACATGCGTGGAAACAGGATTATTCAAATGTCGCTCGAGTGAGCGCAGAAGAATTGGCCCGGTTGCGTTCTGAGAACGACCGGGCCAAAGAAGCTGCGAAAGCGCTACGTGCGAATCAGTTAGCCTGAACGCCGGCGTTTTTCAGCAAGGGACCAAGCGTATCGATTTCCTTTTTCAGATGCTCGGCAAGTTTTGCGGGCGTTGCCAGGTCAGGCGTGACAGGCGAGGTGCCCATGTTTTCCAGACGCGCCTTGACATCAGGATCCAGTACGGCTTTGGCCAACGAAGCGGACAGTTTGTCGATCACGGGCTTGGGTGTGCCCTTAGGGGCATAGATTCCAAACCAAATGCTCAGATCAAAGCCTTTGACGCCTGCTTCGCTGATTGCTGGCAGGTCAGGTAAGGAGTCGATTCGTTGTGTGCCTGCAATTGCGTAGGCTTTGATGCGATTACCCTTGATATGACCCACGGTGCTGGTTGTCTGGTCGCACAAGATGTCGATCTGACCACCCATCAAGTCGTTCATAGCAGGTGCAGTTCCCTTGTAAGGAATGTTGTTGAGTTTGACGCCCAGCGCTTCCATAAACATCAGGCTGCACATATGCGAGGCAGAGCCGACGCCTGCGTTGCCAATACTGATTTTGTCCTGATTCTTTTTAACGTAGTCGACAAATTCTTTGGTGTTCGCTGGAGGAAAGTCCTTGCGCGCCACGACAACCATTGGACCCACCGTGGCTAACCCGACTGGCTCGAAATCCGTGACTGGGCTGTAGGACAGGTTTTTGATCAGCATCGGGTTGGTGGCATGACTGATATGCGTCATCAGAAGCGTATAGCCGTCAGGTGCCGAGCGTGCAACGCGCGCGGTCCCGATGCTGCCACTCGCGCCTGCGGGATTGTCAACGATGATTTGCTGACCGAGGTTCTTTTGCATTGCGGCTGCAAAGAGTCGGGTGATGGTATCGCCTGGACCGCCCGGCGCGTAAGGCATGACCATGGTGATGGTTTTATTGGGATAGTCTTGAGCGATCGCGGCAAAAGAGGCTGCGCTCATGACCAAAGACGCGCAGAGTGTGCGCAGTAATGCTTTTTTCATACTGTAAGTCTCCCGATTTACTTGAATCTCCGACCAATTAAGACCGAACCTTGAGATCGATCATACTATGGCGACGATTTGACGGAGCATAGGGGCAGCCCTAATATTTGCGCTTGCTAACTTACATTTTGAGTCCTTTCATGCCAATCTCAATGCTCGAATCCTCCATTTTCAAAGATATGTTCGGCACGGCAGCGATGCGTGAAGTGTTTGACGACACTGCCACGTTGCGCCGCTACACCGACACTGAAATCGCATTGGCAAAAGTTCAGGGCGAACTTGGAGTGATCCCGAAAGCGGCCGCAGCTGCGATTGTCGCGCGCGCCGATTCGAGCAAACTCGATATGGCCGAACTCAAGCGTGAAACAGAGATCGTGGGTTACCCGATTCTGCCTTTGGTCCATCAGATTTCAAAGATGTGCGGTCCCGAGGGCGAGTATCTGCATTGGGGCGCGACCACGCAAGACATCATGGATACTGCGACGGTGCTCCAGGTGCGTGATGGTCTGGCGATCATTGAAAAAGACCTGAATGAGCTCGATGCGATTCTGGATCAAATGTCATTGCAATACCGGGATGCGCCAATGGCGGGACGCACACACTTGCAGCACGCACTGCCGATTACTTTTGGCTATAAAGCGGCGGTCTGGTTGTTAATGGTGCGTCGCCACCGCGAGCGTTTGGCGCAACTCAAACCGCGTGTCTTGATCGGACAGTTTGGTGGCGCGGCAGGTACGCTCGCCTCATTGGGTGAGCAGGGACTCGCGGTCCAGGAAGCGCTGATGAAAGAGCTTGGCCTGGGCGCAGCCCCCGTGACTTGGCATGTTGCGCGAGACGGTCTGGTTGAAGCCATCCAGTTTTTAGCACTTGTCACGGGTTCTCTTGGCAAGATCGCGCTCGACATCATGTTGATGATGACCAACGAGCTTGGCGAGGCGTTTGAGCCTTTCGTCAAAGGCCGTGGCGCCTCGAGCACAATGCCACAAAAGCGCAATCCGATTTCCTGTGAGTTGATGCTCAGCGCTTCGAAAGCCGTGCGTCAACACGCCGGTCTGGCACTTGACGCAATGGTGCAAGACTTTGAGCGTGCGACAGGACCTTGGCATATCGAGTGGTCTGCGATTCCCGAGTCTTTTATTTTGACTGCGGGTGCGCTCAAGCAAGCTAAGTTCATGCTCGCGGGCCTCGAGGTCGATACCAAGCGGATGCTGAAAAATCTTGACTTGACCGGTGGCTTGATTGTCGCTGAAGCCGTCATGATGGGCTTGGCGCCCTACATTGGTCGCCAGACAGCGCATGATGTGGTGTATGACGCATGCAGGGCTGCTTCGATACAGGGTAAAAAACTCGCCGACGTCCTCTACCAGGACAAGGCCGTGAGCGAAAAACTCGATCGCGCCCAGATTGATCGTCTCTGCGATCCCGCCAATTATTTGGGAGCCGCACCACAGATGGTGGATCGCATGCGCGCCTGGAAGAAAAACTGATGGTGCGTGAGATTCATGCGCGGGACATCGTCACTAGCATTGCGGATGCATTGCAATATGTGAGTTACTACCATCCGGCTGATTTTGTTCAGGCCCTCAAGGCCGCTCATCAAAAAGAGAGCAGTGCGCCCGCTCGCAATGCGCTGCTGCAGTTGCTGGTGAACAGCAAACTCAGTGCCCAAGCCCAACGTCCTGTTTGCCAGGACACGGGTGTGGCACATGTTTTTTTCAAACTCGGGATGGACGTCCGCATTGTTGCGCCTGAGCGCTCCAGCACGCCGAGTTTGCAAGCACTGGCGAATGAGGGCGTCGCTCAGGCCTATATGTTCGCCGAGAATCCGTTGCGCGCTTCGATGATTCGCGACCCTCTCGGGCAGCGTAAAAATACAGGCGACAACACACCGGCAATCGTGCATGTCGAGTTAGTCGAGGGCGATCGCCTTGAGATCATCGCTGTCGCTAAAGGCGGCGGTGGCGATGTTAAAGCGCGTTATGCCATGCTCAACCCAAGTGATTCGATCGCGGACTGGGTGGTCAGTCAGCTACCCGGCATGGGTGCAGGCTGGTGTCCGCCTGGAGTGCTGGGGCTTGGAGTTGGCGGCACGCCTGAGCAGGCCATGCTGATGGCCAAGCGCGCATTGTTCGCACCGATCGATATTCAGTCGATAAGAGACAAGTCTGCGCACGATGCAGTCGAAAAGCTTCGCCTCGAGGTATTTGACCGTGTCAACGCTCTGGGTATTGGTGCGCAAGGCCTAGGCGGAGATTCCACGATCCTGGATGTCAAAATCGAGACTGCTCCGTCGCATGCGGCGTTATTGCCTGTCGCGCTCATGCCGAATTGCGCGGCGACGCGTTTTATTTCGTTTTCTCTCGATGGCTCGGGTCCGGCATCATTTGCTCCGCCTGATCCCTCTGTGTGGGAAGGGATTCCTGGTGCCATGCCGACCACCGATGGCCGACGTGTAAATCTGGATACGTTGACGCATGAAGAAGTGCGGAGTTGGAAAGCTGGCGAGTTGCTCTTGCTATCCGGTAAGCTCTTGACCGGTCGGGATGCCGCGCATAAACGCATGGTCGATACGCTCGCGCGTGGTGAGGCGTTACCCGTGCCTTTGAAAAATCGTGCCATTTACTACGTCGGCCCAGTTGATCCGGTCAAAGGAGAGGCGGTTGGGCCCGCCGGCCCAACGACGTCAACGCGAATGGATAAATTCATGCCTGTCTTGCTCGAACAAACGGGTCTGCTTGTGTCCGTTGGCAAGGCTGAGCGAGGACCCGTTGCGATCGAAGCGATCAAGAAAGCCGGTGCCGCATACCTGGTCGCTGTGGGCGGGGCTGCTTATCTCGTATCCAAAGCGATCGAGTCGGCTCGTATCTTGGCCTATGAGGATCTTGGTATGGAAGCAATCTATGAATTTGTGGTGCGCGATATGCCGGTGACAGTCGGTGTTGACGCCCGCGGTCAGACCATTCACTGGATCAGCTCAGCTCGTACCAGTCGCGAATAGCGCTCCACGCCTCTTGAGCAGTTTCGACGATCTTGACGATGTTGAGGTCGTCATGTTCGATTAATCCGGACTCGATCAAAAGATCAAAGCGAATCATGCTGTTCCAAAAGGTATGACCCACTAACACGATGGGCATGGGGTCGACTTTTTTTGTTTGAACGAGTGTCAGGACCTCGAAGAGTTCATCGAACGAGCCAAAGCCTCCCGGAAACACAACAATGGCGCGCGCGCGAAGCATGAAGTGCATTTTGCGCAGGGCAAAGTAATGAAACCTGAAACAAAAATCGGGTGTGATGTAGGGGTTGGGAACTTGTTCGCGAGGCAGGCTGATGTTCAGGCCTATCGATACATCGCCAGCTTCTGAGGCACCCCGGTTGGCCGCCTCCATGATGCCGGGTCCGCCTCCCGTGCAGATATGCAAGCGAAAATTTTTGGCGGCCTGATGACGATTGTATTCACCCACCAAGCGTCCAAAGTCTCGCGCTGACTCGTAATGCACACAAGTGTTGAGCGCGATTTTCGCTTTGGCACGCTCTGCATCGCTCGTCGCGGTTTTTTCTTTCAATAGCGCATCCTCACGGCTGACAAAGCGCGCGGAGCCGAATACAACGATCGTGTGATCGATCCCGTGCTCTCTCAGAATTAAATCTGGTTTGAGGAGTTCGAGTTGAAAACGGATGCCGCGGACCTCCGGACTATTGAGAAAGTCTTGATCCGCAAAGGCAAGCTTGTAAGCAGTGCCTTTTTCAGAAGGTGAAAACTTTTCTTCGAGTTCAACAGTCAGTTCGCCGGCGGTTTTGGCGTTATCAATGGGTAGTTTGGGTGTCATGCAGGTACCTGATGGAAGTTTCTAGCCTAATATATTCCAAAAGCACAGAATCGATTCTCATAAGGACACAAGCATGAAGTTGGTCAGTTATATCCATCAAGGCAAGAATACCTACGGCGTTTTGCTTCCCGACGGCGGGATTGTGGATCTAGCGTCCCGTATCGGGCATGAGTACCCCACGCTTTTGGAGCTGGTACGGAAAAACGGTTATGCGGCTGCTCAGCAAGTCCTCAACAATGCGAAGAGTGGCGATGTAAGAGAGTCGGATATCCGTTATTTGCCCCTTTTCCTTGAGCCTGTCACGATTCATTGTGTGGGTTTGAATTACGCCGCGCATGCGGCCGAGGCGGGTCACAAGCTCCCAGAATTTCCCCGGACTTTTGTCAAAATACCCGCCGCACTCGTCGCGCACAATGAGGACTTTGACAAGCCGACGCTTTCCCCGGAGTTTGATTTTGAAGGGGAAATCGCCGTGGTCATCAGCCAGACCGCTCGCAAGGTCAAAGCCGAAGATGCTGCAAAATACATCGCAGGCTATACCTGTTTCATGGACGGTTCTGTGCGTGATTATCAATTTCAGCGCACCCTCGATCAAGGCAAAAACTTTTACCGCTCCAGCTCGATCGGCCCCGCGCTCGTGACGCCCGACGAGGTGGGTGTGCTAGATCATTTGACGCTGACGACGATCGTGTCGGGTGAAACCATGCAGCACACAGCCTTCGACAACATGATCTTCACGATTCCGAAATTGATTGAGTACATTTCGGACTTTACAGAGCTCCACGCAGGGGATGTGATTGCCACGGGTACTCCGGAAGGGGTGGGTTTTAGCCGCACCCCGCCCAGATTTCTGCAAAAGGGGGATGTTGTCGAGGTCATCATTGATAAAATAGGAACATTGTGTAACAAGGTTTCTTAGCAAAATGACTATTAGCGATCCACAGTACTCACAGTCAAGCATCCTCGAACCGGTTGCACTGACTGCGGGTCCGGTGGGACACGGCTCGACACAGGCCTTGATGCTTGCGGCCATCGGCGTAGTGTTCGGCGATATTGGCACGAGCCCTCTCTACGCGTTGAAAGAATGTTTTAGCCCTGAGCACGGGATTCCCTATTCGCCAGAGGCTGTGTTCGGTATTTTGTCGATGCTGTTTTGGGCAGTGTTGTTGATCGTGACACTCAAATATGTCGTGATCGTGATGCGCGCGGACAACCGGGGCGAGGGTGGGGTCTTGTCACTGATGGCCTTGGCGATGCGCTCACTCAAAGGCAAAGGCAAGCCTCATCTGGCGGTGATGATGCTCGGTATGTTCGGGGCATGCATGCTGGTGGGCGAGTCAGTGATCACTCCGGCGATTTCTGTCTTGTCGGCTGTTGAGGGTCTGGAGATCATCACGCCGGAACTCAAAAGTTTCATCATTCCGATCACACTGACCATTCTGGTTGTTTTGTTTGTGATTCAAAAGCATGGCACTGCCGCAGTCGGCAAGCTGTTCGGGCCGATCACACTACTCTGGTTTCTGACCTTGGCTGCCCTGGGTGTACTCAACATTCTCAAGCAGCCAGATATTTTCATGGCGATTAATCCCATGTATGCGATCGACTTCATTTATGCGCATACATTTTTAGCGTTTATCGTGCTGGGTTCAGTTGTGCTGGTTGTCACGGGTGTCGAGGCACTCTATCTGGACATGGGGCATTTTGGTAAAAAACCTGTGCGCTATGCCTGGTTGTTCGTGGTGATGCCGAGTCTGTTGTTGTGCTATTTCGGTCAGGGCGCCTTGCTCATGACGGATCCTGACGCGATCCGCAACCCTTTTTATCTGATGGCGCCAAGCTGGGCGCTGATTCCTCTGGTGGTGCTGGCAACTTGCGCGACTGTGATTGCCTCTCAAGCGGTGATCTCTGGCGCGTACTCTCTCGCGAATCAGGCGACTCTGCTGGGATTTTTGCCTCGCATGAGTATCAATCACACTTCCGAAGCTGAGCGTGGCCAGATTTACATTCCGGTTGTGAACTGGGCATTATTGGTCATGGTGTTGTTCACGGTGATCGAGTTCAGAGAGTCGAGCAACCTGGCGGCAGCCTACGGGATTTCGGTCACGACAACGATGCTGATTACAACGTTGTTGGTGGCTGTGGTGATGATTCGCGAGTGGAAACTGAATCCGCTACTGGTCGCGGTATTTTTAGTAGTGTTTTTGTTGATTGATGTGTCTTTTTGGGCGGCAAACCTCATCAAGGTCAAGGATGGCGGGTGGTACCCACTTTTCCTGGGTCTCGCTTGCTTTACCTGCTTGATGACCTGGTATACCGGTCGACGTCTGCTCCGGGAAAAACTGATTGATGGCTCGATTCCCTTGGCGGATTTTGTCACCAGCATTCTGGCGTACCCGCCTCACCGGGTGGACGGTACAGCTGTATTTTTGACTGCGCACGTCGACCATACTCCCTCGACAATGTTGCACAATCTCAAACACAACAAGGTTTTGCATAAGCGTGTGTTTTTCATCAAGTTAAGCACTTGGGATGTCCCGTATGTGAATGATGATGAAAGGCTGCAGCTCAAAGAGCTTGGCAAAGACATTTATGTCGTGCGCGCGGTGCATGGTTTTAAAGAAACACCCGACATCAATTCCGTGCTGGCCCTGATTACAGCCAAGCATGGGCTCGAGTTTGACGAGATGGACACTTCGTTCTTTCTGGCGCGCGATACGATTGTGCCAAGCAAGCTGCCTGGTATGGCGCTCTGGCGTGAAAAGCTATTTTCCTGGATGTATCAGAACGCAGCCAAACCTTCGGATTTTTTCCAAATCCCACCTAACCGCGTCGTAGAACTTGGCGCGAAGATAGAGATCTAAGTTCGACGCCTGTCATGTTTACCGTGACAGGCAAGGGTCATATGTTTAAAACTGGCGAGGGCGTGCATACAAATCCGTGTGGCCGATCTCGCATGTCTCTGCCTGGACTCTTTTCAGCTTCCAAGCGTTGACGGTTTCAACGGATACCAGCCCCGTTTCCAATACCGCTCCCGCACTGCCGAGTGCAAGTTGCTCGATCAGCAGACGGTCCTTGCTATCGAGTTTCCAGGGACTCTGGGCTGTGGAAACCGCAAAGCCGCGAGTCTCCAGCAGCTTTTGCATGACGAGTGCTGCGGTAGGTCCCGCCGCTGCGCCAAAACCTTTGTCAGTCTGTTGATGTGCGTGAAAAGCGTTGAGCATCTCGGCATCTGTTGGTTCTGAGGGACGCCAGGTTTCTTGTCCGTTATAGGTCAGCACCGTATAGAGCGGCTTGGAAAGCAAATGACAAAATTTTTCCAGCCAGCCAACTGCCACGAGGTCAAAAAACGCGGCGGCTGTGATCAAGTCCGCAGGCTTTTCAAGCACGGCTTGAATATTGCTGGAGAGATCTTCACAGAGAAAATCAACCGAGATGTGTTTGTTGTGTTTGATCAGAGAGAGCGTCGTATTGTCCGAGCGCACTTCATCGGCCCATTGCAGTAGTGCGATGCGAGCAGCGTCGAGTAACGCTGGGTCATAATCGACGAGAGTCCAGTGCTGGTGGTCGGGTAGGTGAGCAGCCAAGGCGCGCAGGTTTGAACCAGAGCCAGACCCGAGATCCACTAGTTTGATCACACCAGGGCGAGCCCGCGCAAGATGTTCGAGATCCTGTACGACCCGTTCGCGCAAGGAAATGTCGCGGGCGCGATGATCTGCGGGTTCACGAAGTGCGAGCCATTGTGCGGAAAAACCTGTCATCTCTGTTCCATTGTTTGATGAGTTTGTGACGGCTGTTCAACGGGCGCATTGAATTGCTGTTTCACGATTTCGGTGAAGCGTCCACCTTGTGCGTAAAGCGCGTCAAAAGTGCCGGCTTCGATCACCTGTCCTGCATCCATCACAAGAATCATATCGGCTTGTCTGATGGTGCTGAGGCGGTGAGCAATCACCAGTGTGCTGCGTTGACGCGTGACTTCGTCCATTGCTTTGAGCAGGCTTGTTTCGGTCGTACTGTCGAGTGCGCTTGTCGCCTCGTCCAAAATCAGCATCGGCGGGTCTTTCAAGAGGACACGAGCGATCGAAAGTCGTTGACGTTCGCCACCGGAGAGACTGCGGCCACGTTCACCGATGATGGTGTCAAAACCTTCCGGCTGTCTGAGGATAAAGTCCAGCGCCTGGGCTCGCGCGCAAGCTTCGCGCATGTCCGCCTCGGTGGCCTCTGGAGAGCCTACCCGAAGATTCTCCGCAATCGAGCGGTTGAACAACAGAGGCTCCTGAAACACGACACCGATATTTCGACGCAACGCAGTCAATTGAAATTCCCGTATGTTGCGACCGTCGATCGTGATCGCGCCTGATTGCGGATCAAAGGCGCGATAAAGCAGGCTGAGTGCCGTCGACTTGCCGGCACCTGACGTGCCCACCAGGGCCAGTGTTTGTCCGGGCGCAACCGAAAAGCTCAAGTTTTGTACGGCAGGTCTTTTGCCATCGTAGGAGAACGTGACGTGATGAAACTCGATATGACCCTGGCAGCGACCAGGATCAATCGCGTGAGGCAAGTCTTGAATTTCGGGGTCGGTATCGAGCACTCCGAAAAACTCTTTCAGACGAGGTGCGTCCATGGCGAGCTTGTTCGCAAATGCCACGATCTGTTCGAGTCGACCAATCACCATTCCGGCAAACGCGATGAAGGTCACGATCTCACCAATGGTGATCAGAGACTTGGTGTAGAGCCAGGCACCCAGAATGACGATGCATAAAATGCTCAGCGTCGTGGCGGAGCGTGTGAGAACCGTCACGATTGCCCACCAGGACAATACAGGTAACTGGGCGCCGAGTACGCGCTGACTGATGTTGCGCAGGGCGTTGACCTCGGTCTGGATGCGCGAGAAACTTTGGACAAGAGCAATATTGCCAAGCGTGTCCGAGGCGAGTTCTGCCAAGTCCGAATGATGGCTTTCGACTTGCTGTTGCAGTTTTTGGGTTTTACGCAAAATGAAATTGGTCAGTATTCCAAAAAGCAAACACAAGACAATCAGCACTAGAGCAAGTCGCCAATTGATATAGAGCGCAAGAGGGACCAGCACCACTAGGGAAACGAACGCGGCCAGATGTTCGCGAAAAAAACTCAGCCACAACCACCACAGCGTGTCAGTCCCTTGCAGCATGATTTTCATCAGTCGGCCAGAATGCGTGCGGGACTGTTGAGCGAGTGGCAGGTGCAGGACGTGTTCGAAATATTCACCAAAGACGGCGTGGCGGCGTCTATGTGCCAGGCGATCGGAAAAAAGCGCCACAAGTGTCGAGCACAGGATTGTGAACAAACCAAAACCCGTCCAGAGCAAAAGCAAGGGCCAGACTCCTGCCCAGATCGCTGCAGGCTGATCGCTGGGGATTTTGGACAGCGTATCGATCACGCGTCCAAATAGCACAGGCTCAGCGAACAGTGCCATCGCCAGCGCAACGTTGGCAAACGCCAACATCCAGCCGAGTCGGCGATCCGAACCCAGTTTGTCGAGCACGCGCAGATAGAGACGAAGAAATTTCATATGTGCTCAGAGAGTATTGCGCTCAGCTGTGATTCGATGGCCTGACAGTCTGTAGAACATTCAATGCCTTTAAATCGAGCGCCAGCAATGCTTCGGGTGGATTGATTTCTTCGGGTAAGGATAGCAATCTGTGCGTCATCATCCAGCGACCCAGCCAAGGTTGCGAGGTCAGGACCGCCAGAGGAATCGCAAGCAGCAGACCGCTGAAAAAAATCAGCGCATAGGGGAGCACAGCAGGGTGGGTGGCGAGCAGCAGACCAGATAGCACCAAGCCCAGGAGCGTGTGAGGCCAAAACTGCTTGAGGGCGTCAGATAAAGCGATCGTGTGGTCGTCACGCGTCTGCGCAGTCCAACCTGCTTTTTTTCCAAACACGAGACCCACGATAAAGATCGTGTGGTTCAGCCAGGTAATGGGTGTCATGAGGATAGAAAAAAGCATTTCAAGCGTCAGGCTCAGGCCAAAGCGCCAGCCTCCACCAAAACGGGTGCGTTCCTCTTTGCGCAGCAATACATCCAAGGCGCCTGCTATTTTTGGCAGGTACCACATGAGCAGTGCGAATACGAGGAGGGTAATGGACTCAGAGGCTTGAGCAAAGTCAGACGCGTTTGGAGTCAGGCTCAGTGCGAGCGTTGCCAACACCAGCATGGCGATCCAGGCGGGCGAGCCCAAAAACATGAAAATCGCCAAAGTCAGTTGATAGCGATTCATCAGCTTTAAGCCCGGCAAGGTCAGCAAATGGACGTATTGCAAGTTACCTTCGCACCAGCGCAGATCGCGACGAATATATTCACTCAACGTCGGCGGGTTTTCCTCCCAGCTTTCATCTTCCTGCGGAAACACCCGAACCTCAAAGCCAGCGCGCCGCATCAACACCGCTTCGACTTGGTCGTGGCTCAAAATATGGCGTGTCGAGCCATCGCGGCTGGTCAGCGCGGGGAGTTCGCAGTGTTCGATAAAAGGGGCTAGGCGAATGACAGCGTTGTGTCCCCAGTATGGACCACAGTCCGACTGCCACCAGGCCGAGCCCATCGTGTAGGACCTCATGCCCAAGCGCATACCGTATTGAAATAAGCGGGTAAAGGCACTTGTCGAGGGTAGTCCCACCACCAAGCCTTGCAAAATACCCAGCCGCGGATTCGCCTGCATCATGCGCACTAAGCGAACAATCGCTGCGCTGGTCATGAAACTGTCGACATCCAAAGTGAGGGCGAAATCGTGCTGAGCACCCCAGCGTTTGCAAAAGTCAGCGATGTTGCCAGCTTTGTAACCGGTATTGTCCGTGCGGCACCGGTAGGTGATCGCGACGCGCTGGCTCCAACGTTGTTGCATGGAATCAAAACAGGATTGCTCTTGTGCGGCAATGACGCGGTCGTTCGTATCACTCAATACATAGAGATGAAAATGTTCGCCTATGCCCGGGGCTGAGAGACCTTTGAGCATCGTTTCCAGGTTGCGCTCGATACGCTCCGGCGTCTCATTACGGATACACAACAAAATCGCAGTCGATGTTGTGAGCGGTTCGGAGTCTGTGATGTCCATTTCACGAGGTAAAACAGAAGCTGTGGGTTCGGTTGAAAGCTGACAAAGCAGCAGACCGATCACAGCATTCCAGAATCCAACCACCATCCAGGGGAGCGTCAAACCCAGTAGTACCATCAATATGACGTACAGGGCAGTGGGAGTTTGAGGTGCAAGCGCCTGATCCATCAGCCAAAGCATGAAAATGCCAGTGCTGAGCGAGAGCAGACAAAAAAGGATGCGACGCGCGGCGATCGCACGCGCAGAGGGGTTATTCATGAAGGTATTCAAGGGGATGGCCTCTGACTCACTTATACTCTGTGAAATGCTTTAGCAGTATAGGTCAGAGCGGATCGTTTAAATTTAAAAACCCAGGACTCATTCGTGGCAAGAGATCAGAACCTTCCTTTGGAGCCCCAGCTGACTCAGGGGCTTTGGTACGTCGCGCCCGAGCGGACGGAGATACGCGAGGAGCCCTTGCCTGCCATGACTAGCGAAGCGGTCCAGGTGCGTTCTGTGTTCAGTGCGCTGAGTCGTGGAACCGAATCTCTGGTTTTTAGAGGGCAAGTTCCTGAGTCTGAGTATTCGCGCATGCGCGCACCCTTTATGGGCGGTGCATTCCCCTTTCCCGTTAAATACGGCTATTCGAATGTCGGACGCGTTGAACAGGGACCCGACGCCTTGAGGGATCAGCTGGTTTTCAGCTTGATGCCTCACCAGACGGTTTTTCGGGCTGAAGCTTCCTCGGTGATTGCCATTCCCGCCGGTATCGATGCTTCACGCGCCGTATTGGCCGCCAACATGGAAACGGCCTTGAACGCAGTCTGGGATGCATCCCCCGGTCCGGGCGATCGCATCGCGGTCGTGGGCGCCGGTGTGGTGGGAGCTTTAGTCGCTTACCTGTGTGGACATCTGCCTGGTGCCGAAGTCACCTTGGTGGATGTGAATCCTGAGCGTGCCAAAATCGCAAAGGCTTTCGGAGTGCATTTTTCCACCCCCGATGCTGCACCCAAGGAATGCGATGTCGTCATTCACTGCAGTGCCAATGCAGCCGGACTGGCGACTGCCATTGCTTGTGCTGGCGAAGAAGCGACAGTGCTGGAGTTGAGCTGGTATGGCTCGGGTGTTGTCGCCGCCCCCTTGGGAGGCGCTTTTCATAGCCGTCAGATCAGGTTGCAATCAAGTCAGGTCGGTCATATTTCCGCGTCGCGCCGGCCGCGCTGGACCTATCGCCGAAGGCTGACCGCAGCACTGAACATGCTGCAAGATTCGCGTCTCGATGTGTTGTTGGCGCCAGCAGTTGATTTCAACGATCTACCCGCGCGTTTACCTGAAATTTTGAGCCGCCAAAGTACAGTACTTTGCCAGCTGATTCGTTATCCTAAACCTTAAGGAGTTGCCGTGTTTACAGTCGAAGTCCGTGACCACATTATGATTGCCCACTCGTTTCGAGGTGAGGTCTTTGGACCTGCTCAGGCGCTGCATGGCGCGACCTTCGTGGTCGATGCTGCGTTCATTTCCAAAGAGCTCGATCCCAATGGCATTGTCGTCGATATCGGGCGCGCGCTTGATGTGCTCAAGGCCACGCTTAAGCCTTTGAATTACAGCAATCTGGACGAGCGTCCTGAGTTTAAAGGTGTCAATACCACGACCGAGTTTCTGACCAAATACATTTTCGATCAGCTCGCAGCTGCGGCGCGCACGGGTGGACTCGGGCGCGATGGCAAGGAGCTGCATTCGATCCGCGTGACCATCTCCGAGTCTCATGTCGCGCGCGCCTGGTACGAGGCGGCTATTCATTGAAACCGATGATGGCACAACGAATCGTTTTTGCCTTTCCCGGCGAGCTTGATACACCGACTGGTGGCTATATCTACGATCGTCGCATCATCGGGGGTTTAAGAGAGCGAGGCTGGCAGGTCGACTTGCTCAGTCTGGGGGCTGGTTTTCCTTTCCCCAGCCATGAAACTGTCTCTCAGGCAAACGAGTTGTTGAAGGCCATCCCGATCGGCAGGCTGGTCGTCATGGATGGGCTGGCTCTGGGCGTATTGCCCGAAGCGGTCGCGACTTTGGCGCATGACCATACCGTTGTCGCCCTGATTCATCATCCTTTGGCCTTCGAATCGGGTCTGAGCGCAGGGCAGGCTGAGGCTTTCAGATTAAGCGAATCCCGGGCACTGACTCACGCGAGCCATGTGATTGTGACAGGACCGTCCACAGCGAGAGACTTGGTGCGCACCTTTGGTGTGCCTGCCGAGTCAATCGATGTCGTGTGCCCGGGCACCGCTCGTGCGCCTTTGTCCCAAGGCAGCGGATCGGAAACATTGCATCTTTTATCCGTTGGCTCGGTCACCCCCCGTAAGGGTTTTGATGTATTGCTCGCGGCTTTGCAACCTTTGGCAGAGCTGCCTTGGACCCTGACGATCGCGGGAGACCTCACCCGCGATGAACGATCGGGTGCACAGCTTAAACAGGACATCGTACGTTTCGGTTTCCAGAAGCGCGTGCATGCCCTGGGTGTGGTCGATGAAGATCAGCTCGACAGGCTTTATCAGTCTGCCGATGTTTTTGTTCTGGCTTCGCTGTTTGAGGGTTACGGCATGGCCTATGCAGAGGCTTTGGCACGCGGTTTGCCCGTCATCGGCACGACGGGCGGTGCGATCCCCGATACTGTGCCAGAGGGGGCAGGCTTACTGGTGCCTCCCGGCGATGTCGGAAGTTTGACGACTGCGTTGCGCAAAGTGATACAAGATGGCGATTGCCGCATGCGCTTATCTCAGGGGGCCAGAGTAGCCGCTGAACAACAACCGACCTGGGAGCAGTCGGTTGAGCGCTTTCAGGCAATTCTGACTCGCTGCATGTCGAGATCGCAGTCAAACAACACTTCGTTGCCGAGCAGGTGAGTCTGCACATCCAAACGCATAGCCTGATCCATGTGCTCGATGGCCGGCAGACTCAGGCTTGCGCGTCCTGAGCCCATCAGGATTGGTGCAACAATCAAGTGCAATCGATCCAGACAGCCGGCCTGAAGAAAGCGCGATACGGTGTCAGCGCCCCCTTCGATCAAAATGCGATTGAGCCCTGCATGATGCAGAGATAGTAAAATATCCTTAGGTTCGATGCGTCCGTTGTTGGCAGGCAAAGCGATGACTTCGACTCCCTCAGGGGCTTGAACCTCAACACCCTCGGTCACGATCCATAAGCGTCTGGCACCATCTCGCCCCCAGATCCTGGCATGAGGCGTCAATTTCCCTCTGGGATCGATGACAACGCGTGCAGGATGCTTGCCAGCAACCAATCTGACATTGAGAAGCGGATCGTCCGCCAGCACTGTTCCAACCCCGACCACGACTGCATCCAACAAGGCACGCAGCTGGTGCAAATGCGTCAAACCAGGTTGGCCATTGATGTATTTGGACTGACCCGTGACGGTAGCGATCCTGCCATCCATGGTTTGACCGAGCTGCCCAACCACCATCATGGCATCGGTTTTACCCGCGCGAAGGGGTTCGAAAATGGCTTGAAGTGACGATTTCGCCAGGCTTTCAGGACTAAAAAATTCCGCTAGAAACGTTTCCCAGCGTTTTTCAGCTTCAGGAGAGGAAAAGTCTTCCTGAGGGAGTGGTTGTTGTATAGATGAAACCAAAGCTTGAAAGGCCTCAATACAGATTGTGAAGTAAGTGTTTTCCATTAGGGAATTACCTTAAGCTGTCATAATATTCGAATGTGTGACGATTTACGTAAGCTTTTATTTTTAAAGCCCTATTCACCTTCACCTTTAATTTATCTTGTCGACTCCTGATCCCCTCATCGAAGTAGACCGTGCCATTTCCGAATTGCGTCGCGGTGCGATTGTGCGTGTGCACGATGGTGACGCCAGCCTATTGATGCTGGCAGCCGAAGCGTTGACTCCCGAACATCTGGGCTTGCTCACGCGTACCGGCAACAGCGCGCCCCGGCTTGTAGTGACCGGTACACGCGCGAATGTGCTTGGCATAGATAAAACTGACCGCACAGCGTGTGTGGTGACGCATCCTCAGGGACTCGATCTGGCAGCGATTGAGTTTTTGGCGAATCCTCTGGCTGCGTTGATGCAGCGTCCGGATCTTTCCGGACTCGTTTTGTCAGATGCTGATCCGCTTGCGCGCGCCTGTGTGACGCTCTCGAAGTTGTCCCGATTGTTGCCTGCGGCACTGATTGTCGAAGGCGCGGGTACGCCGGACATTTTGTCTGTCAAAGCGAGTCTCATTCAAGACTACATGCAAAACGCCGCCAAGGCCCTGACTCTGGTGAGTCAGGCGCGCGTTCCTCTGGAAAACGCTGAAAACGCGCGTGTTGTGGCGTTTCGTCCACGCGATGGTGGAATCGAGCACCTCGCCGTCATGATCGGCGATGTGGATACGACCAAACCCGTTCTGGTGCGCTTGCACTCTGAGTGTTTCACTGGAGATCTGATCGGTTCCCTGCGTTGCGATTGTGGGAACCAGTTGCGTGGCGCCATCGCAGAAATGTCCAAAGCGGGAAGTGGTATTCTGTTGTACCTCGCTCAAGAAGGACGAGGGATCGGCCTAGTGAACAAGCTGCGCGCCTATCAGCTGCAGGACTCCGGTTTTGACACCGTCGATGCCAACCTGCATCTCGGATTCGATTCGGACGAGCGCAATTATTTACCTGCGGCACAGATGTTACGTTTGCTGGGTGTGAGCCGCGTCAAACTGATGACCAACAATCCAACCAAGGTCGCTGCGCTCGCGCAACACGACATCGAGGTTGTTGAACGTGTGCCGCATATTTATCCCTCAAACGAGCACAACGATGGATATCTTCGCACCAAGGCCGCCAAGAGCGGCCATATGTTCGAGTTTTAGGATTCGCGTGTGAAAAAAACCTCTTTGATCTTAACGGCTTTCGCAGCGCTCATACTTTCGGGTTGCGCACAAGTTTCCAGCGTGAAGCCAGGCACGCCGATCGCAGATGTGATCAAGCAATACGGCAGTCCCGACATCACTTGCCCATCACGAGATGGTGGCAGAAGAATGGTCTGGACTCAACAGCCCGAGGGCGAAACCGCTTATGCCTTGAGTGTTTCCAAGCAAGGCATTGTGGGCGCGCCTCAACAAGTTCTGACAGAACAAAGCTTCAGCATTCTTGGCAATGGCGAAGTCTGGACGCGTGAGCGCGTGCATTGCGAGTTTGGTCCGCCTGCCAACATCACGCGCGATGACTGGGGCGACGATCAGCAGTGGATCTGGGCCTATCGTTACATGCGTGGTCAGGGCGACGCGGAAATCATGTATGTGTACCTTGGCAACGATGGTGCCAAGGTGACCAAGTATCGCTCTCTGCCCGACCAGACGCGCAACGACGACATCGCGGGCGGGATTACCTTATACCGCTGGTGAGGTTGGATGATCCGTCACGAGCCCCTCATACACGGGGGGATGCGTGACGATTGATTTGAGTTCCGGGTGAGGTTCCAGAAGCTGATTCATATCCGGTTTTGCGCGCTTGAGTTGTGAGTCGTGGCTAAATGCCTCTTCAAGCGCGTGCGCTGCGGCCATCAACCGACCATCTTCAAACAGTTTTCCAGTGACTTGCAGACCAAATGGCATGCCATGTTCGTCACGTCCGCAAGGCAGTGCGATCGTAGGATGAGTGGCCAACGTCACGACATAGGTCAGTGCGAGCCAGTGATAATAATTTTTCATTTTTTGACCATCAACCTCTGGTGCATAAAGTTGCGTCCATGGAAAGGGCGTAACCGGCACGACAGGTGACAAAATCAAATCGTATTTTGCAGTCGCTGCGGCAAACTGACGCGAAATGCGTGTCTGCTCAAGATGCGCGCGGGCACGATCTTCGAGCGTGATGGTGACAGCCATTTCCATGTTGGCGCAGATATTCGGTCCGAGTGTTTCGGGTTTGTTGCGCCAGGTTTCAGAAAAACCTGCAACGAAATTTTCCGCGCGCAAGACATCAAAAGCGCGGTCCGCTTCGGTGCAACGCAGATCAACAGGTTCGCAGACCTGAACAAGCGGTGCGATCGCGGCCATGCGCTGACGAAACACTCTGCGGGTTTCCTGGTCAACAATACAAACGCCGAAATCTTCGGTGTATCCGATCCGCAAAGTTGAAAGATCGATGTGGCGCATGGGCCAGAAGCTACCAGGATCGACAGGGTAGGCGAGTGGATCAAGCGGATCGCGACCGACACAGCCTGCCATCATAAAGGCTGCATCCGCGACCGTGCGTCCCATCGGCCCCAAAACTGAGATCACTGACCACCCCAGGGCGCGTGTATCGTTCCCGACTGTACCTGGAGAAGGACGCATGCCAACTACGCCACAGATCGCTGCAGGTATGCGCAAAGAGCCACCTGTGTCCGAGCCTGTGCAGATGGGCAGCATGTCGGTCGCAAGTGCCGCGGCTGATCCTCCTGAAGAGCCGCCGGCATTCAGAGTGGGATTGAACGGGTTGCCCGTTGCGCCCCAGACTGCGTTGCGCGTATTGGCTCCCGCGCCCATATCGGGTGTGTTGGTTTTGGCGGTCACGATCGCACCAGCCTGGCGCAAGCGTGACACTAGACTGTTATCGCGCGCAGGGATATTGCCGCGCAATCCAACGTTGCCATAGGTCGTCAGCAAGCCGGCAGTATCTTGCAGATCTTTGACACCCAAGGGCAGTCCGTGCAGCAATCCAAGAGGTTCGCCACGCATGACGGTAGTTTCGGCATTTTTAGCTGCCGCGCGCGCGCGATCAAAATCAGTCGCGGCAATTGCGTTGATTGCCGGATTGTACTTTTCGATCTGTGCGATGCAGGCCTCCATCAACTCTACCGGGGAAATCTGTCTGGTGCCAATTAAACGGCGTAACTCAAGGGCAGAAAGTTCTGGAAGATTCATGGCGCCTGCAATCCTTTGGTCAGTGGATTAGTGGATACTCATCAGCGTCTTTTGCAGTTCGTTGATGGCCATGTGAGTATAGTCCTTGCTGATTTCGCTGACGACGACCTTGGATACGCTGGCGGGCAAATGCTTGCGCAATTCGCCCAGGGCGTGCGGGGGCGCAATCAACACGAGCTCTTTGCACTGACCGCTCTGAACATCATGTGCCAGATGCTCCACGACTGCTTTCAAAAATTTGTCTTCCGCGACCTGATGTAAATCGGTCGATTCAAGTGAAGATTTGGCATGTCCGGAGTTACCGCTCAACCGGCCGGGCTGATCGCGGCCGAGCTCGTGGGTGTGCTCGGTATGTTGATTGGTGCTGCGCACAAGAGCGAGTTTGACCTCGCCGATTTCGCCAACGTTTTTGTAAACATTCGCACGTCCGCCATCCGCCACCACAATCCACGCTTGTCTGCTGATAATCATATGCTTGCTCCTTGAGTAGTCGATTAATGCTAAACCATTCTAAAAGGCTGTTGACTCATTTGGACATCATCAGAGCGATTACCGAGCAATTGACTTGAGATAGATCAAGAGTCGGACACATACCCCTATAATCGACTGGCCTGTTAAGCGCTGCTACTGACAAGCCGGTCTGCGGCAGCCACACCCATATATCCATTGCAGCCGCATTTATGATTGCTTTAGTAGAAGGGTATCGCGCCGGACTGTTTGCCCGCAACCAGTGGTGGCCCAATATTTTGGCGGGGCTGATCGTCGGTATTGTCGCGCTTCCTCTTTCGATGGCGTTTGCGATTGCGTCGGGCGCCAGGCCCGAGCAGGGCATCTATACAGCAATCGTGGGCGGGGGCTTGGTCACGCTTCTGGGAGGCAGTCGGCTGCAGATCTCGGGACCGACTGGCGCGTTTATCGTGATCCTTGCCGGGATTACCGCCAAATATGGCATTCCCGGCTTGCAGATCGCCACGCTCATGGCGGGTGTGATTTTGCTGATGATGGGACTTGCGAAAATGGGGGGGCTGATCAAGTTTATCCCTACCCCTGTGATTATTGGTTTTACAACGGGGATCGGCGTCATTATTTTTGTCGGGCAGTGGGCATATTTCCTGGGGCTCCCCAAGCCCGAAGGCGAGCACTTCCATGAGAAAGTCTGGGCTTTGCTTCAGTCGCTCGGTCAGACGCATTGGCCGACGCTGCTCATTGCATTATTGAGCCTGGTGATCGTACTGTTCGCCAGCAAAATCAAAATATTCAGGCGTATACCCGGCCCCTTGCTCGCAATGGTGGTCGCGACGATTTTGCAGGCAGCATTGCAATTGCCGGGAGTCGCCACGATTGGCTCGATGTTCGGAGGCGTGCCTCAAGGTCTGCCTGCTTTCGCTTGGCCTGAAATGACTGTTTCACAAGTCCTGAGTCTGGTCGGCCCCGCTTTTACGATCGCGATGCTAGGTGCGATTGAGTCCCTGCTGTCGGCAGTTGTCGCTGACCGAATGGCGGGTACGCGACACAACTCCAACCAGGAGTTAGTGGGTCAGGGCGTGGCCAATATTGTGACGCCTTTATTCGGTGGATTCGCCGCCACTGGCGCGATCGCACGCACGGCGACCAACATCAGAAACGGTGGAACAGGACCGCTTGCCGGCATCGTTCATGTACTCACTCTTGTGCTGATTTTGTTGGTACTCGCACCGCTTGCCTCAAGCATTCCTCTGGCAGCTTTGGCCGCGATTTTGTTTGTGGTGGCCTGGAACATGAGTGAACTGCCGAATTTTGGCAGAATGCTGATGCGGGCACCAACGGCTGATCGCATTGTATTGGTCGTGACATTTTTGCTGACTGTTTTTGTGGATCTGGTTGTGGCTGTCAACGTTGGTGTGATGTTGGCGATTTTTCATTTTCTCAGACGCATGGCGGCCTCGGTTGAGACACGCGAGGTTGCCGAGGACGCGCTGGAGCGTGAGTTTGCCGACCAGGTAGGCCACAAGCGTCCCGAGGGCGCGATGGTCTATGAAATCGATGGCCCGATGTTTTTTGCGGCAATCGAGAGTTTTGAACGTGCACTCAAACATACTGCGACGGATCCTGAGTCTCTTGTCATTCGCTTGCGTCGCGTGCCTTTTATCGATGCGACAGGCTTGCAGTCTATCGAGGAGGTCGTCACTGACTTGCATCAACGCGGCGTGCAGGTGTTACTGTGCGAAGCCAACGCAAAAGTGCTGGAAAAAATGCGTCGATCCGGCTTGGTGAGTTCTGACTCTCAGGCTCAGTATTGCGACACACTCGAGCAAGCATTCGACCGCGCGCGACTGAATACAGAAGCGACCTAACAATAAACAAATAGCCAAAACATATACTAGATGAAAACTGATACGAAACTTGATAAAAAAATCACTAACCGAGAGTTCAAGTTGTTACTCAAGCCAGAGGGGCTTGATCGTCACAGCCGGATCATTCATCTTAGCCATTTGATCGTCGCGTTTTGTCAAAGGGAGGGTGTGGATTTTTTCCACCTTGACAATGCGAATACGGGACTTCGGAGTGTTTATTTTTACGACACGCCGAACAACGATTTCCGTAAAAATAATTTGATTTTGCGTGTGCGCGAGTCGAGACAAAACGTCTGGGTTGATGATTGGTGCGAGGTGACCTTAAAGTGCCGGGCCAAGTCGCTACAAGGCTCGCTTGCCCATGACCCGACTCCTGACGCGCCTTATAAGATCAGGATGCGTTTGAAAGAGGAAATATTGCGTGGCGAGACCTTAGGCAGTACCCGCATGATCTATTCCAACAATTCAATCATGGATTCAGTCCCTGTGGATCAGATTTTTGAACGCACGATGGGCGGCATTGTGCGGGCCTTTCCTGATCTCGGTCGCTTGGAGATTAAGCCAGATATACCTGTCTCTGTTGTCGGAGGCGTCACCAACAAGATACTCGAGGCCTGTTTGCCTTTGGGGAATATCGTGTTTGGTCCAAATGTCAGTGCCCATTGTGATGTTGCGATCTGGATGCGTAGCGTCGGTGAGCCTATTGTGGGCGAACTGGCTTTTTCCTATCGAGTCAATAAAACCAATCGCGAGGATACGGCCGCGCATCAACTTGCGGATAAGTTTTTCAAAAATTTGCAACGGGCGATCCCGGATTGGCTCGTATCGGGCAGCACCAAAACCGCGCTGGTTTATGGAGTCGAGGAATGAGCGATGTCAGCGACACTGTCCCCGTTACGCCACCCTCGCTCTGGGAAATATTCAGAGAGTTCCTGTTGATTGGTGCGGTGAGTTTCGGGGGCGGAATCGTGGCTTACGAGAGATTGCTTTTAATCGATAAGCGCAAATGGCTGACGCCCGATGCGTTCATGGCAACGCTTGCGATCAGTCAAACTTTACCGGGCCTGAATTCAGTCAATCTCGCGCTCCTCGCGGGCGATCGCATACGTGGATTTTGGGGTGCATGCTGTGCCGCCGCGGGCTTGATGTTGCCGGGCGGATTGTTCGTTTTGCTGGCTGGCGTGGCCTACAGCCAGGGTGAGGATCATCCGATTTTGAATATTTTGTTAGCGGGTGTGGCGGCGGGCGCAACCGGACTGTTAGCCTCGATCACCTATAAGATCGGCGATCAGCATTTCCGGCATTTCCGCTCGCTTGCGATGATTATCGCGACCTTTGTACTCATGAGCGTGCTGAAATTTTCACTCATTACAGTACTGCTGATTATGGTGCCAATTGGTCTCTTTCTCTATCGACCGCGTGCGCATGATCAAACGGAGTCATTGACACGCAACGAGGAGAAATCCCCATGAGCGCCTTGTTGCAACTTGCGATGACCTTTGGCATGTTGTCAGTGCTGGCGGTCGGGGGCGGTACTGCCGTTTTGCCGGAAATGCAGACCATTTTGGATCAACGGTTCTCGATCGATCACACTGCGTTTGTGCACATTTATAGTTTGGGGCAACTCGCGCCGGGCCCTAACATGATGATGGTGCTGGTGTTCGGTTTTCAGATCGCCGGCCTGCTCGGTGCTGGAGTGGTCCTGCTTTCGTTTTTTTTGCCCTCCAGTATCTTGTGTCTTGCTGTGGGACGTTTGTGGAACAAAATCGGCGAGCGACCCTGGCGGCGCGCGGTGCAAAGCGCGTTGGAGCCGATCGCGATTGGGTTGATGTGTTCAGGTGTCTATGCCGTTGCAAAGGCTGCATTTGTCGGACCGCTCACGGTTGGGCTGGGTCTGATCGTGTTTGGTCTGCTGCTGCGCACGCGAATCAATCCTGTATATCTGATTCTGGGTGCGGGCGGCTTGGGTGCTCTGATCATGCATTTAACGGGAGTACGATGAGCTGGCTCACCGAACAGGCAACGGGTGTAGCACTTTTATTGCATTGTCAGCCTGGCGCAAAAGTGTCCAAGGTTGTAGGAGAGCATGACGGGCGCTTGAAAATCGCACTGAATGCCCCGGCGGTTGAAAATCGGGCTAACGAAGTGCTCGTTGCCTGGTTGGCGGAGCGGCTGAGTGTGCCGCGCAAACACATTCAACTTGTTTCCGGACAGACCAGCCGCAAAAAACGCGTGCTGGTCGAGGGTGTGACGATGTCAGAAGCGCGCAAGGCGCTTGATTGCAATTGATTGCGCTTGATTCGGGAGAGGCTTAAAAAGCCTTACTCGATCAAGCCGGCAATGACATTGGAAAAGCCTGAATCTACGTGAATGATTTCACCGGTGACGCCAGCGGATAATTCAGATAACAAAAAGGCCGCCACGTTACCGACCTGCTCAATCGTCACGTTGCGACGCAGTGGCGCGTTGTTCTCGACGACTTTCAGGATGCTTGAGAAATCCTTGATGCCACTGGCGGCCAGTGTTTTGATTGGGCCGGCCGAAATGCCGTTTGAGCGAATGCCCTCAGGGCCGAGGTTGGCCGCCAGGTAGCGCACCGATGCCTCAAGTGAGGCTTTGGCCAGACCCATGGTGTTGTAATTGGCCATCGCTTTTTCGGCACCCAGATAGGTCAGCGTCAACAGCGCCCCGTTACGCCCTTGCATCATGGGGCGAGCAGCTTTGGCGAGCGCGGGAAAACTGTAGGCTGAAATGTCATGGGCAATGCGAAAAGCTTCGCGCGAGAGTCCGTCGAGAAACTGGCCAGAGATGGCTTCGCGTGGCGCGAAACCAATCGAGTGCACTAAGCCATCGAGACCGTCCCAGTGTTTGGCGAGCTCGGTAAAGGTGGATTCGATCTGGCCGTCATCGCCCACATCACAGGGCAGCACGATTGAGCTACCAAAGTCTGCGGCGTATTCGGTGACGCGTTCCTGAAAGCGTTCACCAACGTAAGTAAAGGCGAGTTGAGCACCTTGATCGTGACACGCTTTGGCGATGCCATAGGCGATCGAGCGATTGGAGATCACGCCAGTAATCAGGATACGTTTGCCGGAAAGAAAGCCCATGGACCAGTCCTAAAGATGAAGATTAGTAAAGTAAAAATATGATTGAATCAGCTTCGGTTGCTTGTACCCGGTACCCGCAACTTCGCGCCTGCTCGCAGAGTATCCGATTTTAAGTTGTTCAGCGCGCGAAGCGAAGCTGCAGTGGTGCCATATTGCTGGGCAATGCTGCTGAGCGTTTCGCCGGAACGCACGGTGTGGGTGCGAACGGTTGCGCGCGCGGGCGCAGCGCTAGTGGTGGTGGTGCTGGTGACGCTCGCGGGTCTGGCAGTGGCACGATTTGATGATGTTGTTGTTCGGCGGGATGTCTCTGGAGATGCACGACCTGCCTGAGCCAGAGAGGTCTTGTCGGCTGGATTCAAACGAATCCCTTCGCCGCTTGGACCCGGAATAATCAGTGTTTCATCGCTGGCCAGACGGACATTGCTCGGGATGCGATTCGCTTGACGCAAGCGGCTTTCCGGGACGCCGAACTTGCTGGCGATGGCGGAGATGCTCTCGCCTTCCTTTGCCTCATAGGTTTGCCAGGATGTCAGGTCCCCGCGGTATTGGGCAAGATTTTTGTTGTAAATGGCCACGCGATCTCGCGGCAAAATAATCGAATGGTTTTCTTTGACAGAGATAACTGGCTGATTGAACGAAGGATTCAGCGCCTGAAAATCTTCAAGGGGCATTTCAGCGAACTTTGCGGCAAGCGTGTAGTCGATGTTGACGGTTTTCTTGATTGCGACAAAATAAGGAGAGTTATCCACGTCCGGGAGTACGACCGAGTATTTTTTCGGATCAGCAACGATGTTTTTGATGGCCTGCAGCTTGGGTAGATAGTTGCGTGTCTCGGCTGGCATGTTGAGCGAGAGGTAGTCGGTCGGTTTACCCGCAGCCGCATTTTGTTTGACCGCTCGCTGGACAGCACCTTCACCCCAGTTATAAGAAGCAAGCGCCAGATACCAGTCCCCCTGGAATTCGAACAAATATTCCAGATAGTCGAGCGCGGCATTGGTCGAGGCGATCGGGTCGCGGCGCTGATCATGCCACCAGTCTTGTTTGAGCTTGAATTGTGTGCCCGTGCTCGGGATGAACTGCCACAAGCCGGAAGCGTTGGCATGCGAATATGCAATCGGGTTGTAGGCGCTTTCAACAAAAGGTAACAAGGCGAGCTCGGTTGGCAGACCCCGGCGATTGATTTCCTCGACGATGTAGTAAAGATATTTGCCTGCGCGGTTTGCCATCCGGTTCATCGACTCCGGGTGGGCGGCATAGTAGGCCGTCCATTTGTCGACAAGAGGAGTATTGAGATTGGGAATGGCATATCCACGACGAATCCGCTCCCAAGCATCAGGTGCGGGAACGGTCAGGTCGATCGTGAGCGAAGTGTCCTGCGCGCCCCCCCGGTTTCCGGAACCGGACATACCGGCACAGCCGGCCAGTAATAGGACGCAAGCTAAAGTAACCAGACGGGTAAAGAGAGCTTGAATATTAGGCATCAACATCAACGAAAATTGTTTTTCCACTCTCTGAGCACGGCAAAAACCTCAACCGGCGAGACGAGGGGGCGCTCTGCCCAGACTGCCGCCGCTTGGGCAACGCTGGCTTGTCGAGCGCGTAAAAACGGATTGCAGGAGAGCTCTTGCCCGATGGAGCTGGGCAAAGTCGGTTGACCTTCGATGCGCTGCTGTTCAGCGCGGGCTTGCCAGGCCAGAAGGTTGTGATTGGCTGGCTCGACTGTGCGGGCCCAGCGCATATTGGAGAGTGTGTATTCGTGGGCGCAATAGACCGCTGTTTCGGTGGGCAGGGCGGCAAGCTTGGCCAGGGACGCGTCCATTTGCTCCGGCGTGCCTTCAAATAAACGACCGCAGCCCGCGGCAAATAAAGTATCGCCGCAAAACAAGACAGGTTGACCTGCGATTTGACCTGTGTAGGCAATGTGCCCAGCTGTGTGCCCCGGCACATCAAGAACGGAAAGGGAAAGTTGCATGCCGGTATCAGTCACTTCATCCCCTTCGACCAGGGCGATATCGCAGACAGGTAACACTTCGCTTGCCGGACCATAGACCATGGCGCCAGTTTGGGAAACCAGCTCGGCAACTCCACCAACATGGTCTTGATGATGATGGGTGAGTAAAATAGCGGTGAGCTTCAAGGCCCGCTTGTCGAGCGCTTGCAAAACCGGAGTTGCCTGACCGGGGTCGACCACGATGGCATCTGCGCCATTGGTGATCAGCCAGATATAGTTGTCGCTAAACGCGCTCAGGGGAAAAATCCCTGTCGATTGACGAGGCGTTGTGCTGTGGTTGGCAGGGCAATGCAGGTTTGAGTAAGCAGGCATTTATATTTTTTTCAGGAACAGCGTGTCTACACAAGAATCTGCCATTGTAAGTCTGAGTGCGTGGTTAAGTACTGATCCGGGTCAATATGCCCGAAATTGGGAACAAACGCGCTTCGACACCATGGTTGACGATGTGTTTGGTTATCGGGCGCTTCAGGTTGGATTACCCGAGCTGGATTTGTTACGCGCGAATCGGATGCCCTTCAAAGCGTTTGTCGGCCCGACTTTACCCCAGCCAGAGCAAACATTCGACTGGGCTGGTACTGTGCGTGCCGAACCTGAATTCCTGCCTTTTGACAGAGAAAGCATGGATTTAGTGGTTTTACCGCACATTTTAGAGACATCAGACAATCCGCATCAGGTTCTGCGCGAAGTCGATCGTATCCTTGTACCGGAAGGGCGGGTCGTGATTTCTGGTTTCAATCCCTGGAGTTTATGGGGCCTGAGGCAACGTACGCCCTTTCTCAAACCGTGGTTTCCCACCGAAGTCGGACATCAGGTTTCCTTGTCCAGACTCAAGGACTGGTTGAAACTCCTTTCATTTGAGATCGAATTTGGTCACTTCGGCTGCTATGTTCCGTCATTTTCCACAAAAAAGTGGCTTGATCGAACTGCCTTTTTCGAGCCTGCCGGAGATCGTTGGTGGCCAGCTTGTGGTGCGGTCTATGTCGTTTCGGCTGTCAAGCGTGTGCATGGTATGACTTTGCTCAAACCCAACTGGAAAACCAAACCTGTCAAACAGGCCGCACGGCGCGCCGCTGGCGTCGCCATGCAGCAACAATCCATTCCAACAAAAAAGTAAACGATGCAAACTGAAGAAAATGTAGAAATCTGGACAGATGGCGCTTGCAAAGGCAATCCCGGACCGGGTGGCTGGGGTGTTTTGCTCAAACTCGGCCAAGTGGAGAAAACACTTCATGGTGGCGAACCCCTCACCACCAACAACCGCATGGAAATGATGGCCGTGATCGAAGCCTTGCGTGCGCTGAAGCGGCCTTGTTCCGTCACGCTCCATGTTGATTCGCAATATGTGATGAAGGGCATGACCGAGTGGATTCATGGCTGGAAACAGCGAGGCTGGAAAACCGCCGATAAGAAACCCGTCAAAAACGCAGATCTTTGGCAGTTGATGTCAGATGAGGTCGCGAAGCACGATATTCAGTGGCATTGGGTGAAAGGCCATGCCGGCGATCCAGGTAATGAGCGCGCCGACTTGCTCGCCAATCGTGGCGTAGAAGAAGCCCGCGCTAAAATGAAAAGCTGAATTGACTCATTCAATACAACTCTTTTACACACTTTTTTACGGCACTCTTACCCATGCGTTGGATCATTCTTGATACAGAAACGACCGGACTCGATCCCGCACAAGGACACCGTATCGTTGAGATCGGTGCCGTCGAGGTTCTGAATCGCGGTGTAACGGGCAATCATTACCACACCTATCTCAATCCGGACCGCGATAGCGATCCCGGAGCTTTGGGTGTGCACGGTTTGACCACGGATTTCCTGTCGGATAAACCCCGCTTTAAAGATCAGGCCGATGATTTTTTAAAGTTCATCGAGGGTGCCGAACTCATTATCCACAACGCGCCGTTTGACCTGAAGTTTTTGAACGCCGAGCTTGAATTAATCGGACGCAACCCGGTCACGGATTTTTGCAGCGGCGTGACGGATTCGCTCGTCCATGCCAAGACACTGCACCCAGGGAAACGAAATTCCCTCGATGCCCTGTGCGAACGTTACGGAGTATCCAACGCGCATCGCGCCTTGCATGGCGCGCTGCTCGATTCACGTCTTTTGGCCGAGGTCTGGCTTGCCATGACCCGCGGTCAGGATAGCCTGATGATCGATACGTATGACGCACCCGAAGCTGAAAGTGCCGAGGCCCGCGGTCAGCTCCAGGACGCGCTCAGTCTGCCTGTGATTCTGCCAAGCGCCGAGGACCTCCTCGCGCACGAGGAGTATCTGGCAACGTTGGACAAGTCGGTCAAGGGCAGTTGCTTGTGGCGACAGTATGAGACGACTAAATAATCGCCTTCTTGAATAATCGTCTGTCTGCTAGCTCAATACACCAAGCGTTTTTCTCTTGATCAGCTCAAAATCGATCTGCGCGCCCAGACCTGGTCCGGTTGGTGCATGGATCATCCCTTGACCATCAATCTCAAGGTCCTGCAATAGCCCGTACTTTTGCGATTCGGATGGCAACAGGACCTCAAAAAGCTCCGTATTTTGGAGCGCCATGATGACGTGCAGGTTGGCGAAGTTATTCAGCGAGTTTCCACCATGATGCACTTCGTAGTTCAGATGGAACGCCTCGGCGAGATGGGCGGTTTTCATCAGGGTGGTGATGCCGCCTTTGACCGCAACGTCCCCTCTTAAGAAGTCTGTCGCGCGCTCCTTGATCCACGGGGCGTACGAATCGAGTCCACCTGCGGGATACTCGGTCGCCATGATCGGGATGCTCAGATGTTTTTTGAGCTCGAAATAGTTGTAGATATCCGCATCCGCAAGAGGATCCTCGTACCAATAGAAATCGAGATCTTCAATCACATGACCGACCCGCAGCGCTTGAGGGTAGTCATAGCTCCAGACAGAATCGAGCATCAATATATAGTCGTCACCAACGGCTTTGCGCACGGCTTCGCAGACCTTGATGTCCTCTCGCCATACTTGGGGCGGGTGGATCTTGTAGGCGGACAGATTGAGGGCTTTGTAGTGTTGCGCTTCGTCCGCATAGGCTTGCGGGCTCGCGAGCACCGCCGAGCTGATGTAGGCGGGGACGCGATCCCGGTAGGAGCCAAGCAGCTGATGGATCGGCAGGTTCGCAACCTTGCCCGCGATATCCCAGAGCGCAACGTCCACCGCGCCGATCGAGCGCGCGGTCGTGGTGCGCACACGTTTCCACATGGCTTTGTAGAGACGTTCGCGGTCAAGCGGATTTTGACCGATCAAAATCGGCTTGAGGTAACGGATCAGGCTGCCACCATCCATGTCTGCTGGGAAAAAAGCAGAGCCCAGAAAAGCATGTCCAGTGATCCCCTGGTCCGTGGTGATCGCCAACAAACCAAGCTTGCTCTCGCCGGCAAAGCGACCCGTATGCGCGCCGTAGCTGGTTGCAGGGATATCGTCCCAGCTAAAAAGCGTGAGAGTGACGTCTTGAATTTTCATCTTTACTCGATCCGGATGTTGGCTTCTTTGATCAGCTTGCTCCACTTCGCGACCTCGCTCTGCAGCAACTTGCTGAACTCTTCAGGCGTGCTGGCGATCACCTCGACACCTTGATCGTTAAAGCGTTTAGTGACATCAGGCTGGCGATAAATATTCGCCAGTTCGCGGTTGACTTGATTGACGATCGCAGTGGGTGTGGCACCCGGCACTTGCATGCCAAACCAGACGTTCACCTCAAAGCCCGGGACACCAGACTCCGCGACAGTAGGTGTGTCTGGCAGCAGTGCTGTGCGCTTGAGACCACTCACACCGATCGCATTGATCGTGCCCGCGCGGATTTGCTGTACAACGTTTGGTACGTTATCAAACAGCACATCGATTTCACCCGCCATGAGAGCCGCAACAGCCGGCGCGCTCCCTTTGTAGGGAACATGTGTGAGCTTGGTGCCCGTCATGTTCATCAGTAACTCCATCGAGAGGTGATTCGATGAACCAGAACCTGTCGAACCATAGTTCAGCTTGCCTGGATTGGCTTTGGCATACTCGACAAGTTCTTTGGCACTATTAATATTCAACCCCTTTCTGGTCACCAGCGCGTTTTGAGCAGAGCCCGCCAAAATCAACGCACGAAAGTCCTTGAGAGCGTCATAGGGGAGCTTGGCGCCATACAGACCAGGCATCGCAGAAAAAGGCAAAGGCGTGACCAAAATCGTATAGCCGTCAGCCGGAGCTTTAGCGACATAGCTATTGCCAATGGTGGTGTTGCCGCCCGGACGGTTTTCCACCACCACGGGTTGACTCCAGACTTTTCCGAGCTTGTCGCTTGAGATGCGCGCAAGCGTATCGTTAAAACCACCTGGAGGATAGGGCACAACGATACGAACAGTTTTCTCCGGAAATGTTTGCGCCAGTGCAGCACCGGCGATGCACAGGGAAAGCCCCAAACCTGCCAAAATATTTTTTGTAAAAGTTTTCATTTTGTCTTATATGGACGCCTCCCGGTTTGGCAAGAAATATTTGATTTCGACAGTTAAGGTGGTTGCAGTCTTATATCCGGTCTGTTTGTGCAGACGCGAAGCCTGCTGACCCTGATGGAATTCGCCGAGAA
>NZ_JAUHHF010000007.1 GCF_030410395.1 Zwartia panacis
GACCAACGACGCGGCCAACCAGCTCAATGCGGGTCAGGTCGTCACCGAGGTGTTTACGGTGGCCACGAGCGATGGTGGCAGCGCGACGGTGACGGTGAACCTCACCGGCACGAATGATGTGGCCACGATTTCCGGAACAACATCAGGAAATGTGACAGAAATCGGTGGCTTGAATAATGCTACGCCTGGTGTTCCTGCGACTTCTGGTCAACTGACGAGTGCAGACGTTGATAATCCGATAAATAGTTTCCAGGCAAGTTCTGGAAATGCGAATTATGGCACGTATACGATTAATAGTTCCGGAGCTTGGACGTACTCTTTAAATAACGGAAATGCAAGCGTTGACGCTCTAAATGCTGGTGAAACGTTGAGCGATTCGTTTGTTGTGAGTTCAGTCGATGGAACACAGCAGACGATTACTGTTTCGATCCAAGGTTCTACTGATTATATTTCTCTAACCGGAACATCAGGCGTCGATAATCTCATTGGAACATCAGCGAATGAAATTATCACTGGCGGTTTATCGGGAGATAATTTAACTGGCAACGACGGACTCGATATTTTTGTTGTAAGTAGCGGGATTAGTTTTGCTGGGAGTACTACTACAAATCCTGTCTTAACTGGCTTTGATAAGGTTAACGATTTTCAATCAGGTTCTGATCAAATTCAATTGCCTGTGAATATCATTGTTGCGACAGATACTGGTCGTGTGAATGGCTCAGATTCGTTGTACCAATATTCATCGTCAAATGCACTTATTCGTTCTCATTCGATTTCAAATGGGGTAGTGACTTTTTACAATGCCAATTCAAACGGTAGTACTGTTGTCATAGATACTGCTAAAGCAGTTGCTTCTGCAGTGAATTATTTAAGTCGTAACGATTTAGGTAACGCTGGTGTAACAGTAACTTTTTCCACCACAATGACAGAGGTTGTAGGCGGAACTACTCTATATAAAAACTATATTTATCAACAACCTACCAACTCAGCTGGATCTACTAGTGCAACTTTAGTGGAAGTGAAAGTTCCTACTCAAGTATTCGTTCTCGACGTGACACCTGGCACCAAAATAATCAACCCAATCGCGCTTGACCTAAATCAGGACGGCGTCACCTACATTGATCGTTCTCATGGCGTTACTTACGATTATGCTAATGACGGTTCCGCTGTTTCCACCGCTTGGGTTGAATCCTCTGATGGTTTATTAGCCGTTAAAACAGATGATGGCAAACTGAATATCGTGTTTTCAACTCAAGAGGGTGAAACTGACCTTGAGGGTCTTGCCAAGATTTATGACGTTAACAAAGATGCTGTACTTGATACTAAGGATGAAAGCTTTGACAAGTTTGGTGTTTGGCAAGATGTCAATAGTGACGGCTTTGTTCAGGCTGGCGAGTTCAAATCTCTTGAGGAGGCTGGTATCGCTAGTTTATCGCTTGAGTCTTCTGGTGAGAAGCTCTCGACGGCTAATGGAGATGTGATCGTATATGGTCAATCATCATTCACAACCAAAGATGGTAAGACGCACATGCTCGAGGATGCGGGTTTTGCGACAACAACGGGTTCTCAACTGATCGGGTTGATCTCTAATACCGAGCCTGCCCTTATCACTACGGTTGCTACAACAACACAAGGGAGGGAGTCACTACTTGGATATTCTGTGGTTACAACCCTGGAAAATACAGAAGCCAAGGTGGGTGATGAGATTTCGCTGGTCATCAATGATGGAGCGATCACTCTTTCTCATGTGTTGACTTCTGAAGATATTACTAACCGACGCTACGAATTTAGAATGTCCGATAATGCGATTGTGACGGATGTGACCAACGTTGTGGGTGTCAATCTAGGCGTTTCAGGCTCGGCCATCTCATCGTATGCGAATCCTGTGAATGTTCCTTATACATTGCTCGCGCCCGTAACGTATGTTGAGGCACCGACATCAGGCAAGGGCTCCTTGGCATCGAACGAATCAGCCAGCCAACCATTGAAGTTTTCCGTGCTGATGAGCGAGACGCTGACCGAAACAATAGCTCCTCAAAAAGCTCTTGTGGTTGATGACTTTGTCGCCTCCAGTGGAACTGTCTCATCTGTTTCGGTGATCGACAGTACTCATTACACGCTTGAAGTTATTTCTGATGGTCGCACGCCTTTGAGTGAGGTTGCTTTGAAGGTTCCTCAGTTGGAGGCACCCGCGCCGGACTCTCTACCTTCGTTGGCTGAAATCGATGCAGTCTCAAAGGTTACTCCGCAAACAGCTGATACCGCTGACTTTATGTTGCTTGAGTTAGGTGGAGTGACTTATGTGATCGACACGGCCAATACTAGCTCGGGCGGGGTGAGCGCCATTGACGATTATGCCTTGACAAGTCCTTTATCTGCACCTTTGGTAGCAGGTCCCTGGACAGAGGTTGTCGCTGGCATTGAACCAGTAGTTGAGCCAATAGAGACCGTAGAACCAGCTAATCCTTTGACGGACACAAGTGCGCCACCGATGATCAATACTGAAGTTTTGGCTGATCCTAAGCTGACAGACAATAGCTCTTGGACTCCTTGATTTTTTGATATTTATATTTTTAGGAGTAGCGTTTCAGAATAACCCCGCAATGGAGGGAACGCTTTTCTGGCTAGGGATATAATGTCGGGTATTCATTCTTCATGCCCCCCTAGCTCATGCTTGGTTAGAGCAGCGGACTCATAATCCGTTGGTGCCGTGTTCGACTCACGGGGGGGGCACCAAAACTCTTCCTCTTTCGCCAGAATCCGAGCTTTATCATCCCTTGATTTAGCTCAAATGTACCTGCGCGCACGGTTGACTTAGATCAATGTCTGAACAAGATTGAAGTCTTACGCTTAGCTTACACATCAACCAAGAGGAATCATCATGTGTAAGAAAGTGTTCGCTGCGGCGCTTGTGTCTGTCGGTATGTTGTCTGTTGCCAGTGTTCAGGCTCAAACGGCCGATCCTGGTTCATTTATGGTTCGGGCGCGGGCTGTTTATCTCGGGTTTGAAAATGGCCAGAGTGGTGGCTTGCCAATTGGCGGCAACACCAAAGTGACTGCGCAGAGCCTGTGGATCCCCGAAGTGGATTTCACCTATTTCTTTACTAAAAACATTGCTGCTGAGTTGGTGTTGACCTACCCACAAGATATCAATATCAACGTTGGCGGCACCAAGGCCGGCACAATCTCTGCCTTGCCGCCCTCATTATTGCTGCAGTATCACTTTACGGATATGGGTGCCTTCAAGCCTTATGTCGGTGTTGGTTTGAACTACACGATTTTTACAAAACGAGACAACATTCTTGACGGTGCGGCCAAGGTCAGCAGCTCGAGTGTTGGGGCGGTGGGTCAGGTCGGTTTTGATTACATGCTGGACAAAAACTGGGGTTTGAACGTCGATTTGAAGTACATCCAGATGTCTACTAAGGTCTATGTCCAGGGTGACAAAGTGGGCACAGTCAATTTGAATCCGCTTTCGGTCGGTATGGGTGTGTCTTATCGGTTCTAAAGAAAGCTGGCTGACGAATGCTGGCTGACCCGGTCAAGGCGAGGCATTCATTTCGATTTTTGTTATAACCTTCTGTTATACAAAATCTTTTTTGAATGGCTCACCCATGAAACGGTTCTCTTCACGGATGGCGGCAGTCGATGCTCCCATCATTCCTGCTATCGCTGAACTCGTTCGCAGCAATCCCGGTACGATTTCGCTGGGGCAGGGCGTTGTCAATTACGGTCCTCCAGAGGAGGCCATCCAAGCACTTCCCGGTTTAATGGGCGATACGCAGCTCCACAAATACCAAGCCGTCTTGGGTCATGCGGGGCTGCTCGAAGCGCTGGCTCAAAAACTCGACGTTGAAAACAATATCAAGCCGGGCCCGGACTCGCTGGTGATGGTGACCGCGGGTAGCAATATGGCATTTTTGAATTGCGTCATGGCTGTTGGCGATCCAGGTGATGAATTTATTTTGCCCATGCCGTTTTACTTTAATCAGGAAATGGCCATCAGAATGTGTGGCTGTGTGCCGGTAACAGTGCCCGTCAACGAAGACTGGAGCCTCAATGTCGAGGCGCTTGCTGCGGCCATCACACCTCGCACGCGTGCCATTGTGACGGTCTCGCCCAACAATCCTACTGGTGCCGTGTATTCCGAGGCTTCCTTGACCGCAGTCAATAAACTTTGCGCTGAAAAAGGGCTTTACCATTTCAGCGATGAGGCCTACGAATACTTTACGTATGAGGGTGTCAAACATTTTTCTCCAGCTTCGTTACCCGGCGCGGGGCGGCACACTTTTTCGTTTTATTCCATGTCTAAAAACTACGGCATGGCGAGTTGGCGTCTGGGATATGTCGTTTTTCCGGCAGATTTGTTTGATGCCATGAACAAGGTGCAGGATACCAACCTGATATGCGCTCCGGTACCTTCGCAGTTACTGGCGCTACAGGTTTTAAAGTACGGTCGAGAATGGGTCGCGCCTAAAGTCGAGGCATTGGCGGCTGTCAGGGAAAATGTCTACCAGGCGCTTGGTCAGCTGGGAGATCTCGTGCAGTTCCCAAAGACTCAGGGTGCTTTCTATGTGTTGATGAAAATGCCCGGTCTTGAAAGCGGTCAAGATCCCCTGGCATTCAATCGAGCCATGGCGCAGCGGCATAAAGTGGTGTCTATTCCCGGATTTGCTTTTGGTTTGACGAATACGCAAGAGGCCAACTATCAGCGTTTGTCTTATGGCGCGCTCCAGTCTGCAAGTGTCTCGGAGGGCGTTGAGCGCTACGTCGGCGCGGTTCGTGAATGGTATGGACGATAAACCATGAAAATGACACACTTTATTGTTGCATCTCTAATCACTCTGGGTCTATCCACAGGCTTGAGTTTGGCGCAAAGCTCGCAACCCGTGACGGCTTCCCTGCAAGCATCTGCAAGCAAACCCGTTTTGCAAGACGAAGTCAAAATCGTTTTTGCCCACGAAGCGAAAGGTAAAACCGCCGCAGAGGTTAATCGTGCGCTTGCACAAGCGATTGAGCAGGCGAGGGCGTTGATCACCCCTACAAAGGGCTTCACGCTATCGAACGGGAGTTTCCGTACATCACCGGCCTATAACAAAGAGGGGCGCACCGATGGTTGGCAGGGCCGCGCTGAGCTGGTATTGACCTCAAGTGATTTGCCTGCGGCTGAACATGCGGCAGGAATGCTCGGTACACAACTTGCCATTGCGAACATTCAGTTTTCGCTCTCGGCCACCAAACGCAGAGATGAGGAAAAAGCCTTACTGACAGAGGTTGCAAAATCTTTTCGAGATCGTGCTCAGGCAGCGGCTTCGGCGTTTGGATTTGAGCGTTACAAAATTATGAGTCTGGATTTCAACGGACCTGGTGCCGCAGGAGCTGCACCGGTCATGATGCGAAGTGCTGCACCGATGTCAGCTCCGGCACCCGAGCCGATCAAGCTTTCGCTAGAGCCTGGCTTGGTACAGGTCGCAATTGACGTTTCGGGCAAGGTCAGTTTTGAGTGACACCACGCAACGGCTCAACACGCACGCATGTCCTTGTGGCCGATTGGATGCTGCGGGCAAGCCCCTCGTGTTTGCTCATTGTTGTGGACAGTATCTAGATCATTTTGACAGCATGCCTGCCCCAGATCCGCAAAGTCTGATGCGATCCCGCTACAGTGCTTTTGTGCTCGGGAGAGAGCGGTATCTTCTGGATACCTGGAGTGCAGAGCAACGACCCAGTGCAATTGAGTTTGATGCGCAGACGAAATGGTTAGGGCTAGAAGTCAAGAATCAAAAAATCCATGATGAACATCACGGAGAGGTCGAGTTTGTCGCGCGCTATCGCATCGGGGGACGTGCCACCCGCATACATGAAAATAGTGAGTTCTCTAAAATCAATGGTCGTTGGTATTACGTGAAGGCTAAAGAGTGAATCCAAGCAAATTTTCTGGCATGAAATCACTCGGGCAAGGCTATCGCGCCTTGATTGTGGGTGCGAGTGGCGCGATTGGTGGTGCTTTTGTGACAGCTCTGCGAGCTGACCCCGCCTGCGCAGAGGTCGTTGAGGTATCCAGGGCTCTTTATCCTGAGTTTTCCCTGGAAAATGAGACAAGTATCGAGAACATCGCCGCGGTGCTTAAAAACCATGCACCTTTTGCGTTGATTGTGGATGCAACGGGTGCCTTGACGATAGACGGACAGGGTCCAGAGAAAAGTCTGAGCGCACTCAATGCAGAGCGCTTGCTGCGAAGCTTTCAAGTCAATGCGATTGGTCCGGCGCTTCTGCTCAAGCATCTTTTGCCTTTGCTGGGATCGGGCCGTTCTGTCTACGCCAAACTTTCAGCCCGCGTTGGGAGTATTTCTGACAACAAGAAAGGGGGATGGTACGGATATCGCGCCTCCAAGGCTGCCCTCAATATGCTGTTGCAAACGGCGGCGATCGAGCTGCATCGCAAGAAACCCGCTGCAATCGTGGCAGCTTTGCAGCCTGGTACGGTCCAATCCGCCTTATCAACACCTTTTGTGTCTCAACAGGACTCTCTGGCACCTGAGGTCGCGGTGGCAGGTCTGCTCGAGGCGCTTGACTCCTTGGGTGCTCAACCCACTGGCGAGGACTTTGAGTATAAAGGCGCGTATTTTCTTGATTACCAAGGCAAACCTATCCCTTGGTAGCAAAGGTGGTTGAGTTCATATTTATCCCACTTCTTTATTTCTTTTGGTAATAAAGAGATAGAAAATATGTTCTTCGGAATTCTGCGATCAAAGAGCAGAATCTAAGTTCTGTTTTCTGAATATCCTGGGTTGTTCACGTCATGAAAAAAATTGCTGCCTATTTCCTTGGTTTGTTGTTTGTCTTCAGCGCGCATGCGGCAGAGCCTTTGCTGACTGCGCAGGCTGTGCAGGCCTCTTTGGCTTCGCCTCAAACAGTCGTGCTCGATATCCGCGATCCTAAGTCCTATGCCGCGGGTCATATCGCGGGTGCATTGAACGCTCCGTATGGCAGTTGGCGCGGCCCAGCGAGTAATCCTGGAGAGTTGCCCTCCATTGAAAACTTGACCAAGCTGGTCCAGCGTCTGGGGCTCACGCCAGACACCCACATCATCGTGACCTCCTCTGGTAAAGACGATACAGATTTCGGTGCAGCGGCTCGCGTGTACTGGACGCTGAAAGTTCTGGGTTTGCAAAAACTGTCTATTTTGAATGGCGGTCTCAAGGCGTGGCAAGCCGCTGGCTACGCGTTGGATAATCAAACTGTCAATGTCCAGACGAGTTCCTTTGTACCCACCATTAATCAACGCATGATCGCAACCCGTGACGAGGTCGCCGCCAAAGTTCAAGCAGGCCAGGCCCAGCTCGTCGATGCTCGTCCTGCCGCATTTTTTGAAGGCTCGACGCGTCATACCGCCGCCAAGGTACCAGGCACATTGAAAGGTGCCGTCAATGTCGAGCATTCAACATGGTTTGAGCCCAACAGCAGTGCAGTGGTTTCTGCGTCTGAAGCCAAAAAATTAGTGGCTTCGACTTCGGTCAACACGGATCAAGATACGGTGTCGTTTTGCAATACTGGCCACTGGGCCGCGACAAACTGGTTCGTTCTGTCAGAGCTTGTGGGTCAGCAAAACGTCAAGCTCTATTCAGGCTCGATGGTGGACTGGACGCAAGCTGATGGTGCGTTACCCATGGATAACGTGCCCAATCGTTTCAAGCAGCTGTACATCGATGCACAACTCTGGCTGGCTAAATAAGCATCGAGCGGTCTGACTGATGAAACGTCTTCCCCTGAGCGTGTTGCTGCTGTTGTTTTTCCTTTTCCTCGCATGGACGGTTTCTATCCGTCAGGCTGTTTTATTCGCAGTCGGTATCGGTATGGGTGCCGCGCTGGCGGGCGCGCGGTTTGGTTTCACGACCGGCTGGAGACAGTTAATTGAAAAGCGAGACCCCAGAGGAGTCATGGGTCAGTTAGTGTTGCTGGCACTCGCCTCGGTGTTTTCTTTGACATTGCTTGGACAATATCCAGAGCTGACCGCTGCACTCGGTCCACCCAGTATCAGCTTGCTGATCGGTGCGTTCGTGTTCGGTCTGACCATGCAGATTGCGGATGGTTGTGGTTCAGGGACTCTTTACAAAGCTGGATTGGGTATCCCTCTGAATATGGGGATTTTGCCCCTGTTCGCGCTGGGGAGCTTTCTGGGCTCGGTGCAGGTGGGCGATTGGCTCAAGCTGGGTCAGATTGCACCCATCGGTCTTGTATCGGAGTTTGGAAGCGTCAATGCATTGTGGATCACCCTGGCCGGGCTATTCATCTTTGGCCTGGCTGCCAGACTCTGGGTCGGCAAGGGACGAACCTGGTGGGATCGGAAATGGCTAGTGGGTGCCTTGGCCTTGGCGATCTTGGCGGCGCTGAATTTGATTATTGCAGGTCAGCCTTGGGGTGTGGTCTACGGTTTTGGTCTCTGGGCAGCCAAGATCGTCCATGCGGCAGGCCTGTTTGATCCTGCCGCAAACGCCTTTTGGAGCCAGGCCGGCAACGCGCAGCGCCTCAATGAAATGGTCTTGATGGATATCACCTCCATCACCAATATCGGTATTCTGGGTGGAGCGTTGTGGATCTCCGCACGTGCTTCAGGAGACAGTAAGCCTTTGACAGGCAAGCAATGGATGGTGGGCCTGATTGCCGGCTTTCTGATGGGGTATAGCTCGCGCTTGGCGTTTGGTTGCAACATCGGCGCGATGCTCAGTGGTATTTCAACCGGCAGCATACATGGCTGGATCTGGGTGCCTTTGGCTTTTGCAGGCACGATGATCGGTGTGCGTATTCGTCGTCATTATCAATTTTAAGGATCGGGTGCATATGATCCAGTCGACCAAAAAACTCCAGGCAATTTTTTGGGCCTGTCTGATGACGTTTTTAGTCTGGGATACGGCAGTTTCTCCGCCCGTTGATTTGCGCAACGAACCGCCCTTATTTGCTGCAGGCTCAGGCAAACCCTCCAGCGGTGGGCATTGCGCGGTTTCTAAATAAAAAAAGTCCTCAGTTCATTTCGACACTGAGGACTGACACTGAGAACTTTTTCACATCTGATCTTATCGTCTGACTCGATCGGGATGTTCACCATAGGGCGGTCCATACATGACCAGGACTCTGGCGGGCTCCGGGCTGGTGACTGAAAACACATGCATTTTGTCCGCAGGGAAAAAGCAGGTGTCGCCGGCCTCCATTTCGAAGGATTCGCCGTCTACCTCGACGTGGGCCGTGCCCGCGAGGAGGTAGCAGACTTGTTCAAGACCTGGGTGCGCATGAGGCAGTGCACCACCGCCACGCGCGATCGTGCCGAGGACGACCTCGATATGCTTGGCACCCACATTATCCGCACCAATCAAGCGACGATTACTCGTGCCGTGGTGGTTGGCAGGCGAGTAGGGCGCCACGCTTGATTCTTTGATCAGATACTTTGAAGCCATGATGCTTTTGAACCCTTATTCTGGCTTGACGCCCGCGCCACGGAGCATTTCACCCCAGTGCTTGAGCTGAAAGTCTACGTATTTGGCAAACTCCTCGGGTGTTTTGGTGGGGTCGAGTTCAAAGCCAGTCGCTGCGATTTTTTGTTGGAAGTCTTTATCAGCAAAGACAGCTTGGAGCTCTGTGTTGAGTTTATCGACAATCGGACGGGGCAAGTTCGCGGGTCCGAAAATTCCGTTCCAGGAGGTGAGGTCAAAGCCCTTTACTGTGCTGGCGATGGAGGGCACATTCGGGAAACTTTGCGATCCCTTCGCCGTTGTGACGGCGAGCGTGCGCACACGATCTGATTTCAGCGCGCCCATACCAGAGCCCAAGTCCACCACATACACCTGAACCTGACCAGCGATCAAATCGGTCATTGCTTGAGGGCTGGCTTTGTAGGGGATACCGACCACGTCAATACCGGAAATACGCTTGATGGTTTCCATCGCGACGAGTGAGGTGCTGTTTGGCGTGGCATAAGACAGCTTGCCAGGGTTCTTTTTGGCATATTCAATAAACTCTGGCAGCGTATTGACTGGCAGCTTTGGATTGACAGCCAAGGCAAAAGGCAACTCGCCCACGCGCGTGATTGGCGTGAAATCCTTAATTGGATCGTAGCTGAGTGTTTTGAACATCCAGGGATTGGCTGAATGCGACGTGTTGGTCGTCATAAACAGCGTGTAACCATCGGGCGCGGCCTTGGCGACATATTGGGCAGCGATCTGGGCACTTGCGCCTGCTTTGTTTTCCACAATCACAGGTTGCTTGAGGCGCTCGGATAACTTTTGGGCGACGTTACGTGCGACACCATCCGTACCGCTTCCTGCAGCAAAAGGAATCACCAGCGTGATGGGCTTGTTCGGGTAGGCTTGCGCAAAAACACTCGCTGAAAGGGTCAGAGTGGCGATGCCAAGCAGAGTTTTGAACTTCTTCATTGATCTTGATCCAAGCTCTAAGACGGGCTTACTTTTTAGCATAATGACTCCCTCGCGAGTCGACAAAAAAGTGAGTATCTTCCCTAGGATGCGTCGGTTTGGTTGAGCTCAGTGGTTGGACTTGGACTTTACTGGCATTCGTCAAAAATGGCACAATTGCTGTATGTCAACACCTCCCTATCTCACTGCAGCGTTCTACTTATTCGTAGATTTACCCGATTACACCGCCCGCAGGCAGCCTTTGCTCGATTTTTGTGAACAGCATCATGTCAAAGGCATGATTCTTTTGGCGCGAGAAGGCATCAACAGCACGATCGCAGGCGCGCCCGAGGATGTGCGCGCGGTCTTGGCATATCTCCGTTCGGACCCAAAATTTGCCGCCTTGCAGCACAAGGAATCCTGGTCTGATTTGCCGCCTTTTCACCGGATGAAAGTCCGTCTCAAAAAAGAGATCGTGACAATGGGAGTACCCGGAATCAGTCCCACTATTATGGCGGGTACCTATGTCAAGCCTAAAGACTGGAATGCCCTGATCAGCGATCCATCCGTTGTGTTGATAGATACCCGCAATGATTATGAAGTCGAGCTCGGTACCTTCGAAGGCGCGATCGACCCCAAGATCAAGACTTTTTCCGAACTTGTACAGTGGGTGGATCAGGCCAAGGTGCTCGAGGAAAAAACAGGGAAAAAGCCCAAGGTTGCGATGTTTTGTACCGGTGGTATACGTTGCGAGAAGTCAACGGCGCTCATGCGAACCAAAGGGTTTGATGAGGTGTATCACCTGGAGGGCGGCATTCTCAAATATCTGGAGGAAATTCCTCCCGAGCAAAGTCAATGGAATGGTGAGTGTTTCGTCTTTGACGATCGTGTCTCGGTCGACCACCATTTGCAGCGCTCTGGCCGCCAGCTTTGCCATAACTGCAGGGATCCCTTGCCTGACGGAGCGATGCAGTCCCCGGAGTTTGAAAAAGGGGTGAGTTGTCCGCGTTGCTTTAGCAAGTGCGATGAAGATCACAAGCGTCGCGCCCGTGAACGGCAAAAACAGTACGAATTGGCTAAAGCTCGCCGACAGCTTCATATCGGCGCTAAGATAGCGCCGCACAAGTAAAGTCTTTTCTTTCAGAGAAATCCATGATGATCAAAAAAACACTCGCAGCGCTCACCGGCGCTCTCTTACTCAGCTGTTTGGGCGGCACGGCTCTGGCCCAGGAGTTTCCTCCCTCCAAGACGGTCACCCTTTACGTCGGTTTTCCCCCTGGTGGAGCCAATGATATCGCTGCACGCATCATCGGCAAGAAACTTTCTGAAAACATTGGTCAGAAAATTGTGGTCGATAACAAACCAGGTGCGGGCGGTAATATTGTTACAGGCATGGTGGCAAACGGTCCTGCGGATGGTTCGGTGATTTTGCTGGGATCGATTGGTCCTCTTTCGATCGCATCCTATCTGATGAAACTGCCTTATGACCCCGTTAAGGACTTGGCGCCGCTTGCGATGGGAGGGAGTTTCCCCAACGTATTGCTTGTGTCTCCTGATTCCGGGATTAAAAGTCTGAAAGACCTCGTGGATCGTGCCAAGAAAGAACCGGGTAAACTGACTTACGCCTCGACCGGCGCAGGCTCGGCTTCGCATTTGCAAGGTGAGTTGTTCAACCAGCGCGCAGGTGTGGATATCGTGCACGTCCCCTATAAAGGCGGTGGCGCGGCCATGGTTGATGTGATCGGCAATCGTGTGACGGTCTATTATTCGGCTCTGCCTTCGGCAGCACCTCAAATCCGCTCAGGCAAGTTAATTCCTTTGGCGGTCACGAGCGATACACGGGCTGATATTTTCCCCGACATACCGACCATCGCCGAGTCAGGTTACCCAGGTTTCGATGCGCGCAACTGGTACGCGTTTGTCGCCTCGTCCAAGACTCCAACCGCGATTCTGGATCGCTGGAATCAGGAAATCGTGAAGGTGATTACTGACAAGGAAGTCACCGAGGCGCTTCTCTCGCACGGATTGACGCTCGAACCCGGTACGCGTGAGGATTTGGCCAAGTACATCGCCAAAGAGTCAGCGACTTGGGGCCAAATCGTCAAAGACCGCAATATCAAAATCGATAACTAGTTTGAAAGCTAGTCTTCAAACTGACCAAAGCGGACGGTGGTTGAACCGACTTTGACGTTCGATGTGGAGGGCATCACCAATACGGTGTTGTCGTAAGGCACTCGAATGGTGTGATCACCGTCTGTCGCAACAATGTCTCCCTTCTTGGGAACGACTTCGAGGCCTTTGTAATCTTTGTTAAAGCGAAAGCCTGTCGACTTTGCGACGACTGCTTCTGTAACACGCACAATACGCTGCTTGGGACAGATGGGTAATCTTAACGATGGATTGACAAAGGCATCGTCAACCATGTTGAACAGACGTAAAAATCTCAACAAGGTGTCGTTGGCGACATCCGCGGCGGACTTTTCCCAATGCTGACCGCATTCGATCAGAATGCCTGTGCGCGGATCATTCGGTTTGCCAAAACCGCCACGCTCAATCATGCGCAGACCAGCGGGATGTCCTGTGTCAATCAACAGGTATTCAGGAATCCCGAGACGTTTTGAAAGGGCGGCGCTTTTCTCGCCGCCTTGCCCGGTCGCGCCACACACCATGATCGGTGCGCAAGGCTCGGACATCGAGTGGATATCGAGTAGGTAATCCGCGGCATCCACGAAGGGCTGAAGCACGCGGGCCCGGCGCAGCTCCGCCGAATCACGCGAGCCAAACAAAACGTCATCCCCCCAGACGCGATTGAAGTCTTCGTCGATATAACGACTCGCACTTGGTTTTTCAGGATCCCACCGGGAATAGGCAAGCACGTTCGCAAAGGCAATGGTGAGGCGACCGACCAGAGGTTTGACCTGCTGGCGTAAAAACCAGTCAACAGCAATCGCACCGCAAAATTCGTTCCCGTGGGTCAGGGCCTGCACCATGACGTGCGGACCTGGACGACCGGAATCAAAACTCCAAACATAAGGAACGCCTGTATTACCTTGCTCCCAGGCGCTGATGTCGGGGGCTTGAATTTCGATCGGGTAAGGTTGTTTCATTTTTTGCTTTTGCGGATGAGTGGAATTAATTAGGATCGTTCAGGTGACAGGCCGAGAGTCTGCCGGGGCCGATTTCTCTTAAAGTCGGAACTTCGACCGAACAACGAGGCATCGCCTTCGGGCAGCGTGGGTGGAAATGGCAGCCGGGTGGTGGGGCGAGTGGAGAGGGGATTTCACCCCTGATGGGCACAAAGGTTCGGTGCTTCCTGTCGATTCTGGGTATTTCTTCGAGCAAGGCTTGCGTGTAGGGATGGTTCGGTTCCGCAAACAACTCTTCGGTCGGCGCAATCTCCGCCACACGTCCAAGATACATCACGACCACACGATTGGATAAGTGACGCACAACGCCCAAGTCGTGGCTGATAAAAAGATAAGTCAGTCCGAGTTCATCGCGCAGATCCATGAACAAGTTCAGGACTTGTGCCTGAATTGAGACGTCGAGCGCCGCGACGGCCTCATCGCACACCAGGAATTCGGGTTTGACAGCCAATGCTCTGGCGATGCCAATCCGGGCACGCTGCCCACCTGAGAACTGATGTGGATAGCGTTGCATATAAGAAGGATCAAGACCGACACGCGTCAGTAACGCGGCGGTGTAATCGCGTTGTTGCGCCCCATCGACCAAACCGTGCACGCGAGGGGCCTCACCAACAATATCGAGCACGCGCATGCGCGGATTGAGCGAAGCGAAAGGATCTTGAAAAATGAGTTGTACAGGGCGACGCACGCCACTTTCGCTTTCAAGGGGCTGACCACGGTAGCGCACGGTACCTTCCGTGGGCGTATGCAGCCCGCAACCTAAGCGACCGAGCGTGGATTTGCCACAACCCGACTCGCCCACCAGCCCAACCACTTCACCTTGTTGAATGGTAAAGGAGACATTATCCACGGCATGAACCGTTTGCTCCTTGATGTTCGAACCGAAGACGTTGGCGATTTTTTCAAAAATATCGAGTTTTTTCCCGAAGCGTTTGGAGACTCGATCAAAGGCTAATAATTCGGTCACGCTACGCTCTCCGTTGAGGCCGTGGAAGGCTGCTGAACGATGGGATTCCAGCACCGGGTACTGCGAGAGCCGATCGTCACCATGTCAGGCATGAGTGAACAAGCAGACGTCGCGCGCGTGCAGCGCGCTTCAAAAGCACAGCCTGCGCCAAGTTGCATGATCGAGGGCGTTGAGCCGGGAATCTGCCGCAAGCGTTGCCCAGGTGTGGTCGTGGCCGGCACAGAGTCCAGCAAGCCACGGGTATAAGGGTGGGTGGGATTGCTCAGGACATCGTCGGCGGGGCCCTGTTCGACAATCCGACCTGCATACATCACGGCAATTTTATCTGCTAGTCCTGCCACCACTGCCAAGTCGTGGGTGATCCAGATCAATGCGGTGCCAGACTGGCTCACCAGTTGTTGCATCTCGTACAGGATCTGACCTTGCACAGTGACATCAAGTGCTGTTGTGGGTTCATCCGCGATGATCAGATCAGGTTTATGGAGCATCGCGATCGCGATGGCGACGCGCTGTCGCATGCCACCGGAAAATTGATGTGGATACTGACCGAGCCGTTCGCTTGGCGACGCGATACCCACCTTGCCCAAGACTTCGACACAACGCGCACGCGCAACGGCTCGGCTGACAGACTCGTGCGCGAGCACTGTTTCAATCATCTGGGTCTCAACGGTCAACACAGGATTGAGCGTCATCATCGGATCTTGAAAGATCATGGCGATGCGACGGCCACGCAGTCTGCGCAGCGTTTCCTCGTCCGCACCGACAAGCTCTTGACCATCAAAAACAATACTGCCACCCGCGATCTTGCCGGGAGCATCCACGAGCCCCATGATCGAAAAACCAGTCACCGATTTACCGGAGCCAGATTCACCGACCAATCCGAGCACTTCGCCCCGCTTGAGATCAAAGGAAACATCCGCGACTGCAGGCAAGACACCGTCACGGGTAAGGAATTCGGTGCGTAGGTCTTTGACTGTTAATAGCGCGCTCATCGTGACAACCTCGGATTCAAGATGTCACGCATTTGATCGCCCACCAGATTGATCGCCAAAATCGTCAGGAGCAGCGCGATACCGGGGTACACGCTGATCCAGTACTTGCCTGACAAGAGATATTCGTAACCATTCGAAATCAACAGTCCAAGCGAAGGCTCGGTCGCGGGCAAACCTAAACCTAAAAAGGAGAGGGTGGCCTCCAACGCAATCGCATGGGCGACTTGAACGGTGCCCACCACAATCAAAGGGGCCATCGCGTTCGGTAGGAGGTGTCGCAACACGATGCGTGAACCCTTGAGTCCGAGCGAGCGCGCGGCTTCGACATATTCTTTGCCGCGTTCGACTAAGGCGGCTGAACGCGCAGTGCGTGCGTAGTAAGCCCATTGGACACTGACAAGTGCGATGATGATTTTATCCACGCCCTTGCCAAGGACTGCGAGCAGGACCAAGGCCACGAGAATCGCTGGAAAACCAAGCTGGATGTCGACCAGACGCATGATGACTTGTTCAAATCGACCACCCAGGTGAGCGGCCAGTACGCCCAACACACTTCCGATCACCAAGGCGATCACGCCACTCGTGATACCAACATAAAGAGACACGCGCAGGCCGTAAAAAATGGCGGAAACCATATCGCGACCCTGGCCATCCGTGCCTAGCAAGTAGGTCTGGCCGTTCAGTCCTTTTTCACCTGGCGCCAGACGGGCGTCCATCAAGTCAAGACCGGCAAGATCATAGGGGTTTTGCGGGGAAATCCAGGGTGCAAACAATGCAGTGAACATCACCACGACCAACATGACGAGGCCGATCATGGCGACCGGGCTTTCGGCGAATTGTGTGCAAAGTCGCTTGAAAGGAGTTTGCACCTTGGCGACCTGTGTAATGGTTTCGCTCATCAGTGTTGCTCCGCGATACGGACTCTTGGGTCGAGAAGAGAGTAAAGAATATCAACCACCAAATTAATTATGATGTACATGGCAACCACCACAAGCAAATAGGCCACCACCACGGGACGGTCCAGCTGGAAAATAGAATCGATCACGAGCTTGCCCATACCTGGCCAGGCGAAAATTGTCTCGGTTACGATGGCGTAAGCAATCACAGAACCAAGCTCCAGTCCGATGACCGTGACAAGCGGAATCAAGATGTTTTTAAGCAGATGCACACCCACGACGCGGCTGGATTTCAATCCTTTGGCACGCGCGAACTTGATGTAATCCAGCAAACCTTGTTCCCGTGTTTGAGCACGGGTCAGACGAATAATCAGTGCCAGTTTGAGCAAGGCGAGATTCAGAGCAGGGAGCAGGGCGTATTTCAGGCCCTCCCAGCTGAATATCGACAATTGCAAGCCAAACACATCCGTGGTCGGTCCTCTGCCGGTAGAGGGTAACCAGCCCATGGTGACCGCGAAAAACAAAATCAGCAGCAGTCCCACCCAGAAGGTCGGCAGGGAAAAGCCCACGATCGAGCTTGTCATGATCAGTCGGGAAAACGGGGAGTTGGGCCTGAGCCCCGCATACAGTCCTAGCGGGATACCCAGAAACACGGAGATCAGCATCGCGAGGACAGCGAGCTCCATGGTGGCGGGCATTCTTTCAAAAATGATGTCAAGTGCGGGCCTGGCATACACAAAAGAGTTACCGAGATTGCCCGTGACTGCACCCTTTAAAAAAATGAAGTACTGCTCGACAACGGGTTTGTCCAGACCCAGCGCAACACGTGCGCGCTCTTTTTCAATTTGATCGGCTTCGGGGTGAACCAATATCTCAACGGGATCGCCAACGAGATACAACCCACCAAAAACCAAAATTGACGTGACAAACAACACCAACAAGGACTGTGCCAAACGACGAAGGATAAAAGCGGTCACTGGTTACATGTCCTTTGCTGGTGTGTAGAAGAGACTAAGAGAATTACTTGGCGCGCTTGACATCTTGGGCGAGTGTGTACTGATCCGCGCGACCGCCATATTGAATGCCTTTGCGAGAGGCCCAAGTGCTGACCTCGTAGTGAAGAGGAATCAGCCCCATGAGCTCGATTGCTTTTTCACTGGCGAGTGCCAAGGCGGCATCACGTTTTTCGTCGTCAATAATCACAATGGCTTTGGCGATCAGAGCATCAAGTTCGGGACTCGAAAAACGACCGCGGTTGGCACCACCCATCCCGGCTTTGGGATCGTTGGTGGCAAGCAAGGCACGCAGTGGCGAGGACGTGTCTCCCGAAGCGGCGCCCCATCCTGCCAGAATCAGGGAAAACTCCATTTTGCTGGCACGCGAAAAGAAGATGTTGGAAGGCATGGTGTCGACTTTAGTCGGAATGCCGTTGCGTGACAGAAACTGGGCGACCGCCTGAGCTGTGGCGCCATCATTGATGTAACGATTGTTGGGGGAGTGCAAGGTCACGCCAAAGCCATTTGGATAACCAGCCTCGGCCAACAGCTTTTTAGCGCCAGCGGGATCATAAGCGTCTGGCTTGAGTTTTTTGCTGGTGCCAAAAAACGCTTCGTCCAGGAGCTGACCCGCTGGAATCGCCTGACCTTCCATGACACGCGAAACAATCGCATTGCGATCGATCATTTTGCTCATGGCACGGCGAACACGGGCATCCGTCAGAGGATTGGCTTCCATCGGTTTGCCATCGGCAGTCGTGATGAAAGGCGAGTTGGTTTTACGATCACTATCCATGTGCAGATAGATCATGCGGTTGGAGACCGCATTGGAGACTTCGACGCGTTTGTCTTTCTTGAGTTTGGCGGCATCGGCAGTCGGTACGCCCTCGATCATATGCACATCGCCAGACAACAGGGCAGCGACGCGCGCGGGGGCGCTCGTGATCATCCGGAAAGTGACTTTGTCCCAATCCGGCTGCTTGCCGTAGTAGTCTTTATTACGGGTCAAGACGACACGATCGCCAGAGACATACTGCTCAAAGCGGAAGGGGCCGGTGCCGATCATGGCTTTACCTGAATTGAAGTCTTCAGTTTTTGCCGTTTCGGCGACGGACTTAGGGACAATCGCGACTGAAACCATGTCGGCGGGCAGCAGTGGGTAGGGCTCTTTCGTTTTGAAGCGAATGGTGTGCGGGTCAACAATGTTGACATCCGTAATGGCCCGTACAAAAACCGCAAACGAAGCAGGGCTATTCGGGACATTCGGAATGCGTTTGATGGTGGCAGCGACGTCCTCGGCAGTGAAGGGCTCACCGTTATGCCATTTCACATCCTTGCGAAGCTTGAATTCCCATTCGGTGTCTGACAGGGCTTTCCATGATTCGGCCAGTCCGGGATAGGTTTTCAGAGCGGGGTCGGTTTTGACCAGCGTCTCGAAAACATGCGCGGCCATCCCGTTGTTGGGTGTCAGGTTGTGGAAGTGGGGATCCACCGTTGTCACGGGTGTTGACAAGGCGATCACGAGATCTTTGACCTCTTGTGAGAAGGACATGGTGGGCCATGCCGTCGTCAGCGCAACAGAGGCGGCCAGCGACGCGCCCACTAACAATCGGCGAACAGGATTCAGACCTAATTTTGGCGATTTTGATGCAGTCATGGCAAAGATCCCAGATCAAAGTGTTAACGTCCTTCAATATAGCGGGTGGGCAGACGGGTGACAACACTATTGTCTAGTGGTTTCCACTATCTAACTTTAGTGGGTCTGATGTGGGTATAGAATCCATGCGTTGCTTTTAACTTTGTACAGGCTTACCCACATATGAAACTTCTCACACCGATCCAGCTTGGTGCACTCACCCTGAATAACCGTGTCGTCATGGCTCCCTTGACGCGCATGCGCGCGACAGATGGTGATGTGCCGGGTGAACTCGCGGCCGAGTACTACAGTCAGAGAGCCAGCGCCGGATTGATTATTTCCGAGGCGGCTCAAATATCCAATTTGGGTAAAGGCTACCCTGCCACACCAGGTATTTACAGCGATGCGCAGGTCGCAGGCTGGAAAAAAGTGACTGATGCGGTGCATGCCAAGGGTGGGAAAATGGTTTGCCAGCTCTGGCATGTCGGTCGTATTTCACACTCCTCTCTACACCCGCAAGAGGGTTTGCCTGTGGCGCCTTCGGCGATTGCTCCTAGCGGCAAGGTTTACACCGCCTCATGGCAACTCGCTGAGTATGAGACGCCTCGCGCTTTGAGTCTGACAGAGATTCCGGCGCTGATCGCAGATTATGTTCATGCGGCCAAACAAGCACATGCAGCAGGTTTTGACGGTGTTGAAGTGCATGGCGCTAACGGCTATCTGCTGGATCAGTTTTTGCATGATGGATCCAACACGCGAAACGACCAATATGGCGGCAGCTTTGAAAATCGCTCACGTCTCCTGCTCGAAGTCCTGCGCGCTGTGATCGGTATCTGGGGAGCGGATCGCGTGGGTGTACGACTTTCGCCGTATGGCACGTTCAACGATATGTCTGACAAAGACACCATGGGCTTGTTCATGGACCTTATTGGACGACTCAATCCGCTTGGATTGGCTTATCTGCACCTGATCGAACCGCGCTCAACCATGGCGGGTGGTTCGGACAAGGTCAAAGAAGATCAGCCCAGTACCTCTGAATTGTTCCGTCCCTTGTTTAACGGGAAAATCATCGCCGCCGGAGGTTTTGATCGTCAGGGCGCGGAGGAGTTCGTGAGCAAAGGTCTAGCAGATGCCATCGCTTTTGGCCGTTTCTTTATCTCCAATCCGGATCTTCCGGCGAGATTGTTAGCCAATGCGCCATTGAACCCGTATGACCGTAGCACTTTTTATGGCGGTGGCGCCAAAGGCTACGTGGATTATCCCGCGCTCACCTGATTCACTACGATAACAAGGAGACTCAAACATCATGTCTGAAATTTTGTTGCAATCCCGAGTAGACGATATCGTGACCTTGACGATCAATCGTCCAGAAAAGCTCAATGCGATGACTAAACCCCTTTGGGGCGAACTCGGCGACACCATCGTGGCGTTGTCGGCTCAAGAAGACGTGCGCTGTATTATTTTGCGCGGAGCAGGGGAAAAGGCATTTTCGCCCGGCAACGATATCAGTGAGTTTGAGACTCAGCGTTCCAATCAGGCGCAAGCGACCGAATACGGTCACTTCATGCATCAGACCGTCAAGAAAATTAAGAGTTGTCGTCATCCGATCGTCGCACAAATACACGGTATTTGTGTGGGTGGGGGGATGGAAATTGCCTCTCTGGCCGATATTCGTATCTGTGGCACGTCCAGCCGTTTTGGCGCCCCGATTAAAAATCTTGGGCTCGTGATGGCCTATGACGAAATGGAACCGATCGCTTCCTTGATCGGTGCTTCAAAAGCATTGGAGATTTTGCTTGAGGGGCGAATTTTTGATGCCCAGGAAGCCTTGAGCATCGGGTTGGTGTCACGTGTCGTCCCAGATGATCAAGTCGCCACAGAGGCGATGGCCACGGCGCAGCGCATCGCATCTGGCGCCCCGTTGGTTGCACGTTGGCACAAAAAATTCGCGCGTCGTCTGGCAGATCCAACACCACTGACAGATAAGGAGCGTCAAGAGTGTTTTGAATGTTTTGACACTGAAGATTTCCGCATTGGTTACAAATCATTTTTGGCCAAGACGTCTCCAAAGTTCGTGGGTCGATAAACAGGTGGTATGACATGAGTCACACAGAGCAGCCGCGTCAGGCGCCCACGGGTCCTCTGGCCGGGATTTGCGTACTAGAGCTTTCACAAATCATGGCGGGACCGACCTGCGGAATGATGTTGGCCGACATGGGCGCCGATGTCATCAAGATCGAAAAAATTCCCAAAGGGGACGACTCACGCGGCTATCAGGATCCCAGGATCAATGGGGTATCCGCACCTTTTTTGGTATTGAATCGTAATAAACGCGGACTTGCTCTGGATCTGAAAAATCCTAAAGGCGCTGACGTACTCAAGCGCATGGTCGCTCGGGCAGATGTGCTCACTGAAAACTATCGTCGCGGGACGCTTGAAAAGCTGGGAGTGGGTTATGACACGCTCAAACTTCTCAATCCGGGTTTGATTTACAGCGTGGTGTCTGGCTATGGCCGCACGGGTCCGCTTGCCGATAAGGGTGGTTTTGATCTTATCGCGCAGGGTTTCAGTGGCTTGATGAGTATTACGGGGCATCCCGGAAGTCCACCGGCAAAAACGGGTAATCCTGTATCGGATATCAATGCGGGGATTTTGGCGTGCGTGGGCATTTTGGCGGCGCTCGTCCATCGCGGAAAGACCGGACAGGGTCAAATTGTGGATACCTCTTTGATGGAGGCGGCCATGCAGCAAACGTATTGGCAGGCCGCCATGTTTTTCGCCACGGGGATTTCTGCCGGACCAGGCGGGTCAGCGCATCCTTTGACAGCACCTTATCAGGCTTTCAAGACTGCCAATGGATATCTGAATATTGGCGGAGCGAATCAGGCTAATTGGGAGCGTGTGGCTGAGACTCTCGGACATCCCGAATGGAAAACTGATCCGCGTTTCGAAACTAACACCATTCGTTTAGCGAATCGCGAGCAACTTGAGGCGTTGATCGAGTCTGAGTTGTCCAAAAAAACGACCGAGGAGTGGATAGAGATTTTCGACACGACGGGTGTGCCTGCGGGGCCTGTGCATTCAATCGAACAAGCCTTTAGCCATCCTCAGGCGATTGCCCGCGAGATGGTGGTCGAATCTGTTCACCCCAAGGCGGGTCCTGTAAAAGGTGTGGGTTTCCCCATCAAGTTTTCCGAACAACCCCGCACCGCAGTTCTGCCCGCACCCGAGCTTGGTGAGCACACTGTTCAGGTGCTGAGGGAGTTTGGATTCATGGACGGTGAGATCGATGACCTCATTCGCGAGCGTGTTGTTGCGCAAACTGTCGACAATTAGAGAGCAAGGTATCGCTGGCTTTGGCCAGCAGTCCTTGGTCTGAGCCTAGACCGACCATCTTGTAGCCCCATTCGATGTAGCGTTGCACATCCGCTTCGGAGGCAGCCAAAATGCCGATCGACTTGCCATGTTTAGCGGCGACCGCAGGAAGCGATTGAATTGTTTTTTGAACATCCGAATGATGTTGCTGACCTAAAAATCCCATGCTGGCAGCCAAGTCGTTCGGTCCAACAAACGCCCCATCGATGCCTTCGGTGCCGATGATGGCATCGAACTGGTTCACGCCCGGCGCGGATTCGATCTGCACGAGTACACAGATTTGCTCGTCTGCGGTTTGAGCATAATTGGCGATGCGTCCCCAGCGATTGGCGCGTTGCTGGCCAGCGACTCCACGAACGCCACGATGGGGATAGCGTGTCGACAAGACAATTTCCCCGGCTTGGGCAGCTGATTCCACATTCGGCAAAATCAACGTCCGCACGCCCATATCCAGATACTGTTTGACCAGATCTTTGTCGAACTTCACCAAACGAACTGCGGGCTCGAGATTGTAGGCGCCCAGCATTTGCAGCTGCGTCAATACGGTATGCATATCGTTGGGCGAGTGCTCCATATCGAGCGTGAGCCAGTCGTAGCCAGAGCCTGCGACAATCTCGGTGGAGTAGCTGCTGGAGAGCGCACACCACAGTCCGAGTTGAATTTTTCTGTTGTACAAGGCCGCTTTGAGTGCGTTGGGTTTGAGCGTTGTCATATGCGTTTGTCTTTTCTTTTATGATTGATTTTTGCGATGGTAAAGCACTTCGTTCATTTTAAATAGATGTTAAGTTCAATCTTGGCGGAATGGCTCAGTAAGATTTTGTTGCTAAAAGGATCGTGGCATGGACAAGCTAGAAAAATGGCGTGGATACATTCCTGATGAGGAACTGCAGACTTATAAAAAGGGAGGGTTTGGCGAACGGATCGGCATGGGCGCGCGCGTGGCTTTGCTCAACGTTGACACCACTTTCATGTTTGTCGATCCTGCGTATTCAATGTGCGGCAGGGATATGACGTCTGTGACAGATGCGGTGACAGCATTGACCGAACAGTTTCGACTATTGGATTTACCTATCTATTACAGCCGACGCGACGATAGAAGCCATCCCACTTATCGGGGCGTCTGGAATTACAAGCTTGCCGCACCAGACGCTTTCCAGTACCACAGTGATCCGCGCGCTGACCAGTGGCCAGAGGCGTATGCGCCCCGACCGATTGATCGTATTGTTCTAAAAAACAAACCATCCTGTTTTTTTGGCACTCCGCTCGAATCATTTTTGCGTTATGACGGTATCGACACGATCGTGGTGTGTGGTATTTCCACTTCGGGATGCGTGCGCGGCGCGGTGTCAGACGCTTTTGCGCATAACTTCCGTGTCATCGTCGTCGAAGAGGCCTGTGGAGACCGCAGCCCTCAGGCTCACAAGGCGAATCTCTTCGATATGGACATGAAATCCGCGGATGTCGAGTCTCTTGCTTATGTGCAAGAACAGCTCGAAGCGAAGTTCGCGTGAAGTCTGCAGGCGATTGTTGTTGTCTTCAACGATGCCAAGTCGTGAATTCGTCAATCGCCATGCGCGTGCTGTGGTAACTGTTGATCGGAGCGCTCAAGTCGGGGTAGCCCAGTGACATCGAGACGATAAGTTTTTTGGTGGAGGGCAGCCCCAGACATTCCCGGATGGCATCGGGGTAGCCTGAAACGGAGGCTTGCATGCAGGTACCCAAGCCCGCGCCATGTGCGGCAAGTGTGAAGGACTGCAGAAATAATCCCATGTCCAGCGCTGACCAGTGACCGAGCGCCTCGTCCATAAAGAAAAACACCGCGCACGGAGCGCCAAAAAACTTGAAGTTTTGCAACCGTAATTCATTACGCAGCTTGCTGTCGTCCCGGCCAATCCCTAAAGCGTTGAATCGGCGTGTTCCGTGGTCTCTCGAACGAAAATCCAGGGCAGGAGGCCAGGACTCAGGCGCTGCAAAGTCGTAATTCGGCGGCGTGTTATTGCTTGCAAGTTTGAAGAGGATATCGGAAAGTGTCTCACGCGTTTTTCCCGTCACGATGGAGACTTCCCAGGGTTGCGTGTTTTTGTAAGAGGGGCTGCGGCCAGCTGCTTGTAACACCTCTCGTAAAACAGTCTCTGGTACGGGGGTCTGTGTAAAGCCACGAATACTTTGACGCGAATTGATTCCCTGCAGCAAGTCCATCTTAGAGTCTCCAAAGTTTTTTTCTGCGGCGATTGTAGCGATGGTTTAAAGTAACGCGTGATATTTTGATTTTTGGAGACTTAAAATGCGTTTTCCATTTTCCCGCGCTGTGCTGGCAGCCGTTGCTTTGCTGGGCACCACCTTGACGCATGCGGCCTATCCAGACCGCAACATTACATTGGTCGTGACGTATCCGCCTGGCGGGACAGCGGACCGTGTCGCGCGTTTGATTGCCCCCGAGTTGGCAAAAGAACTTGGTCAAAACGTGATTGTGGATAATCGCGGTGGTGCCGGCGGCATGATCGGCGCAGCATATGTCGCCAAAGCGGCGCCAGATGGTTACACCATCATGCTGGATGCGGCCAACCACACGCAAAATCCTGCCTTGCGCAAGATGCAGTTCGATACGCTCAAAGACTTTTCTTCTGTCATGTTGTTGCAGCGTGTCCCGAATATCCTGGTTTCAAACCCCGCCTATCCCGTCAAAACGGTACAAGAGCTGATCAAGGTTGCGACCCCCAAGACGCCGGTTGTGCATTACGCCACATCCGGAGCGGGTAGCGCCCAGCATTTGGCGGGGGCGTTATTCAATGCGCTGGCGGGTACCCATCTTGAGTCCGTGCATTACAAAGGTGGTGGTTTGGCGATCACCGATGTGATGTCTGGTCAGGTTCCGCTTGCATTTGCCACGGTGGGGACCGCGCTTCCACAGATCAAGTCCGGCAAGCTCAATGTGATTGCCTCGGGTGGCGAAAAACGATCCGCAGTGTTGCCGGATGTTCCAACGATCGCCGAGAGTGGAGTCAAGGGCTATTCGAGCTACGAGTGGAACGCTATTTTTGCTCCTGCAGGGACTCCACCCGCTGTCATCGATCGTTTGAACAAAGCGTTGGTCAAGGTGATGCAGCAGCCGTCGGTCAAAGCCGGCATTGATGCATTCAGTGGAGAGATTATCGCCTCATCCCCACAACAGCTTGAGGATTTCCGGCGCGCCGAAATTGAAAAATGGCAACGCGTCGCTAAAGAATTCGACATTAAGCTTGATCAATGACAATGTTTAAATGAATTGGAATCCCACCATGTCAGGTCCACTTTCGCACATCAAAGTTCTCGATTTGTCCCGCGTGTTGGCGGCCCCCTGGGCTGCTCAAAACCTCGCCGATTTAGGTGCGGATGTCATCAAGGTTGAACGCCCTGTCAAAGGCGACGATTCCCGGGCTTTTGCACCCCCTTTTTTGAAAGACGAGCAGGGTAATACCACGCGTGAATCCGCATATTTTTGTGCGGCTAATCGCGGTAAGCGTTCGATCACAATCGATATCTCCAAGCCCGAAGGTCAAGAGCTCGTTCGTGAACTGTCCAAAAACGTGGACGTCATCCTTGAAAACTATAAAGTGGGTGACCTTGCGCGCTACGGACTTGGTTACGAGGACATCAAGAAAATCAATCCCTCAGTGATTTATTGTTCCGTGACAGGATTTGGCCAGACCGGTCCTGAAAAGGATCGCCCAGGTTACGACTTTATGGCCCAGGGCATGGGCGGACTGATGAGTATCACAGGCGAGCGTGATGACCTGCCAGGTGGCGGCCCCCAGCGTGTCGGTGTGCCAATTATCGACTTGACGACAGGAATGTATGCAAGCATTGCGATTTGTGCGGCGATCGCGCATCGCGCGGTCACCGGCAAGGGCCAGTGGATTGATGTTTCGTTGCTCGACTCTTGCGTTGCATTTCTCGCGAATCAGGCGATGAATTATTTTGCAACTGGCGAGTCACCCAAGGCAATTGGTAATGCTCACCCGAACATCGTTCCATACCAGACATTCAAAACTGCCGATGGCGCGTTGATTCTTGCCTGCGGGAATGACAACCTGTTCAACAAGTTTTGCGAGATCGCGGATTGTGTCCATTTATCAAAGGATCCGCTCTATTCAACAAATGGTGCACGCGTTAAAAATCGCGAAGCCATTACCAACATTTTGAATGATATTTTCCTCAAGAAAACAACCCGCGAATGGGTCAAGTTACTGGATGAGGCGGGTGTGGCAAATGGTCCGATCAACAATGTTGCTCAGGTCTTCGAAGAACCCCAGGTGTTGGCGCGCGGGATGAAGATCGAACTGCCTCATGCAGTCGCTGGAAAGGTTCCTCTGGTGGGAAGTCCAATGAAGTTTTCCGACACACCCATCAAGCATGAAATTCCACCCCCTGCGCTGGGGCAGCACACAGACGAAATTTTGATGTCCGTGTTAAAAAAATCGCAAGACGAAGTCACTTCGCTCAAGACGAAGGGCATCGTCTAATGAAGAGCTGAATGTAAGAGCTACATTTAAAAATATAAGGGGAGACATATGTACGACTTGATTATCAGACAGGCCCGTGTGTTTGACGGACTGGGCAATCCCGGAAAAATTGCAGACGTTGCCGTGCAAAATGGCATTGTGGCTGAAATCGGGTCCGTCACGGGGCCGACAAAAAATGAGGTCGATGCAAAGGGTTTAGCCTTGATGCCGGGTATTGTGGATTTGCACACGCATTTCGACGCCCAGGTCACCTGGGATTCGACGCTTTCGCCTTCGCCAGCTTTGGGTGTCACGACAGTGGTGATGGGAAACTGCGGTTTTGGCATTACCCCTTGCCCTGCCGAGCATCGCGAGACGATGATGAAAAATCTCTCCGTCGTCGAGGGTATGGATCTCAATGCTTTGCTCAATGGCATCAACTGGAATTTTGAAACCTTCAAAGAGTACATGGATCAATTGCGTGCAACTAAGCCGTATTTGAATACTGCGCTCTTTGTCGGTCACTCTGTGGTGCGCACCGCGGTGATGGGCGAGGCCGGATCACAAAAGGTGGAGCCTTCACGCCAAGAGCTTGAGGCCATGTGTCAGCTGGTACGCGAGGCCATGCAGGCTGGCGCGATTGGTTTTGCTTCCTCATTCTCACCCAACCACAGTGGCTATGGCGGTATACCCATGCCATCGACAATCGCGACCGAAGAAGAGCTTCTCGCCCTGTCGGGCGTGATGAAAGAGTTCGATAAGGGTGTGTTCATGATGGCCACGGGTGCACGCGCCACGCCTGAGGTGATTGAGAAGGTTGCCGCCAACAGCGGTCGTCCTGCTTTTATCTCGACAGTTTTGTCGATGTACAACCCTGCAACACCTGATCTGGCGATCACCTACTATGAAAAAGCCGAGCAGGCGCGCGCGCGTGGTCATGAGGTCTATATCTTGACGAGCTGTCAGCCGCTGTCCTTTGACTTCACGCTCGAAGAGCCTTATCCGCTGTTTAGTCACTCCGCATTTGACCGGGTTAAAAACAGACCTGCAGAAGAGATTTTGAGTGCCTACAAAGATCCTGCTTTCCGTCAGCAGTTTAGAGAGGATCTTAAAAACCTCAAACCAGGCATTTTGTTCCTCGGCGATTGGAATTATCTTGAAGTTGGGGAGGTTTCCCGGCCGGAACATGCCGAACTTGAAGGGATGACTTATGTCGAACTCGGCAAGAAGTGGGGGATGGATCCTCTTGATGCCTTTTTCGAGCTCGCGATCAAAGAAAATTTGAAAAACCATGTGATCGGTAAATTCTTTAATCATATTGATGCCGGAGTCGCACCTTTGCTCAAGCACTCCTCCTCGGTCGTGACGCTGTCAGACGCCGGGGCGCATCTGATCTACATGTGTGATGCTGCCTTTGGTTTGCATTTCCTGGGACACTGGGTGCGCAAGACGGGGGAGTTTTCACTCGAGGAGGGGATTCGCCGCATCACGAGTCATGCCGCCGACCGTTTCAAAATTCCGAATCGGGGTCGTTTGATCAAGGGCGCGCCCGCTGACATGCTGTTGTTCGATCCTCAAGAAGTCGGTATGACCAAACTTGAAACCTTACATGATTTGCCAGGTGGTGGTGCCCGCAAGGTTCGTTCCGGTACAGGCATTCATGGCGTGTGGGTGAACGGCTGCATGGTTCACGACGGTAAGGACTACGTCAAACTCGCCGAAGGTCCTGGTCATGTGATTGATTCCTTCATGCACTAAGGCCTGGGCATTTCAATATGATTATTTCAAATCTCGACCAAGGCGTGCTCTGGCTGACGCTTAATCGCGCGGGGGCCGCTAACGCTCTCAATCAGGCGCTCTACGATGCTTTGCATTTGGCGCTGCGGCAGGCCGTCGCGGATCCGGAGGTCAAATGTATCGTCCTGACTGGAGAGGGACAAAAGGCCTTTTGTGCGGGGGCTGATTTAAAAGCGTTTGCCGAGCTCGGGCGCGAGCAAGCAGAGCTTCGCCATCTTGATTTGCTGGACAGATGTTTCGAGGATGTCCTGGATTGCGGCAAGCCAGTTGTGGCATGCGTGCAGGCTGCTGCCGTGGGCGCGGGTTTGATGCTGGCTGCGCTCTGCGATGAAATCGTGATGGCAGAGCATACTTGGGTCTCATTGCCTGAAGTGCTCTTTGATATGCCCACGCCGATCGGCGCGGCGATTATGGCACCAAGAGTGAGCCGACGTCTCATGCATCGGCTGGTTCAGCTCGGTGAGCGTGTTAATGCCTCAGAGTGTTTGACCGAAGGTTTGGCGACACTCGTCGCGCCCTCTGAGCAATTAAGGCAAGTTACCCAGACACGCGCATTGGCACTGGCCGCGATTCCAAATCATGCTTTCGCGCTAAACAAGCAGTGGATCAATCACCACACAAAAGCCGAGCTTGCCCAGGCGTCTCGCTTGGCACGCTCGGTCCTTGAGCATTAGTCGAATACAAGGCGAGCACAGACTTGCCTTGATGGATCAAACGATGGTAAGTACTTCCTGGACAGGAAGTCGCGGTTTTTGCGGCCAATTGCCCGCTGCGGCAACACCGACTGCGACCAGCATGGCAGGAACTTCTTTTTCAGAGAGCTTGAATTCTTTGGCTACGCCGGCGGGATCAAAGCCAATCATCGGACCACTGACCAAACCCATGCTCTGAGCGGCAAGCATCAGCGTCATCGCGCCCATGGATGCGGAACGGATCGCCTCGTCACGCTGCCTGACAGGATTGCCTTCGTGACCGTCATGGGCCATTTGCACCCACGCATCTGCCATGGATTGTTCCAGCAAACCTGAAGCAACCGAGGGCTTTAACGCATGCGCCAAACCTTTATGCGCTTCAAGCTTTCCGCAGACAATGAAGGTGACAGCGGCATCAACAATTTTCTGCTGACCATAGGCAACTGCTTTGAGGCGCTCTTTCGCTTCCTTGGATTGGACTGCGATGAATTTCCAGTTTTGAAAATTGAAAGCGGTTGGCGCGCATGTGGCTAAACGAACCAGTTCTTCGATCTGTGCAGTCGTCAGACTCTTGGTCGGATCGAACATATTGGCGGAGATACGTTGTTCGATCGCTTCTTTGATTGAGAGTGTCATATTGATACGTGAGCTTTTAAAAAGTGGGGTTGTTTTATTTCAAGGCTTGCGCAAGCAGCACTGCGGTATGAGTGGCTTCAGTATCGGCTCCATCCTGAATTTGGTGTCGACAGCTTGTGCCATCCGCGACAACCACCGTGCCAGCCGCTCGTTGACGAATGGCTGGAAGCAACGACATTTCAGCCATCGCCATGGAGGCTGCGTGATGCTCTGCCTCGTATCCAAAACTGCCCGCCATCCCGCAACAAGAAGACTCAATCGTTGAAACCTTTAGATCAGGAATCCAGCTCAACACAGTTTGAACAGGCGTCAACGCATCAAACGCTTTTTGATGGCAGTGACCATGAAGCATGGCGGTATTTGTCTCAATGGGCTTGAGATTCAGGGTGCACCGTCCGGCTTTATGTTCTTTGACTAAAAACTCTTCGAACAGATACGCGTGCTGGGCGAGGAGTTTGGCTTCTTCGCCATAGCCGTAGTCAAGAAACTCGTCGCGCAGGGTGAGCAGACAGGATGGTTCAAGTCCCACAATGGCTACGCCGCGTTTGACGAAGGGTACGAGGGCGTCAAGTGTGCGTCGTGCTTCAGCTTTGGCCTGGTCGACTAAACCGGCCGAGAGAAAGGTACGACCGCAACACAATGGGCGCTCGCCAGGACGTTGATTCAGATGAACGGTGTAACCCGCTGCTTGCAACACCTGCTGGGCTGCCAGGGCGTTTTGCGTATCGATGTAGTTGTTGAACGTATCGACAAATAGCAACACCTCACGTCCAGAAACCGAGGGTGTTGGCGTCTGTTCACTATGTTGCCCTAGAAAGCTGGTTTTGAAACGTGGCAGAGAACGTTCTGTGGCCAGACCAAGTGCGCGCTTGGTCATGGCGCCCAGTACGGGTGTGTGCTCAAGTGCGCTCAACAGTCCGCCGACACGACTCGCCAAGCCGGCGTATCGGGGCATGTAAGCGACCAGCTTTTCCCGCAGGCTTGTCCCGTGGCGCCCGGCCCAGGCTGCACGGGCTTCTATCTTCATCTTGGCCATGTCGACACCTGTCGGGCAATCACGCTTGCAGCCTTTGCAAGAGACACATAGATCGAGTGTTTCTTTGACCTCGGGGCTGGCCAGACCTTCGGTTCCCAGTTGTCCGGAGAGTGCAAGACGCAAGGTGTTGGCTCGTCCCCGGGTAAGATGTTGTTCATCTTTAGTGATGCGGTAACTGGGGCACATCGTACCCGCATCGAACTTGCGGCAATGCCCGTTGTTGTTGCACATCTCGATGGCCGAGGCCAGTCCACCGCTGGCATCTACTCCGGTGCCAGGTGCTGTCTCCACGCCGGTCATTGGATCACGCAGGACGTTCCAGGCGGACCAGTCCAGTGCGGTCGGTGTAGAGGCGACTGTGTAGCCGGGTGCAAAACGGAAATTACTGCGATCATCCATCTTGGGTGGATGAATCATCTTGTTTGGGCTGAATCTGTTTTCTGGGTCGAACAGATTCTTGATCTCGGCAAAAGCCTGATGGATGCGCGGCCCGTATTGCCAGGACACCCATTCGCCTCGACAAAGACCATCACCGTGCTCACCCGACAGCGCGCCTTTGTATTCTCGGACCAGCGCCGCAGTTTCTTCGGCGATCGCGCGCATTTGAGCGGCACCCTCGCGGCGCATGTCCAGAATCGGTCTGACGTGCAGCGTACCCACGCTCGCATGGGCGTACCACGTACCCTCGGTGCCGTAGCGATTAAAGACTTCGGTCAACCGACTTGTGTAGTCTGCAAGATGTTCGAGCGGGACTGCGCAGTCTTCGACGAAAGAAACGGGTTTGCCGTCTCCTTTCATGCTCATCATGATGTTCAGACCGGCTTTGCGCACATCCCAAAGTGCCTTTTGCGCTTTGGCTTCAGGCATTTTGACGACACAGTTTGGCAGTCCCAGATCGCTCATCAGGACGTCAAGCTCATCCAGTTTTTGAATGAGCGCCGCTTGGTCTTGGCCGGCGAACTCCACCAATAAAATCGCAGCGGGTGATCCGACGAGGGCTTTTTCGATCACGGGCCTGAAAGATGGATTTTCCATCGCGAGATCGATCATCGTCCGGTCCACGAGTTCGACAGCCGTGGGTTTGAGCTTGACGATATGTTGAGTCGTTTCCATGGCTTTGTAAAAGCTCTGGAAGTTCACGACGCCAAGAGTTTTGTGCTCGGGTAATGGAGAAAGTTTGAGCGTGATTTGGCGACTATAGGCGAGGGTACCTTCTGAGCCCACCAGCAAGTGAGAAAGGTTGGCGAAACCATCATCCGTGTACGCACGCGGATTTTGGCAGTCGAACAAGTCGATGTTGTAACCTGCAACGCGCCGTAATACTTTTGGAATGCGTTCGGCGAGCTCACCGCGCTCACGCGTCGCAATCGTTTTGAGCGTTTCCAAGATCTCAGTTAGGCGAGTACCTTGTACAGGCTCTTTCAATGAGCCAAAATGCGCCTGGGTTCCATCGGCAAGTACCGCATCAATACCCAGCACGTTATGAACCATGTTGCCATATTCGATCGAGCGTGAACCACAGGAGTTGTTGCCTGTCATGCCACCGATCGTGCACTGAGCACTCGTCGACACATCAACAGGAAACCAGAGGCCATAAGGCTTGAGCCAGGCATTGAGGTGATCCAGAACAATTCCTGGTTCGACCGTGACAGTGCGTGCGTGCTGATCGAAATCCACGACATTGCACAACCAACGGCTGTTGTCGATGATGAGTGCTTCGCCAACCGTCTGACCGCATTGACTGGTGCCTGCTCCTCGCGACAAGACCGCCACCTTTTGATCGCGTGCGATATCGAGTGCGCGCAGAACGTCAGCTTGATCATGTGGCACGACGACGCCAATTGGCGTGATCTGGTAGATCGAGGCATCCGTCGAATAACGTCCACGACTTGCGCTGTCAAACAACACATCCCCTCGCAACTCATTTGACAGGAGTCGCGCAAGCGGAGAACGGGTTCCGGACTTGGTCGGTGAAAAGATGACTGGCTTGGGGATGACGGGTGATGCGACTGAGCTCATGATGCGTTTGCGAAATAATCCATGCCTGCTGCCACGCCGCTGCCTGCGAGCTTGACGCCGGAGAGTTTCAATCCCATCTCGATACCCGTCAAGGTCGCGAGCAAGGTCAGGTCATTGCTGTCTCCCAAGTGACCAATGCGGAACATGCGGCCCTTGAGTTTGCCAAGCCCGGTGCCGAGCGACAGGTCAAAACGCTGTTGCACTAATTTGCGAATGGCATCGGCATCGACGCTTTCAGGGGTAATCACACCAGTCAATACGGGGGAGTACACGCTTGGATCGGCACATTGAATCGGCAAGCCCCAAGCGGTGACGGCCGCGCGAACGCCAGCCGCCCAGCGCTGATGGCGCGCGAACACATTTTCCATACCTTCTTCGGTCAGCATGTCGATCGCTTCCGAAAGACCATAAAGCAAGTTTGTGCTTGAGGTGTAGGGCCAGTAGCCGTCTTTGTTCATCTCGACGATCTCGTCCCATGCCCAGAAGGAACGGGGTAGGTTTGCTTTTTTGGAGGCCTCGATCGCGCGTGGCGAGAGCGCGTTAAAACTAATGCCAGGTGGCAGCATCAAACCTTTTTGGGAACCACTGATCGACACATCAATGCCCCATTGATCGTGCCTGAAGTCCGCGCTGGCCAAGCCGGAAATCGTGTCAACCATCAGGAGTGCAGGGTGCTTGGCATCGTCGATGGCTTTGCGTACCGCAGCGATGTCCGAGGTCACACCTGTCGATGTCTCGTTATGGACGACACAGACCGCCTTGATGCTGTGTGATTTGTCCTCGAGCAAGCGGGCATGGATCATATCGGCCTGTACGCCGCGACGCCAGCCAGGTGCATTGGGTAAGTGCTCGTCTTTGCCCTGCCATGACAGCAATTCTGTCTTCAGGCCAATACGGGTTGCGAGCTTGTTCCAGAGAGAGGCAAACTGACCCGTTTCAAACATCAGGATGTGGTCGCCCGCACTTAGAGTATTGACCAAGGCGGCTTCCCAGGCACCCGTGCCCGAAGCGGGATAGATCACAACGGGATGCTCAGTCTTGAAAATCGTTTTCATCCCTTCCAGAACCTTGCGACCCAAGGCGCCAAACTCTGGTCCGCGATGGTCGATGGTTGGCAGGCTGATCGCACGCAAAATACGATCCGGCACGGGACTTGGGCCGGGGATCTGAAGGAAATGGCGACCAGTGGGGTGAAAATTGAGTTTAAGCATGAAAGCTCCAAGTTGGACGTTTGGAGAAAAATACCATAAGGCGCGCCTGGATTGGCTCAAACACGCACGTGTCTAGCCGAAAGCTTCAAAATGGTGCGCGGTCTAGGGAAAAGCCTGATTGCTAATTTTTATGGTGTGGAGGGTCGAATGCAGGTGGTTCAAGCGCAATGCCCGTACGTAGCGCAAATTTCTCAAGATCTTGCGGATGATCGATGTCAAAAATGAAATGATCGGATGCGGCTGAAAATCGATGGACCTCATCGGAGTGTACGTTGATGAAGTCACGACAAGTCAAGCCGCTGTCCAACACCCGATCCGCAGTGGATGCATCCAGTATCACGGGGTTGCCACGCTGTCCGTTAAAGACCGGGTAGACAATGGTGCATGCCGGTGGGCGCTGATGAAATGCGTTTAAACATTCCTGGAAGTCTGTCGCCTGCATCAAGGGCTGATCAGCCAGAGCGATCATCACAGGGGTAGGGAAGTTGCCATGCGCCGTGAGCGCTCTCAGCCCAAGTCGCACGGTTGTTTGCTGACCCTCCTCAGGGTGAGGATGTCGAACGATTTCTATCAGGACTTTGCACGTTGTTCGAATGCGCTCAAGTTCAGCCTCGATGTCGGAATAATAAAAACCGGTCACCACGACAATATGAGTGGCGCCCGCGGTATTCAACCCTTGAATCTGCCGCTCGAGTAGGGACTGACCATCAAGCTTGAAAAGACTTTTTGGCATGCCTCCTAGCCTGGAGCCTTTTCCTGCCGCGAGCAGGACGACGCGAAAAGCGTGTGCAGAATGTGTAGGCATGGTGTGGGCGATATTCGTGGTCAGAGGATGACCTTTCAGGTGATCGGAGCCGGATTGAACAGCACCAGAGAGTTTTGGATTTTCCAGTGTTCCGCCCAAGTTTTGCGTCCACTGGCAACGTCGAGCATTAGATGGAATATTTCCCAGCCAAGTTCATCCAGGGTGAGTTCTCCGTCGGCGACTCGTCCCGCATTGACGTCCATCAGATCGTGCCATCTTCTGGCAAGGTCGGTGCGTGTCGCGACTTTGATCACAGGGCAATGTGCCAGTCCATAAGGGGTGCCGCGTCCAGTGGTGAAGATATGCAAATTCATGCCGGCTGCGAGTTGCAAGGTCCCACAGATAAAATCACTGGCAGGCGTGGCAGCATAGACGAGGCCGCGCTGATCGCGGGCGAGCTTTTCACCGGGGGGAAGTACGCTTGAGATCGGGGCGGTTCCACTTTTGATAATCGACCCCATCGCTTTTTCAACAATATTCGCCAAGCCACCGGCCTTGTTGCCGGGGGTGGTGTTCGCGCTCCGGTCGACCTTGCCGCGTGCCAAGTATCGGTCATACCAGTCGAGCTCGGCGACGATATCGTGGGCCACCTCCGGTGTCGCCGCGCGCGAAGTCAGTTGGTCGACGCCATCGCGCACTTCAGTATTTTCACTAAACATCACTGTCGCACCCGCGCGAACCAGCAAATCAGCGGCTTTCCCAAGCGCGGGATTAGCCGTGACGCCGCTCAGCGCATCGCTCCCTCCGCACTGCATGCCTACCACCAGTTCACTTGCAGGTACGGTTTCGCGTCTGCGTTGATTGAGTCTGTTCAGATGCACAGCCGCCTCTTGCATAATGGCGTCAATCATCGACATGAAACCAACATGTTTAGGGTCCTGCAAGCAAACAGTATCCACTCCTGTTGAGCGATCGTCTTTGATCGGAAAGCTACCCGGTGGCATGAGTCGATCAGGTTGCAATTTTTCACACCCCAGGCTGACTACCATGACCTCGCCACCAAAATTTGGATTCAGGCTGATATTGCGTACAGTGCGAATAGGAATAACGGCTTCGGGTGCGTCGATCGCCACACCGCAGCCGTAGGAATGTTCCAGACCGACAACGTCGTCTACGTTTGGATATTTGGGCAAAAGTTCATTTTTAATACGCTGTACCGCGAAATCGACCACGCCCGCGACGCATTGCACCGTAGTGGTGATACCAAGCAGATTACGTGTGCCAACAGAACCATCCGCATTACGGTATCCCTCAAAAGTAAAGCCCTCGAGAGGGCCACCAAGATCCGGTTTGATGGTCGCGGTGGGCAAATTTTCAAAATTCCTTGCCTCAGGCATTCTGAGTAAGCGCTCATGAACCCAGCTTCCCGCAGGAATGTCTCTGAGGGCAAAGCCGATAGTGACCCCATAGCGTTTTACAGGCTCATTCGTCTTGAAGTCGACTAAAGCTACCTTGTGTGCCTGGGGTACCCGATCTTTGAGGGTCAGCCCGTCCAAAACGATAGTGCCCGCAGCCAGACCTCCATCATTGCCTACAATCGCGACATTGTCGTCGGGGTGCATTTTGATGAGATGAGGGTTGCTATCATTCAAAGAAGTGGTCATGGCTCTGTTTTTAAACGATGATGAATGCACATCTTATACTGTCTACCCTCTGACTGAGGGCCGATGTCCGAGTCACTATCAATCCCTAAACTCTCAATTTACAGTCACTGAAGGAGTATCAAAGCATGTGCAACTCGGCCCTGAAGACCGTCATCTCGCGCACTGGATGCTTTCTTGGTGTTGGTCTTGCGATAGCTTTGACAACTTTGTCTCATGCTCACGTGGTAGATTCGAAAGAGGCTTCGGTCACAATCAATGAGAAGATTGTCGTTCCAAACAGTGGTGGGGTCACAACGATCCGATCCAACTCACCGGTCATTACTCGCCAGCAGGTTCAGATTTTTCCAGGTATTTCCACGTCATCTGCCGGCTCCAAACAACTGTCTATGAACCGCATCATTCTTCCTGCAGGCATGAAAGGTTTGCGTCATATGCATAAAGATTCGGAGACTGCCATTTATATTATTGAAGGGAATTCAAGAACGCTGATTGGCGAGAATGGTGAAATCGCAGTCGATAATAAAGCTGGGGATTTCATCTTTATTCCTGCCAATGTTTGGCACCAACCCGTCAATGTTTCTAATGAACGTGTGATTGCTGTGGAAGTCCGTGCCGATGCCGACGATAAGCAGAACGTTATCTTGGCACCCAATCAGTAATTCCTCATTAAGACCTGTCCATCCATGCTGAACTAAGAAGAAATCGATATTGTGGTGGATGAATTATTTACCTGATACATTAAACGTCGATGAGAATTTGATTCGGCCTGATGCTTTTAAACCTGAAATTGACTGATACAAAAAATGAAAATCGTTGAAATCCGCGAATCGACACGCCCCATCAAGTCGAATATTCGAAATGCCTATATCGACTTTTCAAAAATGACCTTGAGCTTGGTCGCCGTGGTCACGGATGTCATACGTGATGGCAAACCAGTGATTGGTTATGGTTTTAATTCGAATGGCCGTTATGGACAGGGCGCGTTGATGCGCGAACGTTTTATTCCGCGTGTGCTTGAGGCGGCTCCTGATTCTTTGCTGGATGATCGCGGGATTTTGTGTCCGCACAAAATCTGGGCCACGATGATGAACAACGAAAAGCCTGGTGGTCACGGAGAACGTTCGGTTGCCATCGGCACGATCGACATGGCTATTTGGGATGCGGTCGCCAAAATCGAAGGGGTGCCTCTATACCAGATGCTGGCAGATCGTTATGGCAACGGGCAACCCAATCGTCAGGTTTTCGTCTATGCGGCCGGCGGTTATTACTGGCCCGGTCAGGGACTTGAGGGACTCACAAAAGAAATGCAGAGCTATCTTGATCGCGGCTATTCCGTCGTCAAGAAAAAAATTGGGGGCGCCTCACTTGCCGAAGATTGCAAGCGCATTGAAGCGGTACTCAAACTGTTGGGACCAGGTCAGCGCCTGGCCGTCGATGCCAATGGTCGTTTCGATCTAAAGACTGCCGTGGCCTATGCCAAAGAGCTTTCTCAATACAACCTGTTTTGGTATGAAGAAGCGGGTGATCCGCTCGATTATGAATTGCAGGCCGAACTTGCCAATCATTATGAAAACCCGATGGCCACGGGTGAGAATTTATTCTCCATGCAGGATGCGCGTAACTTGATTCGTTATGGTGGGATGCGCCGCGACCGTGACTGGTTACAGTTTGACTGCGCATTGAGTTACGGTTTAGTGGAGTATTTGCGCACGCTCGACATGCTGCGCGAATACGATTGGTCTCCAAGCCGTTGTATTCCTCATGGCGGACATCAGATGTCGCTCGCAATCGCCGCCGGGTTGGGCTTGGGGGGCAACGAGAGCTATCCCGATCTGTTCCAGCCCTATGGTGGGTTTCCGGACGGTGTTCGGGTCGAAAATAGCATCGTGACCCTTCCTGAGCTCGTGGGAATTGGCTTCGAAGGCAAGGCCGATCTTTACGCAGAAATGAAGGCGCTCGCGAGCTAAGCGCTTGAGCTAAGCGCGTGAGCTCAGCGATCGGCTATTTCTATGAAACTTTCAAACCGAACGTTCGTAATCGCCTCGATCATTTTGATCTTGCTCAACCTGTTCGTCTACTTTTGGTGGGCGAACAGACCTTTCGCTGTCCTGAGGCCTGCTGACGTCAATCGTGAGATCGTTTCTGGTTTGGAGGCTGAAAGTCTCAGGATCCAGGCGCTGTTAGACAGTGCCTGCACCAGCTCTGAGTTACAAGCTTATCGCCGGGGAGAAATTGGTCCATTGCAGCGCAGTCTCCCCGAGTCAAGTCTGCCGAGCTCGCCCGCCTCACCGGCTGCACCGCCTGCACCGCCCAGTCAGACGACCACAAAAATATTGCCTCAAGAACAGCTCGTCGCCTTACTTGAATCGGCGACGGTGCGTGTACTGGTGTTTTCCGATCAAATGAAATACCTCGGTCATGGCACTGGTTTTTTTATTGATAAAAATACAGTCGTCACGAATCGACACGTCATTGAGGCAGGCAAGAAATTTGCAATCACGAGCAGCACTTTAGGTAAAGAGCCCCTGCCAGCGCGACTGATCGCGGCCACCCGTGACTCTGAATACACCAATCCGGATTTCGCTGTTCTTCGCGCAGAAAAGGTGCCTGCGAATATCCGTCCGCTTGCGATTTCAACGCAACCTCAGTTGCTCCAAACTGTGGTGGCTTCTGGTTTCCCGAGTTCCGAAATACGTGTTGATGCAAATTTGGTGACGCCCAATACGGTATTTTCCCAGGGGGAGGTGAGCGTCCTACAGCCTCAGCCCAACAACATGGTTCTCGTGCTTCATACCGCCAGGATTGCCACTGGCAGCTCGGGCGGTCCGCTTGTGAATCGGTGTGGAAACGTCGTGGGGGTGAATACTTTCATTGGTGCGCAAACTGACAAATTCAGTGACCGTTCGTTGTATGCCTTGTCGGGTAATGCGTTGCGAAGCTTCCTGGATCAGAGTGGGGTGTCTTATACAAAAGTCCCCAACGACTGTTCCACGGACCCCAAGAATTAACCCGGCCCCCAGCGCTGACAGAGCTCCTCGCCATGCAAACATTGCCGATCATCACCAAGCGCACTCAGATTGATGTTCAAGGCATCAACGGTCAGCCCATCTTCAGCTATTACCAACAGCTTCTTGGTTTGCTTAAAAAAGAAGGGCAGGATGAGAGTTTGCAACATCTGTTCGCGGAGCCTGTCACCAATGTTCTGCGCGGTGAGGTCTCATGGGTCACAAAGCTTGAGGGTCATGTTCGCGCTTTTGATACGCTGAGCCCCGATGAAAAACTAAACGTTGCCAAGACGCTTAGCCAAGCTTGCGCGACGGTGCGTCGACTCGCGGATAAAGTCGCATCAGGCTCTGGGACCTCTGCGTCCTATGGTGCCCAGGCCTTGCGTGGCATGCTGTCGACGCCTGACCCTCTGGCTTCGATCTTCTTGGTTGGAGAGCAACTGGTTATTGCTCAGTGGGGTTGTGTGCCCTATGGAGACCAGTCGGTTGATCGCAGCATCGATACACGCTTTGCTGAGGCTTTCAAGCCAGCTGTGAAAGTGATCGCCGCTCAGCAGGCCGCTCAGAGGACGTTTGCTCAGACGGCTCATACGACAGACGGACCGCCTGATCACTCTTTCAGCTTCGCGGGCTTAGCAAAATGGCTGACGCTAGCGGCTCTTGTTGCATTGTTGCTCGCAGGTCTCTTTTACAAACAGTGGAGCGTGGTGGTTGATCCTGGTCCCTCCGTTCAAACGGAAGAGGCTTTGCGCTCACGTATCGCGCAGTTATGGGTCAACGTTGAACAAAAGGCGGCGGCCTGTTTTCCGCCCGCGCCCATTCAGCCCGTTGTCCCTGCGACGCCCACTCAGCCAGTTTCAACGTCTCAGGAACCCCCTGCAACGGTGAGCACTAGCGAGATTGATCGACGACTCAAAGAAAACGCAGTCACGCAGGGGCAGTTCGTGAACGTGACTCTAGCCTGGAAAAATCAGGCGGATCTGGATCTGATCGTGGTCGAACCAAGCGGTGTCACCGTCAGCATGTACGACAATGACGTGCGCAAGTCGCCGTCTGGTGGCAGTCTCGATATTGATGCCAATGCATGTCAAAAAATGTCAGGCTGCCCATCTCGACCTGAACCAGTGGAGAACATTTCCTGGAACAAAAAGCCTCCTTCCGGTCGCTACGATGTTTATGTGGCACTATTCAGCGCAAATGTACCGATTTCACAACGTGAGGATATCCCCTATACCGTTGTGGTCACGGTTGACGGTAAAAAGACGAGTTACGAAGGCCTGATCAAAATCAACGATATGGTGTGCGGTGAACGTTGCCGCAGCAAAATCAGAATGAAAGTGGCCTCGTTTACCATCCCCTGATTTTCTTAATGCGAGTCATTTATCTTGTCACCACCTTTGATGGTAGAAAGCAAAGCATACCGAGCCTCTGTGGCGCGTGCGCTGATTGAGCAACAACCCCGAAAAGTTCTCGATATTTGTTGTGGGGATGGTTGGCTTCCATATGCCCTTGGCTCGGAGGTCGAGCTCCATGGTGTCGACTTATTTGAGCAAGCACCTCCTGGCTATCACAAGTTCATCATCGCAGACTTCAACCAAGGTTTGCCCGATGGACTCGAGCAGTACGATGCCATCGTCTGTTGCGAAGCGATGGGTTATTTACAAAACCCCGGCTTATTTTTGCAAAGCGTTCGCAATCATCTCAAAGAAGGCGGTGTTTTTATTTTGTCCATACCCAACCCAAACTACGTTGGGGCACGGATCAATCATTTGATTCAAGGTTTTCCAAGGTCTTACTCCTGGTTCAAGCAAAATGAAACAATGGAGCCTCATATGCCTTGGTTGTCACTGGGTGTTTTTCAATTGTGGCTGTTGCTGGGTCTCAATGGTTTTAAAAACATGCAGGTCCATGACGTGGACGAGGAAAAACCTCGGCACATTTGGGAACACATTTTTGGCTGGGTCATCAAAGGGTATGCCAGGCGACGCTTAAAAAAGGCGCAGACCGAAAGTTTGCGGGAGCTCTGGAAAAGCGCGATGCGTGATCAAGTCGTTTATGGTCGCCAGCTCGTGGTGTCTGCAATGGTTAAATAAGTGATGGTGGATGAAGCATTAAAAATGAGAGAGGTACCAATGCCCCAAGCTTCGATTTAACTATAATCAACGCACTTTTAATTCTTTTCTTGTTGGTGAATCCTCATGACGCAAGTTGCTGCCCAAACACCGAATCTTCGTATCGCGATCGCCGGCTTAGGCGCAATTGGAAAGTCTATTTCAACCACCCTTGCCAAGGGAGGCGTCCCAGGCGTGGAGCTCACCGCAGTTTCAGCCAAAAATCACGACAAGGCTAAGGAATTTGTGGCGACGCTGGCTCGCCCAGTTAAAGTATTGAATATCGCCGATCTGGAAAAAGAAGCGGATCTCGTGATCGAGTGTGCGCCGGCTGCGCTTTTGCCTGAAATCGCCACACCCTTTCTCAAGGCGCAAAAGCAGGTCATTGTCCTGTCAGTCGGTGCGCTGCTGTTTCATCCGGAGCTCATCGCGATGGCGAAAGAGCAGGGTGGTGTGATTCACGTTCCAACTGGCGCGCTCATTGGTCTGGATGCGATGATCGCTGCGGCCGAAGGCAAGATTCACTCTGTTCGCATGGTGACACGTAAGCCTCCCAAGGGATTGGCTGGTGCTCCTCATTTGATCGAGCACAACATCAATATCGAGGGTCTGACCGAGGCTAAAAAAGTCTTTGAAGGTAATGCCCGTGATGCAGCCAAAGGCTTTCCGGCCAACTTGAATGTGGTAGTGGCGCTTGCTCTTGCGGGTGTCGGTCCTGAAAATACTTTACTTGAAATATGGGCCGATCCAGCCGTGGTTAGAAACACTCACACGATCGTGGTGGACTCTGATTCTGCCAAGTTCACGATGACGATGGAAAACATTCCATCCGAAAATCCCAAGACAGGGCGTATCGTTGCTCAAAGCGTCATTGCGATGCTGCGCAAAATGAAGTCCAGTTTCAAGGTGGGTACTTAAGTCGCATACAAGAACTAAGCTGCAATTCCGACCGCTGAAGTAGTTTGGCGTGGCAGGTCCAGGGTGGTGACTCGAGTAAGTTCCCGTTTGTATTTTTTATCGTCGAACGGCCGTGCCCTGTGCATGGTTGTTCGATTGTCCCAGATCACCAGATCACCCAGTTGCCACTGATGGGAATTTAAAAACTCCCGTTGAGTGGCATGCTCGATTAAATCCCTAAGCAATAAGCGGCCTTCCGGTACCTCCCATTCAATGATCCTCGCGGCATGTGAGGCGAGATAAAGCGCTTTACGATCCGAACCTTCGATGGTGCGCACCAGCGGATGCGTGGCTCCAGGCAGTTTTGCCTGTTCCTCGGGTGAAAAGTCGAATCCCATAGTGTGTCTGGAGTAGACAATCGAGTGGTAGGCATGCAAGTGCTCGATGGTTCTCTTCATCTCGTCGCTCAATGCTTCATAGGCTGCACGCATGTCGGCAAACTCGGTATCGGCTCGAACAGGTGGGATATTGCGGGCATACAACATTGAGTATCGGCCGCATGGGTTTTCAAATGATGCATCGGTATGCCAGATACGGTTGCTGATGCCGTTCATGCGACGACGATCTTGTGCCTCAAGAATGTTGCCATCACTCCCCACGTTGGAAATATCGGTGAGCGCTTCGTTGCCAAATCTGTTTTTAGTCAGCACGGCAGACGAAGTCTTGGCATGAAGCTCTCCGTCCAGACGTTGTGCAAACTCTACTTGCTCGTCATTTGAAAAATGTTGTCCTCTGAATACCAGCACGCCATACTGACTCATGGCCTGTCGGATCTGTTCGAGGACTGACTGATCGTGCAAGCGACACAAGTCGACCGGACTGGCCTGCGCCATAAAGGTTGGATGCAGTTTTTCGAAGCTCAGGCTCACGTTTGTCTCCCAGTACCAAGTATTTGTAGGCTAGGTTGATTTTTTTAGTTAGGATTTGACCCTCAATATACACGTTCCCCCCACACCTTCCTACAGGCTGCCATGTCTAAAAAAGTTGTTTTTCTGACGAATCCGATCCACCCGGCGATTCATGCGGAGCTCGAAACAATCGCCCAGGTAGAAGTCGCTCGATCTACGAGTGCCATGGATCTTATCGAAGGTGCAGAGTCGGCCTCCATCATCGTCGTGCGTCATCCTCTGCCACCTGAGCTTTTTTCCCATGCGACTCAACTTGTTGGTGCGATCAGGCATGGAGCGGGTGTGGACATGATTCCAATCGATATTGCGACGCAGCATGATGTTGCTGTCGCGAACGCACCGGGCGCTAATGCCAGGACCGTCGCAGAGTTTGCCGTGGGTCAGATGCTTGCTCTCGCGCACAAAAGCGCGGCGATTCATTTCAAAATGAGGACCCAGGGCTGGGCACAAGCTCGCGTACTGGCCGACCAAGGCTTTGATTTGGCTGGCAAAAGTGTGGGTTTAGTCGGGGTGGGGGCGATCGGGCAGGCTGTGGCAAATATTTGTCATTTTGGCTTCGGGATGCACGTCACAGGATATCGGCCAAGTGGCAAACCAGCGCTGGATATCATTGAACCCTCCAGTCTGGAGAAAATTTTTGCCGAGTCTGATTTCGTCGTAGTGGCTTGTCCGTTAAATGACCAGACCCGTGGACTGATTAGTCGTTCACTTTTGCAGTCTATGAAATCCTCCGCATGTCTCATTAATGTTGCGCGCGGCGCGGTCATCGATGAGGGGGCTTTGGTTGATCTCCTGGTCAGCAGGAAAATCGCGGGCGCGGCGCTTGACGTATTTACGCATCAGCCACTTTCTGAGTCGTCTCCTCTTTACGGCTTGGAGCATGTATTGCTATCGCCCCACATGGCGGGCATTACGGACGATAGCCTTCGCGCGGTTGGCGCGAGTGTGGCTGCGCAGGCTAAACAGCTTTTAAAAGGTGAGCTGCCACGGCATCTCGTCAATCATGCATACGCAGCTGCGATTGAAATGCGTCTGAAAAGACTCATGTCTTAAAATTCAGCAAAACTAAGATATTCTTTTTATTTTAGGGGCTATTGAATCGATTGACACAATCTATCGAGAGCGAAGCCCCCGTTTAAGGGAGGGGAAATGATTTTCCCAGGCACTCATCCGGTGCTACTATTTCAGGTTACCGAAGTTTGAACTCTGTGTCTTTAAGAAGCATTTACATGAATCTGCCACTGAACGCTCCAGAATATGTCCGCCACGAAGGCCTGAAAAAATGGGTCGCCTCCATCGCAGCCAAGGTCAAGCCCGCTCGCATCGTGTGGTGTGACGGATCACAAGAAGAGTATGACCGTCTCTGTGCCGAAATGGTTGAGTCCGGAATGCTGATCAAGCTCAACCCTGAAAAGCGACCCAACTCTTACCTCGCTCGCTCAGCTCCAGATGATGTGGCGCGAGTCGAAGACCGTACTTTTATCTGCAGCGCCAAAAAAGAAGACGCGGGTCCGACCAACAACTGGATTGCGCCTGCAGAAATGCGTGCCAAGCTCGACGAGCTGTTCGAAGGCTCGATGGCAGGCCGCACACTTTACGTCGTCCCTTTCTCCATGGGTCCGCTCGGATCGCCGATCGCCCAGATTGGTATTGAACTGTCCGATTCCCCCTACGTTGTCGTGAACATGCGCATGATGACGAGAATGGGTAAAAAGGTCTATGACGTCTTGGGTACGGACGGCGAGTATGTACCCTGTGTGCACACCGTTGGTGCGCCATTGGCCGCAGGTCAGGCCGATGCGGTCTGGCCTTGCAATGCGACTAAGTACATTGTTCATTTCCCTGAAACACGTGAAATCTGGTCCTATGGCTCAGGTTATGGTGGCAATGCCTTGCTGGGTAAAAAATGTTTTGCCTTGCGTATTGCTTCGACGATGGGGCGTAGCCAGGCTAGTGAAAAATCACCTGGCTGGCTTGCCGAGCACATGTTGATTTTGGGTGTGCAAGCACCCTGGGGCAAAAAATACCACGTGGCGGCGGCCTTTCCATCTGCGTGTGGAAAAACCAACTTCGCCATGTTGATTCCTCCTGCAGGCCTGGCTCAGCAAGGTTGGAAAATCACCACGATTGGTGATGACATTGCCTGGATCAAGCCTGATGCGCAGGGTAATTTGCGCGCGATTAATCCCGAAGCAGGGTATTTTGGCGTCGCACCCGGTACAAACGAGCAGTCCAACTACAACTGTATGGCCACGCTCAAGCGTGACACCATTTTCACGAACGTGGCACTCACTGATGATGGCGATGTCTGGTGGGAGGGCATGACCAAGGTCCCGCCCGCGCATTGCATCGACTGGCAGGGTCGTGATTGGACCCCCGAGCAAGCCAAGGAAAAGGGTATCAAAGCCGCCCATCCTAACGCGCGCTTTACGGTATCAGCGACTCAAAACCCTGTTCTGGACTCTGAGTGGGATAACCCTGAAGGTGTCGTAATCGATGCATTCATTTTCGGCGGTCGTCGCTCGACGACAGTGCCGCTTGTGACCGAAGCGCGTGACTGGGCTGAGGGTGTCTACATGGCTGCCACCATGGGTTCCGAAACGACAGCCGCTGCTGTTGGTCAGCAAGGCGTTGTGCGTCGCGATCCTTTCGCGATGTTGCCATTTTGTGGTTACAACATGGCCGAGTACTTTGAACACTGGTTATCGTTGGGCAGCTTCCTGCAAAAGTCCGGCGCCAAGCTCCCCAAGATTTTCTGTGTGAACTGGTTCCGTACGGATGAGAACGGCAAGTTTGTTTGGCCAGGCTTTAGTGAAAACACTCGAGTGCTCAAGTGGATGCTTGGTCGGATTGAAGGTCAGGCCAAAGGCAGCGAGCATGCATTTGGCATCACGCCTGGATTTGAAGATATCGACTGGTCAGGCATGAACTTTTCACAAGAATTGTTCAACAAGATTACCTCGATTGACGTGAGTGCCTGGGAGCAGGAGTTTAAACTGCACGACGAGTTGTTTGAAAAACTCTCTTACGGTTTGCCCGAGCACTTGCTTAAAATCAAAGCTAATTTCGAGTCCCGCCTGAGCAAGTAATCCTGTTTCCGGCTGAGTGAAATAACAATGGCCCGATTTTGAATCGGGCCATTTTCTTATGAATGCATCAGTTGCGAATCAAAGTTTAAGTACCTGCTCTTTCTAGCATCGCATGGAGCAATACGTTGCAACCAGCTTCAAGATGCTCAGGCTTGGCATCCTCGATTTCATTGTGGCTGATTCCATCCTTGCAGGGCACAAAGATCATCGCAGTTGGAGCCACTCGGGCTAAGTAAACCGCATCATGGCCTGCGCCACTTACTACGTTCATCTCGGACAACCCAATATTTTTCGCACCATGACGCACTGCATTGACAAGTTCTTTAGCAAAGGCTTGGGGTGGAAAATAAACAACCTGAGTGATGTCTATTTTGACTTTGCCTTGTTTCGCAATCTCTTGCGCTTTTGCGTGTAAGTTTTCAACCATGCGCGTCAGGATGTCATCGCTGTCCGCCCGGAAATCCACAGACATTTTGACTGTGCCCGGGATCACATTCCGCGAGTTGGGATAGTTGTCCAGCATACCGACCGTTCCGCGGGCATTGGGCGCGTGATCGAGCGCGGTCTGGTTAACGAGTTGGATCATGTGCGAGGCGGCGAGCAACGCATCCTGGCGCAAAGCCATGGGTGTGGGACCTGCATGCGCCTCGGAGCCTGTAATCACAACGTCGAACCAGCGCTGTCCGAGTGCGCCTGTCACAACACCGATTGTGATGTCGTTAGCCTCCAGAACGGGACCTTGTTCAATATGCGCTTCAAAATAGGCACCGATATTTTTAGGATCGATCCGGTCCTGACCGTGATAGCCGATCGATTTAAGCGCTTCCCCGACTGAAATGCCATCCCGGTCTTTTTGTGCAAGGATAAAGTCCGTTTCGAACTCTCCGATGAACGCACCAGAACCCATCATGACAGGAACAAATCGCGAGCCTTCCTCGTTGGTCCAGACCACGACCTCCAATGGTGCTTCGGTTTCGATGCCGGCGTCATTGAGTGTGTGTAAAACTTCGATACCCGCCAAGACGCCATAGTTGCCATCAAACTTTCCGCCTGTGGGCTGGGTATCAATATGGCTACCCGTCATGACAGCCGGCAAATGATTGTTTCGACCCGCTCTGCGCGCAAAAATATTGCCAACTGCGTCAATGCGAATCGTACAGCCTGCAGCTTTTGCCTGGGAGACAAAATAGTCGCGGCCTTGCCGATCAAGATCTGTCAGGGCAAGGCGACAAACCCCGCCTTTTTTGGTGGCGCCGATTTTTGCAAGCTCCATCAGGGATCGCCAAAGACGCTCTCCATTGACACGCAAATCAGTCAGAGGTGCAAGGGCGGTGACGGACATAATCTAACTCCATGAAAGTTTTGTGAATCGTGTGGCAATAAAGCGACTCTGTACTTAAACAGTTTTATTGCGCTTAAAGCGAGAACTAGGTTAAATGATGCCATGCGATCGTGCAATGCGCGACCGTATTTAAATCAAATAAGGCTAAAAGATGAAACTTGATGCGATTTCGCACCGTCACCGTAATACTAAGATTGTCGCCACGCTAGGCCCCTCCAGCAGTGAGCCTGCCATGATCCGCCAGCTTTTCGACGCTGGCGTCGATGTTTTTCGTCTGAATTTTAGCCACGGGACCCACGCGGATCACAAGTTGCGCTACGACGCGATACGCCAGATTGAGGCCGATGTCGGTCGACCCGTTGGTATTTTGATGGACTTGCAAGGTCCCAAGCTGCGTCTCGGTAAGATCACCGAAGGTAAATTAGCGCTTTCAACAGGTCAAAAAATCCGTCTGGATTTAGATCCCACACCAGGTGATATCAATCGGGTTCCTCTTTTGCACCCCGAGATTTTTGCTGCGATTCGTCCAGGCGATGATTTACTGATTGACGATGGAAAAGTTCGTTTGCGCGTGCTCGCCAGCACGCCTGAATATGCGGATGTCCAGGCCCTGAATGCAGGTGTGATTTCGGATCGCAAAGGCGTCAACGTTCCAGGCGCGATTTTGCCTATGTCGGCGCTCACGACCAAAGATCGTGAGGATCTGGACTTTGGCCTGAGTATTGGCGTCGACTGGATCGCGCTGTCTTTTGTGCAGCGTCCAGAGGACATCATCGAGCTGCGCGAGATCGTCGGTAATCGTGCCTGGATCATGGCCAAGCTTGAAAAGCCTTCGGCCATCGACTCGCTCGAAGCTATTGTGGCCAGTTCCGATGGTGTGATGGTGGCGCGTGGTGACTTGGGCGTAGAGCTCCCACCCGAAGAAGTGCCTGTCCTTCAAAAAAGAATCGTTCGCGCCTGTCGGGAAGCGGGCAAACCCGTCATCGTCGCGACCCAGATGCTTGAGTCCATGATTACATCGCCCGTACCGACGCGTGCCGAGGTGAGCGATGTGGCGACTGCCGTCTATGACGGCGTAGACGCTGTGATGTTGTCCGCAGAGTCCGCCTCGGGTGCCTATCCGATAGAAGCGGTCACGATGATGGACAGGATCTTGCTCAGCACCGAGCGCGATCCTTTGCAACGGATCACGATGGATGCCGTCCACTCACGTCGTAAAAATGATGCCCGCGATGCGATTTCTGCTGCGATCCGCACGGTTGCGGAAACTCTGCCAGTTGCCGCAACGGTGGCCTACACCTCATCGGGAGCGACGACTCTGCGTGTGGCCCATGAAAGGCCTCGGGCACCTATCCTGAGCATGACGCCCGTTGCTGCGGCGGCGCGTCGTTTGTCACTGGTCTGGGGCGTCCATTCTATCCAGGCAGCCGATGTCGAAAGCACCGAAGAAATCGTCATGCATGCGACGCTCGCTGCCAAGAAAAACGGCTTCGGCGTCCCTGGCCAGGCACTTCTGATTATTGCGGGCACCCCGTTCGGCGTTCCAGGCTCGACCAACCTCTTGCGAATTTCCTGGATTGGTGAGGAACCCGACGTTTCTTGAAAGGTGACTTGCCCAGGTCGGGTAGAGTTTGATCGGAAAATTGATCAGCAGTCATTGAAAAAAGTACTAAAGTACTAATTTGTGTTTGATCGCACTAGGAATTTATGCGGCCGAATGCTACCCTTTTTGAAATTATTTTTGCATTCGGTTTGCTTGATGTCTTTTGGTTTTCACATTTCATCGAAGAGGTTACTCATGCGTTTTCGTCTGGCTCTAACGGCAGCAACTCTTGTCGCAGGTATGTCATTTGCAACCTCTTTTGCGCAAGGTACGGATGCGCCGAAAATCGGCGATGAAAAGTACAAGCCTTCCGTCGGACAAAGCGGCAAAGATGTGATTTGGGTACCCACCAATGACGCCGTGGCAGAGGCCATGCTCAAGATGGCCGATGTCAAGCCAGGCGATCTGGTTTATGACCTCGGCTCCGGTGATGGAAAAATTGCGATTGCTGCTGCAAAAAACTTTGGTGCGACAGCGGTCGGCATCGAGTTCAATAAAGATATGGCTGATTTGGCGACCCGTAATGCGGCACGCGCGGGTGTTTCTGACAAAGTCAAAATTATCAATGGTGATATTTTTGTAGAGGATTTTTCCAAAGCAAACGTACTCACCATGTATCTTCTGCCTGACCTGAATCTCAAGTTGCGTCCAACCATTCTCAAGATGGCGCCCGGCACACGTGTTGTGACCAACTCCTTTCACATGGGCGATTGGGAGCCAGATGCATTGATCGGTAATGGTTATACCCAGGGATACTACTGGGTCGTGCCTGGCAACGCAGCAGGAAAGTGGACGATCAAGGGTATTGAGGGCGGCAAGTCAGCCACACTCGATATCGCGCAGCGTTATCAGCGCGTGGGCGGGACACTTTCGATCGACGGGAAATCACAACCGATTCTTGGACCAAGCCTGGTCGGTAACCGTTTGAAATTCAGTTTTGTTGATCACAGTGGTCAGTCAAGAATCATCGACGTCACATTAAAGGGCAACACCTTTGCTGGTAATGTTGTAGAAAACTCCCCACTCTACGAAGTCTCCGGTATCCGCAACTGAGCATTTATTTCATTGCTCCATTCTCCCTTCGTTTATGAAACGACATCAGTGATTATTCACTGATGTTGTTTCGTATCCAGAAGGCAGTTTTTTAATTCAACTACCGCATCACCGACTATGACTCAGCCAACATCCATCGTGAATGAACCAACACAGCGTCTGACTGCTTTCAGTGCAATCGCGATTATTGTGGGAATTGTGATTGGTGCAGGTATCTTTAAAACCCCTTCGATGGTGGCTGGTGTGACCGGGGATGCGGGCTGGTTATTGGTTGCATGGTTTTTGGGCGGTTTGATTTCTTTGGCTGGCGCGCTGTGTTATGCCGAGCTTGCCACGACCTATCCCCATGCCGGAGGTGATTACCACTTTCTGGCTCGCGCCTTTGGTAAGGATATTTCGTTCCTTTACGCCTGGGCTAAAGCCACAGTCATCAACACGGGTTCAATTGCTTTGTTGGCTTTTGTATTTGGCGACTACATGACCAAGGCGATCAATCTCGGACCGTATTCCTCAGCCATCTGGGCGATTGGTGTGGTGGTTGTCCTGACGGCGATCAATCTGATCGGTATTTCTGCGACCTCATGGGTGCAGACCCTTTTGACGTTGATCGAAGTGACCGGTTTGATTCTTGTCGCAATTGCTGGTTTTTACGTTTCAGGAGACGCTCCTGCCTCTCCTGCGCTTTTTTCAACGACCCCCAGTTTAGGGATGTTTGGACTCGCGATGGTTTTCGTACTGCTGACGTATGGCGGCTGGAATGAGGCCGCCTATATCTCGGCCGAAGTCCGGGGTGGTCGCAAAGCGATCGTACCCGTGATTCTGATCAGTATCCTGATTTTGACTTTGATCTATCTGTTTGTGAATATTGCCTTGCTAGCGGGCCTTGGACTAGATGGTTTGTCCAAGAGTAGTGCGGTTGCTGCTGATTTGATGGGTAAAGCCTTTGGTCCGTGGGGAGAGCGTACGCTAGGTGTGTTTGTCGCAGTCGCTGCGCTCACCAGCATCAACGCGACCATGATCGTGGGCGCACGCACGAACTATGCTTTAGGGCGTGATTGGCCCGCCTTGCGCTTTATGGGTCATTGGGAAGGGGGGCGTGGTTCTCCAATTCGTGGATACATGGTTCAGTCCGCCATCAGCCTAGCCCTGGTGATTTTTGGAATCTGGCAAACGGATGGCTTTGGCGTCATGGTCGAATTCACCGCTCCCGTATTCTGGTTTTTCTTATTTTTAGTGGGTATCTCGGTATTTGTGATGCGTGTCAGAGACCCCCAGGCAGATCGACCGTTCAAAGTGCCTCTCTATCCGTTTACGCCCATTTTGTTTGTTCTCACCTGTGCATACCTCACTTACTCGAGTGTGACCTACGCTGTCAGCAAGGGGGCTGTGCATATTTCATTGGTGGTTATGGGGATCGGGGTCGTCGCGTTGTTATTCATGCGTGGCGTGAAAAAACCCGCCATCGCTCGTTAAGGCGTTGGTGGGTGTTCGTATTTGCCTAGTCGATCGAATTAGTGCTTGATACCAAGTACGGCGAGTGTCTCGCCGTACACCAGTGCATCTTCGCAAAGATAAACAACGATGTCTTGGTCAGACATGTTTTCCAGAATCTGGATGACTTCCTGGGAAATGTCGGTACCCGGCTGTATGCCCGCGACGTGGACCTGAGCGCCACTTTCAAATACCGAAATTGGAACAAGTTTTTCAACGATCGAAAAATCCATCGGAGCGATCACGACGTAAGCGCGCACATTTAACTCGCTGACGGTAACGTCAAGCAGGACACCGTCAACGACGTTTTCAACAAGACTACTCTGAATCATCCAGTCCATTTTTTCCCTTTTTGAGCTTGGGTATGCGGTCAGGCTGCCTGAGGAATGAGTTTCTTTTCTTCGAGCGAGTCTAGAAGTCCTGATAGAAGCTGATCGAGTTCAGCGCACATGAGGGTAAATTCACCATCAAACTTTTCAGCCTCGTTGGCGGGAGCCGCACGGTCGGCTTCATCAAGGATGTCCTGTGGTGCGACACGCTTGATATCCAATGTTTCAGTGAGAACGAATGACACCTTGTCATTCCAGGTCAAGGCAAGTCTTGTGCATTGTTTGCCTGACTGGATGTGTTTTTCGATATCTGCGCTGTCTAGCGTGTGTTTCACATAACGTATTGCGGCAGCTTGATCTCCGCCTGACCGTAACTCAGCGTCCTGATCGATCGTAAAGTTCGCGGGAGGCTGGCCGCTCGTGAGCCACTGTGTCATGGCCACCGCAGGACTGATGGCGACTTGGATCGGTTCAACAGGGAAGGGGTAAATGGCTTTGCCGAGCGCGGACAGAATTTCCTCGGCTTTCGTAGCTGAAGCGGTGTCGATCACAAGCCAGTGATGAACGGGATCAATCCAGACGCGCGTGTCTTTGGTCAAACTGAACGCTCTCGGGATCAGGGCATTGGTGACTTCTTCTTTGAGGTCTCTGAGTTGTTTGCGGCCAGGTTTGAAACCTTGCTGTTCTTCGAGTTCAATTGCGCGCTGTTTGACAAACTGATTAATCACCGAGGCGGGGAGAAGTTTTTTTTCAGAGCGAAAGGCGCACAGAATCTGTCGATCCACGCTGTAGGCCATGCGTACATCATTTTCTCTGGGCGGTGTCCACCCCGAGGCGACAGGTGCCGCGGCGCCGGGTGAAACGAATTGCTCTTTAGCCAGTAAGGCATCGAGTTGCTCGGCAGTCCAGTTCCATGAAGTCGAGAGACGAAACAACTTGAGATTTTTAAACCACATAACTCACCCAGCCAAAGGGAGGCATTCTAGCTGATGTGAGTCGGTTGTTTCATTTCTAAGTGTCAGGATCGTCCAGTCATGCCTTGGAAGGTTGTATGAATCAACAATTCAACGATGTCCTCGTCAGAAAAGGCGCCGCCCATTTTCAAAAAGTCTGCGACTGGATCGCAGGAGCGCGCGAAAATCGTATACAGAATGACCTCGCCAGGAAGTGAGGGGGAAAGTTCTCCATTCTGCTGCGCCTGACCAATCCATTCTCCGAGTGTTTCAGTCAGCTCACTGAGCTTGGCGATATAGGGCGGATTGTTGAGCAATGATTGCTGGATACTTGAGCGGGTAGACGGCAGCAAGGGCATTGTTCCGCTTAGGTGCAGTTTGATCGCCCATCTGACAAGCCCCTTGAGTTTATCGAGAGCTGTCATTTTGTGTGACATGCTTTCGGTCACACTGATTGCATCCGCAAGGAGGCGTGTCATTGACGCAGCCGCCAATGCCTCTTTTGACTCGAAATGTTTATAGAGGCTGGCTTTGGCAATACCGACATCGGCTGCGACTTCGTCCATTGTCATCAGGTCGAAGCCTTTTTGAGCCAGAAGTCTGTTGACCGCATCCAAGATAGCGTTTTCTCGGAACTTAAGCTGTTGTTGCTTGAACGTAAGCTTGTTGCTGCGGATAGTTTGTGGGCTAGCGGACATTGTCTGAAGTTGAATTTTATCTGAATGGTTCATAATATTACTATTCAGTCTAAAAATATACTAATATGTTGAAAATTTCTCGTTTCGGTTACTTTTAATCCAGTTAAGTTCAATTATGCCTCCATCCTTTAACACTGACGACAAAAAAAGCAACGCTTCCAGCTCTGCAAGCTATCCAGAGGCGTTCAGTCGTGTCTGTCAGGATACGTGGCGTTTATGCGGTGAGGGCGTCTTTAGCTGGAGTGTGTTTCGTTTTTATCGTGCAAGGTTGCTCACGCACACTGGAACATTCGATTCTGATAAACCCTTTCTTCTTGATTTGCATTACTTGAGGGCGCTGACGGGTCAGCAAATCGTGTCGACCTCAATGGATGAAATCGCACGGATTCATCCGCTCAACGAGGAGCAACGCAGGCGTTGGGCCGCGGCGCTTGAATCGATGATCCCCGACGTATGTTTGGGCGACAGATTGCTAGGATGGTTTGTGCCCGGCAATCGCGTTGATTTTTTCTCATCGTCAGATGCTCTGGGTCAAATCAATGATCCTGAGTTTGTCAGAATGTTCAGTTCAATATGGCTCGATGAGAAAACACGGAGTCCACAACTACGCGAGGCGCTTTTGGGCGAGGTCCGGATATGACGAGTCAGCACCTCATCCCTCGGCAAAGCAAAATCGCGGTCATCGGCTCTGGCATTGCCGGACTGTCCTGCGCATGGTTTCTTAGACAGCAATTTAATGTGACCTTATTCGAGGCAGGCGCTTATTTTGGCGGTCATTCCAATACGGTGGATGTCTCACTCGAAGGGCATACACATCCGGTCGATACTGGATTCCTCGTCCATAATGACCTGACTTATCCAAATCTCGTTCAGTTATTTTCGTATTTGAACATTCCTGTACATTCGAGCGACATGTCGTTTGGGGTTTCAATCAGCCAACCAGATATCGAATGGGCAGGTACAAATTTGAATACGGTTTTCGCTCAGCGAACCAATGTACTCAAGCCCAAGTTTTTGGTGATGCTGCGGGAGATTCTTCGTTTTAATCGCCTGGCTTCGCAGTACCTCGAACAAATGCGTGTGTCGCCACTTACGCTTGGCGAGCTTCTGGAGCGTGAACGCTTCGGAGAGGCAATGCGTGATTGGTATTTGCTCCCGATGGCTGCTGCGATCTGGTCCTCTTCGGTCAAGGATATTCTTGGTTTCCCTGCCGCAACGTTTTTAACGTTTTGTCTGAACCACCGGTTATTGCAGATTGAGAACAGACCTCAGTGGAAAACAGTTCTGGGCGGTTCCCGGGAATACGTGAAAGCCATGGTTTCACAGATCAATGATGCACGGCTCAATTGTCCCGTGCATCGCGTGTTTCGCAAGCAAGAGCAGGTCGTGATTCACTCTGCTCAAGGCGTGGAGTATTTCGATGCAGTTATTTTCGCCTGCCACGCCCCGACAACCCTGGCCATGCTGGATGTCGATGAACAAGAACAACGTGTGCTCCAAGGCTTTCGATATCAGCCTAACAAAGCGTTGCTTCATCTGGATGCGCGACTATTGCCGCGTCGCAAAAAAGTCTGGTCCGCCTGGAATTACATGTCATCACCTGGCTATGGGGCCGAGCGTCCCGTGGCCGTGAGTTACTTGCTCAATCAATTACAGCCTTTGCCCTTCAAGGCACCGGTGATCGTGACGCTGAATCCTCATACCGAACCTCATCAAGACCTGGTACTGCGCACCTTTGATTACGAGCATCCGGTGATGAATACGGACGCCGAGCTTGCACAGAAGTTATTGCCTTCTGTTCAAGGACGGAACCGAGCCTGGTTTTGCGGTGCCTGGACTGGTTATGGATTTCATGAGGATGGTCTCAAGTCCGCCCTGCGTATCGTGAGAGATTTCGGAGTGGACATTCCTTGGACACCTTTTTATGAATAGTCATCTTCTGGAGCTTTGTCGTGGCCGCGTGATGCATGCCCGTCTCAAGCCATTCGTCCACAGGTTTGTCTATCGGGTGTTTTGTATTCGTGTGCGTGTCGATCAGCTCTCCAATCTCAGTCGTTTTAACAGCTGGCTCTTTGGGGTTGATAAGAAGCGAATTGTCAGTTTTCAATCTCGTGATCATGGCGCAAGAGATGGCTCAGATCTGATTTCATGGTTAAACGATGCTTTGCACGCGAGCGAGATTTCTTTGACATTGGGCGCTGTCTGGCTGCAGTGCTTCCCACGCGTGTTTGGCTATGTTTTTAACCCTGTGAGCTTTTGGTATGTGCATGACCAGCAAGGAAATCTCCGTGTTTTAGTTGCCGAGGTCAACAACACATTCGGTCAGCGCCACCAGTATGTGCTGACAGCGCCGGGCATGGCTGTGATCGAAGAAAACTCTGTTCTCGAATGTCGCAAAATCTTTCATGTTTCCCCTTTTTGCGACGTTGAGGGCTTATATCGTTTTAAGAGCTCGCGACGCGGCGAACAAGAACGCATGGCCATTGATTACTTTGACGATCCAGCTTCACCCAAGCCACTGCTCAAAACCGCGATCGTTGTTCAGGCTCAAGTTTTTTCAACACGCGCGCTGTTGGCTTGCCTGATCTCTATGCCGATGATGACCCTCGGAGTGATGTGGCGAATTCATTGGCAAGCATTCAAGCTATGGCGACAGGGGGCTCAATATCATCCTGTTCCGCCTCTGCCGGAAAACGAAGTCTCTAACAATGGAAAGGTTTCCTCATGAGTTCGAACGAAGAGCGTCTCTCAGGTTCAATGGCTAATATTCCTTGGGCCGGGAGACTTCTTGTGAGTTTATTAGGACGTATTACTTATGGCTCCCTTAAGCTGATTAACCCCATGGGTATCGAGCTGATGCTGGGGCAAAATGCGTCCGCACCGAGTGGTGAGGTCCCGCACGCTGAGTTGCGTATAAATGACTGGCGTGCGGCCGGGCTCATCTTGCGACAAGGTGATATCGGTTTTGCCGAGAGTTTACGAAGAGGTTGGGTTGACACACCAGATCTGGTTGCGCTGTTCACTTTAGCGATTCGTAACGAACAGATTTCCGAAGCCGTGGATGGTCACTGGTGGGCTTTGTTGCTCAAGCGTTTGTCACATTGGGTGCTCAAAGACAACAGCCGTGCGGGTAGTCGCCGTAATATTCTGAGTCATTACGATGTCGGCAACAGTTTTTATCGATTGTGGCTTGATCCCTCGATGACGTATTCCGCTGGATTATTCGAGGGGGATCTGACGCGTGGGCTTGAGCAAGCTCAAGACGCCAAGTACGACCGTATTCTTGATCAGATTGATGCTTTGCCAGGGCAGACCATTCTCGAAGTGGGTTGTGGCTGGGGAGGGTTTGCCGAACGTGCCGCAAGACGCGGTTTAAATGTTGTCGGTATCACTTTGTCGGATGCGCAGCTTGAGTGGGCGACACAGCGAATGCGTCAGGCAGGCTTGAGTGATCGCGTGTCGCTCAGGCTGCAAGACTATCGCGATGTACCAGAAAAATTTGATCATATTGTTTCGATCGAAATGTTCGAGGCTGTCGGATTGTTGCATTGGCCAAGCTACTTTCAGATGCTTGCCCGTTGTCTCAAACCAGGCGGTCGCATCGTTGTCCAAACCATTGACATGACTGAAGATAAGTTCGATTCATATCGCAGGGGTACGGATTTTATTCAGCAATACATATTTCCCGGCGGCATGTTACCGAGCCCCTCGCGCTTCAGAAAAGAATGCGAAGCCGCCGGACTGCGGGCGCTGGAGGTTCTTTCTTTTGGTCAGGACTACGCGGAGACGCTCAAGCGCTGGGCACAACGCTTTGAAGCTTCATTGTCTCAAATTCGCGAACTTGGTTATGACGATGCATTCATCCGCATTTGGAAAATGTATCTTGCTTATTGTGAAGTTGGTTTCCGACAAACCCGAACGGATGTCAAACAATGGACACTATGCGCAAACTCTTGATGGTGCTCTTGCTTGCCTTGGGACTGACCAGTCTTCAGGCGGCTCCAGTTTTTACACAGTTGTTACCGGGTGCTCAGCAAGTCGGTCAAGGTGTTTTTAAACGCTTTGGATGGTCGATCTACGAGGCTCGACTCTACGCATCAGGCGGACGCTTTGACGCTTCAAAGCCTTATGCCTTGTCACTGACGTATGAGCGAACGATTGCCGGCGATCGTTTGGTACAAGCTTCGCTTGACGAGATGCGTAAGCTTGGTGCGCCCGTTGATGAGCGCCCTGAGTGGGCGGCTGCTTTATCTCAAGTTCTGCCGAGTGTTTCCAAAGGTGTCACGCTCACGGGCGTCTATCGCCCCGGAGAGGGCGCTGTTTTTTATGAGCAAGACAAAGAAACAGGACGCATCGATGACGCGCTTGCCCGTATGTTTTTTGCCATTTGGCTCGATCCTCGCACGAGCGAGCCGAGCCTGCGACAGTCACTGCTTGGAATGAACCAGTGAACGTCCCGAGCCTCGTTGCTTATGCAGCGCTAGGTTTGCCTCTGGCGATGGCAATGCTGCCCATTTATATGATTTCGCCTAAATTTTATGGTGATGGACTTGGGATAGATTTGGCTGCTTTGGGGGCGGTTTTATTTTTGACACGAATTTTTGATACCGTCCAAGATCCTTTTTTAGGACGAGTCGTTGACGCCTTTCAGCGCAAACGCCACGGCTGGCTATCGCTCATGCTTGTCTCCGGTGTCATCCTTGCCCTGGGTTTTGTATTGTTGTTCACGCCACCAGAGTGGTCCAAATCGGGGTTGTTGGTATGGCTGACTCTGAGTTTGTTACTGGTCTATTTTGCTCATAGCTTATTGAATATTTGTTATTTAACCTGGGGAGCCAGACTGAGTGATGACGTGGGGCAGCGTTCACGTGTGACAGCTTGGCGAGAGGCATTTGGTTTGATTGGGGTCGTGCTGGCCTCGGTTCTGCCTACTTTTTGGGTCGCGGACTGGGGGCCCAGGCAAGGCTATCAACTTTTTGCATGGGTGTTCGTAGGCGTTTTGTTTCTGGGTTTGGTGACGACTCTGCGTTGGGCGCCCAAACCCCAGATTTCAGTCGCCGGAACCCTCCAAGGTTGGCGCATGGCCCTCAAGCCATGGGCTGTCCAACGTGTGATGTGGTTTTATTTGTTCAATGCTATTTCTGTCGCAATTCCCGCTACGCTCGTACTCTTTTTTATTGACGACGTTGTTCGTGCACCTCAACAAGCGGGAATGTTTCTTGGCATATATTTTTTAGCAGGGATGTTGACCCTACCCGTTTGGGTCGCTTTGTCGGATCGAATTGGCAAGGCGCGTACCTGGACTCTGGGCAGTATTTTGGCCGCGCTATCCCTGCTTGGTTCTGGTTGGATCCAGGGTGGAGATGTGTTTGCCTACAGTGTGATTTGTTTGCTTGCAGGTACTGCTCTTGGCGCGGATGTTGCTCTGCCGCCCGCCATGCTCGCCGACGCGATTCCGGAAGAAAACCGTAAAAGCACGGGTTTGTATTTTGGGATATGGGTCTTGATCAGTAAGTTTGCCCTGGCATTGGCCGCAGGTTTGGCACTTCCGAGCCTCAAAATATTTGGCTACACACCGGGTGATTTTCAGACAACAGGTGCGTTGACTGCCCTGTATGTGTTTTTACCAATCGTTTTCAAGGGCATCGCCATCCTGGTGCTGCTCCCACTGATAAGTGGAAGTTCGACATTGCGGGCATTACCCCGCGGGGAGTCTCACACATGAAATTCAAAGCACTGATAGCCTCTGCAACAGCTGCATTGATGACGGCTTGCGGCAGCGTGGATGTCGATCAATACGCCAAAGAAACCCCGAAACTTGAACTGTCCAGTTTTTTCACTGGAACGATTGATGCCTGGGGAATTTTTCAAAAACGCAACGGCGAAGTTGCGCGTCGTTTTCACGTCGAGATCTTGACCAATTGGACCAGTCCTTCAGAAGGCACCCTCGATGAGCGTTTCACCTACGCCGATGGCGAGAAGCAGCGGCGTGTCTGGACACTCAAGCGTCAAGCAGACGGGACTTGGCAGGGAACGGCAGATGATGTCGTCGGGGTCGCGACTGGACGTGTCTCTGGCAATGCACTCCATTGGACGTATGTCCTTCGATTGCCTGTTGATGGCAAAGAGTATCTGGTTAATTTTGATGACTGGATGTGGCAGATGGACGAGAGCTCAATGATGAATCGTTCAACCATGTCTAAATTCGGCATCGATTTAGGCGAAGTCACATTGTTTTTCCGCAAACGCATGCCTGGCAGTCCTTCATGATCGGTCCGTTGAATCCACCCGTGACGAACTGGCATGGTAAGCGCGTTTGGTTGATTGGTGCTTCAAGCGGTATCGGTGCAGCTTTGGCTCAAACGCTTCTTGAAGCGGGTGCATGGGTGACTGTGTCAGCGCGGCGCCAAGAGACCTTGCAACATGTTGCTCAGCCGTATGCCCATGCACATGTCGTCGCTTTTGATGCCGCGGATCTTAATGCCTGGCCTGAGGCGTTTGAGCGCACCTTGGCTGCGATGGGGCATGTCGATCTGGTTGTGTTTGGCGCGGCTCGATATGATCCCACGCATAGTTGGGAGTTGAATCTGGATCAGGTGCAAAAAAGTTTTGATTTGAATGTCGTCGCTATTTACAAAGGTGTTTCCCTATTGGTTCCGTATTTTCTCAAACGAGGCGAGGGTGGTCTCGCGGTGATTGCCAGTATTTCAGCCTACACCGGACTGCCTAAAGCTGTGATTTACGGGGCGACTAAAGCGGCCTTGAACAATATGGCGCAAACTCTGTATTTTGAACTTGAACCAAAAGGACTGTCGGTATATTTGATCAACCCTGGGTTTGTCGAAACACCGATGACGGCTGTGAACGACTTTGCAATGCCTGGATTGATGAAACCTTTTGATGCCGCCAAAGCAATCGTGGCGGGTTTTGAGCGCGGTGATTTCGAGGTTCGCTTTCCCCGCGGGTTTGCTGGCTCTTTGCGTTGGATTAGTTTTTTGGCGGATCGATTCCGTTTTCCGCTGTTACATAAAATCACTAAGCTCTAAGGGAGATGATCTTGCACGCTCGCTTCATTGAAATTGCGCAATGGTTTGAGTCCCTGACTACCGATTCCCTGGCAAGTGTGTCTGACATTTATGCTGCAGATGCAGTATTTATTGATCCTTTTAACAATCTTAGCGGCCTTCAAGCCGTCCGTGCTGTTTACCAGCACATGTTTGACACCTTGGTGCATCCTCGCTTTGTCGTCACAAATATTGTGTCCGATGAGCGGCAGGGTTTTATGAATTGGGATTTCCTGTTTGAGTGCAGAAATCAAGCCCAAAAAATTTCAGGTTGCACGCAATTTGAATTAAACGAACAGGGGCGGATTGTTTTGCATCGTGATTATTGGGATGCCGCTCAACAAGTCTATGAAAAGATTCCATTGCTTGGTGCGATCTTGAGAGCCCTGAGACGCAAGCTTTCGCTGCCTTTGCAAAATAAGTAATCCCCGTTCGACTCAAAAAAAAAGCCCCCGAAGGGGCTATAAAGCCGTTTGAGCGCAGCAGTCTCAGACGGCGGGGAACTTTTTAATTAACGTGCGGCATCTCCACGCAGTGTGGGGTAGCGCACGTGATCAACCAACTCCTGGATATCTTTGCGAGGCTGTGGTGTCAGCAAGCTCACAATGATGATCAGCGCAAAACCTATTGGCACGCCAAATACGCCTGCGGAGATTGGCGAGATACCATACCAGAGCTCGACGGGTGAGGTCACACCAAACACTCCACGCAGCCAGGGCTGAGTCATCACCATGTAGTAGAAGGTGATACCCAGACCGCCGATCATGCCAGCGACTGCACCGTACTTGTTTGCGCGCTTCCAGAAGATCCCCAGCGTCAGGGCAGGGAAGAACGCCGCCGCGGCAAAGGAGAACGCAGCAGAAACCAGGAACAAGATGTCAGCCGGTTTTTGTGCGGCCACATAAGCTGCGGCAAGAGCAACGATCAGCAACAAGATTTTCGAAATCAACACGCGACGGGCAGTCGGCGCATTGGGGTTGATCATCTTGAAGTAGAGGTCGTGTGACAAAGCGTTGGCGATTGTCAGCAACAAGCCGTCAGCGGTTGAAAGCGCCGCAGCCAAGCCGCCCGCTGCCACCATGCCCGAGATCACATAAGGCAAACCACCGATCTCTGGCGTGGCCAACACGACGATGTCGCCACCAATACGCATTTCGCCAAGTTGCAGAATGCCATCTTTGTTCACGTCGACAACAGACAACAAGGAGGGGTCAACAGTTGCCCATTGCGCGATCCATCCCGGTAGTTTGTCGAACGGCGTACCCACCAGGACATGGAAGACTTCATATTTCACCAGCACGGCTAATGCGGGGGCCGTGAAGTAAAGCAAGAAGATAAAGAACAAGGACCATGTCACCGACTCGCGGGCCTGTTTGACCGAAGGCGTGGTGTAGTAGCGCATCAGGATGTGAGGAAGCGCAGCCGTACCGACCATCAAGCAGAAAATCAACGCAAGGAAGTTACGACGGGAGGTGTCGTAGGCGACCTTTTGTGCATCGGTTCCGTTCGGATCCCCCGCAAACTGCTGTGCGTGACGAGGCATACCGGCCAGTGGCACCGCCCGAGCGTTGTTTGCATTACGCTCTTGCGTCCACAGTTTTTGCGCTGCGGCTTCGGTCGTGGGGACTGCCGCCAGAGCCTTTTGAGCCGCTTCGAGTTCTGCCTTTGGAGCATTGGATGCTTTCAGGTCAGCAACGCGCTTCTCGGCAGCTGCTTTGTCCGCAGCCATCGCAGCAGGGATGTCTTTGAGCTTCGCAGCGGCTTCTTCTGCACGCTTTTTATAGATCGCAATGACCTCAAGCTCTTTGGGATCCTTGAGTAACTCGGCTTCTTTGGCGGTCACTTTTTCAAGCTGATAACCGTAGATCGCCTGTGGAATCGGCACACCCGTTTGCTTAACAGAAAGCCAAACCACGGGAATCATGTAGGCAATGATCAGGATGATGTACTGAGCCACTTGAGTCCAAGTCACAGCACGCATACCACCGAGGAAAGAACACACCAAAATGCCGCCGAGACCTAAAAAGATACCGATCTCAAAAGGCACACCCGACAGACGTGTCGTGATCAGTCCCACACCGTAAATCTGTGCCACCACATACGTGAATGAGCAAAGAATTGCGGCGATGATCCCGAGCAGACGCGGCAAATTACCGTCATAACGCTCACCCAGAAAGTCTGGAATAGTGAATTGACCAAATTTGCGCAGATAAGGTGCGAGGAACAGTGCCACCAGGCAGTAGCCACCCGTCCAGCCCATGATGAAGGCCAAACCGCTGTAGCCTGTCAGGTACAAAGTACCTGCCATACCGATAAAGGAAGCGGCTGACATCCAGTCCGCACCCGTTGCCATACCGTTATACAAAGCAGGCACTCGTCTTCCTGCAACGTAATACTCGGCTGCATCGTTTGTACGGCTCATAATGCCGATGCCGGCATAGAGTGCAACTGTCGCTGCCAGGAAGATGTAACCAATCCAGGCTCGGGTCAGACCCATTTGCTCGGCGATTGCCAGGGCAATCACGAAAGCGACAAAACCACCGGTGTACCAAGTGTAGACTTTGTTAAGAGACTTTTTGAATTGTGCGTTCGTGGTGTTTGAGGCGAACATTCCGCCTTCGTCGGGAGTCATTCCGGCCATGTTATTCCTCCTCCTCTTCGTTGACGCCGCATTCTTCGTCAAGCTTGTTCATGTACGAGGCATAAAACCAGATGATCAGGCAATACACCACCAGAGAGCCTTGTGCCCCCATCCAAAAACTAAAGGGCCATCCAAAAAAGGTGAAGTCGAGCTCTCGGGCAAAGTAGCTCACTACAAAAGTGACAAAAAACCAGATCAGCAACAGTATTGAAGTGATGCGTAGGTTTTTTTGCCAGTACACCCGATGTTTTTCGGTCAGTTGCACGGTTAAGTCTCCTCATCGTTATAAAACAAACTGCAAATAAAACTGCTTAAACATTCAGTCCTGTCTCGCGCTCGAGTTGACGCGCGAACTTCGGTTCAAAACTTTTCAGGTGCTGAATAATTTTTGTCGCTTCATCGGGCTTTTGGCGTTCCATATGGACGCGCGCAAGCTGATACCAAGCATAGGGACTCATGGGCTGCAGCTTGGTGTTGCGCTCGAGCGCATCGACTGCCTCATCTAGTCTGCCTTGTTGTATCAAGGTCAGTCCGAGTCCGTACCAAGCTTGATCCAGATTCGAGTTAAGTTCGAGGGCGCGTCTGAAAGAACGTTCAGCCTCTACCGGGCGCTCGAGCTCCTGCTGAAGAAAACCCAGATTGAACCAGGCGTATACGGGCGCATCGGGCTTTCGGACCAGTCGTTCATAGTCGGAAATCGCTCCGTTTTTATCGCCCAGCTCAGCCTTTAAGTGCGCCAGGCTACCAAGCGCGTAGCTGTCATCGGGATATTCTTTGAGCATGTCCTCAAACATGCCGACTGCCCGTGCACGTTGACCAAAGACAATCAAGGTCACCGCACACCATTTGAATTTTTGCCAGTTCAGGTCCAGTTTCATTTACAGCCCACCATTCCAACTGAAACACAGTGTTCGATTTTTGCGACCGTTACCGCAAAGTAGAGCGCTGACACTAAACAAAAAGCAACAAAGGCATGATGGCGTGTCGCGATTTGTTTTGGGGAGATTAATGCCGCTAGGGAAAGCCAGGGTTTGTTGACGACTTGGAAAAGTTGATAAAACAAATTCGTGTCACGTTTAGCACCAGCGATCAGGAATAAGAGTCCCTGGCCAAGAAGCGCGAGTATTCCGATGTAAAGCAACAACTGGAAAATATTTAGAAAAAGCAGCAACCTGTGTCTCCCAACTTTATTTTCGCCAACCAGCGAATTTATAGTCGCGTTTTAATGCACGCACTGTAAGGCGGATTTCTGACAGCTTTCTGACAAATATGCATGGATCGTCGTATCTGTTGCGGATCGATCAAAATCGGCCATTTCACCAACTAAAACAGAGGGTTAACCCGCTCTGATCTAATCTCTGAGTGTGCGCTGCAGCATGGCGTGAAAATGTAATTCGATGCGTGCACCGGTTGCATCGGGTATCGTTTGCCGAAGGTGTGTATCAGTCACCACGACTTTGGCGTGATGTCGCTGTGCAATTTCACGAACGATTGCCAGACCGAGACCGCTTCCATCTACACCAGAGCCCAGAACGCGATAAAACCTGTCAAAAACGCGTTCGCGCTCCTCAGGTGCAATGCCAGGGCCAGAGTCTTCGACAGCGAGAACAACCCGGCCTGACTCTTGGTGCAGGCTGACGGTGATATGACCTGGACCGGGCGTGTAGCGAATGGCGTTATCGATCAAGTTGTTGAGCGCCTCACCGAGCAAAAGACTCTGACCTTGAATGTAAATCGGCTGATCGGTTCCCTCGAAACCGAGATCGATCCCTTTGTTCAGCGCGACATGAACCCATTTTTGAAGATGTTCTTTTGCGAGGTGGGTTAAATCCATTGGCGGCATTTCCATCGTGTTTGGATTTTCCGCATTTGCCATGAGTAAAAGTTGATTGACTAATCGGGTTGCCCGAGTTGTCCCGGCAATGATTTGCTCCAGGCTTGCTTGCGTATTGGAGGCAGGTTCACTTCGCATCGCCAGCTCTGCTTGTGTTCGCAATCCCGCCAGAGGTGTTTTGAGCTGGTGCGCAGCATCCGCGACAAATCGTCTTTGGGCAAGCAGTGTCGCCTCAAGGCGACTGAGGAGGTCGTTCATCGCGGTAATCAAGGGGCCAATCTCAGAGGGCGCCAACCGCTCATCAATAGGAGACAGGTCGTCCGGGCGGCGGGCCCTTAGCCTGCGCTGGAGCGCGTTGATCGGTGCGACACCGCGCGACAATCCAAACCATACAAGCACCACGGCAATCGGCAATACGATAAATTGAGGGATGATCACGCCCTTGATGATGTCGTTGGCCAACTGGGTGCGTCGATCCACAGACTCGGCCGCAACCAGAAGGACAGGGCCGGAGCCGCGCGCGCTCAAATCCATCCAGGTGTAGGCGATACGGATTTCAAAGTCTCGCAGTGTGTGGTTTTCATAGTATGTTGTATTCGGCAGGTCAGCAGGCGTTCTCTCGGGCGTGGGGAGCTCTCCGTCACCACCGAGAAGATCGCCATTTGGGCCGATCGCTTTCCAAAACACGCCATCATTTTCTCTGATTCGCAACGCCAAGCGTGCGGGTGCCGACATTCGCAATGACACCACATCTTCATTGACTTCTACTTGCTGCCCCAAGACCTGCAAGGCGTTAGCCAGACCGAGGTCGTATGGGACATTGGCTAAGTTTTGGGCGACGACATAAGTGATCGCAATGCTCATTGGCCAAAGCAAGAAGAGCGGCGCAAGCATCCAGTCCAGAATCTCACCCAGAAGGGATCGACGGGAGGACTCTGCGCTTGGCGCGCTTTCTCCCGCTTGAATCACAGCCAGTGCCTCGCGGTTGATTAAACCGCTCATGTGGTGCTCGAGTCACGCTCTAAGCAATAACCTAGTCCTCGGACTGTCGCGATTTTGACACCGCTCGGTTCCAGTTTTTTGCGCAGACGGTGAACATAGACTTCGATCGCGTTCGAGCTGACCTCTTCACCCCATTCGCACAGATGGTCGACGATTTGAGTTTTGCTAACCATCCGACCGCTGCGAGTCAATAAAATTTCTAACAGACTGACCTCGCGCGCAGACAGCTCGAGAGGATGTTGATCCACAAGCGCCACACGACCGGTCTGATCAAACTCCAGACGGCCATGACGCAATATTGTCGAGCCACCGCCAACGCCTCTGCGGGTCAGTGCCCTGACCCGAGCTTCAAGTTCGGAAAGAGAGAAGGGTTTGGCCATGTAATCGTCCGCGCCGAGGTCTAGTCCTTTGACACGCTGCTCGACGCTGTCCGCGGCCGTCAGAATCAGCACAGGCAAGTGCGAGTTTTTGCTGCGCAGGTTACTCAAGACCTCCAGACCAGACATGCGCGGCAACCCCAGATCCAGTATCAACAGATCAAACTCTTGCGAACGTAGAGCCGAGTCGGCCGCGAGTCCGTCGCTCACGGCATCGACCGCATAGCCGTTTAAACGTAGTGAACGAGTGAGGCCATCGGCCAGAATGCTGTCATCTTCGGCGATCAGGATACGCATGGATATTTATCGAGAGCTTTGCAGAACGTGGATACAAAGGAGTGAATGCATGAAGTCTGTGTAAGGAGAATTCCAATCCATTCTTGCACAGCCCTTGATTCCTGCCTATGCTCCAGACTTGAAACCCGTATAAACCCTAATTAGAGGGAAAAATAAAAAGGTTTCACATGAAGATATTGTCATACTGTTTATTTGTACAGTATAATTGAGTGTAATAATTTCTCATTTAGGATTTCTCACTTAGTGCTAGGTATCGAGTTTCAAATACTGAGAGCCAAATACTAAGTCTCGAAATACTGCGTCTAGAAATTAGCCCCCATTCAACTCAAGGAACTTCCATGGATGACAAAACCCTCAAGGCCGGCTCTTCTGAAAAAGGCAAGGCTCTGGCTGCCGCGCTCTCCCAGATCGAGAAGCAATTCGGCAAGGGCTCGATCATGCGATATGGCGACAATGAGGTCGAACACGACATTCAGGTTGTCTCTACGGGCTCGTTAGGGTTGGATATTGCCTTGGGCGTAGGTGGTTTGCCACGCGGCCGCGTAGTTGAAATCTATGGTCCAGAGTCATCCGGCAAGACGACATTGACGCTACAAGTGATCGCTGAAATGCAAAAAGTCGGCGGCACCTGCGCTTTTATCGACGCCGAACATGCGCTGGATGTGCAATATGCCTCCAAACTTGGCGTCAATCTGACGGATTTGTTGATTTCACAGCCTGATACCGGTGAGCAGGCCCTCGAAATTACGGATGCTCTGGTGCGTTCAGGCTCCGTCGACTTGATTGTGATCGACTCGGTTGCGGCACTTGTCCCTAAGGCTGAAATTGAAGGCGAGATGGGGGATTCCTTACCCGGCCTCCAGGCTCGACTGATGAGCCAGGCACTTCGTAAGCTCACCGCCAGTATCAAGCGAACGAATTGCATGGTGATCTTTATTAACCAGATCCGCATGAAAATTGGCGTCATGTTCGGTAATCCCGAGACAACGACAGGTGGTAATGCCCTTAAGTTTTACTCATCCGTTCGTTTGGATATTCGACGTATTGGTGCCATTAAAAAAGGTGACGAGGTAGTCGGCAACGAAACGCGCGTGAAAGTCGTTAAAAATAAAATCGCACCGCCATTCAAGCAGGCTGAGTTTGACATTATGTATGGTGCAGGTATCTCCCGTGAAGGTGAGATTCTGGATCTGGGTGTGACGGCGGGCATTGTTGACAAGGCCGGAGCCTGGTTTAGCTATAACGGCGAGCGTATTGGTCAAGGTCGTGACAACGTCCGCGATTATTTGCGCGAACATCCAGCGATGGCGATCGAAATCGAAAATCGGGTACGTGAGCAATTAGGTGTTGTCCCACGTGTCGGTGGAGCCTCTGCTACAAGCGCATCTTCCGCAAGTGCCTCGGCTGCGGGTGCTACTGTGTCAGCGTCATCCTCTAAAAGCGGATCGTCCAAGGCAAGCAAGCTTGTCGCATCCGAACCAAGTCTTGATGACGACCTTTAACCACAAAATAGTTCAATCGTAAGTAGAGCTTCCGTGCCCAACGATGCACAAGACGATGAGTTTGAAGTAGGTCCCAAGCCTGCAGCACCACGGCCTGGTCTTTCGCTTAAGGCCAGAGCCGTGGGTTTGCTGTCCCGTCGAGAGCACAGTCGTGCGGAGCTTGAGCGCAAGCTCGCACCGCATGCAGAAAGCGCTGAGGCATTAGCAAAGGTCTTGGATGAGCTCGCTCAGGCGGGCTGGCAGTCTGATGTACGGTTTGTTCAGGGCTGGGTGCATCGTAAAGCGCCTGCTCACGGGCTCGCCCGAATCTCTCAGGATCTTCGGCTTCAAGGGGTTGGTTCTGAAGAGATCGCCAAGGTGCAAGCTGAGCTAAAAAACTCTGAGTTCGAGAGGGCAAAAGCAGTCTGGAGTAAAAAATTTTCCCAGCGAGAGACTCCTTTGAGCACCTCAGAGTACGCCAAACAAGGCAGGTTCCTCGCATCTCGTGGTTTTTCAATGGACATCATCCATCGAGTTTTAAAAGGGACCAGTGATCACGAGAGCTAGGTCATAACGCCTGTGCTGAGCTATACTTTTGGTCTCTGTTGCAATGTGTCATTTGACCATTTACCCCGTATGCCGCTTCCAGCGCCTGTCTGTCCTCGCAAACCGATGCACAATCGTTCGATTCAGGTTCACTCCTTCGAGCGTGAAGACGGCCTCTGGGATATCGAGGCTGAGCTGATCGACAACAAATCCTACTCATATACCAAGCGTAACGGAACGGTTCAGCCCGCAGGTCAGCCTTTTCATCACATGCATTTGAGGATCACGATCGATACCTCTTTTGAGATCAAAGAGGCGATAGCGTTGTATGATGCTTCGCCTTTTGGTGTTTCTTGCACTGCGATTTCTGATGCATACCAGGATCTGGTTGGCATGAATTTGTTGAAGAGTTTTCGCCAGCAGATCAAGGAGCGTTTTGGCCGAACAGCCGGATGTACGCACATGACTGAGCTTGCCACGGTGTTGCCGACTGCAGCCGTGCAGAGCATGGCAGGTCGAAAACGCGCAGAGGCTGAGTCGGCAGGTCGCCGTCCTTTTCAGATGGGTGGATGTTACGCCTGGCGACCTGATGGCGAAGTCACAAAAGAACATTATCCGCAGTGGTACGTAGATTCAAACGCAGCACCCCCGGTCCCTGGTACTTAGTACTCCAGGCAATCGTTTTTTTAGTTTTTTTGGACGGACAGGATTCCCATGAAAATCCATGAGTATCAAGGCAAAGAATTGCTTCGAAAGTTTGGCGTAGTCGTACCGAAAGGCTTTCCCGCGTTTACCGTGGATGAGGCCGTCGAGGCAGCTAAAAAACTCGGTGGCCCGGTTTGGGTTGTCAAGGCACAGATTCATGCAGGCGGTCGCGGTAAAGGCGGCGGTGTGAAGCTGGCTCGTTCGATCGACGAGGTGCGTAAACTTTCATCTGAGATCCTTGGCATGCAGCTGATCACGCATCAGACTGGTCCCGAGGGTCAAAAAGTGCGTCGACTATTGGTCGAAGAGGGCGCCGACATCAAAAAAGAATACTACGTCGGTATCGTGACTGATCGCGGCACACAGCGCGTGTGTGTTATGGCCTCGAGCGAAGGTGGCATGGATGTCGAAGAAGTTGCAGAAAAACATCCTGAGAAAATCCTCAAGGTTTTTGTGGATCCTGGCAAAGGTTTAACTGATGAGCAGGCTGCCGGTCTCGCACGTGGCATCGGTGTGCCCGAGGCGTCCGTGCAAAAAGCGTGCGCCGAATTCCAAAAGCTCTACAAAGCTTACTGGGACACGGATGCCTCTCTGGCTGAAATCAATCCTTTGATTTTGACCGGTTCAGGCGACATCATTGCTCTGGACGCCAAGTTCAACTTCGATCCCAATGCAATGTTCCGTCATCCTGAAATCGTGGCTTATCGCGATCTGGATGAAGAGGATCCAGCCGAGATCGAAGCCAGCAAGCACGAGCTTGCCTACATCCAGCTCGATGGCAACATCGGGTGTCTGGTGAACGGTGCAGGTCTTGCGATGGCTACAATGGACACGATCAAGCTGTTTGGCGGCGAGCCCGCGAACTTCCTGGATGTGGGTGGTAGCGCCACAGCCGAGCGTGTGACCGAAGCGTTCAAGATCATGCTTGCGAACAAGGGCACCAAAGCCATTCTGGTGAATATTTTTGGCGGCATTATGCGTTGTGACGTGATTGCCCAGGGCATCATCACTGCGTGTAAAGCAGTCAACCTTAATGTGCCACTCGTGGTCCGCATGAAGGGTACCAACGAAGAGTTGGGCAAGAAAATGTTGGCCGAATCTGGCCTGCCCATCATCAGCGCTGACACGATGGCCGATGCGGCCACCCGAGTTGTCGCAGCAGCCAAATAATTCTGCCAGGGATTCTGATATGTCGATTCTTATCAACAAAGATACAAAAGTCATTACACAGGGTATTACCGGTAAAACCGGTCAGTTCCATACCCGGACCTCACGTGCCTATGCCAACGGTCAGGCAGCATTTGTTGCAGGCGTCCATCCCAAAAAGGCGGGTGAAGATTTCGAAGGCATTCCAATTTTTGCATCAGTCAAAGATGCAAAGGCTGAAACAGGCGCGAACGTTTCCGTGATCTATGTACCGCCCGCAGGCGCGGCTGCAGCGATTTGGGAAGGCATCGAGGCAGAATTGGACCTTGTGATTTGTATCACCGAGGGTATTCCCGTTCGCGATATGCTCGAAATCAAGGACCGCATGGCAAAGATGAACAGCAAAACTTTGCTGCTTGGACCTAATTGCCCTGGCCTGATTACGCCAGATGAAATCAAAATTGGCATCATGCCGGGTCATATTCATCGCAAAGGTCGTATCGGTATTGTGAGCCGTTCAGGCACGTTGACATACGAAGCCGTTGCGCAAGTGACTGAGCTTGGCCTCGGACAATCAAGCGCAGTGGGTATCGGTGGCGATCCAATCAACGGGATGAAGCACATCGATGTGCTCAAAATGTTTAATGAAGATCCAGACACTGATGCAGTGATTATGATCGGTGAAATCGGAGGCCCTGACGAGGTTAATGCGGCTCTCTGGGCAAAAGAGAACATGAAAAAGCCGATGGTTGGCTTTATCGCTGGTGTGACTGCACCTGCAGGCAAGCGCATGGGACATGCGGGTGCGCTGATTTCGGGCGGCGCAGATACTGCTGACGCAAAACTTGAAATTATGGAAGCTTGCGGTATTCGCACAACTAAAAACCCCTCCGAAATGGGTAAGTTGCTTAAATCAGTGCTCTAAGCTTCATGACTTGATTGTCAATTGCTAGATCTTAAGGCGCCGGCTTGTCTCTGACGTGCCGGCGTTTTTTTTCGGAAAAGATTTATTCCAGATCAAGTTCAATGAGCTGTGTGGGTGAAGAAATTCTTCTCCCGTGTTCAAATCAGGGCTTGATGGAAGCTCTTAATCAGTTTCTGCATTTAATAGAGATAGGACACAAGATGGAAAACAAGAAGCCGAAACGTAGCTTGACGATATTGCAATGGCTCTCATTGCTCGGTGTGATTGGAATCGTCTTGACGATTGCTTTGAATTATCTGCGCTGAGGCAAACCGAGTGACCGCCAGAAGATTAGTGATCGCGACCCGCGCCAGCCGACTGGCGCTTTGGCAAGCAGAGCATGTCCAGGCACGCCTGCTGGCGTTATATCCGGATGCCCAGGTTGAGCTGCTCAAACTCAGTACCCGTGGCGATGAAATACTTGACCGAAGCTTATCTAAAGTAGGTGGAAAAGGTCTGTTTATCAAGGAGCTCGAGTATGCCTTGCTGGATGGTCGAGCCGATTTGGCCGTTCATTCGCTCAAGGATGTACCTGTCGATATGGAGGCGCCTTTTGAGCTCTCGACGGTGCTGGCACGTGCGGATTGCCGGGATGCGTTTGTATCAAATGATTTCTCAAGTTTGTCAGACTTGCCATCCGGTGCGGTTATCGGGACATCCAGTTTGCGTCGCGAGGCTCAACTGAAATCGCGGTTTCCACATCTGCAGATACAACCCTTGAGAGGCAATCTTGATACGCGCTTGGGCAAACTCGATAGCGGACAATATGCGGCGATCATCCTGGCTGCGGCAGGATTGGAGAGGCTCGGTCTGGCAAGTCGTATTCGCGCAAGGATGACTACTGAAGATTCGCTGCCAGCCGCAGGTCAGGGGGCTCTAGGAATCGAGATTTTGCAGACACGCTCTGATTTGCGAGAACTTCTCGCGCCTCTCTCCTGTCCCGAGACAACGGTTTGTACTTTAGCCGAGCGAGCGGTATCGCGTGCCTTAGGGGGGTCATGTCAGGTGCCCCTCGCGGCCTACGCAAAGCTTGAAGGCACTCAGCTCAACGTCCATGCTTTAGTGGCAACCCCCGATGGAAAGACGATCTATCGTGCTGCGCTCAAAGGACCTGCCGCAGAAGCCGAGCAGATCGGTCTTCAGATTGCGCAGGATTTGATGGGACAGGGTGCGAGTCAAATTCTTGCCAGCCTTTCTGATAAAAGCTGACGCTCGATGAGCAAGCCGTCACCAATCGCGATGTTGACGCGTCCGGAGGGGCGTAACACCAATGTGCGGCATGCACTTGAGCGTCGCGGTTGGCGGGTAGAGGAGTGTCCTGCGCTTGATATTCGCGAGGCTGTCGTGGTGACAGAGGTTCCCCGCCCAGAGTCATTCGATCTGATTGTATTTGTGAGTCGCGCCGCCGTCGCGGGCTATCGACGCCAGCTTGGTGTGGATCACTCGTTCATTTGGCCTTCAGAGACTCAGGCGGCCTGCATGGGGCCCGTGACTGCGGCAGCTATACGCAGGGAATTCGGCGCGTCAGTATCCGTTTTGCATCCGGAGCCTGATCACGCGCAGGACTCAGAAGCTCTATGGCCTGTACTGATGAGTTTGGATCAACCCATCCAAAACGTGTTGATTGTGCGCGGTCAAGATGGACGGGAGTGGCTCAGCCAACGACTCAGAGAGAAGGGCTTGAATGTGACATTGCATCAGGCCTATCAAAGGTCTGCTGCGCAATGGCCACAGGAGTTGCGTGGGCGACTGTTGTTGCTTGAGCAACATGGGATCTCACCGACTTGGCTCTTTACCAGTCCTCATGGTGTCGAGGCCATTTTCAATAATATACAAGCGCTTGGGCTCAAGGATTGGTTTGCCGGAAGTCGCTTTGTGCTGACCCACGAGCGGCTCAAGCCTCTTCTGGCGAAGTTGCTCGATCGGCCCCCGGAGAACTTGAGTATCTTTATGGCCAGTCCCGAAGACGAAGTCATTTTGGCAGCCTTTGAGCAGGTATTTCCCATCCAAAGCTGATGCCCCAGAGCGCTAAATCTGCGGCTACAATTGGCAAATGACTGAAACCCATACACCTAGCCATCCTCCTTCCAGTGCTGCTTTACTGAAGGGTAAAAAGCGCTCAAGCGGTCCCTCATGGCCGATCTTGCTTGCGATCATGTTTTTCTTGGTCGCACTGGTCGCTGCAGGCATCGCGTGGTTTCAACAAAAACGTTTTGACAGCATCGGCCGCGAGGTCGCCACTCAGGTTCAGGCGCTCACGACGCAAGTCGGTGAGGCACGGCGCGATACTGCACAAGCGCTCGGTCTTGCCCAATCTCATTCCAGTCGCATTGCACAGCTCGAACAGGCTCAGCTTGAGGCTAAAAATCAATATGCCGCGCTTGAACAGCTTTGGAATGGTGCCAACAAGGGCATGGAAGATGCCATGCTGGCCAATGATATTGATCGGTTGCTCACAACGGCTAACCAACAATTGCGTTTGGCTGGTAATGTCAATAACGCGATTGTGACCCTCGAGGCTGCCCAGTCATTATTGATTCGAGCTGACCGAGCACGCTTTTCAGCTCTCCAGAAAGCGATCAACCTCGACCTCGAGCGCTTGCGGACGGTTCCACTGGTGGATGTTCCTCAGCTCTCGGGCCGGCTGGATTCCCTGAGCGTATTGGTTTCTCGCGCGCCTTTGTTGTTGCCTGATGCTGCCTCACCACGATTAGTGGATACACAGTCTTCATCGGGCCTGAAACCTTCGGGCGCGAATGGTGTGAAGGACTCTGCCGCCATCGCGCCGGCAACAAACGCCTCCTGGTGGGAAGTCGCGCTTGATCGAGCGCTTGCCTGGTCAAAGACTGTCGCGACAGTCATTACCCGAGAGTTTGCCGAAGTTGTGAGCATCCAGCGTGTCAGTGACTCGAATGCGCTCCTGATGTCACCGGAACAGGGTGCGCTGTTGCGTGCAAACCTGCGTACACGCGTGTTGACTGCGCAAATGGCGCTCTTGATGCATCAGGCTCCTGTCTGGAAGGCTGAACTTGCCCAGATTGAACAAAGCCTGGCTTCGCGATACGACCCCAAATCAGCGGATACGCTTGCAGCCATCCGGTTAACCAAAGAATTGGCAGCGCTTCAGATTGCCGTACCCCTTCCAGATATCAATGACAGTTTCGCTGCGCTAGAGTCTGTGAGAACCTCCGAGCCCACACCGATAGGCGGACAGTGATCATGCGGACTTGGCTATGGACACTCGTTTTACTGACTGCAGCGGTTGTCCTTGCGGTTGTCCTCAGAGAGAATAGCGGTCATGTCCTGATTTTGGTGAATGATTGGCGCTTGCAAGTGTCACTTGCGTTCGCTGTGGTGTCTTTGCTGGGTTTGTTTATTTGCATGCATTGGGCGTTGCGTTTTTCTTCGTGGTTAACGGGAATTCCAACGCGCGTACGCGGCTGGAACAGCCGTCGTCGGGTCAAGCGCGACCAAGAGCTTTTAGAGCAGGGATGGACCGAGTTGCTAGAGGGGCGTTACTCCCACGCAGAAAAAGATCTCACCAAGCTTTTTGACCGGAGCAAGGACTCCAGTCGACAAGTGCTCGCTGCACTTTCAGCTGCAAGAGCTGCTCATGCCTTGGGCGAGTTTGACCGACGCAATCACCTCATCCATCTTGCCAAAGAAAAATCCTCAGACGATAGTGCTTTGAAAGAAGCGATCGCCACTGCAGCGGCAGATTTATATTTGGATCAAGGTTTGGCTCAACAAGCTCTTGATGAGCTCTTGCCTTTACAAGAGAGCGGCGCAAGACATATCCACACACTGAGATTATTGCTCAGAGCCTATCGTCAGTTAAATCGTCATGAGCAGGTCTTTGGCCTTGCCCGCACGCTGAATCGTCGAGGTGCGTTGCACGATACAGAGGCGCGTCAGATTATTGAAATCGCTGCGGCTGCGTATTTACGAGAAACAACGCATACGGGAGGATGGCAATCTTTCTGGAAAGGTTTAAAGACCGAAGAGCGTACCTTGACCGATGTGGCGTTGGCTGGCGCGGCTGCATTCGAAGCAAATGGACTGCTTGATGAGGCTTCGCGTGCGCTTGAGCAAGCGATTCCGCCCGCGTTTGATCCTCGTTTACTGGCCGCTTATTCTCGCGCAGAGCCCTCCCAAGTAAAACGCCGTCTGGAAAAAGCCGAGGCATGGGTACAGTCCCGACCCCACGACGCTGAGTTGTTGGCTTCGGTGGGGAATCTTTGCCTGATCGGTCAGATTTGGGGACAGGCTGAAAATTATTTGTCGCGAAGCTTGGCCAAGCGCGCGGACGCTCGTGTGCACGTCCTACTGGGCAGTCTGTACGACAAGCTTAACCGTCCTCAGGATGCTGCGGCTCAATGGCGAATGGCTACCGCGGTAGGGGCCGCATTGCCTGTTCTCGCAGCGGATTCTCTCTTGCCGGTGGCCGATACCGAGGCCGACCCAGGCGTGCTGCACGCAGAAGGTCTTTCTTACCTCTCGGACACTGGATTCCCTGCCAACTGGGATCAGGATACAGGAGGACCGATCTCTGGTGATAGAGCGGGGACGATGGCCCAGGACATTCATCGTACTGTTTCAACTGTTTCGGATGTCAATGATCCGACCGGCAGAAACTTCGAGGAGTATTTTGATAGCGCTCCTGTGGTCGGGCTTGGCGAACCTGCACCAGTCACAACTCTACCGCCATTACCAGTTAAAAAAGTATAAATTCTAATAATCACTTTTTCAGGGTCTTAATCAAATGTCTGATTTTGTATTCGAACCGCAGGCAACCGTTGGTTTGCCAATTGTTGGCAGCAATAAGCTTTTTCCAGTACGACGCGTGTACTGCGTGGGACGTAACTATGCGGAGCACGCCAAGGAGATGGGCTTTACGGGCCGCGAAGACCCTTTCTTTTTTTGTAAACCCGCCGATGCCTTGATTCCGATTCCAGCTGGTCAGGCTGGAAAAATGCCTTATCCAGTCAAGACTTCAAATCTGCATTATGAGATGGAACTGGTGGTGGCACTTGACCGAGGTGGTCGAGACATCCCGGTTGAAAAGGCCAACGACTGTATTTTCGGTTACGCACTTGGGCTTGACATGACGCGTCGTGACTTGCAAGGTGAGGCTAAAAAGCAAGGTCGTCCATGGGAAGTCGGTAAAGGTTTTGATCAGTCCGGTCCGATTGGCCCCATTCATCCCAAGTCTGCAACTGGAATTTTGGCCCAAGGCAATATTTCATTGCATGTGAATGGTCAGCAAAAGCAGACCAGCGATTTATCCCAAATGATCTGGAATATCCCCGAGAGCATTTCGTATCTCTCAGGGTTGTTTGAGCTCAAAGCGGGCGATCTGATTTTCACCGGCACCCCTGAGGGCGTTGGGGCCGTGGTCAAGGGTGACAAATTGGTGGGTCAGATTGCAGGCTTGGGTGAATTTGAGGTTCACATCGTTTAAGCCCGTTGATGATCTTCTTAGGGCTTTAGACCAATTTCAGCGACATAGGCCGGGGCGGGATGCAGAGTATTGCGCCCGCCTGCCTTCAGTAACTGACTGGGCACGTCATGACCGATCAGGCCGGGGAGCATCGCTGATACCTTCAACAGCCGCTCCAGATCGATGTTGGTGTCAAAGCCTTCCAGTTCTAGCATATGTACCATGTCTTCCGTGCAGGCGTTACCACTTGCGCCCGGTGCATAGGGGCATCCTCCGATTCCACCCAAAGAAGCATCAAAGCGATCGATCCCCGCACTAATCGCGGCAAGTGCGTTCGCCTGAGCCATTGATCGCGTGTTGTGAAAGTGCAGGGTAAATACCATTTCCGGAAAGAGTGCTTTGGCGCGCGCAGATAGTGATCGAACCTGAGAGGGGTAAGCCATACCGGTTGTATCGCAAAGCGTCGCACGGGTGACGCCAAGGTTTGCGAAACGTTCAATCCAGCGCAGGACTTCGTCTTCGCTCACATCGCCTTCCATCGGACAGCCAAAGCTTGTCGAGAGCGAGATATTGATTGCGACCGAGCTCCCCGAGATCGCCGAGACGACTTGCTCCAGTTGAGCAAATGATTGCTCACGCGTCATACGTAAGTTTGAGCGATTGTGTGTTTCGCTCATGGACATCACCAGGTTGGCTTCATCGATGCCACAGGAGAGCGCACGCTCCGCGCCACGAACGTTTGGTACCAGAACGGTGTACTCGACGCCGGGCTGGCGGGTGATCTCGTGCATCACGCGTTCTGCGTCCCGAAGAGCTGGAATGGCTTTCGGTGAAGTGAACGAGGTGACTTCGATTTTGGCAAAGCCGCAGAGGCTCAGCGCGTCAATCACGCGGACTTTGTCTTCAGTCTCAATAAACTGTGACTCGTTTTGAAAACCATCGCGAGTCGCGACTTCCTGCATATAAATTCTTGGGCGTGTGTTTGGCATGGTTGTATGTCGCTAAAAGAGTGTTTAGGCGGGCTTAAATGATGCCGCGCTCTTTCCATTGAGCCTGTTGTGCTGCATCGATCCCTAGACCAGTCAAGACCTCCGCAGTGTGCTGACCGAGCTCGGGAGCCGGACGTGTAATCTGTCCAGGGGTTTGACTCAATTTTGGCACAATCCCGGGGACTTGTACGGTCGAGCCATCAGGCAAGGTCGCATCAAGAATCATGTCGCGAGCTTGATAATGAGGATCGTGGGCGATATCGGCCGCATCGTAGCTTTTGCCTGCGGGAACACCTGCTTGATTCATTTTCTCAAGTACGTCATCCAGACTGTGTTGTTCGGTATAAGCCGATATCGCGGCGTCGATCATCTCGGCGTTGGCGGCTCGTCCAACGTTATTGGCCAGATTCGGATCGGAGGCAAGATCTGTTCGTCCGATGGCCTCCATTAGGCGTTTGTAAATACTGTCGCCATTGCCAGCGATCAGGGCGTAGCGTCCATCTTTACACAGGTAAGCATTCGTGGGAACAATCCCTGGCATGCTTGCGCCAGACGGCTGTCGAATCACGCCAAATTTTGAATACTCAGGCAACAGACTTTCCATCATGTTGAAAACAGATTCATACAGGGCGACATCGACTTCCTGACCCACGCCACCTTGTTGCTCGCGATGACGCAGTGCCATCATGACGCCAATCACCCCATGCAGACCTGAAAGCGTGTCACCAATTGATACGCCCACGCGCACGGGGGGACGACCGGGCTCTCCGCTCAGATATCGCAGGCCACCCATCGCCTCGCCAATGACGCCAAAACCCGGCCTGTCACGATAAGGTCCGGATTGTCCATAACCTGACACACGCAACATAATCAGTTTAGGATTAATCGCATGCAAGTCCTTGAATCCGAGTCCCCACTTTTCCATTGCGCCCGGACGGAAGTTTTCAATCAGGATGTCAGCGTCTGCAGCAAGCTTGCGGATCACTTCTTGGCCCTCGGGTTGACGCAAGTCAAGCGTCACCGAGCGTTTGTTACGCGCATGCGCCGCCCACCAGACGGACGTGCCCTCATGAAGCAAACGCCAGGTTCGCAGAGGATCGCCAGTTTTAGGAGGCTCGATTTTAATGACATCGGCTCCAAATTCAGCCAGGATTTTGGAGGCAAAGGGGCCGGCAATCAGTTGGCCCAGTTCGATGACCCGCAGGCCGCTTAAGGGGAGTGACATGATGAGGTTTTAAAAATAAAAAATGTCGTCAGGATATTCTGGTCAGGGTGCAAGCCAGGGCTGCTGCTTCTTGTGTTGATCTTCAAAGGCCCGAATCTGATCGCTGTAACCAAGGGTGAGTGCAATTTCATCGACTCCTTTTATCAGGCACTCTTGCCAGAAGGCATCAATTTCAAACTGAAGTACTTCTTTGAAATGTGTACTGGATATTTGCCGATTTTTCAGGTCGATCGCGATATGAAGATCCGCGGAACTGTCGAGTTTTTGCGCATGAGTTTGAGAAGAATGTAAAAGTCCATGACGTAAAGACTGAAGCGTATCGGCAGGTAATACGATAGGCAACACACCATTTTTTAGACAATTATTGTAAAAAATATCGCCAAAACTGGGTGCCAGGATGGCTTGTATGCCAAAGTCAACCATCGCATACACCGCAGCCTCGCGCGAGGATCCGCAGCCAAAATTTTCATCACACACCAAAATGCTCGCGTGCTCAAAAACGGGTTGATTCAGAATGAAGTCTCGTCGAGGCTGATGCGCGTTGTCAAAGCGCAAGTCGTAAAAAAGGTAATCGGCATATTCACCCCGTTTCTTTTTGAGAAAGCGCGCGGGAATAATTTGATCTGTATCGATATTACGGCCCTCAAGCGGGATGGCAATGCCGTTGAGTTCAAGCAATGGTTTCATGAGGATATCCTTGAGAGCATTGGACGCACATCAGTCAGATGTCCGGTGATGGCGGCAGCCGCGACCATGGCAGGGCTCATGAGATGTGTTTTGACATTTGGACCTTGACGACCGACAAAGTTTCTATTCGATGTCGAAGCAATCCGCTCGCCTGCTGGTGCGGTGTCACCATTGACGCCCACGCACATTGAACAGCCAGGTTCTCTCCACTCAAGTCCTGCTTGTTTGAATATTTTGTCCAGTCCTTCTTGTTCCGCTGCGCGTTTGACCTCCATCGATCCCGCGACAACGATTCCAGGAACCTGCGCGCGCGCGCCTTTGAGCACTTGAGCGGCGCTGCGCAAGTCTGCAAGTCTTGCGTTTGTGCATGATCCGATAAAGATCCTGTCGATTTTGATCGTGCTCAGTGGGGTACCTGGTGTGAGTGCCATATAGTCCAGTGCGTCTATCATTGACTGACGCATCGCAGGATTTTTTGCTTTTTCTGGATCGGGCACAAAAGATGTGATGGGAAGGGCTGCTTCCGGACTCGTCCCCCATGTCACCATTGGACTCAGGGATCCAAGGTCAACTTCGATCTCTCTGTCCCAGGTGCAAGCCGGATCAGATTGCAGCGCACGCCATTGCGCAAGCGCCTGATCCCATTCGTGCTGCTTTGGAGCGAAAGGGCGTCCGTGCAGATATTCAAATACCAGATCATCAGGAGCCATGAGACCAAAACGCGCGCCAGCCTCAATAGACATGTTGCACATTGTTAGACGATCTTCAAGCGTTAGGGTGCTCAGGCCGGGACCCGCATATTCAATAGCATGCCCAGTTGCGCCGGAGGATCCAATCTGGGCGATGATCGCCAGGATAATGTCTTTACCTGTCACACCTGCTTGAGGGGCGCCTGTCAGCCATACCCGTAAGCCTAGTGGCTTGGTTTGCCAGAGAGACTGGGTCGCCAGCACATGCGTGCTCTCGGACTGCCCAATGCCAAAGGCCAGCGCGCCGAATGCGCCATGCGTGGAGGTATGGCTATCGCTGCAGGTCAGCGTCGCGCCCGGGAGCGTGATGCCTTGTTCAGGCCCCATCACATGAACAATGCCCTGCCGGGCATCGTGGATGGGAAAATAGTTGGCACCACTCCATTGCATGTTGCTTTCGAAACGCGTGATCATTTCCGTGATTTCAGGCGTGGAGGCATCTTGAGGGTCGCGACTGATTGTTGGAACGTAGTGGTCTGCCACACCGAAAATTTGATGTGGATGACGCACGGTCAACCCTCGATCTTTTAGAGCGCTGAAAGCGTGAAATGATCCCTCGTGGATCATGTGCCGGTCTATGTAAATCAAAGAAGGACCGGATTCACGTTCCACAATTAAATGTTTACGCCAAATTTTCTCAAATAAAGAGAGTGGTGAACCTGCTGGTGAGACCATGTCAGAAATCCTGGGCATTCATGTAAATCGTTGTTGGGTCGTCAAGCTTTTTCATGGCCGGTAGGCGATACCGCTGTGATATTTTTGTCCGTGCGAGATGGCACTGGATCGATGTGAGTCAAAAGATTCAATACACGATGACGCTGCATCACGGCTTGACGGGCGGCTAAACCAATGTCGTGACCGGCCTCTACAGAAATATATGCATCGACTTCGATGTGGGCATCCACCAGAATCATATCCCCCATTTTCCGAGTCCGAACATCATGCACGCCGAGGACGCCCGGAGTTTGTAGAAGCGTGGCTGAAATGGCCGAGACCTCTTGCTCGTCTGCAGAGCGATCCATTAAATCGTGGAAGGCCGTTGAGCCGAAACTCCACCCCATTTTTCCAACCATCAGGGCGACAATGAGCGCTGCGATCGGATCGAGCAGGGGATACCCCGCAAGGTTGCCGATAATACCGACCGCGACCACCAACGAGGATGCTGCATCCGAGCGTGCGTGCCATGCATTGGCCACCAGCATGCTGGATTTCACTTGCTTGGCGATTTTGAGCATGTAACGGAACAAAAGCTCTTTCGATATCAGTGCTAAACCTACAAGCCAGAGTGCGGCACCATGCACAGTCGGAATATCTTCAGGATGGTTGAGTTTTTCAAACGCGGCCCACAGCATTCCAACGGCCACCATGATTAACAGAACACCAATCACCATTGACGCTGCAGTTTCGAAGCGTTGATGCCCGTAAGGATGATCTTGATCGGCGTCTTTTTTGCTGTGATGGCTGGCGAATAGAACGACAAAGTCACTCACAAGGTCTGAGAGCGAGTGGATGCCGTCCGCAATCAGCGCTTGCGACTTCGCGAAGATACCTACTACGATTTGAGCCGAGGAAAGGGCAATGTTTACAAATACACTGACCCAGGTGCTTCGTTTGGCCGCTGCAGCCCGTTCTTCAACGGTAAACGCGGTGTCCTCACTGTCATCGTGGAGGTCGGATGGGTTCATGTCGTGGTCTCAATGTGTCTGTTTGGGTGAACGCGTGCATTAAAAACGTTGCGCACTAAAAGGTGCGAGCGAAATTTCAGGGGTTGCATGGGTTGCCAGTTGTGCGACTAATCGACCTGTCCGGGCGGAGCTCACGAGTCCAATGTGACCATGTCCGTAGGCATGAATGATGTCTGCGCAACCAGAGGCCAGTCCAATGCATGGCAGACCGTCAGGTGTGCTGGGGCGACGACCCATCCAGATCGTGACGCGCGCATCGTCCAGATTGGTTGGTAGTTTTGGATAGAGTGCGGCGAGGTGTTTGCGCAAAATCTCCGCACGTCGCCAATCGGGAACGTCATCGGTCTCGGCGATCTCGACCTGACCCGCGACTCGCAGTCCTTGCTCCATACTGGTGACAATCACTTTTCGGTCCGCAAACATGGTGGGCGTCCTGGGACCGGCTTCGGGTGACTGGATCACGGCATGGTAGCCACGCTCGGACTCAAGCGGGACACGGTCGCCGGCAAGACGCGCCAGTTCTTTGGAGCGTATGCCGCCCGCGATGACAGACTTGTCACAAGTGACTTCACCCACGTCGGTGAGAACACTTTTGAGCTGACCGCGCTCGATCCGGAATCCAGTCGCACGGGCTCGGATGAACTGCGCGCCCCGCGAGAGAGCATGCTCGATGAGCCCGGCTGTATAAGCCCCTGGGTTGCGACAGCTGCCCGTTTCCGGAACTAACACGCCAAAGGTATAGCGTCGGTCAAGATCAGGCTCAAGCGCAGCGAGTGCAGAGGCATCAAGTTCTTGCCATTCAATGCCTTCCTTTTTACGGATTTTCCAGGCTTTCTCATCCTGTTTAAAGTGATCCTTAGATAGATAGGCGTGTAGTAGACCCGTCCGGACAATCAGATGGCCTAGGCCTGCTTGGTTGGCCATTTCTTGATGCAAACCCGGAGCTCCGGCTAATAGACTGCGCAAGGCAACAGCGGTACGTTCGATTTTTGTGTAGTTGGAGGCCGCACTCAAATACCGCGTCAGCCAGGGAAGTGCGCGAGGGAAATACTTCCATCGGATCGCGAGTGGTCCAAGCGGATCTGCCAGCCATTTGGGGACACTTTTCCATGCACCGGGCGTGGCAGGAGGCAGGACAGAATGAGAAGACAGCCAACCTGCATTGCCAAAGCTTGCGGCTTGCTGATCACCGGGACGCTCTGGCTCAATCAGCGTGACCCGCAGACCGGCATTGAGGCATTGATAAGCGCTCGCCGCCCCGATAATGCCAGCACCGATGATGACAACGTGGTCTTTGCGATTCATGGTGAACTTTGAATAAAGATTGAAGTAAATAGCGCAAAGTTATTTGTGTTTTAAAGAGAAAACATCGTAGCATCAAGGGCTGTTCGCGTCAGTGCGCACTCCGGTATGATCTGATTTTCTATTTTCGCCCCGAGCTTTGTCTTTGAGGGCTTTTGTGGGCACCAGCCCGGGATCTGATAATCATGAAAGCTGTTTTTATTGATGCAAGTGCCACTCTGGGTGATGTAGCTGAACGTTTGCACCAAGCCGACGACATCCCACTGCTCGTGAACCGCCAGGTGGATATCACTCCTGAGCAAATTCCCGCAGTGATGGGGGATGCCGAGATCTTGATCGTCGACCACACTGCCGTCCCCACCGCGATCGCCAAGCAGTGCAAGGGTCTCAAGCATGTCGTATTCCTGGGTACTGGTGCCAGGTCCTATATGAATCCGGAGGAACTGGCTGAAATAGGCATTGAAGTGCACATTATCAAAGGTTACGGCGATACAGCGGTAGCCGAATGCGCGTTTGCGCTGATGTGGGCCAGCGCCAAGGGCTTTGCCCGCATGGACCGTGAAATGCGCGCGGGTAACTGGTTGCGTACTGAGGCGGTTCAGCTCACAGGTAAAACGCTAGGATTGATAGGCTTTGGCGGAATTGCAGCCGAAATGGCACGATTGGCGCTGGGCGCCGGCATGAAGGTGCTTGCTTGGAATCGAACACCCAAGACCTGCCCTGGTGTCTCTTTCGTGTCGCTTGAAGAGTTGCTGGCGCAGAGTCAGGTGATTTCCTTGCATTTGTTGCTCAATGACGAGACGAGAGGATTCATCTCCCGCGCGCGTATTGCTCAAATGAAAGATGGTGTGATTTTGGTCAATACAGCCCGTGGTGCCGTCATCGACGAACAAGCCATGATCGATGCCTTAAGTTCGGGCAAGATTGCGCATGCCGGGCTCGATGTGTTTGAAATCGAGCCCTTGCCAAAGGACCATCCCTTCACCAAGATTGAAAATGTCACACTTTCAGCGCATTCTGCCTTTAGAACGCCCGAGGCGAGTGACAACTTGATCGAAGCATCTTTAAACCACTGTCGCCGAATTTCGGGGCAGGGCACACAGCGTTAAGGAGATCTTTATGCGCCAGGTACTCAAAAAAGTCACTCTCGCACTGGTAGCTTCTGCGGCCTGTTCGGTTGCGATCGCACAGGCTGATAAATGGCCTTCGCGTTCAATTACGATCGTCGGAGGATTTCCCAATGGTTCTGGCGTGGATATTTACGCGCGCAAAATTGGTGAGGCTCTGACTGCCGCCTGGAATGTTCCGGTCGTCGTGGATGCGAAAACAGGTGCGGGTGGGAATATCGCGTCGGATATGGTGGCACGCGCCCAGCCTGATGGTTATACGTATTTGTTTGGCACAGCAGGTACGCATGCCATCAACCCTGCGTTGTACAAGAAACTCAGTTTTGACGTTGAAAATGACTTTACCCGGATTGCCATTTTGGGCGATGTGCCGAATGTCCTGTTGATTAATCCAAAAAAGCATCCTGACATCAAAACATGTGCTGATTTGCTCAAACTGATGCGAGATAAACCCGGCACTTTGAATTACGGCTCCACGGGCAACGGCGCTTCAACGCATTTGGCTGGCGCGCAGTTTGCCAGTGCAGCTAAAGTTGATATGGTCCATGTGCCTTACCGTGGACAAGGTCCCGCCATGACGGCTTTACTGGGTGGGGATGTGGATATGTTTTTTAATCAAAGCGCGCCTGCCATCGCCTCAGTCAAGGGAGGGCGGACAATCGCTTTGGCGGTCACGAGCCCAACCAGGCTCAGCGCCTTGCCAGATGTGCCGACAGTTGCCGAGGCATGTAATTTGCCAGGTTTTGTGAGCACAACATGGTATGGTTTGTTCGGTCCGGCCAAGTTGCCAGCAGATATTTCGGCAAAGATGAGTGCTGAAATTGTAAAAATCGTCTCGACGCCTGAGTTTAAAGCATGGTTGACAGACACCCAGGGCATCACGCCTGCCGCTGATCCAAGTCCGGCTGCTTTTGCCCGTATCCACAAAGAAGATCTCAAGAAATGGGCGGAAATCGTGAAAATTTCAGGCGCGCAGGTCGACTGAGTTTGTGAGTATTTGGCATCGACGGGCGAGGTAAAAGTGCTTTAGAATCCGACGATGCTTTCATCTCACACCGTTTTCTTAAAATTGTGGCTCCTCAGACGTATTTTCCTAGTCTTTGGAGCCATTTCTGTTTCCGGCTGCATGGTGGGACCTGACTTTCAGGCTCCTGAGACTAAACTGCAAGCCCAGTTCAGTGATCCCCAAAAGACTGAATTCACGGAACCGATTCCGACCTCTCTGGAAGGGGCGCCCAACCCTGTGCGATGGTGGGCAGGATTTAATGATCCAACTTTGACAGATTTGCTGGCTCGCGCCGCGAGAGACAACTTGTCCCTTCAGCGTGCGGCCATACGGATTTATCAGGCGCGTTCCCAGCTCGGCGTAGCAGATGCCAGCCTGTTACCAACCGTGGGACTGAGTGGCGGCGCTGCGCGTAGCGATCAGCCCAATGCCTTGACGCAGTTTCTCAATATTTCCTCTGTTTCCACTACGCAAAATTTAGTCGTTCAGGCGAATTGGGAAATTGATTTTTGGGGTAAATATCGTCGCGGCATTGAAAGTACAGCTTCCTCACTGTTTTCGACCACCGCGGCCTACTATGCCGCGGACGTTTCGCTCGCCGCGGATGTGGCAAATACCTACATCACGATTCGCAATTACCAGTCTCTGATCCGCGTGGCGCGCGCCAACCTTGCCTTGCAGGCAGAAAGTTTGCGTATCGCCTCATCCCGGTTTAAAAATGGTGCGACTTCCTTACTGGATCTCAGTCAGGCCGAGTCGCAGTACGAGCAGACTAAATCTGAGATTCCGACTTTGATTTCAGCGCTGAAAAATGCTGAATATGCCATGAGTATTTTGCTTGGCGAGACTCCGGATTTTTATGAAAAAACCTATGGCAAAACAACGGGTACTTTGCAGCCTCCCAAGTCGTTGCAAGTCGGGATCCCGAAGGATCTGTTGCGTCGTCGTCCGGATGTGTTGCAAGCCGAGTACGCAGCGGCCGCCCAGTCCGCATTGATTGGGGTCAATACCGCAGCGTTATACCCAAGCTTCTCGTTGAGCGGATATTTCGGTTTCCAAAATGTCTCGGTGAATAACGTCAGTCAATCCAGCTTATTCTCCTGGGACAACCGGACGGCTTCGATTGGAGGGAGCTTTATGTTCCCGCTTTTTTATCGCGGCGCCATCATTGACCAGATCCGCGTACAGGATGCGGTGTTCCAAAGTAGCGTATTAGCTTATCAAAATCAGGTTTTACAAGCTCAAAAAGAAGTTGAACAAGCACTCACTGCGATTTCTACGACACGTAGTTCGACTGAAGACCTTAAAAAATCGGTCGCCGCAGCGCAGCGCGCCGCCACGCTGGCCTTGGACCGTTACAAAGCGGGACAAAATGACTACAACACTGTGATCGTGGCCCAGCAGCAACTTTTGCAAGTGCAAAACAGTTTGGTCCAGACACAAACAAACAATCTTCTTGGCTACGTTGCCGCTTTCAAGGCGCTTGGAGGAGGCTGGTCAGGTGAGTTCGCTGTGCCTGCCTTGCCCCCCGCCATGGTCAAGCAGATGCAGGAGAGAACAAATTGGGGCGATGCCTTGGCGAATCCTGCCGAGCCACGCCTAGTGAAGTCTAGTGAGACGATTCAATGAGCACGATGATAAACAACCATATTTCGAGAAGACTGCTTGGCGTGGGGGCGGCGTTATTGTCTGTTTTCTTCTTAACAGCCTGCGACAAAAAGGCGCCTTCAAAAGTCAGTCCACCTCCTGCAGTCACCGTTGCGAAGCCCGTTTCTCAGGATGTACGAAGTTTTGAGATTTTTGATGGCAACGTTGCGGCCTATTTGTCCGTCGATCTCGAGGCACGTGTTCCCGGCTTTCTGACCAAAATTGCTTTTGATGACGGCGCATATGTCAAAAAAGATCAATTGCTTTTCGTCATTGAACAAGATCAATATGCGCAGCAGGTGAACCTCACGCGTGCGGTATTCGAAGAAGCGAAAATCGAAATCACACGTCAAAAAGCGCTTTTGAAAGACAACGCCACGTCGCAAGCTGCTGTCGACAAGGCGATGTCGCAGTACCTCCAGGCCGAAGCCAACCTCAAGCTGGCCGAAATCAATTTCGGCTATACCGAAGTTCGCGCGCCTTTTGATGGGTTGATGGGCCGACATTTGATCGATGTTGGCAACTACTTGGGTTCGAGTCCGCAAGGTGTCAAGCTTGCAACGATTCAAAAAATTGATCCGATCTATGTCTATTTTTCTATCAACGAACGCGATTTGTTGAAATATCAAAAACGTTTTGTCAATGAGAACGAGCGTAAGTCGCAAGTCAACAAACTCCCTGTGCATGTTCAGCTTCAGGGGGAAGAGGGCTTTCCGCACACGGGGACTCTGGACTTTGCCGCTAACCTGTTGAGCACCAGCACGGGTTCTCTTCAGCTGCGTGCAGAACTCCCCAATAACAAGTTCAATCTATTGCCAGGTCTGTATGCCAAAGTCCGGGTCGAATACGGTGAGCCCAGACTGGCGGTCCTGATTCCCAATAGCAGTGTGTTGACGGATCAACAGGGTGATTATGTTTTTGTCGTTGACGACACGCAAAAGGCTTCGCGTCGCAATATCAAGCGTGGTCAAAAGTTTGGACCGCTCGTCGAGGTCACGAGTGGTCTTAGTGCTGCCGATACGGTGATCATCAACGGTTTTATCAACGTCAGGGATGGTCTGGTTGTGAAACCCGAGCTCTCGAGCGTTGCACCCTTGCCTGCACGTTAAATCAGCCAGGCAACAGGATCATCCATGCTTTCTAAATTTTTCATCGAACGTCCGGTTCTTGGCAATGTGATCGCATTGATCACAATGTTGATTGGAGCTGTCTCCATTCTCGGTTTGCCGATTGCCCAATACCCGCCCATGACGCCGCCAACGGTGCAGGTCACGACCATGTGGCCTGGTGCGAGCGCCAGTCTGGTTCAGCAGTTGGTTGCCAGTAACATCGAGAATCAGGTCAACGGTGTAGAGAATATGCTCTACATGCAGTCGGATTCCACAAACGACGGCCGCTACACCTTGACAGTGACCTTCGAGGTGGGAACGGACCCAAACATGGCGCAGGTCACGGTTCAGAACCGGGTGGCGATCGCATTGGCCTCATTGCCTCAGGCCGTGCAAAAGCAAGGTGTGACCACCAAAGTTCAGTCGACATCCATTTTGCAGTTCGTGACGCTGACCTCCAGTAACCCTGAGCATGATGCCCTGTTTCTGAGTAACTTTGCCAACTTGCAATTGCAAAACCGGCTGGCACGGATACCAGGTGTCGCGGCCGCGAACGTATTTGGTGTGGGCAATTACAGTATGCGGATCTGGTTGGATCCAGCACAGCTCAAAATGCGTAATTTGACACCCACTGATGTCGCGACAGCCATTAGTCGTCAGAACGTCATGTTGGCTGCGGGGCAGGTTGGAGCGCCACCTGTTCCAATGGGGCAGGATTTTCAGCTGACGTTGAATGTCACGAGTGCGCTTGAAACGCCTGAGCAGTTCGAGCAAATTTTGCTTAAAACAAATGATCAAGGCGAGTTGACCCGTCTCAAGGACGTTGCACGTGTGGAGATGGGTAGCCAGAACTACAGCCAGTTTTTTCGTCTAGGGGATAAACCGGCTGGTGGTATCGCGATCTACCAGCTGCCTGCAGCCAACGCGATTGATGTCGCCAAGGCGGTCAGAGCCGAGATGGACAAGATCTCCAAGACTTTCCCCAAAGAAATCAAATGGGAAATTCCTTTTGACACCACGATGTTCGTGACGGCTTCCATCACCGAGGTCTATCACACGCTATTCGAAGCAGGCATTTTGGTGCTGTTGGTCATTATGTTGTTTTTGCAGGATTGGCGCGCGACGCTGGTGCCCGCAACGACTGTGCCCGTCACGATTATTGGTGCATTCGCTTGTATGGCGGCGATGGGCTTTTCGATCAATTTATTAACGCTGTTCGCGATCGTCTTGTGTATTGGTATTGTGGTGGACGATGCGATTGTGGTAGTGGAGGGGGTCGCCAAGAAAGTCGAGCTTGGTCAGACTCCCCGCCAAGGTGCCATCAGTGCGATGAATGAACTTCTTGGTCCGATCATCGGTATTACGTTGGTGCTCATGGCTGTATTTTTACCCGCCTCCTTCATTGCGGGAATTACAGGCCAGATGTATCGGCAGTTTGCGCTTGTGATTGCCGCCACTGCGTTGATCAGCGGTATTAACGCCGTGACGCTTAAACCCACGCAAGCCGCCCAGTTCATCACGCCTAAATTGCCTGGCGCGAAAAAGAATTGGTTTTTCGTCAAATTCGATCAGGTTTTTGAAAGGATCTCTGACTGGTACGCCAATCTGATGCACCATCTGATGGACAACAGAAAGATCACGTCCCTGGTGGGAATTGTGTTGATTATTGGCGCGATTATCGGATTGATCCGTTTGCCGACAGGTTTCATACCGAACGAAGATCAGGGGTATCTCGTGGTTTCTGTTCAGTTACCCGATGCTGCGTCACTCACCCGTACACAGGCGGGGATGGCTAAAGTTGTCACCGCGATTGAAAAAGTCCCGGGTGTACAGCAAGTTGTGTCGATTGGTGGTGTCAATGCGCTCAGCAACAACAGCTCCCAATCCAACACCGGTGTGATGTATGTCATTTTGAAACCCTGGGAGGCGCGTGGCAAGGTCAAGGGTGAGGATCTCAAGTCGATCTATGCCGGAATGAGCGAAGCTATAAAATCCATCCAGGAGGTCAGTGCAAACGTATTACTGCCTCCCGCGATTCCCGGGCTGGGTTTGTCGGGTGGTTTTCAAATGCAGTTGCAACTGATAGATGGCAGCAACGATTTTAAAAAGCTAGAACAAATTACCGAGGAATTCCTTCAGCAGGCGCGCGCTCGGCCAGAAATCATGGCGATTTTTACGCCGTTCAGAAATAACGTCCCACAGCTCAAATTGACGTTTAATCCCTCCAGGGCTGAAACGCTAGGCGTGTCACTCGGTGATGCCTATGATGTTCTGCAGTCTTCGATTGGTTCAACCTACGTCAACCAGTTCTTCAAATACGGTCAGACTTATCAGGTTTTCCTTCAGGCTGATGGCAAAAGTCGAGTGAGCCCCGATCAGATTAATCGCCTCTATGTGAAAAACAAGTCGGGCAACATGGTGCCGCTGGGATCATTTATTGAGATCACGGAAACGACCGGTCCTGCGATTGCTTCGCAATACAATATTTATCCAACTGCCGCCATACTCGGTGCCGCAGCCGACGGTTATAGCTCAGGTCAGGTCATCACCGCGCTTGAGGAGTTGGCACGGACAACGTTACCCGAGTCGGCAAGCTTTGAGTGGACAGCGATGTCCTATCAGGAGAAGTTGGTTGGAAATACGGTTGTATTAGTTTTTGCGCTCTCTATCTTGCTGGTCTACTTAGTCCTTGCGGCACAGTATGAGTCTTGGTCAGCTCCGATTTCGGTGATTCTGGCTGTTCCTCTTGCGCTTGTCGGCACGGTCATCGCATTATCTGCGACAGGACTTGCCAACAATATTTATGTTCAGATCGGTTTGGTTCTAATGATTGCGCTCGCCTCCAAAAATGCAATTTTGATTGTCGAAGTCGCACTCGAAGAGCGCAAAAAGGGTTTATCTCCAGTCGAAGCTGCTCTGAAGGCCTCTCATGAGCGGTTCCGACCGATTGTGATGACATCGATCGCGTTTATCTTGGGGGTCGTCCCGTTGCTGACGGCCTCAGGCGCGGGTGCTGCCGCCCGGGTCTCGATTGGCATCACAGTATTCAGCGGGATGATTGCCTCTACGTGTTTGGCGGTCGCGCTGGTGCCTGTGTTTTATGTCGAGATTCAGACCTGGGTAGAAAAGCGTCAGGCCAAGCACGAAGCTAAAGCTGCCGCGCGTTTGGCGGCGCATGAGCGAGCGATGGCTGACAAGAACACGTCGCAGTCATGAGCTTTTCGCCCACGCTCTGCGATTAAACTCTCTTTTTAAATTGATCGAGATCATCTAAATGGCACGCATTTCCTACGCAGACTTGAACAACCCCGAAGCCAAACCATTGGTGGAGCGCATTACCGCTGAACGCGGCAGTGTCTTGCATCTTTATCAAATGCTCTTGCACAGTCCACCAGTGGCGAGCGGCTGGTTAAATTACCTGACCGCGATTCGTCAACAAAGCTCCTTGCCAGGTGCTTTACGAGAGCTGGTCATTATGCGGATTGCGATTGTGAATGGTGCCCCTTACGAGGCAGAACAACACGCGCCGATCGCCTTGCGTGAAGGCGTGACCCAAGCTCAATTAGATGATTTGGCTGATTGGAAGCAGTCCAAGCAATTCGATCCGACACAACGTGCTGTCCTGGCGTATGCCGATGCCATGACTAAAGAAATTCACGTTTCTGCCGAGGTCTTTGCCGGCGTCAAAGCCTTGCTCAGTGAGCGACTCATTGTGGAGTTGACGGCAACGATCGGCGCCTACAACATGGTTTCGCGTTTCCTCGAGGCCTTACAAATCCACTCGCACGACGCTCGATAAAAGTAACGTCGCGCGGGCGCTCCTTTTTAGGTTTTGATCAAGATGTGTACAGTGGGTAGCCACCAGGCTCGGCATCCAGAAGTCTGAGCATGGCGTGCCATTCCAGTTCACCATAAGGGCGACGTACACCTGGCTGATATAGGTGTGCGGACTTTTCCAGAATTTCCTTTGGTGGAATGCAGAGTGCGGCGCCTGCTGCCATCGCATCGACTTGCGCACGACAAGACATTTCGAGCTGATACATCAAATTAAAGGCCTGAGGGACTGAAGCACCACTGGTCAATAATCCGTGATTTCGTAAGATCATCGCATTGTGTTGACCCAGATCCCTGACCAGACTTTCGCGTTCAGCCAGATCAATTGCCGGACCATTAAAGTCGTGATAACCAATATGGTTGTTAAAGCGGCTGGCCGTCTGAGTCATAGGCAGTAGACCGCAGTCCATTGAGGAAACCGCCATGCCTGCGCGCGTGTGAGTATGAATCACGCAGCTGATGTCTGGGCGAGCGGTGTGGATGCAACCATGGATGACATAGCCGCTTTTGTTGATGCCGTAATCGGTGTCAGGCTTGCGAACAATTTCGCCCTCGACGGTGATGCGAACAAGACTGGAAGCTGTGATTTCTTTGTAGAGCAAGCCATACAAATTGATCAGCAAATCCTCGGTGCCCGGGATGCGAGCTGTGATGTGGTTGTAAATCATATCGGTCATCCCGTACTTGTCCATCAAGCGATAGCAAGCCGCTAATGTGACGCGTGTTTCCCATTCTTCGGGACTGACTTTGCCTTTCAGGGATTCGAAATTCGTTGAAAATTTACCGCTCATGATGATCTCCTGGGTTTTTATTGGAATGTTCTTAGCCGGGCTGCGCGACAATGATATCGGCGGCATCCAGCGGTTGTTTATTGAAAAATAACTCAATGTTACGAAACATATGTCCGACGATATGCGGAACGTTGTCATAGACACCACCGGCAGAATGCGGAGTGGCCACGACTTGATCCATATGGAGTAATGGATGGTCGGCGCGTGGTGGCTCACCCTCAAAGGTGTCTAAGCCTGCACTCGAGAGCTGTCCGGAGCGCAAGGCATCGATCAGATCGCCCTCATGGATGAGTTCGCCTCGAGCGGTGTTGATCAACATTGCGCCACGTTTCATTTTGTTGAATGTTTGCGCGTTAAAGAGATGTTTGGTTTGTTCAGTAAGAGGGGCGTGCAGACTCAAAATATCGCTTTGCGCCAGTAGCGTATCAAAGTCCACATGCCGCACATTGAATTCTTTTTCTGTTGCGGGATCAAGTCTTGTGCGGCTGTGGGTGATGAGGTTCACATTAAACCCGCTCAGCCGCTTGGCGACAAAGCGCGCGATATTGCCAAAACCAAATAAACCCACTGTTTTACCGTCAAGTTTTGCGCATACGGTGCGCAACTCTGCGGCGATCCATTTGCCTTCCTGAAGACTGCGATGCGCAAGGGGTAATCGACGCGAGGTCGCAAGGATCAGCATCAAGGTGTGCTCGGAGACAGGGATAGAAGTGGCACCAGCCGTGATGGCTACCGTCACACCCGCACGGCGGGCAGCTTCCAGATCAATCTTGTCTACGCCGATTCCCCATTTTTGGATCATCTTTAGGCGCGGTGCCTGACGAATCATCTGGTCTGTCACAAAAGTGCCTGCAGCCATGATGACCTCAGCCTGGTGCACCAGCTCAAGATGCTCTGCCTGATCATTTGTTTTCGCAAAACTGATGGTGTAATGCGGTGGTGTCAACCCGCGGATGACCTCGATGGTCGGTTGGGCCATGGGGGTCAGAAAGACGATATGAGGATGCATACGTGAGATGAAAAACTAGGTTTGGGTGATCGCGATTTCGCCGCGTTCGATCAATAACGCCTTGATGTCTTTTTTGACAATCTTTCCATACCCCGACTTGGGCATCGTATCCCAAAAGATAAACTGTCTCGGCCAGCGATATTTCGCACAGCGACCTTCAAGATGGCCGAGTAATTCAGCAGTTTCCAGAGCAGAATATCCATCGCGACGCACAACAACCGCCACACCGATTTCTCCCCATTTTTCATCGGGTACACCCAGGATTGCGATTTCAGCGACACCGGGATGTGTCAGCAAAACTTCTTCGACTTCTCGCGGGTAGACATTCGACCCCCCTGAAATGTACATATCGGATTCGCGTCCAGTGATGTAAAGCAATCCGCGTTCGTCCATCCGACCCAGGTCGCCGGTATGGAACCACCCACCACGTAATGCCTTGGCTGTCGCCTCGGGATTGCCGTGATAACCAGCGAATACCGCGGGACCTCGACAACAAATTTCACCGATTTCGCCTACGGGAACTGGCTCGAGCTTGTCATTGAGGACGGCGACCTCCATTCCGACGCGAGGTCTGCCGCAAGAGCCGATGTTGGCATTCGGATCCGTGTCGTCCGCGCTGTGCATTTCGCGTGGCAGGACGGTGATATTGCCTGTGACTTCACCCAGTCCGAAATATTGCACCAAGACTTTGCCAAGCTTGTGCAGGGCAAGCTTTTGATCGGCCCGATACATGGGGGCGCCTGCGTAAATCACATAACGCAGAGAGCTGTGATCATACTGATCAACAGCAGGGTGTTCGACCAGCATTTTAATGATGGTAGGCACTGTGAACATATTGGTGACGCGATATCGCTCGACGGCTTGCCAAAACACGGCTGGATCAAGCTTTTCGCTAGGCATTAAAACCGTGGCGGCACCTCGCGCCACATTCAGGAGTGCATGGATGCCTGCGCCATGTGAAAGCGGAGCCACGGCGATTGAGCAATCTTGCTCAGTTGTGCCGGGTATCAGATCAGCCAAATGGTTGTTGACGACAAATGCCATTTGTCCATGCGTCAAAATACCTGCTTTGGGTTTGCCAGTCGTGCCGGAGGTATAAAAAAACCAAAGCGGATCATCGTAAGAAACTGTTTCTTCCGCATCGATCGCCCCTAAATGTTCGGCAATCAATGCTTCGTAGGACCGCTCATTGGCACGTGGCTGACCGATCACCACGATGTGTTGCAAAGAATCGGATGCATCTTTGACTGCGTCGGTGTGCGCGTGAAAACAATCCTCGACAATCATGACTTTCGCGCCACTCGAGGCTCCCAGGTATGCAACCTCGGGAGGTGTCAAGCGAAAGTTGGTCGGTACCCACACACAGCCAAGCTTGAAGGCAGTCCAGCTGTTTTCGAAGGTTTGAAGATTATTTCGCGACTGAAGCAAAATACGGTCGCCCTTATGGACGCCCAACGCGCGCAGGGCGCTGACCATCGCATTGACTCGCGCATTGATCTCGGCCCACGTCCAGGTTTTTTCACCTTGAATCAGTGCGGGGTGTTGCGGGTAGAGGCGGGCGGTATGGGTGAGCAACCGCCCGAGATTCATCGACTGCGCAGCGTTCACGTGGACTCCAGAACACTCAGATAATTGGCAACCGCGGCACCACCCATATTAAAGACAGCACCCATATTTGCACCTGTGATTTGCATCTCTCCAGCCGTGCCAGACAGTTGCATGGCGGCCATCACATGTTGAGACACACCTGTCGCACCAATGGGATGACCGCGGGACTTGAGTCCACCGGAAGGATTGACGGGTAGTTTGCCATCCTTTGTCGTGATGCCATCAAGAATCACACGACCGCCTTGACCATGAGCTGCCAGTCCCATTGCCTCGTATTCGAGCATTTCAGCAATTGTGAAACAGTCATGTGTTTCAACAAACTTCAAATCGGATAGCGTGGCACCTGCATCAGCCAGTCCCTTTTGCCAGGCAAGTGCGGCGCCCTCAAAGCGTGTCGCATCGCGACGCGAAAGAGGTAAATACTCATTGACGTGTGTCCGTGAACGCCAGCGAACTGCGGGAACCTTTGCTCCAGCAAGGGGCTCGTTGGATAAGACAAGGGCCGCGGCCCCATCCGATACAAGTGAACAGTCCGAGCGCTTGAGCGGACCTGCGACGAAGGGATTTTTCTCGGACGGATTTCGGCAAAAATCAAAACCCAAATCCCGGCGCATATGTGCGTAAGGGTTGTGCATGCCATTGGCATGGTTTTTGGCGGAAATAGCAGCTAAGGCATCAGACTGATCACCAAAGCGCTCGAAATACTGGCCGGCGATTTGGCCGAAAACGCCTGCAAAACCTCCCTCGGTGTGTCCTTCTTCTTTAACATAAGAGGCTTTGAGCAAGATGTCGCCAATCTCTTTGTTAGGCAGGGTATTCATTTTCTCCATGCCCACAACCAGAGCGCGTTTGATCCGTCCGCTGGCCAACGCATCGAGTGCCGCCCAGATGGCGGCAGAACCTGTGGCACAGGCATTTTCCATCCGCACGGAAGGTGTGTGACGAAACTCTGGAATGGCTACGCCGATGAGTGCGCCACTGAAGTCTTGCTGTACAAATCCCGCGTTGAAGTGGCCGACAAAGATGCCGTCGATATCACCTGGTTCCAGACCCGCGCTCGCAATCGCAGGCAGCGCAGCTTCACGGATCAGTTGATCGAAATCCATATTGTCGAGCCTGCCGAACTGGGTATGACCCCAGCCAACGATATAAGGTTGTTTCATCGCGAACTCCTTAGATAGATCCGGTTTGGCTCTTGCGAAGAGTCGGAATGCCCACGCCAGAAGCATCAAAGCCGCCATCGACCGCGATGCACTGACCATTGATAAATGAGGCCGCGGGGCTACACAGGAAACCCACCGCTTCGGCGATTTCTTCGGGTGTGCCATAACGATTCATCGGAATCGTGTCGTAGTAGTCTGAACGAATCGCGACGCTGTGTACGAGTTTAGCCATTTCCGTATCAACAGGACCTGGTGCGACAACGTTGGCGCGAATACCAATCGTGCCAAGTTCGACAGCTTGTTGTTTAGTGAGGTGGATAATGGCGGCTTTGCTCGTTCCATAGGCCACGCGCAGGGTGCTGGCGCGCAAGCCAGAGATTGATGCGATGTTGACGATCGATCCGCTGCCATTTTTTTTCATGTAAGGAATGCATGCTTGGGAGCATAAAAAAGCTCCATCAAGATTGGTCCCCATCACGTAACGAAACTCTTCGAATGTCGTTTCACCTAAAGGTTTGAACACCGCGACGCCCGCATTGTTCACAAGCGCATCGATGCGGCCAAACTTTGCTGCAATAAGATCGATTGCAGTCTGCACTTGATCAGGTTTTGAGATGTCGCAAGACAAGGCGAGTACACGATCGGGGGCATTGAGCTCTGTCTCCGTTGTCTTGAGTGTTGCCGCTTCGATGTCTAGCAACGCTACGCGATAGTCATGCGCGAGAAACCATTTGGCGATTGCCAGGCCAATTCCGCGGGCGCCACCCGTGACAACGGCTACAGGACGAATGGAAGGGGTTGAGGTCAAGAGCGGCTCCAAATTAGTAAGGAATAATACTTAGACAGTGTCAGACTTTACCAAATCGCGCTAAAGTAGGGGGACGCGGAACGTGGAGACCTCTATGAGCCTGAAACTATATGATTTGGCTGGAGCTCAGCCGGAACGTCGGTTTAGCCCGTACTGCTGGCGAATCCGAATGGCGTTAGCCCACAAAGGGCTCGAGGCTGAGGTGATTCCCTGGCGCTTTAGTGACAAGGCTGTACTTGCGCCGAGTGGACAGGGCAAAGTGCCAGTCCTCGTGCATAACAATAAATGGCTGTCTGACTCTTGGGTCATCGCAAACTACCTCGAAGAGCAGTTTCCGGGTCATCCCTCTCTTTTTGCGGGAGCCGAGGGCAGAGCGCTTAGCTACATCTACTCTACGCTTGGGGATTTTCACAGCGGACAGATCGTGCGCTTGGTCTTGATGGATATTTACAAACATTTAGCCGATCAAGATAAAGAGTATTTTAGGCAGTCTCGGGAGCAACGTTTCGGGATGACACTTGAACAGGTTGTTCAAAATCGTGACACACAGTTGCCTGTGTTCAGGGATAGTTTGTTTCCCTTGCGAGCCGTACTCAAAACCCAGCCTTTCTTTGGTGGGGACGAGCCGCTCTATGCGGATTACGCGCTTTTCGGGCAATTTCAGTGGGCCCGATGCATCAGCGACTTTGAGTTGCTCGCAGCGGACGATCCCATCGCGCATTGGCGAACAAGAATGCTCAATGCCTTTGATGGCTTGGCCTTGTCCGCTCCCGCTTACTGATCCTGCATCAACTACTCTTTTTTGTTCATAAACTCGATCAGATCAGAGAATGTTTTTTTGTATTCGATCATCTCTTGGTCCATCTCTTTGGGATCACGGATATCGAGAATCAAACCTGCCTTTTCCGCAAAGTCGGCGAACTCTTTGCTTCTTGCCACACGCAGAGAGGCCGCGACGAGTTTGTCCAATACGTCTTTAGGTATTCCCTTCGGTGCCACGACGCCATAATCAGCAGGCAAGGTGACGTTATATCCCGCCTGTACCACTGATTCAGCATTGGGGAAAAGCGCGTATTTTTCTTTTGAAAATGATGCCAGTACCCTGACCGTTCCTGCATCAACGTGTGCACGCACAGTCGGAGCGTAGCCAGAGGTCGCCTCGACACGCCCACCTAGCAGGGCAACAAGCGCCTCACCCCCGCCGCCAGTAAAAGGTACAGTCGCCAGCCTGACTTTGGCAACTTTGTTCAGTTCCTGGATGACGAGATCTGGAGCGGTTCTATAGCCTGAGACCGCAACGCGTATTTTGCCCGGATTTTTTCGAGCGGCATCCAAAAGGTCTTCGAGCGTTTTGTAGGGGGAATCCGCTTTAACAGTAATGATCGCGGGCAGATCGACGAGAGAGACAATGGATTGGTAGTCGGCCGGACTTTTCCAAGTCAGCGACTTATTCACGAGTGGCTGGTAGGCCAAAACGCTGTTTGAACTCAAACCAATCGTATAACCATCGGGTTTTGCCCGGATCACTTGTCCAGTGCCAATGGTCGCGGAACCACCAGGTTTGTTTTCGACGTTGACGGTCGCATTTAATTCTTTTGCCAATTGGCTGGCAAATTGTCTTGAGATCGGGTCCGTCGAGCCACCGGGTGCATAAGGCACGATAAAGGTGATGTCCCGGCTAGGGTAGGTTTGCGCAATGACAGTTGTTGTGGTCAATGCGAAAAGTGCAAGGGCCAAGAAACTGGCTGATTTTTTTATCAATGACATTGTCTGCTCCGATTTTTGATCTATTTCCCCATGAGACAGAAGACGCTGTTTCGCCTCGTGTTTGTTGGTCTTTTTTTTGACCTGACAAAGTATGCCTAAGAACAACTGGGAGCGCTAGTGTGATGAACGTGGGTTCCGTGTTGTGGAAATGATGATGAATACGCATCCTTCACGCTGGAATCCATGAGATAAATGTGGATATTCATTACAAAATGGAGACGTCAATGATGAGAGCGCCTAACAAAAGCGCAAGTGAAAAGATCGCTTCATTTGTGATGAGTTTTGATCCGAGTGTGATTTCGCCTTCGTTACGTCATGTCGCCGCTCGTGCGATATACGATACGCTGATTTGCGCGGTGGCGGGTGCGCGCGAACCGGCATCGGTCATTGCGCTGAAATATGCCCAGGGTCATACTTCGCCACGCATGGCAACGGCTTGGGCAACTGGCGACCGTTTGTCCGTTGAAATGGCAGCGTTGGTGAATGGGACAACAGGACACGCTCTAGATTTTGATGACGTGTCATCCCCCTTGCGCGGCCATCCTACTGTTGCGATGATTCCTGCTTTATTGGCCTTAGGCGAGAGTATTGGCGCTCAAGGTCGTGAAATCATCAATGCGTATGTGGTTGGATTTGAGGTGACCTTGCGTCTGGCTCGAGCAATGGTGGATGACCACTACGCCAAAGGCTGGCATTCCACTGCTTCAATTGCCAGTTTCGGGGCGACAGCCGCTTGCGCCTATTTGTTGAAGCTTTCGCATGATCAGATTGTCAATGCGCTGGGCGTCACCGTATCGCAAATTGCCGGAACAAGGCAAAATTTTGGCACAATGTCCAAACCCCTTCAGGCTGGACAAGCCAACGCCATCGCATTGCGAGCCGTATCTTTGGCGGAGCTTGGTTTTGATGCCTCTGCAGACGCCATGGATGGCAAGCAAGGTTATACGGCGCTGTATGCAGACGGTATCGATATACATCTTCAATTGGATAGTTTGGGTCAATTGCCGCTCGAGCTTGAGCGAAGTGGTCTTGAAATCAAGAAGTATCCACTTTGTTACGCCACTCACAGGACGATCGATGGCCTGCTCGACATTCTGAAAGAATATCCTTTGATGCTTGAGGATATTGAGAGCGTGGAGATCACGACAAATTTTCGGGCGACAGTTCCACTGATTTATCAGCATCCCCAAACAGGCCTCGAGGGAAAATTCAGTATGCAATACGCTGTGACCGCAGCACTGCTTGATGGAGAGGTGTTGCTGAGCAGCTTTGAGGATCAGGCTGTTCAGCGCCCAAGTGTTCAGGCATTTTTATCAAAAGTGAAGGTGACAGAAGGTCCACCCCCCATGTTTCCGAGATGGGCAAAAATCAGGGTTCTCCTAGGGAATGGTCAAATCATCGAACGCAGAGTCGAAAGTTTGCGAGGTAGTACTGAGCATCCTCTGAGCGACGATGCTCTGATTGAAAAAGGAGTGGATTGCTTGTCGTACGGTGGGCAAACGAATTGCGCCAGAGATTTGGCAAATAGCTGTTTCGCGATGGATCATTTGCCCGTCAGCGCCTTGATTGCAGCTCTGACGGGACGAGAGAATGCGAACTACGCAAGTGGTAGCGTCAATACATTCCTGGAAGCGGGGCGGGCGAGCATCTTGGCATACCAAGCTTCGACATAAGGACGAGACTTGGAGGGCAGATTCAGTCCAAACCAGCGATGAAGTTCGCAGGCCATGGGAATATCCGCCATCGATAGTTTGTTGCCGGCTATATATTCATTCTTGCTCAGGTGCGCTTCGAACCGGTCCAGCAAAATTTCTGTACTTGCGATTGAGGCTTCAACTTTTTTCATATCGCGCTCTGGCTCCGGAATGCGGATCAGTTGCCAAAATGCATCGCGCCCTGAGGGATTGAATATTGTTTGCTGCCAGTCCATCCAACGCTCTGCATTGAAGCGCTCTTTTAAATCAATCGGATATAAATTTCCTAAAGAGTGTTTGGCGCACAGGTATCGAACAATGACGTTGGACTCCCAAAGAATAAAGTCCCCGTCAACGAGTGTAGGAACGACTGAGTTGGGGTTCATGCCGATGTATTCGGGCGTTTTAGTCACGCCAAAGGCGCCACCCGCATCAATGCGTTCAAATTCAAGTCCCAGTTCTTGGGCAGTCCAGACGGCTTTTCGAACGTTGATGGAGGTAATGCGTCCCCAGATGCGTAGCATGTTTGTGTCCTGTTGAATGGTCGGTAAGATCGGTTCGTGAATGACGTGAATGACGTGAATGACGTGAATGTTATCGCTCTTGAATAAAGTCAATCAATGCGTTGTAAAAAGGAATCGATACGGAGATGCGGTCTTGTTGCTCGCGAAACTTGATTTCAGGAAAGCGTTTTTGAGCCATTGTCACGTACGTACTGACATGTTTGAGATTTTTTGTTTGAAATGCAAGGGCTCCAAAAAAACTTTCTCGCGTTGTCTGCTGGCAGGCAAGCTCTCCATAGCAGGTATCGTATTGAGCAGGTGTCAGGAAAACAAGCTCATAGTGTTCAGCACCGATTCGATACTCTCCATGCGCGCCTTGCGTGCAGGTTCCGCCAGATGCAGCCAGATATTTTTTTGCTTCACTTGCAGGATGCTGGGTCACGACTAAACAACCCATGGTGCGGATGACTTCGTTTGGGTGTTTTTGCCATGCTTTGCGCCATACAAGTTCAGGTGTTAAATGTTGGCAAAAATACACGCGGCCAGCCCCATAGGTGCCGGGAGAAAAACGAGTGGTTCGAAAACTGGCGAGATATGAATTTCCCTCGAGTTCGACCGGGCGCGAAAAGGCTTGTACAGGTTGAATAGGGAGTTTTTTAGCCGTCAGGTCTGCGTAGGTTTGATCTGCACTTTTCGTTTGAAACACTAAGCCATCGATTCCGATAGGACTATCCAGAACTTCCTGACGCAAGACATCTGTCTGCGTCGGTAAACCGACGATTTCCAGGTAGTCGTTGTTGAGAACGATCAAATGATTAATCGAGCCAAGTGAGTGACGGCCACGGGGAGTGAGTTGGAACCCAAGAGATTCAAAAATTGCTTGCGCGCGATCCATATCAAAGTGAACATTGATGACGGAGTGATCAAGAGGCAAGGCAAGGGCGGTTTTCATGTTTTTGAGACTTCTCATTCAAGAGGTCAGACTTTTAAGGAGGCGATGACCGGGGCGTGATCGGATGGCTGCTCGAGACCGCGTGGCCCCTTGTCAATGATGCAAGCAGTGCAATGCGGCACAAGCGACCCGGAAAGCAGAACATGATCAATACGTAACCCAGCGTTGCGTTTGAAACCGTTCATCCTGTAATCCCACCAACTGAAGGATTTAGGCGGTTGTTCGAAGAGGCGGAATGCATCGTGGAAACCGAGGTCCATCACTGCTTTCAAGGCAGCACGCTCGAGTGGAGAAACTAGAATTTGTCCTTCCCATTTAACGGGATCATGCACATCTTCGTCCGCCGGCGCGATGTTGTAGTCACCGAGTATCGAGACATACTGATGCGATGCTTTTTCCTGAGCGAGCCATTGAGTAAGCGCTCTGAACCATGAGAGCTTGTAAGCGTACTTTTCGCTGTCGACCGCTTGACCGTTTGGACAGTAGGCGCAAATCACCCGGATTGTTTGATCTCCGAATGGTAGTGTCACGGCGACAACACGTTGCTGGGGATCCTCAAAACCAGGTATGTTTCGAATAATTTGATCGCCAGGCTGACGAGAAATGACGGCAACGCCGTTGTAGGTTTTTTGACCCGTCCAGGCGGCGTGATAGCCGATCTCGGTGAAAGCTCCAAGAGGAAACTTGTCGTGATCGAGTTTGAGCTCTTGCAAACACAGTGCATCCACGGGATTGGCTTCAAGCCAGTCCAGCACTTGTTGCAGGCGAACCTTGAGAGAGTTGACGTTCCAGGTGGCGAGTTGCATGGCACAGTTTTAAATGGCGAAAAGCCGTTGTGCCAGATTCTAAACTGCTATTGGTCTGTGTAGATGCGTGGAACGCGCTTGACGTTGCACAAGAGCTCGTAAGCAATCGTGTTCGCATGGTGCGCGACTTGATTGATGTCTACCTGACGTCCCCAAAGCTCGACCTGACTCCCGATGCCAGCTTGGGGAAGGTGGGTCAAATCGACATTCAGCATGTCCATGGACACACGGCCGACAATTCTGGATGCATTGCCGTCTATCGCGACCGGCGTGCCAGTGGGTACACCGCGTGGGTAGCCATCCGCGTAGCCAATTGCGACCAGTCCAACCCGCATGGTTCGATCGGCTACAAATGTGCCGCCATAACCTAAGGCATCGCCCGGATTTAAGGTTTTGACCGCAAAAATTTCGCTCAGCAGACTCATGACTGGGGCGAGCTTTTGCTCAGGATGCTGGGCTAAGAACGAAGCGGGAAGTGGGTTCGCTCCGTACAGGAGTATTCCTGGTCTCGCCCAGTCCCGTCTGGCGTCTGGCCAGGCAAGAACACCGGCGGAGTTGCACAGGCTTCTGTCGCCGGGTAGATCTCGTGTGACCTCTTCAAAAGCTTTGACTTGTTCCTCGGTCGCGGACTCGCCTGGCTCGTCTGCCCGGGCAAAGTGCGACATCAATGTAATCGACGATACGGCAGGGACCCGGCTGAGAAGCTTATATGCTTCTTTGACATCATCCAGCCCAAAGCCAGCCCGGTGCATACCCGAATCAACCTTGAGCCAGGCGTGAGTACTTGAGGGGGGGAGTCCAGCCTTTTCGAGCATTTCGATTTGAGCGCGCTGGTGAACCGCGAACCAGATTTGATTTGCATGGGCTGCTATCAACTCATCGAGATCAAAACATCCCTCGAGCACCAAGATGGGTCGTGTGATTCCAGCTTGACGTAATTCAAGCGCCTCTGCCATAAAGGCAACGGCAAAGCCATCTGCGATATCGGAGAGTGCTCGGGCACAAAAAACCGCCCCATGACCATAGGCGTTTGCCTTGACAACAGCCAATGCGCGCCCGCCATGAAGATTGCGCGCTGTCAGGTAATTTTGGCGCAGCGCCGCCAAGTCGATCAAGGCTTTAGAAGGTCGTGTCATTCGCAGTGTCACATGTTAAGACGGATTTGTGCGGCTCCTAGGCAGGTAATGCGATGGCGCGCGCAGCAATTCCGGAGTGTGCAGCACGATAGCGACTCACCGCAAGACCTTCGGTGCTGATTTCAGGGCTCTTGCCCGTCAAGATGTCTGCAATCAGCTTTCCCGATCCACAGGCCATTGTCCAGCCAAGTGTGCCGTGCCCTGTATTGATGAACAGGTTGCGTAAGGGGGTCTCACCAATGATTGGGGTACTGTCTGGTGTCATTGGGCGAAGACCCGTCCAGAAGGATGCTTTTTTAATATCGCCGCCTGGAAATAGATCGGTGACCACTTTTTCGAGCGTGGCACGGCGTTTAGGATTGAGCCTCAGGTCAAAGCCACTGAGCTCTGCCATCCCGCCCACACGGATACGCTTGTCAAACCGCGTGACGGCAACTTTATAACTTTCATCGAGCACGGTCGACTGCGGGGCAAGGCTTTCATCAATGAGTGGAACAGTCAGTGAATAGCCTTTGACTGGATATACAGGCAAATCGATATTCAAAGGTCCAAGCAAATCACGCGAATAACTTCCGAGCGCCACCACGTATCGATCTGCGGTCAGCGTTTCGTTGTTCAGTCGAACACCCTTGATCTCGTCGCCTTCGCTGATGAGTTGCTGGATGTCTTTGCCGTATCGGAATTTGACACCAAGCGATTCGGCAAGCGTTGCAAGTCGCGTGGTAAAAAGATTGCAGTCGCCTGTTTCATCATTCGGCAGTCTCAAGCCTCCCACTAAGAGATTTGTTGAGTTCTTTAAGCCAGGTTCAACGGCAGTCAGCTCATGTTGCCTGAGCAGCTCATAAGGCACGCCGCACTCCTTTAAAACCTCGATATCGCGACTCGCCGCATCAAATTGCTCTTGAGTGCGAAATAGTTGCAAGGTCCCCGCGGTACGTTGTTCGTATTGAATCCCCGTGTCTTGTCGCAATGTGTCGAGGCAATGCCGGCTGTATTCAGCGACACGCATCATCCGCTCTTTATTGATGACATAGCGCTCAGCGGTGCATTGGCGCAACATGCTCGCCATCCACTTGAGTTGCCAGAGGCTTCCATCCAGGCGAATCGCTAGAGGTGCGTGCTCTTCGAACATCCACTTGAGGGCTTTGAGAGGAATGCCTGGCGCGGCCCACGGGGATGAGTATCCCGGGGAGACTTGGCCGGCATTCGCAAAGCTAGTTTCATTCGCCGCGCAGGGCTGACGATCCACAACCGTCACGTCTGCTCCAGCCTTTGCCAGGTAATACGCAGTAGTTGTGCCGACTACGCCGGCGCCCAAAACGACTACTTTCATGGTGAAGACCTCGTTATTCAGTGAATAAACAAAGTTTAGAGATACCTTGGTAGTGTTTTTTTTTGAATTTTTTATTAAGAATTCTATAAATCACTTTTTTTGTGGCTTTTTTGCTTGGCTGACAGAGAAAAACGACAAATTACGTATTTTGTTGCTTTGATGCCATTAATTGTTTGACTATGCGGACTTTCACACGTACACTCAACTGGCAAGATTCTCAAGCGACGCGGTTTTTGTACCTAGGCTGTCGCCCTTAATGGTAAGCAGTGGTGTCTATCCCTTCCTTGATCATCTAGCACGCTGGGCGTTTTTGCCCGTTTTTATATTTATCAAGGAAGTTCGAAATGGCAACTGGTGTCGTGAAGTGGTTCAACGCCGAAAAAGGTTATGGTTTCATTATGCCTGACGGCGGCGGCAAAGATTTGTTTGCTCACTACTCTGAAATTCGCTCGAGCGGTTACAAAACCCTCGAAGAAAACCAGAAAGTCAGCTTTGAAATTGGTCAGGGCGCAAAAGGCCCAAGCGCGACCAACATTCAAGTGCTGTAATTCTGCACTGACAGTGTCTGACTAGTCAGGCACGTGTCATAAGCCCTGTATCGCGCAAGTGGTGCAGGGTTTTTTTTTTGAGACTCAAAATATGTCCTCTGCATCCGTACAATTTCTCAAGACTCGCCGCTCTCAAAAGCTTGTCCAGGCTCCGGGACCCAGCGCAGAGCAGTTGGAGCAAATGCTCGCTGCGGCAGTGTGCGCACCTGACCATTCAGCGCTTCGTGCATGGCGTTTTGTATTGATCGAGCAAAAGCATATCGGGACGTTTGCCGACTTGGCGATTGGCGCGACCCGTCGCTCTGGTAGAGAGGTGACGGAACAGAAAGAGCAAAACACGCGCAAATGGTTATCGAGCGTTCCATTGCTGATTGGGTTGGCGTACAAGATCTCTCATGACAACGAAAAGGTTCCAGAGATTGAACAAACACTCTCTATGGGCGCAGCCGTGATGAATATTCAAAATGCTGCGCACATGATGGGATTTTCCACTTACTGGAGTACAGGTTTGGGAACCTATACGGATGAAGTGCCAGAGGCCCTCGGACTCGACACACTGGACTACCGTTTCGTCGGCTTTCTCGCAGTCGGCACTCCAACCGTTCAGTTGCCACCCGCTCAACGTCCCGATCCTGCGACGCTTACGACAACGTGGCAGCCTTGATCTGTCTAAGTCTCAGGGCATTCATCACCACAAATACGCTTGAGCAGGCCATTGCGCCTGCTGCGAATACAGGTGATAAAAGCACGCCAAAACTTGGATATAGCACGCCTGCTGCGACCGGTACGAGCGCCACGTTATAGGCGAAAGCCCAAAAAAGATTTTGATGAATATTCTTGAGGGTGCTTCGAGAAACGTTGACCGCTGTGGCGACACCCATGAGATTGTCGGACATCAGAACAACTGATGCAGCTTCGATCGCCACATCAGTGCCGGTGCCGATCGCAATACCGACATCTGCTGTTGCCAAGGCCGGCGCATCGTTGATTCCATCCCCGACAAAAGCGATGACGTGATTTTTTTCGCGTAGCGCCAGCAATTGATCGACTTTACCTTCCGGCAATACCTGCGCATGCACTTCATCGATACCGAGTTGTGACGCAACGGCTTGTGCGGTTCTGGGGTGATCGCCAGTGATCATGACGGTGTGGATCCCAAGTTTTTTGAGCGCACTGATTGCCTGAGCTGCGCTGGGCTTGATTGGATCGGATACGGCCATCATGGCGGTCAGTTTGCCATCGACTGCCAGATAAATCGGCGTTTTACCCTGAGCGGCCCAGTGCTCGGTCAGTTCATTTTGGCTTTGTGTGTCGATACCATGGGTACGCATAAAATGCTGAGCGCCTGACAACAGCGCTTTGTTCGAGACTGTTGCCGCGACCCCAGCTCCGCTTGTCGCCATAAAATCCGAAGCAGCAGGTAAGGCGAGTTTCTCTGCCGTGGCTGCCGCTACGATGGCTTGCGCAATGGGATGTTCTGAATGCAATTGCATCGCAGCGGTCCAGCCCAGCACGGTGGCACGATCGTGAAGAGGATCTAAAACCACCAGATCGGTCAAGGTCGGTTTGCCTTGTGTCAGCGTGCCAGTCTTATCAAAAGCGATGACTGTCACATCTCGCAGGCGTTGCAGTGCGTCTCCTTGTCTAAATAGCACGCCCAGTTCGGCTGCACGTCCGGTACCCACCATGATAGATGTTGGAGTGGCCAGACCCATGGCGCAAGGGCAGGCGATGATGAGCACGGCCACAGCATTGACAAGCGCATAGCTCAGGCTGGGTGCTGGACCCCAGACCAGCCAAGTGACAAATGTGAGCAGCGCGCACAACATGATTGCAGGTACAAATCGTGCGGTGACACGATCGACGACAGCCTGAATCGGTAGTTTGGCGCCTTGGGCGTTTTCTACCATTCTGATGATGCGCGCAAGCACGGTCTGCGCACCTGTATGTGTGGTGCGATATGTAAAGCTTGTCGTCGTGTTGAGTGTTCCAGCGGTGACTTTGTCGCCCAGGTGTTTGGTGACGGGAATCGGTTCACCCGTGATCATAGACTCGTTCAAATAAGGCTGACCTTCAGAAATGACGCCATCAGTCGCCACTTTTTCTCCCGGACGCACCAAAATCAAATCACCGGGTTTGACCAGATCGATCTCGACATCTGTCGGGATACCATTGACCATCACACGTGCTTGCCTGGGCTGGAGTCCAATTAAATGTTTGATGGCAGAACCCGTTCTGCCACGTGCCCGCATTTCTAACAAACGACCCAGCAAAATGAGCGTGACAATGACTGCTGCGGCTTCGAAATAAACGTGCCGGGCTCCTTCAGGAAGCCACTGTGGCATGAAAGTGGTCACCATGGAATAGAGCCAGGCACTGGACGCGCCGAGTGCGACCAGCGAATTCATATCCGGTCCGAGTCTCCACAGAGCCGGAAAACCTTTTGAAAAAAAACTTCGCCCGGGTCCTGCAAGGATCAAAGTCGTGAGAAGCGCCTGAAGCCACCAGCTACGCTGCATCCCGATCGAATCATGAATCAGCTGATGAATGAACGGGAAAAGATGCGATCCCATTTCAAGGACGAATACAGGCAAGGTCAGGGCTAAGGCCACCAGGAATGAGCGTTTGAGCGTGACCGCCTCATTTGCTTGCTCCGCGGCGAGAGCAAGCTCGGTTGCTTTGTCTCCATTGAGCACGGAGGCTTCGTAGCCTGCATCTTCGGTTGCTTTGACAAGCTGGGGAATGAGGGACTGCGTATCGGTAACAGATGGTGTAAAACTGAGAGAGGCACGGTGTGTGGCAAGATTGACGTTCGCCTGCGCCACGCCTGGTACTTTTGCCAGTGCTTTTTCAACACGCAAGACGCATGAAGCACAGGTCATTCCCTTGATCGCAAGCTCAACCTGAGGGGTTGTGTCACTGTTCAGGGTTTGTACTAACATGGCAAGTGGGGCCAGTGAGTTTGAAGGTTTACATTTTTAAGGAAAAAAATCATGACATCCTTCCAAGTAATTGATATGACATGCAATCACTGTGTTAAAGCTATTACAACCAGTGTACACAGTGTGGCACCTCAGGCGAATGTTTTATGTGATTTGGCATCGAAAACAGTGACGGTGACAGGCGAACATGATGCCAAGCGAGTGGAAACTGCAATCAAAGAGGCGGGGTACACAGCAAATCTTCAGTCTCACCCTGAATGATTCAGTGAGGATCATCCTATATTCATTGCCTAAATTTATTAGGAGATGAGTAACGTTTTTTAAAAACTATTAATAGATTTAATAAATACAATTATACATATTGATAGTTAATTATTATGATTTGCACATGTCTGATCACAACCGTGATTGAGATGAACTTTAAAAAGGAATTAGACATGTTGCAAAATCGTGAAGGTCAGCGCGTTCCCAATGTCACACTCCCGGTGCGCGTCGGAAATGAATGGAAACAGGTCACTTCGGATGATTTGTTCAAGGGAAAGACCGTTGTTGTCTTTTCACTCCCAGGCGCATTTACTCCCACGTGCTCATCCACGCACTTACCTCGTTACAACGAGTTGGCACCCACGATGGCCAAGCTAGGGGTGGATACTGTCATCTGTTTGTCAGTGAATGACAGCTTCGTCATGAATGAATGGGCACGGGATCAAGACGCCGAAAATATTGTTTTGCTTCCTGATGGAAACGCCGAGTTCACCAAAGGGATGGGAATGTTGGTCGACAAATCCAATCTTGGATTTGGTCAACGCAGCTGGCGGTATTCGATGCTTGTCAAGGACGGTGTCATCGAAAAAATGTTTATCGAGCCAGAAAAAGAAGGCGATCCATTCGAGGTCTCCGATGCAGACACGATGCTGAATTACCTGGACCCTCATGCCAAAGCGCCTGATCAGGTGGTTGTATTGACCAAAGTAGGCTGCCCCTTTTGTGTGGAAGCTAAAGCCTTACTGATTGAAAATGGCTTTGAACCGATCGAGATTCCTCTGGAAAACAAAATCCGTGGCCGTGTGATTGGCGCCATTTCAAATCAGAGAACAGTCCCGCAAATATTTATCAACGGCCAACACGTTGGTGGATTAGACGCCTTGAAAGCGCGGTTCAAAATCGCGGCTTAATCAAACATAACGTAAAACTTTCAGTCGTAAAGGAATAGACATGCAGACGCTCAAGACAGATGTCGCGATCATTGGTGCCGGTACGGCAGGTTTGGCCGCGTATCGCGCCGCCATCGCAGCTGGTAAACAAGCACTATTGGTTGAAGGGGGCGTATATGGAACCACGTGCGCCAGGGTAGGGTGTATGCCCTCCAAGTTGCTGATTGCAGCTGCGCAAGCTGCCCATGCTGCCCAGCACACGTCTGCCTTTGGCGTTCATGTCGATGGTCAAGTGCGAATCAACGGCCAAGAGGTGATGAGTCGGGTTAAGCGCGAACGGGATCGTTTCGTTGGATTTGTTTTGGAAGGTGTGGAAAACATTCCCGCAGAACATAAAATCAGAGGCTACGCGAAGTTTGTGGCTCCCGGAGTTCTAGCCGTGGATCAACATACCGAAATTCATGCGGCCACGGTCGTGATCGCAACAGGTTCGAGTCCCTCGATACCGCCATCTTTCAAAGCATTGGGCGATAGGCTGGTCGTCAATGATGACGTATTTTCCTGGGATGACTTACCCAAGCGGATCGCGGTCTTTGGTCCTGGTGTGATTGGTCTGGAACTGGGGCAGGCACTCGCAAGACTGGGGGTGACTGTACGTGTTTTCGGCATGAGTGGTTCGCTCGGCGGGATCACGGATCCTGCTGTACGTCAGATCGCGAAAAAAATCTTTCAGCAGGAGTTCTACCTTGATCCAGATGCCCGCGTGTTAGAAACCAAGCGCATCGGCGACGAGGTTGTCATTCGCTATGTCGCACTCGACAATATCGAAAAAACGGAAAGCTTTGATTATGCATTGATGGCCACGGGACGTCAGCCAAATCTCGATTCGTTGGGATTGGAGCGGGCTGGCGTGCAACGCGATCCTGGGAAAATTCCTGGTTTCAATCGAGAAACAATGCAAATCGCCAACTTGCCGATTTTCATTGCTGGAGACGTAAATGGTGATGTGCCGTTGTTACATGAAGCGGCTGATGAGGGCAAAATCGCAGGTGCGAATGCGGCGAGCTTTCCAGTTGTTGAGGCTGGTTTGCGTCGAGCTGGCTTGGCAGTCGTATTTTCTGATCCACAGATCGCGCTGATCGGAAAGCCTTACAGCAAACTCACTCCTGGTTCTTTTGTGACAGGCGAAGTTGACTTCACTGGACAAGGGCGTTCTAGAGTGATGCTCAAGAACAAAGGGCTATTGCATGTGTATGCCGATCAAGCCACGCGAAGATTCTTGGGTGCGGAAATGATAGGTCCAAGCGCCGAACATCTGGGTCATTTGCTAGCGTGGTCACTGCAGCAGTCTCTCACCATCGATCGTATGCTTGAGATGCCTTTCTATCATCCTGTCATAGAGGAAGGCTTGAGAACTGCGTTACGCGATGCTAGCCACAAACTTGATCAGGTAAAAAGCGCTGCCGCTTGATCGAGACATTATGTTTAGGATTGATTGGCACGCGTGAGTTCAAGAAGCTGACGTAGGTCCTGAGTCACGACGTCAACTTTCTCTGTATCAGGCGCCAATAGTCGTGCGCGTCCATTTTTGTCGAAAATAAAGACGCCACGACTGTGCGTGACATCATAGATATTTTTATCATCACCCGGCTTTGGCTTTTCAATTTGATAGGCCACACGGTATCGACGGGCAAGATCGGCCACCTGCTTTTCATTACCGGTCAAACCGATCGCTTGCTTGTTGAAGGCATTGACGTAGGCTTGCAAAACATCTGGCGTATCTCGATGAGGATCGACACTCACGAAAAGGATTCGTACGTTTTTTGCATCATCTCCCAACCTTTCAAGAACTTCGGTCAGCTGAGCCATTGTGGTGGGGCATATGTCAGGACAACTGGCATAACCAAAAAACATCAAGACAGTTTTGTCTTTGAGGTCGTTTTGGGTGATGACTTTGTTTCCTTCACCTTGTAACGAAAACTTTAAGTCTGGTAAATGACCAGATACATCATACAGAGACCATTTTTGAGTCGGATCTGAACAGGCTGTCAACAGCACAAGACCCAACGCCACGGCACCCATGCCCATGCGTTTGAATAATGTGCAAAGATGCCGACTAAAGAGGTGAAACATTATCGTGTTGCCTCTTCAAGCATTCCGCTGTGTCTCAGCAGTGCATCCATCTTGGGTGGTCGTCCTCTGAATGCGCTGAAAGACTCCGCCGCGGGGCGGGTTCCGCCTACCGCCAACACTTCACGACGAAATCTCATTCCTGTCTCAGGATCAAGAGTACCCAGGTTCGAGGCTGCCTGATGAGCGGAGGCCGCGCTGCGTGCCGCGGCTTCTTCAAATGCTTCGAAGGCGTCCGCAGAGAGTACTTCCGCCCATTTGTAGCTGTAATAACCCGCCCCATAGCCACCCGCGAACAAGTGGGAAAAACTATGCGGAAACCGATGCCAGCTGGGTGGACGAACGACTGCAACCTCTTCACGGACCTGATCGAGTTGGGTCAAGACTTCGGCAATCGAAAGTCCTTGAACCCGGTTGTGCAATTGAATGTCAAAAAGAGAAAACTCGATTTGACGAACTGTTTGCATACCGCTTTGAAAGTTACGGGCGGCCTTCATGCGATCGTAGAGCTCTCTGGGTAGAGGTTCTTGTGTATCGATATGTGCCGTGAGGCGTTGTAATACTTGCCATTCCCAGCAAAAGTTTTCCATGAACTGAGAGGGAAGCTCAATGGCATCCCACTCGACCGCAGCAAATGCTGAAACGCCAGGTTCATCAACCTCGGACAGCAAAGCATGCAAAGCATGACCACTTTCGTGAAACAACGTAATCACATCGTCATGCGTAAGCAAAGCAGGGCGCTCACCCTGAGGACGCGCAAAGTTGCACGTCAGGTAGATCACCGGTGTCTGTACGGTGGAAAGACGTTTACGACGACTACGTTCGCTGTCGACCCATGCGCCACCTTGCTTGCCTGAGCGCGCATACAAGTCCAGAATCAGATAGCCTAAAACTTCACCAGAGTGATTTTCAACCGTCGCGGCACGCACATCCTCATGCCATCCGTTAATTTTGTATGGAGTGAGTCGCACACCGAAGAGAGTCTCAACGACTTCGAACAAACCGCTCAACACTCGAGGTTCTGTGAAGTACTGTTTGACCTCGTCTTCAGAGTAGGCATAGCGGACTTCACGCAGACGTTCTGATGCATATGGAATATCCCAGGGATGCAGTTCCGATAGGCCTAGTTCATTTTTTGCAAACTCTTTGAGCTCGGTTAAGTCTCTTTCAGCGAAAGGTTTTGCACGCTTGGCGAGTTGCCGTAAAAAATCTAAAACCTCCTCTGCACTGTCAGCCATTCTTGTTTGAAGGCGCAGGTCTGCAAAGTGTTGAAAGCCAAGCAGTTGAGATTCTTCTGCGCGCAAGGCCAAAGATTCTTCGATCAGGGGAGAGTTATCCAGAGTGTGATCACCCTGATCTGAAGCTCGCGTCGCGTAAGCGTGGTAGATCGTGCGACGAAGCTCACGATCATGTGCATATTGAATCACAGGCAAGTAACACGGCATCTTGAGATTAAGAATCCATCGCTCGGCGCTGGGGTCCTTGATCGATGCAAGGGTGTCTTCGGGAATGCCATCAAGACGATGAATATCTTCGATGACGAGAGACCAACGATCAGTTGCGTCGAGAACGTTCTCGGAGAATTTCTGAGAAACTTGGGATTGTCTGTCCGAGTTGGCTGCGTACCGTTCTCTAGCCTCTCCCTGAAGTTCGACACCACTGAGCTTGAAGTCGCGCAGTGCAAGTTCGATCACGCGACGGCGGGATGGCGACAAAGTCGGGAATTCAGCTGATTGACGCAGACGCTGATACTGTTTGTAAAGGCCTTCGTGCAGTCCAACCCAAGTTGAAAATTCACTGATTGGACCGAGCATCTTGTTATAGACATCTCGTAATTCAGGGGTATTGACTACGGCATTCAGATGTCCCGCGATCGACCAAGCGCGCCACAGAGGCTCTGAAGCGTCATCTAAAGGCATCACCACTGCGTCCCAAGTCGGCGCCAAAGCTGGATTGGCCGCAGCATCGATGGCTGCGCGCGCTTTGGCGAGTAATTGTTCGATGGCCTCACTCACATGACTCGGGGTGATGGATGCGTAATCGACCAATGTATCCATTGGAACGAGAAGAGGATTCATGTCTAGCCTACCTTTGTTGAGTGCGTTCAGCTGCTTCGATCGTGTTGACCAAGAGCATTGCAATCGTCATGGGACCGACCCCGCCAGGTACCGGGGTGATTGCCCCGGCGACCTGTTTGACGCTCTCGAAATCAACATCGCCGCAAAGCTTGCCATCGGCTCCACGATTGATGCCCACATCGATCACGATGGCGCCAGGCTTAACCATGCTTGCATCAATCATTTTAGGCTTGCCGGTTGCTACAACAAGAATATCCGCGTGACGAGTATGCCAACTTAAGTCTTTTGTTTTTGAGTTGCAAATAGTGACGGTGGCACCCGCACTCTGTAACAGCATCGCCATGGGTTTACCAACAATATTGCTCGCGCCGATCACCACGGCAACCGCCCCTCTGAGTTGAACTTGCTCAGATTCGAGCATTTTCATGACACCGTAGGGTGTGCAGGGGATGAAAAGTGGCTTGCCTGTCATCAGTAAACCAGCATTGCTGATGTGAAACCCATCCACGTCTTTTTGGGCTGCAATCGTTTCGATCACAAGGTGGGAGTCGATGTGTGCAGGTAAAGGAAGTTGAACCAAGATGCCATGAATAGAAGGGTCTTCGTTCAGCGCTCGCACGCGCGCAAGCAGCGCCTCCTGAGTCAACTCTGCGCCGTATTGCTCCAGCACAGAATGAAATCCTGCTTTTTCGCAGGCGGCGACTTTGTTTCGAACATAGACTTGCGAAGCAGGATCACTCCCCACCAAAATCACTGCCAGGCCCGGCTGAATACCTGAGGTGGCTAATTTTGCGGCGCGCTGGGCCACATCTTCTCGGATCGTGGCGGAAAGTTTGACACCATCAATGACACGAGCCGTCATACTGAGATCTCGGGCTTTGATAGAGCAACTTTCATCAAATCTGCAACAGTGGTGACTTGAAGTTTTTCCATGATGTTCGCACGATGTGCTTCAACGGTTTTAATGCTGATACCTAAATCGTCAGCAATCTGTTTGTTGAGTCGTCCCGCGACAATGCGTTCGAGTACCTGCTGTTCGCGTGCAGTCAGTCGGGCAAGCATCGCTTCGTGCTCTCTCTGAGCTTGAGCTTGCGACAGACGCTCATTGGCCTGTTCGAACATTCTTCCGACAATTTCACGCAGATCAGTCTCGTCGAATGGTTTTTCCAGAAAATCGATCGCACCCTTTTTAATCGTGGAAACGGCCATGGGTACATCACCGTGCCCTGTAATGAAGACGATGGGCATGGAAGACTTGCGCGCAATCAGTTGTTCTTGAAGTTCAAGTCCGCTCATACCAGGCATACGCACGTCAACAATCAGCACGCCAGGGCGCTGTTCATCGTATTCGGCCAGAAAACTCTCGCCGCTTGGAAATGCGCGTACACGATAATTGTTCGCTTCGAGTAGCCAGCGCAAGGAGTCCCGAACAGCTTCATCATCATCGACGATGTATACGGTGCTGGCGGTTTGGGGTGCATTCATGTGGGTAACTCCTCGGACTGAAGTTGCTGATGCGACTCAAGGTTTGAGACGCAGGGCAGTGTAAAGCGAAAGGTTGTTCCGCCTTCTGGATTACTGACCGCCCAAAGGCGACCGTGATGGGATTCGATAATAGTGCGGCAAATATTCAAGCCCATGCCTAAACCCTCTGACTTGGTGCTGAAAAATGGTTCGAACAAACGTTCAGGATCTGATAGGCCGTGACCGCGATCCGTGACCGCAACTTCGATTTGGTTGTCATGCAGCGCAACCGAGACCACGAGTGTCTCCACGGCACTTTGCTCCATCGATTCCAGGCCGTTTTTGAGCAGGTTCAACAATACCTGCTCGATCAGTATCGGATCCGCAAAAACATCTGGCAAATGTTCAGGCACATTGTGACTGATCGCGACCTGACGTTTTCGCGAGTGTATTTCAGCAAGACTGATGGCATTGTCAACCACAGTCTGGATCTGGATCGCTTGTCGACGAGGTTCGCTGCGTTTAACGAAATCTCTAATACGGCTGATGATTTTACCCGCACGCTGCGCCTGAGCGGCGGCTTTCTCAAGCGCAGGCAAAAGTGCGTCCATATTTGTATTGCCCGATTTCACCATGGCGACTGCACCCATGCTGTAGTTGGCGATGGCCGTCAAAGGTTGATTCAGTTCATGGGCAAGTGACGAGGCCATTTCGCCCATCGTGGTCAGTCGACTGGTGAGTTGAATTTTCTCTTGCTGTATGCGGGATGCCTCTTCGTGTTGCCTGCGTTCTGTAATGTCGCGGGCCACCTGAAGTCTCACGCGTCGGCCGTCCGTCCAGGCCAGCATGCGGTGCTGCACTTCGAACCATCGTTGCACAGAGGCGGAAAAAATTTCGACTGACTCGTCTGTATAACGACCACGACGGCCTGCCAGCAACTCATCATGACCATTCGTTTGTGCACCGAACAGGCGCCGGTAAGTTCGATTGGCGAACAGCAACTCAAGCCCCTCGTTCGTATCCGCCGTGACAGAAATGGCATCATCCAGCCCCTCAAGCACGGTCATAAAGCGTTCGTGCGCCGCAGTCAAAGCCTCGCGGATTCGTTTGGGCTCGGTAATGTCGGTCATCGAGGTCATCCAGCCAATCTGGTTTCCTTGAGGATCGAGGAGGGGTGAAACATACATGCGAGCGTTGAATCGTGAGCCGTCGCGCCGCTGCGCTTCGAGCTCAAGTCCGCTGCTGGGCGCTTTGCCAGTTAAAACACTCTCCAAGGTCTGCATGTGCGTGTCATGCATACCCGGAACCCAATAGGGGAATGGAGGCATGCGACCAATCAGATCCGCTTCGTTCCAGCCAATCATCCGACAAAAAGCCGGGTTGACGTAAGCGATGCGTCCCTCGAGATCGAGTACACGCATACCGGTTGACATGGAGTTTTCCATCGCGCGCCTGAACCCGGTTTCTGCGATGAGTGCTGCCTCTGCCTCTGAGCGGTAACGTGTGTAGCGCCACAGAATCAGGAGGGCGATCACAATCACAATTGAAAGCGCGATGACAACCCAGATCAGACGATGCTGTCTCATTTCCTGGTCGATCGTGATGAACATGACGCTTCCGTCTTGGATGCGCTGGAGCCAAAAGAACGCTCCCATCACACATGCATACAGGATCAAGATCAGCATAGGCGTGAGCCAATACCAGCGTCGCCTGCGAAGGCGAGCCTGGTCCAAGAATGGCGTAGCGATGACTGACTTTGGTGGAGCGGACATATTTCACGCTAGTAGACGAATAGCGCATTTTAGTCAGGTTATGCCAGTAGTTTGGGGCTTAACATTTCATAATACGAAAATACGTACCGCCTTATGAAATTTTTGTTGCCCCAACCAAAAGTTATACCTAGAATGCGGCAAATACCCAAAAAACAGTTAGGCTCTTACTTAAAAGAACCTACGAATCAGGAGATTCACATGGCACCACAAGCTGCCGGTTTCAACGCCGCGAATGATGTTGATTCGCTGGAAACGCAAGAATGGCTAGATGCTTTGGCTGCGGTGCTAGACCGCGAAGGTCCCGAACGTGCCCATTATCTTTTAGAGCGTCTGACGGATTTAGCGCGACGCTCAGGTGCGCACATACCATTTTCTCCTAATACTGCGTATCTCAATACCATTCCCGTGGGGCTTGAACCCAACCAGCCTGGCAACCTCGAACTCGAGGCGCGCATCCGGAGCATCATCCGTTGGAATGCGATGGCGATGGTTGTTAAAGCAAATAAGCACAATCCTCCCGACGGCGGTGATCTAGGTGGTCATATCGCGTCTTTTGCGTCCTTGGCGACCATGATCGGTTGCGGACAAAATCATTTTTGGCATGCTGATACGCCAGAGCGCGGTGGGGATCTGGTTTACTTCCAGGGTCATTCGTCGCCCGGTGTGTATGGCCGCGCTTATCTTGAGGGACGGTTGACCGAGGAGCAGCTCGATCATTTTCGTCAAGAGGTCGACGGTAAAGGATTGTCCTCCTATCCTCACCCGAAGCTGATGCCCGAATTCTGGCAGTTCCCCACAGTCTCGATGGGCTTAGGTCCGTTGATGGCGATTTATCAAGCTCGCTTTTTGAAGTATTTGCACGCACGTGGTTTAGCTGACACCAGCCAGCGTAAAGTTTGGGTTTTTTGTGGCGACGGCGAGATGGATGAGCCCGAGTCGCTGGGCGCAATTAGTTTGGCGGCCCGAGAAAAACTGGATAACCTGATTTTTGTTATTAACTGCAACCTTCAGCGTCTTGATGGACCTGTTCGCGGAAATGGCAAAATCATTCAAGAGCTTGAGGGTGATTTCCGTGGCAGCGGCTGGAATGTGATCAAGATGATCTGGGGTGGATATTGGGATCCACTGTTGGCCAGCGACAAGGAAGGAATCTTGCGCAAAATCATGGAAGAAACCGTCGATGGCGAATACCAGGCTTATAAGGCCAATGATGGTAAGTTTGTCCGGGAGCATTTCTTTGGCAAGCATCCCAAGTTGCTAGAAATGGTTTCTCGCATGAGCGATGAGGATATCTGGCGCTTGAATCGTGGCGGTCACGATCCTCATAAGGTTTATGCCGCTTTTTCAGCGGCGACTAAACATGTCGGTCAACCGACAGTCATCCTAGCCAAAACCATCAAGGGCTACGGTGTAGGCCATGTTGTGCAAGCCAAGAATCCTTCGCACCAGCAGAAGAAGCTTGATATGGAAACGATCCGTGAATTCCGCGATCGTTACAACATTCCGATTCCCGACAGTAAGCTCGAGGAAGTTCCTTACTTCAAACCAGCCGAAGACTCGCCTGAAATGATTTATCTGCATGAGCGACGCAAGGCATTGGGTGGTTACTTGCCCAAACGCCGGACCCGTGCAGATGAAAAACTGAAGGCTCCGGCCCTTGAAGTGATGCGTCCTGTGCTTGAGCCCACCGCAGAGGGGCGTGAAATCTCTACAACACAGGCTTTCGTTCGAGTGCTAAATCAGATTCTGCGCGACAAAGACCTTGGGCCCAGAGTGGTGCCAATCCTTGCGGATGAGTCCCGCACCTTTGGTATGGAGGGCCTATTCCGCCAAATCGGCATTTATGCTCCCGAAGGTCAAAAGTACACTCCCGTCGATAAAGACCAGGTGATGTACTACCGCGAAGCATCTGACGGACAACTTTTGCAAGAAGGGATCAACGAAGCGGGTGCATTCAGTTCGTGGATCGCTGCGGCGACGTCGTATTCGACGAATAACCGCATCATGATTCCGTTCTATATCTATTACTCGATGTTTGGTTTCCAGAGAATTGGCGACCTGGCTTGGGCGGCCGGTGACATGCAAGCGCGTGGTTTCCTGTTAGGCGGTACCGCAGGCCGCACAACGCTCAACGGAGAGGGTTTGCAGCACGAGGATGGACACAGCCATATTTTCTCTTCGACTATTCCTAATTGTGTTTCTTACGATCCAACCTTCGCGCACGAATTAGCTGTGATTATTCAGCATGGTTTGAAGCGTATGGTCGAAGATCAGGAAAACGTGTTCTTCTACCTGACGGTGATGAATGAAAATTACGCCCAACCTGGTCTGAATAAAGGCGACGAGGAGGGGATTATCCGCGGAATGTATCGCCTCAAAAAGGGCGGTAAAAACAAACTGCGTGCACAGTTGCTCGGATCCGGGACAATTTTGCGCGAAGTGATGGCAGCAGCCGAACTGTTGGAAAAAGACTGGGGTGTTTCTGCTGACATCTGGAGTGTCACGAGCTTTACGGAGTTGCGTCGAGACGGTTTGGATTGCGAGCGTCACAATATGCTTCATCCCACCGGTAAGTCAAAGACAGCCTTCGTCACAAGCTTGCTTGAAAAGACAGAGGGGCCAATCATCGCATCGACCGATTACATGAAGTTGTTTGCTGATCAGGTTCGCCCTTTCATGCCGCGTGGCCGGGATTACAAAGTGTTGGGAACAGACGGTTTTGGTCGTTCAGATTTCCGATCCAAACTGCGTGAGCATTTTGAAGTTGACCGTCATTTCGTGGTGCTTGCAACGCTGCGCGCGCTGGCTGACGAAGGGACTGTCCTCGTAAGCCAAGTCGCAGCCGCGATCAAGAAATATGGCATCAATCCTGACAAAGCCAATCCTCAATACGCTTGATAGAGAGACCCGATATGAGTAACGTCACAGCTATACAGGTTCCAGACATCGGGGATTTCGACACCGTAGAGGTGATCGAGGTTCTGGTCAAAGTCGGCGACACCGTCAAGGCTGAGCAAAGCCTGATTACTGTCGAGTCAGACAAAGCCTCGATGGAAATTCCCACCTCCATTGGTGGAGTCGTGAAATCGATCGAGGTCAAGGTCGGCGATAAGGTCAAGCAGGGTAGTGTCATGCTGCATGTTGAGCCTGCTGCAACGGCTGCCTCTGCAGCACCCGTTGCACCCGTTGCACCCGCCGCACCCGCAGCGGCTCCACCTGCAGTTCCAGCTGCGGTTGAGGTTTCAGCACCAGTGTCTGTGGCCGCACCAGTGACTGCTTCAGTCGCTGCGGCATCGCCAGCGCCTGCTGAAGCATCCCCGGCGGCTGGAAAGCTCGAACTCCCCGTCTCAACTGCGGGCATGGCTCATGCCTCACCCTCAGTGCGCAAGTTTGCGCGCGAGCTGGGTGTCGATTTGAATCTTGTAAAAGGAAGTGGTCCGAAAGGACGCATCCTCCAAGAAGACGTTCAGAGCTTTGTGAAGCAAGCTTTGTCCGGAGGTGCAGCTCCAGTTGCTTCGTCAGGCGCTTCCATGGGAGGCATGGAGCTGTTGCCTTGGCCCAAGATTGATTTCACTAAATTCGGTGAGGTCACGCCCAAGCCACTTTCGCGCATCAAGAAAATTTCTGGTGCCAATTTGCACCGCAATTGGGTCATGATCCCGCACGTCACCAACAACGACGAAGCCAACATCACCGAACTCGAAGCTTTGCGCGTGACTCTCAACAAGGAAAACGAGAAGTCAGGTGTAAAGGTCACGATGCTTGCCTTTTTAATCAAGGCTAGTGTGGCAGCGCTCAAGAAATTCCCTGAGTTCAATGCCTCGATCGATGGTGACCAGCTGATCATGAAACAATATTTTCATATTGGTTTCGCAGCGGATACGCCAAACGGCCTGGTTGTCCCTGTTATCCGCGATGCGGATAAAAAGGGCATTATCGAGCTTGCAAACGAGAGCAGTGAGCTTGCCAAAAAAGCCCGCGATGGAAAACTTTCTCCTGCTGAAATGCAGGGCGGATGTTTCTCGATTTCCTCTCTGGGTGGTATTGGCGGCACGCACTTCACTCCCATCATCAATGCTCCTGAGTTAGCGATTCTGGGTGTTTCTCGCTCTTATATGAAGCCTGTATGGGATGGCAAGACGTTTGTCCCTCAGCTCACATTGCCCCTTTCACTTTCATATGATCATCGCGTGATTGATGGTGCGGCAGCGGCGCGTTTCAATGCCTATCTTGGCAGTCTCCTGGCGGATTTCCGCCGTATTGCCCTCTAAGGAGTTGCCATGAGCAATCTAATCGATGTGGTGGTACCTGATATCGGTGACTTTGACACTGTTGAGGTGATCGAAGTGCTGGTCAAAGCGGGCGATACCGTCAAGGCAGATCAGAGTTTAATTACCGTGGAATCTGACAAGGCTTCCATGGAGATACCGAGCGCGCAAGCCGGTGTGATCAAAAGTATTTCCGTTAAAGTTGGCGACAAGGTCAAGCAGGGCTCTGTCATCATGAAAATGGAAGCGGGTTCAGCGGCGCCAGCAGCCGCCTCGACCCCTGCGTCGGCTCCTGCTTTAGCAACAACTTCTGCCACTGCTGCCTCAGTTGCACCGGCTGCTGCCTCATCAGCGGCGGCTCCGGCGACTGCGTCAACCCCAGTTAGTTCACCAGCAGCTCAGCCAGTGATGGCAAGTTTTTCTGGAAAAGTAGACACCCAGTGTGATCTTCTTGTTCTGGGTGCAGGTCCAGGTGGATACTCCGCTGCGTTTCGTGCTGCGGATCTGGGTTTGAATGTTGTTCTTGTTGAGCGTTACGCCACGCTTGGCGGAGTGTGCCTCAATGTCGGTTGCATTCCTTCAAAAGCATTGCTGCATACCGCTGCGGTTCTCGAAGAAGCGCAGGCGCTCGAAGCTCATGGTATTTCTTTTGCTAAACCAAAGATTGATCTGGATAAGCTGCGGGCTTTCAAAGATGGCGTGATTGGTAAGCTGACGGGTGGTCTAGCTGGTATGGCTAAGGCTCGTAAAGTCACTGTCATACAGGGCTTGGGCGAGTTTGTGACGGCTAATCATCTGAGTGTAAAAACAGATCAGGGCTTGCAGACAATTGCTTTCGGACAGGCCATCATTGCTGCCGGTAGCCAGTCTGTCAAATTACCGTTCATGCCAGCTGATGATCGTGTGGTCGACTCCACAGGCGCGCTTTTGTTGCGCAGCATTCCCAAGAAAATGCTGATCGTAGGTGGCGGCATTATTGGTCTTGAGATGGGCACTGTTTATTCAGCGCTGGGTTCCCGACTCGATGTGGTTGAGATGCAAGATGGTTTGATGCAGGGGGCTGACCGCGATTTGGTTAAGGTCTGGCAAAAAATGAATGGTCATCGTTTTGATCACCTCATGCTTAAAACCAAAACAGTCGCGGCCGAGGCGAAAAAGGATGGCATCTACGTCACTTTCGAAGGTGAGGGCGCCCCCAAAGAAGCCCAACGCTACGATTTAGTGCTTCAGGCAGTTGGACGCGTGCCGAATGGGAAAAAAATTGGCGCTGAGCGCGCGGGTGTCGCGGTGACCGAGCGTGGTTTTATTGAAGTCGACCGTCAGATGAGAACCAATGTTCCAAATATCTTTGCGATTGGAGATATTGTCGGTCAACCTATGCTTGCGCACAAAGCCGTGCACGAAGGTCATGTGGCGGCTGAAGCCGCTGCTGGTCAGAAGAGCTTTTTTGACGCCCGCGTGATCCCATCAGTGGCTTATACGGACCCTGAGATCGCCTGGGTTGGATTGACCGAGGATCAAGCCAAGCAAGAAGGTATCGCGGTCACCAAGGGGATTTTTCCATGGGCAGCTTCTGGTCGTGCGATTGCCAATGGCCGTGACGAAGGATTTACCAAGCTTTTGTTTGATGCAACCAGCCATAAAATCCTTGGTGGTGGGATCGTCGGTACCCACGCGGGTGATTTGATTGGCGAAGTTGCTCTCGCAATTGAGATGGGCGCTGATGCTGTGGATATCGGCAAGACCATCCATCCTCATCCTACGCTTGGAGAGTCGATCGGTCTGGCTGCGGAAGCCGCGGAGGGGCATTGCACTGACTTGCCTCCTGTGCGCAAAAAGTAAAACACGTCACCGCCGATTGCGTGAAAAAAAAGCCTGCCAAAAATATAGTTTGGCAGGCTTTTTAACTGATCTTAATGATTTCAAAGTGCGACAGTCGACAGCCATGGCACCGCAGCGATAATGGCCAAGCCTGCGATCAATGCCAAAATATATGGCCAGATCGCTCCCATCACTTCGTCGGGGGAACTGTTTCCGATACGACAGGCTACGAAAAATCCCACTCCAATCGGGGGCATCATCAGGCCGATATTCATCGCGGTGACAACGACCATTGAATAGTGGATGTCGTGAATCCCAAGTTTTCTGGCGATGGGGAACATGATCGGAGCCAAAATTAAAATCGCTGGAAGGCCTTCCAGTAAACAACCCAGAATCAAAAAGATCAGGATGGTGACGATCATGAAGCTCACGACACCGCCTGGCAGTGTGGTCAGGAATTGCGACAAACTCTGTACGACTCCGCTTTGGGTGATCGCCCAAGCCATCGCCGAGGCTGTGCCAAGAATCAGCAAGATGGCCCCGCTGAGAGCTGCAGTTTCCACCAGCATGTTGTAGATCTTGCGCCATCCCAGGCCGCCATAGAGGACTTGGCCAATGATCATTGCATAGAGTACGGCGATTGTGGATACCTCTGTCGCAGTCGCGACTCCGCCACCCACGGCGCTTCGAATCAGAAAAGGCAGCACTAACGCTGGAGCCGCGATCAAAAGCGTTTTACCAATCACAGACGTACTTGAGCGTTTGACTTGATCCATGATTTCATGGCGGGCCTTCCATCTAGCCAGCACTGCGAGTGCGACTAACAGCACCATCGCTATCACCACGCCGCTTTGAAAAAGCCCGGCAATAGAAACGCCCGCAACCGATCCCAGCACAATCAGTACGATGCTGGGGGGGACCGTATCTGCCATGGCGGCTCCCGTGGCCAGCAAGGCAATCATTTCTTTGGGTTTGTGTCCGCGTCGCTTCATCTCCGGAAAGAGTGCGGGGGCAATGGTGGCCATATCAGAGACCTTGGAACCTGAAATGCCTGAGACGATGAAAAGTGAGCCCAGCAACACGTAGGACATCCCCGCCTTGATATGGCCAAGTAACGAGGCTAGAAAATCTACGATGGCTTTGCCCATCCCTGTTGCATCCAATATGCAACCTAAAAGTACGAAGATTGGAACGGACACCAGGATCAGGCTTGACATGCCTTCGTCCATACGACCAATCACGACCATGAGCGGCACACTGGTCGCGAATGCAAGATAGCTGAGTGCCCCCAGTCCGAAACAAAACGCGATTGGTACACCTGCGACCAGACAAAGTGCGACCAGTATCACCAGGAAAAAGATGATGTTGTAGAGACCCAGCTCAGTTAATGATCCCGACCCAAGCCAGCATCCGCCAGCAACCAGCGCGACAACTGCGATGGCACCAAGCAGATTGCTTTTACTGACGGTTTGAGTGGCGTATGTCACCAAAATGGCCAACATCGCGATGATTCCAAAGGCCAGGGCAGAGACTCTGTAGGTGTTTGGAATGTTAAGCGCAGGTGATTTCACAAACCATTCTTCTTGCGCGTAAATGACGGCGGGATGAATGAGGGCGATTAAAAACGCCGCAATGGACACTAAAGCGAGCGCATGGACAAATCCCTGGATCTGCTTGGGCATCATGTCCAAAAAGAGACTGAGCCGAAGGTGCTCGTTCCTGTGCATGGCGATTGCTGTGCCGAGCATGGCGAGCCAAAGAAAGGAAAGCGATACAACCTCATCGATCCAGACGATCGGAATCGAAAAAACATAACGGGCCACGACGCCGATAAAGAGAAAGGTGATGATGACGACGAGTAATACGGCGCTGAGAAACTCCAGCGGCTTGAGGAGCCTGGAAACCATTGGGGCGGGAGGGGAGACTGCGTGGGTCGTCATGAATGCTCCGAGTATTGCAGTGCGTCGTCAGGTGGTGGCTTGATTAAAAATAATGGGCGCCACATGTCGGGCGCCCGAAACTTGCATATTTGATCCAGAGCTCCGGATCAACGCTTGAGGGTTAGGCCAGCTTGCCGCTGTAGCGTTCGAGCATTTCCCAGGCCTCGTTACCAAGCTTGGTCTTCCATTCAGCGTAGAAACCACCGGCACGCAAGCGATCGCGGAAAGATTCGGGTGTCGTTTGATTAAAGATCATGCCCTTTTCGGTCAGACCTTTTTGCAAGGAAGCGTTCATCCCGGCGACATCTTCACGTTCTTTCATGCCGGCGGCATTGATATTTTTGGCAACAATCGCGCGCAGATTCTCAGGCAGACGTTCCCAAGCGCGCTTGTTCGCCAAGAACCAGAAACCGTCCCACATATGGTTGGTCAGTGAGCAATATTTCTGCACTTCATTGAGTTTGGCGGTATCAATAATGGCAAGCGGATTTTCCTGGCCATCAACAATTTTTGTTTGCAGCGCGCTATAGACTTCGTTGAAGTTGATCGATGCGGGGGCTGAGTCAAATGCTTTGAACATGGATGTCCAAAGAGGGGAAACAGGCACGCGGATCTTGAAACCTTTGAGGTCTGCGGCGGTTTGGATGGGTTTGGTTGAAGAAGTAATCTGGCGAAAACCGTTATCCCAGATTTTGTCCATCACAACCAGGTTCGCTTTATTGATCTCTTTACGAACATGTGCTCCGAGATCGCCATCAAGCGCTTTCCATACATCAGCGTAGTTTCCGAAGGCAAAGCCGATACCTGTAATGGAGGAAGCAGGGACGAGTGTTGCAAGAATCAAACCCGACAACGTGAAAAATTCAACACCACCGCTTCGCACCTGGCTGAGCATGTCGGTGTCTGATCCAAGCTGGCTGCTTGGGAAAATACGGATTTCAACACGACCCTGGGTTTCTTTCTGAATCGCTTCAGCCATTTCCTTGGCCCGAATGTTCATGGGGTGGGTCAGAGGTAAGTTGTTCGCGTACTTGTAGGAGAACTCAGCCTTGGACTGGGCCCAGGCACTGTTCAGAGGGGAAGCCACCGTGATGACCCCGGCACCCATGCCGGTCAAGAGCTTGCGTCGGGTAATAGACATTTTCGTCTCCTAGGTTGTCAGATTTATGAGTAATCATAGCAACGAACTTAGGGCCTTCGTCCCTAAATGGGTCTCAGGACGCTAAAATGCGTGTTTTCCCCTACGTTGCCTCTTGGTCGCCAAAGTGTCACATATTCTGCATATTCCCGGCTCCTCAGTTCTGTCCAGTTTTCGTCAAGAGCGCTTGCTTTCAAAGCTGCGTGCGCTTGGGCTGCCCATCGCTGGTTTGAGTGCCAGATATGAGCATTTTGTCTGGTTCGAGGGCACGCCGGATGCAGAGACTGAAAAGCGAGTCACCCAACTGTTGGACTATGGTGTCCCACATTCAGCTCCCTCGGCGTCGGATTCTTCCATCATCTTGCGGGTTTTTCCCAGACTGGGCACCATTTCTTCCTGGGCCAGCAAGGCAACAGACATTGCGCACAATTGCGGTTTGAGTACGGTACGGCGAATCGAGCGCGGAATCGAATACACCTTGACGCCTGAGAGGGGTTGGCTGAAATCTAAAAGTCTTGATTCTGAAATGTTGTCCCAGGCGGCCAGTTGCTTGCATGACCGAATGACCGAGACGGTTGTCGACGCCAGTTTTGACCCGGAGCTTTTGTTCAGATCGCTACCCGGTAAGCCCATGCAAACCGTAGCGGTGATGGCGCAGGGCAAGTCAGCCTTGCTTGATGCCAACATGAAGTTAGGCCTGGCGCTTTCTGAGGACGAAATCGATTATTTGACTCAGGCTTTTACGGAGCTTGGTCGCGATCCGACGGATGTCGAGCTGATGATGTTTGCGCAGGCAAATAGTGAACATTGCCGTCACAAGATTTTTAACGCCCAATGGGTGATTGACGGCCAACCCGAATCCAAAACGCTCTTTGGCATGATTCGAGAAACACATGCCGCTCAACCTCTTGGAACGGTTGTGGCCTACTCGGATAATGCTGCAATCATGGAGGGCGGACAGGCTCAGCGCTTTCAAGCCAATGCAAAGATCCAGGGACGTGCTGCCGTTTACGGTACTGAGACCAAGAGTGTTCACACGGTGATGAAGGTTGAGACACACAATCACCCTACAGCGATCGCACCTTTTGAAGGTGCCTCAACCGGTGCGGGTGGAGAAATCCGCGACGAAGGCGCGACCGGACGTGGTTCAAAACCTAAAGCAGGTTTGGCAGGCTTTACCGTTTCTCATCTCAGATTCGAAGATGCTCCACGCGTCTGGGAGTCCGATCACCACGGAGCGCCTGATCGTATTTCGACACCACTTTCGATCATGGTCGAAGGTCCATTGGGTGCTGCAGCTTTTAACAATGAATTCGGCCGTCCCAATTTACTTGGCTACTTTCGCTCCTACGAGCAGAGCGCTGGCCAAACACGATGGGGCTATCACAAGCCGATCATGATTGCCGGTGGTTTGGGTAGCATTGATGCTGACGCAACCAAAAAGGACAGAATTGAACCTGGCTCTTTGTTAATCCAGCTTGGTGGTCCTGGATTGCGGATTGGAATGGGTGGGAGCGCCGCCTCAAGCATGGCTGTAGGGACTAACACTGCGGCGCTGGATTTTGACTCTGTTCAGCGCGGCAATCCCGAAATAGAACGGCGTTGCCAAGAGGTGATCGACCGTTGCTGGCAGCAGGGTCCTCAAAATCCGATTGTCGCGATCCATGACGTCGGAGCGGGTGGTCTGTCCAATGCTTTTCCAGAGCTTGTGAACGATGCCGGACGAGGCGCAACGTTTGATTTGACTCGGGTTCATCTTGAAGAATCCGGCATGTCGCCCGCGGAAATCTGGAGTAATGAGTCCCAAGAACGTTATGTACTGTCGGTCTTGCCCAAGGATCTGCCGCGTTTTCAAATGATTGCCGATCGAGAGCGCTGCCCCTTCGCAGTGATCGGGGTGGCAACAGAAGAACGTCAGTTGAAGGTCGTTCAGGGAGAGGGTTTGCCAGGTCTCGACACGATCTTGCCCCAGAACGGCATGCGTCCAGTTGATGTTCCCATCGATGTGATTTTGGGTAAACCTCCTCGTATGACGAGAGAGGTTAGACGGTTGCAACCAGAAACAGTCCCACTCGATTTGACGGTGATCTCGCTTGAGGATGCCACGACGCGCGTGCTTCAACACCCAACTGTCGCGAATAAGAGTTTTCTGATCACGATTGGCGACCGGACAGTGGGTGGCTTATCCAGCCGGGACCAGCTTGTTGGCCCCTGGCAGGTTGCCGTGTCCGATTGCGCAGTGACATTGTCCGATCATGATGGGACCCGCGGTGAGGCGATGGCCATGGGTGAACGCACACCGATTGCCGCGATTGATGCGCCCGCCTCTGGCAGGATGGCTGTTGCTGAGGCGCTGACCAATCTCGCTGCGGCAGATGTCGCCCGTATCGAAGATATCAAGCTTTCTGCCAACTGGATGGCTGCCTGTGGCGCGCCGGGACAGGATGCTGCCTTGTTTGACACCGTGACAGCGGTGAGTCAACTCTGTCAGAGCGTTGGACTTTCGATCCCTGTTGGCAAAGACTCGCTTTCCATGCAGACGAGCTGGACACAGGACGACCAAAAGCGTCAGGTCATTTCTCCCGTATCCCTTATTGTGACCGCTTTTGCTCCGGTCAAAGATGTACGACAGACGCTGACGCCTCAACTGCGCACGGATGTGGGTCCCACCGCGCTGATCCTGATCGACCTCGGGCGCGGCAAACAACGCATGGGCGGATCTATTTTGGCGCAGGTCATCAATCAGGTTGGCGAACAAACGCCAGATATGGATGATGCAGAGATGTTGCGGACGTTCTTTGTGACGATCCGCGCTTTGGCTGAGTCGGGTGTGTTACTTGCCTATCATGATCGTTCTGATGGCGGTCTGTTTGCTTCCATATGTGAAATGGCGTTCGCTGGACATACGGGTGTCTCTCTCAACCTGGATATGCTGACAATCGATGCGTACGCAGCCGATTGGGGGGATTACAAAATTCGTCCAGAGCAAGTGGCTGTGCAGCGAAACGAGCTCACACTTAAAGCACTCTTCAATGAAGAGTTGGGCGCGGTCCTTCAGGTGCCAAGCGCTGAACGTGACGCTGTCATGCAGGTTTTGCGTGCGGCTGGCCTTTCCGCACATTCTCATGTCATTGGCTCTCTCAACACTGCTGACGAAATCGAAGTGTTCCGGGACGGTAAAAAAATCTGGGGCCAACCGCGTGCCGAACTCGGAAAGATCTGGAGCGATGTCAGTTACCGGATTTCTTCTTTACGTGACAATCCTGCTTGTGCGCAGGCTGAATTTGATGCGTGGTCTGACACCACTGATCCCGGAATGACACCGATTGTCAGCTTTGATCCGCAGGAAAATATCGCGGCGCCATTCATTAACAAGGGCGTACGTCCGCGCGTGGCAATCTTGCGCGAGCAGGGTTGCAACAGTCAAGTCGAAATGGCTTGGGCGTTCGATCGCTCCGGTTTTGAAGCTTGGGATGTGCACATGACTGACTTGCAGACCGGTTCAGCAGACTTGTCTGGTTTTCAGGGTTTAGTTGCCGTGGGTGGTTTCAGTTATGGCGATGTTTTAGGTGCGGGTGAAGGCTGGGCGCGGAGTATTTTGTTCAACAATCAGTTGTCGGATCAGTTCGCTCGTTACTTTTCACGCGTTGATACCTTTGCCCTTGGCGTTTGTAATGGCTGCCAGATGATGGCCGCTCTTGCATCGATGATCCCAGGTGCGCAGGATTGGCCGCGCTTTACCCGCAACGTTTCAGAAAAATACGAAGCTCGTTTTTCCATGGTTGAGGTCACCGATTCGCCATCCTTGTTTTTCAAGGGTATGGCAGGCACACAGATTCCAGTCGCGGTTGCCCATGGAGAGGGCTTTGCCAATTTCTCCCGCCAGGGCGATGCCTCCAAAGTTTTACGCGCATTGAGATACGTTGATCACCGAGGCCAGGCAACTGAAACATATCCGCTCAATCCCAATGGCAGTCCAGGTGGCTTGACCGCTGTCACGACTGCAGACGGAAGATTCACTGTCATGATGCCTCATCCAGAGCGCGTCACAAGAAATGTGATGATGTCCTGGGCGCCCGAAAAATGGGGTCCACAGGATTCAAAAGGTGCTTATTCTCCTTGGATGCGTTTTTTCCAGAATGCGCGTGTTTCTCTAGGCTAAATTTGACTTTATTTTGGCTTGACATCCAAAATCATGCACGTTGTCGTAGCAAAAGCATGCAGTTTGCCGTCGGGGCCGAGGATTTTTCCCTCGGCCGTCGCCACTTGACGACCAACTTGTATCACTGTCCCCACCGCTCTGACTCGACCCACACTCGGGCTGAGAGGCCGTGTCATTTTGACGCTTAAATCGAGCGTGGCATAGCCTTTACCGGCCGGCAGCATTGAATGAATCGCATTGCCGACCGCACCGTCCAGAATGCTTGAAAACCAGCCGCCGTGCACGGATCCTTGAACGTTGAGCACAGCCTCGTTCGGATGTCCCTGCAAGACTGCACGCCCAGGCTCAATTTCCATCAACATATAGTTCATCGTGATCGCCATCGGTCCGCTTGGTAAATCACCTCGTCGGACTGCCTGCATGATTTCAAGTCCCGTCATACTCGATATTTGAGCAGGGGTTAAAAAGCCCGAAGAACGGCCATTTTTCATTCCTGAAAGCAGTGCCTTTTCCTCTGCAAGCCAGCGTGCAAGGGTATCTGTAGTACTCATAAGCGGAATATTTCCAAATCAGTTTTTTTGAGGATTCCGTCTTTTAGCATCAGTTCGTCCATGAAAGTAGTGGTTCTACCATCGTATAATCACGCTTTGCGCCCGGAGCTTTTCATGCGTCTTATCCAAACTGCGCTCACCTTCGACGATGTTTTGCTGGTTCCTGCCTTTTCGCAGGTACTTCCACGCGACACGTCGCTGGTCACACGCCTCACACGAAATATTTCCCTCAATATCCCACTTGTCTCGGCTGCCATGGACACGGTCACCGAGTCCCGTCTTGCCATCGCGATGGCGCAAGAGGGTGGAATTGGAATCATCCACAAAAACCTCACTGCCGATCAGCAGGCGCAAGAGGTCGCGCGTGTCAAACGACACGAGTTCGGTATTGTGATTGACCCGATCACCGTGACTCCGGACATGAAGGTCCGGGATGCGATCGCACTCCAGCGTAGACACGGTATTTCCGGCTTGCCAGTCGTTCAGGGAGGCAAGCTTGTCGGTATCGTGACCAACCGTGATTTACGCTTCGAAGATCGCCTCGATGCGTTGATCGCGACAGTCATGACGCCGCAGGAACGTCTGATCACCATGAAGGAGGGCACGACACTCTCCGAGGCGCAGACTCTGATGCACAAGCATCGTCTAGAGCGTGTACTGATTGTCAACGATGCCTTCCAGTTACGCGGTCTGGCGACAGTCAAAGACATCGTCAAAAACACCGAACATCCGGCGGCAAGCAAGGACAGCCATGGTCAGCTTCGCGTTGGCGCTGCTGTGGGCGTGGGCGACGGCACCGAAGAGCGTGTTGAAAAACTCGTTGCAGCGGGAGTGGATGTCATCGTGGTTGATACGGCGCATGGCCACTCTGCTGGGGTCATTGAGCGTGTCCGGTGGGTCAAGACTCATTTTCCTAAAGTTGAAGTGATTGGCGGTAATATCGCCACGGGTGATGCGGCTCGCGCTCTTCTGAACGCAGGTGCTGACGCGGTCAAAGTTGGTATCGGCCCTGGTTCGATTTGCACGACTCGTGTTGTGGCTGGCGTTGGCGTACCGCAGATCACTGCAATTTCAGATGTATCCAAAGCACTTGAGGGCACAGGCGTGCCGTTGATTGCCGATGGAGGTATTCGTTTTTCTGGCGACGTGGCCAAAGCCATCGCTGCTGGGGCATCCACAGTCATGATGGGTGGGATGTTTGCTGGCACAGAAGAAGCGCCTGGAGAGGTCGTGTTGTTTCAGGGTCGCTCATACAAGTCCTATCGTGGAATGGGCAGCTTAGGTGCGATGACGGATGGTTCAGCCGACCGTTATTTTCAGGATCCCGCGAATAACGCTGACAAACTTGTCCCCGAAGGTATCGAAGGTCGCGTGCCTTACAAGGGTAGTGTGCTGGCGATTATTTTCCAACTGGTGGGTGGAGTTCGTGCGTCGATGGGCTATTGCGGTTGTGCGTCGATCGAAGAAATGCGCACCAAACCCCAGTTCGTTCAGATCACCGCGGCAGGTATGCGGGAGTCGCACGTGCACGACGTCCAGATCACAAAAGAAGCGCCCAATTACCGCGCCGACTAGTTTCATTTATTGATAGGTTTCCCACTCATGCATCAGCGCATTCTCATCCTAGATTATGGTTCACAAGTTACCCAATTGATTGCGCGGCGTGTGCGAGAGGCGGGGGTGTATTGTGAATTGCATCCCGGTGATGTGGATGCTGCTTTTTTGCATAATCAGCGTTCCCTGGGACTCAAGGGCATTATCCTGTCGGGTAGTCATGCTTCAGTCTACGACAAGGACTCCCTGAAGGTTCCGCATGCGGTGTTCGAAGCGGGTGTGCCTGTGCTCGGTATTTGTTACGGCATGCAGGCGATGGCGCAGCAGTTGGGGGGGGAGGTGAACTACTCCGATCATCGCGAGTTCGGTTACGCCGAAGTCCGCGCGCGCGGCCACACGCGCTTGCTCAAGGGGATCGAGGATTTCACCACACCCGAAGGCCATGGCATGCTCAAGGTATGGATGAGTCATGGGGACCAGGTGACGCGTGTGCCCGACGGCTTTAAAGTCATGGCATCGACACCTTCCTGCCCGATTGCAGGGATGGCTGACGAATCCCGCGGTTTTTATGCGGTTCAATTTCATCCCGAGGTGACGCACACGATCAAGGGCCAGGATCTTCTCAATCGTTTCGTACACGAGATTTGTGGCTGCGTGGGTGACTGGACGATGCCGACATACGTCGATGAGGCCGTTGCGCGCATCAGAGAGCAGGTGGGTCACGATGAGGTGATTCTTGGTCTCTCCGGTGGCGTGGACTCATCCGTTGCGGCGGCGCTGATTCACAAGGCGATTGGTGATCGTTTGACCTGCGTGTTTGTCGATCATGGTCTGTTGCGCCTGGACGAGGGCAAACAGGTCATGGAGACCTTCGCGCAAAACATGGGCGTTCGCATTATCCATGTCGATGCAACTGAGCAATTTATGGGTAAGCTTGCGGGCGTCTCTGATCCCGAAGCAAAACGCAAAATCATCGGGCGCGAATTTGTCGAAGTCTTTCAGGCCGAAGCTGGAAAGCTCAAGCAAGCTAAATGGCTCGCTCAGGGCACGATTTACCCCGATGTGATCGAGTCTGCTGGCGCTAAAACAGGCAAGGCCGTCGCCATCAAGTCTCACCACAATGTGGGTGGTTTGCCTGATACCTTGAATCTGAAACTCCTCGAGCCTTTACGCGAGTTATTCAAAGACGAAGTCCGCAAGCTTGGTGTTGCCCTTGGTTTGCCACACGGTATGGTGTATCGCCATCCTTTTCCAGGTCCTGGTTTAGGTGTGCGGATTCTTGGTGCAGTCAATACGGAGTTTGCGAATCTCCTGCGCCGTGCCGATGCGATTTTTATCGAAGAGCTACGTAATACGATTGATCCAGAAACCAAACAGTCATGGTACGACCTCACGTCACAAGCCTTTGCTGTGTTCTTGCCTGTGAAATCGGTAGGTGTGATGGGCGACGGTCGCACGTACGACTATGTTGTTGCGCTGCGTGCTGTGCAGACATCTGACTTTATGACTGCGGATTGGGCGCCGTTGCCATATCCACTGCTCGCAAAAGTCTCCTCGCGGATTATTAATGAGGTGCGCGGTATCAATCGTGTTGTTTATGACGTATCAAGTAAACCGCCTGCGACGATTGAGTGGGAATAAAACCTTTATCCCACTTGACGTTATCTTAGATGCATAAACTTTCTTTAAAATCATTAATTAATAGCAGCTCAGTTTTTTAATCATGTCAACTTGAAAAGCTTCATCCAGTAAAGGAGAGCCTTCATTGAACGCGATTCGATATCTCAAAAGCGTTGTAGCTGATGAATTTAGTGCCATCGTACTTTTTTATCGCGAATCAAAACAGTTGGTATTTTTAGCGCTTATCTGCTTGCTTTTAATTGTTTTTTTTCTTGCTCCCTTTCCTGATCGATCGGTAAATTTTCTCACTGCCCATACAGGTTCCGATTGGTATAGGTATGCTGAAAAGGGAAGTCGTTACTTGGAGAGCCAAGGTCTTAAAGTCGACGTGTGGACCACGCAAGGTTCTGTTGAGAATTTAGAGAAATTAAGTGACCCTACCAGCAGCGCAAATGCTGGATTTGTGTATGGGATGAATGTCATCAAAAAACAGCGTGCAGAGATTCAATCACTAGGAAGCGTGGATTATCAGCCCGTATGGATTTTTTATAGAAAAGATAAAATTGGAAATATTGAAGATCTGCATGATCTTGCAAAATTTCGAGTAGCGCTTCCGCCTTTGCCAAGTGGCTCATATGCAATAAGTAAATACTTATTTAAACAGTACCATATTGACATTACCAGTCATTCGAATTTTATTCCTGATGAGTCCGTCAAGTCAGTCAACAAACTGTTGGCAAATGAGGTCGATGCTCTTATTGTCATTACTGCTGTTGAAGAACCAGTTATCCAGAAATTATTACGTGATCCGAATATCACGCTTCTAAATTTTAAATACGCAGCTGGATTTGCAACAAAACATGATTCTTTCGAAATGGTAACTTTGCCAGCAGGTTCCATTGAAATTTCCCCGCCGATACCCGCTCACGATACAAACCTTGTAGCAACAACAACGAGTCTTGTAGTCAAAAAAACGATGCACCCCGATACGCAATTGGCCTTGCTGATTGCCACCCGCGAGATGAGTCGGAATTCAAGATCCTTGTTTTTTGAAAAACGTCTAGAGTTCCCTGCTTATATTGATCCTCAGATCCCAATCAGTCCCGTTGCAGCTAAGTTTTATGATTCCGGACCGCCCACTCTTTCTCATTATGTACCTATATGGTTAGCCGGTTTTCTGTCTCGTGCTTGGGTATTTGTTCTCACTCTCTTTGCAATTATTTACCCGCTCACAAAAATCAATCTTAGAATTAGAAAATTCCAGTTCATCCTTAGAGAAAGGCCGCATTATGAAGAGCTGCTCAAAATTGAACATCGACTGACCCGGACTAATCTAACGGCCGCTGAGTACGCCGAGTTTCTTGTGACTCTGGATAAGATCAATGCTGATGCGATAAAACACGGGGTACCTATTGGTAAAGAGGAGAGTTATTTTTCTCTGCTGGGTTCAATTAACTTATTAAGACTAAAAATCGAACGATTAAGAAATAACGAAAATAATAACGAAAACACCTCATCCTCATCTATTAATGGCCGCTTAACTTAGAATAGACAAATGTCATGGCCATCTGTGGCGAATATCTACTGATGGTTAACATATTTCGATCGATGATTGTAGAGTTTGTTTAGCCTAAGAGTATTACTCATTTTTTTCAAAACGTTGTTGTGCATTATTTTGCCCTTTACCAACGAACTGAAGTTTTCCAGCTTTGCCTAAACCAAATGAAGGCATATTGACATAGATGTTCTCGTAAGTTCCTCTCGTTGCTTGGTATGTTTCGTGCCAAATACCAACAGAACCCTCTGAGCCTATTGATTGATTAAATGCCTTCCAGGCAGGTAGATGTTGAGCATCTTTGTTTTTAGCGTATGCCAAAAGCTTCTCTTTCGAACGCCAATATTGAACCAGTATCAGCGTACGTCCAAACCAGATTTCGTGATGTAAGTAGCCTAGATCTTTATTTGAATTCAACTCTTTAAGCATTTTTGGCATAGCTAAAAAAACTGGAAGCCACTTATGGATAGCCCAAATTTTATTTAGACGAAATCCAATCATAAAAACGACAAAATCCCCATCTAAAGTCGCTGTCACTCTACCTTTTGTGATCATCAATGCTCCTCGAAAAGAAAGCAGAGACTTATTTTATTGATGAGTAGATTAATTTTCTAGTGTCAATCTATCGCGGATGTAATGAATTGCATCAGTCATTCCGCCCAACACAGCCTCTGCAAATTCAAAATTATGACTACCCGATTGCTCAGTCGGCAAGACCACACAGGGTATGCCTGCTTGAGCTGCCGCCTTCAATCCATGTTCCGTATCCTCAATCGCCAGACACTCCTCTGGATGAAGGCCAAGCTTTTCAAGTGCCAGTAGGTAGCAATCTGGCGCGGGTTTACTTTTTTCTACATCATCTGCTGAAATCACACACGCAAAATGACGGTCAAAAGAATAAGTGCGTACCGTTGCACCGACTGAGTGTTGATTGGCTCCTGTCACAATAGCCAGAGTCAGACCTTGCTCAAGCAATGCTTGAATAGCTTCTTGCACACCGGGCATGAGTGGATAAGCGTTCTCGGCTAGAAACTCTTTTGTAATGGTGTGTTTTTCCTCGGCCAAATTCTCGGATTGAACAGGAAGGTCATAGCGTTTCACCAAGTCAATGGCATTGGCCAGCGTAGGCATACCGGCACACACTGAATTGAAAACTTCTTCACTCATCGTCACGCCATAACGATCGAGGACTTGAGTCCAGAGTTGATAGTGAATAGGTTCAGAGTCAACCAGCGTTCCATCGTGATCAAATAGTACTGCGCGTAATTTCATAAAAAAGATTTCTTCTTTACAGTGGAATTTTCAGTCATCATTTCTGGTCCATCTCCTTTAACAAGCTATCAAAGGTCTTCGTATCACGAATGATTTCGGCGCTCAGTGCATCAGGCCCTTTAGGATCGAGCGCATAACCTGTCTCTGAAAACTTTTTAAACTCCGGGCTGTTCACGATTTCCATCGAAACTTTGCTAAGTTTACTGAGAACATCAGATGGCATTCCCTTTGGACCGATAATATAAAAAGAGGCCGCCAAGGTTGTATTGAAACCGGCATCAATCGTGGATTGCGCTTCGGGTACCGGGCTGTAGGTTCCTCTGTCAAAAACAGCGAGCACACGCACTTTGCCAGCTTGAACATGGCTGGGGATTCCCACGGCTCCCGTAAAGAGTGTCGCTTCTACGCGGTTGCCTAAAAGAGCCACGAGCGCTTCGCCGCTGCCCCCTGTAAAGGGGACGGTGCGTAATTTAGTACCGGCCGTTTTGTTGAATTCTTGAGCGACCAGATCAGGGACTGTGCGCAGACCCGATACGGAGGCGCGTACTTTGCCCGGATGTTGTTTTACATATTGGACAAAATCTGAAAAATTTTGCCATGGGGCGTCTGCGCGCACCACAAGAATCACTGGCATCGAGCCAAGTTTGACGATCGGTTGATACTGATCCGGAGTTTTGAAAGCGAGACTTTGATTCACCAGCGGTTGATATGCGAGGATGCTATTTGTGGCCAAACCAAGTGTGTAACCATCGGGCTTTGCACGCACAACCATCCCTGTGCCAATCGTGCCAGAACCGCCAGGTTTATTTTCAATTGTGACGTCTACACCGAGCGCTTTCTGAAGTTGTGTCGCGTATTGCCTGGCGACTGGATCAGTAGAGCCACCGGGGCTGTAAGGCACAACGAGTGTGATGGAGCGAGTGGGGTAGGTTTGGGCGTTCACACTTGTTTGTGTCATCCCGGCAAACACACCTAGCGCGACAAACAGGCCTCGTGCATTCAATCGTCGAAAGTTCATGATCCTTCCTTTGATATGGAGAAAAATTCTCGTGCAACAGCGCTGCTGGATCCATCATCCCCCATGCAAAAGGTAGATGACTCACATGCTGTGTTTCAGATTAGTCCACAAACTGCTGAATGAAAAGCGGTGAGGTTTGAGCAGCCAAGCCAAGCCTAGACCGGCAAAGTACACATCAGAGCTTGGCGAGTATGTGTATTTTCCAATTGCTCCAGCCACCATTGCAAGGCACGGCCCCTGGATGCGGTGGATACTTTGCGCCAAGCATAGCTTGCATGTATTTGTCTCTCGTTTCTTTCTACGTGCTTTCTCACAAGTCGACCTGTTTCAATGTATGGTTGGGCGAGTCCTGCTGGTAAAAAGCCACAACCGAGTCCACGGAGTTGCGCATCCAGTTTGCTTTGCATGGTGGAAACGGTAAAGACATCCTGGCCGGAAATCAATCCGACAGAAATACCGGTGCCACGTTGCACGGAGTCAGCGGCGGCCACGACTCTGTATTGACGGATTGTTTCATCACTCAAAGGTTCTTCCGCCAGTGCCAAGGGGTGATGGGGTGCGACCGCAAATACAAAACGTTGAATACCCAGTGGTTTGATCTGCAAACCTGTTGTGGCACCGGCCTCGGCCACGACCCCAAGTGACAAGTCCGCCAGTCCAGAGGTGAGTGCCTCCAGTGTGCCAGATAGGGTCTCGGTTCGGATTCGCAGACGTGTGGGAGGATTCAGCGCCAGAAAGGATGCACATAAATCCATCACCGTGGAGTGGTGAATGATGCTGTCAATCGCGACAGTGAATTGAGGTTCCCAGCCGGTCGCGACACGTTTGACGCGATTGGCAACGGTATCAATCTCGTTGAGTAAGCGTTGTCCCTCCCGGATCAATTCTGAGCCTGCTGCGGTTAAACGCGCCTGGCGAGAGCTTCTGTCAAAAAGCAGCACATCCAGCGCTTCTTCGATCTGCCGAACGCGATAAGTCAGGGCGCTTGGCACCATGCCTGCTGCGCGGGCGGCAGAAGCAAAGCTTCCTGTTTCAGCAATACGAAGCAGCATTTCCAGAGACTCAGGCGTCAGGACTTGTCTGGCTTGTGGTTTATTTTGTATCTTCATCTTATTAAAGTTCAATTTTTTTGAATGATGACATCAAATACCATGGATCGCAATAGGTCGTTTGAGCTCTAAAGTTCTGATATCGCAACGCTTTAATGGAGTTGACCATGTTAAGTCTTCGCAAATCTCAAGACCGTGGCTATGCCGACCATGGCTGGCTCAAGAGTTTTCACTCTTTTTCTTTCGCCGGATACCATGACCCCGAACACATGGGCTGGGGAAATCTGCGTGTCATCAATGAGGACCGTATCGCGCCCGGAACGGGCTTTGGGAGCCATGGTCACCGTGACATGGAAATCATTAGCTATGTGCTGTCTGGTTCGCTTGCGCACAAAGACAATATCGGTAACGGTACAGCGATTCCCCCCGGAGATGTCCAGCGCATGAGCGCAGGGCGTGGTGTGGTCCACAGTGAATACAACCACTCGGCTGATCAGGCCACACACTTTTTCCAGATTTGGATCGAGCCCAAGCAGCATGGCATCAACCCCGGCTACGAGCAAAAAACATTTCCAGAGCACGAAAAAAGAGGCGCACTAAGACTGGTTGCCTCACCCGATGGTGCGCAGGGATCCGTGACGATTCATGCCGATGCCAGTTTGTATGCCGGACTATTCACAGGATCTGAGACCGTGACTTTGCCTTTGGATCCAGCACGCAAAGCTTATGTGCATGTCGTGCGTGGTTCGATCAATGTCAATGGACAGTTGTTGCATACGGGTGATGCCGCCAAGCTCTCAGACGAGCATGCAGTCACCCTTAGCGAAGGTCAAGATGCAGAGGTATTGGTCTTTGACCTAGCTGCATGACAGAAACATGTCCTCATTCTGCGCCTGACCAACAATCTTTATACATTTTATTGAAACAATCTTTGGAGTTTATTGCGATGAAAATTTTACAAGTGAATAGTGCAGCACGTACTACAGGTGCCAACTCAACTCTGATCGCCAATCAAGTGACTGCAGCGCTGGTGGCCAAACATCCCGGTGCCAGAGTTGAAGTCCTTGATTTGGCTGCGAATCCCCATCCCGCACTCGATCAAGATGGCTTGGGCGCTCTTTTTACTCCGGCGGAGCAAAGAACAGCAGAGCAACGTGAACGGATCGAACTGGACAATGCCTTGATTGCGCAAGTCCAATCTGCAGATGTGCTCGTACTGGGCGTTCCTATGTATAACTTTGCGATTTCGAGTCAATTAAAGAACTGGATTGATGCGATTGCAAAGGCGGGCGTGACGTTCCGCTATACAGAGAATGGTCCTGAGGGACTGATCAAAGGGAAAAAAGTGTATGTCGCTTTGGCGCGCGGGGGGATTTATCGTGACACACCGAATGATACGCAAGTCCCCTATCTGAAAATGATTTTGGGTTTTCTCGGAATGACCGACGTAGAATTCATTTATGCAGAGGGCTTTGCCATGGGCGAGGAGCATGTTAAACAAGCCTTGGCCTTTGCAGAGACCCAAATCCTTCAATTATTTGGCGAATGAATGAATACTCTCAAAGATTGGCAAGATCGGTTGGGTGATCAATTTGTTGTTTTTGAAGAATCACAAGACGGAATCGTCTTGATAAAAATTGATCACCCCTTGGCCACTGCAACGATCAGCCTTCAGGGTGGTCAGATTTTGCAGTGGCAGCCAAAGTCTCAGGTCGAGCCAGTGCTTTGGAGTGCAGCGCCCATGCACTGGAAAAAGGGACGTGCGATTCGCGCGGGTATCCCTGTTTGCTGGCCTTGGTTCGGTGCGCACCCAGTTGATTCCTCAGCCCCCGCGCATGGTTATGCAAGGATTTGTCCTTGGGAAATAACCAGTATTTCGACGAGCCATTCAGGGCCCGTGGAGATATGTATGGCGATGTCAGTGGCAACCCCATCCACTGTTACGCAAACCCTAGAGGCTACGCTCGCTTCCAGAATTTCCATCGGGGAAACATTGTCGATCAGCCTCACGACCAGTAACCCCGGTCCTCAGCCTCTAGTCATCACCGAGGCGCTTCATGCATACTTTAAGGTCAGTGACATCCGCAATGTTGAAACGCTTGGGCTGAGCGGAAGTGAGTATATTGATTTAATTGATCAAAATACGAAGAAAATACAAAATGGGAATATCCATTTCACAAATGAAACAGGCCGCGTTTTTATTAATACGATCAGCGAATGTTTGATTAAAGATTCTGGTTACGATCGGATAATCAGAATCGAAAAAACGGGGAGTCAAAGTACAGTCGTCTGGAACCCCTGGCAAGATACCGCTTCAAAAATGAATGATCTCGGCGCGGACCAATGGCAACAAATGGTTTGCATCGAAACTGCGAATGCACTGGATAATGCGCTGACGATTGAGTCGGGTGCTCAACATAGTATGTCGGTCAATTATTCGATAGGGCTTTAGATGCAAGTGCTTTTACAAAGAGTTTTAGAGGCCAGTGTCACAGTTGAACAATCGGTCGTGGGTCAGATTGGTCGAGGTTTGCTCGTTTTTATTTGCGCTGAGCAAGGCGATACCGATGAAATCTCTCTAAAAATGCTTGAAAAAATATTAAAGCTTCGTATTTTTAGTGATGACGCCGGCAAGATGAATTTGTCTGTTCAGGATGTCAGCGGCGCTTTGTTAATTGTTTCCCAATTCACACTCGCAGCTGATACAGCAAAAGGCAACCGTCCAAGCTTTGGTCGCGCCGCTGCGCCAGAACATGCCAAACTTTTATACGACGGATTTGTCAATTTAGCTCGGCAGAGTGGGTTGTCTATTGAAACAGGCATATTCGCTGCGGATATGAAAGTAGCGCTCGTCAATGATGGACCCGTCACGATTCCCTTGGCAATCTAGACTGGTAACATTTGATTTCACCGAGGGAGTGAAATGAGATGCAGGCGCTAAAAAAAATACACGCAGGAGTTCTTGAGATCGCTTACGCAGAGTCTGGACCTTCTAATGGACAACCAGTATTTTTGATGCATGGTTTTCCTTACGATATTCACGCTTATGACGAGGTCTCACCCATGCTTGCTGCTGCGGGCTGTCGTGTCATCGTGCCTTTTTTGCGTGGCTATGGTCCCACGAGATTTTTAAGTCCATCTACGCCACGCTCTGGAGAGCAAGCAGCGCTCGGTGCGGATTTGCTCGCATTGATGGATGCGCTGCAGATTCCGAAGGCTTTATTGGCAGGGTATGACTGGGGCGGTCGTGCCGCGTGCGTGGTTGCTGCCGTTTGGCCTGAGCGTTGCCAGGGTCTCGTATCATTTAATAGCTACAACATTCAAAACATTGCGCAGGCATTGGTTCCGGATCTGCCGGAAAATGAGCACAGACTCTGGTATCAATATTATTTTCATAGCGAAAGAGGGCGTGCGGGGCTGGAAAAGGATCGCCGAGCCGTGACGCGTCTGCTCTGGAAGCTTTGGTCTCCCACCTGGATTTTTAATGAGGACACTTTCTCAAAATCAGCCGCTGCATTCGACAATCCTGACTTTGTAGAGGTTGTGATTCACTCGTATCGTCATCGTTTCGGATTGGTCGAAGGAGACCCAGCTTATGCTGAGATTGAAGCTCGTTTAGCCAAGCAGCCAGCGATCACTGTACCTGCAATTACGTTTGATGGCGAAGACGATGGGGTGAGAAAGCCGTCCTATGAAGCCCCACACGCACAGCGATTTTCCGGTTCACGCGTGCATCGGGTTATACCGGGAGTCGGCCACAACATGCCCCAGGAAGTTCCCGAGATTTTTGGAAAAGCAGTCCTGGAATTAGTAAGAGCTTAACGAGAAACTCAAACAGATGAAACCAGATATCCAACTTCGAGACAGTCTCGATGCTGACTGTGAGGCGATTCAGGCGATTTATGCTTACCATGTGTTGCACGGAACAGCCTCCTTTGAAATTATCCCGCCAACCTTGGAGGAAATCCGTCAGAGGCGTTCTGATGTGGTGAACAAAAGCCTCCCATACATTGTGGCCGAAAGAGATGGCGAAGTCGTGGGATATTCATACGCGACAATGTATCGGGCAAGACCCGCATATCGATTCACCGTTGAAAATTCGGTCTATGTCAAAGAGGGGTTGGCAGGCGAGGGAATAGGCAGCAAACTTTTACTGGCATTGATTGATCGCTGTACGAAGAGTGGTTTTCGCCAGATGATTGCCGTCATTGGTGACAGCAGTCCGGCTTCGGTCGCGTTACACAAACGGCATGGTTTTGAGCAGGTGGGTCTTTTTCGGTCAGTGGGCTTCAAGGCTGGCGCTTGGCGAGACACTGCGATGCTTCAGCTTGAGCTGGGTGCTGGAAATCGAGTGCCCCCCGAAACACCTTGATATTCATTTTTCGCAAGAACATCCAATGGCAGGCCATTTCATCTTAAAATGACTAACCGGATATTTTTATTCATGGGTGTTTTAAGATGGCTGTTTATAAACCTATAGATCTTTTTGGTGTTCCGGATGATTTAAATGTATCCGAAAAGCCAGCGATCAAAAAACCCTCTCGTAAAAGAGTGGTAGAGAGATCTACAGCCGAATCACTTCCTAAGAAAAAGGCCCGCACGAAACAGACCGCTTCAGCGGCTCAACTCGTGAACCTTCCTGGTCAGGGGTTTTTACCAGGCTTATCAAGACGCGGGCGCCCCAGACTCGCAAAACCCATTTCGGCGGTCGAACGCACTGCCGAACACCGACGCAAGAGAATCGCCAATGGCGCAAAGCGAGTCGAGATCATCCTGGATAGTGATGTGTCGCGCGCCCTGGATCGACTCGCAGAACATCACCAAGAGCCCCGAAGTGATGTAATCGCGACTCTGATCCGTAAAGCAGCCTCGCGACTGAAAACTTAGCGCGCACCGGGTCGATTCACGGGGCCGCCACGGTTAACCCCTTCGCCAGGTCCTGCTCCGGGAGCAATGCCGACTCCAGGGGCGCCTGCACCGGCACCGGGTATGACGCCCACACCAGGAGCACCCACTCCAGGAGCACCCACGCCAGGAGCACCTACCCCTGGTGCAACACCCACACCAGGTGCGCCGACTCCAACACCTGGCAGTACACCTACGCCAGGAGCGCCTCTGTCCACGGGAGCGGCAACGCAACCAACCGGTACGCCCGGGGCGGTACAGATCACGCGGGCACTAGCAGTGCTCGTCAATACAGACATTGCTGCAAGTGGAGTAAGTAAAGCGATCAGAAAAGAGCGTTTCATGAGTCAAACCTTTCAGAGAGTGTGAGTGTTTCGTCTGCACTATAGCAACATGTGGTGGCAAGTTCAGCTGATCTGATAGTCATTGCGAGGGTTCAGCGTCTGGAGCGCTCATACCTCTGAGCGTACTCCCAGCCGATATCCGCAAGTGGTCTTGCTTTATTGCCTGTTTCCTTGGCGTCGGATGCCGAGGCTGTTCCGTTTGCCGCACGCTTGGCGATACCTTGCAAAATAGCCGCCATCCTGAAGAGGTTGTAGGCAATATAAAAATCCCAGTGCTCTTGACCAGCAAAACCCGTCGCGGCCGTATAGCGCTCAACGTAATCAGACTCGGCGGGTATGCCGAGTGCCGCCAGATCCAGTCCTCCGATACCCCGCCACAGTGTTGCAGGGATATGCCAGCTCATGCAATGGTAAGCAAAGTCAGCCAGGGGGTGTCCGAGCGTTGCAAGTTCCCAATCCAGTAAACCAATGGCACGCGGCTCAGTAGGATGGAATACAAGATTGTCCAGGCGATAATCACCGTGAACGATCGAAGTCTGATCGCCCTCGGGTATGTTTGCTGGCAGCCATTCAATCAGTGCATGCAACGATTCGATATTTTCAGTGTTCGACTCCAGGTACTGTCGACTCCAGCGCGCAATCTGACGTTGAAAATAATTACCAGGCTTACCAAAAGTTTCAAGACCGACTGCGTTCGGGTCGACTTGATGAAGGGACGAAATCACTCGATTCATTTCAGCGTAGATTGCTCCACGCTCCTCACGATTCATGCCTGGTAATGACTGGTCAACGAGCACTCGTCCTTTGAGGAACTCCATGATGTAAAAGGGCGTGCCGACTACATTGAGGTCATCACTGAATGCGTAAAGTTTAGGAACCGGCACATCGCTTTTTTGCAGCGCTTGCATCACGCGATACTCTCGATCTACAGCATGTGCGGAGGCTAAAAGAACGCCTGGCGGCTTTTTACGCAATACGAGTTGTTGAGAGCCGCTCGTGAGTAAAAAAGTTGGGTTGGATTGACCGCCAGTCAACGGTTGGCAAGAAAGCTTTTCTGCTTGGGTGATTCCTTGCTCGCGCAACCATTGAGCCAAATTTTCTGTTTTAAATTGCCCGAGCGTGCCTTCGCTGCCAATTGCTTGAGTCTTGTCTGTACTCATAGGGAGCTCACCAGATGCCCCCAGTCAACGGGCAGTGTCGTGCCCGTCATCGCTTGGCCAGCGTCTGAGGCCAGCAATAGCAATGGACCATCCAAGTCCTCCATTTGGCAAAACCTTCTGAAAGGCACGCGTGCTTCCAGTTTTTTTCCTGCCTCACTTGCAAGAAAATCGCTGTTCAGATCGGTCACGACATAACCAGGCAAAATCGCGTTGACACGAATGCCATAGCGCGCAAACTCAAGCGCCAGCGCTTTGGTGAACTGGATCACACCCGCCTTGGAAGTGGCATAGGCTACGACCGCGCCAGCGACACGTTCACCGAGAATCGACGAGATATTGATGATGCTGCCTTTCTTTTTGTGTTTGACCAGCCGGCGTGCCGCCTCAGTATCAACCATCCAGCAGCCTTTCAGATTCGTATCGATGACCTCATCCCAATCTTGCTCGGTCTGATCAAGGGCGGGTTTTGCAACGGTGGTGCCCGCATTACTGACAATAATATCGGCCACTCGTCCAAGCGCTTCGATCTGATCAAAACAAATTTTTACGCTCTCAGCATTTGTGACATCCAGAGAGACGGCGTACGCCTGCGCGCCAGAGGCTTTGATTTCATCAACGAGAGTTTGTAGTTTGTCAGCGCGTCTTGCGGCCGCAATGACCGTTGCACCCGCTTGGGCAAGCGTTTTCGCCATGTGACGACCGATGCCGCTCGATGCGCCTGTGACGAGCGCCGTGCGTCCAGCCAAGCCAAACAGAGTGGTATTTGTCTGTGCAGTGCTCATGCATGACCTCCCGCACGTTTTTCAGCGGCGTCCAGGATTTTGCGAGCCATGCTCCAGCGATGAACCTCACTTGGGCCGTCATAAATTCTGAATGCACGCATGTCCATGAATATGCGCATGACCAAGGTTTCACCTGTGACCCCTTGACCTCCCAGTATTTGAACGCACCGGTCGACCACACGCCATTCAGCTTCAGAGCATGTGACTTTGGCGCGACTGGATTCAAAATTACAAGTTTGACCTTGGTCCAGCAGCCAGGCGGTATGCGCGATATGCAGGCGCGAGGTTTGAATGTCCATGTCATTGTCGGCGAGCATGAAGCCTACGCCCTCGTGCTTGCCAAGGGCGCGTCCAAAGGCTTGGCGCGTGCGCGCATATTCCGTGGCAATGTCGTGTGCTCTCCGCGCCTGGCCCAGCCAGCGCATGCAATGCGTCAGACGGGCAGGCGCCAATCGGACCTGAGCATATTTAAAACCACGACCGATCTCGCCCAGAACATCAGAAGCGGGGATGCGGACATTCTTGAACTCCATGACGCAATGACCACCCGTAAAGCAGCTGTCCATCGCATCCATCTGGCGTGTCACGCTGATCCCTTCGCGACTCATGTCAGACAAGAACATCGTGGCGGATCCGTCTTCCATTTTTGCCATGATGATGACGTAACTGGCTCCTTGGGCGCCAGTAATGAACCATTTGGTGCCGTTGATGACGTAGTGGTCGCCGTCCTTGACCGCTGTCGTCAGCATCATTGAGGGGTCGGCGCCAGCACCTGGGTGAGGTTCAGTCATCGCAAAACATGAGCGCGTCAGTCCTTGGACTTGAGGACGCAACCACCGTTCCTTTTGCTCTTCGGTCGCAACCATCTCCATCAGGTGAATATTGCCCTCATCAGGCGCATGAATATTCATCGCCGTAGGACCCAGTGTTGAATACCCCGCCTCTTCAAACACAATGGCTTTGTCCGTGTGGCTGAGGCCCAGGCCACCCATTTCAATGGAGGCGTGAGGAGTCAATAGGCCCGCCTCGCGGGCCAGCCCGACCAGTTGCGCGCGCAAATCTTCAGAAGGACCGTGTGAAGTGGCGCGGGGATCGTTTTCAAGCGGGATAATCTTGTCTGCGATAAAGCGGCGAGTGCGCTCCTGAAGCTCGCGCTGAGCGGGGGTTAGGGAAAAATCCATGTTGCGAATCCTGTTTGCTGAATCGGGCGCTGCGGGTTGGGCAGGCACTGGCTGACATATTCTTTAATATTACCTCAGTAGCGTCCGGTTAATTTCCGAATAAATTCAATTGGTTAGCGGAGTCGAGTAAATCAGATGTGAGTGTATCGCCCTGAAAGGCGCTTGAAAGCTCAGTTTTCTCAAATACCGACACCGATAATATCTGTAGCAATGTGTATAACGAGGCATTAATTTGAAGTTCCCTCTTGACGATGGCAATCAACACGTAAGTCGACACGGCGCACCAGATTTGCGTCTTGACGGCATTCTCGCTGTTGCCCAGGAACTTCTTGATTCTCAGGTGCTGCTTGATCCATTTGAAGAACAATTCGACTTGCCAGCGATTCTTGTAAAGCGCTGCGATCGTCAGCGGCGGCAAGACAAAGTTGTTGGTCAGAAATATGAGAGTCTTGCCGCTCTCGGCATCTTTGAATCGAACGCGCCTCAAGTTTTCTGGGTAATGTTGGGTCGCGTAAAACCCGTTGAGCAATATCGTCTGATCGCAAATAATGCCGCTCGCTCGCTCGACTTGTGCCGAATAGATTCTTCGAGCATTCATATTGGCTTTGGCGCGGGTCA
>NZ_JAUHHF010000008.1 GCF_030410395.1 Zwartia panacis
CATGACCTGAGTAAACCCAGGCCGGTGATACGTCGCTGCTCAAAGGAAGTGAGGTTATTTACATCAAGCTTTTACACTTAACATTCATTTCCAAACTTCTTTGTGAGCACTTGATTTCGTTTGCAATCACTGAACCTGTTACAGCCCAGCAACCTGCGACACTCATTCCAAGCGCCCACACTTATCGGTTGTCAAATTTTTAAAGAACAAGGTAATAATTTTACAGTAAGTTATTTGTTTTCGCAAATCACTAACTGCGTGCAATATATAGCTAACTTTGTTTAACTAGGCCTTAAAAGGCTTTATTTACACGTTTTCTACTTACTGCTTTTAATCTGTTTTCTGCTGTTTGTTCAGCAGAGAAACGAGATTATGCACGTGTTTTTTGGGTGTGTCAAATTAAGCCAACGTAAAAACACCTAAATATTATTTTTTTCGATCGCCTAATTACTTAATTTCGATGAAAACTGCTTTTTGAACTTGGAAATTTTAGGTGCAATCACCATTTGGCAATAGCCCTGCTCTGGATGCAAGGAAAAATAGTTCGAATGGTATTGCTCTGCAGGCCAAAATGTCGCTGAGGGTCTTATTTCGGTGCAAATTGGATTTTCAAATCTATGTTTTGCCTCTAAATCAGCCACAAATTGAGCTGCGATCTCCTGCTGCTCTGGAGTTTGAAAAAAAATTGCCGACTGATACTGCGGCCCCACATCATGACCCTGCCTTCCGGGGGTCGTAGGATCATGCGTCGCAAAAAATACCTCCAATAGTTCCGCATAACGAATCGTCGCAGGATCAAAGTCGATTTTCACGACTTCTATATGACCCGTTTGTTTTGAACAGACCTGCTCATAGGTTGGGTGATCGACCGTTCCGCCGCAATATCCGGACTGCACGGCATGCACACCCCTCAAAGCTTTAAACACGGCTTCTGTGCACCAGAAGCATCCCCCGCCAAAAACCGCAGAGGACAACTGACCGACCTGCATGTCTTGCTTCGACGAGGACTGCGCCTCGGAAATGGGTAAAGAACTTTGGTTCACGCTTATTTCCTGATTGAAATGATCCATTGCGCCAGCTTTTGAGCATCTTGCTCAGTCACCGCCTGACCTGGCATCGGAACGGCTCCCCACTGACCTCGTCCACCTTTTCTGATGACCTGCACCATGTAACCAATGGCGTTGTCTTGACCGGAATATCGTTGTGCGATGGCTGTAAAGGATGGACCGACGCGCTTATGATCGACCTGGTGACAACCCAGGCAAGCTCGGGACTTGGCCAATGCCAGCCCCTCCTCGTGCGTCAGTGCAACCGGTGGAGACGGCTCGACTCCACCTGATACACCTTGAGCCACAACCGGACCCGCCATCGTCATGGCCCAAACCATCAAGCCCGTTTGCACGAGCCGCAGAAATGGCTGGGCCGATAACGGCTTACTCGTCAAAAGCATCGGTCACTGCTCCACGACTTGCAGTGCTTGCCAGCTTGCCGAACTTAGCGAGTACGCCACGACTGTAACGAGGTGCGGGCTGCTTCCAAAGCTTGCGACGCTTTTCGATTTCAGCATCCGCAACATTCAGCTGCAACAACTGTTTGTGCGCGTCAATCGTAATGGAGTCGCCTTCTTGTACCAGACCGATCAAACCACCCACATACGCCTCGGGTGCAACGTGACCCACGACCATGCCCCAGGTGCCACCTGAAAAACGACCGTCGGTAATCAAACCGACCGTCTCTCCCAAGCCCTGTCCCACCAAAGCGGAAGTTGGTGCCAGCATTTCACGCATGCCTGGTCCGCCTTTAGGTCCTTCGTAACGAATCACGACAACATCACCATGCTGAATCTTGCGCGCCATAATGGCGGCCATCGCATCATCCTCTGAATCGAATACGCGAGCAGGCCCTGTAATGACAGGATTCTTCAAGCCCGTAATTTTCGCGACGCAACCCTCCGGCGAGAGATTGCCCTTCAAGATTGCTAAATGCCCCTGCGCATACATGGCATTGGGAATCGTGCGAATCACAGTCTGGCCGGCTGGCGGCTGATCAGGCACATCCTTCAATACCTCCGCGATGGTCTTGCCGCTGATTGTCATGCAATCGCCATGCAAGAGACCCGCGTTGAGCAAAATCTTCATCACTTGAGGTATGCCGCCTGCCCGATGCAAATCGACAGTCAAAAACTGACCTGACGGCTTTAGATCGCACAGGACAGGCACACGCTTGCGCACCATTTCAAAATCATCGATTGTCCAAGGCACTTCGGCCGCATGCGCGATCGCCAGAAAGTGAAGAACGGCATTTGTCGAGCCGCCAATCGCCATGATGACCGACACCGCGTTCTCAATCGACTTGCGTGTGATGATGTCACGCGGCTTGCGGCCATGGCGGACAGCATCCACCAAGACACGCGCTGCCTCGGCTGCATTCGCCACAGCCTCACCATCTTCGTTCGCCAACGTACTTGAATAAGGCAACGCCATACCCATTGCTTCAAAGGCAGAGCTCATCGTATTCGCGGTATACATCCCACCGCAGGAGCCCGAGCCAGGAATTGCCTTTTGCTCGATGGCCTTGAAGTCCTCTGTGCTCATGCGACCCATGGTGAACTCGCCCACCGCCTCGAAAACAGAGACGATGTTCAGGTCACGACCTTTATGAGTGCCGGGTTTGATTGTGCCGCCGTAAACATAGATCCCGGGAACGTTGATGCGGGCCATGCCAATCATGCCGCCAGGCATGTTCTTGTCACACCCTCCAACCACGACGACGCCGTCCATCCACTGACCCTGCACTGCGGTCTCGATACAGTCAGCAATCACCTCGCGCGAGACCAGGGAATATTTCATTCCCTCCGTTCCCATCGACATCCCGTCAGAAATCGTTGGCACCCCGAATACTTGAGGATTCGCTTTGGACTCGCGAATCGCGATAATTGCAGCATCGACCAGAGGCTGGAGACCGCTGTTGCAAGGAGTAATCGTCGAGTGGCCGTTAGCCACACCAATCATTGGATTGGCGAAGTCCGATTCCTTGTATCCCATGCCGTAATACATTGAACGGTTGGGAGCGCGAGTCACGCCTTCGGTTATGTTTTTAGAACGGTCGTTGTTTGCCATGAATGAACACCTGTCGTTGAAATTTTCAGCGGTTATTATCGAACATCTTTTGCTTGGTGGCTTGTGATGCTGCAATTTCCTAATTTTGACCCAATTGCGATAAAACTGGGGCCCATTGCGATCCATTGGTATGGGTTAATGTACTTGACTGCCTTTGGTTCGGCCTGGCTGCTGGGACGCTGGCGCATCAAGCATCAAAAAACCACCCTGACCATGCGCGATCTGGAAGACATTATTTTCTATGGCGTCCTGGCGGTCGTGGCAGGCGGGCGACTCGGTTATGTCTTGTTTTACAAACCGGCCTATTACCTGCAACATCCACTTGAAATTTTCTATCTATGGGAGGGCGGCATGTCCTTTCATGGTGGACTGCTGGGCGTCATTTTGATGATGGTCTGGCTGGCACGCAGTCGAGGATACCGCTTCCTGGCCGTGGCGGATTTTGTTTGCCCGCTGATTCCTCTAGGGCTGGCAGCCGGACGCCTGGGTAATTTCATCAACGGTGAACTCTGGGGACGGGCCAGCACCTTGCCTTGGGCGATGGTATTCCCGCAAAGTGGCGACGGGATTCCAAGGCACCCCTCTCAGCTCTATCAGCTTGGTCTCGAGGGACTCGCCCTGTTTGTGCTGGTGTGGTGGTTCGCGAACAAACCCCGTGCGTTAGGGCAGGTGAGCGCGGTTTTCCTGATGGGCTACGGCGTATTCCGCTTCGCCGCTGAATTCGCCCGAGAACCAGACAACTTTCTCGGACTACTGACCGCAGGACTCTCAATGGGACAGTGGCTGTCCTTGCCAATGATTATTCTGGGTGCAACACTATTTGCCTGGTCCGCAAAGCAGTCTTTACCTCCCATCCGATAAGCCTCCTGAAAAACATGGCCGAAAAAAAACCTGCCAAAAAACTTTGGCAGGTTTTTATCAACAAATGCCCCGCTCGTGCCGTTCAGGCCGGCATCTCGAACCTGAGGTTCAAGTTGGCCACGTTCTGCTTGATTTTGAGCGCATCTGACTAGAGACGTGCATTCCCATCGAGCTATCCTGCGACCTGAATATGCCAAAAGCATTGGTTCAGAGAATATATGACCTAGTCACGAACACAGCAGGGACAAACTTTATACAAGATGAAAGGCTTTTAACTTTTTAACGAGGCTTACCAGTACGGTTAGGTGCCACAGTCGCAAGCGCTTCATCAAGCATTGCATTCATGCTGTCTATTCTACGCTTGAAGTCACCAACCGCCAAGCCACCCAGCGGGCCGTCAGGTGCGCGAACAGAAAGCAACTCAACGGCGATCTGAATCGCTGCCATGACGGCGATGCGCTCATTGCCTGACACCTTGCCAGTTCCCTGGATTCGACCCGCAAGTTGACTCACATGCTGGGCAGCCGCTGCAAGAGCCTGCTTTTCCTCGGCAGGACATGCTAAAGAATAATCACGTCCCAGAATTGAAATATCGACGCGCTCCATCATTGCTGCTCCTCGGTCTGTGTGGCACCGGGCAAGCGCTCCAGTACGGCATCAATACGCTGGCGGGCTTGAGCAGTGACATCACGCAAAGCTGAGACTTCTTTTTCACGCGTTGCGAGCTGAGCCTGGAGGGCATGATGCTCCTGCTTGAACAAATCCAGAGACCCCTGGAGCACATCCCGCTCAGAAACTGCAGTCTCAGCCTTGCGGCTCAGCGCTTGAGCCTGCGTGCCTTCCTTGGCGAGCTGCGCTTTGAGCGCGTCGCGCTCGGCCTCTGCCTGCGCAAGGCGCGCCTGCAAGGAGTTTTGTTCAGCAAATAATTGCTGTGTGTAGGCGAGTAACTTCGCCAATCGTGTGGAGAGGTGATCGAGATCTTCAAGCATACCGATATCGTAAAGCAAAAATAGAAAAGCAAAAGGGGCTTGGTTTGCTAGCTTGCCACAAACAACGATTAATTCTTTTCATTAAAGATGCAATTTGTCAGCTAGCGTTCAGGTTCGCATGATAGCCGGTTAAAAAACCACATAAAAACTTAGGAACGCTCACCAATTCGGAGAACGCCCGGAAAATTTAAGCCGCAGAGCCCTAGGTATAACCCTTTTTTTAGGGAAAACCCCATCAATAATCGCATGCTTTTGAGTTTGCTTTGGCCGTACTCTCCTTTACCATGCAGTCCGTGATGACCTCTTGCCAAAAAAGTTCCAAGAGGTCATTTAGTTTATGCGGCGCACGAGCTTATTCATGAGTGTAATCAGTGCGTCACTCAATTTAACAAAATCATTATCAGCAGCGCAGTCAAGGAGCTTGTCACCATGCAGGTTAGAAACAAACAGAACTTCTGGTCGGGGGTGATGTTCATCGTCATCGGCCTGGCGTTCGCCTGGAAATCCACCGAATATTCGATGGGCACAGCCGCGCGAATGGGTCCCGGATACTTCCCATTCTGGCTTGGAATCATCATGGCGATTCTCGGCGCAATCATTTTTCTGACATCTCTGCGTAAAAAAGCCGAGATTACTGAAATCACAAAGTTTGACTTCAAAAGCGTTGCAATCATTACTGCATCGGTCGTGGTGTTTGCATTCCTGCTCCAACCAGCGGGTCTGATCATTTCTATGTTGGTGCTAGTCATCATCAGTGCTCTCGCAGCCCATGATCACAGCTGGAAAGTGACGATCGCAAACGCGATTTTCCTGACCATTCTCTGTTATCTGGCTTTCGTTGTTGGTCTCAAGTTGGTGTTCCCGATTTGGCCCGCCTTTCTCGGCATGAACTAAGGAGCACTGATTCATGGAATTACTCAACAACTTAATGACTGGTTTCGGGGTTGCATTTACACCCGAAAACCTCGCGTATGCCTTTTTGGGCTGTTTGCTAGGAACACTGGTTGGCGTGTTGCCAGGTCTGGGTCCTGTTCCGACCATCGCAATGTTGCTGCCAATCACCTATGTGCTGCCACCGATTGCAGGTCTGATCATGTTGGCTGGTATCTATTACGGCACACAGTATGGAGGCTCGACGACCGCCATTTTGGTGAATCTCCCGGGAGAAACCTCTGCGGTGGTGACTGTGCTCGATGGACACGCCATGGCCAAAAATGGCCGGGCGGGTGCTGCGCTCGCAATCGCCGCAATGGGCTCTTTCTTTGCAGGTAGCGTGGCAACTCTGCTGATTGCAGCTTTTGCGCCTCCGCTTGCTGAACTGGCCTTCAAGTTCGGACCAGCTGAGTATTTCTCGCTGATGGTTCTGGGTCTGGTTGGCGCTGTCGTGCTGGCTTCCGGCTCGCTGATCAAAGCGATTGCGATGATTCTGCTCGGTCTGTTGCTGGGTATGGTCGGTACAGACGTCAACTCCGGAGTGGCACGATTTGATTTCGGCATTCCCGAACTTCAAGACGGCGTGGGTTTTGCGATTGTGGCAATGGGCGTGTTCGGCTTTACCGAAATCATGACCAACCTTGAGCAAAAAGAAAACCGCGTTGAGGTCGATGCCAAAATCGGTTCACTCTACCCAAACAAACAAGAGTTTCAGGAATCATGGCCTGCAGTGATTCGCGGCACAGCTGTGGGTTCGGTTCTCGGTATTTTGCCTGGCGGCGGTGCGGTGTTGTCATCATTCGCCTCCTACACCATCGAAAAGAAACTCTCCAAAAACCCTGAGCGCTTCGGCAAAGGCCACCCAGCAGGTTTGGCAGGCCCTGAGTCCGCCAATAACGCAGGTGCGCAAACCTCGTTTATTCCTCTGCTGACACTGGGTATTCCAGGCAATGCTGTGATGGCTCTGATGGTCGGTGCGATGACCATTCACAACATCCAGCCTGGTCCTCAGGTGATGACAAGCCACCCAGAACTGTTCTGGGGTCTGATTGCGTCGATGTGGATTGGTAACCTGATGCTGGTGGTGTTGAACCTGCCATTGATTGGGATCTGGATCAAACTTCTGACCGTGCCTTACCGCGTACTGTACCCAGCGATTCTGCTGTTCTGCACGATCGGTGTGTACTCTCTAAACTACAACATCTTCGATATTTTAATTACCGCCTTGTTTGGCATCATCGGATATGTGTGGTCTAAACTGAAGTGCGAAGGCGCGCCACTGTTGCTGGGCTTGGTGCTTGGACCGCTGATGGAGGAAAATTTCCGTCGCGCTCTACTCCTCTCACGCGGTAATTTTATGACTTTCATTGAGCGTCCCTTATCGGCATCGCTGCTGGGTGTGGCTGCGCTGTTGATCGTGATCATTTCTCTGCCTTCCCTCAAGAAGAAGCGCGAAATTTTCGAGGAAAATTAATCTGTGGCATCCATCAATAGCAAAACGTACGAACCCTCCTCACCCCGCAAAGTCGCATTTCTGGGCCTTGGGGTGATGGGTCTGCCCATGGCAGGTCATTTAGCGACTGCAGGCCACCACGTCACGGTATACAACCGGAATGCTCAAAAGGCGCAAGCCTGGGTAAAAGAGTTTGGCGGTCGTGCTTGCGCGACGCCACGTGAAGCCGCTACGGGTGCGGAAATCGTTTTTTCCTGCGTGGGAAACGACGATGACTTGCGCAGTGTTGTGCTGGGTGACAACGGTGCGTTTGCCGGGATGCATGCTGGCGCGACTTACGTCGATCACACAACGGCATCAGCTTCTGTTGCGCGGGAATTGCACGCCATTGCACAAAACAAATCGATCAAGTTTATCGATGCGCCTGTTTCTGGTGGTCAAGCCGGCGCGGTCAATGGCATGCTCACCGTCATGTGCGGTGGAGATGCAGAAGACTTTGCCAAAGTCCGCGATGTGATTGCCACGATGGCGCGGGCTGTCACCTTGGTCGGTCCAGTTGGCGCCGGTCAACTTGCAAAAATGGTGAACCAGATTTGTATCGCAGGTTTGGTTCAAGGGCTTTCCGAAGGGATCGCCTTTGGTCAGGCCGCGGGGCTGGACATGAAGCAAGTGCTCGATGTCATTAACAAAGGTGCTGCGCAAAGCTGGCAGATGGAAAACCGCGGCTCGACCATGGTGGACGACAAATTCGACTTTGGCTTTGCTGTGGACTGGATGCGCAAAGATTTAAGTCTGGTTTTGGATGAAGCGCGTCGTAATGGTGCGCGTGTTCCTGTCACGGCTTTGGTCGATCAGTTTTACGCGGATGTTCAAAAAATGGGGGGATCCCGGTGGGATACCTCGAGCCTGATCAAACGATTAAGATAAACGCTTGAAGTAAGTATTTCTTAATACTTATACTGACCTGAAACGACGCCTGACGCAATCAAGCGTCGTTTTTTTATTCAAACAAGGCTTTGCGTGACAGAAGATTCAGGCACCTGGACGTGCCTCGATTCTTGGCCACGCTTGAAAATCAAGGGCGACAATTCATTGAGCGCTTGGGTATACACCCCGCGTTTAAAATCAATGACAGCATCCAGTGATACCCAGTAGTGACTCCAGCGCCAAGCATCAAACTCCGGGTGTTGCGTTGCCCTGAGTTTCACATCTGTGTCGCGCCCAAGCATGCGCAGCAAAAACCAAATCTGTTTTTGCCCTCTGTAATGCCCGCGCGATTCGCGCCGGATGAAGGTGTCCGGCACGTCGTAGCGCAACCACTCTCTTGTGCGTCCCAGAATGCGGACATGATCGGGTTTTAAGCCAACCTCTTCGTGAAGCTCGCGGAACATGGCTTGAACAGGGCTTTCACCGTGTTTAATACCACCCTGAGGGAACTGCCAAGCATGTTCCCTGATACGCTTACCCCAAAAGACCTCGTTTTTTTGATTCACGAGGATGATTCCGACATTGGGACGGTAGCCTTCGCGATCAAGCATGGCCACTCCCAGCGAATTCAATACAATTGCATTTAATTATACGTACCTGTCGGGCAATTTGCCCTAATAAATTTTTTAGCAAACAATGCGCGCATCTGCCTATCACATCAGCACTCTCAAAGAAGCCCCCAACGACGCCGAGATCGCGAGCCATCAGTTGATGATGCGCGCCGGCATGATTCGCAAACTGGCGGGAGGCATCTATAACTACATGCCACTTGGCCTGCGAGTGATTCGCAAAATCGAAAAAATCATCCGCGAGGAGATGGACGCGGCCGGAGCCCTCGAGCTTCTGATGCCCGTTGTACAACCTGCCGAACTCTGGATGGAGTCGGGTCGCTGGGAGCAATACGGACCCGAGCTTCTTCGTATGAAAGATCGCCATGGACGCGATTTTGTTTTGCAACCCACCTCGGAAGAGGTGATTACCGATATCGCCCGCAATGAAATTCAGAGCTGGCGTCATTTGCCAGTCAATTTTTATCATATCCAGACAAAGTTCCGCGACGAACGTCGCCCCCGCTTTGGCGTGATGCGCGGTCGCGAATTCACGATGAAGGATGCCTATTCGTTTGACCGCGATGTCGAAGGTGCGCAAAAAAGTTATCAGATCATGTTTGATGCCTACATGCGGATTTTCGAGCGTCTTGGACTAACTTTCCGGGCTGTTGCTGCTGACACTGGCTCAATCGGTGGTTCGCAAAGCCACGAATTTCAAGTCATCGCCGACATCGGCGAAGATTTAATCGTCTACGACCCAAACTCTGACTACGCAGCCAATATCGAACTGGCTCCTGCCCCCTGCCTGATTCCTGAGCGTGCGGCACCTGGCGTGTCGATGCAAACAGTTGCAACTCCCGATGCCACCAAATGCGAACTTGTCGCCGAATTACTGAAACTCCCTCTTAGTCAGACCGTCAAGTCCATTGTGCTGGCCACAGAACAAGAAGGTCAGCCCGCAACAATCTGGCTCTTACTGCTTCGCGGTGACCACGAACTCAACGAAATCAAAGTTGGTAAAGTTCCTGGACTGAACAAAGGCTTTCGTTTTGCGACTGAAGCAGAGATTGTCGAGCACTTTGGCTGCAAACCAGGCTACCTCGGCCCAGTGGGCACACGACTCCCGGTACGCGTAATCGCAGACCTCACTGTCGCAAACATGCATGACTTTGTCTGCGGCGCGAATCAGGAAGGCGCGCACCTGACAGGCGTGAACTGGGTGAGAGACTTGCCGGAGGCGAGTTTGGTCACGGATTTGCGCAATGTCGTCGAAGGTGACCGTGCGCCCAACGGAACAGGCACGCTCGCCATCCAACGCGGCATCGAAGTCGGCCACGTGTTTTATCTGGGCACGAAATACTCCGAAGCCCTCAAGGCCACCTTCCTCGACGAAAACGGTAAACCGGCACTGATGGAAATGGGTTGCTACGGCATCGGCGTGACGCGCATCGTGGGTGCTGCGATCGAGCAGAACCATGATGCAAAAGGCATCGTTTGGCCCCGCGCCATCGCGCCTTTCGAGGTTGCAATTTGCGCTGTGGGCTGGGGCAAAAGTGAAGCGGTGCGTGAGGCCAGCGAGAAACTCTATGCTGAACTTAAAGGTCGCGGCATTGATGTGATTCTGGATGATCGCGATCAACGGCCTGGCATTATGTTTGCCGAGTGGGAATTGATCGGACCACCCGTACGCATCACCGTTGGCGAACGCGGACTCAACGAAGGTGTTGTTGAGGTACTGGGTCGCAAGCAAACAGAGGCCGCGCGAGTTTCCCTCGCAGACTGCGTCACCCAGACTCTTGCATTGCTCGAGTCCGCCTGACCCGGACAACAGACAACATGCCGGTCGAACGCCCTTCTTTCAAACACCACATGGATGTCCGTGTCTATTACGAAGACACGGACATGGGCGGTGTCGTGTTTTACGCGAACTATCTCAAATACATGGAACGCGGTCGCACAGAGTGGTTGCGCGCGCTAGGCGTCAATCAATCCGACCTTGCTGCTTCAGAACAACGCGGTTTCATGGTGGTACGTGTGGATGTACGCTATATTTCGCCCGCCCGTCTCGATGATTTGTTGCTCATCGAGAGTGAAGTCACACGAATGGGCCGAGCTTCGTTACACTTCACACAGTCGATTTTTCGCAACGGGGAACTGTTGACACAAAGTAACATCCAAGTCTGTTGCGTAGAAACCGTTAATATGCGGGTCGCTGCAATTCCAGAATCCGTACGCATTAAATTAGCCGCAATTACTCAGGAATAAGTGATGCAAACCACATCCGATATGTCGATGCTCTCGCTGGTGCTCAATGCCAGCCTGCCAGTACAGTTCATCATGCTGTTACTCGTTGGCATTTCAGTTGTCTCGTGGACGTTTATCTTTGCCAAGCGTTCCACGATTAAAAAGTCTCTGATCCAAACTCGGCGCTTTGAGGATGATTTCTGGTCGGGTGGCGATCTCGCCCTGTTGCATCAATCCATTTCAACGCGCAGAGCCGAGCAAGGCGCTTTGGCACGTATTTTTGATTCAGGCATGACCGAGTTTTTAAAAGCGCGTCGCAGCGGCACCGCGACCGACGTCAATGCCACCATGGATGGTGCGCGCCGCGCGATGCGCGCTGCATTTCAGCGCGAGCTCGACGAACTCGAATCTCACCTGAACTTTCTGGCTTCTGCGGGCTCGGTCAGCCCCTACATCGGATTGCTCGGTACGGTCTGGGGCATCATGCACGCTTTTGTGGGTCTGGCCAATGTCCAACAAGCCACACTCGCCTCGGTCGCCCCAGGTATTGCTGAGGCTCTGATCGCGACGGCAATCGGTCTGTTCGCGGCGATTCCGGCGGTGGTGGCATACAACCGCTACACACACGATATTGATCGCTTGTCGATTCGCTTTGAAACATTTGTCGACGAATTTCTGAATATTCTGCAGCGGCAGGTGCGCTAATGTCCTCGGTCCGCTCAAGTTCCGGGCGTTCGGGTCGACGCCTGAAAAATGAGATCAACGTCGTGCCCTATATCGACGTGATGCTTGTTTTGCTGATCATTTTCATGGTGACCGCCCCGCTGATCACACCCGGCGTGGTGGAACTGCCCTCTGTCGGTCAGGCTGCCAACATCCCGGCGACGCCCATTGAAGTCCAGATTACAGAGGACGGCAAAGTATCTTGGCGTAAACGCGAACCCGGCGCGACCAACATTCCGGTCGAGCGCAGCGCGCTGGCCCAGACTATCCTGTCTGAGCTTCAGCCAGATCAGCCAGTCGTGATTGCGGCCGACGGTAAGGTTCCCTACGAGACTGTCATGAAAGTGATGGATGATCTGCGCAAAAATGGCGTCACTAAACTAGGTCTGCTCGTCGATCAAAAAGGCGATACTCCTGCGCCAAACGCCTCTCCAAAAGGCGCTCCGAACAGAAATAACGCAACCAAAAAATAAAGAGGTCACACGCACACTCGCACAGCGCTTGCTGCATCATCCATGACGCCACATTACGATTCAACCCCAAACGGCCCTAGCATGCCACCCAAACAAGCGACCGACTGGCGCGCGTTTGGCTTGGCTCTGCTCGCCCATGGCGTACTCGTTCTGTTCCTCGTCGTGGGTCTGAATTGGAAAACTGAAGCTGAAGGCCCACTTCAGGTTGAACTGTGGATGGATGGCAATACACCTGTGAATCCACCACCCAGCCGAAGCGAACCCAAGCCCGAACCAAAACCTGAACCAAAACCCGAGCCCGAACCTGCGCCCGAACCCCCACCGCCACCTCCTCCGCCGCCTCCACCTCCGCAAGCCAAAGCGGCTCCGGAGCCCAAGCCCGTGATTGATCCAGAGATCGCCCTCGAAGAGGAGCGCAAGAAACGCGCTGAGCTCGAGCGGGCACAGCTCGAAAAAGAAGCGGCGGAGAAAAAAGCTAAAGAAGAGGCTGCAAAAGAGCAGCAGCGCATCAAACACGAACGCGAACAAGCCGAAAAGAGAGAGCGCGACCGCCTGGAACAAGAGCGCAAGAAAGCTGAGCGTATTGAGCGCGAGAAACAAGAGAAGCTTGAAGCTGAAAAGAAGGCGGCTGCTGAAAAGAAAAAGAAAGAGGAAGAGGCTAAAAAAGCTAAAGAGGCTGCCGACAAGAAGGCTAAAGAAGAAGCCGACAAGAAAGCCAAAGCCGATGCCGCCAAGAAAGCTGCTGCTGACAAAGCACTCAAGGATGCGTTCAGAAATGACGCGATGGGTGCCGCGGGTATCCCAGGCGGCACGGCCGATCGCAATCAAGCGGGCGGGGGCAGTAACGATGGCTACGGCGCCAAGATTCGTGCCTGCGTGCAACCGGGCGTGTCTTTCCCGACGCCTCCACGCACCAATGCGAATCCGGCAGCGCAATATCGTGTCGACCTCAGACCCGATGGCACCATCGCAGGCGTGAAGTTGACCCGCAGCTCAGGTAATCCAAACTTTGACCGTGCGGTTGAAACTGGCATTCGGCGCTGCACGCCCTTCCCAGCGCCCCCATCTGGTAAATATCCCGGCTATATCGACGTCAATTACAATATGTACGATTGACAGGAGTCATGCAACCATGAAAAGTGATCATCAGCATATGAACAGTGCGACCTACACTTCAACTTCTTTTTCGGTTTTCAAATCGATGAGATCCTGGCTCAAGGTCTTGGTGCTGTCCACGCTCATGAGCCTGGGTTTAACTGCCTATGCCCAACTTAGAGTGGATATCTCCGGAACGGGTGCGCAACAGTACCCTGTCGCGATCGCTGACTTTAGCGGAGATTCCGCAGGCTCCCAGATTTCGGAAATCATCCGCGCTGACCTCACACGCACGGGACAGTTTCGGCTGATCAGCACTGCCGCAAGTACGCTGACTTACACCACCCCCATTGCCTATGACGAGTGGCGCACGCGCGGCGCGGACTTTCTCGCCTACGGCACCGTGACACGCAGCGGCGATGGGCGCCTCGAAATCAAATACCGTCTGGCCGATACGGTCAAACGCGGCACACTGGATGAAATCACTATTGTCGGCAATGACAAAGAATTGCGTCGTATGGCGCATCAAGTCGCAGACCGCATCTACGAAAAAATCACCGGAATCAGAGGTGTATTTTCTACACGTATCGCCTATGTACTGAAGCGCGGCAAGACTTACGAGCTGCAAATCGCCGATGCAGACGGTCAGAATCCTCAAGTCGCCTTACGCTCTGGCGAACCCATCATTTCGCCCGCCTGGTCCCCCGATGGATCCCGCCTAGCTTACGTGAGTTTTGAGTCTGGCAAGCCCGTCGTGTATGTCCACCAGCTCGCCACGAGCAAGCGTTTCCCCGTGGCGAACTACAAAGGTAACAACTCGGCACCCGCTTGGTCGCCTGACGGCAACACTCTGGCTGTCGTGTTAACACGAGATGGCTTATCTCAGATATACTTGGTAGGTGCCAATGATGGAAGTAATTTGCGCCGACTGACACGTTCGCCTCTGATCGATACAGAACCTACGTTCAGTCCCGATGGTCGCTCGATTTACTTCACGAGTGACAGGAGTGGCAGCCCGCAGATTTACCAAGTCGGTCTGGATGGTGGAGAGCCTCGACGCATTACATTCAATGGCAGTTACAATATCTCACCAAGGGTTTCTCCTGATGGAAAAACCTTGCTGACAGTGACGCGTCGCGATGGATCGTTCCGAGTAGCTTCGCTGAATCTGGCTAACGGCACTGAAACTTTATTGACGCAAGGCCGGGATGACCAGTCACCCAGCTTTGCACCAAATGGCATGCAGGTTCTTTACGCAGCCGTTCAAGGTGGTCGTAGCGTGTTGGCCGGTGTGTCCAGCGACGGACGTGTCCGTCAGACGCTTTCTGTTCTTAACGGTGAAATTCGCGAACCGACCTGGGGTCCGTTCACGAACAAATAGATTCAGTTTTTGGTTTAAGCATGCAGTTATTTGAAATTTTTTTAAGGTAGACATCATGAGATCGCGTATCGCTAAAGTTGTAACAATTGCAGCACTTTCCGCCGGTCTGGCTGCTTGTAGCTCCGTTTCGCTGGATGACCAGGCTGGCAAAGGTGGTGCAGACGGCTCTGGCATTCTGGATCCGTTCAACCCACAAAGCATTCTGGCTAAGCAGCGTTCTGTTTATTTCGATTTCAACAGCTACACCGTTGGCGACCAGTACCGCACACTCGTTGACACACACGCCAAGTACCTTGTGAGTGCCCCACAGCAGCGCGTTGTCATCGAAGGCAACACCGATGCGCGTGGCGGTTCTGAGTACAACCTCGCACTCGGCCAGCGTCGCGCTGAAGCTGTTCGCCGCATGCTGACTTTGTCAGGCGTTTCTGACACACAAGTTGAAACCATCAGCTTTGGTAAAGAAAAGCCAAAAGCCTTGGGCGACACTGAGGCCGACTACGCAGAAAACCGTCGTGCGGACTTCAACTACAAGCGTTAAACTGACCTGCTAGATTGGTCTGTATCAAGGCGGCCATAGGCCGCCTTGTTGTTTAAAGGAGGTTTTTATGCGTAACAAGACTCTTTCCTGGCGTGCGACCAGCTCATGTCTCGTCTTGATTGGAGGAGCATTGCTCAGCCAGTCTGCCCTGGCGTTCACAGACGACGAGGCACGCAAAGCCATTCTCGAGCTTCGCCAGCAAATCAGGACGATGAACGAAGCGAATCAGCGAGCACGCATTCAGCTTTCTGATCAAATCGAAGCACTCGGCCAAGAGGTTGTTCGCTTGCGCGGTGACCTCGAGCAACTGGGACGTCCAGCCGGTGCTGCAGGTGGCGCGCGCGGTGCGGATCCTCGCTCTCTGGACCCGCGCGAACAAGCTGCCTTCGATCAATCCATGGAGTCTTTCCGCAAAGCTCAATACAAAGAAACGGTTCAAAATCTGACCGCTTTCTTGACGCTCTATCCTGATAGCGCACTCGCCCCCACTGCGCAGTTTTATCTCGGTAGCAGTCGCTATGCAATGAAAGACTTCAAAGGCGCCATCACGACCCTGCAAGCGATGGTCCAAAAATATCCTACCGAGCCTCGTGCGGCAGATGCTTTGCTGATGGTCGCAAGCTGCCAGATCGAACTCAACAACAGACCAGGCGCCAAAGCAACTTTGCAACGCATCGTCAAAGACTACAAGGGCACGCCAGCGGCTGACACTGCGGCTAAACGCCTGCCTCTATTGCAGTAATTGATCCATCAACGCGACACTCATCGTCGCATTGATACGCATAAAAATAGCTCCAACATGATGATGGAGCTATTTTTTTAACTCGTGGCAAGCAACAGACACGCAACGCCAAAAACAATCAGGATAATGCCAAACGTCTCTTGCTTGGTGCTCTTGCTGAGAAAAACTCGCCACGAGAGCAATTGAGCGAACAGGACTTCTACTAAACCCAAGGTACGAACATTGGCCGCAGCAGTCAACGCAAAGCCAAGAAACCAGCCCTGCGATGCCGAGGCGCCAAGCAAACCGCCCCATATAGAAATACGCCAAGCCTTGAGGCATTTCACCCAAGCTTCACGATGAAAACTCATCATCCACGCCGCGAGTAAGATCGTCTGCAAACCCAGGCCACAGGTCAGTGTCCATGAAGCGCGCACCAAAAAGTGCGCCTCGCCCAAAGCAAGAATGCCTCCCCGAAACGTCACGGCTGCGATCGCGAAGAAAGCACCTGCCAGCAATCCGAGTGCGGCGGGTTGCCATGAAGACTCCCCGGGCTCAGTCGCGCCAGGCTTGCGTGCCATGATTGTCACACCGACAGTCGCGATGATGATCGCCACGACTCCGAGCACAGAAATATGATCGCCCAACACAACCAGACCAAACAGTGCGACCTGCACGGGCTCGGTCTTGGTCCATGCCGTCACCACGACAAACGCCCGTTGACGCATCGCCGCAAGCATCAAGGCCGTTGCCGCAATTTGAGACAAGGCGCCGGCAACAACAAATAAGACAAAGCTCAAATCCATCTTGGGCATGACCGAGCCCGTGATGAAAAGCGCAAGCGCAGTAAATAACACTGCGAAGGGGAAGCCGTACAAGAAACGAACTTGGGTGGCGCCAAGCGTGCCGAGCTGCTCCGTCAAACTACGCTGAATCGCATTGCGTCCTGCTTGAGCAGCTGCCGCAAAAATCGTGGCGGGGATCCATAGCCAAGTCCATTCATGCACAACAGTCTCCTTGAGTGATTATTTTTTTGCTAGGCAAACTTGGCTGCGTGTTCTTGCAACAGTTTGACAACAGCTGGATCGAGTGTGATTCCATCAGCTTGCTGCTGAGCCATTTTTTTCAATTCGATTTCACCCGGCATAATCACAAACCGGCCTTCTACGGCAGGAGGGCTATCATGCAAAATCGAAGCGAAGTCCATCATGCGCGCGGTCAGCCATTGAGGCGAACCTAACACTTTGGTATCAATCAAAATAAAAAAGTGTCCGAGATTTTGAGGCTCATCGGGCGCATCTACCCAGGATTTCACGTGTGTCAGATATGCCGCGTTGGACAAGAGACCGGCGAACAGGTCCACCATCAATGCAAGTCCATAGCCCTTGTGCCCACCAATTGGCTGTAAAAATCCATCTAAAGCGGCTTTGGGATCCGTTGTCGCACGACCCTTTTCATCCGTCGCCCAAGTATCGGGAATCGTCTCGCCACGTTTGAGAGCATTGCGTATTTTGGCGCGTGCGACCACGCTCATCGCCATATCCAGTAAAAACGGCTGACCCCCGGGATTCGGCACGCCGAAGCCCAGTGGGCTATTGCCCAACCGTGCATCACTTCCACCCCATGGCGCGATCGTGGTTGTGGCATTACTTCCAATGATGCTGGCGAAACCTTCTTGAGCCGCGATCAACGAGTAGGGTGAGATCGGTCCAAAGTGATTGCTACCCCGAGCAAAAGCCATACCAATGCCGTACTGACCTGCTGCATCCATCGCCGCGCGAAGTGCATGCATCCCCACAAGCGGGCCCACACCATTGTCACCATCTATCAATCGCAACGCAGGTGCCGGAGACTCGACTTTGATGCTTGGTTGTGCGCGGATGCCCTTAACCATTAAGCGATCGCCATAGGACTCCACGCGAGACAAGCCGTGGGTACTCAAACCAAACAGGTCGGCAAGTACCAAGACACGCACAACATCCGCTGCGTCTTTTTGAGTCAACCCAAGACCTTGGAATGCACGAATCGCCAACGCGGTAAGTTCCGCCTCGGTCCAGACTGTCCGCACTTGCCCACTTTCACTCATCTCAAAGACTCCTTTTTTTCGTCATTTTATAAAAAAACCCTCGGATCACTCCGAGGGTTTTTATTTGGCATACCCCAGAGCAAAGTCTGGGGATTGCGGTTTGGACTTAGAAGCCCATACCGCCCATGCCGCCCATACCACCCATACCGCCCATATCGCCACCAGGCATGCCGCCGCCGGCAGGCTTGTCTTCGGCGAGTTCGCACACTGCGGCTTCCGTTGTCAGCAACAGGCTGGCAACAGATGCTGCATTTTGCAACGCTGTACGAGTGACTTTGGTTGGATCCAGAACGCCCTGCTCGACCAGATCACCGTACTCGCCGGTGGCGGCGTTAAAGCCGTAGTTACCTGTGCCGTTGGCCACGTTGTTGACCACAACGCTTGGCTCATCGCCAGCATTGGCCACGATTGTGCGCAGTGGCTCTTCGATGGCACGCAAGACGAGCTTGATACCAGCGTCTTGATCAGCGTTGTCACCCTTGACCTTGGCCACGACTGCGCGTGTACGGATCAGAGCAACGCCACCGCCAGGAACGATGCCTTCTTCGACTGCAGCGCGTGTTGCGTGCAATGCGTCTTCGACACGTGCCTTCTTTTCTTTCATTTCGACTTCGGTCGAAGCACCCACGCGAATCACAGCAACACCGCCGGCCAGCTTGGCCACGCGCTCTTGCAGTTTTTCACGATCGTAGTCTGAGGTTGCTTCTTCGATCTGGACACGAATCTGCTTGACGCGTGCTTCGATCGACTTGGCATCGCCATGACCGTCGATGATTGTGGTGTTTTCTTTACCGACTTCGATACGCTTGGCTTGTCCGAGCTCAGCCAATGTTGCCTTCTCAAGCGACATGCCTGTTTCTTCGGAAATGACAGTACCACCGGTGAGGATGGCGATGTCTTCGAGCATCGCTTTGCGGCGATCGCCGAAACCAGGAGCCTTGACAGCCGTAGTCTTGAGGATGCCGCGGATATTGTTGACGACCAGCGTGGCCAAAGCCTCGCCTTCGACGTCTTCAGCCACGATCAACAAGGGACGGCTTGACTTGGCGACTTGCTCCAGAACGGGCAGCAAATCACGGATGTTGCTGATTTTCTTGTCGTAAATCAGAACAAAAGGATCATCCAATGCCGACACTTGCTTGTCAGGATTGTTGATAAAGTAAGGGGACAGATAGCCGCGGTCAAACTGCATACCTTCGACGACGTCGAGCTCGTTTTCGAGTGACTTGCCGTCTTCGACAGTGATCACGCCTTCTTTGCCGACCTTGTCCATTGCGTCAGCAATGATCTGACCGATCGAGAGGTCGCTGTTTGCCGAAATCGAACCCACTTGAGCGATTTCTTTGGTCGTGGTGCAAGGCTTGGAGAGCTTTTTGAGCTCAGCCACTGCAGCGATCACGGCCTTGTCGATACCGCGCTTGAGGTCCATTGGGTTGATGCCGGCAGCCACGTACTTGAGGCCTTCGACCACGATGGACTGAGCCAACACGGTTGCGGTAGTTGTACCGTCACCAGCGTTATCAGAGGTCTTGGAAGCAACTTCCTTAACCAGCTGGGCGCCGATGTTTTCAAATTTGTCTTTGAGTTCGATTTCTTTCGCGACCGACACGCCGTCTTTAGTGACGGTTGGGGCACCGAAAGAGCGCTCGAGCACAACGTTACGACCCTTTGGGCCGAGAGTTGTTTTCACTGCATTGGCGAGAATATTTACGCCACGGACGATGCGCACGCGTGCGTCATCGCCGAATAGAACTTGCTTGGCAGCCATTTATCTTTCCTTCTCGTGTTCTGTTTACTGGACAACCGCGAGGATTTCTTCCTCACGGATGACGAGGACTTCTTCGCCGTCGACTTTAACTGTCTGGCCGGCATACTTGCCGAACAGAACCTTGTCGCCAACTTTGACGTCCATCTTCAGGACTTTGCCATCTTCGGTTTGCTTGCCGGGACCAACAGCCAGCACCTCACCCTGATCGGGCTTTTCAGCGGCGCTCTCAGGGATAACGATGCCCGAGGCAGTTTTGCGCTCGTTGTCCAGGCGTTTGACGATCACGCGATCGTGCAGGGGACGCAGGGCCATGTAGAACTCCTGTTTAAAAAATATATGGGTTGTTGGAAAGACTGCGGGAGGATTGTTAGCACTCACCTCAGTTGAGTGCTAATTATAGGGGTTGTTTTGAGGATTTCAAGTCCAAGGACGATTAATTCGCAAGATTCCCTGAATCCGCAGGAAGTTGGGGTGCTTTGATTTTGCTCAGCAAAATCAAACTCCCCAAGCTTCCGAAGCAAGATGAAGCTAGTTACAGCTCATGAGAAGTCGTCTCAGCTCATGGGAAGTCGTCTCAGCTCATGAGAAGTCGTCTCAGCTCATGAGAAGTCGTCTCAGCTCATGAGAAGTCGTCTCAGCGGCAAGCCGGAGCGTTTAGTTTTGCTGAGCAAAACATAAAGCGCCCCGTTTGCCTGTAAGCAGGCTGCTATCAACGCGGGAAATCACCTCGACATGAAGGAGTCTGGAGATTGCCTCAATGCAAAGAAATCAGGAGATTGCCTCAGTCTGCAGGAAGTTGGGGAGTTTGCGGAACAAAATGAAACCAGCAAAAGCTCATGAAAAGTTCACTCAGCAGCAACCCGGAGCGTTGAGTTTTGCTGAGCAAAACATCAAACGCCGCGTTTGCCTGTAACCAGGCTGCTTACTTACGAGCAGCGCGCCGGGCTGCCTTGGCCGCCATGAAATCGCCCACAATTTTGGCGTGCTCGGCCGTCTTGTGCACAATCGCCTGATAGGCTGCCGACAACTCCAAAAGATTGGACAGCGAAGAAGTCTGTCCCTCCCGCAACAAACGCTTCGTCATTCGAACCGCATGTGGTGAATTGACCGCCATTTTTCGAGCCAGCGTCTGCGCCGTCGATAACAACTCCTCAGCCGGCACCACGCGCGAGACCATACCCCAGTCTAAAGCTGTTTTGGCATCGATCGCCTCGCCCGTAAACGACATTTCAGCCGCGCGGGCCATGCCAATCACGCGCGGTAAAAACCAGGCACCGCCGTCCCCCGCCACAATGCCGACCTTGACAAAACTTTCTGCAAAAGTGGCTTGCTCAGAAGCAATGCGCAAGTCGCACATACATGCCAAATCACAGCCTGCACCAATCGCAGGACCATTGACCGCCGCGATCGTCGGCACCTCGATCTGATGAATCGCCAAAGGCAGGCGCTGAATTCCCTGACGATACTCCTGACGTAAAACCTCAGAGCCAAAACCGGAACCGATCTGACGCTCCATCTCATCGATTTTTCCGCCAGAAGAAAAAATCGGGCCGTTCGCCGTAATAATCACCGCGCGCACGCTGGGATCGTGCTCGATGCGATGGCACGCCTCGAGCATCGCCTCCACAATTCCAGTGCCCGTCAAGGCATTGCGCGTTTCGAGATGGTTCAGGGTCAGAGTCACGACACCCAGATCATCTTGATCGTATAAAAGAACACTACTCATAGTATGGAGAACCTTAAAAAATCGGTGAATGTCGAATTAACGGCCCGCGGCCTTGGCCGTGATCCCGCCTGCGACGCCAAAATCAGTCGCGGGACGATCGAACAGAATCACACGGATATTCTGCTTGGAAACACCGATCGCCTGTTCGGTCGCCTCAAAGATTGCGGCGATCACAGCCGCCTTTTGGTCCTCGGTTCGCCCGCGAATCAAACCCACCGTGATCATGACCATTTCCTTGCCAATTTCACCCGCAACGATCACGTGCTCGGCGGGAATCTCCTGCAAGACAACCCGGACAGAAGCCAGTGGTGCGCCAATGCTGTCCACCACGGATTGAGTCAGTTTTTTCAGTAGTTCCGTTTTTTTCGCGGCGCTATGACCCTGAAGAATTTGAACGTTGAGCATTGGCATGGTGTGCTATCTTCCGAAATGAATTGAGAGGCCTGAATCCGTCAGGCGGCAGTCATTTATAAACCAAGTTCGCAATCATGTCCTCACATCCCTCGCAGCACAAGAGCAAAGGTGGCTTTGGCAGAGTCCTGAAGGCGGCCGGATACTCACTCAATGGCCTGCGTGCTGCGCTGCGTTACGAGGCTGCATTCAGACAGGAGCTTTTACTGGTTCTGATTTTGGCGCCCGCCGCCTTCTGGGTGGGTAACAGCGCGGTGCAAATCATGCTTTTGCTGAGCTCGCTGGTTTTTGTCCTGATTGTCGAACTCCTGAACTCCGCGCTCGAGGCGGTTGCCGATGCGGTGACGCTTGAAAATAACGAGCTGATCGGGCGCGCCAAAGATCTGGGTAGTGCGGCTGTGCTGTTAAGCCTGCTTTTAACAGGGGCGCTCTGGGCCACCCTGCTCCTCAATAAATGGTTCGCCTTTATCTGATCGCGCATTATTGTTTGGGCTTTTAGGCTCTAATAGAGCTTGTCTTTAAACACGAACATCCTATATCTCTCATGTCCTTTATACAAAAACTGAATGCCGCATGGGCCAGCTCCGACTCCCTCTTGATGGTGGGACTTGATCCGGACCTCACCCGGATGCCAGACGAACTCAAAGGCAAACCCGACGCAATTTTTCAGTTTTGTAAGCAAGTCATCGATGCCACTGCGCCTTTTGTGTGCGGCTTCAAACCACAAATCGCGTATTTTGCCGCCGCAGGCGCCGAGGGTCAGCTCGAAGATCTGTGCGCCTATCTCAGGGAACAATACCCACATCTTCCTATTGTGCTCGACGCCAAGCGCGGCGACATTGGTGCGACCGCCACACAGTATGCGCAAGAGGTCTTCGGGCGTTATGGCGCGGATGCAGTCACAGTGAGTCCGTATTTGGGTGCCGACTCAGTCGAACCCTATCTTGAATGGGAAGACCGTGGTGTGATCGTGCTTTGCCGCACGTCAAACCCCGGGGGATCTGATTTGCAATTTTTGATGACTGACGGTGTACCGCTCTATCTGCGCGTCGCGGACCTGGTCGCAAATAAGTGGAACAAAACCGGTCAATGCGGGCTAGTAGTCGGCGCGACCTTCCCAAACGAGCTAGCCGCGGTTCGCCAGGCTGTCGGCGATAGTCTGCCACTACTGGTTCCTGGTATTGGTGCGCAGGGTGGAGATATCGCTGCCACATGCGCGGCAGGATGCAACGCACAGAAAACAGGCATGATGATCAACTCTTCCCGCGCGATTTTGTATGCGCAGGGTGCGGGTCACTGGACAGAGGCTGCTGCGTCAGTCGCCAAACAAACGCGTGACGACATCAACGCGCACAGATAGTCCACCACAGATCGTCCACGTATGAATTTTTCAGGTAAGCAGTGCGCAGGCTGATCGCAAAGAGTAAGCCACTGATGCGTTTCTGACCGCATCACGATCTCCCTGAAAAATCTGCGAGGCAGCATGTACGATCACACCAGAGGGCGTGCGCTGTGCAAAACCGAACCACACCAGACCAACTGGCTTCGTGGCGGTCCCACCCCCGGGGCCTGCAACGCCCGTCGTTGTGAGAGCGAGGGTGGCGCGCGGCGCCATTGCGAGCACACCTGCCGCCATCTGACGCGCAACTTCTTCGCTCACAGCACCAAACTCCGCAAGTGTTTCGCGTGCCACGCCGAGTTGGGCGTGTTTTGCCATATTGCTGTAGGTCACCCAGCCTTGATCAAACCAGCCGCTCGAACCCGGAATCGCGGTGACCGCTCCAGACAATAGACCGCCCGTACAGGATTCAGCAGTCGCTAACCAGCCTTGCCGGCTGAGCAGTAACTGACCGAGTTGGGCCGCCAAGGCGCGAGAATCGTTTTGCATAAAGAGCCTTCATCGAAATTGACAAGACATACATGAGCAGATCTGAGATCAGCACTTCTGGTATCAGCACTTCAGATGGATTACGCGGGCCAGAAACGCACCACGAACGCCATGACCAAAAGTGTATAAAACGCGGCGAGCAGGTCATCGAGCATGACGCCAGTTCCACCTTTAAAGCGCGCATCGACCTGACGGATTGGTGGCGGCTTGACCGTATCGAAAAAACGGAAAAGGATAAAAGCGATGACTTGCATTAAAAATGAACTCGGTACCAGCCACAATACAAGCCAGAAGGCCACGAACTCATCCCAGACGATGCCAACATGGTCTTGTACGCCCATCGCATTGCTCACGCGCTGAGCCGCCCAACAACCATAGATCAAGCAAAGTAATAAAAAAATACCAATGGCCAGATCGCTTGCGTCCGGAGAAACAAATACCCACAAGAACCAGGCCAGCAGGGTTCCCCACGTGCCAGAACCTGGTCGAATCAACCCAGAACCAAATCCAAACATCAGGATGCGACCCGGATCTGAAAACACCCAGCGCAATGTTGGCCATGTCGTGCGGTGCCTCGTTGAAACGCCCGTCATATCAATCCCGAAAATGGTCAAAGCCCTTGGGGAGCGGCTCAATCAATTGTCCAGCCTGATCATAAACCTCTAGCCCGGCACCCGCGACGACTTGACCGATGCGAGTCAGCGGCACACCTGCCTCCAGTCCGATCCGCTCAAAATGATCGCGCTGGTCCACCGATGCCGTCAGACATAACTCGTACACATCGCCCCCGGCTAAAACGGCTCGCCGCCTGTCTTCGAGACTGAGATTCTGCAGCGCAGGATGAACGGGTAATAGACCTTCATCAATTCGGGCGCCCACCCCGCTTGCATGAAGGATATGTCCTAAGTCTTGTACCAAACCATCTGAAATATCAATCGCCGCATGCGCATGGGCACTGAGTCGACGTCCTAAAAATACTCTGGGCACAGGGGTTTCGAGCGCGGCACGCGTTTGCTCGAGCAAGGTTTCGCTCAGCGCAAACAAACCTCGCGATGGTTGTCCGGAGCCAGATTCGGTCGTCAACGAGCCCGCCAACAGTCGATATGCGACATCGGCAGCGCCAAGCACGCCAGAGACCCAAATGTCATCCCCTGCTTTTGCAGCATTTCGTCGCATGGCGTGCGCGGGATCGACTTCACCGAAAACCGTCACGCTGATGGCCACCCCAGTCTGGCTGCGCGTCGTATCGCCACCAATCAGGACACAGCCATGCAAATCCGCAAGCGCATAAAAACCATCCGCAAAGCGCGCGATCCAGTCCTCGTCAAAAGACGGCAGCGCCAACCCCAACAAACAAGCCACAGGTTTCGCACCCATTGCCGCCAAGTCGGAAAGATTGACTGCCAATGATTTGTGACCCAACGTGTAGGGATCTACATTGGAGAAAAAATGTCGCCCTTCGAGCAACAAATCCTTGCTTGTGGCCAACTCCAGTCCAGGTGTCACCCGAAATAGTGCGCAATCGTCCCCCCCGCCCAGCATCCCCGCAGGAACGGGGCGCTTGAAAAAGCGGGAGATCAGATCGAATTCGGACGCCACGATTGTGTTCGCGATCAGCGACGGGTCGCGGCCCGTAGCTCTGTGGAACGCACTTCGGCGGCCAGCTTGTCGAGTACGCCGTTGACGAACTTGAAGCCGTCCGTGCCGCCAAAAGACTTGGCAAGCTCAACCGCTTCATTGATCGCGACACGATAAGGCACATCAATCTGATGCACCAATTCAAAACTGCCGATCAGCAGGATTCCATGCTCGATAGGAGAAAGCTCAGCGAGCGGGCGATCCACAAAGGGCACGAATTTTTCGCGCAAGGCTGGCGCTTCTCTCATCGCGCCATGCAGCAAGGTTTGAAACCATACAGCATCGGCTTGATCGAACTCATCCTCATCTCGCAGGTGTGCTTCGATCTCACCGGCATCCTGCAAACTGTCCGTGTCCCGCACCAGCCAAGCGTATAAACCTTGCAAAGCCAGTTCGCGCGCACGACGACGCGCGCTGCGCGGGGGCATCGCCTCCGGATTAACGTCTTGCTGGGGCTTGTTCAAGATCGTCATCCTCTTCGTCTTCATCATCGGCTTCGGGCTCGAGTGCCGCTACCAGGTTCGCCATTTCAACGGCGCACTGGGCGCAGTCGCGACCTTTATCCGCGGCGCGTGCTTCGGCTTGTTCGTCTGTCTCAGTCGTCAACACACCATTGGCGACAGGAATGCCTGTTTCGAGTGCGACGCGGGCGATTGCCGAGGCGCTTTCGTTGCTGACAATTTCAAAATGATACGTTTCACCACGAATCACGGCGCCCAAGGCGATCAGTGCATCGAACTCGAAGGTTTCAGCCATGCGGGCCAATGTGACACCTAATTCCAAGGCGCCTGGCACAGTCACGACCATGATGTCTCGCTCGTCGACACCGAGGCTTTCAAGCTCCTGGAGGCAGGCATCGAGTTCGATCAAACCGATATCTTCGTTGAATCGGGCACGAACGATTCCGATATGCAGGCCCTCTCCATTCATGTCGGGGGTCAGGGTATATGGGCTCATGATGTGCTTCCTATGTGTTACGGGTGGGAGGTTGATGATCGTAGCCGGTGACATCCAGACCAAAGCCCGGCATGATGCTGGGCATTTTTCGGGGACGTGCCAATAAACGCATCTGCCCGACGTTGAGGTCACGCAGTATTTGCGCCCCCATGCCGTAGGTGCGCAAATCCATCCGGCCCGATTCACGCTTAACTGGCACGGGTGCTTCGCTTTGCGAGGCAATAATCTGATCGAACAACTGACTCGAAGAGCCCTGGCAGTTTAAAAATACCATCACGCCAGCCTCGGTTTCCCGGATCGCCTGCAAGGCAGTGGCAACGCCCCAACTGTGTCCGGGACTGTGCACATCGATCAAATCAAGAATGGAGGTGGGTTCGTGCACGCGCACCAACGTCTCGCGCGCGGGATCGACCACACCGTGCACCAACGCCAAATGGGGATGACCCGCTACGGTATCCCGGTATGCGATCATTTTAAATTCGCCCCAGGGCGTCTGAATCTGTCGCTCGCTGACACGCTCAATGACAGACTCATGCTCATTACGATACTGAATCAAATCGGCAATCGTGCCGATTTTTAAATTGTGAGTACGTCCATACTCGATCAAATCAGGCAAACGCGCCATCGTGCCGTCTGGCTTCAAAATCTCACAGATCACAGCAGCAGGCGTCAGTCCAGCCATCGCTGTCAGATCGCAACCCGCCTCAGTGTGACCCGCTCGCACCAGAACACCGCCTGGCACAGCGCGCAGGGGGAAAATATGGCCTGGCTGCACGAGATCGGAAGGCTTGGCATCACGCGCCACAGCCACACGCACGGTTCTGGCGCGGTCTGCGACCGAAATACCTGTTTCAACGCCCTCGGCGGCCTCGATCGACACAGTAAAGTTTGTGCCATACGGTGTGCCGTTACGATTAGACATCAACGGCAACTCGAGCTGTCGGCATCGTTCTTCTGTCAGCGTCAGACAGACCAGCCCGCGGCCGTGGGTCACCATGAAATTGATAGCTTCGGGTGTGACAAACTCGGCGGCCATCACAAGGTCGCCCTCGTTTTCACGGTCTTCCTCGTCCACCAATATGACCATACGGCCCATTTTCAGCTCGGAGATGATCTCGGAAACCGGAGATATCGCGGCCGCAAGTTCGGCGTCCAGAGACGCGACGGGAGAAGGTTTGACAGACATGATGGCGTTATGCAGGGGCACGTGTAAACACCTATTATAGAATCCCCTTAACAAAGCACACACAGAATCCTCCCATGCAAGCTCTCAGCAGCCTTTCTCAGCAGCAAGCCGCCAAGATTCGCTTTGTTTTGAGCGACATTGACGACACCATCACGACGGAGGGTCGCATGACGAGTCGCGCTTATTACGCTTTGGAACAATTATCTGCAGCAGGAATCGTGGTGATTCCGATCACAGGACGGCCTGCAGGCTGGTGTGACCACATTGCCCGGATGTGGCCCGTATTTGCTGTGGTGGGGGAAAACGGTGCTTTTTACATGCGGTACGACCATACCGCCAAAAAAATGATCACGCATCATTTTGCTGACTCGGCACAACGCCAGATTAATCGCCAAAAGTTAAACGAACTCTCCGCGCAAATACTACGGGCAGTACCCGGATGCGGACTGGCCAGCGATCAAAACTATCGAGAAGCCGATTTGGCGATCGATTTTTGCGAGGATGTCCCACCATTAAACGAATCCGAGGTACAAAGGATCGTGAACATGTTCAAGCAAGTTGGCGCGCAAGCCAAAGTGAGCTCGATTCATGTCAATGGCTGGTTTGGCGATTACGACAAACTGTCAATGACCAAGACTTTATTCGCACGCGAGTGTGGGCTCAACCTGCAGGACCAGCTGGAAACAGCCTTATTTATCGGCGACTCACCCAATGACGAACCGATGTTCGAGTTTTTTAACTTTTCGGTTGGCGTGGCCAATATCCAAGGCCAGCTTCATCGTTTGAAGCACCCTCCCAAATTCGTGACGCCATCACGAGGTGGCGAGGGTTTTGTAGAAATGGTGGAGTACTTGCTCCAGGCAAGGGGGGAGGATGGCGATGTCAGAACAAGAGCTCAAGCTCAATGTGCCCGTCAAGGCTCAAGCCCGCGTTGAGCGCGAGGTAAAACGGGCTCAGTTTGCACAGGTTCAATTACGTGCGCTGTATTTCGATACACCTTCGCGTGCCTTGGTACGTTCACGTATTGCTCTCAGACTTCGACTCGAAGGAACGCAATGGGTGCAAACGCTGAAAATGCCAGGCGCTCATAGCCTTTCCCGCGTTGAAATCAATCAAAATCGACCTGAGGCAACGTTAGACCTCAGTATCTATGCAGGCACCCCGGCCGGGGATATTCTCTCGAATCTGACTGAGCCCCTGCAGGTATGCTATGAAACGGATGTGCTTCGGTTGCTGCGAAACATTCGCGCTCGATCTGGCGTCGTTGAGCTTGCTTATGACCGAGGCTGGCTGCGTGCCGGTGCATTGCAACTACCGATCTCAGAAGTGGAGTTTGAACTCAAAACCGGAAAACTCGAGGCGGTCTTTGAGATCGGTCGTAAATGGCAACAGAAATTTGGACTGATCCTGGATTTTCGCAGTAAAGCGGAGCGTGGAGATCAGCTTGCTATGCTGGCTCAAACGCTCGAGAAGGCTGACGCACCAGAGGCCATCGCAAATTTCTGGAAACCTCGCGGTGCCGAACCGATTGCCCTGCAAGAGGTTGTCAAAGAGCGGGATGCCGCCCAGGTTTTATCTGTGGTCACAAGCGAGTGTCTGGAACATATCGCACGTAACGCGGCGATCCTGTGCGAGGTCGACACAGCAGACATTTGCCGGGCCTCGACGCCAGAGCACGTCCACCAGTTGCGCGTGGGGATACGAAGGTTGCGATCGGCCTGGTCATTTTTCAACGGAATCACTGAGCTCCCTCCCCTTGAGCATCGGGAGCAAATCAGCGGTTATTTTTCCCAGCTCGGCGGCACGCGGGATGAGGATGTCTTGCAAGAGTCGGTTTTGCCGACACTCTACGCTGCGGGACTGCCTCCCATCGAACTGCCCGCCCGGGCGATCCAGGGTTCAGGTCTCGAGTTTGTCTCTAGTCCAGCCTTTCAAACCTGGCTGCTCGACATGCTCAAGCTTTGTACGATTCCAGTCTCAGCTGCGTCCACAGCCGCTGCAAACCCTGCGCAGCAAGACGTCCCAGTGATCTCACCTGAAAGCAGCGACACAGCGTTCGCTTTTCCCCGCTCACCAAGAGAGTGTCGGGAACCGCCACTCAAACCTCTGTTGATTGAAAAGCTCAAAAAATGGCATCGTCAGATTGTACGTAGCGGCTTGAAATTTGGCTCGCTCACGATCGAAGAACAGCATGCGCTGAGAAAAAAATCCAAACGTTTGCGCTATGCGTTGCAATTTTGTGAATCCATGCTGCCTGACTCAAACCTTCAGCGCTATCGCAAGCAATTAGCGACGGTGCAAGATATTTTGGGCGAAATGAACGACCTGTATGTCGCACAACCGCTTTTCAAGGCACTTGTCGAGCGTCAGCCCCAAGCATGGTTTGCCTGTGGTTGGATTCAGGCGCGTCTTGCGGCGCTCACGAATGATGCGGCCGAGGCATTCAAATGCCTGGCAGACTCAACTCCGCCCTGGAGCTGAGTCAAGAGCGCTCAGCCTACGACTGCTGCCGCAAACTCGGACGCGACAAAAGGTTGCAAGTCTTCGATTTTTTCACCGACACCGATCCAATACACAGGTACCGGACGCACACCCTGACTCCCAGCGGCGACTGCGGCCAGCGTGCCGCCTTTCGCTGTGCCGTCGAGCTTGGTGACGATCAGACCCGTCAAACCCACAGCCGCATCAAAGGCGCGGATTTGCGCCAACACGTTTTGTCCTGAGTTGCCATCGACCACAAGCAACACTTCGTGCGGGGCGGTGGGATCGGCCTTGGCGATGACACGCCTGATTTTCTTGAGTTCGTCCATGAGATGCAATTGCGTCGGCAGGCGCCCGGCAGTGTCGACCATCACAACATCCATGCCGCGGGCGCGCCCTGCATGCACCGAGTCAAAAGCCACGGCTGCGGGATCAGCGCCCTCCTGGGCGATCACATTCACATTGTTGCGATCTCCCCATTCGATCAGCTGTTGGCGAGCGGCTGCACGAAAAGTATCGCCCGCGGCCAACAGCACGCGAGCACCGGAGTGCTGCAGCGCGAAGGCCAGCTTGCCGATTGACGTCGTTTTTCCCGCACCATTGACTCCTGTGATCATCACGACAAGAGGTTTGACACGCCCCACATCGAAAGGCTTTTCCAGGACTTTCAGATGCTCTGTCAACACCTCGCGCAAAGCTTGGCGCACACCCTCGGCATCTTCGATACGGTCGCGTTTGACGCGCAAACGCAGCGCCTTGAGCAACTGTTCAGTCGCTTCGACACCCGCATCAGCCATGATGAGCGCCGTTTCAAGCTCCTCGAAAAGCGCCTCGTCGACGCGCACGCCAATAAACAGACTGCCAATACTTTGACCTGTTTTAGCCAGGCCACCTCGTAACCTCGCCAGCCAGGAAGCCTTTTTTTCCTCGCTGCGCTCTGGAACAATTGGTTCAAGTTGTTCGGGCTGCTCAACGATTTCCACTTCTGCGATCGGTGGAATAGGCTCGGCAACCTCTCTTGGAGTATCTTGCCCGGGCGGAGCGGTGGGTGAAGCGGTGGGTGAAACGGCGGGCGGAGCGTCGCGCATCGCACCGACGCCAGCGATGCCGATGCTGCCAGCACCTCCAAGCGCCGCACCGAAAGAGCTGCGCCGAAATGGGGCCTGAGGCACAGGACTTTGCGTCTCGGGTACGATCACCTTTGCAGCGGTTTGATCCGGCTGCTGCTCTGCCTCCTGAGAGGCGAGTGCAGGAGACTGGTCTTCGACTGAAGACTCAGATGGAATTGGTTTTTTCTTGAAGAAGCGAAACATAGTGAAGAAGTATATTCGCATCGTGGCCGGTCAGTTTCGTCGAACGCCTATTGAGGTGATTGACGCTGAGGGATTACGGCCGACACCTGATCGGGTACGTGAAACACTGTTCAATTGGCTAAATTATTTTTGGGATAGTGATTTTGCGAATAAACGCGTTCTGGATTTATTCGCGGGCAGCGGTGCCCTAGGCTTTGAAGCGGCCTCACGTGGGGTTTCGCACGTCCAGATGGTGGAACAGCACCCTCGGGCAGTCGCAGCCCTGCGCGCGCTTAGGGACAAACTCGACGCCAAAGCCGTGCGTATTCACGCGGGAGATGCCATGCACGTCCTGGGACGTCTCGAAGCCGCCCGTTTCGACTTGATCTTTATTGACCCCCCGTTTGGCAAAAACTGGCTAGAATCCCTCTGGCCACTCTTGCCAGATTTGTTGGAACCCAACGGACTGGTCTACATTGAGGCTGAAAAACCGGTTTTAGTCCCGGACGGGTACAGGTTATTGCGCCAAGATCGCGCAGGAGCCGTACACTATCATCTCCTCCAAATTGCTGCATTGCAAAAATGATCACTGCTATTTACCCCGGAACATTCGATCCCATGACACGCGGCCACGAAGACTTGGTGCGCAGAGCCGCCAGCCTCTTTGACCGTGTCGTAATCGGTGTCGCCCACAGTCGCAACAAAAGACCGTTCTTCTCCGTGGATGAACGCGTCGAAATCGCACGTGAAGTCCTGAGCCATTACCCCAACGTCAAAGTTGCGAGCTTTGCAGGTTTGCTCAAAGACTTTGTGCGAGAGCAAGAAGGGCGCGTGATTGTGCGCGGTTTGCGGGCGGTTTCTGATTTTGAGTATGAGTTCCAGATGGCAGGCATGAACCGTCACCTGTTGCCAGAAGTCGAAACCCTGTTTATGACGCCTTCGGATCAGTATCAGTTCATCTCGGGCACGATCGTGCGGGAGATTGCCGAGCTTGGCGGCGATGTCAGCAAGTTTGTGTTTCCATCTGTGGAACGCTGGTTACAAGCCAAAGCTAAAGAGCGTCGGGAACAAAACGCTGCAGCGCCCAAGGCCTAATCCAGATTTCACTCACACTCTCAGACACGCTCCCCAAATGGCCCTGCGAATCACCGAAGAATGCATCAATTGTGACGTGTGCGAACCACAATGTCCCAATGATGCTATTTCAATGGGAGAGTCCATTTACATCATCAACCCCGATGCGTGCACGGAGTGTGTCGGGCACCACGACGAGCCTCAATGCAAAGTCGTCTGCCCGGTCGACTGCATTGAGTTGCATCCCGAATGGAAAGAAGGCCAAGAAGCCCTCATGGCCAAATATCACAAACTTACCGAAGCCAAAGTCAGCAAAGCCATCTAGGTCATGACTTGTGGCCACTCAACCGGTCCGGCTTCAGGGTGAACTTTGACCAGACGACAAGGCTGGCCCGCTACGTGAGTCAACCAAGTCGCCGTCACATCCCCCTCGTCCACCACCACCACGGATTGCTGTCCAACCTGGACAGTCCGCTTGACACTGTCGTCATCCTCGATCACATCGAGCGGGATGTCGATCCGCAACATCCCGGGCGCACGTAACACCAACGAACCGAGCTTGAGCTCGATCGCCACATTTGAAAGTGCCGCGCAACGCTCAGCACTCAGCCACTGATTATTTGCATCGATGACAAACCACCGTTGGTGGTAATCAGCCGCTTGCCGACGGTCGAGCCCGACACATCCGACAACGGGGAAAAACATTGCATTCGATGCGGTAGAAGAAGTCATATTCCAAGCGATCCGTTGAAGGGTTAAACCTGTTTAAACTCGAGTCTATCTTAAACAGGAGCCACAAGAATGCAAATTGACCGACTTGATCATCTCGTTCTGACTGTCGCAAGCCTTGAAAAAACCTGTGATTTTTACTCGAAAATCCTGGGCTTTGAGGTCATCACGTTTCTGGGGGATCGCAAGGCACTTGGATTTGGTCAACAAAAAATCAATCTGCATCAAATCGACAATACTTACGATCCCAAAGCACAACGTCCCACTGCAGGCTCTGGAGATCTGTGTTTTATCTCCACAACACCCATCAGCGTCGTGATGGATGAGCTCTCGGCAGCAGGTGTTCCCGTCGAAATCGGTCCCGTTGAGCGCACTGGAGCTAAAGGGAAAATACTGTCTGTTTATATTCGTGACCCGGATCAAAACCTCATTGAGATTTCTAACTACATCGGTACCTAGGGGTTTCTCCCACCCAACTCTTTCTTGACAGTTGGACAGGCTGATCGTCATATTGCGATATGAACAAAAAGTAGATGTCGTTCTAGTGACAACATTAATCATAAAAAAAATGAAATATCAATTTTGGAGACAACATGAGCAAAAACCACACCCAAAGTTCGGCTGCAGCGTCGCGTCGTAAATTATTAAAAGGCGCGATCGCAACCGCCGGTATCGCAACACTCGGTCTGCCCGCGATTTCACTGGCTCAGAACAAGCCCATCCGAATCGGCATGCCGACGATTCTGTCAGGGCGTGTGGCGATGCTCGGGATTGCGTCGCGTAACGCCGTGGCGATGGAAGTCGAAAAATTCAACGCCGCGGGTGGTTTGAACGGTCGCATGATCGAAATGGTGGTGCGCGACTCCAAAGGCCAGCCTCAAGAGGCTGCTCGCGTGGCGCGTGAACTGGTCACAGGCGATGGCTGCGAAATTATTTGGGATGCCGAAGCTTCCTCGGGTGCCTTCGCCGTCCACGAAGTCGCGAAAGACCTTGGCGTACTCGTGGTTCACACTTGCTCAGAGACCTCCTCGCTCACAGCGGATCCCAAACTGCGTGTACCGACCGCGTTCCGTTGCGCGCGCCAAGGGATCCATGATGCGATTGCCGGAGGTTCCTACGGCGCGGAAATCGCAAAAAAGCTTAAGCTCACGCGATGGATGAGTATTTCTCCTGACTATGCTTATGGTCGCGACACCACAGCCGAGTATTTCGAGTACCTCAAGCATTTCAACAACAATATCGAAATCGTCGGTCAAGTCTGGCCAAAACTCTTCCAGGCCGACTACAGCGAAAACATCACGCGTATGGTGCAAGGCAAACCACAGGCTGTTTACTCATGCCTGTGGGGTGGCGATATGACCTCGTTCATCGACCAGTCCAACATCTATGCATTGTTCAAAGACAAGCAATTCTTCTCGCCCAACCTGGCGGAGTATGCGGTACTGACTGCCGTCAAGAATGTTCCGCCCAACATGCACTCCGGCAACCGTTACTTGCGCAGCTTCCCCAATACGCCGGCGAATGCAGCTTGGGCTGACGCGTATCGCGCCAAGTTTAAAGAACTCGCTCTGAACTGGTCTTGGCAAAACGCCGCAGGTATTGGATTTTTGACCACCGCAATGAAAAAAGCGAATAGCGCGGATGGCAAAAAAATCGCCGAAGCGATGCGTGGCCTGAAGATCGATTCCCCCTTTGGCGCTGACGGCACACTCACGATGCGTCCAGAGGACAACACCGTGGTCAATTACGCGATCGGCTATGGCTCACTGACTAACAAAGAGCCTTTCATGACGAATCAAGTCAACGGCAAGTGGGACCAGATCTACGCGCTGGAAGCCGAGTGGAAAAAACGTAAAGGCTGGGCGTAAAGCCATCCCCTGAACGTTTGTGGGCACTGAGTCTCATCCAGATCCTGGCTGAGACTCAGTCACCCGCACCCCAATACGTCTGCATCTCCCGGAGATATCTTTGGATCCCAACGCCCTGTATGAGTGCCTGACTTCTTTGTCTTGCATCGTGACCCAAACCAGCACTGGCCTGATTGTGGGTTCGCTCCTCTTTCTCGTGGCCGCTGGCCTGACGCTGATCTTTGGGGTGCTTAAGGTCATCAATTTCGCGCATGGTTCGCTCTACATGCTCGGCGCCTACATCGCGCTTTCCGCCTATCGGATCACCGACAGCTATGTTTTGGCCGCGGTGATCGCGGGCGCGGGGGTTGGGCTATTCAGCGTATTCTTTGAACGCTTTTTCATGCGCAAGGTTTACAACGCTGACGTGTTACTGCAACTGCTAGTTTGTTATGCGTTTATTTTGATTCTCGATGATGCCGTCAAGATCATCTGGGGACATGAGTTTCAGTCGATGGGCATGCCCGCGGCCTTTCAGGCGCCACCCGTGTTTATCGCAGGCGGAATTGTGCCCGTCTTTTATCTTTTCATGATCAGTGCGGCCGCGCTGATTGGTCTGGTGATGTGGTACGTCATGACACGCACGCGCATCGGAAAAATCGTCCGAGCCGCGGCGCATAATCCAACCATGACTTCTGTGCTGGGCTTGAACACGACCTGGATTTACGCAGGCGTATTTGCCTTTGGTGGCGCGCTCGCTGGCCTCGCGGGCGCACTGGCGGCGCCGGTTCGCTCCATGTCGCCAGGCATGGGCTTTTCGATTCTGATCGAATCCTTCATTGTCACCGTGATTGGCGGCATGGGCTCGGTCAGTGGCGCGCTCGTCGGCGCCCTCCTAATCGGTCTCGTGCGCTCGTTTGGTTCGATCGGCTTTCCGCTTTTTGTCGAAGGCATCATGTTCTTGGCGATGGCGCTGATCCTCGTCCTCAAGCCAAGTGGCTTGCTGGGTAAGGAGCCACGCTGATGAACTCGAAACTGACTTTTAATAAAGAACTTTTACTCGCGCTTGCCGGCTTGGTGATTCTGATCGCCATCCCTTTTTTCTCGCCGGGGCGGGTCGCACTTGATTTTGTGATCCGTCTGGCAGCTTTTGGACTCTTTGCCACCTCCCTCAATATTTTGGTGGGCTATGGCGGGATGGTGTCATTTGGGCATGCGATGTTTTTCGGTGGTGGCGCATATGCCTTTGGCTTGCTCATGCAAAAAGGCGGCGCCTCAATTCCTGTTGCGATCCTCGGTGCAATTGTCTTTTGCGCATTGTTAGGCTTAGTGGTCGGGGCGATCTGTGTACGTCTCAAAGAAATTTATTTCTCCTTTTTGACGCTCGCATTTCAGATGCTGATTCACAGCATTATCATCACCTGGACATCTTTGACGGGAGGCGACCAAGGTCTTATGGGCGGGATCCCGCGGGTCTGGGGAAGCATCAATCTTGCCGACACGCAAACACTCTATTGGTTCTCTTGCATCGTTGGCGTGCTTTGCTTGTTCTTAATGCGCTATATCTTGCAATCACCCTTTGGCTATACCCTCAGAATGGTGCGTGACAATGCTGACCGCGCCAAGTTTCTGGGGATCGATGTCTGGCGCGTCCGTCTGTATGCCTTCGTTCTGGCGAGCTGTTTCGCTAGCGTTGGCGGCGTCATCATGGCGTTGTTCGTCTCAGGCGCTTATCCCGAGTTCAGTTACTGGACGATGTCTGGCGAAGCCGTATTCATGATCATGATGGGTGGCCTCCACACATTTATCGGACCGGTCGTAGGTGCAGGCCTGCTCCTGGTGTTTAACGACATCATCACACGCACGACCGAGTATCACGGTCTTGCGCTCGGCGTCATCGTGCTTCTTTTTGCGCTGGGCTTTAAACGCGGAATCACAGACTTTGTAGTGCAGATTTTTCAAATGATTTTCAAACGAGGTGCACGTTCATGAGCAAGCCAAATATTACTGTGGTCACCGGCGGTTCAAGCGGAATCGGTGCGGCCTGCGTACGTCACCTGGCCAAGCGCGGCGATCATGTCATCTCGTTGGATTTGCCCGGTACGTGGTCGGAAGAAAAAATGCGCGCCATGGGTGTCGTGGCTTACCCATGCAACGTGACGGACGACGACGGCATGCGAGACACTGCCGCCATGATCGAGGCCAAACATGGGCCTGTCACAGCGTTGGTCAACAGTGCGGGTATTTTGCAAAACCGCTTATCCCCCGATCTGCTGACTATGACGGAGTGGGATCGGGTGGTCGACATCGACCAACGCGGCACCTATCTGGCTTGTGCGATCTACGGCTCACGTATGGTCGAATTGGGTGGCGGTTCAATTGTCAATATCGCATCGATCACATCCTTGCGCTCCTCCCCCCTACACGCATACGGTCCGGCCAAAGCCGCAGTCGCCGCGATGACAGCATGTCTGGCAGCCGAATGGGGCCGCTCCGGCGTACGCGTCAACGCTATTTCACCCGGTTATGTTCTGACCGAGGCTTTGCAAGCTGCGATTGATCGTAACGATCGCAATCCAGAGGACCTCACCTCTCAGGCAGCGATGGGACGCATGGTGACACCGGATGAAATTGCGGACTCTGTCGGCTTTTTATTGTCCCCTGCGGCTAAAGCGATTACAGGTATCAATTTGCCCGTGGACGCTGGCTGGCTGGCGGGCTCCACGTGGCAAACGTATGGTGGCGTCCCCAAAGCGCGTGGCAAGAAGTCTGATGGAGCGCGCTGATGCTCAAGATTGAACATCTCCACAAATCCTTTGGCGGCGTCGTCGCGACCTCTGATGTCTCGATTCATTTCAAAACTGAATCCCTGAGTGCAGTCATTGGACCCAATGGTGCGGGCAAGACGACTTTTTTTAACCTGATTTCAGGTGCATTAGCGCCCGATTCCGGTCGGATTATTCTGGATGGCGAAGACATCACAGGACAACCTAGCAGCGAAATCGTACGCAAAGGGATTGGTCGCGCCTTTCAGGTTGCCAAGTTATTCAAAACACTGACCGTCGAAGAATCGCTGCGTGGCGCATTGATGTCGCCTCTGGGAAAATCCGCACAAATGCTCGGGCGCTTTCCTCTTGAGCAAACGCGTGACCGCGCTTACGAAGTGATGGAACAGCTTGGTCTGCATACCAAAGCCCATGTTGTGAGCGGTAATTTGTCTCATGGTGATCAAAAGCTCCTGGATATGGCGCTGGCGCTTGTTTTACGTCCAAAAGTCTTGCTGCTGGATGAACCGGTCGCTGGCATGGGACCTGAGGAGCGAGAGCAAATGATCGAAACGGTCTATGGGCTCTGGAAAAAAGGTGGACTAACCGTTGTGCTCATCGAGCACGATATGGAAATCGTCTTCCGTATTTCACAACATATCCATGTTCTGTCATACGGTAAGGTTCTCGCCGAAGGGAATGCTGAACAAATCCGCAATAACCCGGCCGTGATTGAGGCATATCTGGGTACGCCTCGGGAGGCACACGCATGAGTCCGCAGGTGTTGAAAGTTGATCAAGTCAACGTGTTCTACGGTACGAGTCAGGCACTTTTCAATTTATCCTTTGATGTGCACAAAGGCGAAACGCTCGCCTTGCTGGGTCGTAACGGTGCGGGCAAAAGCACGACCATGAAATCTGTCGCCGGCGTGATCGCCGCCAAGAGCGGACATATCACGCTTCACAACCAGGCAATCACAGGGCGTCCCGCCCACTTGATCGCGCGTGCCGGTATTGGGTATGTGCCCGAGGATCGTCAAATTTTTCCAGACCTCACAGTCGAAGAAAATCTCGATATCGCCATCAAGCGTGGCGCCAATGGCGAGGATGACTGGAGTATCGAGCGCGTCTACGAGATGCTGCCCTTGCTCAAACCATTGCGTGAGCGACTGGGGGGACAGCTTTCAGGCGGCGAACAACAGATGTTGACTGTCGGACGGTCCCTGATGGGCAATCCGGATGTCTTGTTGCTGGATGAACCGAGCGAAGGCCTTGCCCCTATCATGGTGCAAAAAATTGGCGATCTGATTCAGTCTCTGCGAGAAATGGGTAAAACGATCGTGCTCGCAGAACAAAATCTGCATTTCTGCCTCGGGCTCGCTGACCGTGCGGTCGTCATCGACAAAGGCACCGATGTCTTTGTCGGCACGATCACCGAGCTCAATGACAACGCGGATATCAAGCAACGCTACCTGTCTGTTTAATACTGTTTTACATCAAGCACCGGAGCGGTCATGCACATTTCAAGAGAAAACGCTTCGCAAGCTTTTGACCTCTCCCACACACACCTGCTTATCACAGGTGCTGCGGGCGGGATTGGCTCTGCAACGGCCAGACTGTGCAGCCAGCTTGGTGCCCGTCTTGTTTTGACGGATATCGAGCAAAATCAATCCGCCCTCGAGCAGCTTGCCCACTCGCTCAAGGGACAGGTCGCCGTCGAATGCTGCGATCTCACACAACGCGCACAAGTTGAGGCGCTTGTGACTCGGCACGATCCTCTCACCGCGCTTGCCGACACCGCAGGCATTTGCCCGTACGATGATGACTGGCTGTCACCGACATGGAATGATGTCGAGTTCATGCGCGTCATGCAAGTCAATGTGCTTGGGCCGATCAATCTCGTACGTGCTATTTTGCCGGGAATGATGGAGCGCAAACACGGTCGCATCGCGCTGTGTGGCTCTATTGCAGGATGGACGGGAGGTCTGCGCGCCGGTCCGCACTACTCCGCGTCCAAGGGTGGCGTTCACGCATTGGTAAGATGGTTTGCGCAACGCGCCGCACCCCATCACGTCACGGTCAATGCAGTGGCTCCGGGTCCGATTGAAACAGGCATGACTGCCGGCCATGGCTATGATGCGAATGCCTATCCGATGAAACGCATGGGTCAGCCAGAGGAAATCGCTAGCATGCTGGCATATCTGTGTTCACCTGCGGCAGGATTTGTGTCGGGCGCCATCATGGATGTGAATGGCGGCACCCTCATGCGCTAGTCGGCTTTACTCGCCAAAACCTCTGGAGACGATGACTTCCACGAGCTGAGGACCGGGACTGGCCATCGCAGCCTGGAGCACGCCGGCGATTTGAGTCGGATCTGTCACAACTTGCGAAGACATGCCCATACTCTTGGCAACTCCCGCAAAATCAATCGCGGGATCATTCATATCCATGGCGACAAAATCATCTGTACCGCGCATGGCCAACAAACGCTCTTTGATGATGCGATAACTGCGATTATTAATAATCACATAGGTAATGTTCAGCTTTAAATGTGCAGCCGTCCAGAGCGACTGAATGCTGTACATGGCGCTACCATCGCCAATCACTGCCACCACAGGACGCTCAGGTTGCGCGAGCGCGACCCCTACCGCACCTGCCATACCAAACCCAAGGCCGCCACTCGCCAGGCCGTAATAAGCCTGAGGGTCGTCCATCGGCAGCATCGCGGCGATCGCCGGTGCAGCCGTCAAGGTTTCGTCGACCACGATAACGTCTTTGGGTAAGACATCCACGAGTTGGCTCACGAGATAGCGTTGATCGATGGGTGTGCTCGAAGCACTCGACTGAACCTCGGCACGGGTCTTCGCACGATTGGCGGTCCAGTTGCGAGTCGCCAGGTCTGCCAGTCTTGCTTGAGCATGCTTGGCCTGTTCTGCTGTGCGCAAGTCGCGTAGCACCGGCAACAAGGCCAATAATGTTTCTTTGACATCGGCACGCACCGCCGTAGCGGTCGAATAGTTTTTGCCCAACTCCCAGTCGCGCTCAGTGATATGCATCACGGGCATTTCCGGAGGAAGCGGATCGACGGTACTCATCGGGGACATGCGCAGCAAGTCCGCGCCCAGACAAAGCAAGAAATCATACTGCTCTAACGTTTGGCGAACCTTTTTCTGATTACGTGTCAGATCACCCATGCAAGTTGGATGCGAGGAAGGATACCGCGCGTTGTAAGGCACGGACTCTTGATAGACAGCCGCACCCAGCAACTCAGCCAACTCGCAGGCTTCATTGAACAAATCGGCATTGGCGATTTCACGGCCTGCCACAATAACCGGCTTTTTCGCAGCCAGCAGTTTTTGCGCCAAATCTTTCAATGCGGAATCGCTCGGACGCACACCCGCATCCACAATCGTGGGGAAACCAAACTCGATTTCCGCCTCTTCATCGAGCACAGACCCTGGCAGGCTAATAAACACAGGGCCCATCGGCGGCGTGCGGGCAATTTTTGCCGCACGTCGGATGACACGAGGTAAATCCTCAATCCGCGTCACCTCGAATGCCCATTTCACCAAGGGCGCGGCAATCGGTACCAGCGGCTCATACAACAAAGGCTCTTGCAAACCATAACCAACCTCGTATTGACCCGCCGTAATCAACAATGGCGAACCCGAAAACTTGGCGTTATAAATCGCTCCCATGGCATGGCCCAGGCCAGGTGCGCAATGAAGATTGCAGGCCACCAGCTGATTGGAGGCGCGGGCAAAACCATCCGCCATCCCCACCACGATCGACTCTTGCAGACCCAGCACATAGGTCAGCTCTGGAAACTGAGGGACCGCCTCCATGATCGCAAGCTCGGTCGTACCTGGGTTTCCAAACAGATGCGTCACACCCTCGTCGAGCAAGAGCTTGATGAAAGCCTGACGTCCCGTCATTTTTTGAATAGTCATTTTTGTCTCCCCGCGATGCCTGAGCATCGATTTCTGATTTTTTATAAACCTGCTAATTTTTGTAGCTGTGCTGGATCGAGACCCAGTTTTTTAGCCGTCTCCAGCATTTCGTTCCAGGTCGTTTCGTCAACCGGAACGCCCTGCGCCAATCGCTTGGCGCGTGACTCGCGCTCAGGCTCTCCTGCGACACGGACGTAGTCATATCCAGGCTGGGGTGGCGAGGCCTTGACCCAGTCGATAAAGGCTTTCATTTCATGCTCAAAGATCGAGCCATCTGCGAGCTTGGCAGGATCAAAAATAATGGAGAGCATCCCGTTGATGATGCGCCGCTTACCGTCAGGAGGCGATTGTGTGGTCATGCCACCCGCCAACGCACCGCCCAGCAATTCGCAAATCAATGCCAATCCAAAGCCTTTGTGCTCGCCAAAGGTGCACAGAGCGCCCAGTGGTGGTTTCACCGCGTAAACGGGCTCCGTGGTCGGACGTCCCTGATCATCGATCAGATAACCAGGTGGCAACTGCTCGCCTTTATTGAGCGCGACACGGGCTTTGCCCTGAGCGATGACGCTCGTCGCAAAATCCAGCAGGATGGGATCCTGACCAGGCACAGGAATGCCAACAGTAAAGGGGTTGGTGCCAAAGCGCGCATCCCCGCCACCGAAAGGAGCGACGATAGGACGGGAAATCACATTCACAAAATGGATAGAGATCAGACCCTGCTCAACCGTCATCTCGGCCCAAGCGCCAATCCGGCACAAGTGATGGGAGTTTCCGAGCGCCAAAATACAGCTGCCGTGCTCCTTGGCACGGGCAATGCCAAGCTCCATCGCCTGATGACCAATCGCCTGACCAAAGCCACACTCGCCATCCAGCCCGATCATCGAGCCGTTATCCATCCTTGTCTGGATTTGTGCGTTGGGCTTGAGACTGCCCTCCAGATACGCCTCGGCGTAACGCGGCAAAATCCCCACACCATGTGAATCATGGCCCGTCAGGTTTGCCTGTACGAGATTTTCGGTGACGAGTTCGATTTCACGATCATCGCTACCAAAACCTTTCACCAGATAACGCACTGCATCGCGCAAGCGATCGACAGGGATAAGATGCATCTGAGCCATTCAACGAGTTCCTTTGATGAGTCTGTAACGTGTGAATATTTGAATGTTGATTTAAACGTTAAACAAGAAATTCAACACGTCGCCATCCTTGACGATGTACTCCTTGCCCTCGGCACGCATCTTGCCCGCTTCTTTAGCGCCCGACTCACCCTTGTAGGCAATGAAGTCCTCATACGCAATCGTTTGCGCACGGATGAAACCACGCTCAAAGTCGGTATGGATCACGCCCGCCGCCTGAGGGGCCGTTGCGCCGATCGGTACAGTCCAGGCGCGGACTTCTTTCACGCCTGCGGTGAAATAAGTTTGCAGACCCAGTAATTTAAAAGCACCGCGAATGAGGCGATCCAGGCCGGGCTCTTGCATACCCATGTCCGCCAGAAAGACAGCTTTGTCCTCATCGGAGAGCTCGGCGATCTCAGACTCGATGGCTGCACAAATCGCGACGACTGGCGCATTGCGCGCGGCGGCATACTCATTCAAGCGATCGAGCAAAGGATTGTTGGTAAACCCCTGATCGCTGACGTTACCCACATACATCGCAGGTTTGGCTGTGATGAAGCACAGCGGCGCGATCAAGGCGCGATCTTCGGGCGAAAGATCTAGCGCGCGAATCGGTTTGGTTTCGTTCAGCTGGGCGATGACTTGCTCGAGTATGGCGACGACCTTCTGGGCCTCTTTGTCACCGGAACGTGCAGTCTTTTGATAACGGTGCATCGCCTTTTCAGCTGTCTGCATATCAGCGAGCGCCAACTCTGTTTCAATCACCTCGATATCCGCGATCGGATCGACACGTCCCGCGACGTGGATCACGTTATCGTCCTCGAAACAACGCACAACGTTAATAATGGCGTTGGTTTCACGGATATGAGAGAGAAACTGGTTGCCGAGGCCTTCGCCCTGGCTCGCACCGGCCACCAGACCTGCGATGTCCACAAATTCCACGGTCGCATGCAGAATGCGCTCAGGTTTGACGATCGCGGCGAGTGCATCGAGCCGTGGATCCGGGACCTCGACCACGCCGACATTGGGCTCGATCGTACAAAAGGGGTAATTTTCGGCAGCGATACCTGCCTTGGTGAGGGCATTAAAAAGGGTTGATTTACCGACGTTGGGCAAACCAACGATGCCACATTGCAGAGCCATGAGAATCCCGAAGTTCTTAAGAAGTGAAACAGCTGTATAGAATATGAGTTTAACCGCTCCGCCCTTAATTTCTCTCCCAGATCATGACTCTAGCTGAGCTTCTCGCCCGCCCTTTTGGCACCATCCCGGAAATGGTCAGTTTTGCTGCCTCGCAGCGACCTGAGCACCCGGCTTTGATTCTCAACGACAAGTCACTTTCCTACGCAGAGCTCGACACATTGATCGCCCGTGTCGCGGCCTCGCTGCAGCGCGACGGATATGTGCCGGGCGACAAAATCGCCGCGTGCGCAGGCACCTCGTTCGAGTATGTGGCGCTATTTCTGGGGGCTTTACGCGCAGGTGCGGTCATGACACCGCTACCACCCACCGCGACACCTCTGAATCTGGACGGCATGCTCGCCAATTCAGGTGCCAAAATCCTTTTCCAAGATCGTGCCTGCGCGACCACTTGGCCGACTGACAGCTTGGTCGAAAATGGCTTGCACAGAATATGGATCGACGAGCAGCAGGGAACAGACAGCTGGGGCGAATGGCTATCTGGCGACAAACAGCCCCGTCCCGTGGACACACAACCCCACTGGGCCTTTAACCTGATCTACTCCTCCGGCACCACAGGCACACCTAAAGGCATTGTTCAGCCCTGCTCCATGCGCTGGTCGCACGTCCAACGCGCGGCCACCAACGGCTATGGGCCTGATTCGGTGACGCTCGCCTCTACACCTCTCTACTCGAACACCACACTTGTTGCCTTGTTGCCCACGCTCGCGCTCGGTGGCACAGGTGTACTGATGAGCAAGTTTGACGCGCGTCGCTACCTTGAGCTTGCTCAAAAGCATCGAGTGACGCACACCATGCTGGTGCCCGTGCAGTATCAGCGTATTCTTGACGATCCCGAGTTTGACCGCTTTGATCTCTCAGCTTTTCAGGCAAAATTTTCAACAAGCGCCCCTTTTGGTGCGGCCCTCAAAGCTGAAGTCCTCAAGCGGTGGCCTGGTCGTTTAACCGAAATCTACGGGATGACCGAAGGCGGTGGTCGCTGCGAGCTCGAGGCGCACAATTATCCGCACAAGCTTCACACCATCGGTCGTCCAGCCAGCGGTCACGATATTCGACTCATCGATGAGGCAGGACAAGAGGTCCCTCAAGGTCAGACGGGTGAAATAGTGGGGAGCTCCTCGGCAATGATGGAGGGCTACTACGGAATGCCGGAGAAGACCCGCGAGGTCGAATGGTTCGACCCTTCAGGCAAACGCTTTATCCGGACAGGCGATATCGCACGCTACGACGAAGATGGTTTTCTGATTCTCGCGGATCGCAAAAAAGACATGGTCATCTCAGGCGGTTTCAATATCTATCCAAGCGATCTCGAGGCTGAAATCGACCAACATCCTGAGGTGCGGGAATCCGCAGTCGTCGGTGTGCCCTCGCGTCAGTGGGGAGAAACACCAGTGGCCTATGTTGTTCTCAAACCTGATGCAACGATTGATCGCACTGACCTGCTTGCCTGGGTTAATGCCCGGCTCGGAAAAACGCAGCGCCTGGCCGATCTTGTTTTGACGGACACATTACCCAGAAGCGAAATTGGCAAGGTCCTGAAGAGAGAATTGCGCGAGCGCTACGGCGCCCATGCTAAATAGCATCACCCGCGACCTGCAAGGCCAGCCATGCCACAGCTAAAGGTCCCGCATTGAAAAATGCATGGACCAGTATGGCCGCGCCGATGCCACGTTGCACACGGATCCAGCAAAGCGCCAGTCCGGTCACCCATTGCGGCAACACGAGTACCACCATCATCCACGCGGGCAAATCCACAAACTCATAGTTGTGGATATGGAGCCCCGCGAAGCCCAAGACAGAAAGGTGCATCACGACAGGAAACGACCAACGATATGTTCTAAGCCAATTCCAGCCAGATCCAGAGGGCATGCGTGCGTGACGCATCGACCAGATCAGCATGAGCATCACACACACAATCAGACTGCTGGCCCACCAGGCAAAACCGTTCAGAAAGACATAAATCAACACAGGCACGACTAGCAATGCCAACAGGGGTCGGCGCAAACCAAAACGGAAAAGCATCTCTTCAATAATGGGGGCCCACAGGAGCGCCTGAAACCAAGGCAAATTGTGCACACTGATGCGATGCGTCGCACCACTCATTTCAAAAACGGTCAACACAAGCGGTCCAAGCGCAACGATATTAATCAGCCAAAGCGCGGCCGCCCAAGCGAGCAGCCGCGATATCTTGCAGGAAGGCCACCAGTCCGCCATCCAACCACTGACCGGAGTTGCATGCTTAACCTCACGCTTGAGACTTGGGCGTCGGACAAAACTAAAAAATAGTCTGAATTCGTCTCGAAAGCGCATCACTGTCATGGCGGATTGTCACGGTGCAACTGCTCGGTCGCGCGCACAAACTCACCCTTCAAAAATAATGGCGTCACCGCGCGGCAGCGCGTCAGACAATCATCGATTGCCTGTTGATCTTCACGCCGGGGAGGATGAAGTACGAAATCAGCGACCTCTTGAGCAAGTTTCAAAGTGCGAGGATGTCCGATTCCCAAACGCAGTCTCCAAAAATTAGCACTTCCAAGCGCTGCCTGGATATCCCGTAATCCGTTATGACCCGCATGACCGCCCCCTTGCTTGACCTTGACCTGACCTGGCATGAGATCGAGCTCGTCATGGAGCACGAGTATTTCCTCCGGGACGAGTTTGTAAAAACGGGCAAGCGCTCCGACGCACTGGCCAGAACGATTCATAAAGGTTTGAGGCTTGGCCAAATAGATTTGCTCGCCCTCGAAGCGCGCCTTGGCAACCGAACCAAAAAATGATTTTTCGATGTTGAAGGCACAGCGCAGGTCATCTGCAATAGCATCGGCCAGCCAAAAGCCCGCATTATGTCGCGTGCGAGTGTAGTCGGGACCTGGATTGCCTAGCCCAACAATGAGTTTGATCGGATGATTCATCACGCCATTATGAAGACAAAAGCCCCATCCGCACAAAACGGACAGGGCTTGGAGAGCACTTCTAAGAAGGTGAATTAAGCGGCAGGTGCTGCGCCGTCAGCAGCTTCAGCAGAACCGCCCTTGACGATGGCTGTCACCAAGACTGGGTTTGCATCGCCACGGTGCGCAACGTAAGTCACGCCTTTAGGCAACGTAATGTCAGCCAAGTGAATCGACGCGCCGCCCACCAATTTGGACAAGTCCACTTCGATGAACTGTGGCAGATTGGATGGCAAGCAAGCGACTTCAATTTCAGTCATCACATGCGAAATGATCGCAGCGCTGAGCTTGACCGCTGGGGAAATTTCAGTGTTCGTGAAGTGCAAAGGCACTTTGGTATGGAGCGCCTGATCGGCGGACACGCGCTGAAAGTCGACGTGCATGACGATCTGCTTGTAAGGGTGCCACTGAACCGAACGCAACAGAACCTGATGGCTCTTGCCTTCGAGTTGCATCTCCAGAATGGATGCGTGAAACTGCTCTTTACGCAGAGCGTGATAAATCTCGTTGTGATCGAGTTCGATATTGACGGGCTGCTCTTTGCCACCATAAACAATGGCGGGGACGCGGCTCGCACGGCGCAGGCGGCGGCTCGCACTCGTTCCCTGTACGCTACGTGGGGTTGCATTAAATTGCATGAAAAACTCCAAAAGGGATGACTAGCATCCTGTTAAAACACGATCCGGGTATCGAATCGTGGCTTCGCAGCTCACCGCGACCAGTGAACCGCAAATCACTTCGCGCATCCTCTTTCCGGATACGCTTTTGATTCTTTAATCTACAAACAACGAGCTGACGGACTCGGCGTTCGAAATACGTAAAATTGTTTCGCCCAGCAAAGCCGCACAAGAAAGCTGGCGGATTTTGCTGCAAGCACGACCCTCGTCCGAAAGAGGAATCGTGTCAGTGACCACCAGCTCATTCAATTCAGAACTTGCAATGCGCTCAATGGCGCCCCCAGACAGCACGGCATGTGTGCAATACGCATACACGGCACCCGCGCCGCGCTCTTTCAACGCCTGGGCAGCCTTGCAGAGCGTGCCTGCCGTGTCGACCATATCATCCATGATCAGACAGGTGCGACCATCGACCTCGCCAATAATGTTCATCACCTCGGAGACGTTGGCGCGAGGACGACGCTTATCTATGATGGCCAGATCGGCTTCAAGCTGTTTAGCCAACGCACGGGCCCGCACCACACCACCGATATCCGGTGAAACCACGACGAGATTACTTAGATTGCGACGCCAAATATCCCCTAACAAAATCGGCCCTGCATAGATATTGTCGACGGGTATATCAAAAAATCCTTGGATCTGGTCTGCGTGCAAGTCCATGGTCAGGACGCGATCAACACCCGCTACCTGAAGCATGTTTGCCACGACCTTCGCCGTGATGGCCACCCGGGCGGAACGAGGACGACGATCCTGTCGTGCATATCCAAAATAGGGGATAGCGGCAGTGATGCGTCCAGCGGAGGCGCGACGCAGGGCGTCCACCATCACCATGACTTCCATCAAATTATCATTGGTGGGCGCACAGGTTGGCTGAAGTACAAAAACGTCCTTACCACGGACGTTTTCATTAATTTCAGCCATGACCTCACCATCCGAAAAACGTCCAACAGTCATACGACCGAGGGACATATCAAGATGGTTAACCACATCAACCGCAAGACGCGTATTCGCAGTCCCGGTAAAAATCATGAAACTATCATTAGGCATGATGTGGGCAGTCACAGACCGTCAGATTAAATGTGGGACAGCTCTACAGAATTAGGGGCTGGGGAGGAAGGATTCGAACCTTCGCATGCCGGAATCAAAATCCGGTGCCTTAACCAGCTTGGCGACTCCCCAACTAGCTTTCAATCCAATCGTGCAACGGATGCTCTGAAAGGCCTTGGCAGACCAAGATGTTTCGTATCGGACTCACTGAGCCGAAACACCCATCACTCATAACACCCGCACTCGCAGAATCAGAAAAATCAACACGTATTTTAGCGAGCATTTCCTGTCGTGCCACCTCGGCCTGCTGAACGCTCTGGAATCCGATAAAAAAACAGGATCCAGACCCGGTCATCCGCGCTTTAAAACCGGCCTGTTCTAGCCAATCAAGCGTCTGACGAACAACTGGGTAGCGGTTTAAAACCACTGGTTGCAGATCATTGTGACCAAACCCCAAGCGAGTGATCGCTTGACGTCCAGAAAAGTCCATTATTTTGACCGGTTCGGTGTCTCTTGTCAAATCAGGGGCCTGAAAAACACCATGTGTCGGCACGCCTTGAGCGGGCTGGATCACTAAAAATGCTTGCCCAGGGAGTTCGATCGGGGTGAGCAACTCTCCGACCCCTTCTGCGAACGCATTTTGACCCAAAATGAAAACCGGCACATCTGCCCCGAGCTGGAGACCGAGCCGCATCAGCTCCGAACGGGTTAAACCCAGTCCCCAGAGACGATTCAACGCGATCAATACCGTTGCCGCATCACTTGACCCCCCTCCTAATCCGGCCCCTGAGGGGATCCGCTTGGTCAGCTGAATATGCGCCCCAAGCCTGGTCCCTGTCTTCTCCTGAAGGAGACGTGCGGCGCGCACCACGAGATCGTCATCGTGCGCCACACCATGCATGTCCGTTTCACGAACAATCAAACCATCTGCGCGCGTATCGATGTTCAGACTATCCGCTAGGCTGATGAGCTGAAAAACGGTTTGCAAGAGATGGTAACCATCTGCGCGCCGACCGACGACATGCAAAAAAAGATTCAGCTTGGCAGGCGCGGAGAGGTCGTACAGCATGTTGATGGAAGGTCAGGATTTGTCGTTCAAGGCACGTCGACAATGAGGCGGATCACAATATGCTTGTTCGCCTCGTTACGTGAGAGGACCAATAGACGTGGGCCTTGCTGATCAAAGCGCGACAATTCCACCTCCCAACCACTTTGGGCGAAAGAAGAAATCCTGCCTTGGTCGTCTCTTTTGATTTCCCGCATCGAGGGTAACGCTCGCAAAGGCAGTCTCAGCCACTGGCGCAGATCTCGCACAGGAACGCGTTGGCCAATTGCCTGCTGCACGAGCCCATCAGGGTCGGGCGCGCGCAAGATTTCGCCATTGGCTTGTGTCAGCGTTGCCTGGCCGGGATCCACAGAAACCCGCGCAAGAATGTTTCCAAAAGGATTCGTCAAATCAAGTGTCAGTCGACCCTTCACATCACGCCACACAAAACCACCCTGAACGGCTTCAGGCGGTTGATTGGGCTCCTCGGCACGTAAGGCAAAACGGCCATGACGGACCAGTTCATCCAACCCTGTCGTTTCGGATGAGCCGGGAATTTGAGTGGCACAACCTGCCAGCGCAAATAGGAATGCGCCAAGAGCAATCCTGAAAAACATACGGAAAATCAAGGTCGAACCCCAAACCGCTTCAGAGTTTCCTGCAGGGTAGGATTCGATGCGTCCTTGGCGACCCCCTCTTGCCAAACCTTGCGCGCCGCATCCTGTTGACCAGACTTCCAAAGCGCTTCGCCAAGATGGGCGGCAATCTCCGCTTCGGGTCGCCTGTCGTAAGCACGCTGCAAATAGTCTACAGCCTCTTTGTACTGACCCATCCGGTATTTAACCCAGCCCATGCTATCGAGAATGAAAGGATCTCTGGGTGAAATTTCCAGGGCACGGGTAATCAGCGCCAAAGCTTCAGGCAACCTTTGGTTTCGATCCGCCAGTGAGTAGCCCAAGGCATTGTGCGCATGCGCGTGCCCTGGGTCCAGGGCGATGACCTGCCGCAACAATCGCTCCGCCTCACGCATTTGATCCGCACGCTCGTGCAGCATCGCGAGCTCGTACTTCACATCAACCGTATCAGGCATACGCTGATCGAGCGCCTGCATGCGCCTGATCGCTTCGGGCAATCGATTTGCATCACGCAAGATTTGCGCCCCCGCCGAAGCCCCCATCATGATTTCTTCATCGGTTTGCGCATTCGCCGAGTCGATCAGGGCAAGCGCCTCATCGACTTTCTTTTGTTTGGCGCGAATCAGGGCTTGTCTGATGCGGGAGGTGTAACGCATCGATGGATCATCAATCTTCGCGAGAAGATTCACTGCCTCATCGAGCTGTCCTTGCTCCTCAGCGATTTTGGACAAGAGCTGATAGGCCTCGGCAAGAGCGATCGGTGCATCCGTGGCGCCTGCCGCTGCGGATGCGCGTAGACGTTGCGATTGGACATTGACATATTGATCCAGAAAGCCGCGAGCTTGCTCAAGCTTTTTTGCCCGGTAGGCAACCTGGGCCTGCATGAACAATAAATCGAAATCTTCAGGGGAGCGTTTAGCCATCGCAGTCAGCTCGGCCATCGCCGCGTCGAACTGTCCACGATCAGCCAGATGACTCGCCAAAATCACACGCAGACGTCGTGCGTTTGGTTGCAAAGCGGCAAATTCGGTGGCGTCACGCAAAGCGCGCTCGGGGTCGACGCTCAGTCCATACTCGAACACACGCAAAGCCGCATCCTCAGAACGCGGGGCGGCAGCAAGCGCCAAGCGAGACTCTTCGAGCGCTCGCTCATTGTCACCCGCGGCACGCGCCATATCGGCCAAAGCCATATGGCCTGAGGCGAGGTGACGCGCGTTGCTGTCACCAATGGCTGTGCTCAAAATCCTCAAGGCCGCACGCTTGTCGGGCATTCTGCTCAGAACAGCGAAAGCCTGTCCAATCGCTGCAGATTTATCTGTGGCGGCATCGATTTGTTTACGTAAGGCGGTCGCCAATCCGCTGGTCTGCCCCGAAGCCGCAGCGAGTGCCATCTCCGTCGATGAAGCCTCTGGATCGTCGGGAGTCAGGCGCAACCAGGCGCGCGAGGCTTCGAGCGCACCGGGAAGATTGCCCCCCGCCAGGTAAAACTCCAGCGAGCGGCGCGCAAGTCGATAGTCACCCAGCTCACGGCTCAAATCCAACATCGTCTTGCCGGCGGGCACATAGGCACCGCGCTGTGCGGAAATCTCGGAGGCCAAGATCCGGAACAAAATCGTCGAGGTCAGCGTCACCTCAGGCAGCTCACCCGCACGCAGTCGAATAACCTCCGACTCGGGTTGCCGGGGCTTAATCTGGAGTTGGGCGTTTTGCCCAAAACCTTTGAGAGGCCCTGTTTGCGCCCACGCGACCGTGGCACAGGACAAGGCAACACCCCCAAGCAGGGCGAAAGCGGAAATTTGAGAAACAATGGATTTAAACAACGACTTCACTCGACCCGCCTGGTTGGTGGCACAATCAACAGACTCAGTGGACGGATGTTAGCACTCAGCCATGCCAGAACTACCAGAAGTCGAGACAACTCGCCGGGGAATTGACGCCGTTGCAACAGGTCGCACCCTCCGCAACATGATCGTGCACGAATCCCGCATGCGTTGGCCGATCCCAAAAGACTTGCCTGAACACGTCTCCGGGCTGGTCGTACGCGCCTGTCGTCGTCGGGGCAAATACCTTCTGATTGAATTCGATACGGGCACACAGCTCATCCACTTGGGGATGTCCGGATCTTTGCGCAGCGTCCAGAACGGCGAGCTTCTGAGAAAGCACGACCATGTGGAATGGCAATTTGACGAGGTCACCCTGAGGCTGCATGACCCCCGAAGATTCGGGTCTGTATTGTGGCACCCCAAAACAGACGGCCCTGTTGAAGACCACCCCTTGCTGAGTAAGCTGGGGATTGAGCCATTTGATGCCAAATTTGATGCCCAATGGCTCAAGCAAGGCCTGGCAGGCAGAAAAGTCTCGATCAAACAAGCCCTGCTAGCTGGAGACGTCGTCGTCGGGGCAGGAAATATTTATGCTTCTGAAAGCTTGTTCCGGGCGCGCATTCACCCTAAAACCCAAGCTTCCCGGGTATCCCTTGCCCGCTGTGAGCGCTTAGTCGAAGCGTTAAAAAGCACGCTCACCGATGCTCTCCAGTCAGGGGGCAGTACGTTGCGCGACTACGTCAATGCCACAGGGGAAGCTGGGGCGTATTTCACGCTACATGCAGCCGTCTACGAACGTGAGAGCGAGCCATGCAGAGTCTGCGGCACGCCGATCAAACGGATCGTGCAAGGACAGCGCGCCACATATTTTTGTCCAAGCTGCCAGAAAATCTAGGCTTGCCAGTTTGAACTAGCGGGGCGCGCGTGGTGGTAAAGCGTAACGTTGCTCGCGATACGCCCAGCTCGGCCAAAGAACATGCGCGAGGGCTTCTCGTGACTGTTGTTCATCAGACTCGACAGGCGTGTAGCGATCCGGCATCTCGTAGCGCATGGTGCGCGCAGGTTTGCCAGGCTCGAGCACCACCAGCTTTTCTCCCTCGGGTCCCGCTTTCAAAAAACCATAGTTATCGCCGAACTGCATCATGGCCCGATGAGCGGCGGCACGCGTCAGGTCTCGACCCAGCATGGGATGCACCGTATCCATTCCCATCAGAGACAGGAGTGTGGGCAGAAGGTCAATCTGACTCATGACCTGAGGATCGGACTTGGGCTTGACACCCGGACCGATGATCAACGCGGGAATATGGAAGTGACGTACGGGCACTAATCCTCCATAGACTCTGGCATCGTGATCCGCCACAATCAGAAAAATAGTGTGATCCCAGTAGGGCGACTGACGGGCTTTTTTGAAAAAATCACCAATGGCCCAGTCTGCATAGCGAACGGTGTTGACGACCGAAGCAGGTTCACCGATCGGCTCGATGCGACCCTTTGGATATTCCCATGGGGAATGGTTTGAAACAGAGAAGGCCATCGTCACGGTCGGACGGGCATTGTCTTCGCGCAAAACACGATCAAGCTCGGTGAACATATCCTCATCGGAAGCCCCCCAGGAACCCACAAACTTAGGCGCGACAAACTTGGGCAAATCGACCATTTCGTTAAAGCCATTACCCAGGAAAAAGCTGCGCATATTGTCGAAATGGCCCTCACCGCCATAAATGAAGCGCGAGTAATAACCATGCCGCCCAAGCAACTCAGCAATAGTGAAAAAGCCCGTTTGCGAGCGTGGCAGTGTTAACACGGCTTGGGCGGGCGTTGGCAAAAAGCCGGAACTCACGGCTTCCAAGCCTCGCACTGAGCGCGTGCCTGTTGCGTAAGCCCGCTCAAACCACCACCCCTCTTCGGCCAACTTATCCAGCTCAGGGGTCAAGTCTTGCGCACCACCCAGTTTTTTAGAGTACTGCGCCCCCAGGCTCTCCTGCAAAATGATGACAAGATTGAGAGGCTTATCACGTCTCATACTCGCAGTCTGAGCGTGAAGTGTTGGCAGATGCGGATCCAGCACCGGGTCAGGAATCCCAGCCGCGCGACGGACGATGTCGTTGATTTCCTCGATCGGTAACTTGCCATACATATCAAACGAAGACTTTTCATTCTTCATCAGATAGGCCGCATTGGTCACGCTCCAGAAACCATTCAAGGGCAGCGCATTGACCATCGCATCGTTGCCAAAGGCCACGGACGAAGCATTGATCGGGCGATGCTGCAATGTCCCACGGATCGAGCCGACACAAAACAGGATCAGGACCACACTGACGACCGGACGCAACCACCAGCGAAGCTCTTTGTCAGGCTTGCCTGCCTTGAAGAGCTTGAAAGCGCCCCACATCCCGATGCCCAGCCCCACGAACGCAGCGAGCAAGACAAGACGATAGCCCTCCCAAAGCATGGAGAAGACTTCGCGGGGATAACCAAGATACTCGAAGTACAAGCGATTGGGGCGCGTGTCGTATTCGGCGATGAACTGAGGGGTCGAGACCTCCAGCAACAGCAGTAGAAACCAGCAAATCCTGAACCACCAGGCCGTTATTTTTTCCGCAATCGCAAAGTGCCCGAAAAAAGGCCCCGCTCCTGCCGGAATGGCGATCATCATCCCGATCATGACCAGATCGATGCGCAAACCACCAATCATCACTGGCCAAAAGCCATCGACCGCTTCGACACGTGGCCATTGCCACACCACTAAACACAGGCGGAACAAGGTCAGCATCAACAGCGCTGTCCACCAAAACCGCCATGTCAAACGAAGCATCTGCTTTCCTTAGGTCTGAAGTACTTTACCGGGGTTCATCAAGCCGTGCGGATCGAGCGCTTGCTTGATTTGCTTCATGAGTCTGAGCTCGAGTTCGGTCTTGTAGCGGGTCAGTTCGTCGCGCTTGAGCTGTCCGACGCCATGTTCGGCACTGATGGAGCCGCCATGGGCATGAACACTGTCATGCACCAGCTGATAGACCTCGTATTGGGTCGCAAGCAGTTCTTGCTCAGTCTGGTTGGGCGCGCGCGCGACGTTGTAGTGCAAATTACCGTCGCCCAGATGGCCGAACACGATATTCTGAATACCTGGGAACTTGGCCTGAAGCGCCGCATTGGTTGTTTTGACGAATTGACCGATTAGGGAAATCGGAATCGAAACATCGTGCTTGATACTCTTACCCAGCTCTGCCTCGGCGAGCGGGATGCTTTCGCGCAGGTGCCAGATCGCCTTGCTTTGCGCGATATTTTCAGCAATCGCCGCATCCACGACCAAGCCATCTTCGATCGCGGCGCCCAAAACGGACTCAAAACGTGCTTGGGCATGCTCAGCACTTTCGCTGTCGGACAACTCAAGAATCGCGAACCAAGGTGCGTCCGCGGAGGGTCCCTCGAACGGTAAACGTTGCTGAGGATACAGTCGCACCACGGCCTTGAGTACCGGTCCCATCATGACCTCGAAACCCGTCAGCGAAGCACCGAAACCTGCGCGTGCGCGCGACAGCATTGCGATCGCATCCTCCAGGGAATTCAGGGCCAGCATCGCAATACGCTGCGCGACAGGTAACGGATAGAGCTTCATCGTTGCGGCAGTGATGATGCCCAAGGTTCCTTCGCTCCCGATGTACAGATCGCGCAAATCGTACCCGGTGTTGTCCTTGCGCAAGCCACGCAAACCATGCCAGATTTCTCCTTGTGGCGTCACGACTTCCAGGCCAAGCGCCAATTCACGCGTGTTGCCATAGCGTAATACCTGTGTGCCGCCAGCATTGGTCGAAAGATTGCCACCGATTGTGCAACTTCCCTCCGCAGCCAGGCTCAGAGGAAACAGACGGTTCGACGCACGCGCCGCCTCCTGAACAGCCTGAAGAATACAACCAGCCTCAACGGTGATCGTATCGTTGTCCGTATCGATTTCGCGCACTCGATTGAGCCGCGCCAGACAAACAACCAACGCGCGACCCGACTCATCGGGTGTCGCCCCCCCGCACATCCCCGTATTGCCACCTGAGGGCACGATCGGAATCTTGTGCTCGGCGCACAACCGCACCACGGCGGCGACTTCTTCAGTCGAGCCTGGACGCACGACTGCAAGGGCTTCGCCACGGTAACGTCCGCGCCAGTCGATCAAGTAAGGCGTCATCGCCTCGCCGGTCAATACCTGGGTCTCTCCCACGATTTGCTGTAGCTGTTTCAGTGCGCTCATTCAGTTCTCTTTCGGTTTCTGGCGGATTTTTACTGTTTTGTTGCGATGTTCTTGGGCTTTTTTGACTCAATCGTCGACTCGGCATATTGCCATACATCAAATTGTAGGTGAGTTCCCCCGATTTCAACGCCAATCACACCTAGGACGCACAGGAAACATTCCTGTCAGATCGGCGATAATATGAGTGAAGTGATTTTTGATTCTGGAGCCTCTTCCGTGCCTGCCTCGTCGAACTTTCCCCACGCCGCATTCAAAGCCTACGACATTCGTGGCGTCGTCCCCACTGCGCTCAATGCTGATTTTGCAAGACAACTCGGTTTGGGACTGGCTGCGCGGGCACACGCTTGCGGCGTCACCACGATGGTGGTCGGACGAGACGGCAGGCTCAGCAGTCCTGAGCTGGCCGGCGCGCTTCAGCAAGGCATGCGAGAGGGTGGGATCCATACGATCGATGTCGGTGAAGTCCCCACCCCGCTTGTGTATTTTGCAGCCTACACGCTCAAAACGGGCTCGGGTGTCGCCGTCACCGGTAGCCACAACCCTCCGGAGTACAACGGTTTCAAAATGATGATGGGCGGTCAGACTCTCCACGGCGATGCGATCCTGGGATTGCGCGACGAGGTAGCCGCCGGCCCCGCGACAGCAGCCAAAGCTGGCACAGCCTCCGTGGTGGATATCATGACGCCCTATCTGGCGCGCGTGATTGGAGACATCAAACTCAGTCGCCCCATGAAAATCGCGATCGATTGTGGCAATGGTGTCGCGGGTGCAGTGGCCCCCGCATTGTTTCGGGGTCTAGGCTGCGAAGTCACTGAATTATTCTGTACAGTCGACGGGACATTTCCCAATCACCACCCCGATCCGGCCGATCCCCATAACCTCGAGGACCTCATCCGTTGCGTTCAGACGACTGACTGCGAGATCGGCCTGGCCTTTGATGGCGACGGTGACAGACTGGGTGTCGTCACCAAGTCCGGTCAGATCATCTGGCCCGACCGTCAGCTGATTCTGTACGCCCGTGACGTACTGCAGCGCTGCCCCGGCGAAACGATCATCTATGACGTCAAGTGCAGTCGCCATGTCGCCGAGCAAGTCCGCGCTGCGGGCGGTAAGCCACTGATGTGGCAGACTGGCCACTCGCTGATCAAAGCGAAACTGGCCGAAACTAGTGCACCACTGGCCGGCGAAATGAGCGGACATGTGTTTTTCAAAGAACGCTGGTTTGGTTTTGATGATGGTCTCTACACAGGGGCACGCCTGCTCGAAATCCTCTCCCGGGACGCCAATCCCTCGGCGGTCCTGGAAGCACTTCCCCAGGGAGTCTCCACACCCGAGCTCAAGCTTGAAATGCGCGAAGGCGAGCCACACGCACTCATCAAGCGGTTACAAACCGAAGGAGTCTTTGCGGGCGCTACGGAAATTTTCAAAATAGACGGCCTGCGTGCGGACTACGCTGACGGCTTTGGACTGGCGCGCGCCTCCAACACCACGCCTGTCGTCGTGTTGCGCTTCGAGGGTGATACCCCCGAAGCTCTTGAGCGCATCAAAGGCGTATTTCGGGAGCAACTGCTGGCGCTCGCTCCGAATGCCAAGCTGCCGTTTTAATTGTTCAACACCTCCCTTTTTCTTTGCTGAGCCCTATGCCTTCACTGTCGAACAGTCCCGCCTGGAAACAGTTTTCTCAAGCCGTACTGAGCAGTCCCTCCAAGCCTGACGCCCTGCGTATCATTACCGCGGCGCAGCTTGAGGTTGATCTGACCACGCAGAGAAGCTCAAAAGAACTCGCTCGAGCGGCTCACGCGTTGCTGGAGCAGCAAGGATTTGAACAATATCGGCATGATTTATTCGAAGGCGCCAAGATTAACTGGACCGAAAATCGCGCGGCCTGGCACACTGCTTTGCGTGCGGCCACCCCTCCCGTAGCTGTTGCCGAAGCTGTACTGACCGAACGCGCGCGACTGGCTAAATTCGTCGAAGAGGTCAATGCCTGCAATCAGTACCGCAATGTCGTGCATCTGGGCATTGGTGGCAGCGACTGGGGACCGCGTTTGGCTTTTGACTCGCTCGCTGGAGCAGGCACACGTCGCACCTTGAGATTTGCCTCAAACGTCGATGCGCACGCCATCACTGCGGCGCTCGAGGGGCTGGATGCGCACGACACACTCGTGATTATTTCCTCCAAATCCTTCACCACGACGGAGTCCCTGGCCAATGCAGCCTGTGCGATCGACTGGTTGCGTGCCAATGGCGTCGCCTACCCGCTCGATCATTTTGCCGCCGTCACGGCGAATCCTCAGGCTGCTCGCAACTTCGGCATCAATGAGGAACGCATTTTTCAATTTTGGGACTGGGTCGGTGGACGTTACTCATTATGGTCCTCGATCGGTCTGCCTATCGCACTTGGTTTGGGTATCGAAGCACTCAACGAGATGCGGGCCGGTGCGGCTGAGATGGATGAGCACTTTCTAAATGCCCCGATCGAACAGAATGCCCCTGTGCAGATGGCCTTGAGCGCTGTCGCCAATCGCAGCGTGCTGGGTTATGGCTCTTTTGCGCTGTGCCCTTACGATGCGCGCTTGGGCAGCCTGGTCCCCTGGCTACAGCAACTCGAAATGGAGTCGCTTGGTAAGGCCACGCTGCGTGATGGCTCCACCCTGGATGTACCCAGCAGCCCAGTTGTGTGGGGCATGCCCGGGACAGATGGCCAGCACACTTTTTTTCAATGGTTGCATCAGGATGGCAAGGGTGCGCCCGTTGATTTCATTCTCTGCGCGGTGCCCGATCACCGTCACACGCGGCATCACCGATTGCTGATCGCAAACTGTCTGGCGCAACGCGCCGCGTTGCTCGAAGGAAAATCTTTCGAGCAGTCGCTCAAAGAGGTCACCAAAACAGAGAAAGATCCTGAAAAAGCCGCCGTGCTCGCACGCCACCATGTGCATCCGGGTGGCCGCCCCTCCACGCTCATCGTGCTGCCGCGACTCGAAGCCAGACAGCTCGGTGCGTTGCTGGCGCTTTACGAACACAAGGTCTTTACCGAGGGCGTACTCTGGGGCATCAATCCCTTTGATCAGTGGGGGGTTGAGTTCGGTAAACGCCTGGCTGGCGATATCGAGCGAAGACTCGACGCGCTTGGCAGTGATCCGGCTGTCAGCCCCTACGATCCCTCCACAGCGTATTGGGTCCGTAAGCTCGCGAGCAGGTAGTGAGAAGATAAAAAAAAGCCCAAGACTTTGCAGTCTTGGGCTAAATCCACCAAAGGAGGAGGGTGGAGGAGACAACCTTGGCAAGTACAGGAGACCACTTTGATCTCAGTGCGGGAATTAATCATGTGCTTGGCTACTTCTGGTAAACACTAGCACTTTAATTCAACACACTCATGACTGAACTTCCATAAACAAATATTAGCTGAAAATCTGGTGCGGCGCAAGAATATTTTCTTTTCCGTACAAAAAGTAGGCAAATCATCAATTTTGATGCATTGCAACAACACTGATCTCACCACACTCTGTCGCACTGCCTTCTGTCGCTCTACCGCTTAAATCTTATAGGCTGTCCCGGTCATCACCTTGGCCATCAGACGCATCATCGTTTGCACGGGCTTGGGCAGAGACTCGGCCCCCCGGTGCTCCGCACTCAGGCGATGCTTGATCTCATCACGTTTCATTTCCTCGACAATCGCCCGTGATCGAGTGTCTGCGGCGGGAAGTTCCGTCAGGTGACTCTCGAGATGGGCCTCTACCTGGCGCTCAGTTTCCGCCATAAAACCTAAACTTTTCGCTGGCCCTGCCCGACTCGCCAGGGCACCCAAAGCAAAAGAACCTGCATACCAAAGCGGGTTCAGCAAGCTCGGACGACTATCGAGCTCTCGTAACCGCTGGGCACACCAACCCAGGTGATCCACTTCTTCGGCCGCGGCATCTAAAAAAAACGCAGCACTCTGTGGGTTTTTGACGGCCGCAGCTTGCCCTCTGTAAAGTGCTTGCGCACAAATTTCACCGACGTGATTCACACGCATCAGGCCGGCAGCATGGCGTTTAGCCTGTTGGTCTAGCTCGAGGTCGTCACTCGCCTGCATCGGACCGGCGGGATTGGGACGGGAAGCCGTGACACCTGCGCCAAGCACCTGCAAGGCAGTATCGAGCTCAGCAATAAAAGGGTCCAATAATCCGTATCGGCGATTGAAAATGGGTTGATTCATGAGGAAAACCTTCCAAAACAGCTGTAGCCTCCATGTTAGCGCTTGCTGCGCCACAAAATCCCTCAACCCGTTTATGATTCCTGCTTCAACGCAGGGGATTGCACATGGAAGTCAAAATTGATTGGGGTGGCCCGGACGGCATGCTCTTTGTGGGCCAAACAGGTACAGGTCACATCGCCGCCATGGATGGCGCACCCGAAGGCGGGGGACACAACCTTGCGCCACGCCCCATGGAGCTGTTGCTCGTTGGAACGGGTGGTTGCACCGCCTATGACGTCGTGCTGATTCTCAAGCGCGGACGCCACGCCATCACAGGCTGCTCAGTCAAATTGCAAGCTGAGCGCGCCGAGACAGACCCCAAAGTGTTCACGAAAATCCATTTTGTTTTCACAGTCACTGGCAGCAACCTGCCCCGTGCGGCTGTTGAGCGGGCGATCGCTTTATCGCACGAAAAGTATTGCTCCGCCTCTGCCATGCTCGCGCACAGCGCCAAAATCACCTGGTCGGCAGAAATTGTGGACACGGCTCTTCCCTCCACAACAAGCCCATAAATCCCGGAACTCTATGAACCAGTACGAAACCTTCATGCGCCACGTCTACCACACAGGCGTCAACAAAACCGATCGAACCGGTACCGGGACCCGCTCGGTCTTTGGTTATCAAATGCGTTTTGATCTGTCTAAAGGCTTTCCTCTGGTCACGACTAAAAAACTTCATACCCGAAGCATTTTCGTCGAGCTCCTCTGGTTTTTACGCGGAGACTCCAATGTGCGCTGGTTGCAAGAAAACGGCTGCACGATCTGGGACGAGTGGGCGCGAGAGGACGGTGACCTGGGCCCTGTTTACGGCGTGCAATGGCGCTCCTGGCCGACACCTGACGGCGGGCATATCGACCAGATCTCGCAAGTACTCCATCAGATTCGCAGCACACCCGACTCGCGCAGACTGATCGTCTCAGCATGGAATGTTGGCGAAATCAAAAATATGGCGCTGCCGCCATGCCATGCTTTCTTTCAGTTTTATGTCGCAGACGGAAAACTCTCCTGTCAGCTCTATCAGCGCAGCGCGGATATTTTTCTCGGCGTCCCGTTCAATATCGCGAGCTATGCTTTGCTGACACATATGGTCGCGCAACAATGCGACCTCGAAGTCGGTGACTTTGTCTGGACGGGCGGGGATTGTCACATCTACAGTAATCATTTTGAGCAAGTCGAACTCCAGCTTTCTCGAGAGCCCTACCCCTACCCTCGACTCCTGATTCAACGCAAACCCGAGACTATTTTTGATTATCGTTACGACGATTTTGTCATCGAAAACTATAGCCACCATCCGCATATCAAAGCACCGGTGGCGGTTTGAACATCGCAGTGAACCTAAGTTCAAAAGGCCCGAATCACATGCAGCTCACTTTGATCGTCGCCTACGCGCAGAACCGTGTGATTGGGCGCGACAATACACTTCCCTGGAAACTGCCAAGTGACCTAGCGCACTTCAAGCGCACGACACTCGGCCATCCCGTGATTATGGGGCGTAAAACATGGGAGTCACTCGGTCGCCCCCTGCCGGGCAGACGCAACATCGTCGTCACGAGAAACCCCCATTACACCGCGACAGGTGCTGAATGTGTGACAAGTCTGACTCAGGCAATCTCTTCAGTACAAGACTTCGCGCAGGCTTTTGTCATTGGCGGCGCACAACTCTATCAAGAAGCCCTCCCCTTTGCCCATCAGGTCATTGCGACAGAGGTGTTGGCAAATATTGAAGGGGATGCTTTCTTTGCACCACTCGATCCGAAACAGTGGTCTGAAACATCCAGGACACATTACCCAGAAGAGAACGGTTTAAGGTTTGATGTCGTGCACTATTACCGTGTGAATGGCTGACGGATGAAACAGAAATGATCAAAAAACTGACCGTCACGATCGCAGTCCTGGGCGCAGTGGTTGCTGCCTACAGCGGCGCCAGCCTCTGGTCGGGGATGCGTATCGAATCGCAGTCTTTTGCAGCAGTCGATTCAATCAATCTACACCTTGCGCGCACATGGTCGGATCAAATCCGTCTGACAGCGAAAGAGTATCAGCGCGGCGTATTTTCCAGCCAAGCCACCTATGTGCTGACCTTGCCCGCGAAACAGGAGTCCGCGTCTGCGCAAAAACGCGAGTTCCTGTTTGTCAACACGATTACCCATGGTCCTCTCCCTCTTAAAAATATCCTATCAGGTGACTTTTCACCTGTCGGCGCTTTGATCGACACCGTCCACGCACCGTCACCTTGGACGGAGGATCTTTTCAATGCCAATGAACGACGACCGCTCGTGACGGGACACACACGCGTGAGTACCCATGGCGTGGCAAAACTCAACTGGTCGGCCGCGCCCTTTAGTTTTCGTCAGGATGCTTTTCGAGTTCAGTTCGGTGGCGCACAGCTCAAAGCAGAAGTCGGTCCACGCTTTCGCAGCAGAAAAGGTGAATTCAGTCTGGAAGCGTTGAATGTCACAGATGGTCAAACGACACTTGATCTTAAGGCGGTCAAGATGGGAGTGGATACGCGCGCGAGTGGCCGTTCTGGTGACCTGAATCTGCCCTTGGGTATCACCCGACGTGAGATCGGCAGTCTCACCTGGGCCTCCGTGAATGCACCGACGATTGAGCTTGAGAAATTCAAGTTGCGCACCGAACTCAAACTTGACGATTCAGAGGTCAATGGCAGCACCAGTCTCGATATTGGATCGCTTGGCATCGCCCAGCAAAAGCTTGGTGCCTTCAAGCTTTTCCTGACCGTCGACAAGGTCGACGACCGCGCCCTCGGTCCGTTTTTGGAGTTTTATCACCGCACAATTGCTCGCATCGGCAGCAACATTCTCGCGCCTGAGCCACTCAGTGCGACTGAGATCAAAAAGTTCTGGCTGCAGCTGCAAAACTTGATTAAAACACGGCCTTCTGTGCGAATTGACCCCCTGATCTGGGAGACCTCTGCAGGGAAAAGTCAGCTTTCACTCAGTGCAGCGCTCAATCCTGCGGAACTTGCCAGCGGTGGAGTTGGATTTCGCGAAAGTCCGATTGACACGCTGGATGCCACCCTGACGATTTCGCAATCCATGGTGAACGAACTGGTGCTCCAGAAATTTCAAACTCCAGGCGCAAACCCTGCAAAGGTTAAGGGACTTGCCGATCGAGAGACCAGAAGACTGACCGACATGGCGCTCCAGCTCAAGTTTGGTCGCGTCCAAAACGGCAAACTTGTGACGCATTTCAACGTGCAAAATGGCGAACTGCGTATCAATGGTCAGCGTACGGCATCGGAGCCGATTTTGAACCTGCTCAGTTCATTTGTACCGCCCGCCTATCTGGCGGCCAAATCTTCGGCGGCTAGTCAGGTGGGCCCCGACGAAGCCGCTTCACTCCAACACCTGGATCCTGAAGTGCTCGCCGCGATTTTGACTGATGCGGATTTTAGTTATCAAGAATCAAGAGATGCGGAAGGTGATCTCGTTCTCAAAGTATCGCCGGGTGATTCGGGTGCAGAAAGCATTGAGATCATTTTCAGTGGTTGCCGTAAAGATCCTACTTGCGAAGACGTTTTATTGCGAGCCACCTACCCAGCCAACCAATTCGCGCCGCTCAAGTTCGTCAACGACTGGAATCTTCGCAGCCGTTGGGCGCGGGTATTCATCAAGGAGTCGGGTGCGCCGGTTTTGGAAATGGACATCAGTGCTTATGGCGGGATTGGTCAGGATGCGATCGAAGGGATGGTCGGCACCTTCTTTAAACTCGTAAGGGATTTTTCAGCTGAACTCAAAGCGGCAGAAAAAGCAGCCCAAAAAGCCGAGGCTGAGGCAGCCGCCGCTGCGCAGGCCGCACAAGCATCACAAGCCACGCAAACAGCAGAAGAAGCAGCCAAAGAAGCCGCTCAAAAATGAAAACGGCTCGTGCTCCGGGCGAACACCCGGATGCGCGAGCCGATGTCTCTTGGTTATTATTCCTGTTCTGCGTAAGCCTCCACGGGCAAACAAGAACAAACCAGATTGCGATCACCCCAGGCATTGTCCACACGTCCGACCGGTGGCCAGTACTTGCTATCGCGCAAACTCTCGACCGGATAGGCCGCCTGCTGGCGGGGGTAGTCATGGTGCCACTCTTCTGCCAACAACATCTTGGCAGTGTGCGGTGCGTTTTTCAGAACATTGTCGCTCTTGTCGCGTTCGCCGCTTTCGACCTGAGCGATTTCGTGCCGAATCGCGATCATGGCATCGACAAAACGATCCAGTTCAGCCAAGCCTTCTGACTCGGTCGGCTCAACCATCAACGTGCCCGCAACGGGAAAGCTCATCGTCGGCGCATGGAAACCGTAGTCCATCAGGCGTTTGGCAATGTCTTCGGCTGAGATGCCTGAAGCTTCCTTGATGGGATTGATATCCAGGATGCACTCGTGCGCCACGCGACCGTTTCGTCCTGTGTACAACACAGGATAATAATCAGCCAGACGACGCGCCACGTAGTTCGCGCTCAAAATCGCAACCTCGGTGGCTCGGCGCAAACCTTCTGCGCCCATCAACGAGATATAGACGAATGGAATCGGCAAAATACTGGCTGAACCAAAAGGCGCAGCCGAAACAGGCCCCACAGGCATGCCATTTGCCATGACACCTTTCTCATTGACGACACCGGGCAAGAAGGGCGCCAGATGCGCGCGCACGCCTACCGGCCCGACACCGGGCCCACCACCACCATGCGGGATGCAGAATGTCTTGTGCAGGTTCAGGTGTGACACATCCGAACCAAACTTTCCTGGCTGCGCCACGCCGACCATCGCATTCATGTTGGCGCCGTCCATATACACCTGACCACCCGCTTCATGAATCAGATCGCAAATCGTCGTGATTGACTCTTCGAACACACCATGCGTTGAAGGATACGTCACCATCAAAGCAGCGAGACGATCGCCAACTTTCGCGATTTTGGCCTTGAGATCCTCGAGATCCACGTTGCCGTGCGCATCGGAACCCACCACCACCACCTCCATCCCCACCATGTTGGCAGAGGCGGGGTTCGTACCATGTGCCGACGATGGAATCAGACAGATATCGCGCTGATGCTGGCCATTGGCGCGGTGATACGCGCGAATCGCGAGCAAGCCCGCGTACTCGCCTTGCGCGCCAGAGTTGGGCTGCAAACTGATGGCGTCGTAACCCGTGATTTCGCACAGATCCTTGGACAGACGCTCGATCATGGTCTGATAGCCGCGTGTCTGCTCAGCCGGAGCAAAAGGATGGATGGCTGCAAATTCTGGCCATGTCACTGGAATCATCTCAACGGTTGCGTTGAGTTTCATCGTGCATGAGCCCAACGGAATCATCGTGCGATCAAGCGCCAGATCCTTGTCGGCCAGCTTGCGCAGATAGCGCAGCATGTCTGTCTCGGACTGGATACTTGAAAACACGGGATGACTGAGGATGGCTTGCTTGCGCTGGACGCTGGATGGAATGCCTGGCAAACCATTGACCTCCTGAGTCAAGGCGGGTGCCGCCTGAGCCGTCGCACTGGCAAACACGCCGAGCAGTTGGCCAAGGTCTTCGATCGTGACAGTTTCATCCAAGGATATACCGAGCTGCGTAGCGCTCACGCTGCGCAGATTGATGCGCGCCGCGCGTGCGGCTTTCAGAATAGCGTCTGTCTGGGCACCGGTCTCAAGCAGGAGGGTGTCAAAGAAAGTCTCGTTCACCACCTTGATGCCAAGCGCGGCCAAGGCTTGCTTGAGTACCACCGTCGACTGATGCACGCGAGTCGCGATCGCCTTGATCCCTTTGGGACCATGCCACAAGGCGTACATGCTAGACATGACCGCCAGCAGAACCTGCGCGGTACAAATATTTGAGGTCGCTTTCTCGCGACGGATATGTTGCTCGCGTGTCTGAAGCGCCAGACGCAAAGCCTGGTTACCCTGAGCATCTTTGGAAATTCCGACAAGACGGCCGGGCATGTTGCGCTTGAACGCATCCTTGCAAGCCATAAAACCAGCATGCGGCCCACCAAATCCAAATGGAACGCCAAAACGTTGTGCTGAACCGATTGCGATGTCAGCACCCCAATGTCCGGGAGGCTCAATCAAGGCAAGCGCCAACAGATCAGTCGCACAAGCCACCACACCGCCCTGCGCATGTACCTGCTCGGTCAGCGCGCGATAATCTGCCACAGCGCCAAGAGAGTGCGGGTATTGCACCAGCAAACCAAAGCATGCAGGTACGCCTTTGGACTCGTCTCCCACCACCACATCAATATCCAGACCATCCGCGCGTGTGCGAATCACTTCGATCGTTTGCGGGTGGCAATGCTGTGAAACAAAAAACACCTTGCTTGGGGACTGTGAGGCGCGACGCGCGAGCGTCATCGCTTCGGCAGCGGCTGTTCCCTCATCCAGCAGAGAAGCATTGGCGATATCAAGACCGGTCAAGTCCGCGACCATCGTTTGGTAATTCAGGATGGCTTCAAGACGTCCCTGCGAAATCTCGGGCTGATAAGGCGTGTAAGCGGTATACCAGGCTGGATTTTCGAGGATGTTGCGCAATACGACATTGGGAGTATGGGTACCATAGTAGCCCTGACCAATGTAATTGCGAAACACTTGGTTATCCGCTGCGATTTTGCGCATCTCAGCCAACACGTCGGCCTCGGAGCGCGCGCCGGGGAGATCAAGCTCGCGCGACATATGAATATTGGCGGGGACCACTTCACGCATCAGCGTAGCGAGATCCGCCGCGCCAATCGCCGCGAGCATTTTTTTCTGATCATCCTCGCTCGGACCAATGTGGCGAGGGATAAATTCGTTCGAAGTATCCAGAACTTGGGACATGATATTTGCCTTAGCTTGCGTCAGCGACAGCCTGATAGCCTGCTGCGTCGAGCAAACCATCAACATCTGCGGGGTTGTTGGCCTTGATCTTGAAGATCCAGGTGCCATAAGGATTGGCGTTGATACTCTCGGGCGCATCATTCAGGGCCTCGTTGAAGCCGACGACCTCGCCCGCGACAGGCGCGTAGATATCCGAGGCAGCCTTAACCGACTCCACAACACCAGCGGTCGCGCCGGCAGCAAGTTTGGAGCCGACTTTGACGTCACCGACGAACACCAGATCACCAAGCTGTTCCTGGGCGGGACCTGTGATGCCGACGATCATGACATCGCCATCTGCTTTGATCCATTCGTGTGTTTTTGCGTATTTACGATCGCTAGGGATGCTCATGAAAGTCTCCAGAAATTTGTCAAAAAATGTAGTGCGGATGAATGTTGAGTTTTTAAACGTGCGTGACTACTTGTCCGTGACGCACAAAAGGCAGTTTGCATACTTCAGCGGGAACCCATTTGCCGCGGATATCGATCTCGACCCGATCGCCTGCGACCACGCCCTGCGGAAGGCGCGCAAAACCAATTGACACACCCATGGTCGGTGACATCGTGCCGCTTGTGACTTCGCCCATCCCTTTGGAAGTGCGAACAGCCATATGCGCGCGCATGACACCACGATCCAGAAGTTTGAGACCGATGAATGCGCGGGGATCCGCAAACTGCTCGATGGCATCGCGGCCGATAAAACGGCGCTCCGGGTCTTTGAGCGAAACGGTCCAGGTCAGGCCTGCCTGATTTGGATGAATCAGTTCATCCATGTCCTGACCATATAAATTCATACCTGCTTCGAGGCGCAACGTGTCGCGTGCGCCCAAACCGCAGGGTGCTACGCCCTGGGCAGTCAGATCTTTCCAAAGTTTTTCAACTTCCGTGGCTGGCACAACAATTTCAAAACCGTCTTCGCCGGTGTAGCCTGTTCGAGCCACCATCGTGTCACCGGGAAACTGAACCCCGGCAAACACACCAAGGTTTTCAGTTGTTGCTCGCCAGTCAGGACGCGTTGTCCAGACTTTGGCTCTTGCGTTCGGTCCCTGGACGGCGATCATCGCAAGATCGCGTCTAGGCGTGACGGTGACCTTAAGCCCGCCAGAAGCAGCTACCCGTTGCATCCATGCGATGTCTTTGTCGGCAGTGCCGGCATTCACGACCAAGCGCCATTGCGTAGGCGTGAAAAAATAAACGATTAGATCATCAATCACACCACCCTGTGGATTCAACATACAGGAATACAGGGCTTTGCCGGGCTGGGTGAGCTTAGCCACATCATTCGCGATCAATTTACGTAAAAATACGGTCGCATCCGCGCCAGCGACATCCACATTCAGCATGTGCGAGACATCAAACATACCGGCATCACGACGCACAGCATGGTGCTCTTCGATCTGGGATCCGTAATTCACAGGCATATCCCAGCCGCCGAAATCGACCATGCGCGCGCCCGCGGCAACATGAACGTCGGCAAGGGGGGTACGCTTTAATTCAGCAGACATAGCAAACTCCGGCAGAGGGATGAGACGGTAGAAAGGTGCGGGCCAATCATTGCATGCGTAGTCCACATGCAATTCGACTGGCGATCCGCCCCTCTGTCCTTTTGCCTGAGAGTTGCCCCGCGGATTGGGCGGGTGTGCACCTTCGGCGCCCGTGGTGACCTCATTGAATGGGTCGCGGGTCTCTCCAGAGTGTTGTGCTGAAAGTATTCTGTGGAAAACTTTCAATTCATGTTGCGGTATAGGGAGCCTGAGCGATTCTGGGCGAATTGCGCCTTCGGCGGCAAGCAGAGCTCGATCAAAAGCTCCCGTGCGCTCTCCCGCAACGTGCATTCACAGCAATGAGAGCATAACGCGAAATACAAGCCCACCACAAGTATGCCCCCACCCACCAAGTCTCTGCCAGAACGCTGGCCGAACACTCAGGAATTCAGAGGCTTCGCCCGCAGGCAACACCGGATGCCCAGGCCCACTGGAAGTTATAGCCCCCAAGCCAGCCTGTCACATCGACAGTTTCACCGATAAAGTGCAACCCCGGGACGCTACGGGCCTGCATACTACGTTGATCCAGACCCTTGGTATCGACTCCGCCACGCATCACCTCGGCCTTTTTGTAACCCGCAGTCCCGCTTGGCACGAGGGACCAGGCCTGGATGCGCTGCGCCAGATCCTTGAGCACGCGATCCGGGGCATCCGCCAGACGCAACGTGGACTGATCGCCCAGCCACTGTTCTGCCAACCGTTTGGGCCAGAGGGAAGAAAGGAAGGTACCGAGCTGTTGTTTGCCTCCCGCCTTAGCTTGTAAGAGTTGGGCCGAGAGATCCTGGCCTGGCGCCAAATCGAGGGCGATCGTCTCGCCAGGCTGCCAATAACTCGATATTTGCAAAATACCGGGACCGGACAAGCCTCTATGGGTAAACAAGACGTCTTCGAAAAACTGCTGAGCACGTTTACCAGGACCTGTGCTCACCGTCGCCTGCAAGGCCACACCTGCCAAGGCCCCAAATGGTGCCCAGGTTTCCTGGTCAAAAGTCAGCGGCACGAGTGCTGGACGTGGCTCGATGACCTTCAGGCCAAATTGCCGGGCAAGTTTTAAGCCAAAATCCGTCGCGCCAAGCTGAGGAATCGCCAGACCGCCTGTCGCGACCACTAAATGAGTGGCGTGAATGCTGCCTACGGAGGTATGCACGGTGAAAAGTGAAGCCCCCGCATGTTCAGCGCGCGAGACTTCTTTGACCTCACAAGGCATTCGCCAGTGGACACCGCCTTGATCGCACTCGGCGCGCAACATCTCGATGATGTCTTCGCTACTCTGATCGCAAAACAGTTGTCCCTTATGCTTTTCATGCCAGGCGATGCTGTGGCGCCGGATCAAATCAAGAAAATCCTGCGGCGTATAACCGGCCAACGCCGACTTGCAAAAGTGTGGGTTGGCAGAAATAAAATTCTCGGGACCGACTTGTTTATTGGTGAAGTTACAGCGACCACCGCCAGAGATCCGGATTTTTTCAGCCAGTTTGCTTGCGTGGTCGATCAGCACCACGCTTCGCCCGCGCTGAGCGGCGACCGCAGCACACATCATGCCCGCAGCACCCGCACCGATCACCGCGACATCAAACTGCTGCATGCGCCCCTCCAGCGTGGCACATACCTGAGCCTGCATGGATCAGCATTGCTCTTCGATCAGGCAATCGACGTAATAGCGCTTTTCACCATTGGGCAGCACATCCTCGCCCAAACCATGGATATAGGTCTCGAATGCGGGGAATTTCTGGTTGAACTCACGGGCAAACTGGAGATACTGAACAATGGTTTTGTTAAAGCGCTCTCCGGGGATCAGCAAAGGAATTCCAGGAGGGTAAGGCGTCAACAACACGCCCGTCACGCGTCCTTCGAGTTGATCAATCGACACACGCTCGACCTCGCGATGCGCCATCTTGGCAAAAGCGTCAGAGGGCTTGAGCGCTGGCACCATATCGCTGAGATACATTTCGGTTGTCAGACGCGCCACGTCGTGTTTACGGTATTCGGAGTGAATTTCCTGACACAAGTCACGCAGGCCCATGCGCTCATAGCGGCGATTGCCTTTGCAGAAATCGGGCAAGATCCGCCACATCGGCTGGTTGCGATCGTAATCGTCCTTGAACTGTTGCAAAGCAGTCAGCAAGGTGTTCCAGCGTCCCTTGGTAATACCGATCGTGAACATGATGAAAAAGGAATAGAGACCTGTCTTTTCCACCACCACGCCATGTTCGGTCAGATACTTCGAAACCAGCGCGGCGGGGACGCCTGTCTCGCCAAAACTGCCCGACATATCCAGACCGGGCGTGACAATCGTCGCCTTGATCGGATCAAGCATGTTGAAGCCTTCGGCCAGATCGCCAAAGCCGTGCCAGTGGTCATTGGCCTTGAGGATCCAGTCCGACTGCTCACCCACGCCATGCGCGGCGAGATAATCCGGTCCCCAGACAGTGAACCACCAGTCATCATCGCCATACTCGAGATCGACTTTGCGCATGGCCCGACGGAAATCGAGGGCTTCGCGGATGCTTTCCTCAACCAGCGCCGTACCGCCCGGTGCCTCCATCATGGCAGCCGCCACGTCACAGGACGCAATGATCGCGTACTGAGGCGAGGTCGACATGTGCATCAGATAGGCTTCGTTGAAAATATTGCGATCGAGCTTGCGGCTCTCGGACTCCTGAACAATGATCTGAGAAGCCTGAGAAATGCCCGCCAGCAGTTTGTGTGTCGAGTGTGTGGCGAACACCATGGATTTGGGGCTGCGCGGACGCCCGGCACCAATCGCATGCATATCTTGATAAAAACTATGGAATGCAGCGTGCGGCAGCCAAGCCTCATCGAAATGGAGCGTATCCACCAAATTGCCCAGCTTGGCTTTGATCGTCTCGACGTTGTAGATCACACCATCGTACGTACTCTGGGTCAAAGTCAGAATGCGCGGACTCTTGTTTTTGACATTCCGGGCAAAGGGATTGGCATCGATTTTTTTCTGGATGTTTTCAGGCTCGAATTCCTCGAGGGGAATCGGTCCGATGATGCCCATGTGATTGCGTGTCGGGCGCAAAAACACGGGGATCGCACCCGTCATCGTGATCGCGTGCAGGATCGACTTGTGACAGTTGCGGTCCACCACCACGATATCGTCGGCGGCCACGTTGGCATGCCAGACAACCTTGTTCGATGTCGATGTTCCATTGGTCACAAAATAACAATGATCGGCATTGAAAATCCGCGCTGCGTTTAACTCAGACTCGGCGATCGGACCTGTGTGATCGAGAAGCTGACCGAGCTCGTCCACCGCGTTGCAAACGTCGGCCCGCAGCATGTTTTCACCAAAAAACTGGTGGAACATTTGTCCGACCGGGCTCTTGAGAAAGGCGACGCCTCCCGAATGACCCGGACAGTGCCAGGAATAAGAGCCGTCCTGAGCGTAGTTGACCAACTCGCGGAAAAACGGCGGTGCGAGGCTGTCGACATAGCTGCGGGCTTCGCGGATGATGTGACGCGCCACGAACTCGGGGGTGTCTTCGAACATATGGATGAAACCATGCAACTCGCGCAGAATATCGTTCGGGATATGTTCTGCCGTGCGTGTTTCACCGTAGAGATAAATCGGAATATCCGCATTGCGAAAGCGCAGCTCACCGATGAAGACGCGCAAGTTTTTAATCGCACCGGCGACGTCTTCGGGGGAATCGACGTCGAACTCCTCGTCGTCAATAGACAGGATAAAGGCGCTGGCGCGGCTTTGCTGCTGGGCAAAAGAGCTCAGATCACCGTAACTGGTGACACCAATGACCTCCATGCCTTCCGCCTCGATCGCAGTCGCCAGCGCGCGAACACCGAGACCCGAGGCGTTTTCCGAGCGGTAATCCTCGTCGATGATAAAGATGGGAAAGCGAAATTTCATCCGGAGGACTCCGCAAAGAATAGATAAATGGATGAAACCGGGCGCATTGCCCGGCACATTGCAAATATTAAAAAAGTTAACTCAACCGTGCGACAGAGAGATGTCAAGTACGCGGCAAGGTGACACCACGCTGCCCCTGGTACTTACCACCCCGATCCTTGTAAGAGGTTGAGCAGATTTCGTCACTTTCGAAAAACAGCATTTGAGCGCATCCCTCTCCGGCGTAGATTTTTGCGGGGAGCGGAGTCGTGTTTGAAAACTCGAGCGTCACATGACCCTCCCACTCGGGCTCGAGCGGCGTCACATTAACAATAATGCCGCAACGCGCATAGGTGCTTTTACCCAGACAGACAGTCAAGACGCTGCGGGGAATCCGGAAATACTCAACCGTGCGCGCGAGTGCGAAGGAGTTAGGTGGAATGATGCAGATATCGCCCTTGAAGTCGACGAAGGATTTTTCATCGAAATTTTTGGGATCGACAATCGTCGAATTGATATTCGTAAAGATTTTGAATTCGTTGGCGCAGCGCACATCGTAGCCGTAGCTGCTGGTGCCATAGCTCACAATCCGTCCTGATTCGTTTGAACGCACCTGACCGGGCTCGAAGGGTTCGATCATCCCGTCGGTTTGTGCCATGCGGCGGATCCAGTTGTCGCTTTTGATGCTCATTGCCCAAGCGCCTCTAAATTAAAAGTCGAGAGGGCGGATTTTACCCCCTGTCCGCACCCTTGGGCGCAGTCAGAGAGGCAGATACTGGATTTCAGGTACGTTTGACCGAAATCACACCGAACTTGTCGCTCAAATCTTTAGGCAGCTCGGCAACTTTCGCGGCGATCCTCGAGGCGATTTCGGAATAAAGCTTGGCGGCTTCGCTCTCAGGCGCAGACAGGACCGTTGGCTGACCGGCGTCTGCCCCGACTCGAATCGCCATCGAAAGCGGGAGCGCGCCAAGCCAGGAGACGTTGTATTGCGCCGCCATGCGCTGACCGCCCCCTTCGCCGAAGATGTGTTCAGCGTGGCCGCACTGGCTACAAATGTGGATCGCCATGTTTTCAATCACGCCCAGGACTGGCACATTGACCTTTTCAAACATACGTAAACCCTTGCGGGCGTCCAGCAGCGCGAGATCTTGAGGCGTTGTCACGATCACGGCACCCACTACGGGCACCTTTTGAGACAAGGTCAGCGCGATATCTCCCGTACCGGGCGGCATATCAATGATCAGGTAGTCCAAGTTGTCCCAGTTCGTGGATCTCAGCAACTGCTCTAGGGCCTGAGTCACCATCGGACCACGCCAGATCGCGGGATTGTCCTCGCTGATCATGAAACCGATCGAGTTGGCCTGAATGCCATGACCGACCACCGGACTCATCGTCTTGCCATCCGTGCTGTCAGGGCGTTGAGAGACCCCCAGCAAGGTTGGGACACTTGGCCCATAAATATCCGCGTCCAGCAGACCGACGCGCGCACCCTCGGCTTGAAGCGCCAAGGCAAGATTGACAGCGGTTGTACTTTTACCGACCCCGCCCTTGCCGGAGGCGACGGCGATAATATTGCGCACGCCCGGAACAAGCGCGACACCAGGCTGGACCGCATGGGCGACAACCTTCGTCGAAATTGCAACTTCAACCTGCGCCATGCCTGCAGCGTTGAGTGCACGGATCAACGACCCACGCAGAGACTCGAGCCGGCTCGCAGCCGGATAACCCAGAATCACCTGAATGCTCACGCGACCGTCGGCAATCTGGATCTGCGAGTCCTTGACGGCGCGACTCAGTGACACACCTGTCACGGGATCGAGCACCTGCTCAAGTACTGTCCGGACGTCTACTAGCGCTACACTCATTGAAATTCCTTTGCTATCTTTGTTTTTTTCGAACCACGGTGCCATTATGATTGAATTCCTTCGCCGCATTATCCGCTTTGCCGTGGTCATCGTGGTGGGCTTCATCGGACTGGTGATGGCGCTCATTCTGACATTTTCCACCATCATCGCGATCGCGTTCCTGCTCGTCATCTCCCGACTACGTGGCAAACCGTTCGAAGCCAAAGAATACTGGATGGCACGACGGTCAGGTCGCAAGTCCATGCCAACTCAGGGTTCTTTAAGCTCGAAAGACGTCACGGACGTCGAGTCACGAGATATTCGTTAAGCCGCGCAAGCTTGCAGACTCTCAATCGATTTCTGCGCACTGCTTTAAAATGATCCACTCGATCTTAATGTCCACCTCAGCCTCTTGATTCATCTCATGTCCCGCACAATTTTCGTCACAACAGCACTGCCCTATGCCAATGGCTCGTTCCATATCGGGCACATCATGGAATACATCCAGGCGGATATCTGGGTGCGCTCAATGCGTATGGCGGGACATACCGTACATTTCGTCGGTGCCGACGATACCCACGGCGCGCCCATCATGCTCAAAGCCGAGGCCGAGGGCATCACACCCCAGCAGCTCGTCGCGCGCATCGCAGCCGAACGCCCACAGTATCTTCAAGGCTTTCATATCGAGTTCGATCACTGGCACTCTACCGACTCGCCTGAAAACGTTGAATTATCCCAAGGCATTTATCGCAAGCTGCGCGAAGCCGGACTCATCGAAACCCGCGAAATCGAACAATTTTTTGATCCGGTCAAAGGCATGTTTTTGCCAGACCGTTACATCAAAGGCGAATGCCCAAAATGCCACGCCAAGGACCAGTATGGCGACTCCTGTGAAGCCTGCGGCGCCGTCTACGCCCCCACTGATTTAATTGATCCTTATTCCACCCTGACACAAGCGCGTCCGATCCTCAAAACCTCGGAGCACTTCTTTTTCAAACTGTCTGATCCACGCTGTGTGCAATTCCTGCAAGACTGGACAACAGGCACCAATGCCCAAGGGCACAAACGCCTGCAGTCCGAAGTGCTCGCCAAAACCCGCGAATGGCTCGGGCATGGCGAGGGTGACGATCAAGTGAATCTGGGCGACTGGGACATATCACGCGACGCCCCTTATTTCGGTATCGAAATTCCGGACGCCCCCGGCAAATATTTCTACGTATGGCTCGATGCGCCGGTGGGCTACCTCGCTTCGCTCAAAGCATACTGTTCCAAGCTTGGCATTGATTTCGACGCCCTGCTCACACCGGGCAACGCGACTGAGCAAGTCCACTTTATCGGCAAAGACATCGTGTATTTTCATGCGCTGTTCTGGCCCGCCATGCTGAAGTTTGCGGGACGCAAAACACCTGATCAACTCAATGTCCATGGCTTCATCACAGTCAGCGGCGAAAAAATGTCCAAGAGCCGGGGCACAGGCATTTCACCCCTGCGCTACTTGCAATTGGGCATGAATGCCGAGTGGATGCGCTATTACATCGCAGCCAAGCTCAACGCACGTGTCGAAGATATTGACTTTAATCCCGATGATTTTGTCGCGCGCGTCAACAGCGATCTGGTGGGTAAATACATCAACATCGCCAGCCGCGCCGCCAATTTCATCAGCAAGTACTTTGAGGGTCAGCTGGCTTACCCTGGGGATACCGGTCAATTATCCGCCCATTGGTTGCAAGCCGCCGAAACCATCCGCAATGATCTCGAGTCGCGCGAATACGGTCGTGCAATTCGTGAAATCATGGCCCATGCGGATCAGATCAACCAAGCGTTTGACGCCGCCCAGCCCTGGCTGATCGCCAAAGGTCTGACTGATGCCGATCCCGCAAAACGCGCCGCACTCCAGCACATCTGTTCAACAGCACTCGCAGGCTTTAAGGCGCTGACAGTCATGCTCACAGCGATTTTGCCCGTGCTGGCGCAGCGTGTGGCGCAAGAGCTGTTCGGTTTGTCGCGCACGTTCGTATGGGCAGATGCCGCAGAGTTACCCACCCATATCAGCCCATTCAAACATCTGATGCAGCGTGTCGAACCGGCTATGCTGGATGCCTTGTTTGACCTGCCCGCAGAGCCTTCAGGCAAGGACAAACCAAAAGCTGCCAAAGCAAGCGCACCGGCATCCTCTCATGCCGTCGCAGGCGCTGCCTCAAGCTCGGAAACGGCCGATGCCGCCGGCGAACTCATCCCGGGCGGCGAGCCGATCGCGTCCACCATTACGATCGATGACTTCATGAAAGTCGACATGCGCGTCGCACGTATCGTGGATTGCGCGCGCGTCGAAGGCTCTACCAAATTGCTGCAACTCACCCTGGATTTGGGCGAGGGTCGTCATCGCAATATTTTTTCTGGCATTCAGTCGGCATACGAGCCCGAACAGCTCAAGGGCCGCCTGACGGTTGTAGTCGCCAACCTAGCGCCTAGGAAGATGAAATTTGGCGTTTCAGAGGGAATGGTGCTTTCGGCAAGCCATTTCGACCAGAAAGCGCAGCCCGGTATTTATGTTTTGGATCCCGACTCAGGCGCGCAACCCGGTATGCGGATCCGCTAGGCCAGCGGCTGGGGTTTGAGCGCTGGATCAAGTGTCCGGCGCTCATCAAACACGAAACAGTTTCCGCTGTAGCCGATACCACCTGTTTCCTCGAAGTACTTGAGAATGCCGCCCTCGAGCTGGTAGACATTGTCAATGCCCACCTCGCGCATGTAAATCGCCGCTTTTTCACAGCGAATTCCACCCGTGCAGAAGCTGATGACCGTTTTCCCAGCCAATTCGTCTTTATGCTCAAGAACTGCCTGGGGAAACTCGGTGAACTTGGTTAGGTGCCAATTAATCGCACCATCAAAGGTGCCAGCCTCGACCTCAAAATCATTGCGTGTATCCAGTAAAACAACGGGGCGCCCCTCATCATCGCAACCCTCTGTAATCCAGCGCGCGGCGGTCTGCGCATCGACGGCAGGCGCGCGCCCCGCTTCGGGACGAATCGTCGGATGATTCATGCGAATGATTTCACGCTTGATTTTGACAAGCATTTTTTTGAAAGGTACATCGGGGGAGACGCTGTACTTGGCCTCAAGGTTCGCAAAGGCGGGATCTTGACGCAACCACGTGAGGAAATGATCGATGTTTTCCTGTGTGCCCGCCAAAAACATATTGATCCCCTCAGGCGTCAGCAATATCGTGCCTTTGAGCGCGTAAGTCTGTGTGCGCTCAAGCAGTTCAAGTCGGCGCTCTTCGAGATTGTCGAGGGACACGAACTTGTAGGCGGCAATATTGATAATTTGGGTCATTGTCTGATAGAGGGATGGCGGAACTGGGGGTGCAAAACTCAACGAACTGGGCGCTGGAGCGGGTGATGGGAATCGAACCCACGCTTGAGGCTTGGGAAGCCGCCGTTCTACCATTGAACTACACCCGCGCATGCACAACGCAAGGAAATTATACCTACTACAATATCGGCATGAATATCGTTCTCAATGGCCAACCTAAAACCCTGCCGGGCGCCCTGTCCGTCTCGGCGCTCATTGACCAGCTCGGTTACACGGGCAAGCGTATCGCGGTCGAGCGCAATGGCGAAATCGTACCCAAAAGCACTTATCCAAACGTTCAGCTCGAAGCGGGTGATCGTCTGGAAATTGTCGTGGCCGTTGGAGGAGGTTGATGATGCATCCTTCGCACATTCGTAGTTTCGTCAACAGACGCAGCCACATGACCAAGGGTCAGCAAGAAGCGCTCGACGCCTTCTTGAGCAAATGGTCGATCCCATACCGGCCCAACCTGCTGGATTTGACCGAGGCGTTTGGCGGACCTGCTCCAACGATTCTGGAAATTGGATTTGGGATGGGCGAGACAACTGAACAAATTGCACTTGCCAGACCGCAGGATCATTTTCTGGGTGTTGAAGTATTCAACGCGGGTGTGGGTGCCATGCTCAAACGCATCGAAGCCTCGGGACTCACGAACGTTCGCCTGATTCAGCACGATGCGGTCGAGGTGTTGCGTGACATGATCGCCCCCAACACGCTCGCGGGTGTTCACATCTATTTTCCGGATCCATGGCCCAAAAAACGTCATCACAAACGTCGCTTGATTCAGCCACCATTGATCGAGTTACTGGCCAGCAGAATGGCGCCAGGCGCCTACATTCACTGCGCCACTGACTGGGAGCACTATGCGCACCAGATGCTCGAAGTGCTTTCGGGTGAAAAAACACTTTCAAACACTTGCGAGGGTTTCTCTCCGCGGCCGGATTACCGTCCGCTCACAAAGTTTGAAAATAGGGGCTTGCGACTCGGTCACGGTGTATGGGACCTGATTTTCAAAAAAACGGCCTAAACACAATTGCCGCGATCAGGCACTAACGTCCGAAACCACCTAATTTGCCAAGATTTTTCATGCCGCCCATGGCACGCATCATCTTGGCCATGCCGCCTTTTTTCATTTGCTTCATCATGCCCTGCATCTGCTCGAACTGGTTGAGCATGCGATTGACTTCCTGAACAGGCACGCCGGCACCCGCCGCGATACGGCGCTTGCGCGAAGCTTTGAGCAACTCGGGTTTGGCGCGCTCAAGCGGAGTCATCGAGTTCAAAATACCTTCAGTGCGTCGCAATTGTTTTTCTGCCTGACCGCCCTGTAGCTGGCCGGCAGCTTGCGAAAATTGGGCAGGAAGCTTTTCAAGCAAAGCGCCCATATCACCCATCTTTTTGACCTGCGCGAGCTGGTCGCGAAAGTCGTTGAGATCGAACTTATCGCCGGACTTCATCTTGGCGGCAAGTTTTTGCGCCTCGGCGACATCGATGTTTTTCTGAGCTTGTTCAACCAGCGAGACAATATCGCCCATGCCCAAAACACGCTGGGCCATCCGCTCTGGGTGGAAAGGCTCAAGACCATCTAGTTTTTCGGAGACACCGACAAACTTGAGGGGCTTACCCGTGACATGACGTACGGACAATGCGGCGCCGCCGCGGGCGTCACCGTCGAGCTTGGTTAACACCACACCTGTCAAAGGCAAGGCCTCGCCAAACGCCCGCGCGGTATTGACCGCGTCCTGACCCTGCATGGCATCGACGACGAACAACGTCTCGATGGGCTTGAGAAAATCATGTAACGCGCGAATTTCGCGCATCATGGCTTCGTCGATCCCCAGGCGTCCAGCCGTATCGACGATCAGCACATCAAAATGGTGACGGCGCGCATAGTCCACCGCATTGCGTGCGATGTCTTCGGGCTTTTGCGTCACATCGGAAGGAATCCACTCGACACCCACTTGCTCGGCGACGGTCTTAAGCTGCTCGATTGCGGCCGGACGATACACGTCGGCACTGACGACAGCGACCTTCTTTTTGCCTGTCTTTCGCCCGTTTTGAACATGATTGCCCTCAGACAACCAGCGCGCGAGCTTGCCCGTCGTGGTGGTTTTACCCGCCCCCTGCAAACCAGCCATCAAAATAATCGCGGGTGGCTGCATCGCGAGCGACAACTCGCTGGCCTCCGCCCCCAAGTCACCACCCATCAGGGCCGTCAACTCCCGATGCACCACGCCCACGAGCGCCTGACCAGGGGAAAGGCTGCCAACCACCTCTTCGCCAAGAGCTTTTTCCTTGACGCGCGCGACGAAATCGCGAACGACAGGCAGAGAGACGTCCGCCTCCAGTAGGGCAAGACGCACTTCGCGCAGCATGTCCTGCGTATTGGTTTCAGTCAGTCGAGCTTCGCCCCGCATGGTCTTGACGACACGGGAAAGACGTTGGGTGAGATTTTCAAGCATGGTGACGGTTTCGCTTTACACTAGACATATGTCTGACAGTATTGTATTTCACTCACTCGCTGCGTTGGCTTATGCCGGCCTCGGTCTTGGGCTTTGTCGCTCCCTGTCATCGGATCCACCGATCGTCAAGGCGGGGAATGTTGCACGGCTCGGACTACTTTTAGCCATCATTTTGCACGGTATTGCCCTCAGGGAAACCGTCTTGCTCGACGGAAACCTCCGATTAGGTTGGTCAGCCGCGCTTTCAGCGGCGGTGTGGATCGGAATGCTGGTATTCTGGCTCGAAAGTCTGGTCATCCGAATTGATGGTCTTCAACTTTTACTTTTACCAGTCGGTACGACGGTCTGCCTCTTGGCGGCCTTGTTTCCACAGTCCCAATTAATTGCCCATGCGAACGACACAGGCTTGCGCATTCATTTACTGATCGCTTTATCCGCCTATGCGTTGGTCACGATTGCCGCGCTCCAGGCCATGCTGATGTCGGGCCTGGATCGCAGATTGCACTTTCCGCGCGAAGAAGGCGCTCACTCCGGGGCGTTTAGACGCGCGGTCGGGCGACTGCTGGATGCCCAGCCTCCCCTGCTTGCGCAAGAGCAAGTCCTTTTTCGTCTGATCTGGTTCGCCTTTGCCGCACTGACCCTGACGCTGGTCTCAGGCGCCTTGATTTCCCTGTCTTTGAGCGGCAAATGGTTGCCGCTTGATCACAAATCTATTTTTACTCTGTTGTCCTGGCTCACCTTTGGCATATTGATTGTTGGCCGACATCTACGCGGCTGGCGTGGACGAACCGCACTGCGCTACACCTTGGTGGGTTTTGCCTTTGTGGTGCTGGCTTACACAGGCTCACGCTTCGTCATGGAAGTCATCCTTCAAAGGTCTTGAGATGGGAAAAACGCTTTTCTGGATTGCTGTTTTCTTTGGCGTGCTGCTGGTCAGCCGCTACCTGTCGCATCAAGCGGCAAAGAAACGATTCCGCGGCGAACAGGATGCACAAGCGTTTCAAAAGAACCCTCTGCCAGGTTCTGAGGCCATGGTACGTTGTGCCCACTGCAATGTATATCTGCCTCGCTCGGAAGCTTTGCTCAGCCAAGGAGAGACTTGGTGCGGTGAAGCCCATGCCCAACTTGGACCGCGCCAGTCACGCTAAAGGTTCGTCATGAAGCTTGACACTCAGGGCTGGCTCGAACCGGCTGACAATATCTCCCTGCGTCCGTCCCCGAATTTTAACGAGCGACCTAAAAACATCGACATATCACTGCTTGTGATTCACAACATTAGTTTGCCACCGGGCCAATTCGGGACACCCTTTGTGGCAGATCTTTTTCTCAATCAACTTGAACTAAGTGCGGATCCCTGGTTTGAAGAAAATCTGAAGGGCCTGACTGTATCGGCGCATTTTTTTATTGATCGCACGGGTCATATCACGCAATTTGTTGCCGGCAATGCGCGAGCCTGGCACGCAGGCGTGTCGCTCCATGAAGGACGCGAACAGTGCAATGACTTTTCGTTGGGGATTGAGCTCGAGGGCACTGACACGCTTGCCTATACGGCACAACAATATCAGGCGCTCACGGATCTCACGCGCTGTTTGCGCGCACGCTACCCACTCACCGCAGTAAGAGGGCACTGCGACATCGCTCCCGGGCGCAAAACAGACCCGGGCCCCGCTTTTGACTGGGCGCGCTATGCCGCACTTGCCGGCTGGTCCGTCGCGGCGCTTCCCGCACCGCGACCAGACTCAGACGCACACGCAACGTCGACGGCTTAACCCAGCAAGAGCTGGTTGACACGCTTCACAAAAGCGGTCGGATCAGGCAGGGTAGAACCGTCCGCGAGTAAGGCTTGCTCGAACAGCAAACTCGCCCAGTCGTTGAAAAACTCGTCCGAAGCAGACTGCACACGTTTGACCAAAGCGTGCTCTGGATTGATTTCCAGCACAGGCAGAATATTCGGCGCCTGTTGTCCGGCAGCTTTGAGCATGCGCTGCAAATGTGGACTCAAGTCATTTTGTCCGACCACCACGCATGAGGGCGAATCCACGAGACGCAAGGTCACACGCACTTCTTTGACACGATCTTTGAGTGACTCTTGCAAACGCTCAACCAGCGGCTTGAACTGCTCCGCCACTTCGATCTGGTGCTTCTTTTCCTCTTCGTCGGCCAAGGCCTCCAGATCCAGCCCGCCCTTTGCAACGGAGACGAGCTTTTTGCCATCAAACTCACGCAGGTGAGACAACATCCACTCGTCGACGCGATCCCACATCACCAGTACTTCGATACCTTTTTTACGGAAGATTTCAAGGTGGGGGCTGTTGCGACCCGCGGTGTAACTGTCGGCTGTCACATAATAAATTTTGTCCTGCCCTTCTTTCATACGGGCAACGTAATCCTCGAGGGTCACGGTCTGCGCGTCGGAGTCTTCTTTGGTCGACGCAAAACGCAACAGCTTGGCGATACGTTCGAGGTTGGCCGCATCCTCGCCAGTGCCCTCTTTAAGGACCTGACCAAACTCCGCCCAGAAAGTCGCGTAATCCTCTTTTTTGTTTTCGGCTAGATCCTCGAGCAGACTCAAGATGCGTTTTGTTGAACCTTCACGGATCGCCTTGACGTCACGACTTTCCTGCAACAATTCACGCGAAACATTCAGCGGCAAATCAGCAGAGTCAATCACGCCGCGCACAAAACGTAAATAGGACGGCAGCATCTGCTCCGCATCGTCCATGATGAATACGCGCTTGACATAAAGCTTGACGCCACGACGCGCATCGCGATCCCACATATCAAAAGGCGCATGCTTAGGGATATATAGGAGCTGCGTGTATTCGCTGCGTCCTTCCACGCGGTTGTGGGTCCAGGCCAGCGGATCATCGTAGTCGTGTGAAACGTGCTTGTAAAACTCGCGGTACTGCTCATCGGTCACGTCGGACTTGCTACGAGTCCAGAGGGCGTTCGCCTGATTCACAGACTCCCACTCATCTTTTTTCACTTGCTCAGACTTTTCCTGATCCCACTCTTCTTTGCGCATCTGAACAGGCAAGGAAATATGGTCCGAGTAGCGACGCAAGACTTCGCGTAATTTCCAGCCACTGAGGAACTCGTCTTCGTCGGCGCGAAGATGCAAGACGACATCCGTGCCACGGCCCGCTTTTTCAGTCGTTCCAATTGAAAACTCGCCCTGGCCATCGGACTCCCAGACCACAGCCTGATCGGAAGGCAGACCCGCGCGACGGCTGCGAACCGTGACCTTGTCTGCAACGATAAAGGAGGAATAGAAGCCGACGCCAAACTGGCCGATCAGCTGCGCATCCTTTTGTTTGTCGCCAGTCAGTTTTGAGAAGAACTCACGGGTGCCAGAACGGGCAATTGTCCCGAGGTTGGCGATCGCTTCTTCTTTGGAGAGTCCGACACCATTATCGGAAATCGTGATCGTGCGTGCCGTTTTGTCGTAATCCACACGGACATGCAGCTCACCATCCCCCTCAAACAGCTCGGGATGGTCGATTGCTTCAAAACGTAACTTGTCGCACGCGTCGGAGGCGTTGGAGACCAGCTCGCGCAAGAAGATTTCCTTGTTGCTGTAAAGCGAATGGATCATCAGATGCAGCAGTTGCTTGACCTCTGCCTGAAATCCCAGTGTTTGAGAAGCGTCTGGCGACGCAGTAGTCTGATTCATAGTGCTCACCGTAAGTTATCCACAGAATGGCTTGACAATGGCTTGACTTAAGGGCGATGGGACGCCTCAGTCAAGCTGATGGAAGACATTTGGGGGGTAAAACGCCGATTTCAAGAGTCCGGGAATCCCTTGTCCGGTGATTTTGCCGGCGAAATCAGTTCGTAGCTGCCAACCGTGTAATCAGTTGTCCGACATCCGAACAGTTTTCAAGGTCGTCGATCAGATCAATCAGCGGCTCAGGCGATCCCATCGGCTCGGCAGAGAGCGCCCAGCAGCGATTGAACTTGCGCAGCTGCGCCTCTCGGCTCAAGGGGCGCCTCGGACTTGCCAGCATCGCGTCGATAGAATGTTGCAAGACCGTTCCATCGGTGAGCTTGACCGTTACCTGCTGAGGAACCAACGCGTTTGGATTAGGATTGTCATCCTTTTCCATCCGAACCTTGAGCGAGAGTGCGTACGTGGCGGGATCGCTCAGTGCTTGCCCGCGAAAGTGCATAGGATCCAGTTCGCCATGTTGCAACACCTTGGCCAGAACAAAAGGCATGCATAGGCGCGCGTAATTAGGTGTGGGGGTTTCGAGGCCGGGGCGGTTCACCAGATGATTCAGCAAAGACGGCCCTCGCACAATGATTTCGGCCACATCCGTTGCGACAAAACCCGACCGTTGACGCAAAATGCTCAAGCCCTCAATCCCGCCGTGCGTGGCGCGACCGCTGGGATATGGCTTATGACTGAGTTCAGTCAAACGCCAACGCTCGCCAAGCCCCTGCATTGCGGACTCGAGATCCCACTCGGTCTCGAACATCGGCAAATAGCCAAACCGCCCGGTTAAGGGGGTCTGCAAGCTGGGAAATCCAGCTTGCGCCAAGTCGCAGGACTGAAATGCTGCGCGTGCATTGACACCAATCTGCAAGGGCAAGACCACACTGCCTTCGGTGTGGGCCTGCATCGTGCCACTGACTTGAGCGAGTTGGTGACCGAACGCTGCCAGAGTCGTTTCTGCGTCAAAACCCCGCAGATTCGCCAAACCCGCCACGGCCCCAAAACCACCAGAGGCCGCTGGACGAAAAAATCGTAAACCAAGCTTGGACGCCATACCGATCGTGCAAGACACATCAACACCCGCGGCAATGGCTGCCAACAAGGCACAACCAGAAACAGGTCCGCGCAGCTGCGCCTCGGCGAGCAACACTGGCAACAAAGTTGCCATGGCGTGAAGGACCGCGCCCTCGTGCAGGCAATCAAACTCCTGGCAGTGGACTTGATAGGCATTGACCAGCACCGCCTGGGTGGCGGAGAGTCGAGTTTTTCGACCCCACAGCGTGATTTCGTGACCTGTGCCCCATTGACTGACCGCGGCGAGCAATGGGGTGATTTCAGGTGTGCTTCCCCCGGCAATACCCACACCGATTGAGTCAAGCAGGAAAATTTTAGCGTTCTCAATCGCCTCTGGCGACAGCTGTTCAGCACGCACACTCGCTGCGTGCTGCGCGAGTTTCGCATCTAGACTCAACATGATTTCAGTTCTCTTTTGTATGGACCACACGCTGGGGGTAAGGGATCTCGATGTTATTCGTATCAAAGGCGATTTTCAGATGGCGCAAAAACTCACGGCGAATCGGTCCATGCCACAAAGCAACCACTTTAATACGCGCTTTAATCATCACGGCTGACTCCGCCCATTGCTCGACACCTGCTATTTCGATGTCATCCAGAATTTTGTCGCCAAAATCCGGATCATGACGCAGCGCGGCAGAGACGTCTCTCATGATGTCGAAGACCTGATCGATGTCAGTCCGATAGGACACACCCACATCAATCACTGCAAAAGCAAAGTTGCGACTCAGATTGGTCACTGTCGTAATGACACCATTCGGAACGAAATGAACAGAACCCTGATAATCGCGCAAACGCACATACCGAAGGGTGACTTCCTCGACGAAACCGGCCTTGCCAGCCACCTCGACAATATCGCCCTGACGGATCTGATTTTCCAGCAGCATCACGATGCCGGTGAAGTAGTCTTTGACCACGCTTTGCGCGCCGAAACCAATGGCGATACCGGCCACACCCGCCGTGGCAAGAAGCGGAGCGATGGACACGCCCATCTCCGAAAGTGCCAGCATGATAGCCAGCACAGTGATCGTGACAGAAGTGATGTATCTAAATACGCGGCCCAGAGTCTGGACACGCTTTTTCTCCTCGTCATCATGACTCGCATGACTCAATCTGCTTTGCAGCATCCTGATTGAACGCATCACCAGACTGCGAAAGAGCCAGGCCAAGCACAGAATAATCACGACGTTGACCATCGAGAGCATCGGAGTCGCCCATTCGGGAATGGTCACACCGAAATAAGACTTCAGTAATTCGTTGAGTGTCTGCTGAAACATGCTGTTCGATCCAAGGAGAAACACTGGCGTCGTCAATAAGCTGCCAGTCGCAACCGGAGATTGAGTATAGAACACGGACTTGGTCTAGAATTGGTGCACAAAAAGCAAAAGCCCCCTCTTTTCGGAGATCGTCCATGACCGTCCAATCACGCCTGCGCCGCGCTGGCATACTGAGCTTGCTGAGTGCAACGCTGCTGAGCGCCGCCCACTTTTCTGCACAGGCTCAACATGCCGACAAATATCCATCGCAACCCATTACGATGGTGATCCCTCAGGCACCTGGGGGCACCAATGATATCGTGGGTCGTCTGATCGCCAACGAACTGGCCGAAGAGCTCAAGCAGTCCGTGGTCGTCACCAACAGACCTGGCGCGGGCGGTAACATCGGTACGGCACAGACCAAGTCCGCGGCTCCTGATGGGTATACCCTGTTGATGACTGTCAACAGCGCACAAGCGATCAACCCCTCTCTCTACAAAAACGTGGGCTTCGATCCCATCAAGGATTTCAGTCCGATCACCGTGGTGGGCGCTGTGCCGAACGTACTCGTTGTGCATCCAAGCTTTCCGGCCAAGACACTGGATGAGTTCATCGCGCTGATCAAAGCCAATCCTGGCAAATACCAATACGCATCGGCTGGCAACGGTACGCTCAACCACCTCCTGGGCGCCATGCTTGACCAGAAAGCTGGCCTGAAAATGGAGCACATCCCCTACAAGGGTGTCGCCCCCGCCATGATTGATGTGCTGGGCGGTCAGGTACCCATCGCGTTTGCCAGTCTCCCCTCAGCGCTGAACAACATCCGTCAGGGTAAATTGCGCGCGATCGGCGTGAGTACGGACAAGCGTTCACCTGCACTGCCTGACGTCCCCGCCATCAACGAGAAAATCCCTGGCTTCTCGGGTGATCTCTGGATTGGTCTGTTTTCCATCGCAGGTACACCACAGGACATCACTGACAAGCTTTACGCAACCGTGTCGCGCATCATGCAAAAGCCCGCTGTGCAAAAACGCTTGTCTGATTTGGGCGTAGAGCTGTACTTTGATACGCCCGCGCAGTTCAAAGCAAGGCTCGCCAAGGACATCGAACAGTGGCGCGAAATTGTCAAGGTCTCTGGCGCCAAGGTCGACTAGCTGATCATCTCATCGGCGCAGAAAGAGACGCTCATCGCGTCTCTTTTTTTATGTCGCATCAATATCCAGCATCGGGATTAATTCATCTTAATTTTGAGCTCTTGAATGACTGGACTCCAGCGTGTCAGTTCAGCTTTGATAAAGTCATTCAAAAACTCAGATGTCGAACTGACCAGTTCGATTGATGCGAGTCGGTCACCCAGTTCAGGATTTGCCATGATTTGCTTGACCTCAGCATTGAGTTTCGCGATGACAGCAGGCGGCGTTCCGGCAGGCGCCAACAAACCAAACCATTCCGTTGTCACGACATCCAAACCCTGTTCTTTGAAAGTTGGAATATCAGGCATCGAAGCGTAACGCTTGTCAGAGGAAATGCCCAAGGCCTTGAGCTTGCCGGCTTTCAATTGAGGCTGCACCTGACCCAGGGTTGCAAACGTCATCGCAAGATGACCCGACATCACATCCAACATGGCGGGCGTTCCACCCTTGTACAAGATGTGAGTCATATCGAGACCTGTCTGTTTTTTGATCAACTCAGCCGTCAAATGTGTCATCGAACCCGCGCCTGCTGAACCATAATCAAGCTTGATCTTGTTAGCCTTGCCCAGAGCAATCAACTCTTTGATATTGCTCGCAGGGTAATTGGGATTGGCGACTGCAAGCACAGGCGCTTGTGCCAGCAAGCTTACCGCGGTGAAATCCTTTAACGTGTCAAAGGGCATGCTAGCCTGCATCGCAGGGTTCGTCGTGTGGCTACTCACCCCCACCAAGAGCGTATAGCCATCGGGCGGAGACTTCGCGACGAGTGTCGAACCAATCAAAGTACTAGCCCCAGGCTTGTTTTCCACCAGGACAGGCTGCCCCCATTTTTCCTGTAATTTCTGGGCAATCGCCCGACCCAGGGTGTCCGTGGATCCGCCAGGCGGATAGGGCACGATAATCTTGATGGGCTTGTCGGGATATTTATCTGCCGCACTTTGTGCCGCTACAGGCTGAATCGCCAACGCCAATAAACCTACTGCGGATAATCCCAACAGGCTGCGACGAAGGTTGCGCAAGATATAATTTCTCATTATTAGTCTCCTATAACCTGATTGAAGGTTTTTTGTTGTAGCGTCGATGCTACTTCAGGTCGCGCTCTGGCACTAGATGGTTTGCCCGGGCATGCTCTGGTCACAACCTTATTGCCCACTTCCATGTCCGACTTTTCACTTCTGCGCACTGCAGTGATCCTTGCAAGTGCTTTAACGATTTCGTCCGCTCAAGCGACCAGCGAACCCTCCGTGCCTTGGTACACGAGCGCCTGGACGCATGCCAAAGACACCTGGCGCGATGGTGATATCGAGGCTTATGTTCCTTTTTGGAGCTATCACCTCCCCTTTGCCTACACGCCGTCCCAGAGGGCCGAGTACGTCGAATATCCTGCAGGCTTCGGACTTGGTAAAGGACGCTACAACAAAAGCGGCAATTGGGAAGGGATGTATGCGATGGGCTTTCGCGATTCCCATGGAGACCCGTCCTTTATGGTGGGTTATGGCTGGATTCCGACATGGAATATCGGTAGCAGCGAAGTGAAGGCTGGCGTGGGCTTGACGGGATTCTTAATGTCTCGCAAGGATTACTTTGGGGGCATTCCATTCCCGGGCGTGCTGCCCATTGCCTCGATCGGCTACAAAAACTTATCGGCACAGGCCGCATACATCCCTGGCGGCCAGGGCAATGGTAATGTTTTATTCATGTGGGGCAAGTGGACGTTCAAATAAGGATTCGGGTTTTTGCCGCGGGCAGAAATTCAAAAGCTCGGCTATACTTATAGGCTCAATGCGTTGCCCGGGTGGTGAAATTGGTAGACGCAGGGGACTCAAAATCCCCCGCCGCAAGGCGTGCCGGTTCGATTCCGGCCCCGGGCACCACGGTTTGTAATCTATTGATTTTAAAAAATATTTTTGGCGTTTCCCGTCAAATGGGAGCAAGCAGTAATTACACTCTGTTGATGAATTGAACGCGCTGCAGTTCGATCTACATTAGCCTCAGCGTGTCATTGACGAGCTCAAGCACCTCCCTTACTAGCCACGTCCGAATTCAGAGCGCGCTGTTGTAACTCGAACTTACGTTCACGCGAGCCAGTCGGACACCAGAAGACTGGGATGGCTGACACCGAAACATATTCAACCTACAATTCAAGTCATGGAGACATTGAACGAGCTGCGCTTTGCAATCAGCGACCGTCTGAACGATGGAGAGGTCGGGCCTAAGCACGTGCCTTTGAGTCTGTTGGGTGACTTCCAAAAAGATGTTACCGAATTTCTGCGTGGCTCAGTTAGAGACATCGATGCCAGTGAAGTAATCGTCGCTATTGAGGAAGGCTCACTAGCTCTAGTGGCTTCTGGTTTGTTGGCAACAGCCACACTCTGGGCCGATCTTGACCGCCTGAAGTCGTCTGGCAGTCTTAATCAAATTGACCCCAAGCGTGCTGCAGTGATCGAACGCTGGCAAGCAGCATCGCATCAGAACCCACATCGCAAGTATCGGATTGCCGTCCCGAGGGCTGCAAATACCGGAGTGTCGATTGATTCAGAAACAAATTTCCGTAGAGATGAAGAGGTCTGGGTAACTGTCGAAAAGTACATCCATGGCAGGGTGCTCGATTGGGGTGGCAAAACCAAACCTAATGTCCATTTAGAATTGGATGACGGTACGGTCTTGAAAGTCGCGGCTAGCCAAACACTACTCAAGCAAGAAAAGCAAAACCTGCTGTACAGACCCACACTGCTTCACATCACAGCTCAGGAGAACCTTTTTACGGGCGCCCTGCGCAATCCGACATTACTGGCATTTGAAACAAACCAACCAAGCTATGACGAGGCTGAGTTTCAAGAAATGGTTAAACGCGGCACAGTGGCATGGGCAGACACCCCGAATGCAACACAATGGTTAGAGGACTTGCGTGGAGGGCGAGCATGACGGTGTCAGTTCTGCTCGATACCAGCTATCTAATCACATTAATCGATCTGAACCGCCCGCACCACGACACGGCCGCCAAGTTTTACCGGCTAATGCTCGAAGAGCAGATCCCGATGTATTTCTCTGTGATCGCTGCTGCGGAGTTCTCTATCAAGCAGCCGATTACTGACCTACCGCTGAGGAATTTCCACTGCATCCCATTCAATCTCGCTCATTCAACCGAGTCAGCGAGGCTATGGAATGCGCTTGGGTCGCGTGATAAAGGTGATAGCAGAGTTGTGGTGCGAGATGACGTGAAACTGCTAGGTCAGGCCGCTCACGAGTCCATTCCGTTGATTCTGACAGAAGATGCGTCGACTCTTTTTAAATATTGTGATCGTCTGCGACTCGCTGGCGTATGCTCAGTACGTCCCATCAAACTCGCAGACGGTTATGACCCTAGTGCTTTACGGTCGGATGGGCAACGAGAATTGACTCTAAATGACGACTAGACCCCAACGCTGGCCCAAGCAATGCTGAGGTTGGTTGCAGAGCAACCGGATGGTATCCAATCTACTTTTAAAAATTGTCACTGTTGCACCCTGTTGACACCGTTGGTAGACGAAAATATTCGATACAGTCGCACTCATGAAATTAGAAAAAACCGTTTCAGCTCATAGGAAGCTAAGCATTGCCGCCATGAGACGTGCCGTCGCTAGCGCCACTGCTGTTGAAACAGGACAAAACGTTCAATCGCTCGAGCAAAAAATTAAAAGAAAAGTAAGAACCCAAAAGACGACCTGCGGTCAGGTTATGGCTGCATACCGGTTAGCACTTGTCCGACCAGTATTCAGATCGGATAACTGCTGCCCAAGGTATCGGGCAATCGAACGCATACCGTACAGCCCAGCTTCGGCTTCAGCATCGCTGTTGTAATTGGTGTTGGTGTTGACATCGTAGGTGTAGATCTCCCCAGTCTCGTCAGCAATGAACTCAATTCCGGCAATCTCTATTCCGTTTTCGGCGATGAAGCGCTGATAACGTTCTATGACAGGATGATTAAAACCCTCGATGATCTGAAAGCGCGGGGCTGGCGTTTCAGGTGCCGTTTCGCCCACTGGACAAAAAGCATCACCGATCTGGCAAACATCCGCTGGACAAAGCTCAAACCCGAGCGAAGTATCAACACGCACAGCATAAAGGAACTTGCCGCCCACGAATTCGACGCGCGTAATGTTAGGCTGTGGTGCGCGAATGTATTGCTGGATCAGCGTGATGCCGTCGACGGAAGGTTCGAACTGCTCACTGTTCACATAGTCCTGCAGGGCATCGATATTGTGGAAAAGTTGAACACCCAGCCCTTTGCCTGCGCGATTATGTTTGGTGATGAATGAGCCCGTCATCTGGCGGGCGGCTTCGATGATGTGTTGCTTGCCGACTGCAGCAATGGTGATGGGAGTCTTGACCCCGTAATTCTGCAAGGCAACATACTGTGCGACCTTGCTAATTTCTAGCTGCAGGGCGCGACTGTTGTTCACAACACGACGGCCGTGAGCCTCGAGCCAGGACAGCACTGCTGCCGTGTATTCGGGCGCGTAGCGGTGATCGCGAGTGTGCGATGAGGCACTCATCCGGTTGTAGAAAACTCCCTCGGGCGGAGGCACGGACAGATCGAGCTTGCCTTCGTCCAGAAACCACTCCTCGAAAGGCAGATCCAGCTCCCCAAAGGCTACTTGCAATGGCTCCACCCAGGCAGAGTTCTCATGAATCACATAAATTTTCGACATATTCCATCTTCACGAGGCCGGCTACACAATGGCAGTCCGGAACGGCACACCTAACCGTTTAATCAGCATAATAAAACCCCATGCAAACCAAAACGATATTCTCGTAATTTCTTTATAGCGAATCACCCGGCGTTTTTTTTATGACCGTACAAGTGGCTCGAACAAACCAAAAAACTTGCTTTGGACAGGCTCAAAATCAACTCTCACTTGCTGATCGGTAACCTTCAATGTCTAACGCTGATGGCATACAAACTCGGGGTATTGCACTTTTAGTGGTGGGTGCCAACACCCTCTCACTCTGGCGCTCGCTGCTGCTGGTTGGCGTTTGAATCGACGGATAACACTGGCTTGCCTACACTTTTCTCCAATCACTCACTCATCGATCGCTCGACCCTCAGTCCACTGAAGCACGAAGAATTTCAAGGACGCCAGTGAGATCTTTTACCGTATGGCTCGGCGGTGAACCCAGTCTCTCGGGCGGCAGCTGTTGCCGGTTTACCCAGCACGTCCGAAACCCAAACCAGGTGGCACCTAACACATCCCAAGCGTTAGAGGAAACGAATAGCAGTGATGAGACGGGCAACTGCAATAGGCTCGGCGCCAACTCATAACAAACCGGACTCGTTTTAAATTGTCTGACACTGTCAACTGAAATGATGTGATCGAGACTGGCCTGAAGTCCTGAGGTTTTCGCTGCGCAGGACAGCATTTCAGGTGAGCCATTGGAAAGGATTGCTGTCGACAAACCAATGGCCTTAACCTGACGCAGAACACCTGCGCTTTCAGGATAGGCATCCAACCTGGAGTAACTGTCCATTAGCTCGTCAACTTGGGCCTGAGTGTGCTGCAAGTCCAGTCGAATCAGGCTGTATTCCAAGGCATAGCGAGTCAGGGACCAAAACGACTCGTAAAAGCGACTGCCCTTTGCTGATGGATCAGACAATGACACGAGCCGCGAGTATTCAATCTGCTTATCACGCCACAATATCGATATCGCCCCGCCAAAGCCGGGAAAGATTTGTTCAGCCTTTTGGCCGATCGAATAAACATCAAATAGAGTACCGTAGGCGTCGAACACCACACCACGAATATTAGTCATTATTAAGTTCCTTATTAGATTTGCCTATCGGCGCGCCCATTCCTACCCATATCTGAAAAAACATCACCTATCCAATTAACTAACCCCAGATAAACTATCTAAGCATGCCAATGTTGCGCTTAGTGGTAAGCCATGTGACCAGCCACTTGATCAGCCACCAAGCATCTGCCAATTAGGGGTGCGCTCGGTAGTCTCACTGACTGTCTCACTGGCCAGATTCGCTTTCACTCTCATCGAGACTGAATTCATTTAATAAATCGTGAGCCGAAAGAACTTCAGCCGCCTGCGCAACTGTTCGTCGAATCAATTCGTCATCTAAAGTTGGCAGCAAATCCGTCGCAGTTCCCGTTAAACCGGTAGGCTCAGCCTTCAGGCCCCCACCAGAGGGCAACAGCGTGAATTGCCCGCTACAGCTTCTACAAAAGATGACTTTGTTGACGCGATACTCTCGCTGAACCACCAGGGTTGGACCGCACATTGGGCAGGTCTGCAGTGGTATGCCATCATCACTGTGACCCATCACATGTTCTAGCTCACCCTTTTGCCCAAGCACCAAAAAATGCCCCACCAATAAATCGTCAAATTGAGAGCCACGCGCTGACTGCAGGATCGCAAGCGCGTCGTCTTTGGGCATACCAGGGCGGTAGGGCCGATGACTGGTCATGGCGTCAAAGGCGTCGCAAATACCAACAATGCGTGCCATTAGTGGGATTTCATCGCCCTTCAACCCCAGCGGGTAGCCATGCCCGTCAGGACGCTCGTGGTGTGAATACACAGCATCTTGAATGAGGCCAGACAGAGGATGTCCGGAAATCATGCGCCGCCCAAATCGGGATGGGTTTTTATGACGCTGAACTCAGCCTCAGTGAGTCGACTCGGTTTACGCAAAACATCATCTGGCACACCAATTTTTCCGACATCATGCAAAAGAGCACCCAATCCCCCCTTCGCTGCGAATGCCGCATCAAAGCCCGCTTGTCGGGCAAGCAAATACGCATATCTCGAGACACGCCACAGGTGGCCTCCGGCGTAAGGGTCACGGGCTTGCACAAACCATGCCATGGTCAGCAAGCTCGCTAACATTTGTTTGGCGTACGCGACTAGAACACTTGACCTTGGATCAGGTGATCTGACCCCTGTGATCGACCGAAAGAGTTGTTTTGCTAGTTGCATACATCGTTCCTAATCAATTGCCCTGGCATAACGATCTACGGCCGTCTGATCAAGCAATCGCGAAGCTATCGCTCTGGAACTCGATCAACGCTTAATTACTATTCGGTTTTTTTAAGCGGTTTAGTTACGTCAGAATTTGGTAAGGCACTGCAGAACAAAACTCATCAAATGTGAGTGCACTGGTTTGACTCCAGCCGGCTATAGGACCACATGAGGCATTACACTATGACGTTGGCTCTAAGCCGTATTGTCGGGACGGTTTTCTCATGGTGACGAGCTCCTCGGCAGCGGTTGGGTGCACTGCTAGCGTGGCATCGAGCATTGATTTGGTAGCCTTTGCTTGTAGCGCAACACCGATTAACTGCGCCATCTCGCCGGTGTCAGGACCAATGGCATGAAATCCGACGACTAGGTCGGTTTTTCGATCTACTAGAAGTTTCATAAACATTTTGGCGTGATGGCCAGACAGTGTCGCTTTCATTGGCCGGAAATGCGCCGTGTAGACATCAAGCTCCGGAAACCTAGCAAGCGCCTGATCCTCTGTCAGCCCAACTGTGCCCATCTCAGGGGTGGTAAAGACGGCGGTTGGTACCAGCGAGTGGTCAACAGTAACTGTTCGGCCACCAAATACGGTATCTGCAAACGCATGGCCTTCCCGTATTGCCATTGGCGTGAGATTGACACGATTGGTGACATCACCCACGGCATAGATATTGGGGACGCGGGTGCGCGAATGCTCGTCAACCGGGATTGCACCTGCTGAATCGAGGTCGATGCCAACCACCTCTAGCCCAAGCCCATCGACGCGAGGCTTGCGTCCGATGGCTTTAAGCACGGCGTCCACTTCCATGACATTGCCATCATCAAAGCTAACCATAAGCCCCTGTGGACTAGATCGAACCTCCGAAATTTTGGTGCTCGGGTGCAGCACAAGTCCAGATTGCGCGAGCTCCTGCTCGAGATGGTTCTGCAAATCAGTATCGAACCCGCGCAATAACTTATTACCCCTGTAGGCCACGTGCACTGCTGAGCCTAGGTTTTGCAATACACACGCCAATTCCAAGGCGATATAACCAGCACCCTGCACCAGCACTCGCTTGGGTTGTTTCTCCAGCAGAAAGAAATCATTGGAATCGATGCACAGCTCGTGGCCCTTGATCTGGGTGTCAGTGACCGGTGTGGCGCCCGTGGCAATCAGGATGGTGTTGCCCGAAATAGTCTGGCCTTGGCCAACCGCAACTTCGGTTGCGCTAATCAGTCGTGCACTGCCTTCATAAATGTCCACACCCGCAGTCTCGAGGTTTTGGCGGTAGATTGCCTCAAGGCGCGACACCTCTTGGTCACGACGACTTTTAAGGTCAGACCAATCAAAGCTAGCCCCGCTCACTCGCCAACCAAATCCAACGGCTTCCTCAAATTCAATGGGGAACCGACTGGCATAAACCATCAGTTTTTTAGGGACACAACCCCGAATGACACAAGTGCCACCCATCCGATAAGACTCGATAAGCGCCACCTTGGCACCGTACTGTGACGCAATCCTGGCCGCACGAACACCACCCGAACCACCACCTATAACAATCAAATCGTACATCTAGCTAAACTCCTCTAATGAATCGAGCATGTAGGCATCGCAATGGTCTTTCGCTTAACAATCAACCCTGATGCTCAGGACCAATGCCCTGAAACATAGCGCGGATATCAACCGTGCTCTTTGATCCGATGTGCCGGTAGTGCCTTGCGAGCCAGGCACGTGCCGTGTCTCGGCCAAGGTCGCGAAGATGGGTTAAGAATTCCCACTCTGCATTTAACTTTGATGATGCACCCAGAGGCAGCAAGGCTTCTTGATTGTGAATAATGTGAATTCGTGGGTGCCTATATGTATCAGGATCGAGCCTGCCCTGCTCAATCAGTCGCGACACAAAGTCAATTGAACGCAGCTCTTTGAGCAGCGATGCATTAAACGTAATTTCGTTCATGCGATTTTGAATTTCTTGCGAGGTTTTAGGAACCCCTTTGCGCTCGACTGGATTGATTTGCACAATTAGTGTGTCACTGGCATCGCTATGGGTATGAAAGGGAAACAGCGCCGGGTTTCCCATGAATCCGCCATCCCAGTAGGGCACGCCATCGATGACAACTGCTTTGTAAAGATAGGGCAAGCATGCCGAGGCCATCACCATGTCAGCGGTGAGTTTCTTGCTATCAAAAACTTTGACGCGTCCTGTCTCGACATTCGTTGCCGAGATGAACAACTGAATTGAGTCACAGTGCCGCACACAATCGAAATCAATCGTTTCCTGGACCAAATCACGCAGTGGATTGATATCCAACGGATTGAGTTCGTGTGGTGACAAAACTCTAGTCATCAGATCTAGCCAAACATAGCCCGGAGACTGATCAAGGCTCCACTGACCCATCATGACATCAATTGGCGTGCGGCGCAGTGGCGAGTATTTTGCTGACTCACTGATCGCTCGCCAAAAACTCTCAAGCTTTTGACGCGCTCCATCGGGACCCCCCGCCGTGAAGCCGTCTGCAAGCGCAACCGCATTCATCGCACCGGCAGAGGTTCCTGAAATGGCTGCAATTTCCAGCCTACCGTCCCCTAGCAAATAGTCCAAAACGCCCCAGGTAAACGCACCATGAGCACCACCACCTTGTAAGGCTAGATTGATTCTTTTCATGCTTGACGATTAACCTTTATTTTGGTGACTGCCTAGACAACGAGTTTGGGCACGGGTAACGCCAGCCGACCAAACACTTCGAATGAACGATCCTGCAACACATTGCGATCAGGGTATTGCTCAATCAAGCCATCCAAAGCCTCATCACGCGCTTGCAAGGACTTGATAACTGGGCCATGCAGGTAATACGCCACCAATCCCGCAACCCATCGGTGCCAGAAAGCCCACGTACCCTGAACCCGGTTACTTTGCAAATCGAACTGCCAACCCTCAAACAGCGCCACGGTCGGTGCCGCGCCTAACCAGTAATCACCCACGACCCACTGGTTAACACTGAAACAATGAGAAGCTGCACCAGTCGCGTCGATCTCAAATGCCACCAAGTGCGTAATCGTATTGTCGAGTCCAGCATTCTTAATTTCTGGTGTGCTCCACCGTTTGAATACATGCAGATGGGTGGTGACACCCACACCATCGCTGTCATGCCGATGCAAGAAGTACTGTGCACCAGTACCGGTGTCCTGACAATCGTTATCCGGGTAGTGCAAAGTCTCATCTACCGCTGGCTGCGATCCACAAAGATGCTCTACCAGACTACGCCCGCTGGCACGTCGCTCGCGCTCGAGCTCGACGAACTCGATTGCCAGCGAACGTGCAGTTGCCACGGATGAGCGACTACCCGCTTTGGTTCTATTTCTTGGCAAACTTGGCCTGCTCTGACAAAACATAGGCTGACAGGTTTTGAAGATCAGCTGAATCCCACGCTAACGGCTTGGTAGCCATTGGGCCCACCATGCAAACCTGCACGGCTTCATCTGCATGTATGTCGCCCACACCGTAATTCATCGACGCCATCTGCATCACGTGTGGGTACGGCTTGGCGAATCCTGGCGTAAAACTAGCACCACCTGTGTGGCACGTCGCGCATGACAAGCCGTTAGATGAGAGCTTGGTGCTTCTGAAAAGGGTCTCACCGGCGGCAACCTGCGCTGCATTAGAAGCACTGTAGTTAGGCTGATAACCGGCTGGACGCTTAATCAGACTAGCGTCTGCCTTTGCCCCACACTTTGCCCCACACTTTGCCCCACACTTTGCCCCACACTTGGCACCGCACTTCGTTGCGCTAGCAGCACAGCGCCCTTGACAGCGTGAGGCACATTTTGATCCACACTGGGCAAGGGCGGGTGACATCGCGATTGCCGAGGTCAATGCAAGCGCCGATAATTTGGCTAGGTTCTTCATAGGTTCTCCTTTGGCGATTCGGGTGTTTCTGATGACGCACCTTCTCATTCGATTGAGACACGCACTTGGTTACACCTGTCACGCATTATTCTCATGGCCATTGAAGATCGTGCCTCCAATGGCCACTCTTTCACTCACACAGCCCCGGTATATTCGCCTCGCGCCGGATAGTTTTTGCCAATCGCAAAATCGATAGCCATCATCAAGTCCGTAAACGATGGGCGGGCAAACGGCATGGTCTGAACTGCGCCGTAATACAGCGTGCGATCAGGCCGCACCAGAAACACGCCAGGTTCAGCAAACAAAGCGGGCTCATCGATACCAGCAGAGGTCGGGCCCTTGCCGGTAGAGATATAAAGACCCCAAGCACGCGCGGTTACCAGTGGCAAGGCATAGCCGAAACGCAATGCCGGCACAGCGACTTTGTCTGCCATTTGTCTGGCTCTCGCCTCGTCATCGGTGGAGACTGCAATCACATTGACCCCTCGCTTTTGGAGCTCTGGCAACAATGCACCGAGCTCTTTGAGGTATTTCACACACAACGGGCAATGCAAGCCCCTGAAGAACACCACCAATGAAAAGTGTTCGGGATTGTCAGTGGCTAGGCTAAAAGCACCGTGATCAAGCGTCGGTAACTCCAGACTGGGCACCGACTGGCGAGGAATTAGCATTTTTAAGCTCCAAACATAAAGTCAGTCGAGTTGATAGGTTATGATACGATCAATAACATAAGGTATTAATGTTTTTGCTATTCGTATCAAAAACTTGGGTTTCTTATGAGCAACGACAGCCGCTTGGATCGCTTAACGCCAATATTTGAACGGTTTGCACCGAGCGCGAAAATTCAATTCGCTGACAGTCTCTGTGGTGTTCTTGATATCGGCGCTGATGACCCGGTGGGACACATCCATTGGTTAAAGTCAGGTTCGATCAATGTCTACAGTCGTGACCAAAAGTCACTCTCAGTTACCCAACCAAGTGTTATCTTTGTGCCTGGCCCAACCCCTCATCGGTTGGAAGCCACAGATGAGTGCGAAATCGTCTGCGCTCAATTTGAGTTTGGCCAACGCTACCAAAATCCACTGACAGTACTCAATCCGGAAGTGCTTGTCGTGGCTGTTGCAGACGTGCCGGAGATCACCGTGGTGCACGACTTGCTCATGGGCGAGGCGTTTTCTGATCGATGTGGAAAATCAGTGGCTGCCAGTCAACTGCTGCAATATTTCCTTTTGATTTTGTTTCGTCACTTAATCAAAACAAACGCGGTGCCTGTCGGTCCGTTAAAGGCATTAGGTGATGAAAAAATCTTGCGTGCCATTACCTCGATGCATCGTGATCCTGGCTTGCCATGGACCATCGAACGCATGGCCGAAGCGGCAGCTATGTCTCGAGCCAATTTTGCGAGGCGGTTTCGTGAGTTGATGGGCAAGACCCCTTTAGACTACCTGACCGACTGGCGGCTGACAGTGGTTAAATCGCTCATCTCTCGCGGAGTGCCCATCAAATCAGCGGCCCGTGAAGCAGGCTACTCATCAAGTGCGGTATTAACCCGGTTATTCACACAGCGAATTGGTCTAGGTCCTCGGCAGTGGATGCTCGAAAACGATAGTGCAGCCAATGCGAAACAACCCAACAGCGAGCAGCGCATGGGCCAAAGCGCTATGTCGTAGGATCACTGCCAATTTGACTTTCTGTTGAGTTCAAAATCTAAGAGCAGTTCCTTCGCATACAAACTCGGATTCCATCACAATGACGCCCACAACAACAAATAGTTCAGACAATCCAATAGCGCTTTTCTGGTCATTTCGCAGCCCCTACTCGTACCTAGCCCTGCCTAGACTAAAGGCTCTGAGCGAATCTACTGGCGTACCCATCCAGATGCGGGTGGTGCACCCCAACATCCTGCGCAACACAAACTACTTCAAAACCATGAATCCGCTTGCCCGCCCCTATTTCATGCACGACACGCAGCGCATGGCGGCCTATTTGGGCATGCCTTTTCGGCGACCAGTGCCTGATCCAATCGTACAGAACCCGCAGACCTTGGAGGTTGATAGCAATCAACCCTTGGCTCGCTGGCTTGGCCACCTCGGTATCGCTGCAACGGAAGTTGGACGTGGATTTGCATTTTGCTGGGAGGTATCCCAGCTTCTGTGGAATGGCTCAGTAGACCAATGGCATAAAGGCAATCATCTACGAGACGCGTGCCAACGGTGCAATCTAGACTGGGATAGCCTGCAGGCTAAAGTGGCGGGCAATCCCCAGTATTACGAACAACAGTTACAGGCGAACGCAGACACTTTGGCACAGGCCGGACATTGGGGTGTGCCGACCATGGTGTACGGCAGCGAGACATTTTTTGGGCAAGACCGCATCGACGTTCTGGCTTGGCACATTAAAAATCGACAACATATCGAGCAAGGCGTGGCGTCCGAGGACAAGACAAACCAAGCGGATTGAAGCACTCACCAGCGCAATAGCCTGGGACCAAGCACAGCGCCCAACAAGCTTGACAACAAAATACCGGCTGTGTACCAAGCTGCCACAAAGGCCAGGGACATCTCTGGGCAGGCCAGCGAATAGCCAAGAGCACCAATCGAGCCTGCCAACACGCCTGCTGTAAAACCAGTGGCTCTCAGACGCGTAGGCGCCCCTGCTCTGGCAGCGAACAACAACGCCACGAGCGCTGGCACCGAGAGCGCGAGCACAAACCATGGACACCACAACCAAGTTTGCCCAAAGATGGCGTCAGCCCATAAGGTCCGTGGTGTGAACGCCAAATAGGCTGCGCCGGCACCAAACATCAATAGCATCACCAACAAAGGCCACTTAATCAAAGAAGACGTGTCGGCGCCCGGTCGGTAAAGGCGGGCGAGCAACGCAGCAAAGGCAACCACTAAAGCAGCCCCATAAACAAACTTTGCCCAAATAACCGGAAGCAAAAAGGTCTCACCAGGCAATAAACCAATGATCGTGACGCTCAAAACAGCGCTGGCGGCAAGCCCAACGGCTGCCGGCCACGTCAATGACTTCGTCACGGCCCGTCTATCAACCGTTTCGGCTTGTGTCGCAAGTAGATGAATTAGCGTAGAGGTTTTCATAATCCAGGCGAACTCTTAATAAATTCAGACAGGCGTTTCATCCCTCGATGGACGGCAACTTTTACCGCAGAGACTGATGCGCCTGTCCTTTGGGCAGCCTCAGCGACTGTCAACCCATCGAGCTTGGTGAGCTCAATGGCAGTGCGCTGAGCGTCGGGCAACCGCTGCAATAAAGCGGCGAGGTCATGGCTTGTACCCTCGGACGCTTGAGCGGTGATCAAGTCATCTGATCCAGCCTCGTCGATATCATCATGCAAAGCGTCGGTGCGCTCGTGTCTGCGCCAGAAGTCGACCAGTTTGTATTTCCCAATCGCCAGCACCCATGATGTCACGGCGTACTGCTCGTCATAGCTGGCTCGCTTTAAGTGAATCGCCATCAAGGTCTCCTGCACCAAGTCTTCTACCTCTGAGGGCATGGCCTGCAGGCGACGGGCAAAAAACCCGCGCAATCTGCGCGACATCATCTGGAGTGCCTGCTCGTAAGCCGCGTGATCACCGGCCAAGGCCGACCGCCACACTGGCTTTAGCTGGCGCTCGAATTTTTCGGCCCAGTCAGAGGGTTGCATGGTGCTATTCGTCGTTTGATGATGATTGGTTACAGCGGTTTCAGAAATTTTTACAGTCCTGCACTGTAACCCATTTCCGCTTGCGCTCGAATAGGACAAGATGAAACCTAACATGGGAATTGTTTAAATGGGAAGCTTACGACAGAGACACTTGGTGGTGTGCCTTGCCTTGGTCAGCAGCCTGCCAATCGCCAATCACGCTGCTTTGGCACAAGGCAGCGTGATCCAACCTATACCTTTGTCACCCAATCACTGGCAAGAAGTAACGCTGGGCAAAGACATTCGCCCCAATACCTTTGAATTTCAATCCGCGGGTGGTAAGCAGCTGCTGCGCATCGAATCCAATGCGAGCATGTCAATGATGGCCACGGCCGTTGCGGTTGATCTCACTCAAACACCGGTACTGTGCTGGCGCTGGCGTGTTAACCGAACACTGGATAAAGCCAACATGACCGAACGATTTGGCGATGACTACTCGGCAAGACTTTACTTAAGCGTGGCTATTCCTAAGGCCGAGCAAAGCCTTGGTCTGCGCCTGCAGCTTGGCTTGGCGCGTTCCATCTGGGGAGACCAAATCCCTGACGGTGCCATTAACTACGTTTGGGATAACCGACAGCCCTTGGGCACCGAGATGCCCAATGCCTACACCGATCGAGTCACCATGGTGGTCACGCAGTCGGGCAATGCCAAGGCAGGTCAATGGGTCCAACAAAGCCGCGATGTGGCGCAAGACATTCAACGACTATTTACCTCAGCGGCCACACCCGTACAGATCGCATTAGCAGCCGACACCGACAATACAGGTGAGGCTGTCGTTACCGAATTCTCTGATGTCGCGTTTGCTGCGAGCTCGGCACAATGCCAATAAACGGGCAAGACGAAGCGTTCCGGTTTTTTGAAATGCAAAGGACCGGATCCAGGACTCGACTCAGGACCCGACTCAGCGCTTGTAACCATCTAAGCAAATCCGACGAATAGTGATACAGACATCCGCAAAGGAAGCCCATGAAATCCACCCTGCCGTTGCTGCTTAAAACAGATTTTCCAGCACTATCCCGTCAGAGCCTGCAGACGCTCCAAGTTAATCTGGGGTATCTGTGCAATCAGTCCTGCCAGCATTGCCATGTGAATGCCGGGCCGAAACGAACCGAGCTCATGGATGGTGAAACCATCGAGCTTGTGCTGCAGGCTGTTAAAAAACATCAGGTGCAGTTGCTCGACCTAACCGGTGGGGCGCCCGAAATGAACCCGCACTTTAAATCACTGGTTGCTGCAGCCCGTGCGCTTGGGACAACGGTCATGGACCGTTGCAATCTCACCCTCCTCTCTGAGCCTGGATATGAAGGACTGGCCGAGTTTCTGGCTGACAATCAAGTGCAGATCACAGCATCCATGCCCTGCTACTCACCTGCCAATGTCGACAAGCAACGTGGCCAAGGCGTGTTTGACCGCAGCATCGCTGGCCTGCAAGCACTTAACCGCTTGGGTTATGGCATCAAGGGCACCGGGCTTGAGCTAAACCTAGTCTACAACCCGCTTGGCGCCAGCCTGCCACCGCCGCAAGTAGCACTAGAAGCTGACTACAAACGCGAGCTCAGGGCCCACTTTGACATCGAGTTCACCAGGCTTTTTACGATCACCAACATGCCAATCCAGCGGTTTGGTGCTGTGTTGTTAGGCCAAGGCTTATTCGAAGACTACATGCAACTGCTCAAAGACGCTTATCGGCCAGACAACCTTGATACGGTCATGTGTCGCACGCTTGTCAGTGTGGACTATCAGGGATACCTATATGACTGTGACTTCAATCAGATGTTGCAACTACCAGCAGCGAGTGAATTGAGCGCACGCCCTCATTTACGCGATCTACTGGCCCGTGAGCACTTCAACAACTCAATCCGAGTTGGCGATCACTGCTACGGCTGCACGGCTGGCCAAGGCAGCAGCTGCGGCGGTGCTCTAGACGAGCAAGCCAAGCCTGTGGCGACTGAATCCGTGATCGAGTTTCATGCAAATGGAGCAACTCATGCTTAAAAAAACATCCTGGCAGCGTTGGCTTCTAGTTATAGTTGCTGCCATTGCGGTGGTCTGGGCATACCAAGCGTTTGACGTTGGCAACCTTTTAACGCTCGAGACGCTCAAGAGTAGTCGTGACCAATTGCTTGGTCTTTATGCCAGTCAGCCTGGCCTGACCTTAGGCGTATTTTTTGTGGGGTATGTGCTGGCGGCTGCCGTCTCAATTCCAGGCGCGGCAATACTAACACTAGCCGCTGGCGCCCTATTTGGCTTTTGGCTAGGATTGCTCGTGGTGTCATTTGCCTCAAGCATCGGCGCGTTATTGGCTTTCCTGGTGGCACGTTATCTATTGCACGACACAATGCAAGCCAGATTTACTCGAACACTGGCGCCGATTAACGAGGGTGTCAAGCGTGATGGCGTGTTTTATCTGTTAACACTCAGGCTCGTGCCCGTGTTTCCCTTCTGGCTGGTCAACCTGGTGATGGGATTAACGCCCATGACGGCTGCTCGGTACTACCTCACCAGCCAAGTCGGGATGCTACCAGGCACTGCTGTCTTCGTGCTGGCGGGCACTCAGTTGGCATTGATTCAGTCGCTTGGTGATGTAGTCTCGCCGGGCATGTTAGCAAGCCTGGTTCTGTTTGGCGTTTTTCCACTGATCGCCAAATTCGTGGTCGGCTTTTTAAAGCGTAAAAAACTCTATGCCAACTGGCCCAAGCCCAAACGGTTTGACCGCAACCTTGTGGTAATTGGTGCCGGCGCCGGTGGCCTTGTCACAGCCTACATCGCAGCTGCGGTCAAAGCCAAAGTCACGCTCATTGAAGGCCACAAAATGGGCGGTGACTGCCTAAATTATGGCTGTGTTCCAAGCAAAGCGCTGATTCGGTCAGCCAAACTGGCCAAGCAGCTCAAAGAGGCCGATCAATTCGGTTTCGAAGCTGTCTCGGGCAAAGCCAACTTCGCCAAAGTCATGCAACGCGTGCACCAGGTGATTGCCGGTGTTGAACCCCACGACTCGGTCGAACGATATACCGGCTTGGGTGTCGAAGTCCTGCAAGGGCACGCAGTGATCACCTCGCCCTGGCATGTTCAAATTACGCTAGCTGATGGCAGCACACAAACACTTTCAACGCGCAATATCGTGATTGCCGCAGGCGCACGACCGTTTGTGCCGCCCATTGCTGGTCTTGAACAAGCAGGCTACCTCACAAGCGATACGGTCTGGAACCTGAACGAATTGCCACCACGCTTGGTGGTGCTTGGTGGTGGGCCGATTGGGTGCGAACTGGCGCAGAGCTTTGCCAGAGTTGGCAGCACAGTAACGCAAGTGGAAATGGCACCACGCTTGATGAGTCGCGAGGACCCTGATGCCAGCGCACTCGTACAAGCGTCTTTGACTGACGATGGCGTTCATGTGCTGGTGGGTCACGAGGCCCTGCGCATTGAGATTCAAGATGGCCAAAAGACGCTGATTGTCAAAGAAGGCAAAGGCGACGATGCGACCGAACGCAGCATTGCCTTTGACGAGATTCTGGTGGCCGTTGGCCGCAGCCCTCGCGTGACGGGCTATGGTCTGGAAGAACTCGGGATACCGCTGACCGCGCGCAAGACCGTTCAAACCAACGCCTACTTGCAAACCCTTTATCCCAACATTTTTGCAGTCGGTGATGTGGCTGGTCCATTCCAGCTGACCCACACCGCAGCTCATCAGGCTTGGTATGCGGCAGTCAATGCGCTCTTTGGTCAGTTCAAGACCTTTAAAGCTGACTACTCGGTGATTCCATGGACCACATTTACCGACCCCGAGGTTGCCCGCGTCGGGCTGTCCGAGGCTGAGGCCAAAGATCAGGGAATCGCCTATGAAGTCACACGCTTCGATCTTGAAGAGCTTGACCGTGCGATTGCCGACGGCAGCACCAAAGGGTTTGTCAAAGTCTTGACGGTGCCAGGCAAAGACAAGATTTTGGGCGTAACAATTGTTGGCGAGCATGCCGGCGATCTACTTGCCGAGTATGTGTTGGCCATGCGCCATGGCTTGGGTTTAAACAAAATCCTAGGCACGGTACACACTTACCCGACGCTCGCTGAGGCCAACAAATACGCCGCTGGCCAATGGAAACGGGCTCATGCCCCACAAAAGATACTGGCGCTACTGGAGAAGTTTCATCGGTATAACCGCGGTGGTGAGACCTCACCACCTCTGGCCGAGAAGTCAGCTTAAGAACAACACCTAGCAAACACCCAGAAAACCTGCCATGGCTAACACGCTATCGATCATCATACCCACGCTTAACGAAGCAGAGACGATCGAACGCACCCTGCGGTCGGCGGGCGCGCTTGACCTAGCCAAAGAGCTGGTGGTGGTTGACGGCGCCAGCACAGATGAGACGGTTACTTTGGCTGCACCACTAGCTGACCGCGTGATTCAAATGCCACAAGATCAGCGCGGTCGCGCAAGGCAGATGAACACTGGTGCGGCTATCGCGAACGGTGACTATTTACTATTTTTGCACGCAGACACCGAGCTCTCGAGTCAAGCCGCTAAAGAACTGAGTTCAGCGATGGCCAAACATGTTGTCTGGGGTCGGTTTAATGTGCAGATCACAGGCCAGTCGTTCATGCTTGGTATGGTAGCGTGCACGATGAATTGGCGCTCACGCGTAACCGGCATTGCCACAGGCGACCAAGCCATATTTGTTCGGCACGATGTGTTTGAGTCCATTGGTGGATTTTCTGATCAGCCGCTCATGGAAGACATTGAACTGTCCAAATCGCTTCGAAAGCTTGCAGGCCCCACCTGCCTGCAGGGGCCAGTGATCACCTCAGGACGCCGCTGGGATAAGAACGGCGCATTCAAGACCATCATATTGATGTGGCAACTGCGCTGGCACTACTGGCGCGGGACAAGCGCTGAGCAACTCGCCAAGGCGTATCGATGATGACTGCTAGCCGTCGCATTGGACTCATCATCATGGCCAAATCACCTCAGCCTGGTTTGGCAAAAACGCGCCTGATTCCCGCTCTTGGTGCCGATGGCGCAGCAAGGCTGGCCGAGCAACTGCTTGAACACACCATTGAAGTCGCCAGCCAAGCCAAGGGATTTAGTCACCACGAGCTTTGCGTCACGCCTGATGTTAATGACCCCGTTTTTACAAAACACCCGAAAATCAAAATAACTAACAAAACAGTCAGCGGCCATGGAATCGGGTTTTATGTGACGTCCCAAGGCGAAGGCGACTTGGGCGCGCGCATGCAACGTGCATTTGGCCGCGTGTTCGAGAATGTCGATTTGGCCATCATGATTGGCACAGATGCTCCTAGCCTGACGGCCAACCACCTTGAGCAAGCAGCACGAGACCTCGAGGCACACGATGCGGTGCTTGTGCCAGCACGCGATGGAGGTTACACCCTGATTGGCTTAAATCAATGCATACCCAGCTTGTTTGAAAACATGCCCTGGAGCACAAAGCGTTTGATGGATGAGACGCGCAGACAGCTAAAGCGATTAGGAAAAACCTGGCACGAATACGCTCACATGGCTGACATCGACGAGCCAGCTGACCTCGCCTTATTGCCGGAGACGTTTACCAAATGAAACGGTTAGTTCTCATCGGCGCAGGCCATGCCCATGCTCTTGTGCTAGACGCCTTGCATAAACAGCCTCTGTCTGGTGTGGAGCTGACGCTCGTCTCACCAGAATCTCAAGCACCCTACTCTGGCATGGTTCCCGGCTGGCTCGCGGGGCAATATTCCTTTGAACAGACACTGGTCGACTTCATCGGTCTATGCGAACGGGCTGGCGCCAAGCTTTTACGGGCCGAGCTTGTTAGCTTGAACCCCGATAGCCAGCAGTTAGCGCTATCTGATGGGCAAATGCTGTCCTATGACTGGCTATCAATCAATGTCGGCTCGACACTGCGACCACCGCCAAGCCAAACGCCGATGCTGGCAATGCGTCCATTGTCGAGTCTGAAACAACGATACGAACGGTGGCTTAAGCAGTGGCAAGAGTCCAGAGCTACGACCCCACTACGATTAACATCGGTTGGCGGTGGCGCTGCCAGCGTAGAAAGCCTGTTGTGCATCAAGCACCGTTTGCAACAGATGCGACCAGATACACCTGTGCACGCCCAACTCGTTAGTCGAGGCATGAGCATCCTGCCAGGCTTTAGCTCGCGAGCCCGACGCCTGGCCTTCGACGTTTTGAAGCAAGCTGATGTCACACTACAGTTAGGCACTGCTTGGTGTGAAACAATTGCCCAAAGCAGTGACCTCATCATCTGGGCAACTGGCGCTGAGCCACACGCTTGGCAAATCGATCGTGCCACCCGAGGCAACCTGAAGGTTGATCAAACGGGGTTCATTACGGTCAATGCATGCCTACAGTCCATTTCCCACAAAAATGTTTTTGCTGTGGGTGATTGCGCCTCTTTGCCCCACCCTATTCCCAAGGCCGGAGTCTACGCCGTACGCATGGGCACGACCCTTGCGGCCAATCTAAGGTCAGCCGCTAGCAATCAACCACTGTCTGTATTCAAGCATACAGGGCCAGCACTGGCCTTGCTCAATACGGCCAACGGTAAGGCAATCGCGTCCTGGGGCCCGTTGGGCTGGCAAGCACAGTGGGCGATGGGATGGAAAGACCGTATTGACCGACGCTTTATTCACAGATTTGTGTGCTGAAGCGCAAAGCAACTTGGAAAAATTCATGATCACGAGACTAACAGTCAAAACGCTCAAACATACGGCAACCATCGTAGCGATGGGAGTCGTAAGCGTGATGGCATTAAGCTGGTCACACAGCAGTGCCGCAGCCAATGAAGCAATCAATCAGGTATCCCTTGAATTTGGGGTTGGCATGTACCAGCCCGATCGCCAGACAAACGATGCCACATACCGTCCATTGGCCGATTATCTGGCCGAGCGCTTAGGTCGACCTGTTAGGCTGCGAACCGTCGATAGTTGGGAAGGCTTGGCCAAAAGCCTGGCCAATGGCGAGACAGACATGGCACTCATGGGCCCTTGGGGCTATGTACTGGCCGACCAATATGCGGGAGCCCAAGTTGTTTCAACTATTCTCTACCGGGGCAAGCCCGAATACCATGGGCTCATCATCACGCACCCAGACTCTGGCATTCAAACCATTGACGACCTGCTTGGGCCAGCAGGAAGGCAAGCCACGTTTGCATTCGGGGACAAAGGTTCAACCTCAGGCTACCTGATTCCCCTGACATTTTTTCTACAAAACAATGTCGATCCACAGAAACATTTTGCGCGGGTGCTGCACACCAAGCACCAGGCTATCGAAATGCAAGTCACAAGCGGCCGGATTACAGCAGGTGCCGACTATGATCGCAATCGCAACGCCATGATTGCACAAGGACTAATCACAGCTAAAGACAGCAAGGTCATTTGGCAATCGCCACCTCTACCCAATGACGCGTTTGCAGTTAGTGCAAAGCTCTACGAAGACAGCGCATTCGTGATGCAACTGCGAGCAGCGCTGGCTGACATCGGGTCGCAGCTACCAGACAACCCACGGCTGTTGCCACCTGACTACACCGGCTTTATCGATTCACAACGTCAACGATACGAGCCAATTCGCGAAGCCGGTCTCGTTAGCGGTGCCCTTAAACCGAATCCATAACAGAGCGGCTGACCTTCATCTGCTCAAACCTTTACTGACTCACGCTATGAAACACACTCCAGCGATCGAATCAACACCGCTGAGTTTAACCAGCCAAACGCCTGACAATCGTGGGCGTCTAGGTTTAATGGTGCTTGCCTACTTGGCCATTAGTGCAGTTTGTCTATACACCTTGGCACAGTCAGGTGACCTTTCGATGGGACGTCAGCCTTGGGACAACCTCATCAAAACCTTTGGCGAGTTTTCTTACCCGAGTTTTTTGGATGTTTGGTTTGGGCCAACGGACTTGCAATACCGTGCCGTCGATGGCCGGGTACTTCGAACCGATAATGCACAAGCGCGAGAGATTGAATTCCTGGCCGGTTTGGCTCGAGGTGCATGGACTACATTTCAGATCGCTACGCTAGGCACTATGCTGGCAGCACTGCTAGGGTTGCCGCTTGGGCTGGTCGCTGCAAAAAATCTCAACGCGCCAAAGCCGCTGGCTTTATTGGCTCGAGCCATTTTAGACACAAGCCGTGCTGTACACACTTTAATCTTTGGCTTGATACTTGTGGGAATTGTAGGGTTGGGCCCTACTGCTGGCATCCTCGCCATAGCGCTGCATAGCATGGGCACTTATGGCAAGTTTTACGCTGAGAGTATCGAGACGCTCGACATGGGTGCCGTAGACTCAGTGAGAGCAACAGGCGCCACACCCTCGCAAGTATTCTTCAACGCGGTTTTGCCGGCAGTGCTGCCGCAGTTTATCAGCAGCCACCTATATATTTGGGAGTTCAACATCCGAGACTCCACCATTTTGGGACTGATTGGCGCGGGTGGCTTGGGGCTTTTGATATCCGAAGCGACGAGTCTGTTTCAATGGGATCGACTTGCAACGATTCTCTTGGTAGTTGTCGTGCTTGTGACTGCATTCGATGCCGCGTCACGACGAATTCGTCAACATTTGCTGTAAGGACCAGAACTATGATGACAACTCCGAATGACATCGAGTTGACAGGGGTAAAAGTTGAGCAGGCTGGCAAACTGACCCTTGACATCGAGCACTTGGCGATCCAACGCGGACAACGTGTGGTCATTGTCGGAGCAAATGGTGCAGGCAAAAGCACCTTGCTAAAACTACTGACAGGATTCGTTCAGCCCACGCAGGGCAGCGGTTGCGTGCTTGGCTACTTCTTTAACAACAAGCACTGCCTTCGTGCGAGACAATGGCGGGCACTGCGAGCGCGTACAGGCCAAGTTATGCAATCTCTGCATCTGGTTGGGCGCCTAAGCGCCCTGGACAATGTGTTGATTGGCTGCTTGGCTCGGCGGGAAGCGGTTTCAATCTGGCGCAGCTGGTTGCGCTGGCATCATCCTGCAATCGTTGAACAGGCCATGATGCAGTTGCAAACACTTGGGTTGGCGAACCATGCGCACACTCGTGCAGATCGGCTTTCAGGTGGCGAACGGCAGAAAGTGGCGCTGGCCCGCCTGGCACTACAACAACCCAAACTTATCTTGGCTGACGAGCCAACGGCCGCACTTGACCCCGCAGCTACTGACGAAGTCTGCCAGTACTTGAACCGACTCGCTCAGGCAAATGCAACACTCATCACCGTGGTGCATGATGCTAGCCTGATTCCACGCCTCGCGGACAGAGTGATTGGCATGGCAAGCGGCAAAATCGTGCTTGACGTGTCAGCCAGCGAGTTAATGCCAGCTCACTTACAACAGCTGTATCAATCTGCAAATGCTCCCATACCCAATTCATCGGCCTTACTTATACCAAAGCCCTGCTTAGCTGTAGCCATCTAAAAGGAACATGAGCCTCATGACCACCATTGCTTCCGAATCACTTCTAGATAAGTCCCCGGGACGTAGCTGCCCTTTGCACTACCGCTACGATCCGTCTGTTTTCAACTGCACACCTATGCCCGAATTGACCGAATTGGATGTCTTGTATGTGGCCGGCGGACTGTACGGGAATGTGTTTGCACTTGACGCCATCGAGTCAATGTTTGCCTCAGAGCCAGGCAATAAGCGCTTAATATTTAACGGCGACTTTCATTGGTTTGATGCTGCGCCAGAAATATTTGGTGAAATCGAAGCTGGTGTCCGTAGACACCTTGCCTTACGCGGCAACGTTGAGACCGAATTAGCATCAGACGATAGCGATGCCGGCTGTGGTTGCGCCTACCCCAGCTGGGTGGAAGACGGTGTTGTAGAACGATCAAACCTGATTTTGCAACGCCTGCGTAGCTGTTTAACTGAGAATATCCGGGAAGAGCTTCAGAGCCTAGAGATGTGGCAAGTCGCATCCGTGGGACACCGGCGCGTTGGCATCGTTCATGGTGATGCGCAGTCGCTGGCTGGCTGGGGCTTTGCTCAGGAACACTTGCAAGATGTCCACCATCAAAATACGGTCGCCAACTGGTTTGCAGCGGCACAGGTCGATGTATTTGCCTCGACCCATACTTGCCTGCCCGTCATGCAGGCCATCGGGCAAAGCAAGCAATCAGGCTGGATCGTCAACAATGGATCTGCCGGCATGCCAAATTTTGAGGGTAACCCTGCAGGGCTCGTCACCCGAATTGCGGCGCATCCATACGGCGGCCGAGCTAGTTTGGCGCACGTCGAGACTAATGGTCTGCACATGGATTTGCTGGCCATCGATTTCGATCAAGCCAAATGGCAGGATATGTTTTTAAGTATGTGGCCTACAGGCAGCCACGCCCATCATTCATACTGGAAACGCATCACGCAAGGGCCGGGCTATCGGCCTTCACAGGTTGTTAGGCACTAGGAGAGCAATAGCATGTTGGCGATTGTTGGTGGCACGGGACTTTATGATCTGCCGGGCCTAAGCATTACGAATCGGATCTCGGGTCACACACCATTTGGCGAAGCTTCGGGTGATGTCCTCATGGGCCGAATCGGGCAACATCAAGTGCTTTTTTTGGCTCGCCACGGCGGCGGACACCGCTTGCTCCCCCACGAAATTAACTATCGCGCCAACGTGTTTGCCCTCAAAGCGGCGGGCGCTACCATGATGCTTGGATTCTCTGCGGTGGGTAGCCTGCGCATGGAATTCAAGCCGGGTGATCTAGTGATGTGCGAGCAATACATCGATTGGACCAAGGCTGATCGATCACGTACATTCTTTGGCAATGGCGTGGCGGCACACGTATCAACGGCAAAGCCCGTAAGTGGCAATCTGGTAGACGCAGTTGTGGGCACTGGCGCACGAATCAACCAACCTATCGCACGTGGCGCCACCTACATATGCGTCTCTGGTCCACGCCTAGGTACTCAGGCTGAGAGCCACTGGTTAAGGCAAATGGGCGGCGACTTGGTGGGCATGACCAATGTGCCTGAAGTATTTTTAGCTCGGGAGGCGCAGGTTGCCTACGCCACCCTTGGCATGGTGACTGATTATGACTGTTGGCTCGAAGATGAGTCCCAACATGTCAATGCCCTTGGGATCTTTGAGCTCTATGGCAAAACGCTCAGCAAAGCTCAGGCGGTACTTGACAGCTTACTGACCGGGGAGTTGCCCGAGCCAGAGCCTGAGATTCGAAATGCGCTGTTACACGCAGTGCTTTCTCCAGATCAAGCACTCACGGACGAACAGCGCCAGTGGCTTAACGTGCTGAAATCCTAGAATTCAGATAATCGAATTTTTGAAGTCGAACCATGCAGGCATAAGATAATCACTACGGTTATACGTTTCCCAAAGCCACTGGTCCGGCTAAAGCTATTCTTGCTTTTATTGGGGTCGAGGGCCCATCTGATAAACCAGCATGAACAAAGCACTGCACCAGCGGGCTTCAGGCACACTGAGGTTCAAGGCAAATCCTTGTTGCGAATACAAACGCAAGTCGAAAATCGATTTCGTCTAGTAGCACACGGCACTGGATGCCAGTCACAGCGATCATTACAGTACGTTGTGAAAGGGTCTCATACGTCAAAAACAGGTATTATTTTTGCGAAATCACCGCGCATTGGAACGTAGCACGTGCTACTGTTACAGTCATGGATGAAAAGCTCCTCGCGGCGCAACGCCGAGAACTACTCGTCAAGGCCATTGATCGCTTAACGCAGGGCGACCGTAGCGCTTTTGGCCGCCGTCTGGGCTTCAAAGACGGGGCTTTCATTCGACAAATGCTCAGTGGAGCACGGGTCGTGTCGGATAAGACCGTGCGACTCATCGAAGCCGTCCCCGGGATGCAAGGCTGGTTCTCACAGGCCAGTGGGAGCGAACCCCCACCCCTTGCTCCACTGCCACTCACGGAATTAAGCCCTACCGATATTGCTAGCCGTTATCACGTCGCGCCGAAATCGGCTCAGCGTATCGTAGAACTTGCGCTGCGGCAGCCTCAGGAGCCTGTCCCGCCATGGGCAACACCAGCCCTGCTGTCGGTCCTGGCAGCCAGCCTTTTGTTGGCCGATGACGACAATCAGAGCAAAAGCTAGGTAGCAATTGCTTAGTTAGGCGCAAACTCTCGCACTTCCTCCCAACCCGAAGCAAATCAATACATGGTCATGAACGCCTTCTCGCGTCTGGGTGGCGTTTGATCTTATTCGCACCGACCTTTCGTGGCAATTGTTACTAACAATAGCAATATTTATTGCGCACAAATAAAACATTTGCTACTATTCTTTTGCGATCTTTAACAACCAGCCATCGATGAATATCACGCCCTGCCATTCGTGGCATGCGATTGCGTGACTACCTGCACGGCACCTGGGTAGAAGCAAAACAGGTGAAATCCATGCGCTTACCGCCGACCTCTTGCGCGAGGTTTTGTACGGTGATTGGCGCACGGGGTCGGCACTCAGGGATGAGAGCCGCGCCAGTAATCAGCCGATGGCGTCGTAATCGGGCTGAAGACAGCGGGAGAAGACCGCACAACGAAGCATCAGCGAAGTGAGGGCCTGTCCCACACTTCGCTCGCTGTAATTTCACAACTCGCTGCCAGCATGCCCCGGGTACTTTGAGCAGCTAGTAGCAAAGAGATGAATCGAATGACAACGACTGCCTCCGATCTCAACTACGCCGAACTCGCGCGACAGATTGCCGCGAGAATGTCACCCGAAGCACTGTTAAGTGCCGAAGACGTGGGTGCCATGCTCGGTTACCCCGCCAGGTACATTCGCGAAACCATCGCGCTTGCACCCGGCCTCCCAATAGCCATCCGCCTGCAGCTAGACGCTGATGGCAAGCGTAGCAACCCAAGGTGGCGACGCACCGACATTGAAGAATGGGTAACAACCCATCGTAAAAAACGTCCAACGCGCGCTGGCCGGCCACGTCAACAGACCCTGATGTGACGGCAAAACCGACACCATGTCAAAAAAGGGCATACAAGATCAATCCAACCTGCTTTTCCGGATTGTCCCTGTTGCGCCCTGCTGACACCGAAGTGAAATTTTGCATGGGGAACAAAAAATTTTCCCCAAATTAACGCAAAGCCAGTATCCATGCGGCTTTTGTGTCCGGCCCCGGGCACCAACGCAAATTCATGCGCAATGCTGCGCAACCAGCCTTCTGATCTCAAGTCCTTGTCAGACACACCAAAAATCCTTATTCTCGCGGGGCCAAATGGCGCAGGGAAAACAACTTTCGCCAGAGAGTTTGTGCGTAAAGAATTAGGCTTCAAGCATTTGTTAATGCCGATTTGATTGCAGCAGGAATGTCCCCTTTTGAGCCAGAACTCGCCGCCATTGCAGCAGGTCGAGTCATGCTCGATCATATTACTCACTTGGTTAAGGCAAAAGAAAGTTTCGTCATTGAAACCACTCTCTCTGGCTTGGGATATGCACGGCATATAAGATCATGGCGCATATCAGGTTACAAAACATCGCTCATCTTTCTATCTCTGAGCTCTGCAAGCATCGCTATAGAGAGGGTTAAAAACAGAGTCAAACAGGGCGGTCACAACATTCCCATTGATGTCATTAAACGTAGATACATCGCAGGGATAGAAAATTTCAATACAATCTACAAAGATCTAGTAGATGATTGGCAGGTCTTAGATAATACAGATTCTGAACCAATACCTATTGACTGGAAGGGAAAAAATAATGCCTAAAAGCGCACCGATTTATCCAGAGCATGTGAAGATTATTATTCAGGCTCTCAAACGCGCGAGAAAATTAGCACGCAAGGTTTCACAAGAAACGCGGACGCCTCTTATTTACATGAAAGACGGAAAAATCATTAAAGAGATGATCACTAAACCTTAAGTTGATCGCTCGGTCACTCTAATCAATCATCCGTTTCATCATATCCCCGAGCACAATCATTCTGCCAATCACTGCATAGGTGAAGTGGTCCAGGCTTTTGAGTATTCGTTCGACTGACTCTGCAGCGATCGTCTCTTGCCTGTCAACCACAGGCTTCCACTGGCTCACCATGCTCGAGGCGCGCTCTTGTATATCGATCGCTTCCCTGACAAGCAAACCCTGCCGTTCAAGCGGTTCGACCACCAACCAAAATGCCGCAAGAAAAGATGGCCAATACGATAGATGCCTGTACAAACTAGGTTCAGCTGGACTCGGTATCGGCGCACCAAAGGTATTTAATATTCTGATCAGAGTCGCAACCTCAGCAGTCAACTCGGTCGTGGCGGGTAACGGACGAGCAGGCCTGATCGTCGAGTCATGATTTGTATCCAGTCGGGCTAAGGGATCAATCACAGTCGATGCATACGCACTCTGCGGTACTTCTTCGATGCGCTGTTGTGATTGAGCAGCCAAGCTCATAGCGAGTATTTCAATATCAGCAGTGCGCGAGAATTGGCGCGGCCGTAATCTTCGATCAGCGAAACAATTTCACTTTTATCCAGAGGACTCAGCCCTAGAGCCTGGCGCACAGGTGCAGGCCAAGGCGTCACTGATTCAACAAGCGTCGTTTGTTGACGTAAGGTGCGAGCAGACTCATTGAGAACTTGGCTGGCATAAAGAGGCTTGGCCAAGGACCATGTGAGCTCGAGCCCACCCGGTATAGTCGCCAGATGTTTCCAAATCAAATTCACAAAGGGCACGCCCAAGGTTGTTTTGATATCTGAAAAGATCGCCGCTACCCTAGGATCGGCCTCCTTCTCAGAAACTGTAGGGATGTAGTCAAGATGGTGCGGAGATGTGGCGTTCATAGAGATCGAGTCCTGATCATGGCCTGAAATATCACTATTTTCTGAAGTAATGTAATTGCTTTTTTATCCAAAATGACATTGAGGTTTAAATAACTCTTCATTCAGCTTTGCAAATACACACTATTTAGTTACATTTATTTGGTCATATCGACGATCTATTCTGATCGCGAAATATATAAAAATAACTTGGAGACAAAAATGGCAATTGTGAACTTGAACGTCAACGGCAAGTCTCATCGAGTAGAGGTCGAAGATGACACCCCTCTTCTCTATGCGCTGCGTGATCACCTTGAGGTGAACGGTCCAAAATTTGGCTGTGGGCTCGGACAGTGCGGTGCCTGCACTGTGGTGGTCGATGGCCAAGCGGTCAGATCCTGTGTGACCCCCACTACCGTGGTACAAGGCAAAGGGGTCACGACGCTCGAAGGCCTTGGCAGCTCGAAAAAGCCTGGCAAATTACAACAAGCTTTCATCGACGAGCAGGCTGTGCAATGCGGCTATTGCATCAATGGCATGATCATGACTGCGAGCGCTTTTCTGGCCAACAATAAAAATCCAACAGACGCACAAATTACTGAAGCACTTGCTGGCAACCTGTGCCGTTGTGGGACGCACCAACGGATTGTGGCGGCGGTTAAACGCTATATCGCCACTGCCTGACCCCCACCACAACACACATCTCCACAGGTGAACTCATGAATGCACTTACACGACGCGATTTCCTGAAAGCAAGTGGCGCTGGCCTGCTCGTGGTCAGCTTTTCAATGAAGATAGCTGAGGCATCGACCGACTATGGTTTGAGGCCTCCGAAAAGTGTGGCAAAAGATCAGCTCGATTCTTGGCTGACGATTGACCGCACCGGAAAAATTACGGTCTTTGTTGGCAAGGTTGATTTGGGTACCGGTACAAAAACAGCCTTGTCTCAAATTGCAGCGGACGAGCTCTATGTCCCTTTTGAGCGTATCGACATGGTCATGGGCGATACGGCGACCACACCAGACCAGTGGTTGACCGGTGCTGCCATTACTTTGTCTCAAGGCGGGAGCGAGTTGCGGATCGCGGCGGCCAATGCCCGTCAGGCACTCCTCACGCGTGCTGCGGAGCAGTTAAAAGTACCTCTGACCGAGCTGAGTATCAAAGACGGCGTGATCTCCGCGACATCCAAACCCAATCAAACCCTCGCCTATGGTGAATTGATTGGCGATGGTTTCCAGATCAAGGTTGATCCAAAAGCAAAAGTTAAACCCCACACCGAATATACAGTGGTGGGCAAGTCGGTCCAGCGCGTTGATATTCCAGATAAAGTTTCTGGCGAACATCCCTTCGTACACGATTTCCGTCTGCCCGGCATGTTGCATGCCCGGGTGATTCGACCCCTGGATATCGGGGCAACCGTTGTCAGTGTTGATGACTCCGCAGCCAAAAAAATAAAAGGCTATGTCCAGACCGTTCGTAAAGACAATTTCCTTGCGGTGGTTTGCAAAGACGAGTGGAGCGCAGTGAAAGCCGCCAACGCTGTAAAAGTCACGTGGTCGGCTGGCCGGGAATTACCACCACGCGACCAAATATTTAATTACTGGCGCCAGCTGCCCATTGCAAAGACAGACATCACGCAAAACGTGGGCGATGTCGATGCGGCATTGTCCTCCGGTGCGAAACGCGTCAAAGCGACTTACAACTTTGCGGTGCAGACGCACGCCTCCTCGGGACCTTCCTGTGCGGTTGCGGACTTCCGTGACGGGAAAATGACGCTTTGGTCGGCTTCGCAAGCGACACATTCCATGCAGGAAGAAATCGCGAATATCACCAAACTCCCAAAAGAATCGATTCGTTTGGTGTATCTGGATGGTTCTGGTTGCTACGGACGCAACGGTCATGAGGATGCAACTGCCGATGCGGCACTGATTGCACAAATGATCGGAAAGCCTGTGCGTGTGCAGTGGATGAGACAAGATGAAACCGCCCTGGCGCCCAAGAGCCCGCCACGGACCATGGATTTTGAAGCGAGCTTTGATGCGCAGGGTAATCTGACAGGATGGCAAAGCGACTTTTACATCGCGCTGAATCATATCGCAGCCTTCAAACCGCTGGACTTTCCGCTGCTCGCCTCAGCAGACACGGGCAATCCTCGTCCCGGTAATTGGGTCGGATTCTTGTTTCAAAACTCGGCAGCACCCTATGTGTTGCCAAATATCAAGGTCACGACTAAGCACATTGATCAGTCAATATTCCGCGCCTCGCATTTGCGGAGTCCCGGCCGTATCGAAAACAGCTTTGCCAACGAGTCCTTTATGGACGAGCTCGCAGCTGCAGCGAAAGCAGACCCGGCTGAATTCAGGATGAAACATCTCTCTGATCCGCGCGCCTTGGATGTGATCAAGGCGGTACTCAAAGCGTCCAACTGGCAAACACGTCCGGGACCCAATCCTGCAAGCGCGCAAGGAGAAATCGCAAAAGGGCGCGGCATCTCGTATGTTCGCTATAACAATGCCATTACCTACGTCGCCACCGTCGCAGAGGTCGAAGTCAATCGCACGACCGGCCAGATCAAAGTGACACGCGTATGCGTCGCCCATGATTGCGGTCAAATTGTGAATCCGGATGGCGTGATCAATCAGATTGAAGGTGGCGTCATTCAAACTGTCAGTCGCACGCTGATGGAAGAAGTGAAATGGAACGGCAGTACTGTCACAAGCGTGGACTGGGCAAGCTATCCGATCTTGCGTTTCCCGGACGTACCTAAAGTAGAAACAGTACTGATCGACCGTCCGGGTCAACCGGTCTGGGGTGCGGGAGAACAAACGCCAACGACCGTACCCGCTGCGATTGCAAATGCCGTGTTCGATGCGATCGGCGTGCGTTTGCGTTCCATCCCGTTCACACCCGCTTCCGTCAAGGTCGCGATGAGTGAGGCATCGAAAGTCGCTTAATGATTCTCTGGTTACTCAAACAGCCCTTCAATCATTCGAAGGGCTGTTTTTTTATCCTGGACTAATGACCGCCGCCCATTTTTTTATGTTCGAAACGACTCAAGATCCTCACCAGCGGCCACAATAAGACCAGGTAGAAAATCGCAGCCAGAACGATCGGAGATGGGTTGTAGAACAACGACTGCGCATCGCGTGCGACGCGCAATAATTCAGGCATTGCCACGGCACTGGCAAGCGTTGTGAGCTTAATGACCTCAATCGTATTGCTGATGAGGTCAGGCATGACATTTCGCGTTGCTTGTGGAATCTGTATATGAATCAACGTCTGGGTCGCTGACAAACCTGTCGAGCGCGCGGCTTCAATTTGACCGTTCGGAACACTTTCGAGACCGGCCCTGAAAATCTCCCCATAATAGGATGAGTTATTCAGCATAAAGCCGATCACGACCGCGAGCAGCTTGGGAAGCTCCCAGCCAAGAAAGGGTGTACCGTAATAAATAAAGATCAACAGTACGAGCGGCGGCAAGGCTCTGAACACATCGATGTAGATCGCCAAGAGTGCGCGGGCCCAGCGTTTTTTAAGTGTGATAGACAGTACGCCGACAAGCAAGCCCGATGCCAAACCGAAGGGGATGACCAGAGCCGACAACAAGAGCGTATTGAGCAAGCCTTTTAGCAAAAAAGGTGCGACTTCTATGTAAATCGGAATATTGAAAAAACTTTTAAATATCTCGTCCATAGCGCTCTCTATTGCTTCCAGCGAAAACGAGTTTCGGTCCAGCGTCCAAGTAGAACGACCGGGATGAAGATCACCAGACAACCAATCGCACCTAGCATGAGAGGCGTTGCATTACCGGAGTTACTCATAGCGGATTGCGAGTTGTTTAACACCTCGCTCAGGCCGACCACCGAACCCAGAGCTGTGCTTTTCGTGATGGCGATCACACGGTTGGTCAAGGGTGCCACCGTTAAGCGAACGGCTTGCGGCAATACGACATAGAGCATGCTTTGCAGCCAGCTCAGACCTGTTGAGCGTGCTGCCTCTGACTGACCTTTCGGAACCGAGACGATTCCTGCCCAGCAAATTTCCTCGACAAAAGCCGCCAAAACAAGTGAAAGTGCGAGCCACGTGGCGGTAAATGCCGACATTGAAATCTGAATGTAGGGAAACGCGAAAAACAACATCATGATGACGACAAGCGGCGGCAAAGCACGCATGATGTCGGCAAAGCAAATAATGAAGAAATTCAATGGCTTGATTTGCAACGCGCGAAGCACCGAAAGCGCCATGCCTACGAAGAGTCCAGTGATAGCGACGACGAAACCGAGTTCGATCGTCACCATCATGCCCTTGAGAATATCAGGGAGATACTCCCAGGCAATCTCAAGGTTGAAAAACGAAAAGACGAGTGCTTTTAAATCCATGTGCGTCGCTCACCCATGATCAAGCGGCGTGTTCGCTCATGCGAGCGAGAAACGACTGCGTGCGGGCGTGTGTCGGTGCGCCAAATATTTGTTGCGGCGTTCCTTGTTCGACGATCTTTCCTGCATCCATGAATACAACATGATCCGCAGCGGCGCGGGCAAAACCCATCTCATGGCTGACCACCACCATCGTCATACCGTCGTCTTTGAGTTCACGCATCACTTTGAGGACATCGCCCACAAGTTCAGGGTCAAGCGCACTGGTTGGTTCGTCAAACAAGACAACCTTCGGACGCAGCGCGAGCGAACGTGCGATCCCGACACGTTGCTGCTGACCACCCGACAACTGGTCCGGAAAGGCTGATGCCTTTTCCAGCAAACCCACACGTTTGAGTGCATCGAGTCCGCGCGTATTCGCTTCCTCTTTGGAAAGCTTCTGAACTTTGCGCAAGGCGAGTGTCACGTTATCCAACACGGACATATGTCGGTATAAATTGAAATGCTGAAACACCATGCCGATATTCTGCCGGATGCGGTTTAGATCGGCACCGGCGGCAGTGATGTCTTCTTGATCCACCAAAATGGACCCTGAACTTGGCTCCTCGAGCCTGTTGCAGCATCGCAGAAGAGTGCTCTTGCCCGACCCGGAAGGTCCGATCATGAAAACAAGCTGCCCCTTTGTGACATTCAAATCGATGCCTTTGAGTACTTCATTCGCACCAAAAGATTTGTGGAGACTTGTGATTTTCAGGATCGGGTTTTCCATGGGCTATCCAATCGGGCAAGTTTTACTGAATGGTGAGCGCTAAATGGATTAACACTTCAGATTGACGGGAGTGGGATCGTAGCCAGGCATATTCGGCACACCCTGACCAGGTGTGACGGTGACAGCTGCAGAACCTGGCTCTGGTGTAAATCCAAACCACTTTTGCGCAAGCTTTGAAACCGTGCCGTCTTGCTTCAGACATTTGAGGGCACTGGAAATGCGGTCACGGCCCTCTTTGTCATCCAAGCGGAACGCAAGTGCCCACACCAATCCTGTCGGCAGTACATAGGTCATCTTCACTGCAGGGTTCTGCTTGGCAGACCAGGCGGCAACCGTGTTGCCGGCCATATTTGCATAGGCGCGTCCAGACTGGACTGCCTGGAGAGCATCTGCATTGGTAGCATAGACATCATATTTAAAACCGTATTTAGCGGCATTATCTTTTGCCCAGTTCTCGTAAGCCGAACCTTTATTCACGGCGATTGTTTTCCCTTTCAAGTCCTCAAGGGACTTCATGTCAGGAGTTTTCTTTGCCTGGACAAAAGCAAAGTCTGTATTGAGATAGCCCTCGGAAAAAAGCAGGGCTTTGGCGCGTGCCTCAGTGACTGTCGTGGGCGCCAGGACAAAATCATATTTCTTTGCATTCAAGCCAGGGATGAGCGCCGAAAACTCAGTACCTTCGATTGTGATTTTCGTACCCAGCTGTTTGGCAAGAGCCTGACCCAGTTCGACGTTAAAACCATCAATACCCCCCCCGAGCTTGGGCATCGCATGTGGCGCGAAAGTTGCGTCCACTCCTGTCGCCAGGGGCTTGTTCGCCCATGCCGCCGAGGCGCAGGTTGCGCTCATTGCGATAACAAGTCCAAAACGTACTGCGCGCTTCGACAAAGAAGAAAAACTAGTCATCATCAGTCCTTTTAGAGCAGTGGAGGTTTACCCAACGCAGAACCTGGGCCGACACGCTCTGTGATGAGCGTGTAATGTTCAGGACGACGATGGGCGGCAAAATTAAAGATGTGCTGCTTGAATGTATCGCCGAGCGCAAGATCGGCTTGACAGAAAATCACCTCGTCATCTTCGCCTTGCGCCTGGGCAACAATTTCTCCGGTAGGCGCCACAATAGCGGATCCGGCGAACAGGTGGAATCCATCTTCTTTGCCTGCCTTGCCAGCCGCAGCCACCCATACACAGTTTTGATAAGCAGCGGCCTGAAGAGACAACAGATGGTGAAACATTCTTAGATGTGGTGGTTCGTTCCAATGAATGTTTTGCGATGGCGTGTTATAGCCGACCGCAACGATTTCAGCGTTTTGCAGAGCCAGTACTCGCCATGCTTCGCCCCAGCGACGATCGTTGCACAACAGCATCCCGATGCGCGAATCCATGGTTTCCCAAACGTTGAAACCTTCGTTACCGACCTCGAAATATTTTTTCTCAAGATGCTGGAATGGTGCGTGCGATTTGTTGTCGCTGTGACCAGGCAAGTGGATTTTTCGATAACGACCGACAATTTCCGCCTGTTGATTCACCAGGATTGAGGTGTTAAAGCGTTTGCCTTCTTTGGAAACTTCAGCGTAGCCGAGATAAAAACCGATACTGAGTTTTTTAGCTGTATCAAACAATATTTGCGTATCCGCACTTGGCATCGTTTTTTCAAAATAACGCTCGATCGCTTCTTCTTCGCTCATCCAGTAGCGCGGAAAAAATGTCGTCAGCGCAAGTTCTGGAAAAACTACCATTTTCGCGCCGCGACCTGCGGCCTCTTTCATCATCTCCAGCAATCGGGCAACCGCCTGCTGACGAGTGTCTTGTGGTTGAATGGGCCCCAGTTGCGCCACAGCCAACCCGAAGGGACGTTTGCTCATGATCAGTGCCTCTCCGATGGATCGACTGAAAAATATTTACGCATGACGGAATTAGGATTGCCATTTAGACGCTGGCGCAAGACGGGCTCAGGCGTCGAGCGCTTAACGAACTTTCCGGAACCACGCGCGACTTTGAGCTCACCATCTGACACGACCAAACGTCCGCGACTAAATACCTTTTCAGGCCAGCCGTTAATTTGCTTTCCTTCATAGGGTGTGTAGCCGACGTTATCGTGCAACATAGTCGTTGAAATCGTGACGGCTTTCTCAGGATTCCAAATCGCCAAGTCCGCATCGCTTCCGACTGCGATCGTCCCTTTTTGTGGATACATCCCGTACGTGCGGGCATGATTCGTTGCGGTGACTGCGACAAAACGTTCGATTGTCATGCGCCCTTTCAATACGCCCTCAGAAAATAGCAAAGGCATGCGTACTTCGAGTCCCGGAACACCATTGGCCATATCTTTAAAAGTCGTCGCATCGCCCTTGGGCAATTTGCCCGACTCATCAAATCGATAAGGAGCATGGTCGGAGGAAAACATCTGCAAGGTTCCATTGATCAACCCTTGCCAGACTGCCTCTTGCGAAACTTCGTCGCCGGGCGGGGGACTGCAACAAAACTTTGCGCCCTCCAGTCCAGGCAAATCAATGTCTTTTGCGGTGAGAAAGAGATATTGCGGGCAGCTTTCCGCATGAATGGGCAAACCCAGCGCTTGTGAAGCGTGAATGACTCGAACCGCCTCCTGTCCCGCCACGTGGACAATCAGCAAAGGCACATCAACTAAACGCGCGAGCGTCACCGCACGATTGGTGGCCTCGCTTTCCGCGAGACTGGTGTGCGCGACCGCATGATATTTTGGTGCTGTCAGACCCCGATCCACTAAACGACGGGCAATCCAGCGAATCATGTCATTGTTTTCCGCATGCACCATGACGAGCGCGCCCTCTTTGCTGGCGCACTCCAGTACATCGAGGACTTGATAGTCATCGAGTTTCATGCGGTCATAAGTCATGTAAATCTTGAACGATGTCACACCGTTTTTAATGACTTCGGGCAAATGCTGCTCAAGCGCTTCGGGCGTAGGATCTGCCAATATCAGATGAAACCCGTAGTCGATCACTGCTTTTTCAGCTGCGCGTTTCGAGTAATCCGCAACCACCTCGGGAATTTTGTTACCGCGATGCTGCGCGGCAAAGGGGACGATCGTCGTCGTACCGCCAAACGCCGCGGATACGGTCGCGCTGTAGAAATCGTCCGCGCACATCATGCCCATGCCAGAGAGCTGCTCGACGTGACAATGGCTGTCAATTCCGCCTGGCAACACCCAGCGTCCTGCCGCATCGACGTCCTGTTTACCTGCCGGCAAATTTTTAGCAATCGCGGTGATCACACCATCCTTGATACCGATATCGGCGTAATAGGTCTCGTTCGCGGTACAAATTCTGCCATGACGAATGGTCACATCGAATGTGGTGCTGGTGCTCATCTTGTTTTCTCCACTCTCAAGCTTGAATAGCTTGGCGTCCTTTGCCCGTCACCGATAAACCCACTCGGGCGATGGTGGCCTCGAGCTCTTTGACAGTCAGCGCATCAATTTTCATGCCAGGGGCGCGGATCGCGCGACTCTTGATCGCACCGCGTTGCTGGTAGACGTGCTTGCGCAACGCCAGACCAAGTTTGGGCTGGAATTCGTAGCGGATAAGTGGGCAGTAACGATCAAAAACGGCAGCAGCTCCCACCTGATCTCCGGCGGCGAAGCGGTTGTAAATTTCGACCAGCACTTCTGGATAGGCAAAGCCCGTCATCGTGCCTACGGCACCACGCTGGAGCTCTTCAAGAAAGAACATGCCGCCCAGGCCGCCAAAAATCTTCATGGCCTCGTCACCTGCCAACTCACGGATGCGACTAATTTTGGGACCGACCGGCGGCTCCTCCATCTTGATCATATGGACCCCGCCCTCTTTACCCAGACGGGCGACGACTTCGGGTCGGATTTCAGTCCCGAAAGAGTCTGGAAAGTCATGAATCACGACAGGGATCTTGATCGCATCGGCAATCGCTTTGTAATAGTCGAACAACAGGGCATCACCCGCGTTGTCCAGCGGTGCCGCGAATACTGCGTCAGATCCCGCATCTTGCGCCTCTTGCGCTTGCTCGATTGCACCCGTGATCCCGTGTGCACGCACGCCCACCCAAACTGGAACGCGACCTTTTGTGTGTTTGATAAAGGTATCGGTGACGAGACGACGCTCCGCATTGGAAAGCTTATGCAACTCGCCGAGAAAACCCAGAATCGCCAAGCCGGTCACGCCGGTATCGAGCAAGAAATCCACCAGACTCTTGATACTTTCAGTATCGACCTTGAGCGTATCGTCAAAGGGAGTCGGACAAATCGTGAATACACCTTGAGCGTTTAGCGGGGCTGGCATCGCATCTCCGTAGAAAATTATTGGCACATCTTGTTGAGTGCCCTCTACCGAATGCTATCTTTCTTGCCTTAGAACATCACTTGTTTTTTTATCACTCATCCATAACTTGATGTTATGGTCAAAATGGGCTTTTTACTTTTCACGGACGGCAAAGCCTTGCGCTTTGACTGTTTCGCGCAAAGTATGCGCAAAATCCTGGGCGAGCTGGGAAAGCGGCTCAAAGCGCGACTGGACAAGATTAATCGCCAGCGTTTTGGTGTGCGCGATGGGACGCACGACAAAATCGCCTGCCGCGCTATGGGCCGAAAACTCATCTACGATCGCAATCCCGCCACCCGCTTTAACCAGCGCACAGGCGTTATGAGGCGAACTCACTTCGATGGCAACGCGTCGCACGTGTCCCGCCTCCTGAAACATCTGCTCAACAAGTGTTCCGAAAGGCGTTTCACTCCGGTATGAAACCAGCGGGTAGGGCAAAAGGTCTTCTATCGTCAGCATTGAGCGACTCGCCAATGGATGGCTGTAAGGAAAGATCACGACAAGATTGCCCTGACCGATAGGCTCGGAAGATAAATTAGGATGCTGCGATGGCAAAATCACTGCACCCAAATCAGCGCGGCGCTCGAGCAACATTTGCGTCAAAGGCACAACAGTCAATGGCTGAAAAGTCACCTTGACCTCGGGATGCGTCTGGTGAAAGGCGGTAATCGCCATGGGTATCAGCATATGACCAATACTGGGGCTCGAGACCAGATGCAAAATGCCACTTCTCTTTTCCGAGAGCTCGTTGGCCAGCTCTTCGACCCGGCGAACTCCGTCGTAGACGGCCTCGACTTCTTTGAATAGCTGTCGAGCCTCGGGAGTTGGGTAAAGTCGGCCCTTGACGCGCTCAAACAAGCCAAATCCAAGTCTCTGTTCCGTATGAGATAAAAGACGACTGATCGCAGGCTGGGATACGCACAACAACTTTGCCGCCCCACTGATTGAGCCGGAAGTCATCACCGCGCGAAACACTTCAATCTGTCTCAGGTTCAATTGCATAGGAACACGTCTCTGAAAACCATATCCTCAAACCATAACACCATGTTAATGCTTGTACATAAAATGACAATGTTAAACATGACTGAGCGCTGCTAGACTCGTGCAAAAGAGGAGAAGCCCATGCCAAAAACGATATTCGTCATCAATCCGAACTCATCACAGGCCGTCACAGACGCTTTTGACGAAGCACTCAACGTTCTGCGCATCCCGGGCGGACCGGCAATCAAGTCCCTCACGCTTGCCGAAGGTCCTCCAGGCATTCAGTCCCAAATGGATGTTGAAAATGTCACCTTACCTTTGGTCAATCTTGTAAAGAGCCTTGATTCGAAGCATGGCGATGACGCTGGCGCGTATGTCATTGCCTGCTTTAGCGATCCAGGCTTGCACGCTGTCAGGGAGGCGACTTCTAAACCTGTTCTGGGAATCAGCGAATGCGGCATTTTGACAGCACTCACCCGCGGTCATCGCGTCGGTGTCATTGCGATTTTGCGGACATCGATTCCCCGCCATGGTCGTATGTTCGGAGCTATGGGCCTGACGGAACGCGTCGTGGCCGAGGTCCCTTTAGGCATGAACGTGACAGACCTGGTCGATACAGACCGGACACGCGCGGGGCTTTTGCGCGCGGGTCAGCAGCTGCGGGATTCGCATTTGATTGATGTCGTCGTTCTGGGCTGCGCGGGAATGGCGGCCCATCGCGCCTGGCTAGAACAGCAATTAGGCGTGCCTGTCGTGGAGCCTACTCAGGCTGCCACCTCTATGGCGATCGGACGCACACTTTTAAGCTGGTGAGAGAAAATTTATGCAGGATCCAATGAAGCAAAAAGAATTTACGTCCAGACTGATCCATGTGGTGGGTGAAGAAGGCGTGATATTGAATCCTGCTGAGCAAGAGTTTTACGTCAACGACTGGTTGGGCAAGGCGCATGGCCGAACAGTCGCGGTCGTGCGCCCTCGCAATACGGCTGAAGTGTCTGCCGTCATGCGACTTTGCCACCAATCACAGACTCCTGTTGTCCCCCAGGGTGGTAATACAGGGATGAGTGGTGGCGCCACACCAGATATGAGCGGCGCTCAAGTCGTGCTCTCCCTGAATCGCATGAAACGGATTCATGAAGTGGATCCTGTGAACAACACGCTGACCGCAGATGCGGGTGTCATCCTTGCCGAGATTCAACAAGCCGCTCGGGCTGTCGATCGTTATTTTCCACTCAGCTTGGGCGCCGAGGGGAGTTGCACGATCGGAGGAAACCTGGCGACGAATGCTGGTGGCACTGGCGTGCTGCGGTATGGCAATACGCGCGACCTCACGCTGGGCCTTGAGGTCGTCTTGCCTGACGGACGAATCTGGAATGGACTCCGAGGACTGCGCAAAGACAACACCGGTTACGATTTAAAGGATCTGTTCATCGGATCAGAAGGCTCGCTTGGAATTATTACCGGTGTGGTGCTGAAACTTTTCGCGGCCCCAGCCGGACGCGTCTCGGCCTGGGTTGGGGCGAAGGAGCTGACATCCGTCGTCACGCTTCTTAACCGGCTACAGGCTGCTTGCGGGCCCCGCCTGAGCGCGTTCGAAATGATGTCCGAGTCAAGTTTGGCGCTTGTGACACGTCATCTCGATGGACATTTCTCCCCATTGAATCAAGCATATCCCTATTACGCACTCATCGAACTGGCTGATACGAATTTGAATGGCTTGCAGGAAATGCTGCAAGAGGCTCTGACCTCCGCGATCGATGATGGACTGATCGATGATTGTGTTGTCGCGATGAACGAAGCGCAGAGCGTTTCGATGTGGCGGCTGCGGGAAGGCATTTCAATGGCTCAGGTCAAGGCGGGCAAAGCAGTCAAACATGACATTGCCCTGCCGATTTCCAGTCTTGCGACATTTGTCAAAGAAGCCGACCAAATCGTCATGAATGGTTTTCCTGATTTACCCATTATCAACTTTGGGCATATCGGCGATGGCAACTTGCACTACAACGTATTGGTGCCATTGGATATTTCACCGTCGCTGTACAAAGAGACAACCGCAGAGTTAAACAAGAGAATTCACGACCTCGTGACGCAATTCAATGGCAGCATCAGCGCTGAGCATGGCGTGGGGACCTTGCGTCGTGATGAGTTGAAACGCTACAAATCAAGCGTCGAAATGGACCTGATGAACGCGATCAAACGCGCGATCGATCCAAATCAGATCATGAATCCAGGCAAGCTACTATAAAGTTAAAACAACACCCTTAAGGTATCGCGCAACATTCATCCGGAGACACGACATGACACCCGAGCAAAAACTAAAACATCTCGGCTTGATTCTGCCGACAGTACCAACGCCCATCGCAAACTTTGTGATGTGGCGACAGGCGGGCTCGCTTTTGTATCTGTCAGGCCAAGGCCCGCGCAAAGAAGATGGCAGCACCGTTGTGGGACGGCTTGGCCTTAATCGCTCAGTCGAAGACGGATACAAAGATGCCAGACAAATCGGACTGCAGATGTTGGCGACGATTCGTCAGGCTGTGGGTTCGCTCGACCGAGTTGAGGCGGTGATCAAATTATTAGGCATGGTCAATGCCGAACCCAGCTTTGGAGATCATCCTAAAGTCATTAACGGCTGCTCAGACTTACTGGTTGAGGTCCTGGGCGATGCAGGCAAGCACGCAAGATCCGCAGTGGGGATGGGATCTTTACCAGGTGGGATGTCCGTTGAAATCGAGGCGATTATTCAAATTAAGGATGCCTGAATCAGGTCGAGTATCGCACCAACAGTCAACGCTCGACAAAGGCACGCTCGAAAACATAGTCTCCTTGGACACCTGCGCTTGGTGAGACACTGAATCCAGCTGCGTCAAGCATTTCCGCTGTTTCTTTTAACATCGCAGGGCTGCCGCAAATCATGGCGCGATCTGTTGCGCAGGATAGTGGCGGTTCACCTATGTCTTCAAATAATTTTCCTGACTGAATCGCCTGTGTTAAACGACCTGTGTGTTTGAAGGCTTCGCGCGTAACAGTGGGGTAATAAATCAATTGCTCACGCACCATACCACCCAGGTACTCATCCTGAGGCAACTCTTGACGGATGAAATCAGAATATGCCAGTTCGCTCACTGTACGTACCCCATGAATTAAAACCACCTTTTCGAAACGCTCGTACGTTTCGGGATCTTGAATAATGCTGATAAAAGGGGCAAGTCCTGTACCGGTTGATAATAAAAATAACCGTTTGCCCGGTGTCAGATCATCCAAAACAAGAGTGCCTACAGACTTTTGTCCAATCAGAAGCTTATCTCCCACATTGATATGTTGTAGTCGGGAGGTAAGTGGACCATTTTCGACCTTGATCGAAAAAAACTCGAGATACTCCGCATGATTAGGACTCGCAATGCTGTAGGCGCGCATAAGCGGTTTGCCATCAACCTCCAGACCAATCATGACGAAGTGACCATTTCGAAAGCGTAAGGCTGGATCGCGAGTTGTTTTGAATGAAAAGAGTGTTTCATTCCAATGCTTCACATCCAAAATTGTCACTTCATTTTGCTTTGCCATAACCACCGCCTCCGGGTAAGGCGAGCTCAAGCGTATCGCCCTCCAACATATCAACAACGCTCTTTGGATTACTGACAGGGTGTCCATTTAAAAGAACATGGCCCACCTTGCCTGGCTCCCCACCATAAATACCTTTCGCAGGTATTCGTGTACGGTCGGTGAGTAACGACACTCTGAGTCGGCCTGGCCATTTTGAAGTAAATGATACGGTTTGACCCATTCCTCCGCGATGAATACCCTCTCCGCCCGATCCATCTGTCAGGCTTTTTTGTTCGAAAACAATCGGGGCAAGAGTCTCGGCCACTTCGATTGGTGTGTTTGAAATATTTGCAGGGAAGCCAGCTGCAGGAGGCCCATCCCGATCCCGCATCGCACCCATTCCACCGTTAAAGAAAAGAATGGTCGAGAAAGAAGTCCCTTTTTCCACATCGACACCTCTGAGCAATACAGACCATAGAGGTGTTCCGCTATCAGCTTGTACACGTTCAGGAAAAACTGTGGACATCGCCTCAAATACAGCGGCCTGAAGTTGATGTCCGATTAAATGTCTCGCACCCACAGCTGCAGGCGGACGCGCGTTGACAATTGTTCCCTCCGGAGCGATGACCTTGAATAAACGCGTAAAACCATCATTGTTAGGCAACCCAGGAGAGAGCAGGCATTTAAAGGGGAATATCGTATACGCATATGTATGGTTGAATGTTTCATTAATTCCATAACGAATCTGCCCAGTACTACCGCTGTAGTCAACCGTGACACCATCCGCTGTCACAGTAATCGTTGCCTGAATGCTGACCCGCTCGTCAAAACCATCCGAATCGACGCTACCTTTGTAAATACCGGGTGGGATTAGTCTTAACTCTCTCAGCGCAGCATCGTTCGACGCTTTGAAAATTGCAGCAGCTATATCATCGATATGCGTGAGTCCATACTCGTCAAGCATTTCAATCAAACGACGTTCTGCCACACCAAGCGCGCCGACTTGAGCCTCTATGTCGCCTCGAACTTGCTGCGGCAAACGCACATTCGCCTCGAGCATTTGCATCACAAGCGGATTGAAGTGACCCGCCTCGGCGAGTTTAATCACCGGAAACCGTATTCCTTCTTCGAAAACCTCATTCGCGTCTGCAGACCATTGTCGTCCACCGATATCAGAAAGATGAGCCACTGCGATCGCGAAGGCTATCAATTTTCCATTAAGGAAAATCGGTGAAGCCATTGTTGCGTCAGGTAAGTGCCCCGTACCGATCCATGGGTCATTCGTGAACAGAATATCACCGGGACGAAGCGTCTCTTTTGGAAACACTTTGAGCATGCCTTGAAGCGACAACGGAGCGGTTCCAATAAATCCAGGGATACTCAGCGAGGACTGAGCAACAAGGCGCGCTTCGGTATCTAACAACACGCATGCGAAATCGTTTGACTCGCGTACGACAGTTGAAAAAGAAGTACGCTTGAGGGCTGCACCAGCTTCGTCAGTAATGGCAATCAGTCGGTTCCAGTAAATTTCTAGATCAATAGGATTCATCATCCATGTCCTGTCTTAAGATACTATTTCTTTGAGCGTGCACCGATGACGACTCGAATGTTTCCAAACGCATCCAGGCCGAATTGATCACCAGGCCCCACGACTACGGTAGAACCAGCCTGCTCAATCAGAGCGGGCCCCTCTAAGGTCTGACCCACCACAAGTGCGGATTCAGATATGACAGGGGTATCAATATAGGCATTGATGTCTGGAAAGTAGGCCTGTCGGTTCTTTTCTTGTTTTTTTTCAATTGATGCAGAGTGTTGACCATCGACGGCTGGAGGCGATGAAATGTCGGCGAAACCTTCGACTCGCCAATTTATGACCTCGAGTTTTTGCCTTTCAAGATGGCGACCAAAGAGTGATGCATAGGCCACGTTGAAGCGCTGCTCGAGAGCATCCCTCTCGCTTTCACGCATGAATACTGGCAACTCGGTCTCAACTTCAAAGCCCTGTCCGACGTAGCGAATATCTGCCGTACGGCGATAACGGATTGAATCTCTCGGCACATCGGCAGATAAAAGCTGATCAGCTAAAGTTTGCTCCATCTCCTTGAGTAATTCTTCAGTCTGAGACCAATCTATCGTGTCTATCCGCGTAAATCGGGTTCGTACAGTATCCACTTTCATTGGCGCAACCAACAAACCAAAGGCTGAAAAAACTCCAGCATTTGCCGGAACAAATATTTCCTGACACCCACTTCGTCGAGCGACCTCTCGCGCGTGTATTGGTCCAGCACCACCAAAGGCCAACAAGGTGTAGCGACGAACATCCTGGCCTTTTTCTACAGCATGAATTTTCGCGGCTGTTGCCATGTGCTCACAGACAATACGATGGATGCCATTTGCCGCCTCGATCACTGAAATACCAAGTGGCTTTGCAATATGCGTCAACATCGCTCTTTCAGCAAGATCCAAACGCAAACGTACCGAACCACTCAGACTTCCTTCTGGATCCAGATAGCCCATTATCAATGCGGCATCGGTCACTGTCGGAAACTCTCCACCAAGTCCGTATGCAGCAGGTCCGGGGTTAGATCCAGCACTTTCCGGACCGACCTTCAGCAAACCATTCGAATCGATATGGGCGATGCTACCTCCACCCGCTCCAATCTCGATCAGATCCACAGTCGGTAAACGTACGGGCAGACCACTCCCCTTTTTAAATCGCTGAAGCCTAGCCGCCTCAAAATCTGTTGTCACAGATGGCTTGCCATTCGCGATCAAACAGGCTTTAGCTGTTGTGCCACCCATATCAAACGCCAAGACATCAGCAACACTTGCGCGCTGAGCCGCATAGGCGGCACCCAGCGCACCGGCAGCAGGGCCGGACTCAAGCATCCGAATCGGCATACGCTCACCGAGATCTCTTGAGATCACTCCGCCATTTGACTGCATGATTCTCAGCGTCGCCCGGATACCTAATGCTTTCAAACCATTTTCAATGGTACTCAGGTAACTTCCGACCATCGGCATTACATAGGCGTTCAGAACTGTTGCGACCGTTCGCTCGTATTCTCGTAATTCGCCTAGCACCTCGGATGACAGGGAAACAGGAATGTCCGGCGCGATGCGCCCCACGATCGACTTGACCTGTTGTTCGTGGGAAGGATTTGTAAAACTGTGCATCAAACATACAGCGATTGTTTTAGCGCCTCTTGCGATCAGTAAACGAACCGCTTGCTCGATATTCTCATCTGATGGCTTCTTGAGAACAGCTCCCGAGGCATCCAGCCTTTCATCAATCTCAACCCGCAAATCCCTTGAGACGACAGGATCTGGACCTGGCGCTGTCAAATCGTACAGATCAAAGCGCAGCTCACGTCCAATCTCTATGACGTCTCTAAATCCGAGCGTTGTAATTAAGCCCGTCAAAGCGCCTTTTCGCTCAATGACCAAGTTAGTCACCGCGGTCGTTGCGCCAACGACAACTTCACTTACTTGGGAAATCGCAACATTATTTTCCTCCAGCATTTGCCTCAACCCTGCTGCGATAGGGGCGACAACATTATCGTGATCACTCAGCACTTTAGTAGTGAAAACAATCCCGTTCGACCCTAGCAATACGCAATCAGTGAAGGTGCCACCTATGTCAAAAGCAAATCTATACTGAATCTCTTTTTGATTATGCTTCATCAAATTCTCATCAACGAACTTTTGCCAATTTGATTCCCCGATCAAAATTCTTTTCGAATTTTCCGGTTTCAAACACCTCCTCTGGTATTTGGTAAAACTTTTGACTTGAGCGTTGTTGCTCTGTGGTTGTATGCATACTCGTTGAATCAAACGGGCATGTCTGCGTGCACATTTCACAACCGATGCAGTTATCGCTCAGCGCCATCACACCATCAGGTCCCTGTGCCAATGCATCATAAAAACATGTCTGAATACAGATCGTGCAAGTTGGATTTTTACAGGTTTCTTCCTTGATCTCGCTGTGCATGCGCGGCTTTTTGAATTGATCGCCATAATCTTTTACCGCGGCACGCGACGCGATACCTGTCATCGATGCGATATCGGGGTATCCGTGCTTGTCCATGAACTCTTCAAGGCCTGAAATAATACTTGGAAGATGCTTGATGCCTTTGAGCATCAGCACTGAACCCACCTGCACTAGTGGCGCGCCCGTCATGATGAACTCAACGACATCCTTGTGATCATAGATTCCGTTGGATCCTGTGATTGGCATGCCTAACTCGGTATAAATACGATTCACCCATCTTAGCGACAGCGGTTTTGCCCAAACACCTCCAATACCCGCTGGCCCGCCAAGTCGCGGCAATCCCGTTTCTATATCAACTGAAAAGCCGGTGTAGCGATTCGTTGCTGTTACGGCTGAAGCGCCAGCATCTCGAACGGCTCTTGCAATATCCATCACTCTAGACTGGTCCGGAGTGAGTTTGATCACCACCGGGATATTGACGGCTTCACAAACACGCGCAGTCACTTCGGCCGCCACGGCGGCGTCTTGTCCGATCATCGACCCACCATGCACGCCAGGCATCATCGCAGGATGAGGACAACCAAAATTGAGCTCCACCATTGGCAGTCCACAATCCTCGATCGTTCTACTGATATCGATCCAACTCTGAACGGTTTTTCCTCCTGCACTGCCAATCAAATGTGAACCTTGATCTTTCGCATATTCGTTCAACTCCTTGAGGTAAGGCACCCACTCGCGAAAACCAGTGCTGGAGTAGCCCGACCTGCTGTAGAACACAAAATTCTTATTGACTTTACCTTTGATGACTTCGTTCTTTTCATTCAGTATTGCGTATTTGGAATTCTGAGTGAGCCTTGCCATATCTTCGATATCGGTCAGGGTCTTGACGATCATACCCGCCGCGCCAGCATCGACACACTCTCGAATGACTTCCGGGCTATTAGTCGTCTCGATCGAAGCGATCACGATCGGGGATTTAAATTTAATTCCACAGAACTCTAGTGATAGGTCGGCCACGTTAACGCTCCTTTCATTCGACACGTATGGAGAAAGAATACATTGTTTGTATGCTAATTAATAGTATGCAAACAAAAATTTTTCGCCGAAGGTGTTTTTTGAAAGCTACAAGCTTTGTCACTGCGGGAAAAACCTAGGACTTTTCCTTGTTATCACGCTTGCGTAAAGCTATTGGACTGGCAGGAAGAAATGCCTCCCCGTTCGGGCGCAACGAAGTACGACTACTTTCGTTATTTCCCTCCACGAGACGCGACAACAGGCCCATGAACTGTTTAGCTTCCTGAACTGATAGCGGACTCAGCAACTCAGTTTGACAATCTTTCATTGCTTTTTCGTGTAGCTTGACAAGCGCGACACCTTTCGATGTTGCAACGCACAGTTTTCTGCGGCGATTGTCATCATCGACGATTCTAGATATCAATTTTCTGGCCTCTAAACGCTTGAGAATCCCTGCGACGTTCGCCCGATCAAGTCCCAACTCTTCGCCAATTGTGAACTGATCGATGTTGGGACGAGTCGCCAGTATGCTCAAAAGACCGTACTGAATCGGAGTCATGCTTCCGTCCGCCACTTTATCCAGAAACATCGCGACATGAATTTGATGCAGACGACGAACCAAGTATCCCGGACGATCCCAAATCGTGTATCCCTCTGGTTTTTTTAAGGGCTTTTCAGTACTACCCGATACTTTAACGGTGCTTTTCTCGGATAGTTCCGCCACCTTTTTTGCTGGAAATTTCTTTCTAGCGATCATATGACTTCTACCTCCTAAAGGATCTAGCTAGGGAAAGTACCAGATTTTACGATTGCTTAAACCATATTCGTATTCAACCGACGTCTCAATAATCAGGATGCCTGAGATTTGTTTACACGCCACATTGTTAGCCTACTAATTAATATTGTTGATTTTTTTGAAGTGTGTCAGTATGCTGAAAAAAATAATAGAAAGAAACGCGGTGGTTTGCGGTTGATACTTCATACAAATTTGTAGTTTGTTTGCTATTCGTCTCTCACTAAGGAGCAGCTCATGCAACGACGTAAATTTCTCACCGGTGCCGCGTCTATATCTGGCGTTGGTCTATCCACCCTAGCTGTTCCAGCCATTGCCCAGTCTTCACCTGCGGTTAAGTGGCGAATGTCAACGAGCTGGCCGAAAAGTCTCGACACTATTTATGGATCTGCCGATGAGCTGTGTAAGCGCGTTTCAGCGTTAACCGACGGCAAGTTTGATATTAGAGCCTTTCCTGGAGGGGAAATCGTTCCTGTCCCTCAAAATATGGATGCCGTGGGAAACGGGACCGTCGAATGCAATCATGTGCTGAGTACTTTTTATGTTGGAAAAAATACTGCGCTTGCTTTTGACACAGGCCTTTCTTTTGGAATGAATGCGAGACAACATAACTCTTGGCTTTTGTACGGTGGAGGTATGCCAGCTCTTAGAAAGCTTTATGCGAAATACGGAATCATGAACTTTACCTGCGGCAACGTTGGTGTTCAGATGGGCGGGTGGTTTAGAAAGGAAATCAAAACCGTCGCCGATCTCAAGGGATTGAAAATGCGCATCGGTGGCATCGGCGGCATGGTCATGAGCAAACTTGGCGTCGTTCCACAACAAATTCCTGCAGGCGATATTTATTCGGCCTTGGAAAAAGGGACGATGGATGCTTCAGAGTGGATCGGTCCTTATGACGATGAAAAACTTGGGCTAAACAAGGTCGCGCCTTTCTACTACGCACCTGGCTGGTGGGAGGGCAGTGCATCCATTACCACCATGGTCAATCAGAAAGCATATGACGCGCTTCCACCACTGTATAAGGCAGCTTTTGATGTAGCCTGTAACGAACAAAACCTGAAGATGCTGGCGCACTACGATGCCGTAAATCCTGGCGCCTTACGCAAACTGATTGCGGCAGGTGCTCAGTTGCGTTATTTCCCGCGCGACGTGATGGATGCAAGCTATAACGCTTCTCAAGAATTATGGACCGAGCTCACACAAAAAAATCCTGATTTTGCTGCAATCTTTCCGGAATGGAAAAAGTATCAACAAGAAGAAGCGAGCTGGTTCAGAATCGCCGAAAGCTCCTTGGATAACTACACATTTGCCGCCGTAACGCGTCGCTGATTCTCTCTCAACCGATCGAACCATGCGTGACCATCGTCACACTGAAACGCGCAACAAGCCACAAGGAATTGGCGCGCGCGTTCAGCGCAAAGAAGATTCCCGACACCTCCACGGCAAAGGAAACTTTGTCGCGGATATGTTTTTACCCGGAATGTGTGAAGTTGCTTTTCTGCGCAGCCCGGTGGCCCATGCGTTAATTGGCAAGATCAATATTCCTGAACAATACGCATCCAGCATCTTCACCAGAGAGATGTTGGATGCACTTGACATCACAGCCGACTCCACATTGCCGACATATCAATCCTCAACGCAACCACCCCTCGCCCAAGGTAAGGTTCGCTTTGTAGGTGAACCAGTTGCGATGGCTTTTGCTAAATCCCGCGCCGAGGCCGAAGACCTACTAGAAGAGGTGCGTATTGATTATGATGATTTGCCGATTTATGCAGACGTTCATTCATCCCGCACAGCAACAGAGCATTTTGTTCATGATGATTGGAATAACAATACCTTTTTGACACTCCACGCTGATCGTGATTTTGAAAAGCATTCCGCCCCAGCAGAAGTAATTGTCAATAGAAAAATAACACTTGCACGTCAGTGCATGGTGCCGATGGAAGGCAAGGCCGTACTTGCTTATTGGGATCATCAGGCCGATCAGTTGGTCATCGTCAGCGCCACCCAAGTCCCCCACATGATTCGTACAGCGATTGCGCTGTTTCTCAAGATGGATCAAGGACAGGTCAGGATTATCTCCCCAGATGTTGGCGGCGCATTCGGTTACAAGTGTGTCCTGCAACAAGAGGAGCTTTGCGTCGCATGGCTCGCAAAAAAACATAAAAGACCTTTTCGCTACATAGAAGATCGACGAGAGCACCTTATTGCCGGTGCGAACACACGTGAACATCATTACGATATGACGGTCTATGCTGACAAGACCGGCAGAATACTAGCGTTGGACGCTCGGATCACCATCGATGGTGGAGCATATTCAGTTTGGCCTTTCACGATCGGCCTCGAGCCTGGACAGGCTATCGGCAATTTACCCGGACCATACGATTTCAAAGGATATCGCTGTATTTCTGAATGTATTGCTACAAACAAACCTGGATTTGTTCCCTACCGCGGCGTCGCACGAACTGGCGTATGTTTTGCCATTGAAATGACTATCAATGCGCTCGCAGACGCAGTTGGGCGAGAGCCATGGGAAGTCAGACTCGACAATCTGGTGAAATCCGAGCAAATGCCCCATATCAACGTCACAAATAAACACTTTGATAGCGGCGACTATCCCTCAAGCGTCAGGCGAGCTCTTGAAATGATCGATATCAAACGCATCAGAGAGGAACAGCAGTCACCGCGAGCTGACGGAAAGTTGCTTGGTTTTGGAATGGCTACCTATACCGAACAGGCAGCGCACGGGACTTCAGTCTTCGCCGCGTGGGGTACTCCTGTTATTCCAGGTTTCGATCAAGCTTTTGTCAAAATCACACCCGATGGCGGCCTTGAGATAAGAGTTGGAGTTCATTCTCACGGACAAGGAATGGAAACTACTTTTGCACAAATTGCCAATGATGTGCTGGGCATTGATCTCAATCGTATCCGTCTGATACACGGAGACACTAGTCAAACACCTTTCTCCACTGGAACCTATGCCTCTCGGTCATTGGTTATGTCTGGTGGCGCCGTGGCTCAGGCCAGTAAGATACTGCTCAAACGTGCTTTCAAAATCGGTGCTCACCTCCTTGGCACTCATGTAGACAATGTCGTATTGGAAGGTTCGAATTTCATCTGGGGTGATAAGACCGTTTCTATCGCAGATATCGCTGAAGCCTGGTACCTGAGCCCTCAACGCTTGCCGTCCGATGCGGACCCTGCCGGTTTAGAAACGACTGTTGGTTATAAACCACGCGTTGACACAGGGTGCTTTACATATGCAACTCATGCTGCGGTGGTCGCCGTCGACCCAGAACTTGGTAGCGTAGAAATTCTCGATTATGTCTGTGTCGAAGACTGTGGGGTAATGGTCAACCCTATGGTTGTCGAGGGGCAAACAATTGGTGGAATTGTGCAAGGAATAGGCACAGCCATGTTTGAAGAAACACCTTATGACAGTTATGCACAACCCCTCGCATCTACTTTTGCGGATTACATGATTCCGGGAGCATCAGAATCTCCAAAAATTCGTGTGGATCACTTTGAAACGCCCTCGCCCCACACTGAATTTGGTGCGAAAGGAATGGGCGAGGGCGGAGCGATCGCCCCCCCAGCGGTTATTTTCGGAGCCATCAATGATGCACTCAAACCGTTAGGCGCGACGGAGTTGTTGGACACACCCGTCACACCAAGAAAGATCCTCAACGCACTGCATCAGAAAAATACGAAAACAGCAACATCAGAGAGGAGTTCGTCATGAAAGCGGCGCGCTTCGAATATGAGAGAGCCTCCTCACTTTCAAAAGCGCTTGAGGTTTTAAGCAATAATGGCTTAGACACCAAAGTAATGGCTGGCAGTCAATCACTTGGGCCCATGCTGAATTTACGTCTTGCTCGACCTGACTCCGTAATTGATATTTCTACATTACGCGAACTGAAAAAAGTGACCCAAGAGGGTGCATTGCTTAAAATAGGTTCTGGACTGACACACGCAGAAATTGAAGACGGTATAGTGGATTTATTAAAGGGTCACCCTTGGCAGTACGTTGCATCGTCGATCGCTTACCGATCAGTTCGAAACCGTGGAACCATAGGTGGCAGTATCGCCCATGCGGATCCCGCTGCAGACTGGGTACTTGCATCCACTGCAATGAATGCCGAAATCGAAATTGCATCCGCGAAAGGCATGCGACGTGTCCCAATTAATGAGTTTATGCTGGGCGCATATACAACTGTTCTCGCCGAGCAGGAAATCATCACCGCAATCATCATTCCTGCAATGAATGATCAATCGAGATGGGGTTACTTTAAATTCTGCAGAAAAATCGGTGAATTCGCTGATGCCAGTTGCGCAGCTTATTTTGATCCGGAGAATAAAACTGCGAATATTTCTGTTGGAGCGTTGGATGGTGCACCACGATCCCTTTCCGGGCTAGCAAAAATCATCGCAAAAGATGGTTGGTATTCAATCAGTCGAGACATCATCTCGGAACACGTCTCACTCAATCTTCCAGAGCTCGATGAACTAGATCAAAAATTATTTACCACAGTGATTAGTCGCTGTTTAGATCGTGCGTTCAAAATCGAGAGACAAGCATGACGAATCGGCTATCACTAAAGATTAACGATCGTCAGGTCGTTCATGAAGTCTTTCCTCGCATGCATCTTGGGGACTTTCTTCGTGAAAAGGAAAACCTGACCGGTACTCATCTTGGCTGCGAACATGGGGTCTGCGGTGCCTGTGTCGTATTGCTTGATGGGCAGCCCGTACGTTCATGCATTACCTATGCAGTGGCATGCGAAGGGAGATCCGTCACGACCATCGAGGGTTATGATGGCGACCCAGTGATGAACAGACTTCGCGTTGCTTTTTCATCGCACCATGCGCTCCAGTGCGGCTACTGCACTCCTGGAATGTTGGCGACGGCCCGAGATATTGTTATTAGGATTCCTAACGCATCTGAGCGCATCATCAGGGCAGAACTGTCCGGAAATCTCTGCCGGTGCACAGGCTATGTCGGTATTGTAGAAGCCATCCTTTCAGTACTTGAGGAGCTAAGGGTAAAGCCAGATCCTTCGGTTGAAGCACTTCGTCAAGGTCGCAAGCCAATAGATCAATCAGCCATACTGGATCGCCCCGCGGTGGCTGAGAAAGTCTTTCAGAACTTTGAGGCGGGTAATGCACAACCCCTACAAGTCGGTGCATCTGGACAAACCCACAAATCCACAGCATTGAAATCAACGCCAAATCTGACAAACCAAAACAATACTGAAATTTTAGAAAACTTTGACGTACCATTTCCAGTAACTAGAGTTTGGGCGTTCATGATCGATCTCCCGGCGATTGCTCGATGTTTGCCGGGCGCATTTATTTCTTCGATAGAAGCCGAGCAAGTGAAGGGGGGGCTTTCCCTCAAATTCGGACCCATGCAAGCGGCCTTCGATGGCACCGCCACTCTTTCAATTGACCAAAATACTCATACCGCCACGCTCAATGGTGCGGGCCAGGATCGACTCAGTAACTCTCGTGCAACTGGAAATATCTCTTACCGCATTGAGTCTTTAGGTGACCAGAGATCCCGCGTTCACATCACTATGTCATATGGTCTTCAAGGACCGCTCGCTCAGTTCTCAAGATCAGGGATCGTCAAGGATTTCGTGCGGCGCATGATGAAGATATTTGCCGAGAATATTGAGCAATCACTGACGCACCCGGAGATTGATCTGACAAACAAGCGAAAAAATATTCGCCCAATCGCATTATTCTTTGGAATCATTTGGGATCGTTTACTCACACTGCTTTCGTTCAAGAGCAAACCATGAAATTTTTACTTGGTTTATCTCGCTTAATTGATCGCCTGAACGAATTCATTGGTGGTGTCGTGATTTGGATCTGCCTGATTGTCGTTCTTGTAAGCTCCGGCAATGCGGTCATTCGAAAGATTTTTGATAGCAGCTCTAATGGATGGCTCGAACTTCAGTGGTATCTATTCGGTGCGCTGTTTTTACTTTCATCCGGTTATACGCTCCTAAGAAATGAGCATGTCAGAGTTGATATCTTGTCCTCTAAGCTCAATCGAATTCATCAAATATGGATCGAAATTTTTGGAATTCTGTTCTTTCTATTGCCGATGGCATTACTCATCATGTTTTTGTCATGGCCTGTCTTTACTGAAGCCTATATACAAAATGAGCAATCCTCTAACGCTGGAGGACTAGTTCGATGGCCCGCAAAGTTACTAATACCCATCGGCTTTGGACTACTTGTGCTGAGTGGATTTTCACATTTGATCAAATGTGTCGGATTTTTATCAGGGAAATGTCCAGACCCGATATTGAAGCATCAGGGTCAAACCTCGGAGGAAGCGCTCGCGCAAGCGATCTTATCCAATACCAAAATTGAAAATCACTTGAGCGTATCCCCGGCGGTAGGTCTTTCCCCTTCTGACCAAGAACATTCACCTAAGGTGTGAAACTTCCATGATCGAGTTCTTGACCGCCAATCTAGCGCCCGTCATGTTTGTGACACTTTTCCTACTTCTCCTCTTGGGCTTTCCGGTTGCCTTTTCTCTAGCTGCGAACGGACTGTTATTCGGCTTGATCGGAATCGAACTTGGGCTAATGACTCCTGCGATCTATCAGGCTCTACCTCAACGTGTATTTGGCATCATTTCAAACGACACCTTGCTTGCAATACCGTTTTTCACTTTCATGGGTCTTGTGCTTGAGCGCTCCGGTATGGCGGAGGATCTACTTGAAACAATCGGCCAGCTTTTTGGTTCTATTCGAGGGGGTTTGGCGATTGCAGTGATTCTTGTGGGTGCAATGCTAGCAGCGACGACCGGTGTTGTTTCAGCTTCGGTAATCTCCATGGGGCTTATTTCTTTACCCATTATGTTGAGGTATGGATATGACAGAAGATTCGCGACAGGAGTGATCGCAGCCTCTGGCACGTTATCACAAATCATTCCACCGTCACTTGTTCTGATTGTCTTGGCCGATCAACTTGGACGATCCGTCGGCGACATGTACCGAGGTGCATTTTTACCTGGTCTTGGTTTAGTTCTGGCTTACATTCTATATACGTTCGTTTTAGCTTTTTTTCGACCCGCATCTGCACCGGCCATTCCCGAATCTTCTCGAACATATTCCGAGCCAACAGGATCTCGTGGAACGCGCTCGCTATCGGTACTTATGCTCATCTCTATCACTGTCGCATTAATATTCGGCAAGATATTCATATCAGAGAGCGCACCTATTGATGAACAAATCGTGATGATTGTTCTTGTGTGGGGTTCGGTCGCTTTTGTTCTTGCGCTGATTAATAAACTTCTCAACTTGGGTTTGTTATCAAAAATCGCGGAGCGTGTCACTTTTGTGATGATCCCACCACTCGCGTTGATATTTCTTGTTTTAGGAACCATTTTCATCGGCGTTGCTACACCGACTGAAGGTGGCGCGATGGGCGCAGTGGGTGCAATCCTGATGGCAATATCGCGCAAACGCCTTTCCATGCCATTGTTGCGTCAAGCCATGGATACGACCACTAAACTTTCCTGCTTTGTAATCTTTATTCTGATCGGATCCACAGTTTTTAGCCTGACATTCCGCGCTGTAGATGGCGATCTCTGGGTTGAACATCTATTAATCAATATGCCCGGAGGTCAAACGGGCTTTCTGATTGTTGTGAGTATCTTGACTTTTGTGCTGGCTTTTTTCTTGGATTTCTTTGAGTTGGCATTTATCATCGTTCCGTTACTCGGACCGGTCGCGGACAAGATGGGGATAGATCTTATATGGTTCGGCGTTCTCCTCGCTGTCAATATGCAGACATCCTTCATGCATCCACCCTTTGGTTTCGCTCTGTTTTACCTCAGATCGGTCGCACCAAAATTTGATTACACAGACAAAGTAACTGGCAAAAAAATTGCGCGTGTTACGACTGGTCAAATTTACTCAGGATCCATTCCGTTCATAATCATTCAACTGATCATGGTGGCGATCGTTCTAGCTTTCCCCGGAATGGTGACTCACTATAAAAACGACGCTTCGACGGTCGATCCTGCTACCGTCGACTTAAATATTCAGGGCAATCCTTACGAGAACCCTGATCCAGCGACAGATCAGGATCCCAGCAAAGCTTTTAGATAAGCGCTTGCATCAGCGTTCTAAATATTTGAGCTTATCGGGCTTTCCATTCCACTCTTCGGCATCTTCTGCGGAAGGCTTGGAGGCGGAAATACTCTCAAATATAGGGGCTAATTCTGCATTGAGCTGCGCAAATTTTATTTGATCGGGAGGCAAATCTTCCTCCGCAAAAATAGCATTCGCCGGGCACTCTGGAATGCACACAGCGCAATCAATGCACTCATCCGGATCAATCACTAAAAAGTTTGGCCCTTCTCGGAAACAGTCCACTGGGCACACATCGACGCAATCAGTAAATTTGCACTTTATACAATTCTCAGTGACGACATGAGTCATGGATTTCATCCTAACAATAAGTGCACTAACAATAAGTACACTAACAATTAAATTTTAACGAAAATATGATTAATTTGCGACAGAGTTAAGTAAGGTGGTTTCAAGTACGAAGTGCAACTTTGATTAATTGGGCGGGTTGGCTGAGAGTGTTCTAGCATCTCAGATTTCCAGACCGCCAAGTCAAAGTCACCTTATGAGCTACAAACATCTCAGCCAAA
>NZ_JAUHHF010000009.1 GCF_030410395.1 Zwartia panacis
GGCGAATTCCATCAGGGTCAGCAGGCTTCGCGTCTGCACAAACAGACCGGATATAAGACTGCAACCACCTTAACTGTCGAAATCAAATATTTCTTGCCAAACCGGGAGGCGTCCATATAAGACAAAAATGAAAATCATTCCGATGCCCGGGACGCTTGGCGCCCGTGTTCAAGAGATTGATTTATCTCTGCCATTGATGGGTGCGCAAACAGATGCGCTGTTATTGGCGCTGGGCCGGTACGGGGTACTCGAGTTTCCGAACCAGTCCCTCACGACGGCTCAACTCAAAAATTTTAGCCAAGAGTTTGGTTCGCTCTACATCAGTCCGGGAGGACGCGCGCAAGCACCCGGTTTTCCGGAAGTCATGATTCTCTCTAATATGGTGGTCAATGGTCAGCCGCTCGGACTGAAAGATGCCGGCCAGTCCTGGCATACTGATATGTCGTATGCACCCGTCATCGCTCTGGCAAATATTTTGTATGGCACAACTATTCCGCACCGCGATGGAAAACCTCTGGGTGATACACAATTCAGAAACATGCATGCCGTTTACGAGGACCTTCCTGAAGATCTGAAACAAAGGCTTGCAGATAAAACCATCACGCACGATTTCAACAAATTTTGGGACATGATGCGCGCTCGTCCTGGCAGCACGCGTCCACCATTAAGCGAGACAGAGAGAAAAGCACGTCCGCCAGTCAGTCATCCCGCTTTTCTGACGCATCCATTGACAGGTAGAAAGGTCCTGTATGCCAACCCTGGCTACGCCATCGCGATCAACGGTCTGCCCAAAGCGCAGAGTGATGCGATCCTTGAGCAATTGTTTGAGCTTCAACTACAAGACAAGTATCTTTACTCGCACAAATGGAGTCAAGACTCGGTTCTCATGTGGGACAACATCGGCACGACACACAATGCAGTTGCGGACTATGGTCCCGACGAACACCGTTACATGCAACGTTGCCAGGTGATGGCAGATCGACTGTTCGGACCAGGTGGCACGCAGGAACCGATTATTTTTCACGCAAGGACATAAAAAATGAAATTGAGACAACTCCTATCGTGCCTGTTATCCCTCGCATGCCTGCTGAGTGCAAGCGCAAGCGCTCAAGGAAATCAAGCTTATCCTGATAAGCCTATTCGATTGATTGTCGGATACGCTCCGGGAGGCGCCACTGATATTGTGGCGCGCATGCTGGCACAGGAACTGACCCCCATCATGGGACAGTCGGTGATTGTTGAAAATCGCGCAGGTGGTGGCACACTGGTCGGCACGGACTCCATCAAGCGGGCGAATCCCGATGGCTACAATCTATTGTTTGGCACGAATGCCTTCGTGATCACACCCTTGCTGCACGCGGGCCCCACCTACGACCCTGTTAAAGACTTTTCACCTGTTTCGCTCACTACCATCCAGCCGCTTGGCTTGCTGGTAACACCCGGCCTGAAAATCAAAACAGTTGAACAGTTGATCGACTACGCCAGAAAGAATCCGGGCAAATTGAACTTCGCCTCTTCTGGTAATGGCTCTGCTCAACATTTGGCAGGAGAGTCTTTCCGCGTGGCAGCTGGAATCGATTTGGTCCATGTCCCCTATAAAGGTGCCGGCCCTGCCTTGGTAGACCTGTTAGCCGGCCGCGTCGACATGATGTTCACCTCGCTCGTTGGCAATACAGAGCACATCAAGGAGGGCAGGCTCGAGCTGATCGCGACCTCCGGCTCCAAGCGTGGTGCCGCCACACCGGACGTCCCAACAGTTGGACAAACTTTGCCAGGCTTTACCGCCTATACGTGGCAAGGTGTCATTGCTCCAGCAAATACTCCACCTGCCGTCATAGATCGACTCAACTCAGCCATTAAAAAGGTTGCGGCGAATCCTAAGTTTTACGAGAAACTCGCGGCTCAGGGCATGGAAGTTCAAACATCCACCCCTGCTGAATTCAGAGCCAGACTGGAAACCGATCACACACAGTACAAAGAATTGCTGCAACGCACCCAGACGTCTATCCGATGAATCTAGGCTATAAAACCAGCTAGGTTTGTTGACTTCATCCATTACACACGATCAATCCCACACGGACCTTCTATGTCAAACGCAAAACAAAAAAGATTTCCACAAGTCACCCTCGAAACGTTGCCCCAAGAGTCTCGCGGACTGGCGCAAGAAATTCTGGATATCTCCAGCCTTGGGCTAGCAGGTCCCTACAACGTCATGCTGCGGAGTCCCATTTTTGCAGACAGAATGAAACGCTTGCTCGATTATTTACGTTTCAATAATTCACTACCCATGCGCTTAAGTGAGTTTGCCATTTTGATCCAGGCGCGCTTATGGAGTTCTCAGGTCGAGTGGGTGGCGCACTACCCAATCGCGTTGCGCAACGACTTGCCTGCACATGTCGCCGATGATCTCAAGCAAAATATCCGTCCTCGCAACATGCAACCCGATGAAGAAGCGGTCTATGACGTATGTATGAACATGAGCAAAAATCACAAGATCAGTGAAGAGCTGTTTCAACACGCCAAAAAAGTACTGGGTGAACAACAACTCGTCGATCTCATCGCAGTGAGCGGCACCTATGTCACGATCGCCATGCTGTTAAGTCTGGGAGAGGAACCTATTCCCGAAGGCAAAACACTCCCCTTCCCGGAAGCAATTTAGTCACATCTATCGCTTGCTCGCTCGGTCAGTGAGCGGCAGCGGCTCGGCGATGTGGATGGACACGGGCGGCAGACCTGCCTGTCGGCGTTCATCCACCTCAATGAACGCACACTCAATCGCACGTGCCAGACGCTCGATGTCGAATAAGGGAGCGGTCAGCCGATTCGTTTCGAGTTTCTGTCGAATGGCCTCGAGTTGACCGCGGTCTCTGGCCAGCTCGATGGCCCGCGCCACGAAGGCCTCGGCATTTTCAGTGACCAACTCAGGCAAATGAACTGCCCGCAGCAAACTCGCAGCCACACGACTGGCAAAACCCTCTCCCAGACAAGTCAAGACAGGCAAACCGACCCAGAGTGCATCGCTGGTGGTGGTGTGGGCGTTATATGGAAGTGAGTCAATGAACAAATCCGCGCATTTCTGACGCGCCAGATGCTGATCCACGGGCAGTTTAGGCGCAAAAAACAAACGATCCGGACTCACACCCCTGTTATGAGCTTCTCGGCGTAGATTGTTAGCCGTATGTTCACTCGCCTGCAACAGCCACAACACGCTGTCGGGTACCGCTCGCAAAATCGCCATCCATCGGTCGAAAGTCTCAGGCGTAATTTTGTAATTATTATTGAAACAACAAAAGACAAAAGCCTCTTGAGGTAGGGCAAGCTCCTTGCGCGTCAAGGGGTGCGATGCGACTGCCCGTTTGCGATCATTGGGCTGATAGCTATGAGGCAAATAGATCACTTTCTCGGTATAAAACCTCTCACTCTCTGGAGGGATCAACGTTTCATCCGCAAGGATGTAGTCCATGTAGGTTGCACCCATCGTACCGGGGTACCCGAGATAATTAATTTGAACGGGTGCGACGCGTGCGGCGAACACGGCAGGTCTGCAGCCTGTGGTCAATCCACTCAAGTCCACGGCAATATCGAGCTCAAGCTCGCGTGCGCGGGCAATCAACTGCGCATCGCTTTCCTCTCTCACATCGATGAAGTGTTCAAAACCACTTTCCAAACGTAAGCGCATCTCGTCACGCGTGTCTGGACCGGAAGAAAAAGCATAGATCTCGAATCTGGATCGATCATGCGCTTCAAATAGGCCTGCAATCAGCTGGGCAACAGGATGCTGACGAAAATCGGCAGAAAAATAACCTATACGAAGACGCGTTTTATTGGCGCGCTTGCTAAATCGGTGCGCTTGTTTAGCAGCCGGGTAAGTCGCCGTGATCCAGGTTTGGGCGGCACGTAGTTGCAGGGCCGGATCAGAGGTCAGCGCCAGAAGCGGAAAAGGCAGGCTCGCGGGCTGATTGCTCTTGACCGCATCCAAGACCGCGTCGAGACGCTCGCGATAATGGCGCCAGTCACACATCTGCATATTGACGTGCAAGCGGGTGCCCAGCAGGTATGGAATGTCTGGAGCATATTCAATGGCACGGTCGAAGCTATCGACCGCGTCAGCGTGACGGCCAAGCTCGTTGAGTGCGTTGCCACGATTCATGTGGGCTTGCGCGTAGTCGGGTACGAGACCTAGCGCAAGATCATAGCTCGCAACAGCCTCCTCAAACCGCCCCATCATCCCCAGCGCATTGCCTCGGTTGTAGTGCGCAGCCGCATAATTCGGCGATAAAGCGATCGCCCGCTCGTAACTCTCCAAGGCTTCTGTCCAGCGCCCCATCTGTTGCAACAAATCGCCACGGTTGTTATGGGCATCGACGTAGTTTGGATCGAGCGAAAGCGCCCGATCGTAGTGCGCAAGCGCTGTCTTGTATTTTTTCAGGTCCTGAAGAAGATTCCCAAAATTATTGAGCGCATAGACGGCATCGGGATCGATCTTGAGCGCTTTGAGGAATAATGCTTCAGCCTTATCAAGCTGACCCGCTTGATAGGCGATTGTCGCAAGCATGTGCAACGCATCGAAATGGCTCGGATGCCACTTGAGCGCGCGTTCGTAAAGGACACGTGCCGCGTTGATATCACCCTGCTGATGCAGAGCGAAGCCCTCCTGAAACCTGCTGTGCGCTTTCATCGCATCGCCTGGGGATACGGGGCGACCCGCTGACGCAATATTTCTCACCACATCTGACTCCGATTCAAACGAATCCTTCGCGCTGGTATCAACGATCTTTTTGCTTGATCTTGGTAAAGACCGTATTGACGACTGTTGCGCGCACAGGCTCGCTTAAACCTGAGGCAGGCTTGGGCGTGGAAGTGTCCTTTTTAGGCTTCTTTGTTTCTTTGTTGGATTTTTGTTGACCTTTTGCCACGATAATTCCCCGATAAATAAACGATAAACTAGTGTACAGGTCTATCGGCAAAAAAACCCAATGCTCCCCACTATTCAAGTTCCTGAGTCAGAAGTTGAGATTTCCGCGATGCGGGCGCAGGGCGCCGGCGGGCAAAATGTCAACAAAGTTTCCAGCGCAATCCATTTGCGTTTTCATATTCCTCATTCCAGTCTGCCTGCCGATGTGAAAGTTCGACTGCTCGCGCTCAGGGACTCCCGAATCAACAGGGACGGCGCGATCGTCATCAAAGCCCAGTCTCACCGCAGTCAGGAACTGAACCGGACCGAAGCCTTTGCTCGTCTCAACGAACTCGTCAACAGTGTGGCTCGTCCCCCAAAAACTCGCCATGCCACAAATCCGACGTTTGGCTCCCGGCAAAGACGCCTGGAATCAAAGCGCAAACACTCAGAAACCAAGGCCCTACGCGGGAATCGACACATATGAACATCCCTCTTTTTCCGCTCGGCTCAACATTATTTCCGGATGGCCTTCTTGCACTGAAGATTTTCGAAGTGCGCTACCTGGATATGACTAAAACGTGTTTCAAACAGCAAAGCCCCTTTGGCGTCGTGACATTGACGCAAGGACCCGAGGTTCGCATACCTGGCAAAGAGGTCGAGTTTGCTGAAATTGGAACACTGGCGCACATGATTGAGTTCGATGCTGTTCAACCGAGTTTGTTCATGCTGCGCTGTCAAGGAGGCAAACGATTCAGGATATTGGAACGTTCGCTTGCCCCCAACGGCGCCTGGTCTGCCGAGATTGAACTGATCGATGATGATCCTCAGATTGAGGTACCCCCTGAGCTGACACCGACTTCCCAGGCTCTTGCGCGACTCATTGAATCTTTCGAAGAGCAAGGCATTGATCCTTCGGAACGCCCTTTTTTGACCCCTTACCATTTCAATGATTGTGGCTGGGTCGCAAACCGGTGGGCCGAACTTCTGAATATTCCCGCTCCTCAAAAACAGCACCTCCTGACGATGGAACATCCTCGTCTGCGTCTGGATTTAATCCAGGAGATGCTCGAAGAAATGGGGGCCTTCAAGCCCCCACGCGCATAACCTTGCTCTACAGTCTGAGTCGAGACTAATTATCTCAGCGATGCGCAAAAATCCTTGATGCGCTGACAAGCGTCTTTCAAGATATCGTCCGATGTGGCGTACGAAATCCTGAAATAAGGTGCGAGACCGAATGCCGAGCCAGGTACGACTGCGACCAATTTTTCATCTAGCAGGGCATTGGCGAAATCAAAATCGTTGTTGATTTTGACGCCCTTGGGAGTGGTTTTCCCCAGAACACCCGCGCAACTTGGATAGACATAAAAAGCCCCCTGGGGTTTCATGCAAGTGATTCCTGCGCACTCGTTGAGCATGCTGACAACCATGTCGCGACGGCGCTGGAAAATCACGTTATGCGCGGCGATAAAATCTTGGGGGCCGTCTAATGCCTCGAGCGCGGCGGCCTGGCTGATTGAGGAAGGGTTGGAAGTGGACTGGGACTGGATCGCGGACATCGCACCAATCAACCAGCTTGGACCATGGCCATAACCAATCCGCCACCCTGTCATGCAATAGGCTTTCGACACTCCATTGACCGTCAACACGCGATCCGCGATCTCAGGTACAACCTGGGCGAGCGTGGCAAACTTCGCGCCATCGAACAGAAGCTTTTCGTACATATCGTCGACCATGACCAGTACGTTTGGATGGGCTTTCAACACCTGCCCCAAAGCCTTCAAGTCGGCTTCGGTGTATACCGAACCGGTTGGGTTGGAGGGTGAGTTCAGAATCAACCATTTCGTACGCGGTGTGATGGCTTTTTTCAGAAGCTCTGGCGTCAGTTTGAAACCAACCGATGCATCACACTCAACGGACACGGCCTTGCCACCAGCCAATACAACCATGTCGGGGTAACTCACCCAATATGGAGCCGGGATCAATACTTCGTCGCCCTCGCCGATTGTGGAGACCAGCGCATTGAACAATACCTGCTTGCCGCCAGTGCAGACAATCACATCATCTGGATTGATGGTCATCGCATGGTCACGCAAAAATTTTCTGGCGATCGCGCGTTTGAGTTCGGCGGTTCCATTGACTGCGGTGTAACGGGTTTGTCCGCCTTTGATCGCTTTGATCGCGGCTTCGCAAATATTGGCGGGCGTATCCATGTCGGGCTCGCCCTGGGCGAGTGCGATCACATCCATGCCACGCGCTTTCATCGCCTTTGCGTTATCCGTGATCGCCAGTGTCGGCGAAGGTTTGACCAAAGACATACGGGGCGAGAGTAACGCTGCACTCATTTATTTCTCCAGAAATTGATCGAGACCGAATGGCTACACCTGAGAGGGGTGTGCATAACCGAATAAATATAACCCAAGGCAGGGTCGTCAATAGTTCCAAAGACGAGGTTCTGCATGGTATCGTGCGAAAAAATTCAGGAGGAAAATGACATGGTTTTCACATTGCAACGTACCCGCCGCGCCTTACTCGGAGCCCTGGTTTTGTCAACGGGTTTGGGCATGACCGCTCTCGCACAGGCCAAATATCCTGACAAGCCGATCAAGATTCTGGTGGGCTTCGCCGCAGGCGGCCCGACCGATATCGTCGCGCGACTGATTGGCAGCCGGCTTGAAAAAGTGCTGGGACAACCTGTCATTGTTGAAAACAAGCCCGGTGGTGGTTCAAATATCGCGTCAGCAGAAGCGGCTCGGGCCAAACCCGATGGCTACACGCTTTTTCTCGGCACGATCGCCAATGCGACCAACATGTCGATCTACAAGAACTTGAACTACAACACTGAGCGCGACTTCATCCCGATCACTCAACTCGTCTCCTCCCCTAGCGTGTTGGTGGTCAACAATGACCTTCCCGTTAAGACCCTTGCAGAACTGATCGCGTATGCCAAAGCCAACCCCGGCAAACTCAGTTATGCCTCCTCGGGCGCAGGCGGCTCTCCCCACCTTGCAGGTGAAATGCTCAAGCAGCGCGCGGGCATCGATGCCCTGCATGTTCCTTACAAAGGGGCGGCCCCTGCGATGAACGATGTCATGGGCGGCACCGTGTCGATGGGTTTTAAGACTGCCTCCGGTGTGACCAGCACGATTCAGGCTGGTCGCCTCAGAGCGATCGCCATCGCCAGCAACACTCGCCTACCCCAACTGCCGGATGTGCCGACACTTGCAGAACTCGGCTTCAAGGATTTCGAGGTCAGTTCCTGGAGCGGTTTATTTGCACCCAAAGGCACGCCGCCAGATGTTATCCAAACCATTGCGAAGGCTTCGATAGAAATTCTCAAATCACCCGAAGTTCGCAAGCAACTGGAAAGCATGGGCGCCATTCCTGTTGGCAGCACGCCTGAAGAATTCCAGAAGTATGTGCGCGCTGAAATCGAAAAATGGGGTGCTGTGGCCAAAACAGCAAAGATTGAACTTTAATCTCTTGCGCTCACCCCTCTAAGCTGCAACACTTCTCAGCACGACTGCGCCTCAGACACTTATTGCAAGGTCTGGGGCGTTTCAACGTATGGCTCCCACCATGCAAGCTGAAAAGACTAAGGAATTTGTGATGAATGCAGGGTCTCAACAGACAGTTCTTGAGCAATTAGCCAACAAAATATGCGGCTTTGACTTGCAGGCTATTCCTCCCGAGGCATATCGTTTGGCACGGACGGCCATCATTGACACGTTGGGGGTGACGATTGCGGGGGCCTCGGAACCATGCACAACGCTTTTATTAGACACCCCAGGTGTCGCAACCGCTCCTGGTCAATGCTCTCTGCTGGGCATGCGCCGTCAGACTTCGGCGCTGGATGCGGCGTTTATCAATGGCACGGCCTCCCATGCACTGGATTATGACGACTTCAGTCAACCAATGGGAGGTCATCAATCCGCCCCACTGGTCGCGCCTCTTGTGGCACTCGCGCAAGAGCGAGGGCTTTCAGGTTTAGCACTCTTGCAATCCTACATTGTCGGCATCGAGGCCGAAATCCGCCTCGCACGTGCGGTCAATTTCTACCACTATGACAAAGGCTGGCACCCCACCGCCACGCTGGGTGTCTTCGGTGCGGCGGCTGCAAGTGCGCATCTTCTTGGTTTGAATCCAGCACAAACTACGACAGCGTTGGCGATTGCCGCGTCATTCGCGTCCGGGCTTAAGGCCAACTTTGGCACGATGGTCAAGCCGCTACACGTGGGACAATGCGCGCGCAATGGTTTACTTGCCACCCTCATGGCCCAAGCAGGTTACGACGCCAATGCTGCAGCGCTTGAACACAAACAAGGTTTTTTCAATGCCTTCAACGGGCCTGGTCATTTCAATGCAGCGTTGATTTTCGAAAATTGGGCGAACCCACTAGAAGTACTGAGTCCAACCATGGGTCTTAAACAATTTCCCTGCTGCGGGAGCGCAATCCCGGCCGTCGCCATGGCATTACAGTTAAGAAAAGAAGAGTCGTTTGCGATCGAAGACATTGCAAAGGTGGAGATCATGCCGCACAGACGGCGTCTGCCACACACCAATAATCCTGATCCGCAGACTCCGCTTGCAGCCAAATTTTCCGTTCAATACGCAGTGTGTTTGTCCCTGTTAAAAGGGGCACCCAAACTGAAAGATTTTGAAGGAACGTCTCACTTCGATCCGGATATCCGTAGCCTCATGGCTAAGACCATTGCGCGCGAACATCCCGACATGCCAGATGACTCGCCCGAACAATTTGGGGCTGAAGTGATCATCACGCTCAACTCTGGGATCACCCTTTCGCGTCGCGTCAACAGCCTCATTGGACGAGGCGGTGATCACCCTCTCTCGGCGGACGAGCTCTGGGAAAAGTTTTCTGATTGTGCGCAAAGGTCCATGACGCCATCACAAGTCAAACCTCTTTTTGACGCATTACAAAATCTGGAAAATGTGAAAGATATCCGGCAGATCACAGCGCTCATGGACCCTGCCTAAAACCCTCCCCTGACCGACGCATTCAACTTTCTTTTTTCAATTTCAAAACAAAACGGTGACAACCTGATGGCAAACAACACTCCTGAATACAGCCCTCTTGGCAATAGTGGCTTATTAGTGCCGCGACTTTGGCTAGGCTCCATGATGTTTGGCGACCAGACTGACGAAAGCGTCGCGCGAGAAATGGTCGCAGTCACACGCGACGCTGGCCTGAACGCGATCGACAGCGCCGACAACTACGCCGGAGGTGAATCTGAGCGTATCGTCGGTAAACTCATCGCCCAAGACCGTGCCCGCTGGGTACTTGCGACCAAAGTCGCCAACCCGATTGGCAAAGAGCCCAATGACAAGGGGCTGTCACGTCGTTGGGTCATGCAAGAGATTGACAATAGTCTCAAACGCCTGAACACGGATTGGATCGACGTGTATTACATGCACAAAGATGATGAAACCACACCCATCGAAGAAACGCTTTCCAGTTTTGCCCGACTGATCGAAATGGGCAAGATCCGCTATTACGGGATTTCAAATTTTCGCGGATGGCGAGTCGCGCGTATGGTAGAGACCGCTCGCAAGATGGGCATTCCACAACCCATCGTCTGTCAGCCCCCATACAGCGCTGTCACGCGACTGATTGAGACTGAGGTCATTCCAGCTTGCGCGCATTATGGCGTGGGTGTCGTTGCCTACAGTCCTTTGGCGCGCGGTGTCTTAACCGGAAAATACGACCCCAACATTCAGCCCGACCCCAATAGCCGCGCCGAACGGGGTGACCGACGCATGCACCAGACAGAGTTTCGAACAGAATCGCTCGAAATCGCGAATGAACTGAAATCGCATGCTCAAAGCCGGGGCTTAAGCCCTACTCAGTTTGCAATCGCCTGGGCGCTCAATAACCGTCTGGTCAGTGGTGTCATCGGAGGTCCACGCACGCTGGACCAGTGGAAAGACTACGTCGCGGCGCTCGAGGTCAAGCTTTTGCCAGAAGACGAAGCGCTTGTCGACAAACTTGTTCCGCCCGGCTACGCCTCCACGCATGGATTTGTAGACCCGCAATATCCAATCAAAGGCCGAAAATCCCGTTAAACGAACGCACGACACCCCAAGGCACCGCCAGACAGGAGGCGACAGCACGACTTTGCCGACTGTTTTGCGGTGATAATAAGCGCTCAGTCATCCATGATTTGAGCACATGAACACGCGCGACATCGTTATCAAAAGCACGACTTATTTACGCGGTCCGAACATCTGGACTTATTGCGCCATTATCGAAGCAGTCGTCGATATCGGCGACCTCGAAGACAGCCCCTCCAATACCGTCCCTGGCCTGTACGAACGCCTAACGACCTGGCTGCCAAGCCTGGTCGAGCATCGCTGCAGCCCCGGCGTGCACGGTGGCTTTTTAATGCGACTCAAAGAAGGCACTTGGCCATGTCACATACTTGAGCATGTCACGCTTGCGCTTCAAGACCTGGCGGGCGTTCCGGGCTACGGTTTTGGTCGCGCGCGTGAGACAGAAGAGCGCGGCGTTTATAAAGTCATGGTGAGCGGCTGGGAAGAGAAAGTGACGCTCGCGGCGCTCTACATGGGTCGAGATCTGGTCATGGCCGCCATTGATGACAAGCCCTATGATCTAGAGGGCGAACTTGAAAAGCTCCGCGATCTCGCTCAAGATCTATGCCTCGGTCCCAGCACAGCCTCCATGGTGCTGGCGGCCGATGAACGTACGATACCCGCCATTCGCCTGAGCGAAGGCAACCTTGTTCAATTTGGATACGGCGCGAAGCAGCGAAGGATCTGGACCGCGGAAACCGATCAAACAAGTGCCATCGCGGAAACAATTTCACGCGACAAAGGCCTGACCAAAGAGCTTCTGCAAACCTGCGGTGTGCCTATTCCCAGTGGGAGAGCCGTCGATAGCGCCGCGGACGCCTGGGAGGCCGCTCAGGACCTAGGCCTACCAGTTGTGGTCAAACCTGTTGATGGTAATCATGGCCGTGGTGTATTCATCAATCTCGAGACACGCGCCGAAATCGAGGCTGCGTACGGCGTGGCTGTCGATGAAGGCTCCGGCGTTCTGGTCGAACGCTTTATCCGCGGAAACGAGCATCGCCTGTTGATCGTCGGTGGCAAACTCGCGGCCGCGGCCAAGGGTCAGACCGCTAGCGTGGTGGGGGATGGCAAGCAGACCGTGCGGGAGCTGATCGCCAGCCAGATCAACTCCGATCCTCGACGTGGTCGAGGCGAAGACCAGCCACTCAATCCAGTGAGAATCGACTCAGCAGCGCGACTGGAGCTGACACGCCAGGGTTTTGACGCTGACAGCGTCATCCCCGAAGGTCGTGAGGTGTTGATTCAACGAAATGGCAATGTCGCTTTTGACTGCACCGACGATGTGCACCCGGATGTCGTCGCGATGGCTGCCCTGGCTGCCAAAGCGGTCGGACTCGATATCGCTGGTATTGATCTCGTCGCCGAGGACATCTCCAAACCTCTGCATGCACAAGGTGGAGCAATCGTTGAAGTCAACGCGGGTCCTGGCTTGCTGATGCACCTTAAGCCAGCCGAGGGTCAATCCAGACCTGTTGGTCACGCCATCATCGAGCACATTTTCCCTGGCAATGAAAATGGAAGCATTCCGATCGTGGGTGTGACAGGTAGTCATGGAACGAGTCAAATCGCAGGCCTGACCGCCCACCTCCTCAATGCGCATGGCTGGAGAACGGGGCTTGCCAGCGCACAAGGCTTATATGTTGGCGATCGACAGCTTTTTGCTGGAGATGCGGCAAATTGGGATCAGGCTCGACGTTTGTTGCTCAATCGCGAGGTTGAGGCGGCCGTGATCGAAAATGACGGGATGGAGATCCTCACCAAAGGACTGTCCTACGATCGCTGCACCGTGGGCATTGTCACGGATATCGCTTATTCCGATTCTTTTAAACGACCTGAAGTGGCCTATCACGCTTTCGAAACGGCCCAAGACCTGGTCAAAGTTTATCGGACACAAGTCGATGTGGTCTGGCCTGATGGCGCGGGCGTGTTGAACGCCGACGATCCAAATGTTGTTTCGTTGGCGCAATATTGTGATGGCGCCATTACATTTTTTAGCGCTCAGGCCGACTCCCCCGTCATCGCCGCGCATCACGCCGAAGGCAAACGGGTGGTATTTGTCCAGGGAGATCACCTGGTCACCGCCGATGGTGCGTCGCAACAAAAAATCATCGCCCTCTCTGAACTGAGAGCCTCGGGACTGGGTCTGACTCAAGAGTCAATTCAACATGTTCTAGCCGCCATCGGAGCGGCCTGGGCACTCGGAATTTCACCAGAGCGTATCAAGGGCGCTTTACGATCTTTTCACTAAGAAGTCGGTAAACTACGTCGTCAATTTCACTATTCGAACAACTTTTGGGTACAGCCACCATGACTGCTCGCACAGCTTGCCATCGTCTTCAAGTCGCATCACCTCTCTATCAATTTATCGAGAAAGAGGTTCTTCCCGGCTCCGGGGTCGATAGCGCGAGCTTCTGGAAAGGATTCGATGCACTCGTGCATGATCTGACGCCCACGAACAAGGCTTTGCTCGCTGAACGAGACCGCATACAGACTGCGATGGACACTTGGCATCGCAACCATCCCGGTCCCATTCAGGACATGAAGGCTTATCGGGCTTTTCTGACAGAAATCGGTTACCTCGCTCCTGTACCCGCCCAGGCCCGCGCCACGACGACAAATGTCGATGCAGAGCTGGCTCTTCAGGCGGGTCCGCAACTTGTGGTGCCTGTGCTCAACGCACGCTACGCGCTGAACGCTGCGAACGCGCGCTGGGGCTCTTTGTACGATGCGCTGTATGGGACCGATGCGATTCCTGAAACTGATGACGCGACACGCTCCGGTGGTTACAACCCGACGCGTGGCGCCAAAGTCATTGCCTTTGGCCGACAGTTTCTCGACCAGTCCGCCAAGCTCGCGCGTGGCTCTCATGCAGATGCCAAGTCTTACACCGTCAAAGACGGACACCTTGTGGTGACGTTAAAAGACGGCTCAGTCACAGGTTTGGCTGCTCCCGAAAAGTTTGTAGGCTATCAGGGCGATGCCCACCGTCCGTCTTCAATCTTGCTCGTCAATAATGGTTTGCATATCGATATCCAGATTGATCAAACCAAGGGAATTGGCAAAGACGATCCAGCTGGAGTCAACGACATCGTACTCGAGGCTGCACTCTCCACGATCCTGGACCTCGAAGACTCGGTCGCTGTCGTGGATGCCGACGATAAGGTTCTCGCCTATCGCAACTGGTTGGGCATTCTCAAAGGCACGCTTGTTGAGAGCGTCACCAAAGGTGGGCAGACCTTTAACCGGACTTTGAATCAGGATCGCCGCTACACCGCAGCCGCAGGCGCCAAGCAAGCCAAGGACGGTGTCGTCACGTTGCATGGCCGCTCGCTTCTTTTCCTGCGTAACGTCGGTCACCTGATGACGAACCCCGCCATCCTTGATGGTCATGGGCAGGAAATTTTCGAAGGTATTCTGGATGCTGTCGTCACCGTCACGATCGCGCTGCATGATCTGAAACGCGATCAGGCACACAAATTCGGTAACTCACGCACAGGCTCGGTTTACATCGTGAAACCGAAAATGCATGGACCGGCTGAGGTCGCCTTTGCCAACCAACTTTTTGGTCGCGTAGAGGCCATGCTTGGACTGGCGCCCAATACGGTCAAGCTCGGCATCATGGACGAGGAGCGTCGCACCAGCGTCAACCTCAAAGCGTGTATCAATGAAGCCCCTGCTCGCGTAGCCTTTATCAACACAGGCTTTCTGGATCGCACTGGCGACGAAATGCATACCGCCATGCATGCCGGTCCGATGATCCGCAAGGGCGATATGAAGTCAAGCGCTTGGCTCTCGGCTTATGAGCGCAGCAATGTATTAACGGGTTTGGCTTGCGGCTTGCGCGGTCGCGCCCAGATCGGCAAGGGCATGTGGGCCATGCCAGACCTGATGGCCGCGATGCTCGAGCAAAAGATCGCACATCCAAAAGCTGGTGCAAATACAGCATGGGTGCCCTCCCCGACTGCCGCGACCCTGCATGCCTTGCATTACCATCAGGTGAACGTGGGCGAGATACAAACCGAGCTTGAAAAAGTCGATGCGCCAGTCGAAATCGATCGACTCCTCAATGACATCTTGCAAGTTCCCGTGGCCGTCAAGCCTAACTGGAGCGCAGCCGAGATTCAGCAAGAGCTCGACAACAACGCTCAGGGTATTCTGGGCTACGTTGTGCGCTGGATCGATCAGGGCGTTGGTTGTTCAAAAGTACCCGATATTCATAACGTCGGACTCATGGAAGATCGCGCAACACTGCGTATCTCCAGTCAGCACATCGCCAACTGGCTTCTGCACGGGATCGTGACCGAAGCACAAGTGAATGAAACCCTGCAACGCATGGCCAAAGTCGTCGACGGTCAAAACGCAGGCGATCCCCTCTATCAACCCATGGCACCGAATTTTGAAGCGTCCTATGCTTATCGCGCCGCCCGCGACTTGGTATTCAAAGGTCTTGAACAGCCAAGCGGCTACACAGAGCCCCTGCTGCACGCTTGGCGTCTGAAGGTCAAGGAAAAACAATGAACGCTCCCGTCCCGATGCTCGATACGGCGCAGGTCCTGTCCTCGGTCACGCGCGCCTGGGACGATGATCTTGTCGGACAGCTCAGTGAATACATCGAAATTCCTGCCAAGTCCCCCGCTTTCGATGCGAACTGGGCGCAAGCAGGTTATCTGAATCAGGTCGTCGAACGTACTGCAGCATGGATCGAAGCACAAAAGGTTGCGGGTCTGACCCTCGAAATCATTCGATTGCCTGGCCGCACACCTGTGCTGTTTTTCGAAGTGGCCTCGACACGCGCGCAAAGCGCGAGCTGTCAGACCGTTTTGATGTACGGACACCTGGACAAACAGCCTGAGTTTGATGGCTGGCGCAATGGACTCGGTCCCTGGACGCCAAAATATCTCGATGGCAAGCTCTACGGTCGCGGGGGTGCGGACGATGGTTATGCCGCCTACGCAGCCATCACAGCCATACAGGCACTCAAAGAACAAAAGGTTCCTCATCCGCGCATCGTTGGCCTGATCGAGACCTGCGAAGAAAGCGGCTCTCCAGACTTACTGCCTTACATTGATGTCTTGAAGACGCGTCTTGGTGATGTCGGTCTGGTGATCTGTCTGGACAGTGGTGCCGGCAACTACGATCAGCTCTGGCTCACAACAAGCCTGCGCGGCATGGCTGCTGGTGTTCTGAAAGTCGAAATCTTGACCGAGGGCGTGCATTCCGGAGATGCCTCGGGTTTGGTACCTTCGAGTTTTCGCATCATGCGACACGTGCTGGATCGTCTCGAAGACAGTGAAACAGGCAGGCTGCTGCCCAAAAGTTTTCATTGTGAAATCCCTGCCGAGCGACTCGCTCAGGCTCAGGCGACTGCTGAAATTTTAGGCGATGCCATCTACAAGCGCTTTCCGTGGGCTCATCATGATTGTGGTGGCTCGAGTCTGGTTGCCCTGCCTACCACGCTTGATCCGGTAGAGGCCTTGATTCGACGGACTTGGAAACCGACCCTGAGTGTCACGGGTGCAGAAGGTTTTCCTGCGCTCAAAGACGCGGGCAATGTATTGCGTCCCTATACCGCTTTTAAGCTTAGCCTGAGATTGCCCCCGCTCATCGATGCCGCGGCCGCTGTTGCCGAGCTTAAAAAACTGCTCGAAGATAACGCCCCCTATCAAGCCAAGGTCACTTTCCACGCCGAAAGCTCCTCCAGTGGATGGAATGCGCCCAGCACCGCCCCGTGGTTTGAGCAGGCACTGAATCACGCCAGCATGTCGCACTTTAACGCTCCAGTTGGGTTCATTGGTCAAGGTGGAACGATTCCGCTGATGAAGCTGCTCAGCACAGGCTTTCCCAAGGCGCAAATGATGGTGTGTGGCGTGCTCGGACCGCAATCCAATGCGCATGGTCCCAACGAGTTTTTGCATGTCCCCTACGCCAAGAAACTCACCGCAGCCGTCGCGCAAGTCATCGCTCAAGTACCTGAACATTCCTAGTCACTCTTCTTAACGCATACACGCTCACATGGCACATTCTGGCTCCCTCATTATCCGTCACGGCACCATCGTCGATGGCACTGGCGCAAAACCTTTTGTCGGTGATCTCAAAATCGTCGACGGCCTGATCAAAGAAGTCGGTCAAATCTCCGGCACAGCCGATCAGGAAATCGATGCGAAGGGTATGCTGGTCACACCAGGGTTTGTCGATATTCACACGCACTACGATGGCCAAGTCACCTGGAGTAATCACGTCGCGTCGTCTTCGCAGCTTGGCGTGACCACGGTCGTGATGGGAAACTGCGGTGTCGGTTTCGCCCCATGCAAACAAGAGCACCGCGACATCACCATGAAACTCATGGAGGGTGTCGAGGATATTCCTGGCGTCGTTCTCGACGAGGGTCTGCCCTGGAACTGGAGTACTTTCCCTGAGTATCTGGACGCACTCGAGGCGCGCCAGTTTGATATCGACGTCGCGACCCAGATCGGTCACGCGCCCTTGCGCATCAATGTCATGGGTGATCGTGGCGCCATGCGCGAACCCTCGACAGATGAAGATCGCGCGCAAATGGCGGCACTCGCCGTCGAAGCGGTCAAAGCAGGCGCTTTAGGTTTTTCGACTTCCCGAACAATCTTGCATCGCAGTAGCGATGGCAATCCTACACCTTCCCTGGGCGCGGCAGAAGGCGAGCTCACCGCGATTGCCAAAGGCCTGGGTGAGGCAGGTATGGGGGTCCTCCAACTCGTCACTGATTTTGATGACGTCGATGAAGAGTTCGCGATGTTACGCAGAATTGTCGAAGCCTCTGGCCGTCCGCTTTCACTGACACTGCTACAACACGAGCACTTGCCGAATCGCTGGCGACGCGTGATGGAACACATGCATGCCGCCACCAATGCAGGCTTGAAAATGAAAGCGCAAGTCGGCGCCCGTCCGGTCGCATTGATCCTGAGCTTTGCGCTGTCGTTATGCCCGTTCACACAACTGCCAAGCTTTGAAGCCCTGCGCGGCCTCAGCCCTGAGGAGCGCCTTAAAAAACTTCGCGACCCGGCTGTTCGTGCGAAGATTCTGTCCGAAGAACATACCGAGGCAATGTATAAGCGTCGGGTAGCGAACTTTGACAATCTCTATCCGCTCGGTGACCCGCCCGATTATGAACCCAAGCCAGAGGACAGCATCGCCGCCCGTGCAGCACGCGCGGGTGTGGATCCTGCAGCCTTCGCCTACGACTATCTGCTGGAAAATGAAGGCACGGCGATGCTTTATCGGCCGCTTTACAACTACGCCGACCGGGATCATGAAGTTTTGCGTGAAATGCTGATGGATCGCGATACCGTGCCTGGTTTGAGCGACGGCGGCGCGCACTATGGTTTCATTTGCGATGCGAGCTTTCCAACTTATTTGTTGACTCACTGGGCGCGCGACCGCAATCGCGGAGAGAAGATTCCGCTTGAAATGCTGGTGAAATGGCAGACACAGGACACGGCGGCGACAGTCGGACTCAATGACCGTGGTGTTTTACGTCCAGGCTACAAAGCGGATGTCAACATCATCGATTTTGAGAGGCTCAAGCTGCACGCACCCAAGATCGTATATGACCTTCCCGCTGGTGGTCGACGCTTGGGACAAGCGGCCGAAGGCTTTCACGCCACAATCGTTTCAGGGGTTGTCACTTACAACGATGGCACACCGACTGGAAAACTCCCTGGCAAGCTCATCAGGGGCGCCCAAAAAGCACCTGCGATGGTTTGAGTCGCGCCGGGAGACTCTAACGCCAGGCGTTCAAGTCTCAGGCTTTGAAGCGTGCGCGAACCTGACCGAAAGCACCAAAATCTGCCGTCATCGCGTCGCCGGCAGAAACGGGTACGGGCACCACACACGTTCCCGTCATCACGATCTCGCCTGCCTTGAGTTGTTGACCTTGAGACAACAACTCATTGGCCAGCCAAGTCAGCCCGATGCGCGGATCACCTAGGACGTTGGCACCGGTGCCAGTCGCCACAGTCTCCTGCCCTCTTCGCACGTTGACAGTGTGTTGGCTCAAATCGATGAGACGCCAATCATCGGGCGCACGCGGTCCCAGCACTACGTGGCATGCGCAGGCAAAATCCGCGATGAGTTGCGCTTCCCCAGCCCCCACGAAATCAACATACCGCGAATTAGGGACTTCAATCGCAACGTGCAAACCGGACACACAATCCATCACTTGAGACATGGTCAGGGGCGCATCCTGGCGTCCAGCACCCGCAGCAAGCTCGCGACCGACATCGCGTCCCATTAAAAACGCGAACTCCGCCTCGATGACGGACATGTGATGATGGGAAAGTGACAATTCACTGTTATCGGCCAGACAACGACTCGCGGACAAACGTCCAGCCAAAGGTCCGCTCACACCAATATGTTGCTGACCCGCCTGACTCGTCGCGGCGATCTTCCATCCGAGGGCATGATCACCGGTTGCGTCAAACAAAGCGCGTTGAATCTGATAACCCTCAGCACGGGTGCTTGGACGATGTTGGGGTGCCAAACCCTCGATGCGGGCATGGGTGTTCCAGGCAGGCAGCAGTTGCGCCACGGCCTGATTGATTTGCTCTGCTTTCATGGGGAATTAACCGCCCTCGATACGAGGAATGAAAAAAACTTCAGCACCCGCAGGAATCACCTGCGTATAAACGACTTCGTGAATGACCCCGTCAACCGCCAAGGAAGTTTCTTCCTCGAGGTGTTCACCCAGTCCAGGATAGAGACGGTCCATGGCGCTAATGACGCCACGCACCGTCCTGGCCTCAACCTCAAACTCGCGCACACCATCCGTATAGCGCCGGCTGAAACCGCCGGTCAACATGACCCGGACGGTTTGAGCTGCTGAAGATTGCGAGTCTGATTCAGACTTAGCCTGCATCAATTGCCGCCAATACTTTTGGAGGGGACATCGGCAATTCAGTGAGACGTTTTCCGGTCGCACGCTGAATCGCATTGGCCACTGCCGCCATCGGTGGCACGATGTTGGCTTCGCCGACGCCTTTCACACCATAAGGGTGATTCGGGTTCGGAACCTCGACCAAGATCGCCTCGATCATCGGCAAATCAGAGGCAACCGGAATGCGGTAATCCAAGAAACCCGCATTGGCCAAACGACCTTGCTTGTCGTAGATATATTCCTCGTTGAGCGCCCAGCCAATGCCCTGCACCACACCACCATGGATCTGGCCTTCACAATATTTGGGATGAATCGCACGCCCGACGTCTTGTGCTGCAACAAAACGCAAGATTTTGACAGCGCCTGTTTCTGGATCGACTTCGACATCGCAAAACTGTGTCGAGAAACCTGGCGCCTGTCCACCCGCATTGACGGCTGCTTCGGTCACGATCGGTCCACCTGTCACCGCGCGCTTGGCCGCGATCGCTTTGAGAGACAGGGGTTCAAAATCACCCACGCTCTTGTCAGCTGGCTTGGCGAAACCATCTTCCCACACAACACCTTTGACATCGACATCCCACATGATGGATGCGCGTAGGCGCAGCTGTTCAATGATTTTGTTACAAGCTTCGACGACAGCAAGTCCTGTCGCGTAGGTCACGCGCGAACCGCCAGTCACGTGGTTGTATCCAATTGAAGCTGTATCGGCCACGGTTGAACGCACCGACTCGTAGGGCACCCCCAAGGTCTCGGCGGCCATCAAAGCCATCGAGGCACGTGAACCACCAACGTCCATACTGCCTGTCGCCAGAACAACAGTGCCGTCTTCGTTGATGTGAATCGAAGCCGTCGATTCGCCACCACCATTGAACCAGAAACCGGAGGCCACACCGCGCCCCTGATTTTTACCAAGTGGCTTGTTGTATTCAGGATGGTTGAGCAGCGCCTGTATTGTCTCTGCGTAGCCATCATGCGAATGCTTGGGACCCCAGGCTGTGGGAGACCCGGCTTTTACTGCGTTTTTCAAACGCAGCTTCAAAGGATCCATGCCGATTTTCTGAGCCAGCACGTCCAGCACGCTTTCAACCGCAAAGGCAGAAATCGGCGAACCTGGCGCGCGGTAAGCGGCAGACTTCGGACGATTGCACACCACATCGAAACCAACTGAGCGGACATTCGGGATGACGTAGGGTGCGAACGCGCACATCGTCGCATTCATCACCGGAGAGCCCGGGAAAGCGCCCGCCTGGAACTTGAACAAACCGTCAGCTGCCACAATCGTGCCATCTTTTTTGACGCCAATCTTGACGGTCATCGAAGCGCCCGAAGTTGGTCCGGTGGCCTTGAACACATCTTCGCGGCTCATCATGATCTTGACAGGATGGCCGGTCTTGCGGGAGAGTGCGACCGCGATGGGTTCAACGTAGACGACGGTCTTGCCACCAAAGCCGCCACCAATCTCCGCGGGATGCACGACCAAATTACCAATTTCCATGCCCAGAAGTTTTGCCGTGTAGGCGCGCACTACAAAGTGGCCCTGACTGGATGACCACAGTTCGCACTGACCATCCGCTCCAAAGCGCGCGAGACAAGAATGGGGCTCGATGTAGCCTTGGTGGACGGGTGCAGTCTTGAAACTCATTTCAACGACTTCGTCAGCCGATGCAAACCCCGCATCGAGATCGCCTACTTTAAACTCGAGCCGCTTGGTGATGTTAGACGGCTTGGTCGGTGCGGGCTCGATACCACGCGTTATCATGTCCTCAAACAATAACGGGGCATCGGGCTTCATGGCCTCATCGACATCAATCACATGAGGCAGGATTTCATAATCGACTTCGATCAGGCTGATCGCTTCGGCAGCGATGGCAGCAGTCGTGGCAGCAACGGCCGCGATCGCGTGACCTTCGTATAAAGCCTTCTCACGCGCCAGAATATTGCGGGTCATGTGCCAGTAATTCACTGCCACACGCTCAGGACCCACGTAATCGAAAGGCTGATTCGGCAGATCCGCTGCAGTCAACACAGCTTTGACGCCAGGCAAAGCCTCAGCCTTGGAAGTGTTGATGGAACGGATGCGCGCATGCGCGTGGGGTGAGCGCAAAATCTTGGCCCACAACATCCCTGGCAAAGAATAGTCTGCGCCATACTGAGCGATGCCAGTGACCTTTGGCACGCCATCGGGTCGGATCGGACTCGTACCAACGGATTTAAAGGCTTGCTCTGTGTTTTTTGTATTCGTCAACATATTCAGGCTCCGCGCAATTCGCGAGCGGCATCTAGCACCGCTTCGATGATTTTGTTGTAACCCGTGCAGCGGCAAAGATTACCGGCGAGCCAGAAGCGCACTTCTTCTTCTGTGGGATCGGGATTGCGTTCGAGCAAAGAGCGCGCAGCCACCAGAAAGCCAGGCGTACAAATACCGCATTGCAAAGCGGCATGCTCGAGAAACTTTTGCTGCAGCACATGCAGATGTTCACCGTTGGCCATGCCCTCGATTGTCTGAATGGACTTGCCCTGCGCTTCGACGCCCAGCACTAGACAGGAGCAAACCAGACGACCATCCAGAGTCACACTGCATGCTCCGCAGTCGCCAGTCCCGCAGCCTTCTTTGGTTCCCGTCATATTCAAGTCATTACGGAGCACATCAAGAAGCGATTGATTAGTCGCGCACAGAAACTCGACTGGATCACCGTTAATGACGGTTGTTACGTGTTGCTTAGACATTACTTAATTCCCCTTCGCTCTGCTGAGTGCTTTCTCTGCCGCACGGCGAGCCAGTACACCTGCTAATTTGATACGAAACACTTTTGTTCCGCGCTTGTCGTCAATCGGTCTTGCCGCCGCGCTTGCAGCCGCGGCGAGCTTTGCCAGGGCAGCCTCGTCGACTTTAGTGCCGATCAAGGCCGCGGCGGCTTCAGGCACCAACAAGGCACGCTCAGCTACAGCACCCAGACTGACGCGCGCATGCGTGCAAGTGCCGCTCTCGTCGAGCGTCAAGTTCAAGCCGACACCCACAACGGCGATATCCATTTCCGACCGAGGCGTAAAACGCAAATAAGCGTCGCCAGAACGAGGTGGACGTTTGGGCAAGAAAAACGACACAATGAGCTCGCCTTTTGCGAGGGTCGTCTTGCCAGGACCCGCAGGAATTTCCTCAACCGGGACCTCACGACGACCGTTTGGCCCCACCACTCGGGCAATCGCGCCAGCGGCTATCATCGCTGGAACTGTGTCCGCTGCAGGTGATGCATTGCATAAATTACCCGCCACTGTCGCGCGACCCCGAACCTGAATCGAGCCAACCAGATTCGCGCCATCAATGACGCCAGGCCATGTTTGCGCGAAAGCCGTGTTCTCGAGCAGCTGCATACAGGAAACTGCCGCCCCAAAACGATAACCGCCGTCTTCAACGGCGATCGTATTCATTTCAGCAATACCCTTAACATCGAGGACCAGCTCTGGTTTCACGTTGCCATTACGCATGTGAATCATCAGATCTGTTCCGCCGGACAGCACTTTAGCCAAACCTTGCGTGCCGGCTAACAGAGCGGCAGCAGCCTCAGCCGTTTTGGGCTGTTCAAAACGCATTTCAATCATCTCGCTTCCCCGGTCATTTGTCTGAACCTTTTTCAATCATTTAGTGGACTCATTCTATTCTATCCACACTACTTTTTGTGCGGGCACTTACCCTGACAATACGCCGGGAAACCCTTGATATAAAACAGAGATGTTGCGGCGCAAAAAAAAATCCTGCCGACACAAAAGCCGGCAGGATTATTAATAAAAACATCCGGATATGATTAGCTCACAGGTTCGATTTTGATGTTGTTGCGCTTAATCACATCAATGAACTGGACTCGGCTGCTTTCGAGGTACTTCAAGAAGTCGGGACCCTCTCGGAAGTCAACCTCAAGCGCGATACGATCGAACACTTCACGTGTTTCAGGTGCGCTCATAATCTGGCGCATGGCTTTTTCGAGCGTGTCCACCACATTCTTCGGCAAGCCGGCAGGTCCAACCAAACCAATCCAGGCACCCAGATTAAATCCAGGAAGGTTGGCGGTGGTCGCAATCGCTGGCACGCCAGGGGTCACTGAGCTTCCTTTTTCAAGAGAAACACCAAGAGCCCTCAATCTGCCATCACGCACGAAAGGCATGGTCGCCGCAGCGGTCTCCAGGCAATAGTCGACTCGACCAGCCAAAATATCGGAAAGTGCGGGTGATGAGCCCTTGTAAGGGACGTGAACAGCTTTCAAACCCAGAGCCGCATTGAAAGCTTCAGCAACCAAGTGTGCCGTCGCACCCGTACCAGAGGAAGCGAACGTGAACTTATCAGGGCTTGCCTTGACCAGCGCGATAAATTCTTTGATGTCCTTCGCTGGAAATTTGGGGTTTACCACCAAGACGTAAGGGGACAAGCCCGCCATGGCGATAGGAATAAAGTCCTTTTGAGTATCGTAAGGTGTTTTTTGCAACAGCGGCGCAATTGAAAACGGTCCAGCAGAACCCGCCAACAATGTGTAACCGTCAGGTGTGGACTTGGCCACACTGTCAGTGCCAATCATGCCGCCCGCGCCAGCCTTGTTGTCCGCGACGACTGTCTGGCCCAGTAATTTCGTCAATCCAGCGGCCATGGCACGACCTGCCAAATCAGTGGCTTGACCTGGAGGCCAGGGAATCACGATCTTGATGGGCCGGTTTGGGTACGCCGCTTGGGAAAACGCTGCGGGTGACCAGCCTAGCGCGCCACCCACAAGGGAGGCACCTGCAACGCCCAACAACGAGCGACGCGTACGGTTATGTTCATTATTTTTCATCCTGACCCCTTTGACTAAAGTAATAACAATGCTGGATGATAACCTTGGGTATATTCAGCACACAATCAAAAAATAACAGAGATTCATGAACGCTCCTACCAGCATGCCAATTTCTTGGTCCAGCAGCCTGCAAACTTTAGCTAAAAAATTTGGTCGCGACAGTGCGGCAATTGATGGACAGAACCAGACCTTGACCTTTACTGAGCTTAGTCTCCGGGCGCACGCTCTGGCCACGGAGTTGCTTGCGCTGGGCTATCGGCCTGGCGATCCTGTCGCCACGCTGATGCCCAACAGTGTCGATGCCGTTTGGGTGTCTTATGGCGTGCGTCTGGCGGGTGCTTGTGAAACTCCCTTGAGCTGGAGCTACACGCAAGACGAAATTGCCTGGTGCGCACAGCTTGCAAAGTTCAAACACATTATTTCCCTGAGTGCCCGCGAGCCAGACATCGCGGCACTTGGCTTTACCTTAATCGATGCCGCCAAGATCCGCGACCGCTCGGCTCACGGCGACCCGAGTGTGCTCCCCGCCATCTCGGGCGATCTGGCAGGCCGCATTCTTTTCACCTCCGGCACGACTGGAAAACCCAAGGGTGTCATGTATACGCATGCCGCACGCTGGCAAGGTGAACAGCTACTCAAGGCATCATTACCTTTCGTACCTCGGCGGGGCGCACGCATCTTGCTCATGACACCCTTTGTCCATGGCTCATCCCTGCTGACCTATGCCTGGCTTGATCACGGAGGTACCATCGTTTTGCATGATGGTGTGAATATCGAAAAAATCGCACCCTTGCTTGACACGGATTCACTCGATGCGATTTTTGCACCACCCACCGTACTCGCAAAAATCACGGGTGCTCTCGCCCCAAAACAGTATCCTGCTGTGCAATGTATTTTCACGGGCACACAGCCACTCACGCCCGCGCTCTATCAACGCGCCCACGCGATGTTTGGGCCCAAGGTCAGGATCACTTTTGGAAAATCGGAATGCGTCAATCCGATCACGATTCTGGACCGCGCAGACACGCATGCATATTTTTCTCAGTCTGAGATCCCGCCAGGCGCTTGTGTCGGCTGGCCCGCCACCGGAGTCGAAATCAAAATCGAAGCTCCGAGCTCGGAAGACGAGCCACATGGTGAAGTTTGGCTGCGTTCGCCTCACATGTCAGCGGGCCTCATCGACGCCAACGGTTTTCGAGCACACACGCCTGACGGATGGCATGACACCGGAGACCTTGGTTATGTCGATACAGCGGGTCGTCTCGTTTTAACTGGGCGTGTGGCCGATGTGATTAAAACGGGCGGCTACCGGGTTAACCCTGATGAGATCGAGGCCGAACTGGCATCGAATGCTCGATGCGGACAAATCTGTGTCACATCGCTGGTGTCCGATTATTGGGGCGAGATCATCATCGCAGTGGCTGAACATGCTCAGCCAGGTTGGCAAGAGGAATGCGAGCGTCTCGTCTCGGGCATGTCCAAACACAAACGCCCTCGACTCTATGTCGGTGCGGCCTCGCTTCCTCGCAATCCGCAAGGAAAAATCAGCCGCCGCCAGGTCAGCAAGATGGTGTTGGAATCTCACGTGCTGACCGACGGCCCCTACCCCTCACTCTCGACCAAGCCCTAAGCCCACGCTGGCTCGGTCCATGTCGCATCGGGATCAATTGGAAAGACAGGCCTGGGCAAGCGTTTGAAATCAACGTTCTTGAGATTCGGCGTGGTCAGCCCGGGACTATCCACATCGAAAATTTGCGATTCAGGAAAGAACTCGTCAAAGCCCGCTCTGTAATGCCCCCGACTCTTAACAATCAAGATGCGCACTTTCGAGATATCGATCCCGTGCATTTCAAGCATGGCAGGGTCGCACAGCTGTCGCCGCAGACTGCCCACCACGACGCGTGTGCCTGTATCGACTAGCTCGATCAGCGCGGAAGGTCCAAGCGAAAACTTTTTCCCACGCAAAATACCTCTGCGCCCTAAACCCTCTCCATCGGTGAGCTTGAGGACTTTAGCTCGCGCGCGATAACGCTTGGAAAACTGACTTTCAGTCGCATTGAAGACGGCGTCAAAAACACCCCCCTCGCCCGCCGCATGCGCCTGCTGCGCGAGTTCCGGATCGATAAAAACACCCAGTAAAACACCAGGGATCTTGGCATCGTTGAAAGCGGCGAGCATCCATGATGTGTTGCCTCGCCCGCCGCCGCCCGGGTTATCCGCGACATCCGCGAACAACAGAGGAATTTTTGTCGCTTGAGCTTTCCGTATCGCCTCGGGAATCTCGAGCATATCCGGAACATAACGTGCGCGATCCGCCCATGCTGCACGCGCGAGCTTGATTGCGCATCGCTGAGCAGCCGCCAAATCACCTCGGGAAGTCACTGAAATCGTAATGCCGCATTTAGGCAGATCCGAAAAGACAAACCCTGCCGATACAGAAACATTGGCTATCGGTCCTTCGGCAGGCGATTGCATCATCGCAGTGCCCATCTTGACTAGATCAGCGTAAGGTCCTCGCGCTGTCAGCAAAGTCACAGATGGCGGAGTGATCGGCATACGTATGAATGCCTTTTTTGTTTTCATGCCGTTGAACATTTCAACCAACAAGTCCGCCGCCTCGGCCGCACGCTCTCTCTGATCGACGTGAGGATTGGTGCGGTAACTGATCAGCGCATCGAGCGCATCGACCGTACGCTCAGACACATTGCAGTGCAAATCGTGTGTCGCCACGACAGGCACGTCAGGTCCCACGATGGCACGAATCATGCTCATCATGTCCCCCTCGGTATCGTCCAAATGCTCGGCGCTTGAAGCACCATGATTAGCGATGTACACCGCGTCAACGGGCAACGCGGCGCGCAGACTGTTTTCAAGCTTTTGCATGAATTCAGTCCACACTTCACGCACGACGGGTCCCCCGGGAGGTGCACCGATCACAATGGTCGGTGCGGGAGTCCATGGACCATGCTCATCCATGCGCGCATAAAAGCCCGTGACCTCGGCAGGCAAATTACTGACTTGCCGAGCCAGCTCCGTAATAATGGCACCTTCGTGCCAACAGGATTTTTCAAAATCCTCCCGTGTAGAAACCGGTGAGAAGCTATTGGCCTCCAGCGCAAAACCTGTGATCGCGATTTTGGGGTTCTTTTTCATCCTCAGTGCGACTCCGTGGATTAGGCTTTACGCAAGGTATAGAACAAAGGCATCTGTGGTTGGAAATCCACCCATTCTTTGCGGATGGCCGAAACCGGATAGGTCGCACCGAGCGGGATATACGGCACATCTTCAAACACTTGTATCTGCAGCTCACGGCAAATGCGTTTTTGTTCATCGAGAGTTTTAGCGTTGAACCAGTCCGTGCGCAGTTGCTCAATGCGCTCACTGGTGGGCCAGCCAAACCATCCTTTGAGACCTGTGCCCCGAATCGCGAGGTGGCCGGCGGGGTCGAGATTGTTCGGTCCTGTGGTGGCAGTAAAGGCAATATTCCAGCCACCTGCAGAAGGTGGCTCCTGGCTGTTGCGACGCTGCATCAACGTGCCCCAGTTCATCGCCTGCACATCGGTCTTGATCCCGAGTTGTTTGAACAGGTCGGCCGTCACCAGAGCGGCAGTGTGAAAGGCGGGATAGTCGACAGGATCGAGGATGACAACGGTCTCCCCTTTGTAGCCGGCCTCTTTGATCATCGCTCGAGCTTTGTTCATATCCCGCTTGCCGAGTAATTTTTCCATGCCGCCATCACTGCTCATCGGCGAATCGGGCACAAACACACCGCACTTGTCGTTCCAGAACTCCGGGAAATCCGGTCCATTCATCGCCATCATGTATTCGGTCTGATTGACCACTGACAAAATCGCCTGTCTCATCAGCTTGTTGTTGAAAGGCGCATGCAAATGGTTGAAGCGCATCAGCGATATCGAAGGAAGCGTTCTTTTGATCAGGGTAATGTTGCGATCTTTTTTCAAGCTCGGCAAAAAGTCGGCGTCGATATGCTCGACGCCATCGACCTCATTATTTCTCAGCGCGGCCACGGCCGTCGCGCTATCAGGAATAATCTGCCACTTCACTTGTTCAATATAAGCAATTTTGGGTCCGGAAGTGAACTCTGGCTTGAGTTTATTGCTGCTCGGGACATAGTCATTGAACTTCTGATACACAGCCTGAGAACCTGACACCCACTGGTCGTGGACGAATCTAAAGGGGCCAGAACCATTCATCACCTTGACCTGAACGTTGTCAGGTGTCAACGCCAATTTTTCCGGCATGATGCAGGCCATGCTGCCTGTCGGACGTGCGATCGCATGCAGAATCAGTGGAAACGGTTTCTTGAGCTTGAACTGAAGCGTCTTATCATCCAGTGCAGTCAATGATTCGGTCGCGTCCATCAACGAGCGGCCCATCAAATCTTTTTTGGACCAGCGATTCAAGCTTGCCACAGCATCTTGCGCGCGGACAGGAGAGCCATCATGGAACTTCAAGCCATCGCGCAGCTTGATCGTCCAGACGAGCTCCGATGCGTCTACCTCGTGCCCAGAGGCCATTTGAGGATGGGGCTGATACTGATTATCCAGACCATAGAGCGTGTCAAAGATTAATTGCGAGTGGATATTCGTGATGAACACTGTGCTGAACATCGGGTCCAGGATGGTCAGATCCGCATGAGGGACCCAGCGAAACAGCTTGGCGGGCGCTGCTGCATGGACTTTAAATGCCGCGGGCAAACACAAGGCCGCTGCGGTAGCTGAAGACGTCACTAAGAACTTTCTGCGATCCATCTTTACTCTCCCAATTACTCAACTTCAATACATGCCGCCCACCTTATGCGTCGCGACATAGTGGCCCTCGCCCACCCGAACCAGCGGTGAAACCAGGGGATCATCACCCACGCCTCTGACAGGACTGGGTATTTCGGAAATTTCGAGCTTGTGGGTGCGTCGCGCCAGCGGATCCGCGATGGGGACAGCAGCCATGAGTTTTTTTGTATAAGGATGCTGGGGATTTTCAAAAATCGCACTGCGAGGACCAATCTCGACAATCTGACCGAGATACATGACAGCCACACGATGACTGACTCGTTCGACCACCGCCATGTCATGGGAAATGAATAAGTACGATATCCCCAGATCATCCTGCAAATCGATCAGCAAGTTGACAATCTGAGCGCGGATCGAGACATCCAAGGCTGAAACAGCTTCGTCTGCGATCAACACTTTAGGATTGACTGACAACGCCCGGGCAATACAAATACGCTGGCGTTGTCCGCCAGAGAACTCATGCGGCCATCGATTGACCGTGGAGGGGTCCAGTCCTACGCGCTCCATCAACTCAGCAACGCGTCGGGCCGCCTGATCACCGCTGGCGAGCCCTTGAATGATCATCGGCTCACCGATGCACTCCCCGACACGCATCCTTGGATTCAGCGAGGCAAAAGGGTCCTGAAAAACAAACTGCATATTGCGTCGCAAGCTGCGTAATGATCGCGCGTTTGCAAGATCAACAGCCGTACCGCCAAACGTCACTTGTCCGCCGGTGACCTTGGTCAGTCCCATCAGGGAACGACCCGTCGTGGTCTTGCCACAACCCGACTCGCCCACCAAAGAAAGTGTCTCACCTTCGTGCAAATCAAAGGAGACACGCTCGACAGCATGCACGCGCCTTTGCACTCTGGAGAAAATGCCACCCCGGACATCAAACCGTGTGACGAGATCCCTCACACCCAAAATCACCGGACTGTCATGCGAGCCATCCGCCAAACGGGAACCGTGCTTAACAGACCTTTGCGCCGATACTCTTGCCTGATCCTGATTTTCCTGGAGCGGCAAGTCAAAGCGTGTAGGCTCGTGAATGCCGCGCATCGAACCAAGCTTGGGCACCGCTGCAAGCAGTGTCTTGGTATAGATGTGGCGTGGTTCCGCAAACAAGCTGAATACATCGTTTTGTTCAACGACTTCCCCACGGCGCATCACCATCACACGATCGGCGATTTCTGCCACAACCCCCATGTCGTGCGTGATGAAAATCACGCCCATATCCATTTCTTTTTGGAGCTCGGCGATCAGCTGCAGGATCTGCGCCTGAATGGTGACATCCAGTGCGGTCGTGGGCTCGTCCGCGATCAGGACAGAGGGCTTGCAGGACAGGGCCATGGCGATCATCACACGCTGCCTCATCCCGCCGGAGAGCTCATGCGGATAGCGTTTCATCATCGCCGCCGCGTCGGGAATGCGCACTTGATCCAGAATACGGATGGCCGCGGCAGTCGCCTGCGCCATATCACCAGGCTGATGGAGCAAAATCGCTTCGGTGATCTGCGAACCCACAGTGAACACCGGATTCAATGAGGTCATAGGCTCTTGAAAGATCATGCTGAGGTCTGCGCCCCGCATGCTTCGCATGACCTCTTCGGACGCGCGCCGCAAATCGACAGTCTGTCCCTGCGCACGATGGAAGTGCATCTCGCCATGCGTGATCGTACCGCCACCAAACTCAATCAAGCGCATCAACGCCAGCGAGGTGACTGACTTACCCGAGCCCGACTCGCCAACGATTGCAAGCGTCTCTCCCCGGTCAACATGCAGATCCAATGATTTGACAGCCTGAACCTGGTTTGGACCTGTCCCAAAGACAACCGAGAGACCTTTGACGTCCAATACCCGGCGCGCTTGCTCTATGGCTTGTTGATGTGTGCTTGTCATGTCAGATTCTCTTGGCCATGCGCGGATCGATTGCATCGCGCAAACCATCGCCAAGCATATTGATTGAAAGAATAGTCACAGACAAAAACAATGCGGGAAACGCGATCATGTGGGGCTTGATCTGCCAAAGTGCGCGTCCCTCTGCCATGATATTGCCCCAGGAAGGAATCGAAGGTGGCACACCGGCCCCGATAAAGGAGAGACTCGCTTCAGCAAGAATCGCCAAGCCACAGATGTAAGTGGTTTGCACAGTCAGCGCTGCGATCGTGTTTGGAAAAATGTGCTTGAATACCACTCTGACAGGCGAGGCTCCGGCAGCGATTGCCGCCTCGACATAGGGTTGCTCGCGCAATGAGAGTGCCAAACCTCGCACCAGGCGCACCACTCGAGGGACCTCGGCGATTGTGATCGCGATAATCACGTTCTGAAGCGAAGCACGAGTCAGCGCGATCAGCGCGATGGCCAGCAAAATGGTGGGGATGGACATCAAACCGTCCATGACGCGCATCACGATCGCATCGATCCATCGCACAAAACCAGAGGTCAACCCAATAATCGTCCCGATCACGGCGGACAAGATCGCCACAGTGAAGCCGACGACAAGGGAGACGCGCGCCCCATAGACCACGCGGGCGTAAACGTCCCGACCCAATAAATCTGTGCCGAACCAAAACCTTTCACTCGGTACGCGCGCGCGGTGTACGGGTGAAAGCGCCATCGGATCTTTGTCAGCAATCCATGGCGCAAAAATCGCCATCAGTATCAGCAAAAAAAGCAACGTCCCGCCGACTGCGATGGTCGGGTATCGCCTGAGGAATCGAAAGGCTCGCGACATCAGTATTTAATCCTCGGGTCAAAGACACGATAGAGCAAGTCGATCACAAGATTGACCAGCACATACATAAAGCTGAAAAGCAAAATCACACCCTGAATGATCGGGTAATCTCGCCTGAGGATGGCATCGACCGTTAGTCTGCCGAGTCCGGGGATTGAAAACACTGTCTCAGTCACCACTGCACCACTGATCAGTAAAGCGACACCACTACCGATGACGGTGATCACGGGGATCGCGGCGTTCTTGAGTGCGTGTCTGAACAGGATATCCTGATTGCCGACACCTTTCGAACGCGCGGTTCTGATGTAATCCTGCGAGAGGGTTTCGAGCAATGTGGCGCGCGTGATGCGGGTGATCAGCGCCACATACACGCTGCTCAGCGCGAGCGTTGGCAAGATCAGAGTCTTGATCGAGTTCCAGAATCCCTGTGACAGCGGAACATAACCTTGCACGGGGAGCCACTGCATTTCAATGCCGAGCGCCCAGGCAAGCATATAGCCCACCACAAATGTTGGCAGTGAAAAACTCAACACTGCGATCACCATGACGCCACGGTCGTACGTGCTGTTGTGACGCCACGCTGCAAGCGCGCCAAGAGGGATGGCGATCATGACCGATACGCAAAGTGTCATCACCATAAGGGTGAAGGTCGGAGGCATGCGCTGCACAATCATTTCTGAGACAGGCACACCAGTAAACAGGGACTGGCCCAGGTCGCCTTGCAGGACGTTGAACAACCAGAGGGTGAAACGATGATAAAAGGGTTGATCCAACCCGAGTGTTTGCCGGATGCGCGCGATATCCTCGAGAGAAGCTTCTTCTCCAGCCAGGAACACCGCGGGATCTCCCGGCGCCAGATCAAGCAGGCCATACACGAACAATGCGACAACCAGCATGACAGGAAGTGTCATGAGCAAACGGCGGATAGTGTAAGAAAACATCTAGATCACGCGCCCTGAAAAACCTGAGTATGCAGCGATCCTATCGACTGAAGTCCAGTCCGTCAACTCATTATTTTGGACTTGGCAACATGCGGCGGCAGGCGTACATTGATCGCCACACAATGTCCAAATATTGAAATTATTCAAATAAACAGGAGTCATGCATGGATTTGAGTCGCTTCGCACGCAGGCAGTACACAATTGGTGCGTCACCTATCGAGTTCTTACCTAACTTCACCAAAGCACTCGGTGGCCCGAAAGTATGGATCAAGCGAGACGACATGCTGGGTCTCGCACCGGGTGGTAACAAGACACGCAAACTCGAATTCTTGATGGGCGATGCGCTCGCGAAAGGCGCGGACACTTTGATTACATGCGGTGCTCCTCAGTCCAATCATTGCAGAATCACATTGTCCGCTGCCGTCAAAGAAGGACTCAAATGTCGCTTCGTGATCGAAGAACGTGTGCCTGGCAGCTATAACCCCGAGGCGAGCGGCAATAACTTTATGTACCGCCTGCTGGGCGTCGAAAGCATCACCGTGGTGCCCGGAGGCTCCAACATGGCGCAAGCCATGGAAGCCGTCGCGCAAGAGGCGCGCGCCCAAGGTCGCAAGCCCTACATCATCCCGGGCGGTGGATCGAACGCGATCGGCGGGCTGGGCTATGTTGCATGTGCACAAGAAATTCAGCAGCAACTTTTCGAGATGGGCCAGCCGATGGATTATGTGGTGGTCGGTTCTGGCAGTTCAGGGACGCACGGTGGTCTGGTCGCAGGCTTTCTGGGTAACAACATCAAGATCCCGCTCGTGGGTATCGGCGTGAGCCGGGATCCTCAAGATCAAAATCCCCTAGTTCACAAGGAGGCCCAAGCCATCATGGATCTGCTGGGCACAGGCATCCAAGTACCCGCCGAGGCCGTTGTCTCCTTTGGAGACTGGTGGCGTCCAAAGTACTCGGTCCCCAATCCGGCCATGGTCGAAGCCGTTCAATTGCTCGCGCGCACGGAGGCCATTTTGCTAGACCCGGTCTACACAGGCAAAATCATGGCAGGCCTGATTGGTCTGAGCCGCCAGGGCTATTTCAAGCCGACCGATAATGTTTTGTTCCTGCATACAGGCGGTGCGACTGCACTGCATGCCTACGAATCCACCATTCTTGGCGATCCAGCCGACGCAAAATAACTTTGATCGCATTTGCGCCAGCGACGTCCGAGTAGTATCGTCGCTGGCATCAATAAAAATCAATCACCATCCAACCAACAATAGGTGGAGACATGAACATTCTGAAAGCCGGCATCATTGCAGCTGCGCTTGCGACCCTTTCGGGGAATGCCCTCGCGCAAAACTATCCCTCCAAACCTATTCGCTGGGTCGTACCCTACACACCCGGAGGCTTCACGGACAACGTGACCCGCATGGTGACTGCAAAACTGCAAACCATTCTTGGTCAACCTATCATCATTGAAAACAAGCCTGGCGCCAACTCGATCATCGGTGCGGACTTTGTGGCCAAGGCGGCCCCGGATGGTTACACCATCCTCACCGTCATTACCGCCCATGCAGCGAACGCGACGCTTTACGAAGGTAAATTGCCTTTTGACCACAAATCGCTTGCTCCCGTTTCACTGGTCGCGATTTCGCCACTGATTTTGACCACCAGCAAACAATTTCCTGCCAAGAATGTCAGCGAACTGATTGCTTATGCCAAAGCCAACCCGGGCAAACTGGCCTATGGGTCTTCTGGCGTGGGATCGGCCGCGCATCTCACTTCTGAACTGTTGCAAACCACCGCAGGCGTGAACATGATTCACGTGCCATACAAAGGCACGGCACCGGCGCTCGCGGATTTGATGGCAAACAATATTCAAATGCTTGTGGATGTGCCGAGCTCGATGATGCCTCACGTCAAAGGCGGCAAAGTCAATGCGCTTGCAATGTTCTCAAATGAGCGACTGCCCAGCGCACCGGATGTGCCCACCATCAAGCAATCTGGCGGCCCCTCTATTGAATCGTCCAGCTGGGTGATGTTTTTTGCCCCACCCGGAACACCTGCAGCGATCGTGGACAAGTTATCTAAAGCTGTCAACGAAGCGGTGAAATCACCTGAAATCGTGGCGCGCTTTACCGAACTCGGCATCGTGCCGATGGGCTTGAACCCCGCGGAAACAGGAAAATTCTTAGCGACCGAAGTCGAAAAATGGGGTTCCGTCATCAAAACCGCTAAAGTCACTGTCCAATAAATCAGCTTTGCTTTTTTGTCATGAACAAATCCGTCGCCGCCAGCACTGAAGTTCCCCTCACAACGAACAACACTGTGAGCGCGCAAGCGGCGACTATGCCGATTCTGTTGTCCTTGAGTTTTTGTCATCTGCTCAACGATCTCATTCAATCACTCATTCCCGCGCTCTACCCACTGCTCAAAACAGAATTCAATCTCGACTTCGCGCAGATTGGTCTCATCACGCTCGCATTTCAACTCACGGCTTCCTTGCTGCAACCCACGGTTGGTTTCTATACGGACAAACGACCGCAGCCTTTCTCACTGGCCATTGGCATGGGTTCCACACTGATTGGTTTATTGCTGCTCTCCGTGGCAGGCAGTTACACCGTTGTGTTGATCGCTGCGGCGTTAGTGGGTACGGGCTCCGCGATCTTTCATCCCGAGGCCTCGCGTGTCGCGCGCATGGCCTCCGGTGGTCGCTACGGCACGGCACAGGCATTGTTTCAAGTGGGAGGAAACGCGGGTCAAGCGATTGGTCCCTTGCTTGCTGCTTTCATCGTGCTGCCACATGGACAAGGAGCGATTGCCTGGGTGTCGATGGCCGCCCTGGTGGCCATGGCGTTTTTAACACGCGTCGGAATCTGGTACGGTGCCAATCTCAAACCCGCTAAAAAATCAGGTCACGCCTCAGCCGATTCAAAAGAGTCTGGCCTGCCCCGCGCACGCGTACTTTTTCTCATCACAATATTGATGGTGTTGCTCTTTTCCAAGAATGTCTACACATCCAGTCTCACCTCCTTTTTTACTTTTTATCTCATCGAGCGCTTTGACTTACCCGTTCAGGCTGCGCAAGTGCAGCTGTTCATTTTCATGACTGCCATCGCGGTGGGCACACTCTTGGGAGGCGCGCTCACGGACCGAATCGGTCGCAGACCCATGATCTGGATTTCGATTCTGGGTGTACTGCCCTTCACCATGGCCATGCCCTATGCAGACCTTTTCTGGACTGGCGTGCTGACGATCATTATTGGTTTGATCACGGCGTCAGCCTTTCCCGCCGTGCTCGTATACGCGCATGAAGTGATGCCTGGACGTGTGGGCCTCGTATCCGGAATGTTCTTCGGTTTCGCCTTTGGTCTGGGCGGGCTGGGTGCCGCAATCATGGGCGGGTTAGCGGATGTCTATGGCATTGCAGTCGTCTATAAGATTTGCTCATTCTTACCTGTACTAGGTGTCGTGGCCTGGTTCTTGCCAGACATGACAAAAGAAAAAGAACGCTACCGCTCGGTTCCGGCATGATGGACGCATGATCCATGCGCCGTGTCCGGACACTCAGAACTTGTGACGCATTCCCACACCAAAGACAAAACTGTCTGCAGTATTGATCATTGCGAAATTTTGGGCATATGAGGCGTAGGTGTAGAGATTGGTTCGCGCCGAGAGTTGATGTGTCAACGCCGCACTGAATATTTGCTGCGATTTGAACTGCGCGTCACCCGACAACACTCCCTGAGGCTGCATCATCTGCCAGGAGGCCAAAAGAGTGACTTGTGAAGTCAATGGTGAAGTCACTCCAAATAAATATGAGCTTGCCTGTGCACCGGGTAAAAACAATACGGCGCCCGGCGTCCAGGAGGCTGAAAAAAGCCCTGACGATGAAGCGGCACCCGTACCCTGCGTCTGGCCATTGGCAAAACCATCCCTTGCAAGACCCGCCGCGAAGGAAAGCTTGATCGTCTTGAAATCATAGGCACCACCGAGCACCCAAAAGGAAGGGCTGGGGCTACTCGCTTCTTGAGAGGCGTCCCCATACAGCCTGTCGTATCCGACAGCCAGATCAAGAGGACCCCGACTATATTGGGCTCCAAGCGTCAGTGCGCGCATATTGTGAGTGGAAATAAAGTTGTAGCGACCTGGTTTTTCAGGGCAGGACTGTGTGCTGATGCAACTTTGCTCCCCCGCATAAATCGCGGAGAGTTCAGTGGAAAATGAATACCCCGCTCCGAGCGTCAGCCCAGCAGCTGGTGTTGCCTGCAGCAGCAACATATTGGAGTAGCGCGCGGTATTGGTTGAGCCAAAAGAGGATCCAATGTTGGCTTGACCAAACCCCTCCTGAAACGGGTCGATGGATAAAAAGTAATTGGAGGCAAGATTGATCTGACGACCAATATCCACGCGTCCCGCTTCACGCAACGTCATCCCAACCGTCGACTGGCGACCGAACAAGCGCCCGCCTTGAGCAGAGGTACCTTGGGCAGGATTGAAACCTGCTTCAAGAACGAAATTGACACCCAGCCCGCCGCCAAGATCCTCAAGACCCCGCAGGCCCCAGCGAGATCCTGACTGAACACCGTTGCTCATTCCAAAAAAGCTCTGATTCGTCGCCTCTTGTGGCACGACTCCGGAAATCGCATTCTGGCGAACATGATCGTACTCAAGTCCGAGATCGATAATGCCGTAGAGCGTCACAGAGCTTTGCTGCGCCGCAGCGCCAGCACCCAGCATCCCCAAGCTCGTGATCAATGTCCTGACCAGGTATTGCCGTGCATGTTTAAGTGAGGGTCGAAGAGCCACAAAGAAGCCTTTTGAAGATGTTGCAGCGTCAGTTGAAGGGGAGTAATCTTGTCCGGATTCGTCTTGTTTTGATTCGTTCCAACTTTCCCATTTTAAAAGGTTCGCCATGTCTGTGCACAATCTAAAAACCAAGCCTCAGGTCGACGCGATTCAACAGGCCAAAATTCACCTTGCCGCCGCCAACCGACTTGCCGTACTGGATGATTTGCATGAGGGTATCGACAACCACTTTACGATGGCAGTGCCCGGCACGAAGGACCGTTATTTGATTCTTCCGTTCGGCTTGCATTGGTCAGAAGCACGTGCGAGCGACATGATTGTATTTAACGAAAAAGGCGAGACACTCGAAGGTGATGGCATTGTCGAGCTTTCAGCTCAATGCATCCACGCGCCGGTCCATCGCATCACCGGTGCCAATGTCGTATTGCATACACATCAGAACTGGGCCGTCACGCTCAACATGCTCCAAGACAACCGCTTGCTGCCCGCAAGCCAGACTGCGGCTTTTTTCCATGGACTGATCGCGTATGACGATACCTATACGGGGACTGCCGACTTTCTTTCCGAGGGCGAACGACTCGCTCACGCGATTGGCGACAAGAAAATCCTGTTCATGAAGAATCATGGCGTTTTGGTGGTTGGCGACACCGTGGCACAAGCCTATAAACGCCTGTATAAACTTGAACGCGTCTGTCGTGCCCAAGTGCTGGCGATGAGTACCGGCAAGCCTATCCAGATACTCTCTGAGGAGGTGATCGCCGCGGTTCAGAAACCACCTGTTGACGATCGTCACACGCGCGCAGGTCGCGATAATCTCTACTTCGAAGCGATGATGCGCGTGCTTGACCGGGAACTTCCCGGCTACGCAGACTAAACAGGGATCACTACTCAGGCTTGAGAGGCGCGATCCAGGCGGCGGCGGGCACCATCACCCCGCCGCGCACACCCGGCTCAATTGAGCCATATCGCTGAGCCCAAACGGGCGGCAAGGGACGCGCCTGAGGCGAGGACAACCACAGTCTCAGCAAATGACGCTTACGTCCCGGCTCTTGCCAGTCTTCGAACGCAGTCCGATCATGTAATAGCGTGTGATTGTGCACAAACTGCAAATCACCAGGCTCAAGCCGCATCAAAAAATTAAGACGTGTGTCGTTTGCCAAGGCATCAAAACAGTCCAGGGCTTCGACATGCAAGGGGGTCAAACGCATCGCCCCGTCAAAACGCTGCGCCGAATCGATGTATTGACGCTGATAAATCGTCGACATCATTTGAGCATGCCAAGTGAACACCGGAATTTCAAAATACGGGAGTTGTCCCTCGGCCACATCGCCACGACGATCCGTCGCGATCGGATCAAACAGTGCGGCGGCCAGCTCAGGATAATCACGCCGCATCACGTTGTAAATCGTGTTGGAGGAAACGAGTGCCGAATCCCCACCGGATTTGGCCTGCTGCAAACACACCAGCCCGACAATGTCGCTCGAGTCCGTATGGAACGTCTGTCTTTCGTGCGTCTGATAGATTCTGACCTTGGGATCGTCCGCATTCAGTCCCATGTCGATCACATGACCCAGCACATGGCCTTTTGCATTTTGGGGACGCGGATGCCCCAAATGACAACCCAAGCCAAAAAAGGCAGCCGCCGTAATCTCGCGTGGCCATTCATTGACCGGCAGGGCACGCACCAAGGCGAATCCTTTGCCGTGAATCAACTCATCATGCAAACGTGCGAGTCTCGGTCCCAACGTTGGCAATACGAAACTCTCCCGACGAATCGACGCGATGTCCGGGTGACGTCTCAACGCCTCACGTGCCGCCTGCTCCAGCTCGGACAGTTCGATATCCGTGAGTCTGTGAATCCAAGTGTCGGAAGCACAGACCTCCGGTCCCAACCAGGCAGTCGGGCCAACAATCTCCGGCGGCAAGTCATCGATACGCATATTTTTCCTGAGAAATTTTATAGAGAGGTCCATTGCGCACATGAAAGCGCCCGTAGGTGCTATCGTTAGCGAAGATTGAAGAAATTATAATGACTGATTCTTATACCTCACTCGCCCTGGTTTTCTCTATTTTCGTGCTCGCCGGACTCGTCAAGGGCGTGATTGGCATGGGTCTACCGACGATCGCGATCGGCTTGCTTGGACTAGTCATCGCGCCCGTCGAGGCTGCGGCGATGCTTGTACTGCCCTCACTCATCACCAACATCTGGCAACTGATATCCGGTCCAAGCTTCTGGATATTATTCAAAAGATTCAAAACCCTGCTTATCGGTATCTGTTTGGGTACACCTTTTGGCGTGAGCTTTATTGTCAGTGGTCAAACAGCGATTGTGACGGCGGGTTTAGGCTTCGTGTTGATGGCCTATGGCCTCTACGGCTTATCCCAGGCACGCTTGAATGTCTCGAAACGCTCCGAATCCCGAGCCTCACCTCTCATCGGTTTTGTGACGGGCATATTGTCTGGCGCGACAGGCATTGCCGCCCTGCCCGCTGCACCCTACTATACGGCGCTCGAACTCAAAAGAGATGATTTGATTCAGGCACTGGGCCTATCTTTCACGGTCGCCTCCGTGGCGTTGGCGATCGGCTTACTTGTCACGGGTGAGTTCGAAATGGAAATCGCCACAACATCTTTGCTGGCACTGATCCCGGCTTTGATTGGCATGTTCTTGGGCCAAGCGCTTAGAAAAAGAATTCCCCAGGAAAAGTTTCGCCGCTACTTCTTTTTCAGCTTGTTATTTCTGGGTTCCTACACTTCATTTCGAGCGCTCAGCCTGATCTGGAGCTAGCCCCGCTTGATGCGAACCTGAGTATCAACGCATCAGAGCGAGACCTTCTTGAAAAGAGCTTTTTACTTGGCGGGAACGTACTCTTTGGGACGAATCATTTCAAACAGAGTGTTGACCTCGACATAGTCACCTTTGTAGCCACAACGTCCCAAGGGCCGTGCCGCAGCCGTGTCAAAAATACCGTCTTTCAGAAACTCGTCGTTGATATGAACGCCGACCACCTCGCCAAGCGTGAGCCAAGTATCGATGAGATCGCCTTTTGCGTTTTTGAGCTGAGTCGTACTGATCAACTTGCATTCAAGCGCCGCAATCGCACGGGCGATACGAGGAGGCTTGACAAGCGTCGAAGCGGCGGCTTCGAGGCCGGCTAGCTTCATCTCGTCAACACCCGGGGCGACTGATGCCGAACTGATGTTCATTTCCTGCGCCAGCTCCGCACCACAGAAGTTCGCCACGAACTCGCCAGTCGCATCAATATTGTTGACGCTGTCTTTACGGACGTGGCTTGTGCAAAAACCAATGACAGGTGGCGTCTCGGCAAAGGCATTGAAAAAACTGTAAGGGGCAAGATTGACCCGACCCTGCAGATCGATGCTGGAGATCCAGCCGATCGGACGCGGCGCCACAATCGCTTTGAAGGGGTTATGCGGCAGGCCATGGCCTTTGCTGGGTTCGTAAAAATAGTCGCTCACGGATGAATCCTTGAAAAGTGAAGTCGCAATGCACAGAATATCAGGTACTCGCTGTGATCTTTTAGCATAAATATTTTCTGCCACGCGGCTGAAACGACAAGACAGCCGAGTCAAAATGGGTGTAAAAATAGGCTCTACTTCGACACAGATGACATGAGAGTCCTGTATGACTGAAAGAAAAGTGAACGATCTAGGTGGACAGCCGGCCGGACCGGTCTGTTTGGACGAGCATCCCAGCACGCTGCATGAAAAACGCGTGGATGCCTTGCAGAAGTTATTGACGGGAAGCAAACTGCAGGCGTTTACCTCGGATGCCATGCGACGCGCCATCGAGTCCAACACCGAAGAGGACTACAAGAACATGTTGTATTACGACAAGTGGATCCGCGCAGTTCGCGATCTGGTGATCGAGCAGCAGTTGCTCACCGCGAAAGAAATCGATGACCGCATTGAGCTCCTGCGCGAACGCTACAAACAAAAGGGAACGCTATGACCGCGATTGCTCCCCGTCCCGGGCAGGCACTGCCTGCCGGTACTCCAGTCGTTGTGCGCAGACAGCCTCCTGAAGCGCATTGCCGAACGCCGTTTTATTTGCGAGGTGCGCGCGGTGAAATCGCTGAAGTAAGAGGTTGCTACCGCGATCCTTCCCTACTGGCCTTTCATAAACCGGGTCTGCCGATGCGTGTGCTGTATCGCGTGCGCTTCAAACAAAAAGACGTCTGGCCGAACTATACCGGCAGCCCTCACGACACAGTCGTCGCAGATATTTATGAACACTGGATCGATCCAATCACCGGAGCAGAAAAAGCATGAGTACGTCCCACGGCCATCATCACGACCACGATCATGACCATGATCACGACCATGGACATCCGCACGCGCATCCACACTCCCCTCCGGCGCCGGACGATGACGATCACTACGACCGCTACGAAGTCTTGTTGCAGACCGCCATTCGTGAATTACTGGACGAAAAGGGCATTATCACTGCAGAGGAATTACACAGACAGATTGACTACCAGGACAGTCTGACGCCTGCGATCGGAGGCAAGATCGTTGCCAAGGCTTGGGTTGACCCGGAGTTTAAAAAGAAACTGTTGGCCGAACCGCTCAAGACAATCAATGCGTCTTTTGAGCTCGATATCACCACACCACTCGATCTAGTCGTACTGGAAAATACTCCCAAGGTGCACAACGTGGTGGTATGCACGCTATGTTCCTGCTACCCGCGCATGCTGCTGGGTATTCCGCCTGCATGGTACAAGTCGATCGATTATCGCTCGCGTGTCGTCGTCGAGCCCCGCAAAGTGCTTGCAGAGTTTGGAACGCACTTACCCGATGATGTCGAGGTCCGCGTTTCCGACAGCACAGCAGACCTGAGGTTCCTGGTTTTGCCTAATCGTCCTGCGGGTACCGAGGCCATGAGTGAAGCAGAACTTGCCGAACTGGTCACTCGGGACTCAATGATTGGCACGTCTTTGCCATTGAGCCCGAAAAAAACTTAGAGGATTTTTTGGCGTATGCGGGTGATCAGGATTTCGGCAAGAATCACAATCACGAAAATCGAAATCAGGATCACCGCTACGCGATCCCACTGAAAGAGATTAAGTGCGGTATCCAATGCCATGCCGATACCGCCTGCGCCGACCAAACCAAGCACGGCGGACTCCCTGACGTTGATATCCCAGCGCAACAACACAATCGACCAAAAGGCCGGTTTGATTTGTGGCCAGTAACCATATTGGATCAGTGCGCCTGTGCTCGCCCCGACAGAGGTCAACGCTTCAATCGAGCCACGCTGCGCCTCTTCGACACTCTCTCCAACCAGCTTGCCCACGAAACCAATTGAACGAAACGCAATGGCCATGGTGCCCGCCAACGGACCCGGACCAAAAATCGCGATGAACAAAAGTGCCCAGACCAAGGAATTGACCGAACGACTGGAGACGAGAATCAGGCGCGCGAGTGTATTAATCAAACGATTCGGTGTGAGATTGTTCGCCGCAAGAAGACCAATCGGCACCGCAAGCAATACCGAGATGATCGTCCCCAGTGTGGCGATATGAATGGTTTCAATCAATGCGTCATGCACCGAACCGGAGTAATGCGCCCAGTCAACAGGCCACATCCGTGAGAACAAATCCGCCATTTGCTCAGGAGCGTCGAGCAAAAATTCGGGGATCACCTCAACACTGCGAATCGATTGAACAACAGCGGCGACAAACAAAAAATAAAAACCAAAGCGCACGAGCCTTTGGCTCAGCGAATAACGCTCCCAGACCCTATTCATGACGCCACCTTGGGAGCCGGCATGGATGAAGGTTTGCCTTTGAACAACTCTGCGATGGTCAGATTGTCAAGAAACACGCGCCGAATCACATTGGCCAACAGCTCGCCCAACATGATGAGCGTGATGATACTGATCAAGATCGTGCAGACATAGTCGTAATCGAATCGTTGGAAGGCGGAGAACAATGTCCCGCCAATGCCGCCCGCTCCCACGATCCCGACCATGGTCGAGTTGCGCAGATTGGAGTCAAACTGGTATGTGCAAAAGCCGATAAATCGAGGAAACACCTGAGGCAAGACAGAAAAAATAATGACATTGGCAAACGAGGCGCCAGTCGCACGCACCGCTTCGACCTGCTTGAGAGAGATCTCTTCGATTGACTCTGTGAACAGCTTGCCGATGAAGCCGATCGAAGCGACCGTCAAGGCCAGAATACCCGCCAACGCACCAAAACCCACTGCCTTCACAAACAAGATCGCGACAATCACAGGATGCAAGGCCCGGCAAAACGCCACAATCGTGCGCGCGGGCCAAGAGGCCCAGCCCGGCATGAGATTGCGGGCGCCCAACAGCCCAAGAGGCAATGCCAGAAAGATGCCAAGCGTCGACGCCAACACCGCGATCTCAAGACTTTCTGACAAGCCCTTGATCAACAGGGTGTAACGCTCGAAATTCGGTGGAAACATCCGGTCTAAAAAGGTCGCGGCATGTCCGAGACCGGCAATAAAACGTGCCAGTGTGACATCAAGCTGCGCGCTCGCATAAATGACATACAGGACGGCAAGCAACACGCCTGCCTTTGCCTTGAGCGACATCGTGAAAGGCTTGCTATGCGCGCGACGTGCGCCAGAGGATGGGGTGGACGCCGTCATACGATCCAAGACTCGCCGCCGTAAATCCTTTTGAGCATGCCATGATCCAGCCCCGAAGCCGGACCGTCATAGACCACTTCTCCTCCCGACATACCAATCAGGCGCGTCGCATAACGCTTGGCCAACTCAACATCGTGCATGTTGATGACGACAGGAATTTGTTGGGCCTGCGCCTGCGCAGTAAGCAGCTCCATAATCTCCACAGAGGTCTTGGGATCCAGTGAAGAAGTTGGTTCGTCCGCCAGCAAAATAGCTGGAGCCTGCATCAAGGCACGCGCGATGCCGACACGCTGCCTCTGCCCGCCTGAGAGCGCATCGGCGCGCTGGCTTGCGAAATCACCCAACCCCACCGTATCCAAGTAGCGGTAGGCTTGTTCAATGTCTTCTGGTTTGAAACTCCGAAACCAGGCTTTCCAGGCCGGCAAATATCCCAGCCGCCCGGTCAACAGGTTTTCCATCACCGTCAGACGTTCCACGAGGTTGTATTCCTGGAACACCATGCCGATATGACGACGCGCATGACGCAATGCCGCGCCTCGGACACGGGTCAAATCCACCGTGCCTTGAGAAGTATTCAAGGTGATTTGTCCATCCGAAGGCTCGACCAACCTGTTGATGCAGCGCAGCAACGTGCTTTTTCCCGTGCCCGAGGGACCGATGATCGCGGTCACCTCCTGGCCGGATATATCGAGGTTGATACCCTTCAGAACAGGGTGGCCCGCCCGGTAAGACTTGACCAACCCTTTGATGCTCAGCGCAGAAGCCATAAAACTATTTGGCCTTCGCTTTTGCTTTTGCTTTTTCAGCCTCACGGTCATAAGCAGCGCGGTTGAACTTTTCTCCGCCGGCCTCGGCGACTTCACGCACGATCGCCCAGTCTTTTTCGTAGGTCACAGGATAGAAGCGGTCCGCACCATCAAAGGCTTTTTGCATGGCGGCCGGATAGCGATAGTCATAGAAACACGCCAGCATCTTGTCGCGGAATCCTGGTTCCAGATCATGCGCATAGGCGAAAGATGAGGTCGGAAACTTTGGACTGGTATAAATGATGCGGAAATCATCCTTATTGATCTGTCCACGCCCTGCCATACGATAAAACACGTCGGAAGCCACGGCAGCCGCATCGTAATCACCAGACTTTACGCCCATGACGGATTGATCATGTTTGCCTGAAAACAGGATTTTGTAATCTTTCTCAGGTGTCAAACCCTCTTTGGGAAACAAGGCCATAGGGGCCATATGGCCCGAGTTTGAAGAAGGTGCCGTATGAGCAACCTTTTTACCCTTCAGGTCAGACATTTTTTGAAACGGGCTGTCTTTTTTCACAATCAAAATCAGGTTGTAACCCTGAAAACCATCGGCCGTACCTTTCACAGCAAAGGGTACCGCTCCTGCGATGTTGACTGCGAAGGCCGTTGGACCAGTCGAAAAGCCACCCACATGAAGTCGACCCGAGCGCATCGCCTCGATTTCAGCCGCATTGCTCTGCACCTGATAAAAAACGACACGTTTGCCTGTGCACTGAGCCAGGTGCTTGGTGAAAGGCGTAAAGATTTCTTCGTACACCGCAGGGTCTTCGACGGGCGTGTAAGTAAACACGAGCGTGGAAGGTGTTTTAAGCTTGGATTTGTCGGTGGGTGTATCCGCGACCATGTCTTTGTTGGCATCACAGTACAGCGAATCCAGATCACCCCGGTTCGGGCAGGCTTGAGCAAAGCTGGCACTAGCCATGCCCATCGTCAGAGCGGCCAGACCCGCAGAAAACAACAGGGATAATTTCATTATTAGTCTCCAAAACGCTTGAACTGCGTTGCACAGTGATAAAGTGTTGATCGAATATATACCGTAATCACCCTCACTGTAACTCCTCGTTTTCCTTTATGACTACGAATTCAACACCCGCCGTTCCCCGCCCAGCCGCGACTGTCATACTTGCTCGTAACGTCAGCGATGGGATCGAAGTCTTTATGATGGAACGCACAACGGCTGTCGAGTTCGCCAAGGGCATGCATGTTTTTCCCGGCGGTGCCTTGGATCGCACAGACCATCATCCAGACATCGCCTCGCTGTGCGTGGGTCTTGACGACAGGGTCGCGAGTCAGACTCTGGGGATTGAGCAAGGCGGCCTTGCCTACTGGGTGGCTGCGATCAGAGAGTGTTTCGAGGAGTCGGGTCTGTTGCTCGGATACCGGGAAGGAGACCAACTCCTTGAGCTGGCTGCCGACGAGGCGGATCGCCTGTCCGCGCTGCGCCAGGACATGGCGCAAAACAAACTTTCGTTTGTGGATATTTTGCTGCGTGAACGACTCAAAGCTGCGACCGATCGCATCGCCTATTACAGCCACTGGGTGACTCAGGCAGGTCGTCCCCGCCGCTACGACACGCGTTTTTTTGTCGCACAAGCTCCTGAGGGTCAAATCGCTCTAGAGGATAACCATGAGACCGTTGGTCAAATCTGGGTTCGTCCCGATCAGGCGATCGATTTGCATCGCTCGGGCACGCTCAATCTGATGTTTCCAACGATCAAAACCCTCGAGAGTCTCGCGCCGTTCAAGCATGTCGAGGAGCTCTTGGAGTATGCCCGCAAGCCGCGTCCCAAACAGGTGATGGCACCCGTCACCGGGATCACCCGCACGGGTGAATCTCACACCCTGATTCCAGGCGACTTTGCGTATGCTGAAGTCAAAAAACTCGACCCTGAAAACAAAGGGGACTGTTTTTCTTTTATCGAGCCAGGTCGACCCGTCGAGATCGGTCCGGGAGTTCTGCGTGTGACCGCTGCCAATCCTGGCATGATGACCGGTCCGGGGACAAACAGTTATTTGATCGGGAACGCTGATGAAGGCGTCGCGGTGATCGATCCGGGACCTGTGCTTGAAGGGCATCTCGACAACTTGATCGCGGCCGCCCCAGGTCCGATCCGCTGGATCTTGTGCACACACACGCATCTGGATCACTCACCCGCCGCCGCAGTGCTCAAGGAAAAAACAGGGGCGACTGTGTTGGGTATGGCTCCTCCGGACTTTCCGAATCAAGACCAGACGTTCAAACCTGATCACGTCGTCTCGCACCACGAAAGACTGGAGATCGCAGGGACTGTTTTGCGAGTGATCCACACACCCGGTCACGCATCCAATCAAGTGTGTTTTTTACTTGAATCGCAAAATCTCTTGTTCACGGGTGACCATATTATGCAGGGCTCAACAGTCGTCATCAGTCCACCGGATGGCGACATGATCGAATACCTGGACTCGCTTCGTTTGTTGCTTGACGAAACAATCGATCATCTTGCCCCAGGCCATGGCTTTTTAATGGATAACCCGGCCGAAAATGTCGAGCGTATTTTGATTCACCGCCAAGAACGGGAAAATAAAGTCGTTGCTGCCTTGAAAAAAGCCGGTCAACCCGCGAACATTGAGTCACTGGTCAAACTTGCCTACAACGATACACCTGAACGTTTGCACGTCGTGGCGCAAAAATCCCTGCTTGCCCATCTGGAAAAATTACGCAAAGAAGCGCGAGCCGTCCTGAATGGCGATCTCTGGAGCTTGAGCGCCACTGCCTAACTGACTGCCGTCGTTCAATTCTAGTAGAGTCTCCTATGGATCGCCGCACTTTTCTCACGACTACGGGTACGACAGCCGGCCTGTTGACCTCGCCTTTTAAACTCGCGGCGCAACCGTCCAAAGTGACCTTTCGCTGGGTACCTTCAACAGACTTGTCAGTGTTGGATCCCGTTTTTACAACGGCTGCCATCACTGCATGTCACGCTTTGCAGGTTTTTGACACGCTCTTTGGACTGGATGCGCAATACCAACCTCACCCACAAATGGTCGAGCGTCATACGCTTGACCAGGACAAGCGACGCTGGACACTCGTTTTAAGACCGGATTTACGTTTTCACGATGGCACACCTGTGACCGCTCAAGATGTCGTCGTAAGTCTGAAACGTTTCGGCAAGCGCAATCTGCTTGGACAGACACTTTTTAATCTGGTCACCGACATTTCCGTGGTTGATCGCGCGACTCTGACGATCACTGTCAGTCGACCGTTCTCGCTGCTACCTTACACACTGGCCTCGGCAGCGGCATCTATCATGCCAGAACGTTTGGCAAACACCCCAGACAATGTCCCGATCAAAGAAATGATAGGCAGCGGTCCCTTCAAGTTTCTACCCGATCAATGGGTGTCAGGCTCCAAAGTTGAATACGCCAAGTCCAATGACTACGTTGCGCGGACTGAGGGGATTGCGAGCAACACAGCAGGTCCAAAAATCGCCAATATCGATTCTCTCAAATGGCTCATCATTCCCGATCGCGCCACAGCCGTCGCGGCCCTGCAAAATAATGAAGTCGACGGCATCGAACTTGTGGACAATGACTTTATTCCGATGCTACGCAAAAATTCGCGTATCTCGCTGATTAAAGGTGCCCTGCCCTCGATTTTCATCATGCGTTTTAATCATCTGCATGCGCCGTTTAATGACGTGCGGATGCGTCGGGCTGTCTTATTGGTCATTAGTCAGTCCGATTACATGATGGCGGCCAACGGGGCGGATTTTCCCGAGTACTGGAATGACAAATGCGGCGTCTTCGCCCCGGGTACGCCGATGGCCACAGACGCTGGCATGGAAAAGCTCAATAGCAAACGGGATATGGGACGCGCGCGCAAACTCATCAAAGAGGCGGGCTACACAGGCGAACCCATCGTCATTCTGGACCCTGTCGATGCTGCGCCTTATCATGCTTGCGCACTCGTCACCGAGGATTTGTTCAAACAACTCGGCTTGAAAACAGAATTACGTCCCATGAACTGGGGCACCTACCTGCAACGCCGCAACAATCAAGCATCCCCTGAGGCGGGTGGCTGGAACGTTGCGTTCACCGCCTTGACAGGCACCAGTAACCTCGATCCGGCATCCAATCTGGGCATCCGTGGCACGGGAACGCAGGGCTGGTTTGGTTGGCCGACCAATGAAAAGCTCGAGGCCCTCAGACTTGAATGGTTTTTTGCAGAAACGCTTCAGGAGCGACAAGCTGTCTGTCGCGAGATTCAACTCGAGGTATTCAATCAGGTTCCTTACATCCCGCTCGGAGCGAATTACAACTTAAGCGCGATCAGAAAAAACTGGCAAAACTTTCAGTCACAAGGCCCCGTGTTCTACACGACACGATCGGTTTAAGAGCGCTCCGAAGGCGCATCCTGAATCTGACGAGTCTCCTCGGCTCCGAACCATCTCTTTCTGGTTCGATGCAACCATTGCTCCAGGTCGTCGACGTAGGTAAATACGGCGGGAATCACCAGCAAGCTCAGCAACGTAGAGGTCATCAAACCGCCAATCACCGCAATGGCCATCGGCGAACGAAAGCTCGGATCCGAACCCCAGCCTATCGCGATCGGTATCATCCCGGCCGTCATCGCGATCGTTGTCATCACGATCGGACGCGCGCGCTTGTGACATGCGTCAATCAAAGCCTCAGTGCGAAGCATGCCATGGCGTCTGGCTGTGATGGCATATTCAACAAGCAAGATCGAATTCTTAGTGACCACACCCATCAACATCAGCAGGCCGATCAATGATGGCATGGAAAAACTTTTACCCGTCAGAAGCAAACCGACAAAGGCGCCCCCAATTGACAAGGGCAACGCGCCCAGAATCGTGATGGGTTGCAGAAAGTCGTGAAACAGCAGAACAAGAATCATGTAGATGCACAACAGACCGATCAGCATTGCCAGGCCAAAGCTTGCAAACAGCGCCTGCATTTCCTTGGTATCGCCCAACTCCGCGAGCCTGACGCCTGGCGGCAAACTGCTCAGGCTCGGCAAAGCCATCGCCTCGGCAAAAACTTCGCCCAGGGGTCGGCCACCCAACTCGACATCCAGTATGACGTTGCGGCTACGATTCAATCGATCGATCTGTGCAGGTCCACTATCCATCGTAAAGGTCACGACATTACCAAGCATCGTGGGACCGTAACGCCCCGGAACGGTCAATCTCTCCAGTGCGGCAATATCCATTCGTGTGGCATCCGGCAATTTGACACGAATCGGAATCTGTCTTTCTGCCAAATTAAGCTTCGCCAATCCCACATCGTAGTCACCACTCGTTGCGACCCGCAGAGTCTCCGCGATACTTTGCGCCGTCACGCCTAAGTCCGCCGCACGCGCGAAATCAGGACGCACAATCAACTCGGGTCGCACCAGACTTGCCGAAGAGGTGACGCCTCCAATCCCCTTCAGCGTGCGCAAATCACGCTCAGCCGCCTGAGCCGCTTTACCCAAGGCAACAGGATCCTCACTCTGCAACACGATTTGCATTTTGACACCGACATCCTGAGCGCCGACAGTAATCCGCACACCAGGTTCCTGCGCCAAGACTTTTCGAATATCCGCTTCAACCTCTTGCTGAGTCTTGCTGCGATCCGAGCGGTGATTCAAGGTCACAGTCAAACTGGCTTTGCGGACTTCGGCAGCGCTTCCACGCGCGAACACATCACCTGAAACGCCCGCACCCACCGAGCTAAATACGCTGCGTACTTCCGGAATCTGAGACAGTTTCTCCTTGGCCAGCTCCGCAGCGCGCAACGTGTCCTCGAGCGTACTACCAGGCGCGCGTTCGATATTGACCATGGTTTGCCCGCGGTCGGCAGGCGGCACAAACCCCTTGGGCAGTAAGGGCACCAAGGCGAGTGATCCCACAAAAAAAACAAACGCGAACACAATCGTGGCCAGGCGATGACTCAAGCACCAAGTCACCAGCTTCAAATAGTGACGCATCACCCAGCTATCGGGTTTGGGTTCAGCATGCTTGCCGCCTAAAGGTTTCATCAAATAGGCCGACATCATCGGGGTCAACAAACGCGCGACCAACAATGAAGCCAGGATTGCGAGCACGGCCGTCCAACCGAACTGTTTAAAAAACTTTCCCGGCACGCCATCCATGAAAGCGGTGGGTAAAAAGACGGCGACCAGCGCAAAGGTCGTCGCGATCACCGCCATGCCGATTTCATCCGCTGCATCCATTGCCGCCTGGAAAGGTGTTTTTCCCATCTGCAAATGTCGCGCGATGTTTTCAACCTCGACAATCGCATCATCGACCAATATCCCCACCACCAACGCCAGGGAAGTGAGCGTCACCATATTCAGAGTGAAACCAAACAAGTAAATCCCGAGAAATGCCGGCAAGATTGACAAGGGCAAGGCAGCAGCCGATACGATTGTGGCTCTCCAGTCCCGCAAAAAATACCAGACCACCAACACAGCCAGAATCGCACCTTCATAGAGAAGCTGCATGGAGGCGTCAAAATTTTCCTCAGTCATCGCGACGTTGTCGATCTGCTCGGTAAAAGCGACATCTTTGTTCGCAGCCTGAAGACCATCGATGACTTGTCTGACATCACGCGCGACCGTGACCTCGTTGGCGCCTTTGCTGCGCATGATCTCAAAGGCCACGACGGGCTGACCATTGACCAGTGCAAGGGAACGACGCTCGGCAGTCGTATCGGTGATGGTTGCGATCTGATCCAGACGCACGCGCCGTCCGTCTTGCAAAGACAAGTCGATTTTCCCCAAGTCCTGCGCAGTTTCAGCCGTAGCGATTGTACGGACCGCTTGCTCGGCGCCCCCGATATCCCCGCGTCCACCCGGCGCCTCTTGCTGGATCAATCTCAAACGGCGAGACACATCCGCAGCCGTCACACCCAGAGCGGCCATTCTCGCGGGATCGAGCTCCACGCGGATCTCACGATTCAAGCCACCCATTCGCTTGACTCGACCGACACCGTTGACCGTCAGTAATTGTTTTGCAACCGTGTTGTCGATGAACCAGGAAAGCGCTTCCTGATCCATGCGTGGCGAAGTGATTGCATACGTCATCAACGGACGGCCCGCGGTCGTCGCCCGCAAAATCGTGGGTTCACGCACATCAGCAGGCAAATCAGCCCGAACACGCGTGACCGCGTCCCTGACATCGTTCACCGCCTCCATGGCGTTTTTCTCAAGCACGAATTCAACGTTGATAACCACCGTGCCCTCAAGAATCTTGGTGTACATATTCTTGATACCCTGGAGGGTCGCAATCGAATTCTCAAGTTTTCGGGCGACTTCAGTCTCGAGTGTTGCCGGCGCCGCGCCGGGCAACGATGCCTCGACCGTCACCATCGGCAATTCGATATCCGGAAAATCCTGCACACCGATGGCGCGGAAAGACAAAATTCCCGCGATCGACAACAACACGAACAGCAGGATCGCCGGTATCGGGTGACGGATGGAAAATGCGGAAAAGTTCATGACCGCTCAACCGAAACGAGGTCGCCATTAGTCAAGAAGCCGGCCCCGGACTCGACAATCGTGTCCGACGCTTCCAGACCAGACAACACTTCGACGCGTGCACCGACCCGCCGACCGATTTGCACTCGGACTTGCTCAACGCGCTGATCTGCCAAAAGTTTGAACACATAGCTAAAGCCATCGCGCATGACCACAGACTCTTGCGGGACCGTCAGCCCTTGACTCTCACCAAGGTTGAATGTGCCAGTCGCAAACATGCCTGCGCGAACAGGCGGCTCGTCGTTCTGACTAATCGGTAAATCGACATAAACAATGGCGGTACGCGCCTGCGAATCGACCGTCGGCCCAATCACGCGAACCTTGCCCACGACGGGAGGCTGACCTTTGGGCAAGCTGGCGGGATAAACATCCACTGGCATACCGGCCTTGATACGACTCAACTCTTCGGACACCACATCCGCGCGCCACTCAAGACGGTTTTGTCGCAGCATTTTAAAAAGCTCGGCACCGACCGGTACAACCGCACCCACACTCGCCTGTCTCCCGGAAATCACGCCATCGTCAGGCGCAAGAACCTCGGTATATTTCAGGCGCAGTTCCTGGGATTGACGATGTGCGCGTGCCGCCTCAACACGGGCGGCGGCGGTTTGTTGCGCAGTCAGATATTGATTAATCTGCTGGGCAGACAAGGCTCCGGAGGTTTTCAGACTGCGCGCGCGTGACGCATTGGCTTCGGCGTCGGCCAGTGCGGCGACCGCTTCGGACTCTTGGGCTTTTTGAACCGCCAGATCCGCCAATACAGTGTCCTGGGCAAAGACCGCGAGTACCTGTCCTTTTTTGACATGATCACCGACGTTGACGCGCACTTCTGCGATTCGCAAACCACCCACTTGCGCCCCCACAGCCGCCTCTTGCCACGCGGCAATATTCCCGTTGGCGCGAATCGTTGAGGGCAACGCGGTCAGCGCCGGTTTGGTGACGGAAACTGTCAGAGCAGGTCGAGCCGCGCCGGGTTGAGCAGAAAAGACAGGGGTGGGCAGCCAAACAGTGGCAGCGGCCAACATGATTGTCAGGCCAAGCAAAGAGACGCGTGTTGAATCAATCATTGGTTTCATTTAGTTTCATCCTTGGCGTCCCAGCCGCCACCGACGGCACGATACAACGCAATATAGGCGTTGACACGCTCACGACGCACATTCGCCAGAATATTGTCTGCGTTAAAAGAGAGGCGTCTGGTTTCTTCAAGGTCCAGAATGCTGGCCAAACCAAACTTGTAACGCTCCTGAGCGGCCTGAAGCGACTCCCGATAGCCTTTCGAAGCCTTCAGACTTTCGGCTTCGCGTTGAGTCAGGCTGTCGAGACGCACCAACGCTTCTTCCACTTCTCTGACTGCGCGGCGAGCCTGTGTTCTGTACTGGGTCGCGGCAACCTCATATGCGACTTTCGCCGTCTCCAAGTTAGCGGCTCGTCGACCCGCATCAAAAATCGGCAAACTCAACGATGGTCCAATCGACCAAGAGGTCGCACTGATGGACCCCGCACCACTTTCAAAACTCAAGGGGCCGATATTTCCCAGCAAAGATAGTCTCGGATAGCGATCCGCCTCGCGCACGCCAATATCAGCGCTCGCGGCTGCGAGCTCTCTCTCTGCAGCGGCGACATCAGGGCGCTGGAGCAAAACTTGCGCGGGAACACGCTTGACGACAGGCAATGCGGGCTTTGGTAAGACTCGCGAGCCTTGGGCGAGCCTGCTTCTGAGCTCTGGTTCGGGGATTGCAGTCAGGGATACCAGCGCTTTAATCAACAAGTCACAATCAGCGCGCTGTGCAACTGCTCGGCTTTGGCCTTCGGCAGCGCTTGCACGCGCGAGCGCCGCGTTCGCGGGCGCTTGAAAGCCAGTCTGTGCCAGCTCCTGGGTCAGTCGCGCAGTTTGAGCGCGTGACTTCGCATCGGCACTCGAGAGCTCGGCAAGTTGTTCACAACTGCGATAGTTTGTGTAAAGACTGGCTGTGTCGGCAGACACGGAGATTCGGGCCTCATGCCAGTTTGCGACCTGAGCGGCCAGCCGTGCGCGCGCGGCTTCGCTCGCGCGGGCCAGGCCGCCAAACAAGTCTATTTCCCAACCTGCCTGAAGCTGAGCCTGCGCAGTCGTGGCAACGATCACAGGACCACCCAGCTGGAATGTGCCACGCGTCACGCCACCCGAGGCATTGAGCACAGGAACGGCAGCGGCATCAGCGGTGACCAGCAAGGCACGCGCCTGTGCAATGCGCAAGGCCGCTTGCGCCATATTGTTGCTTTGCTTTTGTGCCTGCTCGACCAATTCGAGCAAAACAGGATCCTTGAATTGGGACCACCAGGCGATCAGCTCAACCGGATCACCTTCATGAGGCAAGGGCTGTTGCCAGGATGAAGGCTCAGTTTCCCATTGCGTGGCTTGTTGACGGTCGTAATCCGGTCCGAGCGTGATACATGCCGAAAGCAGTAGCACCAGCGGAGACACTAAAAATCTTGAGTAAGTCATACTCGAAGATTAACAGAGCCCGACTGGCAAAAGCTGTCATCGCCTCATGCCGCTTGGGCCATCGCAGCGGGTGCCCCTGGAAACTTTGGTGGCTTGGCAAACCAGAACAAAAAGGTCCCGGCGCCGGCAATCAAAGCCAGAACCGTGAAACCAAGATCGTAGTTACCCGTCGCATCCCCCATAATCCCGGCGAGCAAAGGTCCGGAGATCTGCCCCACGGCTGTCAACATGGCGGAGAGACCGAGAATCATGCCGATGGACTTTCGACCGAAGTAATCGGCCCGGATCGCCTGCATAAAGGGACCGCGAATGCCCCAGGCCAAACCGTGAAACACCGCGAAAAGCACCAGCATCACGGGCCCCAGGGCGTAGGTCAGCATCAACATCCCGACCATGTGCATCGTCATGCACACCGCCGCCACCCGATTCTTTTGCAACTTGTCACCCAGCACACCCCCCAACAACACCCCGATCACCTGGAAGCCCGTCATCAGTGTGATGTAGAAAGAAGCCTGCGCAATGGTGTAACCAAGAGAAATACGCATGTGATTGATCGCGTGCGTGTTGACTGCAGTCACGATAATCAGCGCGACGCCATGACCTGCTGACAGTAGCCAAAAAGCCTGGGTGCGCAGCGCCTGTTTGGCGGTGAATTCGGGCTCAGGCTTAGTCGAAGCTTGGGTGCCTGTGATGTCAACGGTTCCTCTCTGCGCCCCCGCACCATCGACGGTTTCGCCAAAATCTTCAGGACGGCGTCGAAATACACAGGCAAGCGGATAACCGATCACAATGGCGACCACACCACAACCAAAAGCCGTTTCCCGCCAACCGATGCTTTCAATGCTCCAGGCCACGATTGGAACGAACATCCCGCCAAGGGCCAAACCCAGTCCCACCATCGACAAGGCGCGGGCGCGTTTTTTTTCAAACCACTGGATCACACCCACGTTGAGAGGGAAATATCCTGCCATGGAAGACCCAATCGCAATGACGATCACCGCACCGTAAAACCCCATCAAGCTATCGATTTGGCTCAACAACATAAAACCGATACCGAACATCACGACACCGACTTTAATGACACCCCTGGAACCGAACTTATCGAGGAACCAACCCAAAATCGGACCAATGACTGCCGCTTCCATCGACATCATGGCCGAGGCGCCTGAAACTGAAGTCTTGCTCCACCCTTTGTCCTGAATGAGCACGGCCACATAGGCACCAAAAGCCTGATGCAGCATCATCGACTGGATAAACTGCAGCGAGGCCGCAGCGAACACCATTTTCCAACCGTAAAAAATCTTCATGCGCGCAATACCGCTTGCTGGAAAATTTGTCTCACCACACTTTTCACCACTTGTCTCCGGCCTTAAATCTCAAATACCATTAAATATTCTTGAGCATTGAGTCTTTTATTGTTGAGCTCGGATCATTGCAAACTTTTTTTATTATTGATCCGCATTAGTATGAACCCTAACATAAAGACAAATCTTTTGCAGGGACGGGCAAGAAAAATGCCTTCAAGGTCGCCGTACTTTGCACGGCCCTTGATATAGTGTCTGCTCCCCCAAACTTCAAAGAGGTCATCGTGGCAAAAGCATATTGGATCAGCGCCTACCGTTCTATCACCAACCCTGAGGCCCTAGCCGCCTACGCCAAACTTGCTGGGCCCGCACTGACCGCCGCGGGCGGAAAATTCCTGGCGCGCAACGAAGCTGCTGCTGTCAAGGAAGACGGTGTCAAACAACGAACCGTGCTCATCGAGTTTGAAAGCGTGGAGGCCGCTCTTGCAGCCTACAACAGCCCGGCCTACCAGGAAGCCGTTCGCGCGCTCGGCAAGGGTTCCGTTGAACGCGATATCCGTATTGTCGAAGGCGTGTAAGAATTCGGATAAGTGTTTTGACTCACCCCATTTCAATATCTTTCTGAAGACCCCGGCGTCAGCCAACAGTGCGTTAACCGTGCTGGTTGGCAGGCGCCGACTTGCACCACATTGCGTTGCGCCATTTGATGGCGATGCCAATCGTTGCGGCAAGACCCAGCCCCGAGTACAAAAGCGTTGTCGCGACAAAGCCAATCGTATCGATCAATGGGCCTGCGATCAACAAGCCAACTGGCAAACCCCAGATTGCCAAAATACGTAGCCCCATGACGCGGCCGCGGTATTGAGGATCGATCGCGCGAAGCATCACCGCAGCGAGCGGAACAAGACAAATACTTTGCACGAAACCCGCGCACATCAAAATCGTCACACCCAGCGCGAAATGCGTCGTCGGCCCAAACACCATCAGCAACGTGAACCAGATCCCCGTGGCGATCAATAAGGCGCGCCCAGTCCCAAGTGAAAACCGGTTCGTCCCCAACACGATCGAACCCAGCAACGCACCAAAAGCGAAACTGGCACTCAAGGTGCCGAGCCCGGCCTGGCCCACGTCATAAACGGAGCGCGCAATGTAGGGCAGCAAGCCCAGGGAGAAGGGAAACGCGAGAAAATTCACCAGAAACGCCATACTCATCGTACCCAGTAAAACGGGCTTTCCCCACACGTAGGAAAAAGCATCTTGCAAATCCGTGAAGGGTGACGGTCGGGAGGTATGCACAACCGCCTCTTGCGCAGGCTTGCCTGCCACACTCATCGAGAAATAAAAACTCACCAGATACAAAATGGTGATACTCACATAAACCGGAACCATGCCGAACTGCGCGAAAATGCCCGCGCCGGCCAGCGCACCCGCGATGCGCGCAGAGTCGGAGGTCATGCGCGAGATACCCAAGGCAGAGGTCAACTGATCGCTCGGTTGTGTCTGCCCAATCAAGGCGTAGCGCATCATCAAATCGGAAGGACGGATCAAACCGACAAAGGTCGCCACCGCGATCACGGTCAAGGGTGTGAGCCAATCGAAAAAGGCGAGCGTCGCGATGGTCAAAGCAGCCAGCGCATAGAGCCCTCGCGTGATCATGAAGAGAACCCGGTACCCCACTCGATCCCCCGCGATGCCCAGGAAGGGCGAAATCAGTGCGCCGGTGTATTGCAAGGCGCCATAGATCACCAGCAGGAGAACCGAGCCTGACTCGACCAGAACATACCAGCCGAGCACGAGTATTTCCATCTCGAACGCCCAGGAGGTCGCCAGGTCTGCCGTCCATTGATAACGAAAACTGCGCACCTTGAAAGGTGCGCGGGAGGATTGCAAAATACTGCTAAAAGGACCCGGCATACGAAAAGCCAATCAGACGTTCGGTCTACTCGATACAAATCAACAATTGAGCTTACTCAAGCTTGATATTACGTTCCTTGACCACCTGTTTCCAGGTTTCCGACTCCTTGGCCATAAAGTCTGCCAACTCCTGGCGCGTGGTCGGATCGGGCGTCAAGCCATGTTTGTTCAACTGTTCACGGACCTCGGGATCGTTCAGCACTTTGACGATCTCAGTGTTCCAGCGATCCAGTATCGGAGCAGGAGTTTTGGCGGGCGCGACAAAAGCGTACCAGTTCGTTGCATTAAAACCAGGATACCCGGACTCCGCCATCGTCGGCACATCCGGCATCGCATCCGTACGCTTTAAACCCGTGGTCGCAAGCGGGATCAGCTTTTTAGTCTGCACATGCTGCAAGCTCGTCGTGGGGGTCGCGTAATACGCATCCAGACGACCACTCAACAAATCAAGCATGGCCGCACTGCCACCCTTGTAAGGAACGTGGATCAACTCGACGCCCGCACGTTGAGCAAACAACTCACCTGCGAGGTGCGCCGCCGATCCGACACCCGTCGACGCATACGTCAACTTGCCCGGCTCTTTCTTGGCCGCGGCGACAAGCTCAGCGAGCGTGTTGATTTTCAGGCTTGGTGGGACCACCAACACGTTTGGAAAATTCACGCCCATCGTGATGGGCGCGAGATCCTTGAGGGGATCAAAACTCAACTTCATCAGATGAGGCGACACCGTCATCGGACCAATCGTTCCAAGCAAAAGCGTGGTGCCATCAGGTTTTGCATTAACGACCGCCTGCGTGGCGATTACACCGCCCGCGCCAGGCCGGTTCTCAACCACAACGGGCTGTCCGAGGTTGGCCGCCAGACTTTTAGCAACGATCCGCGTGGCTGTATCGGTACCTCCGCCGGGGACAAATCCCACCACGATGGTGATGGTCTGACCTTTTGGAAACTCTTGAGCAGTCGCGACGGATGAAAGACCCGTGACACCCAAGACAAGAGACAGCGTACAAAGCGCAGGCAGCACCGAGGCAAGTCGAATTTTTTTCAAGGCATTCTCCAATTTTTTTCTTGTGCGCATATCGTAGCATCCAGTTCAGCAAAGCGATAAGATTACTTTTCTAAAGGAGAAAGCATGAAAATTCTAATTTTGGGTGCAGGTGGCGTGGGTGGATATTTTGGTGCACGACTGATTCAAGCCGGAGCGGATGTGACCTATCTGCTGCGTGACAAGCGACACCAGATAATTCAGTCCGAAGGCCTAGTTGTCGAGACTCCAAATGAAACGTTTACTCTGCATCCAAAATCCGTCACCCGGGACCAACTCAAACCCGAGTACGACCTGATTGTGCTGGCCCCCAAGGCGTATGACCTGGATGATGCGCTGGACTCCGTGAGCGCAGCCAGCAGTCGCGGGGTGATATTGCCTGTGCTCAATGGATTAAGCCACATTGCCAAGCTGGACGAAAAATTTGGCCGTGCGCGCGTCATGGGTGGTGTCGCGCACATCGCCGCCACTGTGACCTCCAGCGGCTCAGTCAAACAGCTCACTGAGCTGCACGCACTGACAGTCGGGCACAGGGACCCGGCGCACGAAGCACTCGCGCGCGAATTTTCCGCCCTGTGCCAACAGGCGGCCTTTGACCATACCTACAGTGAAAATATTGAGCAGTCACTCTGGGACAAATGGGTGTTTCTTGCCACGCTCGCAGGCATGACCACACTTTGCCGTGGGCATGTTGGCAAAATCTCAGATGCACCCTGGGGCAAAGAAACCATGACGAGCTTCTACGCCGAAAGCTGCGCTATCGCGCAAGCGAACGGCTTCCCCACCAAAGAAAGCGCCCAGCAAAAAGCACTCGCCATGTTGACTAAATCAGGCTCAAGCTTCGCCGCCTCGATGCTCCGTGATCTGACACAAGGTCACCAGACAGAACATGAACATATCCTGGGCGCCATGATCGATTACGGCGTGAAGAAAGGTGTGCCCTGCCCGCTCCTCAAAGCGGCGCATACGCACATGGTCGTTGAACAAAACAAAGGGTGATTACCGGCTGAACTCGCACTCTAGGCTTAGCGCGACAACGCAAGCCTGAGTCCGAAACCAATCAGACAAAGACCCGCTAACTTTTCAAGCGCAAAAGAGATCGAGCGATTCGCACGTAATCGCTCGGCTAGAAAGTGCGTCAATAAAATTGCCACCACGCAATAGAAAAAAGCCAATACTGCGATGGTCGCCGCAAGAAATGCGAACGTGATCAATCCCCTGTTTTGTACTGGATCGACAAACAAAGGAAAAAAGGCCATGTAAAAAACAATGGCTTTAGGATTGAGCAAGGTAATCACGAGCGCTTGTCGCAGGTAGTGATAGGGCTTGATATTCAGGACAGGCGCCGCACCAGGCTTGGCCAACAACATCCTGGCTCCCAGCCAGACCAGATAAATGGCCCCCATCCATTGAACTGCCTCGAAGGCGACGGGAGAAGCCGCCAACACAGCAGCGAGTCCCGCGACAGCCATCCATGACAAGACTTGATCGCCGAGAATCACTCCGAAGGCGGCTGCAAAACCGCCTCGAATCCCGCCTTTTGTCGTGGAGGTGATCAGGACGAGATTGCCAGGACCAGGAATCAACAGAAAAATGATGAATGCAATCACAAACGCAGGATAGTCAGTCACACCAAGCATCAGGGCAGCCTCAATCTAAGGGAGTGGCTTGATTAATGACGATGGGCCCCGTGTCCAGACATGGACCCCGGGTTATAAGTCGCGGGCTTGACTTCAAACTCGACTTTGACTTCACCTGCTTTTTCAAACTTGAGCATCACGGGAATCGTCGCACCGACTTTAAAAGGCTCCGACAGTCCCAAAAACATGATGTGATAGCCGCCTGGTGCTAGCTTGACTGCACCACCGGCGGGTACCTCGATACCCGATACTTCACGCATTTTGGCGACGCCGTTTTCTGTCAGGATGGTATGCAGCTCGACCCGGTTGACGCCTGTTGTGCTTGCCGACACCAGCTTGTCAGGCTGAGCCGCCTGATTATCGATCTGAACATAGCCGGCACCGTTGACCTGCCCTGGCACGGATGCTCTCACCCACGGGGTCGATAATTTCAAATCACCCACGACTTTCTCGGAGGCGAACGCACCAAAAGATGCCCCAAAAGACATCATCGTGGCCAACAAAGCGCAAGCAAGCATGCGGGGAAATTTTTTGAGCGGGGTGTTCATTGTGCGACCGTACCTATGCAAACATTCATGAGGAAAGCTTCACCGCAAATATTAGCTGAAAACCTCTACACTACCTGTTGAATTGAATTTGAATGCTCTCACAAGAACTGATGTCCAAACTATGACACGCGCAAATCCGCCAGCCATCGAGCCCACCTCCGGCATGCGGTTTGGCACGATATTGGCACTCGTGACTTTTGTGCACGTGCTGGTCATCGTTTTACTACTGTCCCATTTTGGTTGGTTGGGCGGCAGCGAATCAGAGACCGACTCCAACACGGGGCAGTCAGGCATCATCATCCCGGTCACGCTCGAAAAAGCTGAAGAGGCTGAAGCCGAAACAGAAACAAAACCCGAGGTGCAGCCTGAAGCAAAAGCCGACCCAAAACCTGAGCCTAATCCACAATCCGAATCCGAACCCGAACCCGAACCTGAACCTAAGCCAGAGCTCACACCCGTGACAGGACCAGAGCCTCGGGAAGAGACCCTTCCACCAACAGACACAAGTACGGAAAAAGGTTCACCCTCGGACAACAAGAGGGAGTCTGAAAGTGAAATCGCTATTGAAAGCGATCAGGAAAGCGATCAGGAAAGCGATCAGGAAAGCGGTCAGGAAAGCACTCAGGCTGCCCCAGCAAATCCGCCTACTGAAGCAATCAAACCAATCAAACCAGTCAAACCAGTCAATCCCGAACAGCCTGTCGCACCCACATCGCAAACCACACCACGCCCTTTGGCAGAACCGATGTCTCCATCGAATGCCACAACGTCCAGCGCCACAAATTCTTCGAGCAACCCTGCCCCAGGTCCGACGCAAACAAGTGCAAACCTTGATTCGCCCCCACTGACCCCGGCGCAAGTCGACCCCAACTATTTACATCGTCCCGATCCGGTCTATCCTGCGCTCTCTAAGCGTTTGCGCGAGGAAGGTACCGTCGTGTTACGCGTCAGTCTCGATGCGCAAGGCGCCGTTCGGGACATTCAGGTTGAATCAAGCAGTCAATTTCAACGGCTTGATCAAGCCGCGCTTGAAGCGGTGCGTCAATGGCGATTTATCCCGGCCACCCGCGGACAGGTCGCGGTACCCTCAACGGTGCTGGTACCGATCGCATTTAAACATCAATAAACATACATCAATAAACGCGGCCCTCGTAGAGGACCGCGCACTGATTACTTTTTGCTGCTGCTTGAACCTGCGTTTTCTTTGGAACAGGAACTGATGCCCAGCAAAGGATAGGCCGGGCAAAAACGAAAGATCCCTGTCAAGAGAGGGACCACTCCGATCCAGCCCCAGACACCGACGGTGCCCGTTGCAGCCAGGGCGATCAGCACCAAACCAACGGCGATGCGTAGCGTACGATCAATCGTGCCGACATTACATTTCATGATGAACATCCTTATAGAGCGTTGAGAGGAATTTTTAAATAGGAGACTCCATTGGAGTCCTTGGGTGGGAACTCACCCGCACGGATATTGATTTGGACTGCAGGCAAAATCAGTACCGGCATTTCCAGTGTTGCGTCACGCTTGGTCCGCATTTCCACAAACTGCGCTTCAGTGATGCCATCGTGGACATGAATATTGTTGGCCCGCTGCTCGGCGACTGTTGTTTCAAACGCCACTTCCCTGCCCGCGGGAGGATAGTCGTGACACATGAACAAGCGCGTCTCTGGCGGCAAACTCAACAGGCGGCGTGTCGATGCATACAAAGTTTTGGCATCACCGCCGGGAAAGTCGCAACGAGCAGTTCCCACATCGGGCATGAATAAGGTGTCACCCACAAAGACAGCGTCTCCAAACTGGTAAGCCATGCAGGCAGGCGTATGACCAGGAACAAATAAAGCATGCCCTTCGAGCGCACCGACTTTGATCGGCTCGCCTTCCTTGATCAACACATCAAACTGCGAACCATCCTGTCGGAACTCAGGTTCAAGATTAAAGACTCCTGCAAATACCTTTTGCACGGTGGTGATGTGATCACCAATCGCGATATTGCCGCCGAGGTGCTGCTTCAAATAAGGTGCGGCAGACAAGTGATCGGCGTGCGCATGTGTCTCGAGAATCCATTCGACCTTGAGATTGTTTGCTCTAACGAAATCAATCACCTTGTCCGCGGAGGTGTGCCGGGTCCGACCCGATTTGGGGTCGTAGTCGAGCACGGAGTCGATGATGGCGCAGGCTGCTCCTGGTTTTTCATATACAACATAGGTCACCGTCCACGTGACGGGATCGAAGATGCCATGCACCATCGGCTTGACTGTTGAAGTACTCATACGGACTCCTGAAACATTAGATAACTTTTAGATATTATATATATAAACAATTTGTTTGTAAATATATTATAATTTGACATCCGAATTCACTCTTTAATGAATTCACTCTTTAACTGAACCCACTTTCACGACCATGCTGAACCAAGACATCGCCCCATTCGAACTGGACACGATGAAAGCCTCTGCAGCGAATGCCTGCAGGCTGATGAAAGTCCTCACCAACCCTGATCGACTCATGATCCTCTGCCAGCTCACCCAGGGAGAGCGCTGCGTGAGCGAGCTTGAAACCACACTCGGCATCATGCAACCGACCCTCTCACAACAGCTCACTGTCTTGCGCAACGAACAACTCGTGCAGACACGGCGAGAGGGCAAGAATATTTACTACCAGTTCGCCAGCCCGCAGGCGCTTGCTGTCATGGAAGTGCTTTATTCACAATTTTGTAACACTGACGAGGTCAACACATGAACATCGACTGGACTCACTTCACCCCCTGGAGCTCCCTCTCAGGAGGCATCATCCTGGGAGTCGCCTCTGCCTTGTTTATCCTGATCAATGGTCGGGTGCTCGGGATCAGCGGCATCCTAGGGGGTCTATTACCCCCAAAAGCCGGGGACACCATCTGGCGCCTCGCATTTCTGGCTGGTATGTTCGCAGCCCCCTGGATATTTACCACCCTTGCGCCCCCGGAGTTCGTGACGGCCCCCCAGATTGATGCCGATACAGTCATGCTCGTGATTGCCGGCCTACTGGTTGGTCTTGGCACGCGTTATGGCTCAGGCTGCACCTCGGGTCACGGCGTATGCGGTCTCTCACGCATGTCACCTCGCTCACTGGTCGCCACCATTTCCTTCATGGCAGCCGGGTTCCTGACGGTTTACATCGTTCGTCATCTCTTTTAAAGGCGTACACATCATGCTTCGCGTTTTCGAATTTCTCGCCGGTCTTCTTTTCGGTCTAGGCCTCATTTTGTCTGGCATGACCAATCCTGCCAAAGTTCTCGGATTTCTGGATCTCTTCGGTCAATGGGATCCTTCCCTGGCGTTTGTCATGGGTGGGGCCATTCTGGTGGGCGTCTTCGCCTTTGCCCTTGCAAAAAAACGCACGACCAACTTTTTTGGCGGCGCCTTGCATTTGCCTAAATCCACACATATCGACAAGCGTTTGATTGTCGGCAGCTTGATGTTCGGCATCGGCTGGGGTCTGGCGGGTTTCTGTCCAGGGCCCGCTCTGGTCTCGATGGCGGCCGGGCACGAAAAAGCGCTGATCTTCGTTGCGGCGATGCTTGTTGGAATGATATTTTTTGAAATCGCGGAACGCGGCAAATCCGCTCAATAAGCTGACCCAGGCCAAAGATGAAACTGCCGATCCTGCCTGCGCTTCAATGGGGTGCTCAATACAATCGCGAACTACTTGTCAGTGATCTAGTCGCGGCATTGATTGTCACCATCATGCTGATTCCGCAAAGCCTTGCCTACGCGATGCTGGCAGGACTCCCTCCTGAAGTCGGTCTCTATGCCAGCGTCGCCCCGCTGGTGTTGTACACATTGCTAGGAACGAGTCGCGTGCTAGCAGTGGGGCCTGTCGCGGTGATCTCTCTGATGACCGCGGCCGCGGTGGGTGAGCAGGCCGCCCTCGGTGTGCACAGTTATTGGCAAATTGCCCTGACACTGGCCTTCATTTCGGGAGGACTGCTCTTATTAATGGGGTTCCTGAAACTCGGCTTTCTGGCCAACTTCCTAAGCCACTCGGTCGTCTCTGGTTTCATCTCCGCATCAGGCTTACTGATCGCAGCCAGTCAACTCAAAACGCTCATGGGTGTTCAAGCATCCGGAGACAACTTTTTTATCCTCATCTGGTCGCTGATTCAGCAGATACCCAACACCAATGTTCTGACCCTCGCTGTGGGTCTGCTTGCAACAGGGTTTCTCTTTTGGGTCAGACAACAACTCAAACCCCTCCTCATCAAGATTGGACTGAACAAGCTGGCTGCCGACATTGTGACCAAAGCCGGTCCTGTCATGGCCATCGTGGTCACAACAACGCTCGCTTGGCAACTCGACTGGCCCGACGCAGGCTTAAAAGTGGTCGGCACTGTCCCTCAGGGATTACCGCCGCTGACCGCACCGCTTTGGGATTTAACACTTTGGAAAGATCTTTTCGTTCCAGCCTTGCTGATCAGCATTGTGGGATTCGTCGAGTCCGTTTCAGTAGGACAGACTCTCGCTGCCAGAAGGCGCGAACGCATCGAACCTAATCAGGAACTTGTCGCGCTTGGCGCCTGCAACATCTCGGCTTCGTTGACGGGCGGATTTCCCGTTACCGGCGGGTTTGCCCGTTCGGTGGTGAACGCCGATAGCGGTGCGCGCACGCCAGCCGCGGGACTCTTTACCGCAATCGGCATCACACTGGCGTCATTGTTACTCACGCCCGCACTGTATTACCTGCCACAGGCCACGCTGGCGGCGACCATCATCGTCGCCGTGCTTTCCCTCGTGGATTTCAGCATTTTCAAGCATACCTGGCGTTATTCAAAAGCTGATTTCGCCGCTGTGGCAGTGACCCTAGCGTCCACGTTGTTGCTAGGCGTCGAAATTGGTCTTGTTGCGGGTGTCGTGCTGTCTCTGGCCATGCATTTGTACCGCACGAGCCAACCCCATATCGCGACGATCGGCTTGGTGCCCGGCACAGAGCACTTTCGCAACGTTTTACGCCACGATGTGCGCACGAGTCCACATGTTCTCTGTTTACGCATCGACGAAAGTCTCTATTTCGCCAACGCGCGCAACATCGAAGATCGGCTCAACGCCGAAGTGGCAGACAATCCAAAACTGAAAGATGTGGTGCTGCAATGCTCGGCTATCAACGATATCGATGCCAGCGCGCTCGAAAGTCTCGAAGCGATCGAAAAGCGTCTGCGCGATGCGGGCATCTGCCTGCACCTCTCTGAGGTCAAAGGTCCCGTCATGGACCGCCTTGAAAAGTCTGACTTCCTCAAGCACCTCAGTGGTCAAGTATTTTTAACAAACTATCGTGCAGTGCAGCATCTCTGCCCCGAAATCATCCAGACAAAGTCTGTGCTTTAATCAGGTTCATGGAAAATTCACCGCGTTTATTCAACAAGAATCTGGTGCTGCTGATTTTGTGTCAGGGCATCTTCCTCACCAACAACATTACGTTTGTCGCGATCAATGGCCTAGTGGGCCTGAGTCTGACCAACATCTCCTGGATGGCGACGCTGCCCATCATGGGTTATGTGGTGGGCGGTGCGCTCTCCACAGGACTCGTCGCCCGGACACAAAAAAAATACGGCCGTCAAAAATCCTTTCAACTAGGACTGTTGGTTGCGGTGATCTCTTCGCTGATTTGCGGCTATGCGGCGTATTCCAAAAACTTCTGGCTGCTGACTTTCGGTACGTTCGTCGCAGGCTATTACAGCGCGAACGGACAGCTCTACAGATTCGCAGCCCCTGAACTCACCCATGCGAGCCTGCGCGACAAGGCTATTTCATGGGTCTTGGCCGGCGGCATTCTTGGCGCAGTCGCTGGACCGAACTTAGCCGTGCTCACCAAAGATATTTTCGATACCCCCTTTCTCGGCGCGTATCTCACCCTGACCGCGGCTGGCCTCCTGGGGTTGATCGTCATGAACTTCATCCATTTTCCAGATGAGGTGGTCGTTAAAAAAGTGTTGCCAGCGGGACGCAGCGCGATGGAGCTGTTGCGCCAGCCCGTCTTCATGGTGGCAGCAATCAGTTCAGCGCTTGGTTATGGCGTCATGAATCTGCTGATGGCCGCGACTCCTCTGGCGATGAAAGTATGTGGCCTGCCTTTCTCTGATGCGGCGCTTGTCCTTCAGTGGCATGTGATCGGCATGTTCGCTCCCGGCTTCTTTACGGGATCACTAATTAAAAAATTCGGTACTTACCGCATCATGATTTTGGGGATTGCGCTCAATTTCTTCTGCATCATGATCGCGCTCGCAGGCATTGAGGTGCATCACTTCTTGCTCTCCTCCTTTATCCTCGGTGTGGGCTGGAACTTCCTATTCACTGGCGCGACCAGTCTGGCGATGACTGCGTATCGCCCTGAGGAAAAAGACAAGGCTCAGGGAATCGTCAACTTCTTTGTTTTCGCCACGATGGCGATCACTTCGTTTAGCTCAGGTGCTTTAGTCACCACCTCGGGCTGGGATATCCTGAACTTCGCTTCGCTCTTTCCCGTTGTCTTGATGGGTGTCGCACTACTCTGGTTGCGCCACAAACAACAACAAGAAAAAAAGCTTCAAGCGGTTTGATGAAAGCCCAGGCGGGCGCCAATCAGGATACCCGCCGCGGCCACGACAGAACTGAGCGCGAGGGTCGAAAGACCCGTCAACCCCTGGCCAATCGAGCATCCTAGTGCCAGCGATCCACCCACCCCCATCGAAACACCACCGGCGATGTAGCGCAACATTTCCTTGGGTGAGCTGAAACCCTGAAGATGCAAGCCCTTGCGCAACCAGGCCAGCAGAAACGACCCAAGCAACACGCCCAGCACCGCGGTGACACCAAAACTTAACTTCATTCCTGTCGCGATCATCGCGTATTGAATCGTCTCGCCAATAGGTGCGATAAAAGTGAGCGATACCAGATTGACAGGCTCGAATTCGTCGAACGCCAGCCAGCCCGTCGAGAACCAGCCTGCAACAATCAGCAGTCCCACCGTGAAACCTGCGAACAAGTCCTTTTTGTGTCGCAACAAGTTGAGTTTCCAGAAACTAAAGACAAGCAAACAGAGCAGCAAAGCGCCCAACAGCCAGGATTGAAAGGCAACCGGAATGTCAGAGATACTGCCGCCGGAAACGGCTGTCATTTGATTCAATGACTGACGCACAGGACCGAGCACCCCGGTCAATGTCATGAAGGCTGAAATCCCGAGGCACAACAACACCACGAGTGAGCGCAGATTACCTTGCGCACATAACACCAGCGTCCGCGCCCCACACCCATTGGCCAGCATCATGCCGTACCCGAATAGCACGCCGCCAATGGGTACAAGCAACCAGGAAAAGGTCGGGCCACGGTAAATGGACTTGCTCAAATCAATGAATTCGAACTGAGCCAACGCCTGTGTGCCGATCACGGCCACGCATAAAGCCAACACAAAAGATTGCGCCTTATGCAGTGCGCCAGATTGCCAGTACTCTTTGAGCGCGCGATTGAGACAAAAACCCGACAGTTGCCCGGTCGCGCCAAAAATCAGCCCGATCACGAGTCCCGACCAAATCAGTGTGTCCTGTACATTCATGAAACTTTTGTTCCCCACGTGTCTTGTGCGATCGCGTTATACCAAGCCACGCCATAATCAGCTTCGCGTTTGCGGATCTCTTGACTAGCCTCTCGAGGGCTCACGCCTCCCGAACCCTTGATTTCAACGATTTTACCTTCTGAGACGCCATAGACGCCTGCCACCGAAATCCCATAATTAGGCCCCACCAGGCTGTAGCAGGTATTCGCCCAGGATGCGGTGGCAACTTCTTTGCCCGTCAGTGCGCTGACAATCGCAGCCGCAGCCACTTTCCCCTGCGCATTGGCGCAAAATCCGGACTTCGGCATCGGTGCGGCAATCGTCGCGTCTCCCACGACATAAATGTCTGATACTTGGCTGGATTCAAACGTTTGTGCCTGCACAGGGACCCAGCCGCTTTTATTCGTGACTCCGGCACGTTGCGCAATCAAACCTGCAGACTGAGGCGGAATCACATTGAGCACAGAGGCCTTGTGACGGACGCTGAATTCAGTCTCGACCGTCAGGTTTTGAGCATCAACTCGGATCACGTTGCCGTCCTTGTTGGCAGGCACCCATTCAATCATCTCGCCATAGAGCTTGCTCCAGGCGTCTGTAAACAAGGTTTGCTTGGAAAAATTATTCTTGGCATCCAGTATCAGAATTTTCGACTTCGGCTTATGCGTTTTTAAGTAGTAAGCCACCATACTCGCACGCTCGTAGGGTCCGGGCGGACAACGAAAAGGATTGGCGGGTGCGACCATTAAAAACAATCCACCATCCGGCATGGCATCGAGCTGACGTTTCAACAGCAGTGTCTGCTGACCGGCTTTCCATGCGTGTGGGGCGAGTTGCGCAGCGGCTTCGTCATACCCTGCCAAAGCATCCCAGCGTATATCGATCCCGGGAGACAGCACAAGTTTGTCGTAAGCAAGACGCTCTCCCGATGCGAGCTTGATCGCTTTAATCACGGGATCGACATCCTGCGCAAAGCCCTGGATCACGCGCACACCCAAGCTACGTAGCTCGTCAAAACCGTGGGTCTGGGCGTCAAAGTCACGCAATCCGCCAAGATACAAATTGCTGAAAGGACAGGTGTAAAACTGAGGAGAGGGTTCGATCAGTGTGACATCGATGGCGGCATTTCGACGCTTGATATATTTTGCGGTCGTAGCGCCACCAAACCCTCCGCCCACCACCACGACGCGCCCCGCGACAGAAGATGCCAGCGCGGACGAGGACAGACCCAGCGCGCAGAGGCCCGCCACACCTCCCATCGTCTTGAGCATTTGTCGACGACTCAGCGTGGACGAACCCGTCACAACAGCGTTCTTCGCGACTGACATTATCGAGTCTCCTTTTGGACGACGGGCAGAGACGGACTCAACCTGGCAAAGTATTGCGCCAGCGCGTCGATTTCTGAATCGCTGTAGCCTTTGGCCAGACGATTCATGATCGTGGTTCCAGGTGGAGGGGTCTGCGATTTAAACGCCAACATTTGCGACTTGAGCACGCTTTCAGGACGTCCTGCGAGAGAGGGAATGCCACCCGGTGAGCGTCCATCGGTACCGTGGCAATTGGCGCAAGAGCCCGCGAGGATCGAGATATCGAAGGTTGATTGAGCCTGCACAACACCCGACAACATGAACGAGCAGATCAGGCCCTTCATACTGATCCAAACAGAATACTTGCGCTTCATTATTTTTTCCTTAACGTGGAACCCAAGCCGCATGACGCGAGAGTCTGCGCAATTGAGACCATGACTGAGCCTCCAGACGCACAGCTGGCCACAAACGCAACAACAGCTCGGCCGTGGCAAACGCATCCGAGGCGGCCTGATGACGCACGGCACACTCGATCCCGAAGTGCTCGAGCCAATCATCCAGTGCACGGGCCTGAGCATTTCCTCCAACCAGCCTGGCGATCGGTTCAATATCCAGCCATTCATTATCAAGCGGTTTTAATTGATGACGTCGAAACGCGCGCTCGATCATTGCCTGATCGAACGCCGCATGAAACGCCAGCAAAGGGGCGTTTCCCGCCCAAACTCTGAACTGTTCAAGCGCCTCGGCGGGCGCACATCCCTCAGACTGAGCCTGAACGCCAATGTGATGAATCAGGATATTTTCTTTACCCGAGGGCTTTTCCTGCCGTAGAACGACTTCAAAACTATCCCCCACGGACAACTCAAGACGACCCGTGGTCGGTACAAATCTCATCGCCAAGGCTGCGATTGCCAGAAGCTGATCCGCCCTGGGATCCAATCCCGTGGTCTCGACATCCAGCATAATCCAACGTTCAGGCCCGCCGGCGCGCTCGTCAGAATGGCCTCGCAGGCCTCGCCACCACCGACCCAGCTCATCGAGCATAATCTAACTCGAGTCTTTGCTGCAAAGAACGAATGCGCGAGAGCGAGCCTTTCAAAATGGTGCGATCGACCGCGTTGAGCGTATCCACATCCAGAGCATTGGGGTTGTCACCAATCATTCCGCCATCCAGCTGGATAGCCAGACGCAAAGTTTGCAGATATTGAAATGCGGCGATCCACGCAGCACTTTCCTTTTTCGGAACACCTGCCACTCTGCCTAGCGCCGCGAGACGCTCTTGCGTGTTCAGTGCCTCAATCCGGTGGGCGAGCGCATAAATCCGCGCGACTTCCACTACGATCGCCGTGCCCTGCAACTTGAGATCAATCACTTGCTTTTGATCGATTTTTTTGGTGTCCAGACTACCCAACCAGTTCAACGGGACTGAGTTTCGAAGAGCCGCCTCGGCCATCAGTTTGAGAAACCTTGGTTTAGCGGCCGCCATTTCCGTGACCTCCGTGCGCAACTCTCTTAGGAGCTGATCATTACCGACCAGCGATCTGAAATCGAAGAAAATACCTGCGTTCAACAAGTCCTCTGGATGTCCGTGCTCCACCCAATGATTAAAGCGCTGACGCCACTCTTGCTGTGTGAGACACAGGGTCGGATTGCTGGCCATAATGCTGCCTTTACATAGCGGATACCCACACGCATCCAGGGCGACATTGACCTCGCGGGCGAACGTCAAATATCTGTCTTTGATCGTCGCATCGCCACGATCCACATAGATGAGCGCATTATCCTGATCCGTGGCGATCGTTTGCTCGCTGCGCCCTTCCGAACCCAGTGCGATCCAGGCAAAATCGTCAAGGTCGAGCCCGTGCTGATGCACAAGCAACACCACCAGACGGGAAGTCAGCACATCGTTCAAATGACTAATCAAAAATGTCAGCTGACGCGCCTTGACCCCCTGCCCCAACAGATTGCGGGCGAACTTGCGAATATTGGATGCACACTCCTGTAAGGCAGGTACGTCCTCCGCCATGCGTACAGCGGAGCTAATCGTATCGAAGGACAAACGCTGCAAGGAAAATAAATCCCGCTCAGAAATGCATCCAACAATCCGACCCTGATCGAGAATCGGTACATGACGAATGCGAAACTGAGACATCATGACAGCAGCGGCTTCAGCGGTGTCATCGACAGTGAGGGTTTTCACATTCTTTGACATGACTTCGCTAATGGGCGTATCCAGACTAATGCCGGCCAAAGTCACTCGGCTCAGGACATCATCACGTGTCAAAATGCCCAAAATCTCATGACCGTCCTCGGTAATCAATACAGAACCGACTTTCTTTTCGTGTACAAGCGTCAAGGCTTCACGCAAAGAAGTTTGAGGCCGAGTCACGATGGGAACTCGACGGATCAAATCTCCAAGACGACTCTCAAGCGACTGTTCATGCAAGGCTTTGGAGGCGACACTGTTACGCATCGCTTGCCTGGATTGTTCAAGCAACATCCAGACGCGATTATTCGTGAAATCCCGAAACGCTTGTGAGCGCCCCAACAACTCTTGAAAAGAGGCTTTGGGCAAGAGCAAGCAAAAACAGTCCGTGACAGCGGTATAGGTTGCGGCGACAGGTCGCGCAGCCAGACTGGCGCTCACGGAAAAGAGATCACCCGGCTCCATTTCGAAAACCGTCTCAACCAATCCAGGGTTGACTCGCTTGCCAGAAATGCGTCCTTGGCGAATCAGAAAGAGGTGGTTGGGAGGGCCATCAGCGGGCGCCAAAATGACCTCATTGGGTGCAAAGTATGACTCGGCCGATGAGGTCAGGAAAAAATCAACGTCCTCGATCGCCATTTCGGAAAATGGCAGGCGTTGCATCAACTGTTGGCGGAGATTTTGAACCAGGCTAAGTGAACTCATCGCAAGCCTCCATCGAAATATGTGGCGCCCTGAGCACTGGACCGCAAACCCCATGGAGAGGTTTGCGGCGGATGAGCCATCTTACAGCTTCATGTGTTGCGGGAGCAACGTTGCGAGTTCGGGTACAAAATAAAGCACCAGAACAGCGAAGACCATCAGGAAAAACATCGGTAAAGAGACTCGCGCGATGTAAGGCAAATCGCGTTTTGTCATACCGGCCAGCACAAAAAGATTGAAACCCACGGGAGGAGTGACCTGTGCCATTTCGACGACAAAGACAATAAAGATACCGAACCAGATCAGATCGATACCAGCGGCCTGTACCGTCGGCAGCAATACGCCCATGGTCAGCACCACCATTGAGATGCCATCGAGGAAGCAACCCAGAATGATGAAAAACACCATCAAAACGATGATGAGCCAGAACTGGGATAAGCCCAAACTGCCAATCCACTCGGCCAAAGCACGTGGCAAACCGATGTAGCCCATCGACAGCGTCAGAAACTGCGCGCCGGCGAGAATCAGGGCGATCATGCAATACAAGCGTGTTGCGCCTTGCATTGAGGCTTTGAAAGTCGACCAGTTCAGTGAACCCTGCAAAGCAGAAATAATCAATGAGCCCAGCACACCAATCGCAGCAGCCTCAGTCGCTGTCGCCACGCCACTGTAAATGGATCCCAGCACACTCGCAATCAGCAGCATAACGGGGATCAAATTACGAGACTGATAAACCTTTTGACGGAAAGTCATCTCAGCATCAGCAGCTGGAACCAAGCCAGGATTTCTCCAAGCCCAGATCATGATGTAACCCATGAAAATCAAAGCAAGGAAAAGTCCTGGGAGTATGCCGGCGATGAATAATTTGGCAATTGACACTTCCGCCGCGACACCGTAGACAATCATGATGATTGAGGGTGGAATCAACAACCCCAGTGTTCCAGCACCCGCGAGGGTACCGATCACCATGTTGTCGGGATAGCCGCGCTTTTTAAGCTCGGGTAGTGTCATTTTCCCAATCGTGGCGCAGGTTGCTGCGGACGAACCAGAAACAGCGGCAAAGATCGCACACCCAATCACGTTTGTATGCAGTAATCGGCCAGGGAGCTTGTTGAGCCAGGGAGCCAGTCCTGTAAACAAATCCTGGGAAAGACGCGTACGAAATAAAATCTCACCCATCCATAAAAACAGGGGCAATGCCGTCAGAGTCCAGCTCGACGAAGCGCCCCAGATCGTGATGGCCATCGCATCGCCAGCAGGACGAGTCGAAAACAACTCCATACCAATCCATGCCGTGCCAGCAAGCGTTAATCCAACCCAAACACCACCGGCCAGAAAGCCAAACAGCGAAACGATTAACAATCCAATAATCAAAAAATCATTCATTTCGCTGCGGCTCCTGCGAATCAATCGACAATGCTTGCCCACGAATACGCGCCACCAGCAAATCGATGAAAGCGATCACGAACAATATGTTTCCAGCAGCCATTGTCAGCTGGGGTATCCAGAGCGGAGTTGCATCGTTACTCGTGGATATGTCGTTAAACGTCCATGAGTCGAGCACTAATTTTGAGCTGAAAAAAGCTAGGGAAATAGCGACAGCCAAACCAACCGTAATCGCGCCAATATCAAGTTTTCGCTGACCCGCTGGGGATAAAGCATTTAGCAGAATCGTCACACGAATATGCTCGCCATGACGCAAAGTAGAAGCAAGTGCAAAAAAACCCGCCGATGCCATTAGATAGCCGGCGTACGCGTCGAGTCCAGAAACGTGAAATGAAAATTGCCTGGAGACGATGCTTAACAGCACCGTCAACAGAACACCTATTAAAGAAACCGCCGCCAGAAATTCGGCGGCGGAATACAGACCATCAAGAAAGCGTCGCATCGATTATTTTTTCAAAGCGTCAACAATAGCCTGACCGTCTTTGCCAGCTTTCTTGAGGTAGTCAGCCAACATCTTCTGACCCACCTCGTTCAAACCCTTGGTCAACTCTGGGCTGGGAGGAATGATCTGACCACCGTTCTTAGTCCAGGCTGCCAGATACTCTTTGGTTTTGGCTTCGGAAAGCTTCCAACCACGCTCTTCAGCACGCGCACCAGCTTCGAGTACGGCTTTTTTGGTGTCTGCGTCCAGCGCATCAAATGCCTTTTTATTCATCAAGACCGCATTCTTGGGAATCCAAGCTTGGGTGTCATAGAATTTTTTGATGTACTCGTAGGTCTTGGTGTCCACACCAGTCGCGCTTGATGACATGTAAGAGTCAATCACGCCGGTGGCCATCGCTTGCGAAAGCTCGGCCGCTTGAATCGTGACTGGCTGAGCGCTCACCAATTCAGCAATCTTGGACGTTGCTGGGCTATAAGCGCGCCACTTCAGGCCTTTCATATCCGCGACGGACTTCAGGTCACGATTCGTGAAAATGCCCTGTGGTGGCCATGGCACTGTAAACAGCAACATCATGCCCTGAGAAGCCAGTTTCTTTTCCAGATAGGATTTTTGGATAGAAGCGAGTTTGCTCGCTCCGGCGTAGCTCGACACCAGGAAGGGTAAACCGTCCAGCTCATAAATGGGATCTTCGTTCGCGAAGTTCACCAACAGGATTTCACCAAGCTGGGCCTGATTACCCTGCACTGCGCGCTTGATTTCAGGGGCTTTATACAATGAGGCATTGGCGTGAACAGTGATGTTTAACTTACCCTTCGAACCCTGAGCCACATCTTTTGCGAACTCATTAAGGTTTTCTACATGGAAGTTTGTCGGCGAGTAAGCCGAAGGCAAATCCCACTTCGTTTGGGCCTGAGCCGAGATTCCAGCCGTCGCGATGAGCGCGCCGGCAAGCCAAGATACAGTTTTACGCATGAGGATATCCTTGAGCGAATGAATCGGTCGACAAATCGACCACGGTTTTTTCAGTTGACGCAGCCAAAGCACGTCAAAGCACGGTGAGTGTATGCGTGACAACGAATTGTCACAATCATGGTATCACCCATTTGAGGGTAAATACCTAGGAGCGAAAACATTTTGACGCGACACTTGCAGTGTCTGTAAAGTGAGCAGCTCTTGGAATGAGGAACAGTATTCATGTCAGCCCCCTTTGCAGTCTATGTCACCGCTATTGGAGGACCCGAGGTCCTCCAGGCTCAACCTATCGCCATGCCCGTTCCGGGTGCAGACGAAGTTGTCATCGAACACACCGCAGTCGCCGTGAATTTTGTCGATATCTACCTGCGCGCCGGACAGCCCCATTCACATAACCCCACCCCGCCATTTATTCCCGGTGTCAGCGGAGTCGGACGGATCAAAGCCATTGGCAGCAATGTGCGGGATCTGAAGGTCGGCGACAAAGCCACCTACACAAACGCCGGAGTTGGCAGCTATTGCACGCATGTGGTGCTTCCTGCCGAGCGCGTGATTCCCGTGCCAGAGTCTCTGGATGACGTGCGTGTCGCCGCGGGTCTGGTGCGTACGCTCACCTCGCAATATCTGCTCAAACAAATGCGCCCCCTCAAGCCGGGCACACGCATTCTGGTGCACGCTGCAGCGGGCGGTGTCGGTCAGATTCTGGTTCAGTGGGCCAAGCGCCTGGGTCTCGTCGTGATTGCCACCGCAGGCAGTGACGCAAAAATCAAAACCGTACTCGAACTTGGCGCCGACTTTGCCATCAACTACCGGACGCAGGACTTTGTCGCCGAGGTCAATCGCATCACAGCCGGAAAAGGCGTGAGCGTGGTGTTTGATTCTGTTGGTAAAGATACTTTCGATGGCTCGGTCAAATGCCTCGAATCCCGGGGACTGGTCGTCAACTTCGGGACGGCGTCCGGCCAGGTCGAGGGTTTCAAATTGCAGGACCTGCACAGCAAATCGCTCTGGGTGTGCAGACCCACTCTCAAAACCTATGTCGCGGACCGTGCCGAAATGCTCGCGATGAGCAAAGAGGCATTTGAAATACTGGGCGATCCCGCGATTCGACTTGATATCGAAGTCGTTTTACCGCTGAGTCAGGCCAGCGAGTCTCATCGACTACTTGAAAGTCGCACGACCCAAGGTGCAATTGTCTTGATCCCGGACGCACTTTTTATTAAAAAGTAAATCAACCTATATTCCTATATTTCTAGGCGGCAGCCGCTTGAATGGTCTGTATCAGTTTCGATATTTTTATAACAATCTGGAGATTCACATGCGTTTGATCAAATCAGTGTTGGCAGGTGCTCTGGCCCTGTCGGTTTTCAGTCCGATGGCGATGGCGCAGTACCCCGAGAAGCCAATTCGCATGGTGGTCGGATATGCCCCAGGCGGCGCGGCCGACAAACTCATCCGCCCCATCACGGATCAACTGTCCAAGATGCTCAAGCAGCCTTTCATCATTGAGTACAAGCCCGGCGCAGGCGCTTCCGTGGCTGCTGACTTTACCGCCAAGTCAGCACCGGATGGCTATACCTTGCACATCACCGACTCAGGCCCCATGGCGATTTTGCCCAACATGAAAAAAATGGGCTATGACCCAGTCAAAGATTTCACGCCTATCTCCATGATTGGCGAGGGTGGCGTTGTCGTCGCAGTGTTACCAAGCTCGCCAGCCAAAGACATCAAGACTCTGGTTGAACTGGCGAAGAAAGATCCACAGAAGTGGAGTTATGGCACTTCAGGCGTGGGTGGTGTGGGTCACTTGGCCGGGGAGCAATTCAAAGCCGCTGCCAAGCTCGATATCGCGCACATTCCCTACAAAGGTGGCAACCCCGCCATCACCGAGCTGTTAGGTGGTCACGTGCCATTCTTGTTTTCCTCGCTGGGCTCAGCTGCCGCTCAAATTCAGTCAGGCAAGATTGTCGCGTTGGCTGATACGGCCAGCAAGCGCAGCTCCATGTTCCCCAACGTCCCCACCATGGCGGAGTCAGGCTTCCCCGGATTTGATGCGACGATCTGGTTCGGCATTGTGGGCCCGGCCGGACTGCCAAAAAATGTCATGGACACACTCGTGCCCGCCATCAACAAGATCATGAAAGATCCTGCCGTGATCGCCGCGATCAAACGCGAAGGCTACGAGCCCATGGACTTCACACCTCAGCAAACGGGTGATCGCATCAAGTCTGATCTGGCCAAATGGGGCAAGACCGTCAAGGACGCGAACATCAAGGCCGAGTGACACCGATACTCAGAACAAACAAAAATCTGAAAAAAAACCGCTCGTGATGAGCGGTTCATTCAGAAAATTTAAAGCAGACATCGCGTTGTCTGCTTTTTTTTCACTTGCTGGCTTTAAAGCGTGACGTCGCGTCGTTGGGCTGATAAGGCAAGGCATCGATCAAGGTCGAGAATGACTCCTTGGCGCTGAAAATCTGATTCAAATCTAGGGTGACATAATTCGCACGATTTTTATCATTGGCGATCATGACACGATTATTAGTCAGATCCTTGATCATCACCCATTGCGTGTAATCCGACACCGTCTGACCACCCTCTTTGCTCGACACAACGCCAACCGGGATGTCGACATTATTGAGGACATGCACAGCCAGCTGGCTGGCCTCGCTCGCATTCGCAGGGGTCGTCGCCAAATGCCTCAGATACGCCGCACGTACGAACCGCGAAGAAGGCTGATAATCACCGGGCAAGCCCAGCAGAGCGCCCCCCTGACCGAGCGCAGTCACATTTCCACCCCGATAAGGAACAGAAGCTTTGCCATCCTGCGCAAGAGAGAGGTAATTACGTAAATTCAAAACATGCCAGTCATAAGTGGGCGAATTCGTGAGAACCTGCGCCACGTTATCGCTGATCACCATCTGGCCTTTGACGAACTCCACCACAATGCTGTCGCCTGAGCGATCCGTAAACACAAAGTGCAGCCAAGGTGGTGTGGGCAAGCAACTGACCTCGGCAGGATCGAACCAGACTTTGTACTTGGGAAGTTCTGCACGCAGCGCCTTGACGCTATCAAACATCCCCAGAACGAAGCGACCGAGGTTCAGAATCGAGACATAGTCCTTGTCACCCGCAGTCACGGCCTGATACTCGGTAAAGCCAGGCAGAAAATTACCGCTCATCCCCAAACCTGCGCTGTTTTGACCCTCGAGAAAGGCATCAGCCCCCTTCAAAATGGCGGGCATTACGGCGATGAACGCGAATTTGGACTTGAGTTCGGTCCCTGCGAGCTTGAGCTTGGAGGGCGCTGTCAAAGGAACGGCACTGCCCACCGGCACGGATTTAAGGGTCCACTGCATGTCGTAGGCCCACTCCATCGTGCGCCCTGCAATGACTGCGCCATCTTTGGCCGATACATTCACAGCGGTGCATGCGCTCGCATGATGCGCAAAGGCGATCAAACAAATTCCCGCAATCGCGCGAGAGAGTGTAGAGACTGAAAACTGTTTCATGTGTCGAGTCCTTACTAAGTATGAATCTGATCAGATGACCAGATACTTTTCTTTTTAAACATTGTCATTATGCAACTAAAATCACCAAATTCCCTTTAAATAAAATCCATTCAGTTTGGTCACACAAGGTTTTGACAATGTCTCTGCCCTCCTCCTTATTGACGTCCTTGCCCGAACAACTCGCCCTGGATCAGGAGCGCCCTTTCGAGGCTATTCGCTTGCAGAGTCCCCTCAAAGGACCGCGACTGATCATCACCGCAGCCGTGCATGGCAACGAGACCTGCGGCACTTTCGCGATCGAAAGACTCATCAAAGAATTCGAGCAAGGCGCACGCAAGCTCAAACGCGGTGCGGTGACGTTTGTTCCAGTCACCAATCCAAAAGCCTATCGCTTGCAACGGCGCAATGGCGATCGCAACCTCAATCGCCGACTCATTCCTACTGAACAGCCCGTTCAATACGAAGACTACATTGCCAATTGGCTTTGTCCGCTCCTGGCTGAACACGATGGTTTGCTGGATCTGCACTCCTTTCAGAGCGGCGATCAGGCCTTCGCGCTCTTCGGTCCTAAAAACAATCAGGACACGCTCGAACCCTTCGCACATGCAGAGATCGAAGAGGCACTTGTTCAAAGGTTGGGCTGTTCACGTTTTGTCTATGGCTGGCTGGATACCTATGCCAAGGGCATTGATCGTCGCGCAGCCGAGGTCCGGGCAGGACGCTTCAATGCCAAAGACGTCGATGTCGATACGCGCTATGGCATCGGTACGACCGAATACATGCGCTCGACTGGCGGCTGGTCCATCACACTCGAGTGCGGCCAACACGACGATATCGGCGGTCGCGAAGTCGCCTATCAGGCCATTCTGAATACCTTGACGTATCTGGGTCTCATTGAAGGCCCACAGCCTGTACCCGCCACAGATTTTCAGGTGCTGGGTCTGTATGACGTCTACGACCGCTTTGATCTGAACGATACCTTTGCACGGGTCTGGAAAAGTTTCGATCCTGTCGCCAAAGGCGAGATCATCGGCACGCGCGCCGATGGCACTGTCCTGCGCGCCGAGCAAGACTGCTTCATTGTTTTCCCAAATATCAAATCACAGCCTGGTCAGGAGTGGTTTTATCTGGCTCGAGCGGGCGGACGTCTGGGACGATAAGCGTCCCAGATGCGCAGACAATTCAGACCATACAAACAATGCAGCCAATGCAGGCACTCATTGTGTGCCTTGCTGCCTCACCAGCCATTGCGCCAAGACCTCTGTGGCCAACATGAAGTCCTCGGTCGCCATCGCCTCATCGGGGTGGTGGCTGCCATTGGGATTGCGAATAAACAAAAAGCCAAAAGGAATGCCTGCAGCACAAAAGGCAGCAGAGTCATGCGAGGCCGGACTGGGTAAGTCGCAGTGAGGCAAGGACAGAGCCTGAGCGCACTCCCTTAATTGTTTCGTCAATACTGGATCTGCTTGCGCCACCTCGGCACTGGCGCGGGGTCCCAGATCAATTGTCACACCGCGTTTTTGCTCCACCTGACGAACAAGCGCGAGAAAAGCCGCCTCCAGCTCCACAAGATCAGGCTGCGCGTACGCGCGCACATCCAGGCTCATGCAAAACTCACCTGGCACAACCGTCAGTCCGTGTTTCTCAGCCTTTGTATAAAACTCTCCTACCGTGCAAGCCATCAAGCGGCCCTCACGCTCCCACTGTTCCCAAATCGCATCCAGTCCCAGCGTCAGGTCAGCCCCTGCGAGCGAGGCATCATGACGATAACGTCGACCCAGACCCACGTGACCATACTCGCCCTGGATCCTGATTTTTGGATAGCGAAAATTACCTGGCACACCCGTGCCGATTGCGATCGGAAAGCCCGTAATCGCCAGGCTCGGCGCCTGCTCAATATGAACCTCCATGAAAGCGCGCACATTCTGAGTGGATAAAAAAGAATCCCCGCGTTGAACCGCTTCAGGATCACCACCCGCTTCTGTCAGATGCTCCGCGAGGGTTCTGCCCGTATCGATGCGTCGCGCTTGCAGCGCCTCGGGCTGAAGACGACCGAGTGCGCCTCTGCTGCCGATATAGGACACTTGAAACCAGATACTTTCCTCTGCTCGCACGCCCATCACGACAACGTCGCAAGGCAGCTGTATGCCCGCTTGCTTGAGCGCCTGCACAGCGATCAATCCTGACACTACCCCCGCCGCACCATCAAAATTACCACCGCCCGCAACCGAGTCAAGGTGCGAACCAATCACGATCGCCGGCAAGCTGCGATCCAAGCCTGGCAGCACCATATAGGTGTTTCGCATGAAATCGTGCTTGACCTCAAGCCCGATTGAGCTGGCATGCCGGGCCATCAAGACGTGCGCAAAGTCCTCTCCGGGACCGTATGTATCTCGAGTGACTCCGCCTCTGACCGGATCCAGACTACCTTGACGCAGTGCATCAAACAACGCTTGCGCCTGATCATGAAGCTGATCGACTATTCTCATACATCCACCATAGGAAGAAATTAGTTTGAATATTCTCGCACTTTTCATTGTCGGACTTGGCGCATCCATTGCGCCACTCGATTTTTCCGTCAATGTCGCATTTCCCGCCATTACACAGGCGTTTGCACTCGATACGCAAGCGATTCGCTGGATTCCACTCAGCTATGTGCTGACCTATGGCGTGCTGGTGATCGGCTTTGGCGCGCTCGGTGACCGGATCGGACACCTGCGCGTATTCAGAGTCGGACTGATGCTCGCCGTCATCGCCCTCTCCCTTTGCGCCCTCGCACCGACCTACTTCTGGCTTGTTTGCGCACGCGTGTTGCAAGGCATCAGCATGGCGCTGACACTGTCCTGCGCACCCGCACTGGTGACCTTTTTATATGACGAACATGCCCGCACGCGCGCTCTTTCCGCATATGGAAGCATGACCTCGATCGCGAGTCTAATCGCGCCCCTGGCAGGTGGCTTGAGCATCGCACTGATGGGCTGGCCGGGGGTCTACTGGTTTCGCGTGCCGTTGGCATTACTCGCGCTGGCATTGCTGCCGATGATTCAGACCCGACTGCGACACAGAGTTTCGACGACAACACTTCTCCCGGGCACATCCTCGAGCCTTTTTTTACTTTTCAATATTTTTAAATCCTCCCCACAATTTATCTGGATTAATGTCATCAGCATCACTGTGCAGATGGCAAGCTTTACGATTCCTCTTCTTGTCCCCTACTACCTGTCCGAAATCGCACGGTGGGGACCTGCGCAATCGGGTGCTGTTCTGGCGATATGGGCCTCTGGCACCTTGATTGGTTCAGCGATAACAGCTCGCGTCTCTATGGCAATCGATACCAATCGCGCGGCCTTTCTGGCGGGCTGGCTCTGCGTCGTAGGACTTGCACTGACTATGCTGTGGTCCATCGAGATTTCTGTTTCACTTGTCTTTGGGGCAGTCTTTGTGCATGGTGTGGGGTTGGGTCTTTTTCAGGTTTCATACTCAGACTGGGTCGTCAGAACCTTGCCTGTACAGGCGCGCGGCGTTGCCGGCGGACTGACTGTGCTGACCCGCACCATCGGTGTCGTCAGCGCGGCGCTATTGTGGCTGTGGCTGCTGGAGCGGGTCAGGCTCGATGCACTGGAAACAGGGCTCAGCGCGCCTCTGGCCTTTCTGAAAGGGTTTCAGTTTATCTGCCTGCTCTCAGCCGTCTTGATCATCATCATTTTGATGGCAAGCAGCTTTGTTCAAAATCTGTGGTTTGTCAGACTCACACAAAAAAACGAGTGACCCAAAAAGGTGTCACTCGTTTGAATGGCATGGATGACTGGATTGGATTAATACACACCCTGCTCGAGCATCGCATCGGCGACTTTCACAAAACCCGCGATATTGGCGCCATCAAGATAGTTGATTTGCTTGTTACTGCCGCGCCCGTAACGAACGCAATTTTCATGAATGCTGCACATAATCCCGTGCAGTCGACGATCCACTTCCTCGCGATCCCACGATAAACGCAACGCGTTTTGGCTCATTTCAAGTCCTGAAACCGCCACACCACCTGCGTTACTAGCTTTGCCCGGCGCGTACAAGACACCCGCAGCAATCAACGCATGTGCGGCATCCAGTGTCGCAGGCATGTTCGCGCCTTCAGCCACACACTGCACACCATTTTTGATTAGCAGCTTGGCGTCTTTGAGATCAAGCTCATTTTGCGTGGCGCATGGCAACGCAATATCGACGGGCACATACCAGGGGCGCTTGCCCGCTTCGAACTTCAGCTTGAAACGCGTGGCAAATGATTTCAGACTCCCCCGCTCGACGTTTTTCAAATGCATCAAGGCGGCAAGTTTGGCCTTGTTCAAACCGGCTTCGTCCACGACCGTACCGGTCGAATCAGAAACAGTGACGACCTTCGCGCCAAACGCTATTGCTTTTTCAACAGCGTATTGCGCAACGTTGCCGCTGCCGGAGACAGACACCCGCATGCCATCGAAACCCTTACCCTGTCGCGCCAGCATTTCCTGAGCAAAATAAACCGTGCCGTATCCCGTCGCTTCAGGACGGATCAGACTCCCCCCAAAACTCAACCCTTTACCTGTAAAGACCGAGTCATTGGAATTGGAAAGTTTTTTCATCATCCCGGCCATGAAACCTACCTCCCGGGCACCCACGCCCATATCGCCGGCTGGCACATCGGTATCTGGCCCCAGGTGACGATAGAGTTCCGAGATCAAGGCCTGGCAAAAACGCATGACCTCCATATCCGACTTGCCCTTCGGGTCAAAATCAGAGCCGCCCTTGCCTCCACCCATCGGGAGCGTCGTCAAAGAGTTTTTAAGTGTCTGTTCAAAAGCGAGAAACTTCAGGATCGACAAATTGACCGAGGGATGAAAGCGCATGCCCCCCTTGTAAGGGCCGATCGCTGAATTGTGCTGCACACGGAAAGCGCGGTTCATCCGGACCACACCCTGATCATCCACCCAAGACACGCGAAACTGTATCAGGCGCTCGGGTTCGACGAGGCGCTGCAAGAGACTGAATTTTGCGTACTTGGGATTCTTTTTCACAAAAGGCCAGAGACTTTCCATCACCTCTCTTACTGCCTGCATGTATTCCGGCTGGTGAGGATCACGACTTTCAACCTGTTTGAGGAAGTCAGCTAGGCTCTGGGCTTTCATCAAGCGCTCCAAATTTAAAAGTAAAGAAAATTTTGGTCACGAATGAATATAGTGCAAAAAAATAGATTTTTTGCACCAAATTAAAGCAATAAGGTGATTGATGAATGAATTTTTAATGAAAAATTCATATTTGCACTAGCTTGGAGCAGCAGAATGCCCCAAGATTGCACATGAAAATGACTAAAACAAACCTTTCGCCTTGGCTGCCGCGATTCGTTCCTCGGTGAAACCGATCGACTTCAACACCTCGTCGCCGTGCTGGTTCAAGCTCGGGCCCGTTGAGCGAATTTGCCCGGGTGTGCCGGACAAGCGGGGAATGATGTTGTGCATCTTGACGGTCCCCATTTCCTGATCAGGCACCTCGACGATGACCTCCCGTTTTTGAACATGCTCATCGGCCAGAAGCTGCTCAATGTCGTAAACAGGCGCAGCCGTGACACCCGCCCGATGGAAACGCTCCAGCATGTCGGCTTGGCTGTATTTACCAATCTCACCCTGAATCGCCTCGTCGAGCGCTTCGACGTTGATGATGCGTTGTTCATTGGTTTTGAAACGGGGATCATCAATCATGTCCGGACGACCGATCGCGCGCATCGTCTTTTCAGCCATGGACTGCGTGGCGGCCGACATGGCGATCCACTTGCCATCCGCACTGCGATAAGTATTTCGCGGGGCATTGGTTGGCGCGCGGTTTCCACGCCTTTGCTGAATCACGCCGCAATGTTGATACTCGGCCGCCGCAGGGCCCAGGATGGAGATCATCGACTCATAGATGGAAAGATCAATCACCTGGCCTTTGCCACCGTGACGTTCACGGTGGAATAGCGCGAACATCGTGGCTGAGGTCCCATACAAGGCGGTGGTCATATCAGCGAGCGGAAGTGGTGGCAAAGTCGGTGGACCGTCCGGCATCCCCGTCATATGCGCAAAGCCACTCATGGACTCGATCAGGGTACCAAAGCCGGGTCTGGAACTGTAAGGTCCCGTTTGCCCCCAGCCAGAGGCGCGCACCAACACCAGTCCGGGGTTGATCTTAAGCAAAACCTCGGGGGATAAGCCCCAGCTCTCCAGCTTGCCGGGCACAAAGCCCTCGATCATGACATCGAAATGCGGGATCATCTCGAGCAAAATATCGCGACCTTCCTGGACGGCGAGATTCAAGGTCATGCTCTTTTTATTGCGCGCATACACCTTCCACCAAAACTCTTTTTTCTCGACCGCCCAGCCCCGCATCGGATCACCCTTGCCGGGTGCTTCTATTTTGACGACCTCGGCACCAAAGTCACCCAATAGGGTGCCGATGCAGCCACCGGCGACCAGGCGCGCGCAATCAAGCACGCGGATCCCTTCGAGAGGTAATGGTGTTGCTGATGCTGCGTGTGCAGCACGATTGGATTCAACGTCTGACATCTTCATTCTTTTCTTATTCGGCGAGCTTCAAAGCACGGGCAAGATCCAGAACTTTCTGGGAGTTTTTAACCATGGCATAGTCAATGAGCTTGCCTTCGACGCGAATGGCACCGACACCTTCGGATTCGGCTTTGGCAAAACTATCGACGACAAGCTTGGCGTATGCGACCTCCTCCGGCGAGGGAGAAAACACGGCATTGGCCATCGCAATTTGATTGGGATGAATGACCGCCTTACCTTGAAAACCCAAGCCTTTCGCCTGGCGACAATCGGCCTCAAAACCAGTCGCATCGGTGACATCAAAAAACACGGTATCCACTGGGGGACGAATGCCCGCCGCGCGACAGGCGAGCGCAGTCTGAATTTTTCCGTTCACCAAATGAGGGCCTACGTTGGAAGTCGGGATACCCAGATCACCCGTGAAGTCTCCCGCACCGAACATCAGTGTGGACAGGCGACCGCCAGCCGCAGCGATCTCCTCTGCACGCAACACGCCGCGTGCGGTTTCCAAAATACCGCAGATCGTGATCTGACCATGTGGAAGTCCCTCGGCGCGAGAGAGTTCATCAATCATGGCGCTCGCGATCCGCACCATTTCTGCAGACTCGGCCTTGGGCAACACAATCCCGGCGATACCGCCCGTGCAGACGGCACGCAAATCCTCGGCAGTCATACCGGTCATGAAGTCGTTGACACGCACATACACCTGACGCTCGGGAGAGACTGACTTGACCAACTGATTGAGCATCAGGCGTGCTTTAGGCTTTTCTGAAATCGCCACAGCATCTTCAAGATCAAGAATCAAAGCATCCGCGGCCGACTGCACCGCTTTTTCGCACTTGCGTGCATCCATCCCGGGCGCAAACAACCAGGTTCGAATGGGCTTGACCAACAACGACATGAACGGCTCCTAGAAAACCTTCAATTATGGACTGAATTACTCGATCTTCAAGTTGTTTTCACGAATCACTTTGCCAAAGTTGACCGAGGACTCCTGCATCCATTTGGCAAGTGCTTGAGGCGTCATGGGAACGGGTGAAGCGCCCTGGGCAGCTATGCGCGAGACAACCTCGGGATCGCGCAGGATTGCATTGATTTCAGTGTTCAACTTTGCCACGACAGGCGCTGGCGTACCTGACGCCACCAGAACCCCTTGCCAACTTCCACTGTCGGCCGCTGGCAGTTTCAGTTCTTTGTATGTGGGCACATTGGGCAAGGACTCAAAACGCTTGTCGCCACTGACCGCCAGCGCCACCAACTGACCGTTTTTGACGTAAGGCAAGGTCGCCGTCGAGCCGTTGACGATCACATTGGCTTCACCCGCCAGAACCGCATTGATCGCGGCAGAACCGCCCTTGTAGGGTACGGTGACCCACTGAATGCCCCAGTATTTGGCCAACTCCAGCCCGACAATCTGATTACCCGAGCCGACACCCGCATGGGCAAACACCAGTTTGTCTGGATTTTTCTTGCCATAGGCGAGGAGCTCCTCAACCGATTTCACGCCAAGCTTAGGATTGACGGCCAGTAAATAGGGGGAAAAACTGATCATCGAAACAGGCGCGAGATCCTTGACCGGGTTGTACGTCAAGGTTGTGTAAAGATGCGGTGCGACCGCCAGCGAGGAGAGATCCATGAGCAAAAGTGTGTGACCGTCGGGATCGGACTTCGCCACGATGGAGGCCCCGAGGTTACCTGCGGCACCTGGACGATTTTCGACCACGACAGTTTGTTTGAGAGTGAGCGACAGCTTGGGCGCGATCATCCGAGCCAAAATATCCGAGGTTCCACCTGGTGCGAAAGGAACAACGATTTTGACAGGCTTGGTGAAAGTGACATTGGCTTGCGCAAATGCGGAGGCACTCAAGCTTGTACCCAATACCGCGAGCATTGTTGCTAAAACTTTACGACGAATCATGCTTGTCTCCAATTTTTCGAATATTTTTTTAATAGGTCCCAGAATGCTTCCCTAATATACTAGGATCAAGCATCCTCTAAGAGGATTGTTTCAATAATATAACGTCATCCTCGAATGACAATCACGGACCGGAGACAACATGCATGCAGGTTTACGCACATCGGCATTATTTTTTTCCACATTGGTCACGTTCGCTTCTTTGAACGCGCACGCCCAATCACCTGCCCCCTACCCCAGTCGACCTGTCACGATTGTCGTGCCATTTCCACCGGGCGGAGGTACGGACGTGGGTGCCAGACTCGTCGCGCAAAAGCTTTCCCTCAAATGGGGACAACCGGTCATTGTCGAAAACCGGGGAGGTGCGGCCGGACGTGTAGGCGCCGAGCTCGTTGCGAAAGCCAAGCCGGACGGATACACCCTGCTCGTCGGAAATGTGGGCACGCAGTCCGTCAATCCTGCTCTTTATAAAAAAATGCCCTACGATCCTGACAAGGCGTTCGCACCGATCGGGATGATCGCCGAACTGCCGTTGGTCATGCTGGTCACACCTTCTTTGCCATGGAAAAATGTCAAGGATGTGGTGGACGCAGCAAAGAAAGAACCCGGCAAGATTACTTTTGCAAGCTCTGGTGCGGGTGGTGCGCCACACTTGGCAGGTGAAATTTTTCAACAAGCGTCGGGCGCAAAAATGCTGCACGTTGCGTACAAGGGCGGTGGTCCGGCCGCGCTCGACCTCATGGCGGGTCATGTGAATATTTATTTTGGCACTGTCCTGGAGTCAGCAGGACACGTCAAAGCTGGCAAACTTAAAGGCCTGGGCGTTACCAGCGCAAACCGCTCACCGGCTTTGCCTGATCTACCCACGATCGCCGAGAGCGGCTACCCGGGTTTTGATACAGGGTCGTGGATCGGGATGTTGGCGCCAGCGGGTACTCCAACCGCGATCGTCAACAAGATTTCCGAAGACCTGCGTGAGGTTCTTGCCATGCCCGACACACTCAATACGCTTGTCACACAAGGTGCGACCCCCTGGCCCATGACGCCGGAACAATTCGATGCCCGCATCAAAAGTGATCGTGCCCGCTATGGTCGTATCATTCAAGAAAACAACCTCAGCTCAGAGTAACCCTGCTTTCCGGTATCTATGAAGCGAATCAAATGGATTTTCATTTTTTTAATTACGCTCGGCACAGCACTGTATTGGATCAGCCTGACTGAGGTCGAGCGTACGCTCACGCCCTGGGCGCTTCGCAAATCCGTGCTGTATTACACCGGAATCATGTCCTTTTTTGCCATGACCGTTGGCGTGATCCTCGCGATGCGTTTGCGCCTGATCGAAAATTGGATTGGCGGTCTCGACAAGCATTACCGTTTACACAAATGGCTGGGCATCACAGCCGCGCTGTTCGCATTTGCACACTGGCTCAGCAAAAAATACAACTGGCTGGTTGAATTAGGCGTCTATGAACGAGGCGACTTCGCGACTCCGAAAGGCACCATTGATTTTTTTCAACATCCCAATTTTTTCAAACCTGTCGAGAGTCTCGCCAAAGATCTGGGCGAATGGGCGCTTTACCTGCTCCTGATTTTGGCGGTACTGGCGCTATGGAAAAAATTTCCCTACCGTTACTTTTTTAAAACCCATCGTATTCTGGCCATCATCTACCTGATACTGGCCTTTCACACACTGGCGCTATTTGGAAAGATTGACTGGCTTTCGCCCATCGGCCTGTTTGTCGCAGCCTTGCTCATCGCCGGCGTGCCCGCAGCCTGTATTTCGCTCTTTAAAAAAATTGGCTCACACCACCGAACCTCGGGAGTGATCAGCCAGCTCAAATTCCACGAGGATGGCAAAGTCACAGAAGTTGAAGTCACTCTCACCTCCCCTTGGGAGGGCCACAAAGAGGGACAATTCGCGTTTGTGACCTTCGACGCCAAAGAAGGCCATCACCCCTTCACCTTGTCTTCAAGTTGGAAGAATGACGCCAAACTGACTTTTCTGATCAAACAGCTTGGTGACTATACTCGGACGCTGAATCACACACTCAAAGTTGGAGACGCCGTCACTATCGAAGGTCCTTACGGAAAGTTTGATTTCAGCTCAGAGAGTGGTCCACAGGTATGGATCGCAGGCGGCATCGGTATCACGCCTTTTTTATCTCGCCTTGAAGCATTGGCCACAGAGCAAGGACCCCAGTCACCATCCATCGCTCTTTTTTACAGCGCCCGAACCTCGGACTACGCACTGATCAAACTTGTCCAACAACTCACCCGCCAGGCTGGCATACCGCTGCACCTCAGCATCAGTGGCGAAAATCCTCCGCTGACAGCAGAAATTATCCGGGCAGCCATCTCCAACATCAATGACTGCACAGTCTGGTTCTGTGGATCGACAGGATTCGGAGAAGCAATCAAGCAAGGACTGTGCAAAGAAGGTTTGGCATCACGTCGTTTTCATCAAGAGCTTTTTGAAATGCGCTAAACGTAAGATGCCCAAAACAAAATCTACTAAGCAAGAATTGAACGACTCGTCGAGTCGCACCACCGTTATGGCGCAATTTCGTCTACGGATCAAGTATGGTGAAGAAATCGCGATCGGACCCGGCAAGATCGCCATCCTGGAGGCGATCGCCGAGACAGGCTCAATTTCGGCAGCCGGTCGCAAGCTTGGGATGTCATATCGACGGGCATGGTTATTGGTCGATCACATGAATCACTACTTCAAAGAACCCGTCGTACAGGCGGCGACAGGCGGTGCGCAAGGAGGTGGCACGGCTCTTACAGAAACAGGCAAAGAAGTGATCCATCTCTACCGGACGATCGAACAAGAATCAGAAACCCATAGCGCCAAACTCCTGCGCGCGCTGACTGACAAGATCCGAATGGATCATCCGTAAAAATCAGCGTTCAGCTTATTTCGGAAACAAGAACGTCACACTCGCGCGTCCGCCCCATCCGCTTGGTCCGCCCGGGACACTGGAAAGGTAATAGCGTGCGCCAAGAGAAAAAGAAACAGGCATCTTATCGAACATCACGAGCTTGGAAACAGTCGCATTGACCGGATTTTGGGCCCGGCGTGTATCCCAATTAAAGGTGGACTGTGTATTGACGGTGTATGTCCAGGCATTCTTGGTCACATAGGAGACGAAAGGTTGCCAGTACGTATTATTGGCGGTTCCGGCCACATCCGAGCCACCCATGCTCCATGTTTGATAGGCCAGCATTCCGAAAGTCCAGGGCTCTTTCATATAAAGACCCACTGCACTCACACCACCACCGGTTTGAGCCGTCCCAAAATTATTTCCTGACATCGACGGAGTCGATATCACTGGACCGACACCCCAGATAAAAGGTCCTGGCGTATTGGGCGAAAAGAACGTTTCGATCACAGCCGGACCCACGCCCGTTCCGCTGAAACCATTGACATCGTTTTGCGTGGCAGCTGAAATCACAGGTCGAACAATATAGTTCCAACGTGGATTTAATGTAATCGGCAAGACAGGTTGAAAGATGTAACTGGTCGAGGATCCTTTACCGTCAGCGCCGATTCCACGATCATAGTTGAACTGAAAAGGAACGGATATCAGATTCGCCACAGGGTTCGTGAGTTTGGCCGCCAGATCAGATTCACTGCCGCTAGACTGCGCGGATGCAGTGCTGGAAATTGCCGGAATCAAAACAAAGAGTGCTGCTGAGCGAAGAAAAGAATAGCGAATCAACACATACCCCACATCAATAAATATTTAAAAAAAAAACTGATTTAAAAAAACAAGACCATACAATTAGTTCTGATAGGCCAAGGAATAGATGGGCAGTGAGACTTGAAACAAGGTCTCGTTTGCAGGTCCCTTCAACAGACTGATCGTCCCCTCGTGCGAATCCATGATGGCACGACTCAGCCAGAGTCCCATCCCCATGCCGAACTCTTTGGTCGTATTGAACAATTCAAAAATAGTCGCCACCCGATCGCTCGGCACACCCGGTCCGTTGTCACTGACCTCAAGAATCACTCGTTTATCTTGTTGATATAAGCGTATAGAAATATTTTTTTCTCCTGCCAATCCCTCAACAGCGTCCATCGCGTTGTTGATCAGATTCAATGCCACCATTTGCAACTGATTCAGATCGGCCTTGACCATCAATGCCGGCTCAATCTCTGCACGCAAATTGACACCATGCAGACGGGCTTCCGGCAACAGAATACGATACACATCACCGATCAATTCACTCAGATCGACAGAGACAAACTCGCTTGATCCTTTGATGAAAAACTTTCTCAGGCTAGACACCACCACCGCGGCACGTTCGTTATCCTGCAAAATATGTTCAAGCGCCTCTTGAAAACCCTCGCGATCGCCGGATTTTCTGATTAACGCCAAGAGCATCTCAGCATTGATTCGAATAGCGCCCAATGGCTGATTAATCTCATGCGCGATCGCTCCCAGCATCGTTCCCATGCTGTTTGCCTTGGCAGACAGGGAAAGTGTTCGCATCAATTCGTTTTTCTCTTCGAGGATCTCTTCAAGCGTTAAATTTTTACTGCGCGTATCGGCCAGCTGAACATCCACAGCTTTTTTATATTCCCAGAGCTTTTCAAGGCGAAGTTGAATAAAACCGAAATTACCCAATACGTAACCGATCATGATGAAAAAGATGCCAATGTATTGATCGGTCCCTTTTTCAAACACCCCCACACCACCGAGTTCAGTGGTGTAGCCCACCATTCTCACGAGCAAACCAATCAAAATAAAGATAGCCATCCAAGCAATGAGTTTGCCACCCTTGTTTTTAAGCTCGTGATAAATCGATTGACTGATCCACAGCAGATCCAGGGACATTAATACAAGGTAGCCATGTACCCAATTGAGGCGATAAAACTCACTCGCATTTGTGTAGACGAGTAGTGAAAAAACGATGACATAAATCGAACCAATCGCGGCATAAATCAGCGCCGTACGATGAATGTTGATCGACATCTCAAGCCGTAAAGACAAGGAGCGAAAACTGAATCCAATCGCAAAGAATACATGCGCCAAGTAAAAACTCACGATATCCGGGACGACGCCTCTGAGTCCGACAAACATGAAGCCCAGACTTGTCCCCAAGCCGCCCACACACCACCAATACACCTGACGATCGCGAAATTCCGACGTCGCAAAAAAAACTGCGACAGGCAGCAGAAAGAAAAAAAGCGCCAAAATCAGATAAAGCGAAGCGATATCAATATTCAAGCTATATCCATGAACCCGGGAATCGAGTGAAATAATATCGTTACATTAATTCAAAATTTATCGAACCGCAGTAGCCAAAGGGCTTATGCTTGCGGACATCACCATGTCAGCTATGCTATCGCCACACAATAAACTCAGGAGTACTTAAAAGACATGCGCGCATACCTGATCGACCCCGCCACACGCACCATCAGCAGCGTAGAACTCAACGGCGAATCAAAAGAAATCGCCACCTTGCTTGGCGCTAAAAATGTGGATTTCGACGAAATCGATGATGATGGCGACCGCCTGTATTTTGATGAAGACTGTTTCATCAAAGCCAAAGCTGGAGATGCGCGCTTTAAAGTCGACAATTTAGCCCCCGTTTCGGGTGCAGGCTTAATCAGCGGCACAGAATCGGCCGCTGGCGTACTCCAATCGGCGAGCAATGATCTCGCTCAAATTACCAAACGCGTGCAGTTTCTTTGATTTTTAAATCAGGCGTTCCGGCGCAAATCTGAGTTTGAATGTACTGCCCTCGCCCACGACACTCGTAATCAATAACTGCGCGTTGTGTCGTGTCGCGATGTGTTTGACAATCGCAAGGCCCAAGCCAGTGCCTCCCGTGTCACGGGAGCGACTCCCATCAACACGGTAGAAACGCTCGGTTATTCGGGGAAGATGAACGGCATCAATGCCAGGACCTGTATCCGTGACGGAAAAAATACCGTGACGACTTGGACTCAGACTCCAGGAAACGGTAATTTGCCCACCCTCAGGGGTATAACGAATAGCGTTCGAAATCAAATTACTAAAAGCCGAATGTAACTCGCGGCGTTCACCGTAGAGTGCGGTGTCCGTTAGCACATCAAAAATAATCTTGTGTCGCCCGGCCGAGAGCGCTTCGGCGTCTATTTTCAAACTCGCCATCTCAGCTTTCACATCAAACTCCTGCATTGGAGCAAAAGATGTATTGGCTTCTAAATTAGCAAGGGTCAACAGGTCTTCAACCAGACTTTTCATCCGTGAAGACTGAGTCATCATCAAACTGAGGTAACGATTACGTTGTTCAGCGGATAGTTCAATGGATTGCATCGTTTCCAGAAAACCAATCAAAACCGTCAAAGGTGTTCGAATTTCATGCGAAACATTGGCGACAAAATCACGTCTCATTGCTTCCGTTTTTTGGAGATCCGTCACATCTTGAGCGAGTAACAGCAATTGATCACTACCAAAAGGAAAGACTTGAACGGCAATGGAAAGCTCGTGAGCAAAACCCATCCTTTGAATAACAATGGGATTTTCAAATCGACGCATCGAGAGGTAATTCACAAAGTCAGGATTGCGCACCAGATAACTAATATTTTGCAGGCTGTCTTTGCGCGCATTGATGCCGAAAAAGTTTTCAGCGCTTGCATTGCACCATTCAATATGAAGACCGTCATCCAGCATCACAACACCGTTAGGTGATGCCTGAAAACCTTGAATAAAACGATTATGGCGGGTCTCCAATGACTGAATCTGACCCCGTGCATCCATCAGAATACGATCGACTTTGGAAAAAGCATCCCCCCAAGCTCCAGAAGCCTGAGGCGTTGATTTGCTTGTGTCCTGTAAGTTGAGTTCTTGTAGCTTTGAAAGATAGTGATAACTACGGGCAACTGGTATTGCCATCACGCCTACCGCCACAAGCAAGCCTAATGGAAATCCCGCAACCATGTCGACTAACCAGCCGATCAGGATTGCGATAGAAATCCATACCAAGAACCTGCCGAGATAAAGCGTCATGCTGAGTTACCATTTCTGCGTGATTGACTACGTCAAATCGTTGTCAGAACTCACTGCCGTTGGATTTCTTGTCGCGCGATACCCGACACCTCTCACTGTTTCGATATACACATCGCACTTAGCGACAGCCAGTGCAACGCGTAGTCGTCTGATGTGGACATCGACCGTGCGTTCTTCAATAAAGACCTCGTTACCCCAAACCTGATCGAGCAACTGAGCACGCGAATGAACACGCTCGGGGGCCCCCATTAAAAATTGTAAAAGACGAAACTCTGTCGGTCCAACAATAATCTCACGACGCGTAGAGTGAGGCCACTCTGCCGTCACACGGTGAGTGACAGGATCAAGCCTCAAGGCACCCAAAACCATCAGATCATCATTTGTGGGTACTCTGCTATGACGTCGCAACAAAGCATTCACCCTTGCCACCAGTTCTTTGGTCGAAAAGGGTTTGGTCATGTAGTCGTCCGCACCCGAGTCAAGCCCCTGAACCTTGTCAGCCTCTTCGCTCTTTGCGGTCAACATCAGAATAGGAATACTTGCTGTCAGCGCGTTGGCGCGAAGTTCTTTTGCATATTGAACACCAGATTTACCTGGCAGCATCCAATCCAGAATCATCATGTCAGGTAAAGACTCCTTCACCTGAATGTTTGCCTCTTCAGTTTGAAAGGCTTGCTGGACATCGTAGCCAGCATGCTTCAGATTAATGGCGATCAATTCAGAAATAGAAAGCTCGTCCTCGACGATCAAAATACGATGGGTCATGACCGAGTTATTCCTCAGCGGCGCGTTTATGCAATTCGCTTTTGGGGGAATGTCTCACATCGTAGCCACCAACGACGTAAATAACGAACTCAGCAATATTTTTGGCATGATCGCCAATTCGCTCGATGGACTTGGCGATCGTCAACATATCCAGACCCGTCGCAATCGTTTGCGGATCCTCGGTCATATATGACGTGAGCTTTCGCACAAAAGCACGGAACTCTTCATCAATCTGCCGGTCGTCCAACACGATTTCAACCGCCGCGTCTCGGTCTAAGCGTGCAAATGCATCCAAACTCTGACGCAGTTGCTTGAGCGCGAGCTGACCAGAAATAATAATTTCTGCGACATTAATCTTGTGCTCTGCTCCACTTCGAATGATTCGGCGCGTACGTTTTGCGACTTTTTCAGCCTCGTCACCCGCACGCTCGAGATTTGTAATGGCTTTGGAAACGGCCATGACCAGACGCAAATCCCTGGCCGTAGGTTGTCTTCTGGCAATGATTTCAGTACAGGCTAAATCAATCTCAATTTCTTTTGTATTGATTGTTTTTTCGCGATCAATCACGGACTTACACAACTCGATGTTCATTTCTGAAAAGGCTCGAGTGGCATCCTGTATCTGAGATTCGACCATCCCACCCATTTCAAGCAAACTGCTACAAAGAGCGTTAAGTTCGGTATCGAACTGCGATGAAAGGTGTTTGTCTGACATGAAATTTCCCGTCAACTAAAGCCGCCTAAAAGGCAATTAAGGAATCTAAACAATATACACGACACGTTAACAATGCAATATTTCAATTTGATGACGGGAAACCCTCTAGAGCCCGATCAACCCACCATCTTCACGCTGGATCATGATCGTGGCAGAACGCGGCCTGCCGGGCTGTCCATATCCTTGATTACCCGGCCAGGCGCTTTCAAGGGAAAATTGATCCTTGCCGCCCAAGGCAGGCGTTTTCTCGCCAGGATGCTGAATATTCACAAAAAGCGTTCGACCGTCCTCAGTCTCAGTCAGTCCGGTGACCTCAGCCCCCCTTGGTGCCACCAAGAACCGCCTCAGGCGAGCCTCGCCAAGTGTCGCGCCAACGAATGTTTCTTGGGATCCATCCAACTTCTCGGAGCCAACTTGCATTGAGTTGGCGACAGTCAGCTTCTCGCCATCCCCGACTGATCCGGGAATGGCTGCCAACATCATGCAGTTACTTTCATCGGTCATCGCACCATCATCGGTTTGAATCCAGCATATTCCCGTCGCCCGGCTAAACCAAAGGCCATCCGGTGAGGAAAAAGAGTTCGCTGCAGTGAGACCTGACAAATTCGAACGAGGATCGTCCTCTTCTGCGCCAAAAAGGAAAATATCCCATGAAAAAACCTTGGCATTTGAACGAACATCTTGCTCGCGGAACCGTATGATATGACCGTGAGGATTACCAGCCCTCTTGATTCCATCGGGATCTTTATAGGCACGCGGATTCGCCGCGTTAACTTTAGCGGGCGTTCGGTTCGCTGCACTATTGTTTGTAAGCGCAAAGTAAATATCGCCATTACGATAATTGACCGCGCCCCATTCCGGGCGATCCATAGGGGTCGCACCCACCGCATCGGCGGCCAATCGTGCATGCACGAGAACGTCTGCCTGGTTAGAGAATCGATACCCCCCGAAAGACTGAATCTTTGGGTCCTGGAATGTCAGCTCGAGCCACTCGCCCGTGCCATCCGCATTAAAACGGGCTGCATACAGCCGACCATCGTTCAGATATTTATCCCCCACTCGAATCCCGCCGCCAACATCAGCGGGATCCCATCGTGCTTCAGATACATATTTATAGATGTACTCGTTAACAGAATCGCATCCCATATAAAAGGCAAGCGGCTCTCCTGCTTTGGGTTCGGCACACACCGCCGCCTCGTGGGCAAAGCGACCCATCGCGGTGCGCTTGACCGGCATTGAGCTTGGCTCCAACGGATCAATTTCCACATTAAAACCAAAGGTATTGGCTTCTTGTCGGAAATCACCCTCTGGCGAAGCGCTTAACAGTGCAATATTCCAGCGAGCGAAACGGTCATCCTTCGATGAGACAGTATGCCAACCCTGACTGTATGCCTTTTTTAAATCTTTACTCAGTGGCTGGGAAGCAACACCATAGCGCTTGAGCGCAGCGATTTGTTTGGGTTGCAGAGGTGCAGATTCGGGAGTGATTTGAAAATAACGCGCCCAATTTTCTTCGCAAGTCAGATATGTTCCCCAAGGCGTCTTCCCATGGCCACAGTTATTCAATGTTCCGCGACTAGATTGACCCGTCGGATCGTAACGGGTGCTCATGTATCGGTTGATTTGATGGAGACTATCAGATGGGCCAGCCATCAACATCTTTGTCTCGGGGGTAATCCGACGATTCAACGAGCCGTCAACACGATACCTCCAGCCGTTGCCCTCTCGAACCAACTCCACGATAGAAACACCATGCAAGTTGATTTCCTTGATGACTTCTGTTTCGGGTCGATCACCCAGGTCCCACGCACCGAACTGGTCAAATTTCTTACCAGTTGAACCCGCGGATGTCTGACCTTTGGGATGTAAAAAATGAGCATCTGCGGAACTTTCATGATTCACACACAAAACAGCTCGATCCGTAGCTTTGGCTGAATATCGACCCTTGTCATCGACATAGAACAATTCCATACCATCATGATGATCGCCAATACGACCTGACCAGTCGTCTGACTCAATACCTGCATTGGAGTATGGAGCAACGCCAGGCATCATTCCATCACCCGTCGCATGCAAAATCGAATATCGATATCCGGGCGGCAGAAGCACATCATCCAACAGACTTTTATCGACCGGATGAAATCCAAGACCTGACTGAACATTTCCAGTCACGGGAGAGGCAAAGGCGGATTGCAATGTTTCAGGCAATAGGGCGAGAGCACTCAAACCCAAACCACCTTTAAGCACCATTCTTCTTGCGGGACTACTGAGTGCCTGTCCTAAAACAGTCTGAAAATTTGCATTCACTTTGTTCTGACTCATCTTTCAATCCTTGGAGTTGGTGCGGATCACATCAATTCATTCAAAAGTTAGTACACACAAGAAACATGACATCGTGATGACAGTCAAACGTCATAAAAATTTCACTGAATAGTCATTGAAATGAAATCCAAGTCTTTGATCATCACGTTGTCGAACGGAGATACCAGACAATGCTGATCCAAATCCCCGCTAAAAATGACTTTCGTATCCATCAACAAAATAATAAAAGCAACTCGTCTCTTTCTGTTGGCATTGCAAAAACAGCATTAGAAATCGAGGAAGCGCAAAGATTAAGACATGCCGTTTTTAGCAAGGAATATGGTGCAATATTTGAAGGGTCTTCCACAGATATCGATCAAGACAAATACGACCAGTGGTGTGACCATTTGCTGGTACGCGATCAGACGACTCAGCAGGTAGTTGGAACGTATAGATTGCTAAGACCCGAACAGGCAGTCCAGGCAGGTGGCTATTACTCCGAATCGGAGTTTGATCTCGCAGGACTGGATTCAATCAGACATGAAATCGTGGAGTTTGGACGAGCGTGCATAGATGAAGACTACCGCAGCGGCCCAACCCTCATGATGTTGTGGACAGGATTATCTGAAATTATCAGGAAGAACAATTATCAATATGTACTGGGTTGCGCAAGCGTCAGCCTACGCGATGACGGAGTCACTGCAGCTGAAGTCTGGCGCAGTGTCAGAGAGTACCCCCAGCAAGATCATGGCTTGAAAGTCACACCCCACCACCCTTACCCGATTGAACAGGTCAACCCAGAGCTTCCCGCAAACGTTCCCGCCCTGATCGATGGATACCTAAAACTCGGCGTCAAGGTTTGTGGTGAACCCGCCTGGGATCCCGACTTTAATACAGTCGACTTTCCCATGCTACTAACCGTTTCGCAGATGAATCCACGCTACAGAAAGCGACTGGGTTTCGACCCATCATAACGGCGGTAGCTGAAAAAGAGCAGTACCCATTTTGATCGTGATACCGTTCGCGATATTTGGCGCGAGTGAAAAACCAGATGGGGCGAACAAAATGATTGTTGAACCGTGCTCAAACCAACCGAGTTGCTCGCCCTTGACGCATGGAAGTGCGCATTTCAGATGATGACTCCCTCTGTAATGGCTATTTAAAGTGACGTCTAGACCATGCAAGCGAATACTTGCGACCAGTATCGCGGCAACCGGGACCAGATAAATTTTGTATCGACCCGCCGCGATTTGCATGGAAATCGCAGCCCGTTCATTTTTACAGAATAAATTCTCTATTCTTTTCAACGCGACAGGATTGACGTTCCATGTATCGCCTGAGTGATAGACCACACGATCAATCACACCAGAGTAAGGCGCATGAAATCGATGATACATCGCAGAAGTCAACCGCAACGTGACATAAACCCCGCCCTCGAGACTGACTGGGTCGATATGGGATCCTAATAAGTCGGAGATTTGGTAGGGAAAGCCTTTAGCCTGAAAAACCTGCCCGTTTTTGATGATGCCACACTCTCCCACGATTCCGTCGCTCGGACTGATCAGGACACTCTCAGCATCATTGATTGGACGCGCACCCTCTTTCAACTCTCTGATGAAACAATCATGAAGACTTTTAAATTGAGTCTTTTTGGCTTCAGAGAGATCTAAATCTGTAAAGATTCTCCATATAAAAATGGAGAGATCTCGAATCCATGCTGACTCAATTTTGCTGAACCAACCTATGAAAACAGTCAAGGCATGCCTTGGAATTCGATTGGTTAGCAAAAAATTTAAATCCTCGTTCGCAAATATATTTCTGATGGTTTGAGCGATTTTCATCATTTAGTCATGCAGTCTGTATAAAAAGAAAGCCTTGATGCCAGGACTTCCAAACATGACCATTCTGCAACTATTCCAATACGCTATTGTGACAATACTCGCCTTGTGGGCGGGTGCGGCATTCGTGCAACGCATACAGTTATCGCTAGCGAAATCACCAGGACTTAATGGGCACTTGCGCTGGGCAAAACGAATATCCGGATGGATCAAAGGATATTCATACAAAGAAAATGAATGGCTCGCCATCGACCATGCACCCGAAAATATTGTTATTCAACGGAAAGCTGCATTTGAGTCTTTATGCCAATCATTGAGAATAAAAAGTCCCCAAACGCTTGTCATGACGCAGCAAGCAAAAGAATTGTTATCAGATCTTCAACTCACTGGGAGGTACCGGGTTCCCTTTCAATTCCAAAAAATTATTGAAAAAAATATTTTGTTAGGGAGTTTTTATCACCATACAAATGGGGTGTGGATCACTGACCTTGATCAACAACGTTACATCGATGTCAGCGGAGCCTACGGAGTGAACCTGTTTGGTCAAGACTTTTACAAAGAGTGCATCAAAGAAGGCTCGGCGACAGTCGAGGCGCTTGGTCCAGTGCTCGGTGGCTATCACCCTTGCGTTCTGGACAATGCGCGACGCATCACAAAAATCTCCGGTATGGACGAAGTCACTTTTCACATGTCTGGCACAGAGGCTGTCATGCAGGCTGTTAGAGTCGCCAGATATCATACGCGTCGGAGAAAAATCGTTCGCTTGACGAGCGCATACCATGGCTGGTGGGACGATGTACAACCCGGCCCGGGCAATCCGATGCCACCCTCTTCTGACACCCTGACACTCAGAGACATGCATGAAAACACATTACGTGTCCTACGTCGACGTAAAGATATCGCCTGCATACTGATCAACCCAATTCAAGGTATGCATCCTAATCGCTCTGCTCCTGTCGATTCCACTCTCATAGATGGATCAAGATCCGCACATTACGATCGACAAGCTTACACAGAATGGCTCCAGGAAGTAAGAGCCGTATGCACAAAGAGAAAAATTATCCTCATCATGGATGAGGTCTTTTTAGGCTTTAGACTGGCGCACGGGGGTGCCCAGGAGTACTTTGGCATTCAAGCGGATCTCGTCACTTACGGGAAAACTCTGGGTGGAGGATTACCGATTGGAGTCCTGTGTGGCCGATCTGAGATCATGAAACGCTATCGCGAAGACAATCCGGCGGATATTTGCTTTTCGCGTGGAACATTCAATGCAAATCCGTATGTCATGGGCGCAATGAATAGTTTTCTTAAGAAAATAGAAGAACCTGAGATTCAAAAAATTTATGCAACTATGGATTCTGTGTGGGAAAACAGACACAATCAAATCAATACTGAACTTGAACGGCTCAATCTCCCGTTAAAAATGGTTTCAATGAGTACCATATGGACTGTGATTTTCAACGTACCGAGTCGCTTCAACTGGATGCTTCAGTTTTATCTGCGAAGAGAGGGAATTTGCCTAAGCTGGGTAGGAACGGGGAGATTGATATTTAATCTCGCCTTTACTGACGAAGATTTTTCAGAGTTTTGTAGACGCTTCGTCTCGGCCGCCAGTGCCATGCAAAGAGACGGATGGTGGTGGGTGCCAGAAACGCAAACTAATCAACATATCAAACGTTCAGTCGCGCTCGAACTGCTCAAAGCGCGACTGAAAATGAAAGAGACTACTTAGACTGCACGTGAGTCATGGGATCAATCATTTCGCCTTTTAAGAGAAAAAAAGGAGACTTGTAGTAAAGCTTCACATCATGGAATGGATCCGTCAATATTTTGACCCCCCAAGCCAGCGCACTCAGTGGATGATCTTGCACGGCCAACTGGAGCATCCGAAACAGCATTCCTGCAGCACCCAAGTACAACCACCAGAAAGCAGTGATACTCACGAGGTCATGATAGCGATCCGATACGGCCCAAACAAGCGCTGTCGGATAAATGTATGCAATGAAAGGAATTGCCGCCCAAATACTCATCAACACTATTTTTCTGTGGATGTTGTAGCCAACTTTTATGTCTTCTTTATGGGCATCAGTCATATTGTTGACATAGTCATAACCTCTTGGTTCAAAGAAAAAATGCCCCGCTTGTCTCGTTGTCATAGAAACTAGCCAAGCAACAAGAGAAGCGATGACAGGATTAATAAACAGCATAACGTATGAAAAAATAAAAGAAAGCGCACTAATTAAATGAAGACTTTGATTAATTCTGCTGTGGTGATAGAGACGATGATCATCCCAACGCTGAACAGCAAGCTGTCCCATGAGTTTTTGCATAGAGGACTCCATTCATAAATTATTTCAATATGATCAATGAATGTATCCATCCATTGATTTGCACTTCAGTTGATAACGAGGCACTTCAGGCTTAAGACTGAACCATGGATGTTAAGTTGTCATGACAATGTGAATAAAACTAATACTGTCATCAAACGGTTATAGAGTCCTATTAGAGTGAAGATCACTCAACTTGGATACCTAGCCATGTCAGTGAACAATCAGCCAAACGAATCAGTTCGCTCGCACTCAGTTTCACCGCTTCATATTGAAGTTGTCACCGAAACCTATCCACCAGAGATAAATGGCGTTGCCCACACCATCTCAATGCTAGTGAAAGGATTGAGAAAATCCAAACATCATGTCGAGGTTGTCAGACCCAGACAGGTGACAGATCAAATCATCTCTCAACACAAACAAAATCAATCAGATTTCTTGGTCAAGTCCCTGCCCATCCCTCTATACCGCGAATTGCGCATGGGAATGCCAGCACAGCGAAGATTGACCAACCGGTGGGAACAGAGACGACCAGATGTTGTTCATATCGCGACAGAAGGTCCACTTGGCTGGTCTGCATTAAAAGCGGCCTCTGGGCTAGGCATCCCTGTCACCTCCGATTTCAGGACTAACTTTCATGCATATAGCTCCTTGTACAAACTTGGGTTTCTAGAGCCCGTGATCATGGGATATATGAAGTATTTCCATAATGCAACCAACTGCACGATGGTGCCAACGGAAAAACTCAAGACTGAACTCCAGGATTCGGGACTGTTAAACCTCAAAGTCATTCCAAGGGGAGTCGATACGCATCAATTTTCAGATGCGTTGCGATCCACTCAATTACGAGAATCATGGGGTGCTCTTCCAACCGATATTGTTCTTCTTTCCGTAGGTCGACTCGCGGTAGAGAAAAATCTAGAGCTGATGATCAGCAGCTTTGAACAAGCAAGAAATATCGATTCAAGTGTCAAGCTTATCGTCGTTGGAGATGGTCCAATGAGAGAGTCTCTGCAAAAAAAATGTCCTGAAGCCATTTTTGTAGGGAAAAAAAGCGGTCAAGAACTTGCTGAACACTATGCAAGCGCGGATATCTTTGTATTTCCAAGTCTGACTGAAACATTCGGAAATGTCACGATTGAAGCCATGGCAAGCGGATTGGCTGTTATTGCCTACAAGCACGCGGCTGCAGGTCAACTGATCGAATCAGGAAAAAACGGAATCACCATCGAGCCTGGCAATGAAAGTGCCTTTATACAGGCCGTCACTTCAACGATTTTGAATCAATCCCTCATCCGCCGATTAGGCTGCTCAGCAATCACCACTGCTAAAGAACACTCATGGGAGGAAATCGTTCGAAGAACAGAAAATATCTGGCATGAACTTATAAACGAAAAGAGTAATTCTCTCGCATGTCACGATAAATTCATCATCCCGACATAAAAACGTCATGTTGTCTGAGCATACTCAGTTGCATGAATTCAACTGAATTTTCGATTCCAGATCAATGTCACGAGCGATACCGAGCCATATGGATTTCGGACGTTCATTTGGGAACTCCGGGCTGCAAGGCCGAATATTTAGTTGATTTTCTGAAATTCAATGAATCAGAACATCTTTATCTTGTAGGCGACATTATTGACGGTTGGCAACTCAAGAGAGGGTGGTATTGGCGCCAAAGCCATAATGACGTCATTCAAAAAATATTGAGAAAATCCAGGAAAGGTACAAAAGTGATCTATATCGCGGGGAACCACGACGAAGCACTTCGCCCCTTCGCAGGTATGGCATTTGGAGATATCGCAATTGTCGATGAAGCGACGCACGAGCTTCTCGATGGGAGAAAAATCTGGATTACACATGGCGACTTGTTTGACGGGATTATCAAGCATGCCAAGTGGCTCGCTTACTTAGGTGACTCGCTTTATAACTTTATTTTAAAAGTCAACAACACGTTCAACCATTTGCGCCACAAGTTTGGACTGTCTTATTGGTCTCTGTCCCAGTATCTGAAACATCGCGTCAAAAATGCTGTTTCTTTCATTACGCAATTTGAAACTATTCTGACCGAAGAAGCCAAGAGACGTGGTTATGACGGTGTGTTGTGTGGGCATATCCATCGTCCTGAAATTCGTCAAATCAATGGCGTTTTGTATTGCAACGATGGGGATTGGGTAGAAAGTCTTTCGGCCATTGTCGAAACCCACACTGGCGAATTGAAAATCGTTCATTGGCCCTACAGGTCGAGTATTAACAAAAGTGTCGAAGAGGAACTCATTGTATGAGCGCACCTTTATTAGAAATCAAGAATATTTCAAAAACATTCAATAACCATAGTTTTGGTCGCTCAAAATATCTTGCAGTGGATGACGTAAGTTTTTCGATTGCAAAAGGAGAATCTGTTGCTCTTCTCGGCGCTTCCGGATCTGGCAAATCCACACTCATTCGAATGCTTTGCGGCTTGGAGAAAATTGATCCTGGAAGCGGTTCAATTAGCGTGAATGATCGACACCTCTATGAGGATAATAAATTCTCCCCGCAGATCCGTGAAATTCGTAAAACAATAGGCGTTGTATTTCAACAATTCAATTTAGTTGGCCAACTCGACGTCATCACAAACGTACTCATAGGTTGCGTGGCCAATAAATCATTAACGGATGTGTTGCTTAGACGGTTTACCGAAGCTGAAAGAGTTGCAGCGATTGAATGCCTCGACAAGGTTGGTCTGGGCCCTCAAGCCTATCAGCGTGCCTCGACATTATCGGGAGGCCAGCAACAACGGGTTGCCGTGGCTCGCGCACTACTGCGCGGATCAACATTATTGCTCGCGGACGAGCCAGTCGCATCGCTAGATCCCTCCTCTGCGAAAAAAGTCATGGATGTCCTTTTTGGACTCACGCAGGATCTTGGTATGACGCTACTTGTCAGTTTGCATCAGATTTCAATCGCTCAAACATATTGTCACCGCGCTTTGGGAATGCGCAAAGGACGAATGATTTATGACGGCCCCGTAGCAGACCTCACAGCGCACCGATTACAGGATTTATATGGATCGGATGCGCAAGAGATTGTCACTGACTCATATTTAATCAACCCATCAATGTCAGAGAAGTACCCAACATTACTCAGCGCCTAATCTGGAGTTTTTTATGAAAATTCGTCATCTCATCGCTTCCGCCTGCTTGGCAATATCCAGCACGATCGTGCTCGCACAAGAAATCTCATTTGGAATCATCGCGACAGACTCAGCTTCTGCTCAGCGCGAGAAATGGGAACCATTTTTTAAGGATATGGAAAAGAAAACGGGCTTGAAGGTTAAATCATTCTATGCAACTGACTACGCAGGCGTCATCGAAGCCATGCGCTTTAACAAAGTTCAGGTTGCATGGTACGGAAACAAAGCTGCCATGGAAGCAGTTGATCGAGCCAATGGTGAAATCTTTGCCCAATTGATGTACGCCGACGGTAGCTATGGTTATGAGGCCTTATTGATTACGCATAAGGACTCGCCTTACAAAACGCTGGACGACGTATTTAAGAATTCAAAAAATGTGAATTTTGGTATTGGCGACCCAAATTCAACATCAGGATTTCTAGTTCCTACGTATTACGTTTTTTCTGAACGAAAAGTCGATCCCCGGGCGATCTTCAAATCTGTCCGAAACGGCAGTCACGGTGCAAATATTCAGGCGGTCCTGGCCAAGCAACTTGACGTTGCGACCAACAACACCGAAGACATGGGTCGATTAAAGGCGACGAAACCCGAACTGTTCGAACAACTCAGAGTCATCTGGACCAGTCCACTCATACCGAGTGACCCCTTTGTCTGGCGTAAAGATTTGGATCCCGCCATCAAGGAAAAATTACGCACGTTTGTATTGGGATATGCTCAATCAGATGCTCAAGAGAAAGAAATCCTGAAAAATATCTATAACTATGGCGGCTTCAGAGCATCAAACAACGACCAGCTCAAACCCATCCGTCAACTCGAACTCTTCAAAGACCGACAAAAGGTGTTGTCCTCTGCTGGCATGAATCAGGCTGAAAAAGACGCAAAGGTTAAAGAGATCGATCAAGCTCTCGCTAAACTCCAATGACAGCAGAATACGCTCATCAGACTCCACTTGAGCGTGTCAAAGCACGCGCAAGTGCGGGACGACCCGGCCTGGGTTATTACCTAGGCTGGTTTTTCGCGTTCCTGATGCTGGCTTGGGCTTGGCAAGGTGCCGAAATCCGACCTGTTGATTTGATTCGGGATTCCGGAAATATCGTCACACTTGCCAAGGATTTTTTCCCACCTAATTTTCTGGACTGGCGTATCTACCTAAAGGAGATGATTGTCACCGTCCATATCGCCTTTTGGGGAACTCTATTAGCCGTATTAGTTTCAATACCACTGGGATTGCTTTGCGCTTCCAATATTGTTCGGTCGTGGGTATATCAACCTTTACGTCGTGTCATGGACGCGTTGCGTGCCGTCAACGAGATGGTATTCGCATTACTTTTCATCGTCGCAGTCGGCCTTGGCCCTTTTGCAGGCGTACTCGCATTGTTTGTACACACAACCGGAACGCTCAGCAAATTATTTTCCGAAGCTGTTGAAGCGATAGATCCCAGGCCCGTAGAGGGAATCCGCGCGGCTGGTGGTTCAAAACTCGCAGAAATTGTTTTTGGCGTTCTTCCACAAGTTTTGCCAATGTGGATTTCTTTCTGCCTCTACCGATTTGAGTCTAACGTCCGTTCTGCCTCTGTTGTGGGTATGGTCGGCGCAGGTGGAATTGGCGTGATTTTGTATGAAGTGATACGCGGCTTTCAATATGCAGAAACATGTGCTGTTCTGATCATATTAGTTGGAACCGTCACTCTCATTGATGTCATTTCAGCCTATCTGAGGAGTCGTGTGACATGAACGAATTAAAACCAGAAATCTTGTTCAGTATCGGAGCACGCAACAGCTTGCCGAATCTAACTGGGGATAGACCTGTTGTCATCCTGCTACATGCCCACGCAAGCAGGTCCCTAATAGCAGAAATACGTCTCATGTTTGGCTCGCGTCTAAAAGAAATTTTATATTGTCCTGATGGGCTCATGACGATTGATCTCACCGATCGGATGCGAGATCAATTTTGGACACGTCACTCCGGGAGGGATCTTCCCACTCTGATCGCCATCGGAGGCGGAAGCACGCTGGACTTAGCGAAAGCCATGCGCATTGCATTGCCCCCTCATGCGTCTATCCTGAGTGTTTTGGATCGCGCCAATCACATAGAGGACTTTGTCGCCTGCCCTCTCCTGCTGCTGCCAACCACTGCAGGAACTGGCAGCGAAGTCTCTTCCACAGCAACGCTTTGGAATCTGCAAAATGGCTCTAAGCACTCTTTTTTTGGTAGCGCTGCAACTGCAGACTGGGCCGTAATCGACCCTGAACTTTGTTTGACTGCTCCCTGGGTTGTCACGCGCGACAGCGGGGTAGACGCCCTTGCGCACGCTCTTGAGTCAATCTGGAATCGAAAGCGCGTGCCAAAAGCGTTCGCATTCGCGATGTCCGCGGCTCAACAAATTACCCGTGCCTTGCCAGGCCTTGTTGATCATCCTCACGACATCACGCTGAGATCCGACATGAGTCAAGCTGCTCTTTGGGCGGGCCAGGCAATGGCTTTAACCGAGACTGCTCTTGTCCATGCCCTCTCCTATGAGGATACGCTTGTACAGGGCATTTCTCATGGTGAAGCTTGTGCCAAATGGCTTCCCCGGGTCTACAAACTCGCTCGCGAATCGTCTGAAGAACTTGGCATTTATTTACGCGCAGCAATGGAGCCTATCATCAATGATGAATGGGAACTTCAAGAATGGCTTATTCAACTCGGTTATCAGCCTGTTTTACTGAATGATAAGAGTCCAAGCATTGATGCTCGGATTCAGGCAGCTTTAAATTCAACGCGTGGCAAGAATTTTGTGACTGCGGAGCGCCTCTATGCATTCCACTAAATACGATGTGGTCGTAGCGGGAGCAGGCATTGTCGGTTTAGCTCACGCTTGGATGGCTAGCAGAAAAGGCTTGCGAGTCGCGGTCTTAGAAAAAAATCATCGATGCATCGGTGCCTCTGTCAGAAACTTTGGATTTATCACCGTCACCGGGCAACGCGCAGGCGATACGTGGCGACGCGCGATGCGTTCAAGACAGCTATGGGCTGAGGTCGCGCCTAAAGCCGGCATTCCGATTTGCCACCAGGGTCTGATCGTTGTCGGTCAGCGTTTCGAGGCTCTTGAAATCTTGGAATCTTTTCAGCAAACTGAAATGGGACAGGACTGTAGCTTGTTGAGCGCAGAAACTATGTGTCAACGTTTTCCGGAAATCAGGAGCGAGCATGCTCTTGGCGGTCTTTACAGTCCGCAGGAGTTACGCGTCGAGTCCAAAGATGCTATCGGTCAGCTTGCCATGTGGCTCAGTCAAGAAATGGGTGTTGACTTTTTTTTCGGTCATGAACTTCTGGAAATTAATCTTCCCCAGTTACGAACAGCTAGCAATATTTTTCATACTGAAAAACTGATTTTGTGCCCCGGTACTGAACTGAGCGGTATTGCCGAGCCCTATCTAGCACCTCACCGTCTGACTCACACCCAGCTCCAGATGCTAAGGATCCAACCATCACGCCCTCTCCCGCTCCACGCTGCCGTCATGTCAGATTTGAGTCTAGTACGCTATGCGGGATACACCGGGTTAAATTGTCATCAAGCTCTTTTAGATCGACTCTTGCTCGAGGAAAAACCCAGCCTTGACGCTGGCATACACCTGATTGCTGTACAAAGCGAGGATGGTAGCTTAGTTGTAGGCGACTCCCACCACCCCGTTTCGGATGTTGAGCCATTTGCTCAAGAATCTGTCGACATGCTTATCCTCGACCAACTCCAACGCACCATTCTTCTGGATGAATATCGCGTCACGCATCGTTGGACCGGAAAATATCCAGTCGACCAGACAGACAATGATGCGCTGATCATTTCACCTAATAATGATATTCGCGTGGTAAGCGTGATCAGCGGAACTGGGGCAAGCACAGCCTTTGGGATTGCCGAAGAAGTTATCGATCAATGGGGAATATGAATTGACTAATCACGTTTATAAAAATCCAAGTATTAGCGCGGTTGTATTCGACTGGGCGGGTACGATTATCGATTTTGGCAGTCATGCGCCTATGCAAGCTTTTGTACGACTGTTTGGAGAATACGGGATCGAGCTCAGCATCGAAGACGCCCGAGGTCCGATGGGGTTGCCCAAATGGAAACATATCCATGCACTTGGAAATCTTCCCCACATAAATCAGCAGTGGCAACAAAAATTCAATCGTCCCTTTACCGATAAAGACACAGACGAGCTCTACGCTATTTTTACCCCGATGAACGCTGCTTCAGTTATGGATCACTCTCAGCTGATTCCTGGATTCTTGTCAACGCTTGAAATCTTGAGAACCCAAGGGATTAAGGTCGGAACAACCACTGGCTACAACAGAGAGATCATGAATGTTGTCTTACCACTTGTTAAAGAACAAGGTTTTACGCCCGACAACCTGGTGTGTGCCGATGATTTGCCAGAATCACGTCCCAGCCCTTTAGGCATGTATCAATGCTTTTTAGATCTTAATGTCTGGCCAGCGACATCGGTTATCAAAGTTGACGATACCGTGCCTGGTCTGCTTGAGGGATACAACAGTGGTTGCTGGACAGTTGGAGTCATTGCGAGTGGCAACGAAGTCGGCCTGACGCACGAAGAATGGCACAGTCTAAATGAAGATGAAAAAAATTTGATCCGGACTCAAGTATCCGAGAAACTTTCAAAAGGGAAACCCAATTTTCTAATTGATACCGTTGCTGATTTACCCAAAATTCTCAAGGAAATCGATACGCTACGGTTAAAGTCACATTACGAGTCAGCCGAATGAAGACAATAGAAAGGCTCTTTCATGAGTCAGGCCACATTCAATATGCGGGCGAGGCCGTGACCCAACTGGAGCATTCTTTACAGACCGCGATGTTGGCACTAGAGGCTGAGTCCTCCGTCGAACTTATCACCGCAGCGCTTCTGCATGATATTGGTCATTTATTAAACCTTAGGGGCGACACCCCAAGCATGAGAGGCATAGATGACCAGCACCAATATTTTGCGGCTCATTTCCTAAAAGACTTATTCCCCCCTAGTGTCTGCCTACCCATACGCATGCATGTAGACGCCAAAAGAGCGCTTTGCGCATTGGACAGCATGTATTATGAAAAACTGTCTGAAGACTCCAGGCGCAGTTTGTCACTTCAAGGCGGTGCATTGAATTCGACCCAGCTGAATGATTTCATTGAAAGCCCATATTCAGATGACGCTTTGAAACTCAGAGCTTGGGACGATCAAGCCAAAATTTCTGGAAAAAAAACGCTATCTCTTCATTATTTTCTCGAAATGGCGAGAACCATCGCGCGATGAAAAAACGCCCCAAAAGGGGCGTTTGCAATCGCATCATCACCGCTGAAGATCAGTCAGGTTTGATGTTGTTTTCCTTGATCACCTTGGACCAGCGATCCATTTCGGACTGGGTAAAGGCAGCCAGCGCTTCTGGTGTACTGGCCTTGAGGTTCATGCCCTGTGTCTCGGTCAACTGTTTGTAAACATCTGGCTGCTTGGTAATTTTGACCATTTCAGCATTCAGCTTGTCAATAATTGCCTTGGGAGTACCGGCAGGCGCGTAAACCGCCCACCAGGCTTCAGCGGAAAAGCCCTTGAATCCCTGCTCTGCCATGGTGGGGACGTCTGGCAACGAAGGAGCCCGGGTCTCGCTCGTCACAGCCAAAGCACGCATCTTGCCACTGCGGATGTGGTTGCCCAGCACAGCGATGGAGCCGATACCGCCATCGATCTGGCTGCCCATGATGTCGATAGACATTGGACCGCCACCTTTGTAGGGGACGTGCACAACCTTAAAGCTGCCGTCTTTCTGGAGCAACGTCATCGCCAGATGGCCTAGGCTGCCGCTACCGACTGAACCATAGCTCAGCGTGTCGGGTTTAGCTTTGGCGGCGTTGACGTAGTCAGTGAAGGTTTTGTAGGGCTTGGAAGGAGATGTCGCAAACGCCATCGGAGCAGTCCCCACCAGCATGACGGGTGTCAAGTCCTTGATGGTGTCGTACGTCATCTTGGGCAACAAATAGGGGTTGGTCGCATGCGTGTCAAAGACGAACACAAACGTGTAGCCATCCGCAGGCGCTTTCGCGACATAACCTGTTCCAATTGAACCCGAGGCGCCCGTACGGTTCTCAACGATGAACTGCTGGCCCAACGCTTCGGACAGTTTGGCAGCGAACAAACGAGCAAGCGGATCAACAGAGCCGCCTGGAGGGAACGGGGAAACAAAAGTCACTGGCTTGGTCGGCCATTGTTGTGCGGATGCAATCGGGGAGGCTGCGACAGCCAACACACCCAGGGCGAATCCGACATGACGAATGAGTTTATTTACCACTTTTAACTCCTTGCTCAATTTGATTTGAAAGCACTATCAGCTTTCCTGAATTGTTAGTTTATACCCATAAGCGTGCTGAACGACTACCGATTAACCCTAGGTTGATGCGGTTATCCTTATGATGTTTATGGTTTTTTTAAACGGACTCATTTTGACAACATCTATGCCTTCGATAGGTCTGGCGCTCGGTAGCGGCGCGGCAAGAGGTTGGGCACATATCGGCGTGCTGCGCGAACTTGAGCGCGCCGGTATCTCTGCCCAGATTGTGTGTGGCACATCGATCGGAGCGCTCGTCGGTGCCGCTTACGCAGCGGGTCAGCTCGAACGCATGCACAACTGGGTCAACACACTAGACTGGCAAGCCGTGATCAACCTGATCGATCTGAGGATGGGTGGGGGTCTGATCGAAGGCAGCAAATTGGTCGACTTTTTCAACAAGCAATTCAATGATCAGGGCATCGAACATCTTGCAAAGAAATTTGCCTGCGTTGCGACGGACCTCGCCAACGGCAATGAAGTTTGGTTAAAAGAAGGAAAGGTCATCGAGGCCGTGCGAGCATCGATCGCCCTGCCTGGCTTATTTACTCCGCAAATGAAGGACGGACGCCTACTGGTCGATGGCGGTCTCGTCAATCCCATCCCGGTCTCCCTATGCAGGGCGATGGGTGCGCAAATCGTCATCGCGGTGGATTTGAACTGGAATCTGGTCGGCAGACGAAGCCGGATTTCGGGGGATGGCAATGAACACCCGGCACAGTCTGTGAGCACACCTTCGCTCACCAGCAATGTAGTGGAAGCCATTCTTGGTAGATTCAGACCCACTAGCAGAAACCCACAGAGCGCAGGAAATGGTTCTGACCTACCCTCGATGCTCGATGTGCTCACGACAAGCCTAAACATCATGCAACTTCAAATTTCTGAAGGCAGGCTTGCGCACGAACCCGCGGATTTGATGATTCGCCCGGATTTGGCCGACATCGCCGCGATGGATTTTCATCGGGGCGGTCATGCCATTGAGGCGGGCGAAAAAGCAGCGAGAGACATGCTACCCGCTCTCAGAAAGCTTTTGAACCTTGACGCAAAGTCCTAAACCAGCTTTTCCAAGCTCTTGGCAAAAATCACGTTTTTGTTCACAAAAGCCTCATGATTATTTTCGACTGAATCTAATTCGTAGAGGTAGTTGACCATCAGGCTGCTGGACTGGGCCACGCCCTTTTTCGATAAATCTGCCGCCCAATTGATGTTGTAGAGCTGGGCGCCGTTGGAGAGATGGAACTTTGCCACGGCGTCACCCTCTTTGTTGCAAGTTTCTTGCGTCAGGTAAATAAAACACAAACGCATAAGTGCAGCTTTTTCCTCCTCGTTCGCATTCAAGCTGGACCAACCCGCGGCAAGTGTCTTGGCCCATGGTTGGCCTTTTGCACGCAGTAGTTTGAAGGAATCAGCGACTTTCGCGCGCTTGGCAGGCGTCAGGTCATATTGCTCAGCGTTGACACCGGAGTCCAGCCATTTGGTAAAGCCCGGAATGGGCGAAAGCGTACAGAATGTTTTGACCGAGGGAATTTCTTGCTGAATTTTTTCCGCGACCCGCTTGATCAGGAAGTTTCCGAGCGACACGCCTTTGAGACCAGGCTGACAGTTGCTGATTGAGTAAAAAATTGCGGTTTTAAACTTTTTAGGCTCAAGTGGCTCTGCTTTTTTATCGAGCAATGATCCAACCTCCCGCGCGATCGCGGGAACCAGGGCAACCTCGACAAAAATCAGCGGTTCGCCGGGTAACTGTGGATGAAAAAACGCAAAACACCGGCGGTCTGGTTGCAATCGTCTGCGCAGATCGTCCCAGCCATCGATGGCATGAACTGACTCGTGTTTGATGATTTTTTCGAGCAGGATCGCGGGTGAAGACCAGGTGATCTCGTGCAATTCAAGAAATCCGGGATTAAACCAGGAGCTAAAAACATGCTGAATATCCGAATCAACGGACTTGAGTCCGGGATGCGCTTTCAAGTGACCCAGTAAACGTTCGCGCATCTGGACGATGGCATGGGTTCCCCCTACCCCGCGATTCAGACGCCTCAGCAACTCTTGGCGGGCAGGTTCAACCGTCCGAAACAAATTGCTCAGACTCGTATGGTCGGGTTTATCCGCATATCGCTGGGCAGCCGCCAGTACGGCACGGGGGTCGGGACTAAAACTTGCCGCCATAAACTCAAAAAAACTGAGTTGATCCGCGCGATCCAGTGAATGAAAAGTCTCCAGTAACTTGGTTGCCATACTTTGAGCATTGGTTTCGCCTTTCTCTGAGAGAAGATGCAAGGCTGTCTTTTTGGCCAGCTCTAATGAGCGACCCTTGATAAACCGTTCAAACATCAGGCAATTCTCCGAATTTTGGCGTCAAATTCAAGTTAACATGATTTACAAGACTATCGATTCTTTCCATATGTGTCCAAAGACAAAATACCGTCATACGTTCTGATGCGTGATCCAACCCTTCCTTTTAAAAAAAGAACCGGGCTCAAACTGCTTGCAAGCCACGCAAGCTTATTGGTGTGTGCGGCGCTCCTGAATGCGTTTGTTTTTGTTTCTCACGCATCAGCCCAGTCCACCACGCGTGAAGACGCCCCACCCGTGTATCTGGGTTTCGATGGCGCATATGGTCAAAAAACCAATACTGCAGCCGGTGCGATTGAATTTGGTTTGCGTCAGGCGATCGAAGACATCAATGCCAACGGTGGCGTACTGGGTGGTCGGCCGCTGAAGTTGCTCACCACGGATAACAAAGGTGTCACCGCCCGCGGCAAAGACAATTTCATTGAACTGGCTCAACAAAAAGATATGGTGACTGTCTTTGGTGGTAAGTACAGCCCCATTACAGTTGAGTCCCTCAAAGAAGCCCACCGATTGCGCATGCCGATCATCAGCGTCTGGGGCTCCGCCGATCAAATTACTGATAGCGGTTACGACCCCTCTTACGCTTTCAGAGTGTCCCTCAAAGACAGCTGGGGTGTCACTGCGATGATCAAGCGCATCGTTACGCAATTAAAAGTATCGACTGCTTGCGCAATTTTGCCCAACACCGCCTGGGGCCGCTCGTCAGACGCCGTGATCAAAAATCAGGCAGCCGACCTGGGATTGGCCGTACCTGTGATCCGCTGGTACAACTGGGGTGACAGCAGTTTCGAGGCATCGTATGCCCAATGCTTGAAAAACGAAGCCCGCGCGTTGCTATTTGTTGGTAATGAGCGCGAAGCTGCCATCCTGATCAAGGAAATCGCCCGGCGTCCAAAGAGTGAACGCTTGCCGGTTATTGCCCACTGGGGCACCGTAGGCGGCATTCTCCATGAGCTAGTCGGGCAAGACCTCAACGAGGTCCGCTTTGAGGTGATCCAGACTTTCACTTTTGTCAACAACACGAGACCATTAGCGGTCAAACTCGCCAACGCCGCAATGAAGGCGGGCGGTTATAAAAATGTCGCAGATATCCCGAGTCCGGTTGGCATTGCACAAGCCTATGATGCGGCGCGTCTGGTCGCACTTGCGGTGGATATCGCGCAAAGCACGCGTGGCGAGGACGTACGCGCAGCGCTCGAGAAACTTCCGACCTACGATGGAGCGATTAAAAAATACGCGCCTGCATTTACGTCCACTCGACATGACGCACTCGACGCCTCCTCCGTGATTTTCGTCAAACTCACACCTGAGGGTGGTCTTGTACCGTTGCCCTAAGATGACACGAATCAAATATTCTCTGCAAGAACAGATAGAAAACAAACTGATTCGAATTGTCGGTTGGTCCCTGTCGTTCATGGCATTGACAATTCTCACGATCGCGATCGTGAGCTTGTATATTTACCGTGTCAATAAACTCGAACACGCACAAGAACTGGTCAAAACCAAGGTGAGTACTGAGGTTTCGGGAACAATCCGGGATGCGACTGCTCTGGCGGGATCTTCACTATTGTGGACTGCGCTGACTGACTCAACTGGACGAGAAGCCTACCTGGAACCACTGCTACTGAAAATCAACCAAAGTGTGATCCATAAAATAGAACTTCTGGATTACCGCGGTCGCCCTGTGATCGACAGTCGCACAATTTCATTAGAAAACCCTAAGGTCCAAGCAGTCATCCAGGAAACAGTGCAATCGAGTCAGCCCCGCTATGCGATGCAGACCCTCGATCGGCATCAAAGCACTCTTTTTACGACCGTCGTGGTCAATGCTCCTTTTTCAGATTCGCCTCTTGGATTTTTACTGATCAGTTTTGACCTGAGTAAGCTTGTCGAAACACTGGGATTGCCGCCAGACGTTGCCGTCCACCTTGGCACCCAGAACATGCCATCCACGCCATCCAGAGAGGACTTCTGGCTGCAGCACGCTCATATTGATTTCACGGTGAACAGTCCAAACCAAAAGATTGAACTCAATGTCACAGTCGAGCAATCCGCCCTCTACTCATTCCTGATCATCGTATCTGGTTTTCTTTTGATGCTCTCGGCTGGTTGGTTATTGCTGCATCAACTCAAAAAATGGTCTATCTCGTTTGCACGATCGACGACGATGCGACTGAACTCTCTGCTCGAACGCGCAAGAGAGATTGTCGCAGGCAAAGAAGTAAACATTGAAAGCGATGGTCATAACGATGAAATATCCTCCCTTTTTCAGTCTTTGCAGCAAATTCTGAGTTCACAACAGTCGCTCAACAAACAGCTTTTAACGTTTTCGAGAATTTTTGATCATGCCGCCGAGGCCATCATGGTCACCGATATGGAAGGTCACATCATTGATGTGAATCCAGCTCTTCTCAAAATGACAGGCCATCAGAAGGAGAACCTTCTGGGACAGCAATCCGGCATGCTCTACAGAGATGTGAACAATGCGCCCATCAGCGACGGATCATCCCAAAGTCATATTGCCCAAAGTATTGAACGAACCGGTGAGTGGAGAGGGGAAACATATTTCAAAGATGCCCGCGGCCAACTCATTCCTGTCATGCTGTCCGCATCTAGGCTACGTGCCGAGAATGGGAAAAACTTGGGCAATGTCGCCCTATTCTCTGACATTAGCCCGATCAAACAAGCTGAAAGCCAATTACGCGAACTGAGTTACAACGATCAACTGACCGGACTGCCCAATTATCGAGCGTTCGTCGATCACATCACGCCTTTATTTGATCATCCCGATAAAAACTTTTCTTGCACGCTGCTTTTCATCGATCTTGATAACCTCAAGATGATCAACGACAAGTATGGACACGAAGAGGGTGATCTAGCCATCACTAAACTCAGCGAATATCTTGATACGAGTTTGCCCCCAGGGACTTTTCTTTGCCGTCGTTCAGGTGACGAGTTTATCGCGCTGATACAAAACACCCAGAACATGCCTTTCCTTGTCAGGGACCTGCGGCAAATGTCACACGCTTTTACACTCGATGCAGGGATCAGTGAGCCTCGACTGATCCAGACGAGCTTTAGTGCGGGCGCAGCAAGCTACCCTGCAGACGCCCAAGACTTGAATGGATTACTGACAGCCGCGGACATGGCGCTGCGTGTCGCCAAAGAGACTGGACGCTCGCAACTTGTCTGGTACAGCAAGCATATTCAGGCCCGCGCCCAACGTCTGAACACCGTTCATGAAAAACTTACCGACGCACTCAAACGTGGACTGATTGTGCCTCACTATCAGCCCTGCGTTGATCTTGCCACAGGTCGGATCATCGGATTTGAAGCGCTGGCCAGATGGACGGACTCTGAGCTAGGTCCTATGTCTCCCGAAGAGTTTATCTCGATTGCTGAGCAAACCAACCTGATCAACGCTGTGACGGTTGCAATTCTGGACAGGGTGTTAGCTGACAAACCAAAAATCCATGCCCGCTTTGCACATGCCTCGATTGCGGTCAACATCTCCCCGCATTTTTTCGTCAAACGTGAAATCACGACCTTTTTCTCCGATCGTCTGGAGGTCAATGATGATTGTCTGGACGGGATTGTTCTGGAGCTCACCGAGTCCGAACTCTCCCACAATACACAGTCAATCCAGCTTCACATCCAATTGCAAATGCTCATAGGCATGGGTTTGAAATTGGCGATTGATGACTTTGGCAAGGGTTATTCATCCTTGTCACGACTGGGCAATTTGCCTTTCCAAAAGCTCAAAATCGATCGTTCCTTTGTGCGTGATATCGAAGATCGTGCCAATCAGAAAATCGTCAAAAGTATCATTGCGCTAGGCTCGTCTCTCAGCCTTGAAATCATCGCAGAAGGCGTTGAGACCGAATACCAGCGTGAGGAACTGCTTAATAATGGCTGTCGCCTCGGTCAAGGTTACTTGTTTTCAAAAGCGATACCACTGGCAGAGATACTCAAGCTTGACGAATATATAGAGCCCTTAGAACAAGACTCAGCCAGAAATGGACTCAGCCAGAAATGGACTCAGCCAGAAGTGGACTCAACCAGAAGTGGACCTAACCTCTAGGTGCTTCGACTACGCACGCAGTTACGTCCAGAGCGTTTGGCCTCATACAGGGCTTCATCAGCAACGCGATAGAGTTGTTTGAAATCGGTGCCTGTCATCTTAGGTGCTGTCGCAATGCCCACGCTTACCGTAATCGGTACGGTCAAGATACCGCTTTCCCGTTTGAGCGTGACAGGCATAGACTCGGTTGCCACTCTGATTTTTTCAGCCACAATCACGGCGCTCTTTTGATTGGTTCTTCCAAGTACGGCGACAAACTCCTCGCCACCGATGCGCACAAGCATATCCGAGGATCTGATTTGTTCAAGCCAGCGTCGCGCAAGCTCCTTGAGCACTTCGTCTCCAACCTCATGTCCCCAGGTGTCATTCACGAATTTGAAATGATCCAAATCCAACATCAAGACCGAAATAGGCGCATCAGCCACATCAGGCTGACACTGTAACTGCTCGAGAAACTGATCAAGTCCGCGGCGATTGGCAAGATGCGTGAGTGGGTCCAGGTTGAGATCAGTACGTAAAGCACTGTTTATGCGCTCCAAGGATTCGCGCTGTTTACGCTCACGCTCGAAACGCTCGGAAATCTCGATCGCTTTGGTGATGTCGCTATACAACGCCGTGTAGTGCAAAACCTTGCCCCACTGATCACGATAGGGAATGATCGTCGCATTGACCCAGATCAGATGACCGCTTTTGGTTTTATTACGAAACGTACCCTTCCAGATTTCTCCCCTTGTGATGGTGCTCCAGAGTCCTTGATAAAACTCGGCGGATTGCATATGACTATTGAAAATACGGTGATTCTTACCAAGGACTTCTTCAAGGGTATAGCCTGTCACTGTTAAGAACGGCTCATTGGCCTCGATGATCGAACCCTCGAGATCTGAGCGCGTCATCATCACGTGCGCGGTAATTCCTCTCAACAAATTATTTGAGTAGGTGACCGCTTTTTCATAGCGTCGATACCAACTGTAGATAAACCAGAACAAAATCGAAAACGCTCCCGCCAATGCAAGCGTAATCTGGAGTAGCTCTTTTTTCTCCTCAATCAAAGGCGCACTCAGGACTTGGCGATTCGAAATCGTGACAAATATCTTTGGATGCTGACTCGTCGCGCGATAAACCACCAGAAACTGATTATTTTTTCCAAAATTAAAATAACCAATTTGCCTGTTTTCAACACGCGACAACAACTCGGCGGCTAACTTTTCCTGATCGATTTCTTGCGAATGATGGGATAACAACACCTTACCCTTGTAATCCAGCAATGCGATCTCAGTATCCTCGTGGTGCCCGAGGCGTTCCCACAAGTTTTCAAAGAGTCCAAGGTTGACCGTTGCCACCCAGATCATGGCTTGACCCTCTTTTTTGAACGCAAGCGAAGCAAGCATCAGTTTTTGTGTCGTAGAGGGCTTTTGCGAGACGAGATCATAGATGTCCCGATAAGGCTGGACGGGAGACAAAAGCGGCGCAGGCACATCCACCGCAGCAGCTTGATCAATATTGAAACCGAATATCGACTCGCGTACAGCCAGTCCAATGTTTTCCGGGTTTGAACTCGCGAGGACTTTTCCCTGACGATCCAGCAAAGATAAGCTCCGCACCGAGCGGTCTTCGTCTATCAGTTTGGTTAATTCACCGGGGTCTATGCTTGCAGGGTTACCTGGCAAAACCTCCGAGAGGGCTTGCACCAGGACAAGTTTGCTAAAGACTCCTGCAAACGAACGATCGATATGATCGTCAAGCACAAGTGCTTTAGTGGTCGAGGAATGGATCAGGTTGCGCTCGAAAGCAACTTCGGCGCGATGCCCGGCATACAGGTAAAAACTCAACAACAGTAAAAGCAGTGTCAACCAAACCAGCAGAAATAGATTTCGTGCGACACGCGGCCGAAGAGCTAGTGTCTGGTTGGGTTCCAACGTTTAATCCTTGACGAGGATCGGCAGCAGATTATTTCGTTTGGCAGCAGCTTCGAGACTACCATCTGATTTTGCTTTACTCAGGAAAGCGTTGATTTCCGCCAGCCATTTCGCTTCACCCTTTTTGACCGCATACGCATAATCGGTCAATTCCCAGGGCTTGGTGGGCGCGATCACACGTGCCCAATCGGTGTTGAGTAACATGCGCTGACTGTAAGGAAAATCTGTCGCAAACGCATCCGCACGACCCAACTCGACCTCTTTTTCGCGCTCGCCTGGAGCAGTGGTGACTTTCAGCTTGGCATGTTTGAGATTTTTAGCGAGAAAATTTTCCATCAAGGTGCCCTTTTGCACCGCGATCACAATCCCTGGCTGATCGATGTCATCTATTTTATGAATGACTTTGTTCGATCTTGTCGTGACGAACATAATATCGCTGCGTAAATACGGCGCCGAAAAATCCACCAACTTCTGACGATCAGGCGTCACACCCACACCCATCATCGCGATGTCACAGACCCCTGACTCGACATCTTGCATCACCTTGGCAAAATTTGTCAGTACGTACTTAAGTTTGACACTCAAATAGGCAGCGAAGGCTGCAGACATATCAATATCGATGCCCTGCAAACTGCGTGTCTTGGGATTTTGATAGCTGATACCGAAATATTCGGGCCAGATACATACCTTGAGCTCACCGCTTTTCCTGACCTCGGACAACACATCCGCACGCGCAGTCGCCGTCAGACAGGCACCGATCAGGGCAACGACCCAACATAACTTGTGAATCTTCGTTTTCATGGCCGCCAGCGTGATCAATCCAGACGCAAGTCGCTGGTGTAAACACTCAGACGGTCTGCGATCGCCATGCCTTTTAGTAACTTGTCTTCCGCAATGGATAGCAATTTGAGCTTGTGTGCGTCGAACTGCGCGAGAGGATCTTCTTGAAGGCTATCCGGATCAATATCCTCGAGCGCCTCGAAAGTGAAATGACACTGGATCTTGCGTCCATCGACATGCGCCAAGAACAATACGCCGTCATCCTCGGCCCGGACGGCTGGTCCAATGAATTCAATTTTCATGCCTTGTCACCCCCGGGCGCACATTTGTTAAGTAAAGTTTTGGAGTACGCGCGTACACCTTCGTTGCAACCAATTACGCAACTAAGTATAACTGAGATAATTGTAACCAAACTATACATAATCGTATTTTATGAAATTAGTTACATTTAAAGAAAAGGTGGTTTCAAGTACGAAGTGCAACTTTGATTAATTGGGCGGGTTGGCTGAGAGTGTTCTAGCATCTCAGATTTCCAGACCGCCAAGTCAAAGTCACCTTATGAGCTACAAACATCTCAGCCAAA